>JAFKJU010000057.1 GCA_017305935.1 Hyphomicrobiales bacterium | reverse complement strand
CCGAAGGAACGCATCTACACCTTCTGGAAATACTGGCGGAACTCTTTCGAACGCGATGCGGGCCTGCGCATCGACCATCTTCTCCTCAGCCCGACACTTGCGCCCTGGCTGAGGGCCGCAAGCGTCCGGCGTGGCCCACGAGGCTGGGAGCATACCAGCGATCACGCGCCGGTCATGATCGAGATCGAGCCGCCATCGGATTGACGTCAGGACGGCGTCTGCCGCGTCGCCCGACGCTCGCGCGCCCTCGCGGTTCGCCTCGCCACGCGCAACTCTTCGAGGGTCGGCAGCCACCAGCCGCGCTGGCGCTCGTCGTCGCCAGGTTCGGTTCGCGAGGGCCAGGCCTGCACCAAGTCGTCCCGCGACGGTGTTCGCCATATTCCCCAGATATGATCGGCGGCGATGCCGGGATAGAGGTCAGCGATCTCTTCGCGCTCGACCATCTCGCCGGTAATGTCGGCCACGACGATAATCCCGTACGGTATCGTCGCGATCGGCCGGTCCAACGGGGGCAGGTCATCGGCGGGGAGCGGGATGCGACGACGCTTGCGCTCGGCCGCCCGCCGGCGGGACGTCCTTTCCTCCTCGGTCCCCTTGCGCGCCTCAGCGCGCTTGCGCCTTTCTTCGGGCTCGCACCGCTGTGCTTCGGTCTCGATGGCCTGCCAGTGGCTGACAAGATCGTCATAGGAGGCGAAAGGCACACGCCAAAACTTGTGCTCGCCGTCCCACCGGGCGAAAGGCACCTGCCGGATCTCCTCGACCAGTTTGCGGGAATAGGGCGTCGTTATGCGAAGTCCGTCCTTATCGACGCCGAGATAGGGGCTAAGGATCGGCTCGAAAGCAAAAGCATCCCTGCCCTTCGCCTCTGCGTAGGGATCGGCACGGGATTCTTCCTTGGCCATCCAGCGATCGATGCGTCGGCGCGCCGTCTTGCCTGGAACGATCCAGGCCTTTCGCCGATCACTCCAGCGAGCACGCGGAAACGCCTCGCGAAACCGTTGCACCGTCATCCGGTCGAATGCAAACGAGACAGCGGCAAGATCACCGCCATCCGGGCCTTCGTCTTCGACATCGTCGACCACCATCGCATCACCCATCCTTGACGGGGGCGATCCGCGGCCTTAGTGCTTGGTATGCCGGTCACCGCGATCACCTTCGCCCGGTTTGGCCTCGTTCTTGGCCTTCTGCCGCCGATCAGCGGATAGGGATCGGCTGACGTCGACACTTTCCTTGAACTGGCCTTTCGTCACGACGAACATAACGCTTGTCGGTCCCGGTATCGATGAGCTCACGCTTGGTCATGACATTCTCCTTTGGTTGCAATCAGGAAAGAACGCACGACGACGCAAAAAAGATGCAGCGAATCAAAGGCATATTCGAGACTCGCAAAAGGTGAGGATGAACGGCGCTAAGTTATTGATTTCCGATGAATTTTTGAATCGGAAAAAATCCGGAAGCGATTCGCTTGACTCGTTTTGGTTGCGTCGCGTCAGGAGTTTCGAGATGGCCGATCATCGTGCCCAGTGGAACGGCTTCATCAAGTTCGGCGAAGTGAGTTGCGGGGTTGGCCTCTACACGGCCGCCAGCACCTCCGAGTGCATTTCGTTTCAGGTGCTTTCGATATGATTCCGGGGTGATTTTTCGAAAACGCAAAAGGCCCGCACGAGGCGGGCCAATCAATTGATATTGTTTTGCAATTCTGGTTGCGGGGGCACGCAACCATCTCAAATTGCTTTTTCGAGCGGCGGCATAGCTACCTGCCGGCGCTGTGTTTCCGACGATAGCGTACCACAATGAGGAAGTTCGAATCCCCCACGGCCCGGCAACGAGCCCGGCGATGCCGGCAACGAGGATTTCGTGCTGGGCTGTTGTAGCGGCGGCGACGCCCACGATCAGGCTCGACGTCCATATCAGCCCGTCATTGGCTCCGAGCACTGCGGCTCGAAGCCAGCCGATACGCTCGATGAGATGAGCTTCCTTGTGAATTGTGCGCATGTTTCCCCCTTATCCAAATCCCGGAATCGAGACGCCGAAGACCTGGAGAAGCAAAATGACGTTGAGACCGAGGACGGCGATCGTTCCGGCAACGGCGGTGAGATGGGTGAGACGACCATTGGCGAATTCGCCCATGATCGCGCGGCTGCGCGTGAAAATGACGAGCGCAATCATGGGAAGCGGCAGCGCGAAGGAGAGAACGACCTGGCTGTAGATCAGCGCGTCCGTTGCGTTGGCCCCGAGCAGAACGACGATAAATGCCGGCAGCATCGTTGCCAGCCGGCGCAGCCAGATCGGAAGGCGGAATCCGGTGAAACCCTGCATGATCAGTTGGCCCGCCATGGTGCCGACGGCTGATGAGGAAATGCCGGACGCCATCAGCGAAACCAGGAACACGGAAGCGGCGGCGGCCCCCAGCAAGGGCGTCAGCGTATGGTAGGCCGTGCTGATTTCCGCGACATCGGGATGGCCGGTATGGAAAGCGGCCGCCGCCATCATCACCATGGCGATATTGACCGCGCCGGCGACCGCGAGCGCGACGAAGCATTCCAGATTGGAGAAGCGCACGAGGGCACGGCGCTCTGCATTGTCACGGGCCGACGCCCGGTTCTGCGTCAGACCAGAGTGCAGATAAAGCGCGTGCGGCATGACCGTCGCGCCGATGATGCCGACCGAGATGGTCAGGGCAGCCCCGTCAGGCATTGACGGCATCACGATACCAAGCATCGCTTCGCCCCAGGCGATCGGCGCGATGACCAGTTCGATCACGTAGCAAAGGCCAATCGCTGCTACCAGCGCGCCGATGATGAGTTCCATCGGGCGATAGCCACGCCCCTCGAACAGCAGGACGCCATAGGTCACGATCGCGGTAACGGCCATTCCTGCGATCAGAGGTATGCCGAAGAGCAGCGACAGACCAATGGCGCCACCGAGAAACTCGGCGAGGTCCGTCGCCATCGCGGCAATCTCGCTGACGACCCACATGGCATAGCGCACAGGCGTTGAAACCTGATCGCGGCATATCTCGGCAAGGTTCCGACCGGTGACGATGCCAAGCTTGGCCGAAAGCGCCTGGAAGAGCATGGCAATTAGGTTGGCCATCAGTACGACCCACAGCAGTGAGTAACCGAAGCGGGCGCCCGCCTGGATGTTGGTGGCGAAGTTGCCGGGGTCCATGTAGGCGATCGAGGCGATCACCGCCGGCCCGGCAAAGAGCAGGGCTGATCGCGCACCGCGCCGCCGTCCTGCCAGCACCTCGCGAATTTGCGCGTCGGTTCGCTCCGACAGGCTCTCGCGAACAGCCGTTTCAGTCATCGCGCCTCCTCGGCCTTGCCGCGTCGCGCCGCAGCGCCTGGAGGTCTTCCCGCGCGATCGGCAGCGAGCATGCGTAACGGACCTGGCATCGGCTTGGGCCAGCCGTGAGCAGGAGCTGCGTCAGGCAATCGGGCAAGCGATTACCCCCGGAAAGTATGGAAGCCATCGCTACCGGCGACGAGGTGGCGTTGTTCCTTCGCTTGAACATCAAGCGCTGCCGATGAAGATGCCCGTGACCAGCACGAGAAGACCGCCGAGGACGACCTGAATAATGGCCGAGGTGAAGGGCGTCTCCATGTACTTCCAGCGAATCCAGGCAATGGCGAACAACTCCACCGCCACCACGATCATCGCCGCGATGGTCGCGGTCCAGAAATTGGGGATCAGATAAGGCAGCGTGTGCCCGAGGCCTCCGATTGCGGTCATCAGGCCGCAGATGCCACCGCGCAGCCAGGGATGGCCGCGATCCGTGATCTCGCCGTCGTCGGACAACGCTTCGGTCAGCCCCATGCTGATGCCGGCGCCGATCGATGCGGCAAGGCCGACGACAAACGTGTTCCACGAATTGTGCGTGGCAAAGGCGGCCGCAAAGATCGGGGCCAGGGTCGAGACCGAGCCATCGATCAAGCCGGCGAGGCCGGGCTGTACCACCTGCAAGAGGAAGAGGCGCTTGGCTGTAGCCTCTTCCTCCTCGCTGGCATCGACCGTGCGGGTCGTCTCCAGATTAGCCGCAATGTTGACGTGCTGATGCTCCTCTTCAGCCAGATCGGTGAGCAACGTGCGCATGCCGACATCCGTCGTGCGTTCAGCCGCCTTCGCGTAAAACTGGCTGGCCTCATATTCCATGAGTTGAGCCTGCTTGCGGATCGCATCGAGGCGCAGGTCCTTGAGGAGCCAGACTGGATTGCGCTTCAGGAACCCCTTCACGTCCTGCCGGGTGATATAGGGTAACTCGTCCCCGAACTTGTCAGTGTAGACCTTCAGCAGCCGGCGGCGGTGTCCCTGCTCCTCGGCAGCCATTTCCTCGAACGCCCGCGCCGAGGCCGGATAGGTGCCACGCAGCTTCGCTGCGAAATTGAGATAGATTCGTGCGTCCTCCTCCTCATTTGCAACGGCCAGGGCCAGCACCTCGGATTCGGAGAGGTCGTCAAAACGCTTCATGGATCACCAGATTTAGAATGATTCTAATCATGGTAACCGTTGGCGATCGAGTCTGTCAATATTTTAGAATCATTCTAAAAATATGCACCCACTTCCAGTCGTTGAGACCGCTCCTCTGCTCCAGTTTGTGGTCACGCCGATCCGAACGAGGGCCGCCGCTACCACCAAAAGAACCAGCACGTCGTAAGTCGGGGCGAGACCGGGGGGGCAAGGCGCAAGGGCGGCCGAGACGGATGGGAACCCGGCCCGGCCGAGCGTCAGCGATCCCTTGCGCCGCGCCAGGGGGCAGCGCCCCCAAGCAACCTGTCCGGCGTGAGCGAAGCGGGAGCCGGAGGGAAGATCCGATCGGGATGCCGGAAATCTGAAAGTCGAAATCTCCTCATCCCGATCTCTCTATTTTCTTGAAGGCGGCGGGCATGAGCATAAAGAAGCCCCGATCTTGGCGGGGCTTCTGGAAGGCTGGCCTCAATCGCCGTTGCGGCGGGACCAGATGAGGTTGTGGCCGCTGCCGTCCTCGGCTTCGACCAGGCTGGCGTAGATCGGGGCCGGGAAACTCGGATCGTCCAGCTTGACGGAGAGGTATTCCCAGCTGCTCTCGCGGGCGGTTTTCTTCCAGGCCGCACCGAACTCGGTCGCACCGGCGAAGATGCGGAAGTCGGGGCCGCGCTTGCTTTCGCCTTCGGTGGGGACGAACTTGGCCTTGACGTTGAGGGTCAGGGTCTTGACCGCGCCGGTGAAGCCCGCGCCGTTTTCGTTCTTGGTGAAGGTGCCGATGGTTGCCATTGCCGTATTCCTTTTCCTGTCGGGCCGCACCATTGCGACCTCGATAAGGGTCGTGAGACCGGGGACGATCGGCCCCGCACCCGAAGGGCCGGAATGAAGTGGAAGGCGGCCGGCGACGGCTTTTTTGGATCGCGATGCAAAGCCGAAGGCGGCGGACAAAAGTTGGCGACGGACGTTGCGGGAGACGAGCGAGGCGAAGCCGGTTCTCGGTCAGACCCATGCCAATCGAGATCGCGGATGGAGCGCCCGTTTCAGGAAATCAGGGGAATACGGCAATGGCGGCCGTCCCTGCGCCTCGCCGCTCGAGAACGGAAACGGCGCGGGGTTCGCTGGTCGATGTTCTGCCGCCTGACCTTCATCGTCAAGGCCGGCAACCGCCCCCGATGGGTGTAAGCGATGCTCGGCCGAGCTTTCGCTCCCTCGCTGCACAGGCTGGGTTTGATGCTGCCGGAACGACTGCTCACGAGAGCAGCCATGAATGCCTTGGCCCGCAACTTCGATCCGGGTTTCCGGTGCTGCTCTGCTCCCTGCCGTGATCGACCGAGTGGAGCTGCCTCATCACACTGGTGTCAGTGCGATGGTGAATGAGGCCCGCCTATGTGGGGCGCTCGCGAAATGACCGCCGCTGCCTTTGCGTTTTGCGTTAGCGATCGAAGCCGAATGGCGGAAACGCGCCATGGGCGTGGTTCCGGCGCAGCCGAGAGCGCGGCCCGAAGGGCAACGCCAAAGCTCTTTTTATACCCTCATCGGGTAGCCAGCACCGGTAATGGATCGTGGGGCATCGCCCTAGCTAGGACCAATCGACATTCAGGATTCAGTTCTGTCGTGATGTGTGATTCATGGGGCTCCAGACCCGTTGGTCTGGAGCCTGCAGATGTCGAAGCCGAAGCGCTACGAATTGACCCTTGAGCAATGGCGCCGGGTCGGGGGTTTGTTGCCCGGCAAGCCCGGTGATCCGGGCCGTTCTGGGGCGGATAATCTCAATTTCGTCAATGGCGTGCTCTGGGTACTGCGCTCCGGCGCACATTGGCATGACCTGCCTGATCGCTATGGCAAGTGGAAAACTGTCCACAAGCGCTTCACGCGATGGGCGAAGGCCGGCGTATGGGAACGTGTCTTCGCCCACCTGATCGACGATCCCGACAACGATTATGTGAGCCTCGATTCAAGCCTCGTGCGCGCTCATCAGCAGGCAGCCACCGGAAGGGGCGGCGGGCAAAAAGGGGGGACCAGGCTCTGGGGCGCTCCAGAGGAGGACTGACGACCAAGATCCACATGGCCGTGGATGCGCTGGGCCGACCACTGAAGCTGATCCTCACGCCCGGACAGCGCGGCGATGCACCGCTCGCCCCGGCCCTGCTCCAGGGCCTCTCGCCACGCCGCGTGCTTGCCGACAAGGCCTATGATGCCAATACCCTTCGCGGCTTGATCGCCAGCATGGGCGCCGAAGCCGTCATTCCCTGCATCCCCACCCGCAAGCAGCCGATCCCCTACGATTTCGAGGCCTACAAGGTCCGCAACACCATCGAGCGATGCTTCAACAAGCTCAAACACTTCCGACGCATCGCAACCCGCTTCGACCGGCGCGCCGCAAACTTCCTCAGCTTCCTACACCTCGCCGCAGCAATGCTATGGATGCGCTGAATGTCGATTCAGCCTAAACCTTCCTCCAGCGCGCATTGAATTCAGTGTGTTGGAATTTCGAAGGACACTTATCTTTTTGGATAAATATCGTTGACAAGGCCACGCCGCTGTATTTAGCTTACCCAAATGGGTAACCAATTGCATCTCCAGTTCCATGCCCTTGCAGACCCGACACGGTTGGCCGTTGTCGAGCGTCTTCTGGCCGGCCCAGCAACGGTCGGTGAGCTTGCAAAGCCTTTTGACATGGCCTTGCCGCCCTTTACGAAACATCTCGGCGTTCTGGAGCGCTCCGGCCTCATTACAAGCAAGAAAGTGGGGCGCGTTCGGATTTGCGCGATCAATCCGGAAGTCATGGCCCGGATTGAAGACTGGTTTTCCGACCGCCGCGCGCTCCTGGAAGCGCGCCTGAATGCTCTTGAATCGTATCTCGATCACGACCGGCAACATTGAGGAGTCTAGTATGTCGAACAGCCCCGAAATGATTTGCGACACAATCAGGGTGGAACGCCTTCTAAAGGCGTCGCCCGCCCGCGTGTTCGCCGCCTTGACCGACCATGAAGCTCGGCGTCGTTGGGAGCCGACGCCGGAGGGTATTACGGCAGGGCCGGTGGCAAGGTGTTCTCCGATCCTCACCGGGATCGCCAGCCAGACCGGGAAATCCGTCGCACAGCTCGTCTTGCGCTTGCTGATCCAGAAGGATGGCGTCGTTGCACTCTCCGAGACGGTGGGCGAGGACCCAGCCGCCGAGAACCTCGCGATCTTCGATTTCGAGCGGTCACCCGAGGTCGTGGCCGCCATAGACAGTCTCGCCCGCCGCGATGACCGTCTGGTCTGCCCGAGGGCCTGGCGCCGGATTGGGATTGACGTTCTGACGGCCGGCGCATTGGCGCTGGCCGGACATCTTCAACCGCCGACGGCGATCAGACGAGCACCGCGGTGACGGGCCTGCGCGGCGAGAAAGGCAGCGTCGGCCCGTAGCCGAAACGCATTACGAGGTCCGGACGCTTGCCCGAGGCGCCGACAAGCACCGCAAGCTGCGGCCGCAGCGGCGCGACTTCCACCGGCTGATTGACGAACGACGTCCGCAATCCAAAGCTGGTCGCGGCAAGGGCAAAGCGCTGGCAGGCACGGCCCACCGCGATCCAATGTGCCTTGTCCTCCCGTTCGCCGATGAAGACGGCAAGCCCGGCGGAACTGTCGATCTGACGGGCGTATTTGTCATTCTCGGAAGCGACCGTGAAGAAGTGGTCAAATGCGGGTCCAGCCAACAGGTCGGGCAAAACGGGATTGCCGCTCGCGGCGGAGAACAGCCCGTCGCCTGTTTCCATCGCCTGCTTCGGATTGAAGCGCAGCCAGTGCTTCAGCTCCACCATGAACGCCGGATCAGCCATCTGCACACCGTTGCCAACGAGGATGAGATCTCGAATCTGGTTGATCCTCGGCCGTTCAGTGACAAGCGCCAAGCCGACTCCTGGCATGGAAGCCGCCCGAGCCAGCGCCTCAAGATCAGCCGCAGGAACGGGGCGTCCGTCGAACTCGGCGCGCGTGGATTGGCGCTTTGGAATGGCGGCAAACAGCGGGTCCGACCATCCGGTGCCTTCCGTAAACGTGAAGCGGACACCCCCATCTCCTGCGACCTCAATCGCCCCTGGTCGGCCCGTCGCCTCGGCAGCAATCCGCAAGGTCTCGGCGACACAACCGAGACTGACAAAGAGATGGTGGTCGTCGGGGTCGACCGCGGACGTCGCGCGGGACGGGTCGGGCAGAATGTCGATGGCGTTTCCCTCGATCGTGAAGCGCCAGGGTTGGGTATTGTGCCCATTCGGGGCGAGCGTTGCGTAACCTATGAGGTCCCGAAGCGTCGGACCGGCGGGAAGCTCCTTTCGCAAGGCCGCGGCGTATCCGGCATAGTCCTCCATCAATCCGGTCGATGCACGCCAGCCCAGGGTGCTCGCGCCGCTGAGCACAAGCAGGCTGCCCGCTCCAATGATGAGACCGCGTCGATTCATGCTGACTCCTGTTGCGCCGACACCATGTGTTCACCAGTCGAGAGTTGTTGACCCCGGTCAAAGCGGCCTGCACGGTGCCTCAAAGCGGAACGACATGACCGTCGGGGCACTCCTTCGGCATGACGGCGAGAGGCGGGGCGGCTTATTCGTAGTCGATCCTGTTAATGCTCCTTCCTGGCATCCGATTGCCGCCACTCTCCGTGCTTACGACAAGGTCGGGAAGACTATTTCGCTGAATCCTGCGTCGCGCCTAGGGGCTGCTTCGAAGAAACGCCACGAACCGGCCCTTCAATCTGCCGGCAATGATGTCGCCGTAAGTCAGTACCGACTGAATCTCCAGACGCGCGCGCTTTCTGCGGATGAGCGTTTTCAGGAATTCTGGCCAGTCTGAAATTTCAGGCAAGGACGCTATGGCGGTAAATGGCCCACTGATTGGGCAATTGTAGTCCATTTGATTGGATTGGATCACAATCTCGCAATGATGGCCCTCATTCAGAAGGCGCAAATGTAGAAGCGACCACGCGGCGAGGATTGCAACAGCGGAAGCACTGCCACCAAAGACAGTGCTCTTGTGATTAATGTTTGGCTCTAGCGGCGCGCCAAGCATGACGGATTCTGGCGAGGCTGAAAGCACCGAAACGTTCATTGCCGCCGAAAGAGGAATCTGCCGATGTAGATATTGCTCCAAATAAGGTTCCATATCGATATATTTCCTGCGACATACCGGCAATACCGCGTACTATTGATAGCTTCTTACTACCCCGCTGGCGGTACGCTTAGATTGATGCGAAATTGATACAAACAAGAAGATGCGCTCGCCATTTATCCCTCAAGAGGAACTTGAATCGGGAAAAATGAGACGGACGAGTGCGCCTCCACCCGGCGCATCCTCGATGCGGATCTCGCCTCCATGCAAGGTCATGATGGTCGAGGCGATAGCGAGGCCAAGGCCTGCGCCTTCGGTGCGACTTTTGTCCAGCCGATGGAAACGCTCCAGCACGGCGCTACGTTGAGCAGCCGGAATGCCCGGACCGTGATCGCGCACTGAGCATTGTCCGCCCGGTCCCGCAACCACCTCAACCACGGTCCGCGGCGGGGTGTGGGACACGGCGTTCTCGACGAGGTTCCTGAGTGCTCGGCCAATCGCGTCGGCATGCCCGTGCACTTCGGTCGCGCCGGCATCCCGGAACGCGATGGAGCGACTGCGGGCAACGGCAAGGGGCGTCAGTTCTGAGGCGACGTCAGAGGCAATCGCACGAAGGTCAGCGCGCGTATTCGCGTCGATCTCAAGCGCCGTAACGTGAGACAAGTCCAGCATCTGGTCCACCAGGCGCTTCATTCCCTGCGCATCGGCGGCAAGCCTTGATTTCGCCTCACCCTCAGGCAATTTGCCGATGCTCAGCATCATGATGGCCAGCGGCGTTCGCAGCTCATGGGCGGCGTCACCGGCAAAATCCTTCAGCGTCCGCACGGCACGCTCGACGCGCTCCAGCATCCTGTTGACGGCGCTTACCAGCGCCTGCACCTCCCGCGACGAGGCTTTCGTCTCGATCCTCATCGCAACCTGTGCCGGGTCGATTCCATCGACGGCGGCGATCGTGGCCCTGAGAGGCCTCAAGGTGCTGCGCACCACGCTGAAGTTGAACAGCAGGAAGAGCAGCGAGAGCAGCAGGAGCGGAAACAGCACATGGAAGCGGATTTCGTTGAAAATAACTGGAACGAAGGGGCCAAAACCCTGCCCAGCTATGGCGACCGTGATCCAGAAGGGTTCATCCGCCACGGTGACGCGGCGCGTCCCTGAGAGCAGAAAGCGGTTGCCCCAGTTCTCCCGCTGGGTGCGGATCACCAGGAATGACGCCGGGGCCTCGTCAGCGACCTTGATATCGCCGTCATCGAACTGCCCGATGACGCCGCCGCCCCGCTCGTGGATGAGGAATGCTCGCTGCGTTCCTTTGGCGATAGGCTGCCGGAGATCTTCTGGGACAGTGCTGCTCGCGCGCATCTGCGGTATGTCGCTTGCGATCCGATCGGCCTCCGCGCTGATCAGGAGCTGATCTAGCTCATTGGGCCTGTTGACATACGACCACACCACGGCGGACAGTTCGACCACCATGAAAACCAAGCCCACCAGGGCGAGCCGCATGGAAAGCCGAAAGAACAAACTGCGTGGCTGGTGAGGACCGTCGCGAGACATCACGCCCGGTCATCCTGTTCAACCGCCGGCGTGATCATGTATCCGATGCCGTGGGCCGTATGCAGGACGACATTCGCGCTCTCGGCCGCGAGCCGACGACGCAATCGAGATACGGCGGCCTCCACCGCATTGGGAGTCACCTCCGAGGAAAGGGCGTAAAGCGCTTCTTCAAGGCTGGCCTTGCTCACGACGTGACCGGCCCGTCGCATCAGGCGCTCGAGCAGACCCAATTCACGCGGCGGCAGGCGGATCACGCGCTCACCGATCCGAACCTCGCGCTCAACACTATCGAAGGCAAGGTCCCCCACGCTCAAGATCGTGCCGAGGCAACCGCCGGGCCGGCGTAGTAGCGCGCGGCAGCGAGCCGCGAGCTCCGGCATCTCGAACGGCTTCACCAGATAGTCGTCAGCCCCGGAATCGAGTCCGCCAACGCGATCGCCGAGCCCGTTTCGAGCGGTGATGACGAGAATGGGCGTCGTGCCTCCCGCTCGCCGGATAGAGCGGATGAACGCAACGCCATCGCCATCCGGCATGCCGAGATCGACGAGCAGCAGATCATAGCGTGCGACAGCAATGCTCTCCTCGGCCTCGGTGAGGGTAGAAAAGCAGTCGAGCACGAAGCCTTGCTCAGCAAGGCCTTCCGAGATCAAGGTCGAGAGGCGGGGATTATCCTCCGCCAGCAGTACCCGCATGGTCGATATCCGTTCCGCTGGCGCGGCGTTTGCGCCCGGTGATCATGGCAAGAATGAGATTTTCCCGATGTAGCACACTCTCCATTATGGCTGCGAATACATGGATAGCGGCCATCGCGATGATGAGATTAGCGCAGAGCGCATGCACCTCCTGGAGCCATTCGACGCCCCAGAACGCGTCGAGCCCCTGCATCCAGCCCGTGAGGCAAGTTAGGGCGATAAGCGTCATGAGCACCAGGACCATGGCCCCGCCGGCGGGATTATGACCGACATAGCGACGATCCCGCCGGGCCTTGACGGCAGCGAGATGCAGAAGGACGGCTCGCGGCGAGGTCACGAAGTCGGAAAAGCGCGCATGGGTGCTTCCGACAAATCCCCACACGACGCGCACCGCCAGAGCGGCGGCGATCCCATAGCCGACATAGCGATGGGGCGGCTTTCCCGAGGCCAGCACGAAGTAATTAAGGGCGGTGCCGAGGACCACCGTCCAGTGAAAAATCCTGACCAGCGGGTCCCACACGCAGACGGCGTCCTGGCCACGTGGTGGCGCCACAGCGCGGCTAACCTCGGACGTCATTGGCTCAATCCACATTCTTCTCGACGATCGCGGCGGTGACGGGGTTGAAGTAGACTTCAGCCTTATGGCCGTCCGCCGTATAGCCGTAGATCTCGTAGCAGCCGGTGGTGGTCTTCTTGAATATCTTGATATCCTTGTATCCCATGTCGGCGATCTTCTGCTTCATCGCGGACTCGCTGAGCCATTTGCTCTCAGGCTCCTTCGTGCAGGTGGGGCTGGCCAATGCAGCGGACGACACAAGGCACAGTCCAGCGGCGGCAATGAGAAGAGATTTGCGGATCATTTGCTTTCCTTAGAGACATTTTTGGTTCGCTGCGGTCAGCGCGACACCGGGATTTCTATGACCTGGTCCTGACGAAAGCCTGACGACACGAACGATACTTGCGATGACCGGCCCATTGTCAGGCTTTCGTCAGGGCGCCCTCCTATCGATGAGCCGTTGCTCCAGTGAGAGCAGACAGACATCCCGTCAGGAGACAGACCATGAAATTCGTTCGAAGCTTCCTCGTTGCTGGCGCGCTCGTCGCCGCATCGCTCGCCACGGCGCCCGCTTTCGCGGAAGACGGCCTGCATGAGCAGACCAAGAAAAACCTGGAAGCGGCCATGCATGGCGAAGCTTTCGCAAACCTCAAATATCAGGCCTATGCCGAGCATGCCCGCAAGAGCGGCCACCCCGAGCTGGCCAAGCTGTTCGACGAAAACGCCAATGTCGAAGCCAATGAGCATTTCGCGCGCGAGGCCGATGCGCTCGGACTGGCGAAGTCGGACGAGGCCAATCTCCTCGACGGCATGGCCGGCGAACACTACGAGAACACGAAGATGTATGTGGACTTCGCCAATCAGGCCGACGCTGTCGGCGACAAGAAGACGGCCGCCCTGTTTCGTCAGATCGCCGCAGACGAAGGCGATCACTATGCCTCCTATAAGGCGGCCGTGGAAAAGCTGCGCGCCGGTAAGTGAGTCGATGCGCGGCGCGAGCACCTTCTCGCGCCGCGTCCATCAGGCCGCCGAATGTTTGCCGCTTGTTCTCGCGATTTACCTCGCACCGCGAGCATGAAAATCCGCAATCCAAACTCTTGAGCCAGGGGCATTTTTCATGCGCGCTCTCCACAAGGAAACGCATCTGATCGAGCGTATCGGTTGGCTTCGGGCTGCAGTGCTCGGCGCCAATGACGGGTTGATATCGACGTCCAGCCTGATCGTGGGCGTGGCGGCCGCGACGACGGCCCAACATGAAATCCTCGTCGCCGGCGTCGCCGGGCTCGTGGCCGGCGCGATGTCGATGGCGGCGGGCGAATATGTATCGGTCAGTTCCCAGGCCGATACGGAACAAGCCGACATGGCGCGCGAACGCCATGAGCTGGCCACGCAACCCGAGGCCGAGCTGGCGGAACTCACCGCGATCTATCAACAGCGCGGCGTCAAGCCCGATCTGGCGCGGCAGGTCGCCGAGCAGATGATGGCGAAGGACGCTTTCGCAGCCCATGCGCGTGATGAGCTCGGGCTTGCGAGTCATGTGATGGCGAGGCCCGTCCAGGCGGCTCTTACTTCAGCGGCGACCTTCGCCTCCGGCGCGGCGCTGCCTTTGATCATCGCGCTGCTTTCGCCGGCGGCCACTGTCGTCTGGAGCGTATCAATCGCCTGCCTGATCGGGCTCGCGGTCCTCGGCGCCGTCGGTGCGCGGGCCGGCGGCGCGAAGGTGTTCAAGCCGACGCTTCGGGTCGTGTTCTGGGGTGCAGTCGCCATGGCATCGACCGCGCTCATCGGCGCTTTGGTGGGCAAGGCGGTTTAGCTGGCCGCCACCGATCCACGACCCCAAGCAGGAGACCTTTATGTCGACGCAAACAACGCAAATATCTTCCCCCTCGAAAATCGTGGACGAGAGCGGCCGGCTTCAACCGTATCGCGATCGGTACAATGCAACGGCGCGCCTCTTCCATTGGACCATCGCGCTTCTGATCGCCGGTATGTTCCTTACGGATTGGATGCGAGGAGCTGCCGAGCGCGGATCGTCGGGCAGAGTCTGGTGGCTTTCTGCGCATGAATCACTAGGACTTCTCGTCCTCATTCTATCCATCGTCCGGCTCGGCTGGCGGCTCGCCCATCCGGCTCCCGCGGTTCGCGGGTCGCCTCTGGTGAGAAAGGCAGCCGAAGCCGGCCATGTGTTGCTTTATCTGGCGACCCTCGGCCTGCCACTGGCTGGTATTGGCCGGGCGATGTCGGGAGGAGGAGATGTCGTGTTTTTCGGCCTCGTCATTCCCTCCATGACGGGCCGCAACAGCCTGCTTTCGACCATCACGCACTTCGTGCATGGCGGCTTGGTGATGAACCTGCTGCTGGCATTGATCGCAGGCCACGTGATCGCGGCGCTCTGGCATCAGTTTCTTCGAAAGGATGGCACGCTTCAACGCATGCTTTAGGCAGAAGGTCCGATAGTTGGGGCCTCTCCCTTGCTCGTCGGGAGGTTGGTCATCGCCGCCAACGCGGCGGCGGACGCTGGACAAGTGTCATTCGCTGAAGATGTCGACAATACGCAATTCTGATCTGGAGGGGACACCGAACAAGGTCGCAAGCCGACTGGAAATGTCGATGATCGAGTTGCGTCATATCCGATATTTCGTCGCTGCATCCGAGCATGGCAGCTTCCGAAAGGCAGCTCACGCGCTCGGTATCCGGGAATCGGCCGTCAGCAGGCGCATACGCGATCTTGAGGACGAACTCGGCGCCTCACTTTTTCATCGGCACAATGGCGGTGTGAGCCTTACGCAAGCGGGCCAGCACTTTCTACTTCGAGCGCGCAAAGCGCTTAGGCAAATCGGCGAAGGGGCACGAGACGTTGCCGCCATCGGGCGTTGCGAGGACGGACGCGTCAAGATCGGCATCTTCTCCTCACTCGCTTCGGGCTTCCTCTCCGATCTGCTTCGAGTTTACGATCAAAACCATGCAGGCGTGCGAATCGAATTCGTCGATGGCAATCCCGCAGAACACGTCTCCGCCATCCGCCAACTACGTCTCGATGTAGCCTTTATTACGGGGACATCCGGCTGGTCGGAGTGCGAGACCGATCATTTATGGTCTGAACGGGTCTTTGCCGTACTCCCTGGCAGCCATCCTCTCGCCGACAAAGTCGAGTTGGACTGGTCCGATCTCGCTGGCGAGATCTTTATCGTCAGCGATACCGCACCCGGACCGGAGATTCACGACTATCTTGTGCAACGTCTCGCTGATCTGGGCTATCACCCTGAAGTTCATCCTCAGCATGTTGGGCGCGACAATCTTTTATCGCTCGTAGCGGTTGGCCGCAGACTGACGTTAACCAGCGAAGCAACGACAGTCACCCATCTGCCGGGTATCGTCTATCGCCCCATTACAAAGGAAATATTGCCATTCAGCGCCGTGTGGTCGCCAAGGAATGACAATCCAGCTTGCCGTCGGCTTTTGAGTCTTGCGCGCTCTATGGCCCGATCGAGCAAGGTGGTCTAGATCAATCCTTTCCTTCGGAATTAGCGCGCAAGCGCGAGCAGCGATCTTGCCCACGCAATGGCGAAGCGGTCTACCGTGGTGCGCGGGCCCAAGGGGAGAGAGTGACGTCGTGCTGCTGACTGACACTGACCAGTGCGATCGCGGCCACCCGCACCAACCTCCCATCGCGACCGCAGGGATGGCTCAGATCGTTACCGTTTCATTGTGTCTGGCACGTCAGTGTAGAAACACCCATCGTACGGTTTGACCAAGAAAACCGAAGACCAACGCCTCATCCCAGTAGCTCAGGGTCCCGATTCTAAACCGCTCGTGGCTCGCGATGGCCAATACACAGCTGATAGCTGCACTCATGAACAACATCATCGCAAGCGCGTTTCCGAAGCCCCAAGGCAAGTGGCTTTGGGCGACAGCAAACATCAGAATTATATACACCTTAAGAAGAAAACGACGTGCGACATAGCGCGAGTCGGAGCCCAGCTTTGACACGCGCATGTTCGGAGCATTCAATGGCGGCATCTGTCTCGAAGTAGGAAGCCCTCGCGATTCGGGCTGACGGTTAGCATTCAGATTACGCGTCCTCGATGAGGCAGTTCGGAATAGGTATTGCGATAGATGCAGCGCCAATCGGGTAAGAAAAATTGCTCCTGCGCGGCGAAGCCAGAGCGTAACTTTCAAAAGTCTCAAAGACAATAAATAGAGCAGCCGCCGGAGGCGTTGGCTCCGCTTGACGAGGATCGTCCAAATACCCACGACCAACCTCAGATTAACAGAAAATCCGAACACCCGGCCGCGTAAACCTGTGTGCTCCTTCTCCCAAACATAAAGAGCGGGACAATCAGCAGATAGATACCGCTGAAGTCCCAGAAATATACGATGGTATATAGGACTTTTGATTTCGAACATCAGGACGACCCTGCAAGGCACTGTCACCCCAAGAATGGCAGTGATATGCAGCCAACGTCATCTAGCGGACAGAGTCCGCTACCGACGCATGAGGATCAACGAGCAATGCCAAGCGACAGTAGTCGAGAAAGCGCGCCGCTCGGGTCGTTCGGACGAGTCTGAAAGCTGTCAGTCTCGCCTGTGATGGCCCAAGCGGCCGGTCACGGAGGTGAGACATGAATATTCAGTTTTTTACCATGCCAGGTTCGCGTCACGGTTCTCGCGCTGCCTTGCCGAGGAACAATCGCGCGTTCTCTGATCAGGGGCGCCGGGATAATCGACCTTCCACGAAACCTGTCTCTGTGAACCGGATTCGAATGGTTGCGGTATGGCGCGTCAATGATGAAACCGGGCGGCTCGAATGCACATGGATGCCTGACGATGAGGCAGACAGTAGGGATGACTTGCGCCGGATGATTAAGCGTCTCTGGCTCTTTCTTGCTGTCTACCAGCAAGGTAGCATTGCGGCGTGAGATGAGTATGATGGATAATATCACGCTGCACGCGGCTTTCAGTGTTGCGATGATGCCGTTCCCTCATGGTCCCTGGGAGCTCAGCTCCATCCGTGGCGCCAATTCGTGTTGCCATCGGATCGCGCGGTTGCGCGAGAGTGCGCCCCCTCCATCTTGAACGACGACTACGCTGATCAAGAGCGCTCGGAACGCTGAGCGTCGTGAATGTCCGCCGTCAGCGCCCTTGAGACAGATTCGGGATTTTCGGGAAGGGAGGATTTCTGGATCATCGCAGCCATTCAGGAGCGCAGATGAGACAGAAATCGGTGCCGGAGAAAGCTCCGGCAGAGCAGGTGGTGAAGGACATCCGGCGCG
>JAFKJU010000060.1 GCA_017305935.1 Hyphomicrobiales bacterium | reverse complement strand
AACTCGCGCGCGTTTTATGTAAGCTGCCCACGACCCGGGGGCGGCAATGCGTATATTCGAAGACCTGATAAACAGCTTGACCGGCGGGCCTGGCCTCATCCCAGTCGTGATTGCAGCTTGTAGCTTGGTCATTATAGCAATAGTGGGCTTTTTCCTCTGGTTTAAGCTTCGCATCGCCAATGTCAGAAAACTCCAAAAGGCCACGGCAGACTATCGCGCGGCTATCGCCCGGCTGACACATTCCTCCTATTTTCTCACCGACGCCTCGGCCTTGGCTGCACTGGAAAAAGTAATCGAGTGGGACCGCGAGACTTTTGAGAAATACGCTGCGGCAAATCAGGCCTTTAAGAAAAATTTCGACCTGCCCGGAAATAAAAGCGTTATCAGAAATGCAAATTGGTTTTATCGCCAAATAATGGATGTTGCCTATTTGGATGGTTCTTATATCGTCCAGAAGCAAAGCTATGAAGATGCCGTCAACTACCAGAGAAAGCAGAATGTATGGCTTGAAAATTATATTAAAAAGTCTGAAATTGATGAGCTGAAAATATCAGGTTCAATCGGGGAATTTATTGAAAAAACGAAAATGGTCACTAAGTAATTTTTTCATTCATTGCTTTGGCAACGGTTGATGTATAATTATGCGTAATTATGCTGATTTCTTGAAATATTTCCTTCTCTAATGCGAAAATAGATTTTCTTACATCCGCCCTTGATTGCAACAGCTTATCAAGTTCTGTTTTTAAATTTTCCAATTTTGCTGTGTTTGAAATATTTTCCTTCTGCCACAAGGTGACATATTCACGGAAATTTGCGGGCAGTTCGTCAAGGTTCTCAAGGAAAAACCGTATAAATTCCAACGCAGCGCCGGAAACATTGCCCATTTCTGCGCATACGGCAGCAATAGTTCGGTCAATCGTTTCGGTGTGTTGATGAAGTTCAGCCTCGAGGGCTTTACGCTTTAAGTCGTGCTGCTCTTCCAGTTCTCTGCGTCTCTTCCAGAAGGCCATTACATCAGTATCGCTCATCGAATCCCGCTGCCATCTTACTCGAGCCACTGCGATGGTTCACGCATACCATGCACAACGGCTACCACGAGCACACCATACGCCGTTGGCTCATAAATCGCTATGTAACGGCCTTCTATAACCAGTCGAACATCGCTAGCGATTTCGGAGCGGGCTGGCCCCATATGGGGATTAGAGGCGATTAGCTCGAACTTATCGAAAAGCTTGCCTATCAGCTTATCGGCCGCGCGTTCATTCTCCACGGCGATATAACGCCAGATGTCGCGCAAATCGCGTTGGGCACGAGGGGTCAGGCGGTATTCAGGCACGGCCGGAGCGTTCTTGTTTTAAGCCTTTCAAGAATGCATTGCGGTCTACCTCGGCACCTTCTCCACTGGCCTTGCCATCGGCATAAGCCCGCTTGAGTTGGTCGAGTTCCAGCGCCCGGATTTCCTCGCGTTGCTCCCACAGCCGGAGCGCATCGCGCACAATTTCGCTATTCGATGCATAGCCGCCGCTATCAACGGCGCTTTGCATTCGTGCGGCCTGCTGGGGCGTCAAAGATACGGTGAGGGTTCGCATATTCGTGGCTTTCATTCTTCAATCTTATACCACGAGCCTCAAATACTAACAAACTTTGTTAGCTGCGCTATTATCAAATCAGAAAAAGACGGGCTTAGCCCGCCTTTTTCTGCGTTTCCATGTATCTGCGAAGTACAGTGTTGATGCGCGTTTGATAGCCCTTCCCGTTGCCTTTGAACCAGTCGAGTACGTCGCTATCAACGCGTACGGTCATAGGCACTTTGAGAGGCTTGGAAATCTCGGCTTCCGCCCATTCCTCATCACTCATTGCAAGTGAATCCGGGTCAGACTTAGCGCCAGCCTCAACCTGCGCATCTGTCATGGCGTCGAGCTGGTCGAAATTAGTCTGACCTGCCATTGGCACCAAACTGCCGTCTGCTTCGCGTTTATAAGGCTTGCCGCCAATAAGGACGGCGCGGCCCTTTTTAAGAGCGCTGCTCATAGCGTTTTTGCTCCCTTTGGTTGGCTTTTCGCGCAGATATAAGCCACGTCACCGTGCCGCGCGGAGTGAAAGTTATGTGGAAGATGCGCCCGTTGAGTTTGGCGAGCATATTATAACGGGTTTCACCGTAATCCTTGCGGTCATCTTGGACAACTTTCTTATGGTCATCTTCAAAGGCGGCCAGAACGTCAACGAAATCAACCCTGTGCTTCTCAAGGTTAATAGCGTGTTTTCCGTCGTCCCAATCAAATTCCATATAAACATGGTGGGGCGCATCGGCCTTATTGTCAATACTTTTGTACATACTTTTTTTCATTATTCTTTTCTCCAAATACAATAAGCGCCGCAAAACGCGGCTGGTGTTGTGATAAAAATTTTTCAAGAAAGTCGAGACAGGGCCGGGCCTAAATGCACGGTATTACCCTTATCTACACCCTTAATTATACCACCAATTTGGAAGAAAAGTCAAGCTAATTCAACCATTAGATGTAATCCGCAACAGCAAACCGCCACAAAACGGCGAGCCTTGGCCGGACATTCGCCGGATGTCCCGGCGCGGGCTTCTATTGCGGCCTAAGCGGCAAAGCCGCTGGCGGGGCCTGACG
>JAFKJU010000059.1 GCA_017305935.1 Hyphomicrobiales bacterium | reverse complement strand
ATCAAGACGATCAGCTACGACACCTCGAAGTCGGTTCTGATCGATGACAAGACCGGTGAAAACGGCCTGCTGACCAAGGGCACGACCGTTACGCAGCCAAGCGGCACGACGACGACCACGGCGACCTACTACCTCGTCAAGTCGGGTGGATCGGCCGGTTCGGGTACGGAAATCAACCTGACCTCGGCCACGACCAACGACAATCTCGACGGCATGACGTCTGCAGTCGACGCGATGCTGAAGACCATGACGGACTCGGCCGCGACACTCGGCGCGACCAACAGCCGCCTGTCGCTGCAGAACGACTTCGTCAAGGATTTGAGCGACACCATCACCAAGGGTGTCGGTCGCCTGGTCGATGCCGACATGAACGAAGAGTCGACCCGCCTGAAGGCGCTCCAGACTCAGCAGCAGCTCGGCATCCAGGCCCTGTCGATCGCCAATTCCAACGCCGACAACATCCTGTCGCTGTTCCGTTAAGATTTGTGTTGCCTCGCGGCTCGTCCGCGCGAACCATCTCTGGAAAACCGCACCTTTGGGTGCGGTTTTCTGCGTTTTGGAGGCCATCGACATTTCTGCGGCGTCTGTTTTTCATTTAGCGTTTTATTAACCATAATCGTGTCATCTACCACCATACAAACGGTGAATTAATCAATAAACAAAGCGAATTAATTGGCATGACGTCGCTCACCGTTGCCGGTAACAAGTCCGGAATGTCCCTCATTTAACCGATCCAAAAGGGGCAGATTTTATGTCGAGCATTCTTACGAATACTGCCGCGATGGCAGCGCTGAACACACTGCGCTCCATCAACAGCAATATGGAAGCCACGCAGGCGCGCGTGTCCTCCGGCCTGCGCGTTCAGACCGCTTCCGATAACGCCGCATACTGGTCGATCGCCACCACCATGCGCTCGGACAACAAGGCGCTCTCCGCCGTCCAGGACGCCATCGGGCTCGGGGCCGCCAAGACCGATACCGCCTATACCGCGCTTGCATCCGCCGTCGATGTTGTTTCCGAAATCAAGGCGAAGCTGGTTGCTGCCCGCGAGCCCGGCGTAGACAAGACCAAGATCGACAAGGAACTGACCGAACTCAAGAACCAGTTGATGTCGATTTCTCAATCGGCTTCCTTCTCCGGTGAAAACTGGCTCTACAACGATACGACCACGGCGCCGGGGACCAAGCAAATGGTTGGATCCTTCGTGCGAAACGCCAATGGCTCGGTCTCGGTCAAGACCATCGATTTCGACACGTCAAAATCGGTTCTGATCGATACAAAGACGGCGGCAAACGGGTTGCTCACCAAGGATTATGGCGTGACGCAGCCGAGCGGCTCGACGACCACCACTGCGACTTATACTCTGATCTACACCGGCACAGGCACGGCGCCGTCGACACTCATCACGCTGACAACATCGACTTCGTACGAAAGTGTCGAAGGCATGATCAGTGCCGTCGACTCGCTGCTGAAGGATTTGACCAATAGCGCCGCGACTCTTGGCGCGACTAAGACGCGCCTCGATATGCAGACCGAATTCGTCACGGATTTGATCGGCACGATCGATAAGGGTGTTGGTCGCCTTGTCGACGCTGACATGAACGAGGAATCGACCCGCCTCAAGGCTCTACAGACCCAGCAACAGCTCGGCATCCAGGCGCTGTCGATCGCTAACACCAATTCCGAGAATATCCTGACACTGTTCCGTCAATAAGCAAACAGACATAACAAGTTCGCATTAAATGCCTCGCCGGTTCACCGGCGAGGCATTTTTGTTGTACTGTTTATAAAAATGGAAATAAAGAATATTCTAATAAATATAAATATGGTTAAGATAGTTTTATTTGATTTTTTTTCCAACTTTATGCTTCGTTAACCTTAATAGTGTTGAATGTATTTATCGAAACGGCGGGCTGACCAATAAGTATTGCGATGGTTGGTGTGCATGAAGCTGGTGCCGTTTGCCGGTAATTCAAGTCCGGTATGCCCTTAGTTTTTATCTAGTCCAGAAAGGGCAGTATCAATGACGAGTATTGTTACAAATTCCGCTGCAATCGGCGCACTTGACACGCTTCGCAGCATCAACAAGTCCATGGAGAAAACCCAGGGGAACATTTCGTCCGGCCTGCGCATTCAGTCGGCATCAGACAATGCCGCCTATTGGTCGATCGCCACCACCATGCGTTCGGACAACAAGGCTCTCGGCGCCGTTCAGGACGCCATCGGTCTCGGTGCCGCAAAGACCGACACGGCTTACACCGGTCTGAGTTCGGCCATCGACGTCGTCTCCGAAATCAAGAAGAAGCTCGTCGCCGCGCGCGAACCGGGCGTCGACAAGGACAAGATCAACAAGGAACTGACCGAACTGAAGAACCAGCTCGGCTCGATCTCTCAGTCCTCGTCCTTCAATGGCGAAAACTGGCTGTATTCCGCTTCGAGCGCGACCCAGGCAGCCGGCACCAAGCAGATGGTTGGCTCCTTCGTTCGCGCCGCCGACGGTACGGTTTCGATCAAGACGATCAGCTACGACACCTCGAAGTCGGTTCTGATCGATGACAAGACCGGTGAAAACGGCCTGCTGACCAAGGGCACGACCGTTACGCAGCCAAGCGGCACGACGACGACCACGGCGACCTACTACCTCGTC
>JAFKJU010000058.1 GCA_017305935.1 Hyphomicrobiales bacterium | reverse complement strand
ATCACCGACGAAATCGCTCTGAATCCGTCGCATTTCAAAAGCCGAACCGACGAGCAGAGCCTTTCGACCCTCGCCCATGAGATGGCGCACCTTTGGCAGCACCATTTCGGCAAGCCGTCGCGCGCCGGCTACCACAACAAGGAATGGGCGGCGAAAATGCACGGGATCGGCTTGCACCCTTCGGATACCGGCCAGCCAGGCGGGAAGGAAACCGGACAGTCATGCAGCCACTACATTGTCGAGGGCGGCCGCTATGCCCGCGTCTTTGCCGAGCTGGCGGCGCAGCCCGACTTTACCGCCCTCTATGTCGAGCTTTGGGATGACGCCGACGCCCGGAAGGCGCGCAAGGCGAAGTCGGCCAGCAAGACCCGTTACACCTGCCCGTCATGTGAGTTGAACGCCTGGGCGAAACCCGGTGTCCGCCTGATTTGTGGCGAGTGCGACGAGCCGATGGCGGCCGCCGAGGAAGCGGAGTAGTTAACCCTTCCTAGATGAAAACATGCTTTCATGTATAAGAGAAAACATGTAAATGTTATTTCATGAAAGGATGCAATCATGATTACAGTGGCGTTCTGTACGCAGAAGGGCGGGACCGGAAAGACGACGATCGCGACGGCGCTTGCGGTCGCGGCTCATCTGGCCGGGAAGAAATCGGCTTTGCTCGACCTCGATCCACAGACAAACGCCGTCAACTGGTTCGACCGGCGCGAAGGTGACGGCCCGGACGTTGCCTCAATCCAGCCCGGCGCTATCCGGCGCTCACTGGACGCCTATCGCGGCCTTGGCATGGATTGGGTGTTCATCGACACGCCCGGCAAGATGGACAGCGCTTCAACCGAAGCGGCCAAGCACGCCGACATAGTGCTGGTGCCGTCGCAGGCGCAGATATTTTCGATCGAAACTTTGGAGCCGCTAAAGCGGCTTCTCGACATGGCGGGCAATCCGCTGGCCTTCGTGGTGCTGAATCTGGTGCACCCGAACGCCGGGGGCAGGGCGGCCGATGATGCCGCCGCGATCGCGGATCGGTTCAAAGTGCCGGTCGCGCCCATCCATATGTCACGCCTGAAAACCTATGAGGACGCCCCGGCCTTGGGGCAGACGCCGCAAGAGCTGGAACCGCATGGCCGTGCGGCCCAGGAAGTCGCCGGCCTGTTCACGTTCCTTTCAGAGCAGGCAAGCATGATTACAGGAAAGCATGAAAGGATGAAAGCATGAGCCGCAGGCCTTCGCTTCTCGCCACGGCGATCAAGACCGCAGAGCAACCCGCATCCGCTCCAGAGGCCCCGGCAGAGCCGCAAGGGAGCGCGCCAGGCTCACAGTCGGCCGGGAGCTACGTTGCGCCCTCGCGCGCTAACAAGCTCGGCAGAACGCATTTTCTGCCGCCCGCCTATTGGGAGACGCTGGACGAAATCAGCTTTCGCAGCAGGGATGAGAAGGGCAAGAAGATTCCGAAGGAGCGGCTTGTTGCCGAGGCGCTGAACCTGCTTTTCGCCAAACACAATTATCCGGTTGTCCGCGAGGGCGACGACTAGGGCTAATGTCATGCCAACATGATTGCAGGAAATCATGCAAGCATGACAGCTTTGACGTGTTGCCCGTCAGTTGCGAGGTTCCCAATCAAGCTCATGTGTGATAGTGTTTAATCCTACTGAGCACGATCCAACACGGGAGATTCCCATGCGCAGCACACAGCAGTTGAGCGTCACGTTGCCGAACGAAATGGCACAGATGGTCAAGAGCAAGGTTTCGTCGGGCGAATATGCCAGCGACAGCGAGGTTATTCGCGACGGCCTGCGGGCCTTGCAGGCGCGCGACAAGGCCCTTGAAAGCTGGCTGCGCACGGAAGGCGTTGCCGCCTACGACAAGCTGAAAGCCGATCCTAGCCGGGCGCTCAGCGTCGGCGAGGTGCGCCAGCACCTTGCCGAAAAGCGCAAGCGGCCCGCCTCAGCGTGACCCATACGGTTCACTTCACCCCGGAAGCTCTCGACCAGCTCGACAAGCTGGAAGTCGATATTTCCGGGGCAGCGTCGCCCGCAATAGCGGCGCGATATGTCGATTCCATCGTGGACTATTGCGAGAATCTGCAAACCTTTCCGCACCGAGGCACGCGGCGCGACGATCTTCGACCGGGCTTGCGAACACTTGGGTTTCGCCGGCGTGTGACGATACTGTTTGAGGTAGCGGACGACACCGTGAATATCATCGGCGTCTATTACGGCGGCCAGGACTACGAGGCGAATTTTCAAGATGACGACGCGCCAGAACACTAGCGGGAGCGTGACAACCATGCGGAGCCGCTGCCTCGCCCGCGAGATCGCGGAAATGGCGGGCGCACAGCGCCGCCTCGGGCTTATGGACGCGGCGACCTATGAGCAGATCATGGCCCGGCACCTTGGCGAGAAGGTCCGACCGATCGAAGCGCCGAAGTAGGGCAGGGCAACATGCTTTCCTGTAAGCATGTAATTATCCGCCCCCGGCCGTCCCTACGGCCCGATTTGATAGAGCGGGCCGGCCGGGGGCTAGCGTTGTGCCGAGCGGCGGAAGCCGCGACCGGCCCGGAGGGAACGCGCTCCCACATAGCGCCGAAGTGACCGGAGGGCCGCAAGAGAGAAGCCCCGGTGCGTCAGCGCCGGGACCGCTTTTCCCATCTGGCCGGCTCGGGCAGGGGGTTTTTGAACTTCTCGC
>JAFKJU010000013.1 GCA_017305935.1 Hyphomicrobiales bacterium | reverse complement strand
TTGGCGACGGCGATCTCCGGCAGGACCGTGTAGTTGGAGAAGGTCGAGCAGCCCATGTAGTGATGGATCTTGTCCTTGCCGATCGAGAAGCGGCTCGTGCCGTCCGGCATCAGGCCCTGGCCTTGCGTGGCGCGGATGGCGGTGCAGAGATTGGTCTTGCGCGACAGACAGGAATAGCATTCGCGGCATTCCGGCGTGTAGAGCGGAATGACATGGTCGCCCTTCTTGACGGAGGTCACGCCCGGGCCGACATCGACGACGATGCCGGCGCCCTCATGGCCGAGGATGGCGGGGAACAGGCCTTCCGGGTCGGCGCCCGACAGGGTGAAATCGTCCGTGTGGCAGATACCGGTCGCCTTGACCTCGATCAGCACCTCGCCGGCCCGCGGCCCTTCGAGCTGAACGGTCATCACTTCCAGCGGCTTGCCGGCCTGAACCGCAACGGCGGCGCGTACATCCATGGTGAAACTCCCTTTTCCTGTGTTTGCAGGGACTTTTGCATGAGGATGTCGGCGGTCTCAAGGGCTTGGCGGCGATTTTCAACGATCGGAGACCCCAAGGTGAAGATCCGCGACATTTCCGCGCCTCAATGCGGCAGGGCGCGGAACGTGTGCTTTCTGCGCGATCAAGGCGCGCCGAGGTCTGCCTCCTGGCGTGCGCGCAGACGTTCGCGCCAGATGATGAACAGGCCGGAAGCGACGATGATGGCAATGCCGATCCATTTGGACGCATTGGGAAAATCACCGAACAGCGCATAGCCGAGCACGGTCGCCGAGACGATCTCGAAATACTGGAACGGCGCCAATAGCGACAGCGGCGCCAGCCGGAAGGCGCGCACCACCAGCATATGGGCATAACCCGAGATCGAGCCGAGGATCAGCAGGAGAACGAGGCCAAGCAGGGAATGCGGCAGCGACATCTGGAAATCCTCGCCGCCGAAGCCTTGGCCGACGCCGAGGGCCGCCGCCATGAACAATGTGCCGCCGAGACCGGCAAGCGTCTGCATGGTCATCGGCGAATCCGAATCGCCGATGGCGCGGTTCATGAACAGGTAGAGCGAATAGACGAAGGCGCAGGCGACCGGCAGCAGCGATTTCGCACCGAAGATGGCATAGCTCGGCTGGATGACGATCATCGCGCCGCCGAAGCCGACGACGATGGCGGCCCAGCGACGAGGCCCCACCTTCTCGCCAAGGAACATCGCCGACATTGCGGTGAGAATCAGCGGCTCGACAAAATAGATGGCGAAGACATCGGCGAGCGGCATATATTTGACGGCGGTGAAGAACAGCAGGCTCGCCAGCCCATGCAACGCGCCGCGCATCAGGTTCATCCAGGGACGCTCGGCGCGAAACAGCGCGGCGCCCGAAATAGCCAGCAGCGGCAGCGTGCAGATGAGCTGGAAGAAGAACCGGTAGAAGGTGACCTGCGCCGGCGCCATGCCCTCTATATTCGCCATGTATTTGGCGATGGCATCCATCACCGGCAGCACCACCATGGCGGCGGCCATGATCGCCATGCCTCGCAGGGGATTGGACTGAACCGCTGATGAGTCGGCGCGCATCGATCTATAATCCTTATCGAAAGCCCGCTTTAATCACAGGCAGGAACCGCGCCGCAAGGCCGGTTTTTACCGGATGCGACCGCTTCTTTCCCGACTCGTCATTTTTCGTCGCCTTTCGGGGTGGTGCGACAGGAAAATTGTCTTATCTTGAGGGTTGCAACCGGGCGGGGGATCGGCGGGCCAGATCGGCAGGGCGAAACGTTCGGGCAGGATAGGAGGGGCGGCGGAATGCCCAGTCTCGACTTTTATCTCGATTGCATGTCCGACGACGCCACCGACACGTTCGGCGGTCGCTTGACCCGTGCCCATGATCTCGCGGGCCTCACGCTTGAAGCGCTCGCGGCGCGAATTGGCGTCAAGACCCGCCTGCTGCGTTCCTGGGAAAGCGATCGGGCCGAGCCGACGCCGGCGCAGATCGCGGCCCTTGCCATGGCGTTGCGCGTTTCGCCCATGTGGCTGTCGGCAGGTATTGGCGATGGCCCGGAAGAAGGCGACGACACGAGAAGCCGCCTGACGCTGAAGTCAACGCCCTGAGGCGTTGCACGGCATTTTCCGTCTGATGTGAGGATTGCCTTAACATATTGATATCTCTTCTCTTTGGAAGAGATGGTGCGGTCGAGAAGACTCGAACTTCCACGGGTTGCCCCACAGCGACCTCAACGCTGCGCGTCTACCAATTCCGCCACGACCGCATCGTGGTAGGTGCCGGTTTGTGCCGGCGAGGGAGCGTGTAGCAAAAGCATTCGGGGGACACAAGAGCATTACGACAGATTTTTTTCGGAAATAAAAATCTCTATATGGAAAACATGTCGGACGCCGGGAACGGCTGCCCGCCGTCCGTGATAACGCAGTTCCTGCCTGAGGAGTTTCCATGCTGAGGACCGATCTCGATACGCTCATGTTTCCGGCCGAAGGGTCGCCCCCGGTGCGCTGGCGCATCAGCGAAGGGTTGGTGCCCTACGACGTGGCGCTGGCCGAGATGGAGCGGGCGGTGGACGCAATCGCCGGCGGCGCGGAACGGGAACTGGTCTGGCTGCTCGAACATCCGCCGCTTTACACCGCCGGCACGAGCGCCGATGCCGCGGATCTCATCCAGCCGGATCGCTTTCCGGTATTCAAGACGGGGCGGGGCGGGGAATACACCTATCATGGGCCCGGCCAGCGCGTCGTCTATGTCATGCTCGATCTCAAGCGCCGGCGGCAGGATGTGCGCGCCTATGTGGCGGCCCTGGAAGAGGTCATCATCCGCACGCTTGAAGCGATGAACGTGCGTGGCGAACGGCGCGAGGATCGCGTCGGTGTCTGGGTGCGGCGGCCGGAGCGGCCTTTGTTGCCGGATGGGTCGATGGCTGAGGACAAGGTGGCCGCGCTCGGCATCCGGCTGCGGCGCTGGGTCAGCTTTCATGGGCTGTCAATCAACGTCGATCCCGATCTCGATCATTTCGGTGGTATCGTGCCCTGCGGAATCACGCAATATGGTGTCACCAGCCTCGTCGATCTTGGCCTGCCGGTGATGCTGAGCGATGTGGACATGCGCCTGCGCACTGCCTTTGAAAGCGTGTTCGGGCCGACCGAGATCGAAACGCACTGTTCGGTCACCGCAGCATGACGTTTCGCATCCGCAAACGGCCAAGCGGGGCGGTGACGACGGTCGGCAGGCGCGGCGCGGCGTCCACCGCTTCGGCGACAGGCGCCGTGCTGGAGCTTTCCAATGCCGCCTCGACGCCGGGTTTCAATCCGGTCGACCTGCTCTATGCCTCGCTCTCGGCTTGCCTGGCGCTGAGCACGCGCATTGCAGCCAGCGAACTCGGCCTGTTCGAGCGCTTCGAATCGGTGCGGGTGTCCGTGTCTGGCGAGAAGACGGCGAGCGAATTTTCCCGCGTGGAAACGATAAGCGTCCGGCTGGAGATTGCCGGGATGCTCAGCGACGTGGAAAAGGCCGATATCGCGGAACGGGCGGAGCGTATCTGCACGGTCAGCAATACGCTGCGTGAAAGCCCGCGAATCGATGTCGCCTGATCAATCGTCGTCGGGCATGTGACTATCGGTGCCGAGCGTGCGGAGTTCGTTGCGAACATGGGCAACGCCGCTGACGCCGGCGACGGCGATTTCGACGCGGCGCATCTGCGCCATGTCGTCGACGCTGCCGGTGATCGTCACTACATTTCCATCGGCATGGATATCGATGGCGTCAAGCGCCACATCTTCCAGGAGCGACAAGCGGTCGTTGATCCGTTCCTCAAGGTCGTCGGAGATGTCGCGGCCATCGGTTGCGGGCAGGGCGTTGTCGCGAAGGTCGGCTTCATTGCCGGCGCTGTCGATGCCGGTGACACGAAAGCCGGCGTTTTCGTCGGTGTCGGCGCGCTCATGGCCGTAATCGGGGTTTTCGCCGGGATCGCGCGGCGTATCGGCATAGGGCCAGCCGGCGTCCACGTCGCGGCTTTCGTAGTCGCGGTAATCTTCCTCGCGGGGGCGGCGTTCGCCGGGGGTGGGCGTGGCGGTCATCGTTTCACTCCTCTCGGATATCATGACCGCTTAAACGCCGGGAGCGTGGCTTTGGTTCACCGCGCTGTCTTCAGCGCCGTGATTTCTCCCATTTCCTCAAAAGGCGCTCGCGCTTCAGCCGCGACAGGCGCTGCAGCCAGAAGATGCCGTCGAGCTGGTCGATCTCGTGCTGCATGCAGGTGGCGAGGGACCCGCTCATCTCTTCCTCCTGCGCTGTGCCGTCGACGGTCTGGTAACGCAGGTGGATGGCGGCGGGACGGCTGACCGATTCGACGGCGCCGGGCATGGAGACGCTGCCTTCGTCGAACTCCTGCAATTCGGCGGAAGCGGAGAGAATTTCCGGATTGACGAAAATACGCGGCCCGAGCTGCTGTTCCAGCTCGATGACGACGACGCGCCGGTGGACGCCGATATGTGCCGCGGTGATGCCGACGCCAGGAGCGGCGTGCATGGTCTCGATCAGATCCCTGGCAAGCTGGCGAAGATCGGTGTCGAAGGTCGTGACGGGCGAGCAAGACATGGCGAGCGCCGGATGCGGATATCGCACGATCTGTTGTATTGCCATGCCTGCGCCTTTCCTTGCGGGTCGCGGTTTCAGCATTATCCATAGCAAGTCTTTCGCTCTCGCGAAGCCGTCTTTTTGCTTCTGTTTTCAAACGGCTGGACGCGCGGATTGTCTTGGGTTAGCAGAAAGAGCCGCGCGAGGAAGGCGTTCGTCGGACGGATGCGGCTATCCGATTGTTGGGACAGATTTTCCGATGCATCCATGAAGGCGGGGATGCATCGGGACTCCACGAGCGCGCGAGGGCGGATAGATGACGAATATCGGCGAAACTGACCGAGTCCGCCCCGCTTCCCACGATGGGGACAGCGACATCTATACCGAGGACGGCTCGATCCGCCCGGACTTTCTCGCCCAGGTCGGCGCGGCGATCGCCGATCGCGATGTGCTTTACCTGCGCAATCATGTCGGCCACCTGCACGAATCGGAAATGGGCGATCTGCTCGAATCGATCCTGCCGGACCAGCGTCTGGCGCTGATCCGGCTCCTCGGCGACGATTTCGACATGACGGCGCTGACCGAGGTGGACGAAGCCATCCGCCTCGAAATCGTCGAACAGCTTCCCAATGCACAGATCGCCGCCGGTATCGGCGAGCTCGATTCGGACGACGCGGTCTATATTCTCGAAGACCTCGACGAGGAGGACCGGGAAGAGATTCTCGCTCAGCTGCCGTTTACCGAGCGGGTGCGGCTGCGGCGCGCGCTGGACTATCCGGAAAGCTCGGCCGGTCGCCGCATGCAGACGGAATTCGTCGCGGTGCCGCCCTTCTGGACCGTTGGCCAGACCATTGACTACATGCGTGACGATGGCGACCTGCCGGAGAGTTTCAGCCAGATTTTCGTCATCGACCCGACCTTCAAGCTGCTCGGCGCCGTCGATCTCGACCGCATCCTGCGCACCAAGCGGCAGATGAAGATCGAAACGATCATGCGCGAGACCAACCACCCGATTCCGGCCGAGATGGACCAGGAAGAGGCGGCGCAGCTTTTCGAGCAATACGACCTTCTCTCCGCGGCCGTCGTCGACGACAACGACCGTCTGGTTGGCGTGCTGACCATCGATGACGTCGTCGACGTCATCCATGAGGAGGCGGACGAGGACATCAAACGCCTCGGCGGCGTCGGCGACGAAGAGCTTTCGGACAACATATTGTCCACTGTGCGTTCGCGTTTCCTGTGGCTGGTGATCAATCTTGGCACGGCGATGATGTCGGCGAGCGTCATCGGCTTTTTCGATGAATCGATCGAGAAGATGATCGCGCTGGCCGTGCTGATGCCGATCGTCGCCTCCATGGGCGGCAATGCCGGCACACAAACCATGACCGTGACGGTGCGCGCTCTCGCCACCCGCGACATCGACATTTACAATGCGGGACGAATCATCCGCAGGGAGGCCGGCGTCGGCCTGCTGAACGGCCTTATTTTCGCGACCTTGCTGGGCGGTCTCGCCGGAACCTGGTTCCATGACTACCAGCTCGGCGCGGTGATCGGGGCAGCGATGATCATCAACCTGATGGCTGCCGCGCTGGCGGGCATCCTCCTGCCGCTTTTGCTCGATAAACTCGGCGCCGATCCGGCAATCGCGTCGTCCGTTTTCGTCACCACGGTGACGGACTGTACGGGCTTCTTTGCGTTTCTCGGCCTGGCGACGTGGTGGTTCGGAATCCACTAGCCGGCCGGACGGAGCTGCTTTCGCGCAGGTGACGATTCCGGGCGGGCAATTGCGAGTGGGACGTGGAAAAATATTACAGTATTACCGACCTGACGCGGGAATTCGACGTTTCGACGCGCACGCTCCGCTTCTATGAGGACGAGGGGCTGATCCAGCCGGATCGTCGCGGCCGTACCCGCCTCTACCGCGCCGAGGACCGGCGGCTGGTGCAGGAAATCCTGCGCGGCCGGCGCATCGGCTTGACGGTCGCGGAAATCCGTGAGCTGATCCGTGTTTACAAAGAGCCGCCGAGCGATGCCGGCGAATTGACCACGCTGATGAAGAGCGTCGCCGAGAAACGGGAAGAGCTGCGCCGCAAGCGCAAGGATATCGACGATACGCTGGCCGATCTCGACCTGATAGAGGAGGCCTGTCTCACGCGCCTCGCCGAAATCGGCGTGGGAACGTAGTCGCTTCTATCTCACAGCCATCGGCGCGTGCGCCGGCAATAGCGCTCGTATTCGATGCCGAAGCGGGCGTGGAGATGCATTTCCTCGCGGCGGATGGCGATCATCGTCGTCGAGATGGCGGCCAGCGTCGCCATGATGAAGAACCAGGCATTGCCGGTGATCAGCCCGATGCCCATCGTCCCCAGCGTATAGCCGAGATAGATCGGGTTGCGGGTGAGGCGATAGGGACCGCGGGTGACAAGATGGCTGCTTCCTCGATGCGGCAGAATGGTCGTGCAGCTTTCGAGCAGCGTCTTGGTCGCCCAGATGTCGAGGAAGACGGCGAGCGAGAGCATCGCGGCACCCGCGATCCAGCGCCACTGTTCGTTAAGGATCGGCGTCGGCATGCCGGCGACGCGGTGGCACATGAAAGCAGCGACGATGGCCATCCCGTAGAGAAAGGGCGGCCAGGGAAAACTCAGCGGCTTCAATCGATAGGCATTCATGAGAATCGTCCTGTCACTGAGCACCTGCGGTGCATTGCTGTGCGATCGTCTGAATGCGTTCATCTTGCGCCGCGTGGATTGCGCCAGACTGTAGCGGTTCGTAAAGTTTCTCTTCGGTCAGCATCTTGAGCGTGCAGCCGCAGAAGGCGGTGCAGAAGCTTTCGCCCTGCGAGGCCTGGCAACTCGCGACGCAGGAGTTCAGATAGGCCTCCGGCGCGAGAATCGGCGCCGGAAAGATGAGGCTTGCGAGATAGACGAGGCCGAGCAGTACCGGCTGGTGGATGAGGTAGAAGGCGAGGCTGTGGCGACCGATGCGGGCGAGGAGATTGTTGTGCGGGCCGCTTGCCAGGCGCGCCAACAGGCCGCTGGTACGGGCGATGTTGGCGGCGGCGATGCCGATCAGCACAGGGCCGAGCCAGGGCAGCAGGGGCACATAGTCGTTCGAGCGCGGTATGGTTTCCGACAGACCGACCCACCACAGCCAGGGCGTATCGAACAGGGAGGTGCGCAGGAACCAGGGGGCTGCCAGGGCCGCCGCGGCGGCGATGAGCGTCACGATCGGCGGCAGGCGCAGGAACAGAAGTCCGACGAGGCTGGCCGCCGCGATGCAATGCAATATGCCGAAGAAGATCATGCCGTCCGGCATGGCATAGGCGGTGGCGGCGGTAATGGCGACGGCCGCGCCGGCGATCATCGCCAGGCGGATGAGGAACGGCCGCCAGCGGATGGCCGGCGTATGCGCCAGCACCAGGCTGAAGCCGACCAGGAACAGGAAACTGCCGGCGATGCCGCGTGCATACATCTTCCACCAGCCGAAGGCGGTGGTTCCTGCTTCGATATAGCGGAAGAATTCGAGATCCCAGGCGAAATGATAGCTCGCCATGGCGATGAGCGCGACGCCGCGCGCGGTATCGAGAAGGCCGATGCGCGGACGGGTCGGGTGTTCCGGGACGGGCGACATCGGGAATCATCCTCTCAAGGGGAAAAACCGGGGAAGAAGCGACAGTTGCGGCCTTTTCAAGGCAGGGTCGTGTCGGAGATGGCGTGCCGCGCATCTGAAAAGAATTGCCGGCGCGTCAGGATGATCACCACCAGCAGCGTCCCGCCCATGAACATGTAGGCGTTCACGAACCAGCCGAGATAACCGATCGACAGGAAGATGGCGCGCAGGCCTTCGTTGAAGTTCTTGGCGGCGATGATGTTCATCCGCACCACTTGGTCGGCGGCGCGCTCCGCCTCGGCGCGGTCGTTCATATGCGATACCATCGGCAGCCCGCCGAACAGGATGGTGCAATAATTGAACAGCCGATAGGACCAGCCGAACTTGAAGAAGGCATAGCCGAAAAGCGCCGTCAGCCCGCCGACCTTCATCTCGAAGGCGGCGCGGCCGCCATCGAAGGCGAGCGGCAGGTCGCGGAACACCGCGTCGATCCTGTCGGTCGCGCCGATCAGCGCGAAGCAGCTGCCGATGGCGAACATCGAGGCCGAGGCGAAGAAGGCGGTGCCGTTCTGCAGGCCGGACATGATCTGGGTGTCGATCATCTTCAGGTCGCGGTTCAGCGAATTGTAGATCCAGCGGCGGCGGCGCTCGGACATGACTTCCGTGAGGCTGATGCGGTTGAACAGCCGGATGTGCTCCACCACATAGGAGTAACCGAACCAGAGGATGCCGAAGACGGCAAGGGCGATGTAATCGACGTTCTGCATGGGGAGAGACTATGTCACCGGATTTGTCACGACGATATGTCGTGGTGGCGGATTCGGGCAAGGGTTTGGCGTTGCGAACCTGTTGTTCGCATCGGGTTGAGCCGATACTGATGTCGTGGTGGTGAAAGCCGATGTCGGTTGCCCGCCATGGCTGCGGCCGGCAGTATCGTAGCTTCGCATCACGTTCAGATCAGCCGCTGCAAGAGGCGCTTTCCATGTTTCTTTCCGTATTCGACGTCTTCAAGATCGGTGTCGGTCCGTCCAGTTCGCATACCATGGGTCCGATGTCTGCGGCAGTGCGGTTTCTCGATCTGATCCGTTCCGACGACTGGCCGCGCCCGAGCGGCGCCAGCGTCGCCGCGATCAAGGCCAGTCTGCACGGCTCGCTTGCCTATACCGGCATCGGTCACGGCACGGGCCGGGCGGTCGTGCTCGGCCTGATGGGCCAGCGTCCCGACAGCGTCGATCCAGATCAAATGGATGCAATCATCGCCGAGGTGGAGCGCACCGGCCGCATCACGCCGCCCGATCATCCCGCCTACCAGTTTCAGCCGAAGACCGACCTCGTCTTCGACAAGAAGCAGCCCTTGCCCGGCCATGCCAACGGCATGAGCTTTTCCGCCTTCGATCGCGACGGCCGCCTGCTTCTGAAGCGCATCTATTATTCGATCGGCGGCGGCTTCGTGGTGACCGATACCGAACTCGACGCCATGCGCAAGGCGAAGAAGGGAGCCGAAGGCCAGCGCGTGCCCTATCCTTTCTCCTCGGCGCAACAGATGCTCGACATGGCGGCCCGCTCCGGCCTCACCATTGCCCAGATGAAGCGCGCCAACGAGGAAACGGTGCTGTCCCGCGAGGAACTGGATGCCGGCCTCGATCGAATCTGGGAGGCGATGAGCGGCTGCATCGATCGCGGCCTCAAGGTCGATGGCATCATGCCGGGCGGCCTGAATGTCCGCCGCCGCGCCCGCTCCATCCATGACAAGCTGCAGGAGGAATGGCGCAGCAACCGCATCAATCCGCTGCTCGCCAATGACTGGCTCAGCGTCTACGCCATGGCCGTCAACGAAGAAAATGCCGCCGGCGGGCGCGTCGTCACCGCCCCGACCAATGGGGCTGCCGGCGTCGTGCCGGCGACGATCCGCTACTACCAGCATTTCCATGAGGACTGGGATCAGAACGGCATTCGCGACTACCTGCTGACGGCCGCCGCCGTCGGCGGCATCATCAAGCACAATGCCTCGATCTCCGGCGCCGAAGTCGGCTGTCAGGGCGAGGTCGGCTCCGCCTCGGCCATGGCCGCGGCCGGGCTTGCCGCCGTCATGGGTGGCTCGCCGGAGCAGATCGAGAACGCCGCCGAAATTGCGCTGGAGCACCATCTCGGAATGACCTGCGACCCGGTCGCCGGCCTGGTGCAGGTGCCGTGCATCGAGCGCAACGCGCTCGGCGCCGTCAAGGCGGTCACCGCCGCCTCGCTGGCGCTGAAGGGTGACGGCAAGCATTTCGTGCCGCTCGACGCCTGCATCGAGACCATGCGCCAAACCGGCAACGACATGAGTGAGAAATACAAGGAAACTTCGACCGGCGGCCTCGCCGTCAATGTCGTCGAGTGTTGATTTCCGGTGTATTTCGGGGAAGCGCGTGACGCGGTTTTCTCCCCGGATATGCGCAAAACATCGCGGCTGCGACCCCGTCGCCGCTTGACGGCGGCGTGCAAAGGGCATTCAACAGCCGCATGGTACTGCATCTTCTGAAACTTTGCGTTGGGGCTGATACGATCGAGGATCTGCGCGACTGGGTGTCGCGCCGGTCGATGGCGGCGATGGCCGCCGGCTTCGAACCCCATTCCATTCACACGACACGCATGATCCCGAAGCAGGCCGAAGCCCTGCTCGACGGCGGCTCGCTCTATTGGGTGATCAAGGGCCAGGTGCAGGCGCGGCAGAAACTGCTTGACCTGCGTAGCGTCACCGGCGCGGACGGGATCACGCGCTGCGAACTGCTGTTGGGACCGGAAGTGATCGAAACCGCGCTGCAGCCGCGCCGACCCTTCCAGGGCTGGCGCTACCTCAAACCGGAAGACGCCCCGGTCGACCTGTCGAGCATGGGCGATGCGGCCGATCTGCCGGATCATTTGAGGCGGGAATTGTCGGACTTGGGGTTGCTTTAGACGCGCTTTTGGATGGTAAAGTCTCCACATCCGTCATGCTCGGGCTTGGCTCGAGCATCCAAGCACTTTGAATACAATCCATATCTTCAATTACTTGGCGCATGTTGGTAAATCCTCGGGACGAGCCGGAGGATGACGAATGTCGCGGCGCGGGCGTGCGAAAAGCGACCTATTCGATTCGCAGGTAAACCGGAGCGCTGCCGCGCTCGGAACCGATATAAAGGTGTATCTTCACGCGCGGCTGCGAGGAGCGCCAGGCGCGGGCGCCATGCGACAGCAGGAGCCCGACCAGATCCCGGGTGCGCGATCTGGGGAAGCCGCGGCCAAGATCGGCGATGCGCATCGCCGCCTCGTGAATCGGGTGCAGCGACATGCGCGAACCCTTGTTCTTCCGGCTGCTGCCCGGTTCCGGAAAACCGTTCTCGTTCATGCTCATGTCACGACCTCGTACACTATACTTTTCGAGGGTGTGGTGCGCGGCCCGCCCGTGGTTCGCATTTGCTGGAAATGCGCGCGACAAAGCGGGCCGGTCGTCGGTCACTGCTGGCTGGCCCAGCAGTTCATGCCCTTGCGCTTCAACTGGTTGCAGGCGTTGATCGCAACCTTCTGGTTATCGAAGCCGCCAAACCGGGCGCGGTAGACCTGCGCGCCGCCATTGTCGATGGCGATGGCGAAGGGGGTGGCGGAACGCAACACATTGCCGCCTTTCTGTTGCGCCGTCTGCAGGAGATCGAGCGCCATCTGCTTTGTCGGCGAAACGCCGATCTGAATGACCCAGCCGGCCTGGATCCGGGTGGAGGAGGTGGTCACCTCGTCGACTCGCGGCGCGGCGACGGAGGGCGTATATTCGGCGGCTGCGCCCGGCGTGGCGGCAAGCTTCTGCGCTTGCGCCTCGAGCGTGCCTTCGGCGGCGGCAATGGCCGCGGATTTCTTGGTCGGGGCGGCGTAGGCCGTCTCGACGGCTTCTTCATAGCGAGCTTCCGGAACCGGGCCGGCATTCGGCAGGCTGGAAGCGGAGGCGACCGCCGCGGCGACCGGCCTGGTGTCTGGCTCGATCGCCTTCTGCGGCTTCTGCTCCGGCTCGGGGGCGCGGGCAGCGACGAACTGCGAGGCCGCGGGCTCCTCGATCATGTTGCCCTTGCCGCTGCGCGAGGCCTTCGGCAGATAGGCGGCGATCAGCTTGCGCATCTGCGCATCGCGGGCGCCGCCCGAGGTGCCGCCGAGCACGACGCCGACCACAGAACGGCCTTCGAGCTGCGCCGAGGTGACGAGGTTGAAGCCGGCAGCGCGGGTGTAGCCGGTCTTGATGCCATCGACGCCACGCACATTGCCGACCAGACGGTTATGGTTGCCGATGACCTGCTTGCCGTATTTGAAGCTGCGGGTCGAGAAGAAGCCGTAATATTGCGGAAAATGCTGGCGCAGCGCAATGCCGAGGCGAGCCTGGTCGCGGGCCGTGGTCATCTGCGCGGTGTTCGGCAGGCCGTTGGCGTTGCGATAGGTGGTGCGCGTCATGCCGAGCGCGCGGGCCTTGGCGGTCATCATCTGTGCAAAACGGGCTTCCGAGCCACCAAGCATCTCGCCGAGCGCCGTCGAGGCGTCGTTGGCGGAGCGGGTGACGAGGGCGAGGATGCCTTGCTCGACGGTGAATGAGCCACCGGTACGCAGGCCCAGCTTGGACGGCGGTTCGGCCGCTGCGTGAGCCGATACCGGAACCTTGGTGTCAAGGGTGATGCGGCCGGATTCCAGCGCTTCGAACACCAGGTAAAGCGTCATCATCTTGGTGAGCGAGGCCGGATAACGAAGACTGTCGGCGTTTTCGCCGTAGAGAACATTCCCCGTCTTGGCGTCGACGACGATTCCGGCATATTTCGGATTATCGACAGCGGCGGCTGTTGCGGGCGCGGCAGCAGTCGTCGAAAGGACTGCGGCGACAAGGCCTGCACAGATCGTCATCAGTGATTTTCCGGATGTCTGGCGGTATTCGGTCAATGTTGACTGAGACAACTTCTTTACTCTTCACTTCCAATCATTCATCGCGTCCGGGCGCCGCCTCCAGTGCGACCGTTGCCAGAACATTAGCCGGCGACCCGTTACCAATCTGTTTACGATGAACGCAATGTTTCGAGTTCGTTTCAAATTTTAGACTGGCGTGTGACAACGCCGCGTCACCCGGCTGGATCAAGCCGTGCTTCCAGAAAGCGTGCGATTTCGTCATCAATGTGTTGCCATTCGGAAAGATGGGTGCTCGAGAATCGATAAAGCACAGATAAATCGCGGCCGATGTGGATATCGCGCTGGCAGTCGCCCGTGGTGCTGTCCTCGGCGGCGCGCGGCAGCAGGCAGCGCACGACATAATCGGGCTTGCCAGGGCGCGGCGCGGTGAAGAAAACCTCGTCCCCATAACCGGTCTCTTTCCGCATCCTGTGCAGCGTCAGGCCGTAATTATAGGCTTGGCCTTCGCCATCGAAAAGATGGCTGTAGATTGGTTCCAGCCGGCCGGACATGTCTCGCGACATGGTGCTCTGCGAAATCTGCATGAAAAGGAGGCCGGCAGAGAGGCGGATGTCGCTGAAACGTTTGCGGTTTTCGGCGCCGTAACCGGCCATTTCCGGCCATGTCGCATAGAGGTCGACGCGCTCGGCGGGGCCTGAGCGACGCTGGCGCTCGAAACGGATGACATTGGCGGGCAGGGTAATGCGGTCTTCGCCGATACCGATCGAAACGGCCTCGATGCTGTCGGTGTGGCCGGCAAGGGCGATGCGCTCACCCAGCCAGCGTCCGGCAATGCTGATTACGATCGTGAGCGCCACGAGAATGCCGATCGCGATCGCCGTCCTGGTGAGAAAGGCGGCGGATACCAGCGGGAGTTCATCCGGCTGCTGCTTGGCAAAATGTGTCACGGCCGCCGCATCCTTCAGGCGAGTCTCTCGCGGACAAGGCTCTGCCAACATGGTTAACAAAAAGTTAACGCCAAGACGGACGTTCCGCATCCTTGGAAAAGGAGCCGATCCCGGGGACAGCGGGATCGGCTCGGGGGCGTCGGTCCAGGGACGGGGATGCGGGGACGGACCGGGCCCGAAGCGGGCCGGCGCAGGGGACATCGTGTCCATGGGCCGGCCGGGGAGATCGTGCAATTCCGGCAAGGATGGATGGCGATCCTGCCGGAATTGCTGAGGCTGGATTACTGGCTGACGCTGCCGACGGCGGTGGTGTTGCGGCCGTCCTGTATCTTGACCCAACGGCCCGGATCGGCGGCCGACTGGCGCTTGAGATAGGTGTATTCGGTCTCTGACCAGAGCATGACCTTGTTGCGCATGTTGTCGAGCACGAAGTCGCCGCGATCGGTACGCACGGTCAGCACGGCATGGCCCTCGCCATTCGGTTGCAGCACGACGGTGATCAGCAGGTCGGAGGCGGAAATGCCTTCTTGCATGAGCAGCTTCCGCTTCAGGAGCACGAAGTCCTCGCAGTCGCCGGCGGTCGTGGGGTAGGCCCAGTATTCGTCGACACCATAAAGCTCCTTGTCGGTCACCGGCTGGATGGAGCTGTTGACGTCGAAATTGACGCGCAGGATCGTCTTCCAGGTATTTTGCGACAGGATCGCCGGGCCGGCGTCACCGCCCGGAAGCGGTTTGCACTCATCCATATGCGTCTTGCAGAATTCATAATGGCCGATGGGCGGATTGGCCTTGCCGCTGATCGCCATGTTCGGCGGCGGCGATGCAGCGGCCTGGCTTGTCGCGGCGCCCAGAAAAGTCAGGGCCAGAAAGGCATTCTTCCATGCGTTTTTTGCTGTCATTTCTTGTCTCCCCGTTGTGAGGAGACAATGACACGGAGAATTTTATTCCACGCAAAATTTGCCAATAAAAATAATGGCTTAGTATAATAAAACACGATTCGAATACGATTAGAATGCGCATCGAATTCACATCAATTTTTCTGAGGAATTAGTGCAAATTTTCGTCAAATTCGCCTGGATGTGGATGACTGATATCGCTGCAAGCGTTTGTTCTAAAACGGAAAATTCTCATCTTGCGAATTCGCTTGCAACGATGTTTCGAAATGAAGCAGCGGGGAGGCGTCCAAACGTTGTCGGCGGAGGCGACGGCGCGGACTGCTTCGTGCCTGTTCCGAAGCGGGATTCCGGCGGAATTCCTGGGGCAAGCGTCAAAACTTTTTCTGAAAAAAATAATTATTGCCGGGTGGCGTAGTGACGAAAGGCTCATCGTCCGTGCTGAAACGGCGCAACATGCAAAAAAGGCCCGTGGAATACCACGAGCCTTTGCGACTTGAGATTTCGAGTGCCGACTAGAGGAATTCGCGCAGGGTTTCGCGCGTTTGCACACGGTTGAACTCGATGGCGACGCCTTCCATGAAGTGGCGCACGATGCGGCCCTGCAGGCTGCCGAGGCGTACGGCCGAGCCGAGTTGCGGACGTGCGTCGACATCCACGGCGGCGCCGGAGAAGGACAGGTCCATGATGCGGCAAGACAGAATGGCGCCGTCCTCGAGCATGAGTTGCGAAGCGGTGTTGCGTGGCATCAGGCGGTCGTGACGGCGATCTTCCGGCAGACCCAGTTCATGCTTGTTGGCGAGCCAGATCAATTGCGCCGCAAGCTTCTCGCGCTTGCGCTCGGTGGCGTTGATCGACATTACGAAACCGTCTTCGACGAGGCGCAGGACATTGCCCTCGATACGACCGACATGTTCAAGATAGGCGATGACGCGTTCGCCGGTCCGGGGACGGCCGAAGCAGGAAATCTTGACGTCGCCGGGCGACATCTCGGCAGCGATACAATCATATTCCTCATAATTGGCCAACATCAGACGACCGTGCACGTTTACCGATACGCTTTGGAAGGCGCTCTGTTCTAGGCGTTGCGTGCGCGGATTCTCGACGCGTTGGAAAGAATACATGTCGTCACCGTTACCGGGCTGAATTTCTCTTGTTGCGAACACCCTATGACACAGCTCTTAAGATTGGGTTCCGCCGATCGCAGGCATTTTAGCGATGTATCGTTGCCGGACGACCGGAGGCCGTGATCTCACAGGGACGGATCGTGATGGCGCAACCCCAGGCGTCGAATGTCTCGGATCAGGTCATGCACCTGCCGTTCGATCGCGCCGTAGCGGCTGGCGGGAAGAGCTCGCGAAACCGGGCTATCGGCGCCGCCGCCGATCGCGCCGCATCGCTCGATTTTCAATTCCTGCAACGCATAATCCAACGACCAGCGTAGCGGCGTGACCGGCGACAGTGCCCCGAGCAGCCGGTCGAAGCGCTGGCCGGCCGAACGGATCGGCAGCAAGACCATCTCCAGCATCACCTCGTCCTGATAGCGATTGACGCCGCTGACGGACAGCAGAATCGGCTTGCGGTCCTGCATCGCGGTGCGAGCGATACGCCTGGCGGCGGCGGCATCGCCGGGTGCCCAGAGGCTGGAGAATTCCCAGCTGCGCAATTCGCGGCCGAAAAAGGTGCAGATGCGGGTGCCCGCCAGCCGGAAGACGGCATTTCCGGCCTCGTCGAGTTCAAGGATGAACAGTTCCGGAAGAATGTGCCTGACATCGCCGGGCTGGATATCGCTGCGCAGCGGGCTGGCTTCGGCGCCGCGAATGCGATCCCAATAGGTGTGGATATCGAGGCAGGTCTTTGTATGCATGGCAGTTCACATGTTCCGGTTCGGGACAGGCGGAGACGGAATTCGCCCTTTGCAGTAACCCTAGCGAATAGCGTGCCACGACCGGGCCGTTAAGGTTAACGATCGGTTTCCATTGCCCCTCGGGGTGTTTCATGCGAGGGTGAACCATCGCTAGGGCGATGCTTGTTGAGCATAGACATTGCAAGGCGCGGCAGACCTCCATTCGCGCAAGGCCGTCGGATCGATCCCGACGGCTTCTTTTTTTTCCGCTTCTTCTATATGACGTGACGGTCAGCATCGATAAGGACCGTTTTAATGAATGATTCCGCAGGCCCGGCCCCCGAGTTTCCACAAGGCGGGCAAGGGCGGCAGCCGGTCTTCAACCTGCCGGGGATCCTCACCGCATCGATCCTGTTGCTGATCGCCATCTATGTCGTTCAGGTCTATGTTCTCAGCGACGAGTTGCGCGAAAAGGTGTTCATGTTCGGCGCATTCGTGCCGGCGCGATATATCTATCCGCTGTCGGAGCAGGGGCTGGAATGGTTCACCAGCCCTGTCACCTATTCGTTGCTGCATGGCGGCATCGAGCATCTCGGCTTCAACTGCCTGTGGCTGGCCGCCTTCGGCGCGCCGGTAGTGCGTCGCATCGGCGCCTTGCGCTTCCTGGTCTATTGGCTGGTCTCGTCCATTGCCTCAGCCCTTCTGTTTCTCGTGCTGCATTGGGGCGAGGTATCGTTGCTGATCGGCGCCTCGGGCGTGATTTCGGCGCTGATGGGCTCGGCCTGTCGTTTCGCCTTTCCGCCGGAAGAAGGGCGTATCGGCGGGCCGGTGCATCTTCTGCCGCTGCTTTCCGTCACCGAGGCATTGCGCAGCGGCACGGTGCGGGTCTTTATCCTGATGTGGTTCGTCGGCAACCTGATTTTCGCGCTCGGCATCCCGCTGCTTGGCGATATCGGCGCGGTCGCCTGGGAAGCGCATATCGGCGGATTCGTCTTCGGTTTTTTCCTGTTTCCGCTGTTCGATCCATTGCGCCGCCGCCGCGCGCGTTTTTGACGGTTTACGGTGCCGCTCGCAGGGCGTGGATTTGCTGCCCTGCGATAGCGTTTTGAATCTCCTTCATAATTTTTTTCCTTAAATCGATTGCGGTCACAGGATTTGTGCGCCGTCGTCTTGCAATCGCCTTTCGGGACAGGCACCATTCCACCAGCGGCGGGATCAGGCTCCGGTGGGGGCACTGATAAGCCTTTTCCTGCCGGGAGACCCTGAACAAGGAGGAGTTCATGTCGGAAACAGTCAAAGCCATTCTGGACCGGAAAGGCCGCGAAGTCGTCACGCTCGCCCCGCAGGCAAGCATCGGCGAAGCGGCCACGACGCTCAATGAGCACAGGATCGGTGCCATTGTGGTGACCGGCGCCGATGGAGGGATCGCCGGCATCTTCACCGAGCGTGATCTGGTGCGCGCCGTGGCGAAATCGGGCGCAGCCTGTCTGACGCAACCGCTGTCTTCGATCATGACGGCGGCCGTGCAGCGCTGCTCCGAGGAAACGCGGGTCAACGAATTGATGGAACTGATGACCGCCGGGCGTTTCCGCCATCTGCCCGTTGAGCATGGCGGCAAGCTGGGCGGCATCGTTTCGATCGGCGACGTCGTCAAGTCGCGCATCAGCGAGGTCGAGCAGGAAGCCGCCGCGATCAAGGCCTATATCGCCAGCTGATTTTTCCGTGTTCTGGCGGTGGATCGACTGCCGCCAGAGCGAATGTCTCCGTTCAACGGATGAACGTTTCCTGCATCCGCTTCAATTCGCCGAGCTTGGCGCGCGCTTCCTCATAGCCGCGCTCGATGGCTTCGCCGGCACGGTGGAACTCCGACAATCCGATATCGCCAAGCCGGGGCAGCAGCGCCAGGTCCGGCGGATCGCCGGCGAGACGCGCGCGTGAGATGCGATCCTGGATGATGTTGAAGGCCTGCACCATCACCGCCGTCAGGCCGAGATGCGCTTCCTTGATGTTGTCAGGCGCGCGTTGGGTCTCAGCCTGCGGCTGGAGACTCGCGCTATGCTTGACCACCGCGGCGCGGCCGTAGAGGTCGTAGTTCAGGTTGACGGCGACCACCAGCGGCTGTTCATAGGCCCGGCAGACGGAAACCGGAACCGGATTGACCAGCGCGCCGTCGATCAGGGTGCGGTTGTTGCAGCGGATGGGCTCGAAAATGCCGGGCAGGGCGTAGGAGGCGCGGATGGCGGTGATCAGCGAGCCGCTGGTCAGCCAGACCTCGTGGCCGCTGTTGACCTCGGTCGCCACCGACACGAAGGGCCGATCCAGATCCTCGATGGAGAGGCCTTCCAGATGTTCCTGCATGCGTTTCGTGAGCCGCATCCCGCCGAAAAGCCCACCGCCGCCAATGGTGAAATCGAGCAGGCCGGCAATGCGGCGCATGGTGAGAGACCGGGCGAAAGTTTCGAGCTCGTCTAGCTTGCCGGCAAGATAGCAGCCGCCGACCAGGGCGCCGATGGAGGTGCCGGCAATCATGCCGACTTCGATTCCGGCCTCGTCGAGAGCGCGCAGCACGCCGATATGGGCCCAACCGCGCGCCGCGCCGCCGCCGAGCGCCAAGGCGATGCGCGTCCGCTTCGGCTGAGTGGCTGGAATGTCATCGACAGGAGGTGTGCCGGAATCGATGGTCGTTCCGGATTGCGCATTTCGACTAAGGGCCCAGTTCAGCATTGCACGCCGTCCTTTCCGCCGAACATTCACGCCGACATTAGACGCCTCGCCGTCTTTCAATTTGGTTATCACTGCCCGCGGTGAACAGAATTAAGGCAGGTTGTCTATTTCCTGTTCAGATCGTGTGCGTAGACGTCCTGTGGATCGAAGTGACGGTGCTCATCGTTAACGCTGAGAACCGCATTTCCGTTCGACAGGCTGGCGGTTCGATAGAAGCAGGAACGGCGGCCGGTGTGGCAGGTCGCGTCGTGGCCGGCGACCGACACCTTCAGCCAGAGGGCGTCCTGGTCGCAATCCACGCGCATTTCCTGAACGCTCTGCAAATTGCCGGACGTCTCGCCCTTCTTCCAGATTTTGTCACGCGAGCGGCTATAATAATGGGCGATACCGGTTTCCAGCGTCAGCGCCAGGGCCTCGGCGTTCATGAAGGCGACCATCAGCAGTTCGCCGTCGCGCGCATCGGTGACCACGGCCGTCACCAGCCCCTTCTCGTCGAATTTCGGCGTGAAGGCGCCGGCGTCCTCAAGAACGGTTTTGTCGGTGGCGGGGGGTGCAAAGGCGACAGTCATGGCGGCACTCGATACTCAGGTACTGGGAAGCCGGCTTTAGCGGCTCCGGATCATGGTCATGAAACGCACCTGTTCGGCGGGCTCTGTCTTGAAGGTGCCGGTAAAGGTGGATGTGAGTGTCGTAGAGCCCTGTTTCTGGACGCCGCGCATCGCCATGCACATATGCTCGGCCTCGATCATTACGGCGACGCCGCGCGGTCGCAGGCTGGAATCGATGGCATCGGCGATCTGGGCGGTCATGGTTTCCTGCGTCTGCAGGCGGCGGCCGAAAATCTCGACGACGCGGGCTATCTTCGACAGGCCGAGCACGCGCCCGTCCGGAATATAGGCGACATGCGCCTTGCCGATGATCGGCACCATATGATGTTCGCAATGAGAGAAGAAGGGGATGTCGCGCACCAGCACCATGTCGTCATAGCCTGCGACCTCCTCGAAGGTGCGGCCGAGCACATCCTCGGGCGACTGGTCGTAGCCTGCAAACAATTCGCGATAGGCCTTGGCGACGCGCTTGGGCGTATCGAGCAGGCCTTCGCGGGCCGGATCGTCACCCGCCCAGCGCAGGAGAACGCGGACCGCGTCCTCAGCCTCCTGCTGGGACGGACGGCTGGACTCCTGACCGGTACGCGGGAAATTCTTTACAATTGCATCCATACTAATGCAGCCTCCTGATCCCACAACGGGGACCGTGACATCACGCTTGCAGTTCGGCCGCTCGCTTGGAGAAAAGCCGCCCCATACCGATCGCCGCCCGGCCATGGCCGGCAACGGGCCTCTTATGTGTGGTCCGCTTACGAAAGGTCAAGGCCATTGCTTTTCTATGACCTCGATACAACATAACATATAATATCCAAAGCACCGTCGCAAAGTGCCCGATTGCGACACGCTGTGTTTTCTTTTTGCAGGCAGGCGCCCGCCGCCGGGATGACTAAGGCCATGGACGACATCTACAATTCCCGTATTCTCGAATATGCCGGCAACATCCCCCTGACCGGTATCCTCGCCGATGCCGATGCGAGCGCGCAGGCCCATTCCAAGCTCTGCGGCTCGAAGGTGAAGGTCTATCTGAGGATGGACGGCGACCGGGTGGCGGATTTTTCGCATGAGGTGAAGGCCTGCGCGCTTGGTCAGGCCTCGTCCTCGATCATGGCCCGGCATGTGATCGGCGCTACCGCCGAAGAGCTGCGTCAGGCGCGGAGGGACATGCTCGCCATGCTGAAGGAGGGCGGCGACGGGCCGGGCGGCCGTTTCGAGGACATGCGCTGCCTGAAGCCGGTGCGCGACTACAAAGCGCGCCATGCTTCCACCATGCTGACCTTCGACGCCGTGGTCGATGCCATCGGCCAGATCGAAGCGAAACGCGGCGCAGCGGTGGAGGCGTAGGCAGGATGTGCCAGTTTTGCCTGATGCAGGATGACGACGAGGATGAGGGCGGCGCAGCAGCAGGCCCAATCGCCAAGCCCGTCAAACCCTCGCGCAATTATGGCGGCCCGTTTCGCAAGACGCCGGGGCGGCTGCTGGGCATGGGTTTCATCCGGCTTTACCAACTTACTTTGTCGAGCCTGATCGGCAATTCCTGCCGGCACCTGCCGACCTGTTCCGAATACGGCTACGAGGCGATTGCCCGGCACGGCTTCTGGTCCGGCGGCTGGATGACGCTGTTTCGCGTCGCCCGCTGCGGCCCGGGTGGCAGCAGCGGTTTCGATCCCGTACCCGAAACACTCGAACCGACGATACGCTGGTGGGCGCCCTGGCGTCACTGGTCAAGGCGAACGGTGGACGCGGCGTGAGGCGAGGCGACAGAAATCGCCTGAATCAAGCTTTTGTTTTCATGAAGGAAAGTGGCACGCCCTAGGGGAGTCGAACCCCTCTTTTCAGAATGAAAATCTGACGTCCTAACCGATAGACGAAGGGCGCGTGTCGCTTGTGAGCGCCCTTATAATCAGAGCCCGCATATCCTGCAAGCGGGAAAATCACAGGCGTCGAACTTTTTGACGCCTGTGGAAAACTGACGCGATTTCCGTATGATAAGCCTATTGCACCAGCACGGGATTGCTGCAGCGCACAGCGCTGACCCGCACATCGGCTTCCCCGACCCGCATGCCGAGCAGCAGCAGCGTATTATAGAGCAGCTCGTCGATCGGCGCGGTGACCGGCGCCAGCGCCGAAGCGAGGGCTGACTGAACATTGGCATTGGTGGCCAGCGGCAGGCCGAGAAGGTCGATCCTGAGATCGAGGTTTTTCAGGAGTGTTGTCACCAGGGAAGTCAGCGTGTTTCGTGTCGAGACCGTCTTGAGCTGATGTGCGGCGATCTCGCTTGCCGAGAAGCTCATGCGTGTCGGCTGGAGGTTGGCCGCCGTCACATGCGCCTTGGCCCAGATCTTCAGCAGCAGCGAGTCGACGATCCGGGTTTCGGTGACGCGTGGCGTCGAGGAGAAGTTCTGGAATGCATTGGGATTGACGTCGCCGAGCGCCACCTCAGCGACCGCCGGCACGACGTCGACAGCGACGGTAGCGTCGGCGCTGCCATGACCGGTGCAGCGTATATCGGCCAGCCGCGCCTCGGCAGAGGCGACCTCGATGTAAAGCGGCACATGGATCTTCAGGCCGGCAAGGATCGCCAGTCCGTTGATGGATGTATCCAGCGTCAGCCGTGTCTGCGCGGTACGCACCATCGAATTGACGCCGCCGACGCGGATGGCGGGCGTATCGACCATCGGCTCACCGATCGCAACCTTCAGCTTCACCTCCGCCAGCCCCGGAATGCCGGCGCCGAGATCGACGGCGATCTGGTTGCCGCCATTGGCGGCGACCGCAGCGGCATTGACCAGCTCCAGTACGCTGGCCGTGACCGAGAGATTGTCGTTGCTGCCGACGAGATTGTTGCCGATCGAACCGAGATGGGCCAGTCGCTCGAGGCGCAATTTGAGCGCGGTCTTGCCGAGGGATTTTCCCAGCGTGTTGAGAATCGCCTGCACGTTCGGCGTGATCCCCGTTGTCTTGCCCAGCGCCGTGAGAAGCTGCCCATAGGTAATGTCGGTCTTCAGAAGCTCGTCATAGGTGAGGGCGGTCAGCTTCAGGTCGGTCGCCAGAGTATCCATCGTCTTCAGCAGGTTGACGTCGAGATCGGCCAGCGCCCGGTAATCCATGGCTTTGAGCGAGATCTTCGTGCCGAGCAGCCCGCCAAGGATCGCATTGGCCAGCCCGTCCTGCACGCTGGCCAGCCGCGAGCCGAGGCTGAAGGCGGCATATTTCTGGGCGCTGGCCGTACCCCGGACGGCGAGCGACGGCGCACTGGCGAAGAGGCCGGAGAAATAGGTCTTCGCCGGCTCCTCGATGACGACACGCACGGCATCCGCCGGCGTCGCATCGGCGACGAATCGCTGGCCGACGGCGGCGGTCGGATCGGCGACATAACGGCCGCGCTCGACGACGGCGATACCGTCATACAGCGGCTGCGTGCGCGAATCGAGTGCCAGCAGGTCGCCACGCGGCGTCAGCAGCCCGTCGCTTCGGCGCACGAGGATGTTGAGATTGTTGGCGAGAAAATGCTCGGCCACGATTTCCTCGGCGTCGGACGGCCGGGCGGCGGCGACGATGGCCGCCAGATCGGCGGCATTTTGGGCCTGGCGTTTCTGCAGTGCCATGGCGCCGAAATCGACGCCAAGCCCCAGCGACAGGATGACCAGCGGCGCCGTCAGCGCCGTTGTGATGGCGATATTGCCGCCGCGCGCGGCACGATAACGACGAAACAGCGTCGACAAACCAGTCATGTCACAAACCTCCCATACGAATGGTTGCGTAGCGATGGATTTGGCTTTCGGGCATTGCGAAGGTGTACAGGCCCCAGATCGGCAGCGACGACGCGTCATAAGTGAGCGCGACCACGAATTGGTGCGGATCCTGCGGGTCGTCCGAAACCTGGACATCGAGATCCTCGGCCCGGATGAATGGATATCTGATCGTTGCGGAATTGATGAAGGCGGTCGCGAGATCGGTGCGTTCCTGCGCCGAAAGCCCGGCGACCGCGGTGCGCGCCGCGTCGGCGGCAATCTGCTGCACGCTGTAGGCCGTGCTCAGGTAAATGCCTGTGGCGATGAAGCTCAGGAGCAGCATGAGGAATAACGGCGCAATCAGCGCGAACTCGACTGCTGCGGCACCTCCGTTTGAAGACAGCATTTTGCGAAACATCGCGCTTCTCCATGGCGAGCATTTCGAATGCCATATGTAACCATGGATTGTACTAACGGATGGTTTAAACCTTCAGTTACATTCCGTTGCGGATACAACTTTTGCGTCGGGGAGTGAAAACAAGCCGGCAGCCGCTCAGGGCAGCAATCATTCAGCGGCTTGCGGAAAAGAAAGTGGCACGCCCTAGGGGAGTCGAACCCCTCTTTTCAGAATGAAAATCTGACGTCCTAACCGATAGACGAAGGGCGCGTGCGCTTTGGTAGGCGCGTTATAGTGAGAGCTTTCGAAACCTGCAAGCGCGAAATGCGTTCAGGAACAAAAAAATGACAAATCGACGACAACGGGAGACACGACGATAGGCGATGAAAAACAAGGTCTTATTGCCTGGGCGGCCGAGCTCATACCTCGTCGCGGCGGCAGCGCCAGTTCCAGTCGCGCGGACGACCGATATCGATATGCACCGAAGGCGTATGGCAATAGGTGCCAACCCCGCCACGGCCCGGCTGGGCGCGCAGGAATTTCGCCAGATCCCACTTGGAAACTCCGGCGAGCTGGATATCGGCCGCGTCGCATTTCATATGCAGCGAATGCAGCGCGCCGCCGACCCGGCGGTTGTGCGCTGGATCGCGATAACCGGAGGTCACCAAGGCTTGGGTGCCGAAATGCCGTTCGGCGCTTTTGATCAGCCCGACAAGTTCCGGCTTGAAGCAGCCGACCTGTACGTCCGGGCGCTGGATGCGCAAGCCATGGGCGGCGTTGCGCGCCATGCCGGAGAGCGAGGCCAGTTTCATCAGCCCGGCTGGCGCGTCGTCTCCATCCTCGGGCGTGTAGAGGTTCTTGCTAGCATAGAAATTCGCCGCCATGGCCAATGGAATGTCATCGGCGCCGATATAGTCGTTGCGGCGAAAGGGCAGGCCGGCGAAACGCGGATCGGCCTTCTGCGCCTTTTGCGAAAGGGGGCTAGGCGCTGCGCTTGGTGCCTTCGGTGCCTGCTGTTGGATGCTGTTGACCGCCGGACTCGCCGACGGCGTCGGTGCGAAAGCGGGCACATCGGCGGCTGTCGGCTCCAGCGGTGCAATCGTTGCGGGTCTCGGCGCCGCGAAGATCGATGCACGGCTGGGATTGATGCCGGTCGGCTGCAATGCAAGGCCGCCGATATTCGGCTGGGCTTGCATCGGCGTGCTTGCCATGTCCGCGGCCGGCTGGGATTGCTCGCTTGCCGCAAGCTGCGGCTGTCGGACAGGTGCGGCAAGTGCAGCGCGCGGCTTGCCGGCGATCTGTTGCGCCTCTTCCTGCGCCAGCGGCACGATCTGCGGGTCGAGGCCGAGCTGGGCGGCATCGAGCTTGCCGTCGCCCGGCTTTTGCGGCGCCGTCACACAACCCGCCAGAAGCAGCAACAGGCCGGCCGAAGCCAGCCTGAGGCTCAATGACGTTCGATTCGTCGTCGTGAAGTGTTCGATACGCAAGCGTAAGACCCATTTCCCATGGGCCGGGGCAATCATGCCGACCGGCCACGCGGCAATGCCCGGGTTTTGCCCTGGGATCGCCATCGCTCCATGACGCGGAAATAGCAGGCGGGACTTGCGCTAAGCTGTCATCAGAAGCATTTCCAGGGAGAGCGGAGGCCGGTTTCTCAGCTGGAAATGCACCAAAACAAGGAGTTAAGCGTTCCCGCGCCTCAAAGAGGGCGGAAACGCTCCAGGCTTACCAGCTTCCGGTGTTTTCCATCGAAGCCCAGGGCTCGGCCGGCGGCAGGCTTTCGCCCTTCTGCAGGATCTCGATGGAGATCCCGTCCGGCGAGCGCACGAAAGCCATGTGCCCGTCACGCGGCGGCCGGTTGATGGTGATGCCATTGTCCATCAAATGACGGCAGAAATCGTAGATATCGTCGACTTCATACGCGAGGTGGCCGAAATTGCGCCCACCGGTGTAGTCTTCCGTATCCCAGTTGTAGGTCAGTTCCAGGCAGGGCGACAGTTTCTCGCGCGCGGTTTCCAGATCGTCGCGGGCCGCAAGGAACACCAGCGTGAACCGGCCCTTTTCATTTTCGTAACGACGAATTTCCGTCAGCCCAAAGACTGTGCTATAAAAGCGCAGTGAGGTATCCAGATCCTTGACCCTGACCATTGTGTGTAGATAGCGCATCGGCTTTTCTCCCTATGTTTGCGGGCGGATATTTGGCTCGAAAACAGCTTCAAGCAAGCCTTGTCCGTTAAAAAACGACAGAGGTAAATCGAAACTAGGACTTGCGCGAAACGGTTACCGAGATGTTAATTTGATCGTCAAGAATCAGTTAACCGCAGCGGGTGTGTGGCGCGTAATCGAGGGGCTGGCAAAAGATGGTGGACAAGATTTCGTCGAAAGGCGTCACTTTTTTCGAGGAATTCTCGAGTGAGCCCGTCGAACTGATCGAGGTGACGGGAGTCGTCAAATGGTTTGATGTCGCAAAGGGGTTCGGGTTCATCATCCCGGACAATGGAATGCAGGATGTTCTTCTGCATGTCACCTGCCTGAGGCGCGACGGATATCAAACTATTCTCGAGGGCACGCGCATCGTCGCGCTGGTTCAGAAGCGCGATCGCGGATACCAGGCGTTTCGCATTCTTTCGATGGACCAGTCGACCGCGATCCATCCCTCGCAACTGCCGCCGGTGCGCACCCATGTGCAGGTAACACCGACGAGCGGGCTGGAGCGAGCCCTGGTCAAGTGGTTCAATCGCACCAAGGGCTTCGGCTTCCTGACGCGCGGCGAAGGCACCGAGGATATCTTCATCCACATGGAAACGCTGCGTCGCTTCGGCCTCACCGAACTGCGTCCCGGCCAGGTCGTTCTGGTGCGCTTCGGCAATGGCGACAAGGGCCTGATGGCGGCGGAAATCCATCCGGATACGCCGAGTTTTCCCGGCAGGTCGCATTGATGGCCGTGCATTGCTTTTCGCGATCTGTAAAAAGCGCCGTTGCGGCGCTTTTTCTCTTTCTGTCGGTTCTGGGGCTGGCCGAGGCTTCGGCGGACGAGATCAATTTCCCGTCGGAATTGCTGACCGTGATTTCAGCCGGCGGCACGAAGCATCAGTTCCTCGTCGAACTGGCGACCAGCGACGAACAGCGCTCCCGTGGCCTTATGTTTCGCAAGCATATGGACGCGGATGCCGGCATGCTGTTCGATTTCGGTGTGACTCGCCGCGTCAGCATGTGGATGATGAATACCGAGATCCCGCTCGATATGCTGTTCATAGGCGAGGGTGGCGCCATCCACCGCATCCACCGCGAGGCGGAGCCGATGTCTCAGGCGATCATCGACTCTCGTGGTCCCGTGAAATATGTGCTGGAGATCAACGGCGGCCGCGCCGCGGCCCTCGGCATCCGCGAAGGCGACCGGGTCATCAGCCGCCAGATCGGCAACGATCGATAGAGTGTTTTGCCGCATTGTCCCACGCCGAAGCGATCTCGCTTTGGCTGGAAATGCTCCAGCGAGTCGACAGTGAAACTGCGAGGTTCCGGACCGCCTGTCCATTGCAGGCGGCTTTTGCATGTCGCATGGCGATCAACGCCACGTCCTGCACCACGGATCGAATCAAAAAAGGCCGGGCATGACCCGGCCTTTCGATAGGATGCGACTGCCTGCAGGCTGCGTCAGGCAGTGATCAGGCGGCGCTGAGGTTGCCGGCCGAGCTCTTGCCCGAGCGACGATCCTGAATGATTTCATAGGAAACCTTCTGGCCGTCGGTCAGCGACGACATGCCCGAACGCTCGACAGCGGAGATGTGAACGAAGACGTCCTGGCCGCCGTTATCCGGCTGGATGAAGCCATAACCCTTGGTGCTGTTGAACCACTTGACGGTACCTGTGTTCATAACGATTTCCTTTCAATCGTTGAGGGGAGCCGGGCAGAGCCGGCGACAATATCGACGATGAAGGAGTTCTGACAGGCCGCATCGGCTTAGGCAAAGGTCGCTAACATAGTTCGATAGAGCACCCATATAGCGCGACAACTCCGACGAAACAATGGTGCAATCCGGCCGATTTTATGCTGCAGCCGAATTCGGCCGCGCAACATAGTCGAACACCCAAAGGGCGTTGCTTGGCCGATAAGTGATTCCTGATTCAAAAAATGAGACGATTCGGGCGGCGGTTGCGAGGCCCGGCTAAAAAAATGCTTTGAAGACGAAAAGGCGGTGGCGACCCCTGCAGGATTCGAACCTGCGACAACCTGCTTAGAAGGCAGGTGCTCTATCCAGCTGAGCTAAGGGGCCGTGGCGACCCCCCGGAAACCATGAGGGATCGAAGTTCAGGTTGCGGAAGGCGTTCCCCGCAACGTCGGCTGTCAGTGCGTCCAGGGCTGTGTGCGGTTGAAGCGGAAATTGTCCGAATAGGAAACCGCCTTGCGCGTCGCTTCCTTGGGCTGGATCACCCGGTAGTCGATGCCGTTGCGCTGGGCATAGGCTTCGGCTTCTTCCTGAGATTCGAAGGTCAGCTTGAGTTGCTGCTTCATATCCCCCGAAGACGTATACCCCATGATCGGATCGATCTTGCGCGGCTGCTCCTGATCGAATTCCAGCACCCAGAGGTGCGTCTTGGCCTTTCCGGATTGCATCGCGGTTTTGGCAGGGCGATAGATCCTTGCGGACATCTCAGTCATGGCTCCGTTGATCGACAATGGTCTGCGGTCGAGTGACGTCGACCCGAAGTGCCCGGTTTCCTTGCCATCGCAATCGAAAACTCAGACATACGAGTCTTCAATTTCAATAGCCATCTCGGTACATCTTATCAATCCGAATTCGCCAGCACCGCGAAAAACTAGCCGACGTCGTTGACTGACACTCGACAGAGATCGCGCAGACGAAAAACAATAAAATGGGAAGAGGATGATGGTCGGAGTGGAGAGATTCGAACTCCCGACCCTCTGGTCCCAAACCAGATGCGCTACCAGACTGCGCTACACTCCGTATCCTGTGGCGCGGGATACACGCTTCCGGCGCGGACCGCAACTGCAAAATCGAGGTTCGGCCCGGTTGTCCCCGTTGCATGGCGGATGCTGCCGGGGAGGCGGGCAGCCTCTCCGGCAGCAAAGATTCAATGCAGGATCTGGCTGAGGAACAGCTTGGTGCGCTCGTGCTGCGGATTGTCGAAGAACTCGTGCGGCGAATTCTGCTCGACGATCTGGCCCTGGTCCATGAAGATGACGCGGTTGGCGACCTGGCGGGCAAAGCCCATTTCGTGGGTCACGCAGAGCATGGTCATGCCTTCTTCGGCGAGCGACACCATGGTGTCGAGCACTTCCTTGACCATTTCGGGGTCGAGCGCCGAGGTCGGCTCGTCGAACAGCATGATCTTCGGCTTCATGCACAGCGAGCGGGCAATGGCCACGCGCTGCTGCTGGCCGCCGGAGAGCTGGCCAGGATATTTATGGGCCTGCTCGGGGATCTTGACGCGCTTGAGGTAGTGCATCGCCACTTCCTCGGCCTCCTTCTTCGGCATCTTGCGCACCCAGATCGGCGCCAGGGTGCAGTTTTCGAGGATGGTCAGGTGCGGGAAAAGGTTGAAATGCTGGAACACCATGCCGACTTCGCGGCGCACCTCGTCGATCTTCTTGAGGTCGTTGGTCAGTTCGATGCCGTCGACGACGATCTTGCCCGACTGGTGCTCTTCGAGGCGGTTGATGCAGCGGATCATCGTCGACTTGCCGGACCCGGAGGGGCCGGCGATGACGATGCGCTCGCCTTTCATGACCTTGAGGTCGATGTCGCGCAGCACGTGGAAATCGCCGTACCACTTGTTCATCTTGGCGATTTCGACCGCGACGTCGGTGGCCGACACGGTCATTTTCTTCAGTTCGGCTTCAGCCATTGTTGAACCCCTTTATCGTTTGTGTCCGGTATCCAGATGCCGCTCCATGAAGCCGGAATATCTGGACATGCCGAAGCAGAAAAGCCAAAAGACAGTGCCGGCGAAGACAAGCCCCGTCAAGGAGGTCACCGGCGATACCCAGGTCGGATCGCTGAAACTTTTCTTCACGATGCCCAGCAGATCGTACATCGAAATGATCGACACCAGCGACGTATCCTTGAACATGCCGATGAAGGTGTTGACGATGCCGGGGATGACCAGCTTGATCGCCTGCGGCATGACGACCAGGCGCATTTTCTGCCAATAGCTGAGCCCGAGCGAGTCGGCGCCTTCATACTGGCCCTTCGGAACGGCTTGCAGGCCGCCGCGAATGACTTCCGCCATATAGGCCGACGCGAAGATCGACACCCCGACCAGGGCGCGCAGCAGCTTGTCGATCGTCCAGCCGGCCGGCAGGAACAGCGGCAGCATGACGCTGGCCATGAACAGGACGGTGATCAGCGGTACGCCGCGGATCAGTTCGATGAAGGCGACGCACAGCATCTTGATGACCGGCATCTTCGAGCGTCGCCCGAGCGCCAGCAGGATGCCGAAGGGCAGGGACACGGCGATGCCGACGAAGGAAATGATCAGCGTCACCATCAGCCCGCCCCACATGGCGGTCTCGACAAAGGGCAGTCCGAAGACACCGCCGAGCAGCAGGATGGCCGCGATGATCGGGAAGACGACGAACAGTGCCAGCGCATTCCAGCCCTTGTGTGGAACCTTGGGAATCAACAAAGGCGCCAACAGTATGACGAACAGCGCCGCCACCAGCGATGGCCGCCAGCGTTGGTCCATGGGGTAAGTGCCGTACATGAATTGCTGGAAGTAATCGCCGACATAGGCCCAGCAGGCGCCGCTCCAGCCATCCGGCTGCGTGCCGCCCTGCGCCACCGTGGCGCAGACGGAGCGGTCTGCGCCGCGCCAGGTGGCGTTGACGAACAGCCACTCGAAGATGGGCGGCAGAAGCGCGATCAGGAAAAGCAGCGCTAGAATCGTCAGCACCGAATCGAAGATCGAGCCGAACAGGTTGTGCCGCAGCCAGCCGATGACGCCGCTTTCCTGGCGGGGAGCCTGTTCCGGCTCCAGCATGTCGGTGCGCATAAAGGGTGTAACCATTGCCATGGATCAGCGCTCCACCAGGGCCATTTTGGCGTTGAACCAGTTCATGAACAGCGAGGTCAGCAGGCTCACCGTCACGTAGAACACCATCCAGATGGCGACGATCTCGATCGAATGGCCGGTCTGGTTGAGGATGGTGCCGCCGACGGCGACCAGATCGGCGTATCCGATGGCGACGGCGAGCGAGGAGTTCTTGATGAGGTTCAGATACTGGCTGGTCAGTGGCGGAATGATGATACGCAACGCCTGCGGAATGACGATCAACCGCATCGCCAGCCCCGGCCGCACGCCGAGCGCATTGGCGGCCTCCGACTGGCCCTTCGGCACGCCGCGAATGCCGGCGCGGACGATTTCGGCGATGAAGGCGGCGGTATAGAGCGACAGCGCCAAAAGCAGCGAGACGAATTCCGGGCCGATATTGCTGCCGCCGGTGAGGTTGAACTTGCCGGCGGTCGGCACGTCGAAGGTCAACGGCATGCCCTGGATGAAATAGACCACCAGCGGAAGGCCGACGATCAGCGCCAGCACAACGGGTAGCACCGGTGCGCGCTTGCCGGTCGCCATCTGCCGGGCACTGACCCAGCGCGCATGCATGATCGACAGCACGATGCCGACGACAAAGGCGATGGCGACGAAATCGAAGCCCTCGCCGAAGATCGGTTTCGGAAAATAGACGCCGCGATTGTTGATGAAGATATCCAGCGGCAGGGCGATCGAGGCGCGCACCTGCGGCAGGATGTTGATGACCGTCACATACCAGAAGAAGATGACCAGCAGTGGCGGGATGTTGCGAAAAAGCTCGACATAGACCGTGCATAGACGCGCGATCAGCCAGTTGGACGACAGGCGCCCGATACCGATCACGAGGCCGACGGCGGTTGCCAGCGCGATGCCGACGACGGCCACGAGGAGGGTATTGATAAAGCCGACTTCCAGCGCTCTGAGATAGGTATGGTCGCTGGAATATTCGATGAGCGACTGGCCGAGGTCGAAACCGGCGCGTCCCTGCAGAAAGCCGAATCCCGACGAGATGTTGGCGCGACGCAGATTGTCGGCCGTATTGGTCACGATGACGAAAACGATGCCCACAAGGGCAAGAACGGTCACGATCTGATAGAACAATCCGCGTATTCTCGGATCGTATAGGGGCGATACCGCCGGCGCTCGCGAATCCGCGAGCTTGTCCTGCATCATAGCCATATATTTTCCCCTGCTGCGCCCTTGGTTCGGGCCTTTTGTTTTTTGTCAGCGACGGGAGGCGGCGAACCGCCTCCCGGATAATGAGGGAATCAGCGAATCGGCGGTGCGTATTGCAGGCCGCCCTTCGTCCACAGGGCGTTGAGGCCACGGGCAATCTTCAGCTTGCTGCCTTCACCGACGTTGCGGTCGAAGGATTCACCGTAATTGCCGACCTGCTTGATGATATTGTAGGCCCAGGCACTGTCGACGCCCAGATCCTTGCCGATGGTCGAACCTTCCTCGGTGCCGAGGAAACGCTTGATGTCCGGGTTTGTGGAGGACTTCATCTCGTCGACATTGGCCTGGGTGATGCCGAATTCCTCGGCGGCGACCATGGCGTAATGGGCCCAGCTCACGATATCGAACCACTGGTCGTCGCCCTGGCGGACGGCCGGTCCGAGCGGCTCCTTGGAGATGATTTCCGGCAGGATGATATGATCGTCCGGCTTGGACAGCGTCAGTCGGATGGCATACAGGCCCGACTGGTCGGTGGTGTAGACGTCGCACTTGCCGGCGTCATAAGCCTGGTCCACCTCGTCCTGCTTTTCGAAGACGGTCAGCTTGTATTCCATCTTGTTGGCCTTGAAGTAGTCGGCCAGGTTGAGTTCGGTGGTGGTGCCGCTCTGCACGCAGACAGTGGCGCCCGACAATTCCAGCGCCGATTTCACGCCAAGCTCCTTGCGGGCCATGAATCCCTGGCCGTCATAATAGTTGACGGTGCGGAAGTTGAAGCCGAGCTGCGTGTCGCGGCTGATCGTCCAGGTGGTGTTGCGCGACAGAAGATCGATTTCGCCAGACTGAAGCGCCGGAAAGCGATCCTTGGCCGAAAGCGGCGTATATTTCACCTTGGTCGCATCGCCGAAAACGGCAGCGGCGACGGCTTTGCAGTAATCGATGTCGAGGCCGGACCAGTTGCCGCTGCTGTCCTGAGAGGCAAAACCGAGCAGGCCGGCGCCGTTGACGCCGCATTGAATGAATCCCTTGGCCTTGACGTCGTCGAGTTTGCCCGCAAAAGCAGCCGGAGCGCCAACTCCAAGGACGGCCGCGCCGATCATCGCCGACAGAAGCTTCTTCTTCATTTTTCCCAACCTTTTTCTGTTGTTATTTGACTGCGCGCGGCGCTGCGCCAGAGGCGACCCCGCGCGACCTCGCCGACCTCCCGGTTGCGAGTGACGCTATCACAGTCGCAAAAGTGTGCAGGGTCAAGGGCGGCGACGTAAATTGACCTTCGAAAAGACATTTTTAACGGAACCTGCCAAGTTTGTGTCCTGCCTGCCTTTTCTTCGGGCGATGCCCTGCCTAGATCTCGCGCCTTTCGATGGAATAGCCAGCGGAGTTCGCAAAACGGACAGCGGCAAGAAGGGGTTGACCAGGCGGGGGCCGGGGCTCCAAGATGGCGGCGCAAGGCCCACACCAACAAGCAGATTTTATTGATGAACGATCATGACAGCGCCAAGCAGGACGCGGGAATCAATACGCGCCTGTCCCATATCGGCCCCAATCCGCGCGATTTCCACGGTTTCGTGAACCCGCCGGTGGTCCATGCCTCCACCGTGCTTTTCCCCGATGCCCGCACGATGGAAAATCGCGCCCAGAAATACACCTACGGCACGCGGGGCACGCCGACCACGGATGCGCTCTGCGAAGCGATCGACGAACTGGAAGGTTCTGCCGGAACGATCCTCGTGCCCTCGGGCCTTGCGGCGGTCACCGTTCCCTTTCTTGGCTTCCTGTCGGCTGGAGATCATGCGCTGGTCGTCGATTCGGTCTATTTTCCGACGCGGCATTTCTGCGACACGATGCTGGCGCGCCTCGGCGTCACCGTCGATTATTACGATCCGGAAATCGGCGCCGGTATCGAGGCGTTGATGCGGCCGAACACGAAGCTGGTTCACACAGAGGCGCCGGGTTCCAACACCTTCGAAATGCAGGATATCGGCGCCATCTGCGCGGTCGCTCACCGGCATGGCGCCGTCGTCAGCATGGATAATACGTGGGCGACACCGATCTATTTCAAACCGCTGGATTTCGGCGTCGACATTTCCATACACGCCGCAACGAAATATCCGTCTGGCCACTCGGATGTGCTGTTCGGCACGGTCTCTGCCAATGCCGCCCATTGGGAGCGGCTGCATGACACGCAGATCACGCTCGGCACCTGCGCCTCGCCGGATGATTCCTACCAGATCCTGCGTGGGCTGCGCACCATGGGCATCCGTCTGGAGCGCCATCAGCACAGCGCGTTGGAACTGGCCGCTTGGCTGGAAGGCCGCGACGATGTCGCCGCCGTGCTGCATCCGGGCCTGCCGAGTTTTCCGGGCCATGCCATCTGGAAGCGGGATTTCAAGGGCGCCAGCGGCATCTTTTCCATCGTGCTGCAAGGCGGCGCGCCTGATCGGCACAAGGCGAAGGCGCATGCCTTCCTCGATGCGCTGCGCTATTTCGGCCTCGGCTATTCCTGGGGCGGCTTCGAAAGTCTCGCCGTGCATGTCGGTCTTGGCGACCGCCGCATCCGTAAGGCGCCGGCGGAGGGACCGGTGCTGCGTCTGCAGATCGGCCTCGAAGACATCAAGGATCTAAAGGCGGATCTGGAGCGGGCATTGTCTGCCGCAGCGGCCGTCTGACGCATTTCCAGGAAGAGTGGGAGGCGGGTTTCCCGTCCGGGAAATGCGACGATACAGACCTGTCACCACTCGGCGCGATACTCGTAGATCCAGTCGAGATCCGCCGCCACCTCGTGCGGCGGACGCAGCTTGAGGACGAGGTTGCGGCCAAGCGCCAGCGGGCCGCGCACATGATAGACGAAGCGGTTGAACGCGCCGCGCTTGCCGATTTTCTTGACGCGCGGCTTGCGTTTGGTGGCGAAGGCGCGGATGGCGTCGGCCGGCGCCTGCATGGCCAGCGCCAGCGCCAGTTCATAGGCATCCTCGATCGCCATCGCCGCCCCTTGCGCCGCAAACGGCGTCACGGCATGGGCGGCGTCGCCGATCAGGATCGTGTCGCGGCTGTTGCTCCAAGCGCCCTCGGGCATTTCATAGAGCGGCCACAGGCGAGGCTGCTCGATTCCGTCGATCATCGCACGGATGCGCGGATGCCAGGCGCGAAACGCATGGCTGAGTTCGGTGCGGTTCACGACGCCATGATCCCAGCCCTTGCCGGGATCGCGGCCATGGGCGATGGCCACCAGATTGACATGGCCGCTGTCCTTCAACGGATAGGCGACCAGATGCGAGGCGGGGCCAAGAAACGCCGTCACTTTATCCCGTTCGATGAAGTCAGGCGCTTCCTCCTGTGGCAACAGCATCCGCCAGGCGATGTTTCCGGAAAAGCGGGCAGGTTCCGCCCCGGCGATCCGCTGCCGGACAACTGACCAGACGCCATCGGCGCCGATGACCACATCCGGGGCGCGGCCGCAGATCGCCTCGAACGCTTCCATTGAGGGCGAGTCGATCCGCTGTCCGGTAACGAGCCGGCAGAGCTGCTGCGCCGAGACGGCGGCCAGAAGCGTCTTTTGCAGGGTCGCGCGATGCAGCACGCCATAGGGAGCCTGCCAGCGCTCGCGGGCAAAGCTGCCGAGCGGAACCTCGGCAATCGAGGAAAGGCGGGTGCCGGAGCGCAGGCGGATACTCTCGGGCTCCAGCCAGACAGACTGCAACGCGCGCAGCACGCCAAGGCGGTCGAGAATCCGGGTGGCGTTCGGCGAGAGTTGCAGGCCCGCGCCGACCTCTGTCAGTTCCGCGGCTTGCTCGATGACGGTCGAAGCGATGCCGCGCTGCGCGAGGGCAAGCGCCACGGTGAGACCCGCGACACCCGCGCCGATGATGGCGACATGCTCGATCGACATGGCTCTTCGCGGATCAGGCTGCCTTGAACTGGAAAATGCAGCCGGCCGGAACCGTTTCCGTGGCCTTCAGAGAAGGGGTGTAGCGATATAGCGTCGAGCAATAGGAACAGACCTTTTCGACCTCGTCGCCCATGTCGATGAAGATATGCGGATGGTCGAAGGGAATGGATGCGCCCGTGCACATGAATTCCTTGACGCCCACTTCGATTGCGCGATAGCCGCCGTCATTCTGGAAGTGAGGAATTGCGTGTCCGCCCGCCATGATCAAGTCTCCAATGCAGTCGTTCGATTTGCGGCGGACCTTATCCGCCTTCGCGGCAAATGTGTAGCCGCATCTTGTCGCTGGCGGGTGAGATTTGTGGGCGAGGCGGGGTTCACCGCCGCGGGGCGATCCCTTATGGTCGCGGCGCCGAAAAACAACGAGAGATCCATGAATATCGACCCGCCGCCGTTTTCGAGTTTCGTCCATGACGGGCTGAGCCTGTCCTTCTTCGACGCGGGCGATCCCGTCGGGCCGCCGGTGCTGCTCATCCACGGCTTCGCCTCCAGTGCCAGCGTCAACTGGGTCTATCCCGGCTGGCTGAAGACGCTGGGCGACGCCGGTTACCGGGTGATCGCCCTCGACAATCGTGGCCATGGCGGGAGTGACAAGCCGCATGACCCCGCCGCCTATCACGTACCGTTGATGGCCGGGGACGCGGCCGCGCTGCTCGATCATCTCGGCCTGCCGGATGCGCATGTCATGGGCTATTCGATGGGCGCGCGCATCTCCGCTTTCCTGGCGCTCGGCCATCCGCACCGGATCCGCTCGCTGGTATTCGGCGGCCTTGGCATCGGCATGGTCGACGGGGTCGGCGATTGGGATCCGATTGCCGACGCCCTGATGGCGCCCTCCATCGACAGCGTCGCCCATGACCGCGGCCGCATGTTCCGCGCCTTTGCCGACCAGACGAAGAGCGACCGGCTGGCGCTCGCCGCCTGCATCCGCACCTCGCGCGACCTGATCACGCCGGAGGAAATCGCCCGCATCGACGTCCCCACCCTGATCGGCGTCGGCACGAAGGACGACATCGCCGGTTCGCCGCAAGAACTGGCGGCGCTGATGCGCGATGCCCGGGCGCTCGATATCCCCAATCGCGACCATATGCTGGCGGTCGGCGACCGGGTCTTCAAGAAGGCGGTGCTGGACTTCTATGCCGGATTGGAAGCAGCCTGAGGTGTTTCATGCTCGTAAACATCCGGTCCACGCCAAATTTGCGCGGCATCTGGCCTTGTGCGGGAAATGCCGTATATAATAAAGCCATCCCGGCACGCCTGAGGCGGTCGATCGCCGGATTTGCGTGAAAACAAATGTAGGAGCAGGGAAGGTGACGGAAGTCTCACCGGAAACGCTTCGACGCCCTGACGGGAAACGAGGAGACCGATAATGGTCGCAGTCACCGATGCTCGCAAGAACGAGCAGGTCCAGCCCATGGATCCGATCTGGGACAGCCTGCGCTACGAGGCGCGCGCTGCCGCGGAAGAGGATCCGATCCTGGCCGCCTTCTTCCACGCCAGCGTGCTGAACCATCGCACGCTGGAAGACTGCGTCATCTATCGCATCTGTGACCGCCTCGGAAACGGCGAGGTGCAGGCGAGCCTGCTTCGCCGGGCCTTCCAGGACATGCTGGCCGACTGGCCGGAATGGGGCAATATCCTGCGCGTCGACATCCAGGCCGTTTACGATCGCGATCCTGCCTGCCTGCGCTTCATCGAGCCGGTGCTCTATTTCAAGGGTTTCCACGCCATCCAGACGCATCGCCTGGCGCACTGGCTGCTCGGCCATGGCCGCCGCGATTTCGCGCTTTATCTGCAGAGCCGCTCGTCCAGCGTCTTCCAGACCGACATCAACCCGGCGGCGCGTATCGGCAAGGGCATCTTCCTCGATCACGCCACCGGTCTCGTCGTCGGCGAGACCGCCGTCATCGGTGATAACGTCTCGATCCTGCACGGCGTGACGCTCGGCGGCACCGGTAAGGAAGGCGCGGACCGCCACCCGAAGATCATGAACGGCGTGCTGATCGGCGCCGGCGCGAAAATCCTCGGCAACATCGAGATCGGCCATTGCTCACGCATCGCAGCCGGCTCGGTGGTGCTGAAGCCGGTTCCCCCGAAGAAGACGGTTGCCGGCGTGCCAGCCAGGATTGTCGGCGAAGCCGGCTGCTCCGAGCCGTCGCGCATCATGGACCAGATGCTCGCGACGCTCGACTGAACGAAAGACACCTGCATGACGGGGCGGCATGACCTGAGTTTGCCGCCCGTCAATCCCTTTCCCGCCGGAAGCAAAAACGCTGCACAGCCTTGTGCAGCCTGTTTTGGGACTTTACACCTCAGGCTTTCCCATGCAGAACCGGCGCCGAACATCATATGGAGATGAAGCGTGAAGCCAGACGAACTGAAGAAGCTTGATGCCTATTTCAAGCGGACGCTCAACCCCGCCATCGTTGTGAAGGCGCGTCCGCGCAAGAACGATTCCGCCGAAGTCTATGTCGGCGACGAGTTCCTGGGCGTCATCTTCCGCGACGACGAAGACGGCGAGCTGTCCTATAATTTCTCCATGGCGATCCTCAGCGAAGATCTCTGATCGGCGCGAAAGAGGCATCGAAAGATCGTTGGAAGGCCGGTGCAGAACTTGCGCCGGCCTTTTTGCATTGCGGTGAAAACTTCCGCCTAGGTTGAATATCCTCGCAAATCCGGTTGCGTCGCAGGATTCTTGAAAATGCCCTCCGCAGATACTAAATCAATGGTTTTACGAGGAGTTTCGCAGAATTTCCGACGAAAATGACGAGTCTTGACGGATTTTTGGTTGTGATTGCCGTTAAGATCGCAGCTTTTCGCGTCGGCTGGCTATTGTGGCGGTGCAATCTATGAGTTTCTTGCACTGCACAATTTTTCTTGACTTGCCTTTCCGGAACGCCATACTGCGCCCATCCAACCATAGGAAAAGGACGGTCAGATGTTCAACTTCGATGACGCCAGCAAGAAGGGCAAGGAGACGGTTGATACGATGCTGAAAGGTTATTCCGAGTTCACCAAGGGCTTCCAGGCGATCGCCGCCGAATCGGCCGAATATACCAAGAAGTCTTTCCAGGACGCCGTGTCCCACGCTGAAGCGCTCGCCGGCGTCAAAAGCGTCGAGTCAGCATTCGAACTGCAGTCGACCTACGTCAAGACTGCCTATGAATCCTTCGTGGCCGAAGCGACCAAGATCAACGAAATGTATGCTGATCTCGCCAAGTCGGTCTACAAGCCCTATGAATTCTCTCCGGTTCGCCCGTCGACGGCGCTGACGCCGGCTGCCTGATACAGGCTGCGCCATAAGGCTTTCGAACATTGAAAAGCCGGCTGCCGCGAACGCGGCGGCCGGCTTTTTGCGTCGTGGGGCCGAAAGCCTTGCACCGGTTTGGCATGGCATACCGAAAAATTACTGCGAGGGCGAAGACGAAACCCGTTGCAGTGTTCGACAGGGGGCTTAAAATCGGCGATCCGGAACCTAAATTATGGGTTCGGATGTTTAGTTTGCAGATGCCCTCGAATGTGCGGCGCCTTGGATTGGGAATGAACACAGATGATCGCCAGGCCGATCCGGATGCAGGACGATACGGGAAACGGTGGCGGAAACGCCAATCGCGGAACCTCCGTGATTACGCGTACGAAACCGAAGACGAAAAAACCGAGCCTGTATCGCGTTTTGCTTCTGAATGACGACTACACACCTATGGAGTTCGTCATTCATATCCTGGAGCGATTCTTCCAGAAGGATCTGGAGGCCGCGACCCGCATCATGTTGCACGTCCACAATCATGGGGTGGGCGAATGTGGTGTGTTTACATATGAAGTGGCTGAGACGAAGGTGAGCCAGGTCATGGACTTCGCCAAACAGCATCAGCATCCGCTGCAATGTGTTATGGAAAAAAAGTGAGGATCTGACCGTGCCAACATTTTCGCCTAGTCTTGAAAAGGCGCTGCATCAGGCACTGACCTACGCAAATGAGCGGCATCACGAATATGCCACGCTCGAACATTTGCTGCTGGCGCTGATTGACGATGCGGATGCCGCTGCGGTGATGGGTGCCTGCAATGTCAATCTCGATACGCTGCGCAAGACCGTCTCCGAATATGTCGACAATGAATTGTCGAACCTCGTCACCGGATATGACGAGGATTCCAAGCCGACTTCCGGCTTCCAGCGCGTTATCCAGCGCGCCGTCATTCATGTGCAGTCGTCCGGTCGCGAGGAAGTAACCGGGGCCAACGTGCTCGTCGCCATCTTCGCCGAGCGCGAAAGCCATGCCGCCTATTTCCTGCAGGAGCAGGAAATGACCCGCTACGACGCCGTCAACTATATCTCGCATGGCATCGGCAAGCGCCCCGGCGCAAGCCAGCCCCGGCCGCCGCGCGGCATCGAGGAGGGCGAATCCGAAGCCAAGCAGAGCCGCAGCGATCAGGAAGAGGGTGGCTCCAAGAAGCAGCAGGAGGCCCTCAAGGCCTATTGCGTCAACCTCAATGAAAAGGCCAAGAACGGCAAGATCGACCCGCTGATCGGCCGTCACGCCGAGGTGAACCGCACCATTCAGGTTCTTTGCCGCCGCTCGAAAAACAACCCGCTCTATGTCGGCGATCCCGGTGTCGGCAAGACCGCCATCGCCGAGGGGCTTGCCAAGCGCATCGTCGAAAAGAAGGTGCCGGAAGCGTTGCAGGATGCGACGATCTTCTCGCTCGACATGGGCACGCTGCTGGCCGGCACTCGCTATCGCGGCGATTTCGAAGAGCGCCTGAAGCAGGTCGTCAAGGAGCTGGAAGACTATCCGGGCGCGGTGTTGTTCATCGACGAAATCCACACCGTCATTGGTGCGGGTGCTACGTCTGGCGGCGCGATGGATGCCTCCAACCTGCTGAAGCCGGCGCTGTCCTCCGGCGCGATCCGCTGCATCGGCTCGACCACCTACAAGGAATACCGCCAGTTCTTCGAGAAGGACCGGGCGCTGGTGCGCCGTTTCCAGAAGATCGACGTCAACGAGCCCTCGGTCGAGGATGCCATCGAAATCATGAAGGGCCTGAAGCCCTATTTCGAGGACTATCATAAGCTGCGCTATTCCAACGAGGCGATCAAGTCGGCCGTCGAGCTTTCGGCCCGCTACATCTCCGACCGCAAGCTGCCGGACAAGGCGATTGACGTGATCGACGAAACCGGCGCGGCGCAGATGCTGTTGCCGGCCTCCAAGCGCCGCAAACTGATCACCGAGAAGGAAATCGAAGCGACCATCGCGACGATGGCCCGCATTCCGCCCAAAACCGTCTCCAAGGACGACGAGGTCGTTCTCGCCAATCTGGAGAAGGATCTGCGCTCGGTCGTCTACGGCCAGGATGCCGCCATTGAAGCGCTGGCAACCGCGATCAAGCTGGCGCGCGCCGGCCTGCGCGAGCCCAACAAGCCGATCGGCTCCTATGTCTTCTCCGGTCCGACCGGCGTCGGCAAGACGGAAGTCGCCAAGCAACTGGCCGCCTCGCTCGGCGTCGAGCTGCTGCGCTTCGACATGTCGGAATATATGGAACGCCACACGGTCTCGCGGCTGCTCGGCGCTCCTCCCGGCTATGTCGGCTTCGACCAGGGCGGGCTGCTGACCGATGGCGTCGACCAGCATCCGCACAGTGTCGTGCTGCTCGACGAGATCGAGAAGGCGCATCCGGATATCTACAACATCCTGCTGCAGGTGATGGATCACGGCTCGCTGACCGATCATAACGGCAAGAAGATCGATTTCCGCAACGTCATCCTGATCATGACCACCAATGCCGGGGCATCGGAAATGGCCAAGGCCGCCATCGGCTTCGGTTCGTCCAAGCGCACCGGCGAGGATACCGAGGCGCTGAACAAGCTGTTCACGCCGGAGTTCCGCAACCGTCTTGACGCCACCATTGCGTTTGCGCCGCTGCCGACCAAGGTCATCCACCAGGTCGTCCAGAAATTCGTCATGCAGTTGGAGACGCAGCTTTCCGAGCGCAACGTCACCTTCGACTTGGCAGAGGATGCCATCGCCTGGCTGGCCGAACGCGGTTATGACGAAAAGATGGGCGCCCGGCCGCTGTCGCGCGTCATCCAGGAGCATATCAAGAAGCCGCTCGCCAACGAAATCCTGTTCGGCAAGCTGAAGAAGGGCGGTGTCGTCAAGGTCACCGTCGGCGATCTGGAGGACGGCAAGAAGGGGCTGGTGCTCGAATCCATTCCCGAAGAGCAACCGGTTAAACCCAAGCCGGAAGCCGAGGTCATCGAGCACGAGGCCCATCACGACGAGCCCGAAGTTTCGGAGGAGCGGACGAAGTCGCGCAAGAAGGATCCGAAGCCGGAGGAGGTGAGCGCCGATGTCGTCAGCGCCGCGCTTTCCGACGAGGACGAGGAAAAGCCGGCCGAGACCCGCCGCAAGGGATCGACAGTTCCCAAGGTGCCGAAGAAAAAGTAAGAAAGCCTTATTGGCTGAAATGAAGTGCCGGGCCGAAAGCCCGGCACTTGGCTTTTGGAACCATTATGTCAAGCGATCGCATTTCCTCTTCCGGCCTCGGCTGGTTCCTGACCGGCGCCCGGGGCATTTTTTCCCTGCCGGCGCTGATTCTCATGACCTCCTTCGTCGGCTTTAGCGCCTTTGCGTTGGAATCGGGTATTTCCCGGGGCGAGGCGGTGTTCATGACGCTCAGCATCTGGGCGCTGCCGGCCAAGATGATCCTGATCGGCTCGATGACATCGGGTGCAGGCCTTGCCGCCTGCTTCATCGCCGTCACCCTGTCCTCGGTGCGGATGATGCCGATGGTCGCCTCGATCGTGCCGGAGATGCGCACCCAGCGCACGCCGGTCTGGCTGTTGCTTTTCCTGTCGCATTTCGTGGCGATCACCGCCTGGGTGTTCACCAACAACACCATCCATCATGTGCCGCGTGAGGCGCGGATCGCCTATTTCGCTGGCTTCGGCATCACGCTGACGCTGGTGAATACGGTGATCGTCGCCGTCTGCTACGGCCTCGTGGCGGCGTTTCCGCCGCTGGTCGCGGGCGTGCTGTTCTTCCTGACCCCGGTCTATTTCGTCGTCTCGATCTGGGCGACGGCGCGCCATGCGGTGGTGCGCATCGCCTTCGTCATCGGCGTCGTCGCCGGGCCGTTGTTTGCGATGATCGAGCCGGAATTCGATGTGCTCTATGCCGGGGTCGGCGGCGGCACGCTCGCCTATCTGATCGACCGCGCTTTGCGCAAACGGGCGCTGGCCGCGAAGGAGAAGGCGTCGTGATCGCGGAGCTGAAACCCTATCTGTTCATCGCGCTCGCCGGCTGGATCGCCACCGACATCTGGCGCTGGCTCGGCGTCCTCGCCGGCAATCGGCTTCGGGAGGATTCGGAGGCCCTGTACTGGGTGAGGGCGGTTGCCACCGCTCTGGTCATGGCGGTCACTGCCAAGCTGATTGTCTTCCCGACCGGAACGCTAGCCGCCTCGCCACTGTGGATCCGCCTGACAGCGGCCGGCGGCGGCTTCGCCGCCTTCCTGCTGGCCGGGCAACGCATTCCGGTCGGCGTCATCACCGCCATCCTGCTGCTGGCCGGCCTGCTGGTGTTGATGCCTTAAAGAGCAGCCTTGATCTTCTCGGCATTGGCCTTCAGCACGTCGAAATTCTCCATGGTGCCGGAATGCGGCTTCAGGGGAACGCCCTCATGGCGGGGGATGACGTGGAAATGCAGGTGGAAGACGGTCTGTCCCGAGGCCGGCTCGTTGAACTGCGCCACATAGACGCCATCGGCATCGAACGCTTCCTTCACCGCCACGGCAATCTTCTGCACCACGACGATGGCGTTCTGCAGCACGACCGGATCGGCGTCGAGGATGTTGCGTGAACCCTGTCGCGGGATGACCAGCACATGGCCGGGCGCCTGAGGCATGACATCCATGAAGGCAATAGCGTGCTCGTCCTCGTAGACGCGGGTGGAGGGGATTTCGCCGCGCAGGATTTTCGCGAAGATGTTATCGGTGTCGTAAGCGGTCATAATGTCTCCCTTGCTGTATGTCAGTCTTGGCGCTCGCCCTTGCGGAAGGGGCTGTGCTCGCTCAGAATCTCGCCCATCTGCTCGACATCCTGCCGCTCGCGTTCGAGATAATCCTCGATGGCTCGGCGAAGGTCGGCATGGGCGATGTGATGCATGGAATGGGTGGTGACCGGCAGATAGCCGCGCGCAAGCTTGTGCTCGCCCTGCGCGCCGGCCTCGACGCGGGCCAGTTTCTTCTCCAGCGCGAAATCGATGGCCTGATGGTAGCAGACCTCGAAATGCAGGAAAGGGTGGTCCTCGACGCAGCCCCAATGGCGGCCGTAAAGCGTATCGCCGCCGATGAAATTGATGGCGCCGGCGATATAGCGCCCGTTGCGCCTGGCCATGATCAGCAGAATGTCGTCGGCCATACGCTCGCCGATCAGCGAGTAGAATTTCCGCGTCAGATAGGGCCGGCCCCATTTGCGGCTGCCGGTGTCCATATAGAAGGCGAAGAACTGGTCCCAGATGGCTTCGGTAAGGTCGCGCCCCGTCAGCCAGTCGATGCTGATTCCGTCCTGCAAGGCCGTCCGCCTCTCCTTACGTAAATCCTTGCGCTTACGGGAGGAGAGGGTTTCCAGGAACGCCTCGTGATCGGCATAGCCTTCATTGATGAAGTGGAATTGCTGGTCGGTGCGATGCAGATAGGATTCCGCTTCGAAGACCGGCAGGTCGCTTTCCGCAACGAAAGTGACATGCGCCGAGGAAACCCCAAGCTCGCGCGTCACATCCTTCAGCCCGTGGGCAAGCGCCATGCGCACGAAATCCGCCTTGTCGTCCTCCAGCGCCAGAAGGCGCGGGCCGGTCGCCGGCGTAAAGGGGACGGAACATTGCAGCTTCGGATAATAACGGCCCCCGGCCCGTTCGAAAGCGTCGGCCCAGCCATGGTCGAAGACATATTCGCCCTGGCTGTGGTTCTTGAGGTAGCACGGCATGGCGCCGACCAGCCGCCTCTCGCCGTCTTCCATCAGCAGATGATGCCCCATCCACCCGCTCTTGGCCGTCGCCGAGCCGGATTCTTCCAGGGAGGAAAGAAAGGCGTGAGAAACGAAGGGGTTGTAGATCGTATTTAAATCTTTGGATGCGCCGGAAAGCCGATTCCAGCTTTCCGGCGCGATGGCCGTGAGCGAATTTTCGATTCGGATCGTGTAGCCGCTACTCATGCCGTGAGGATCGGTTTTTCCCGTGGGTCGAAGCCTTCGAAGGTCATCTGGTCGGCATTGGCGAATGTGTGGCGGATGGCCTCGTCATTGCGCACCGTCCAGGTGATGACCGGGATACCACGCTGCCTTTGTGCCGTAATGAAGGCATTGGGCAGATGGTCCCAGGCATAGGAGATGAAATCCAGCCCGGCATGCATGGCGTCGTCATGGGCGAAGAATTTTTCCGGTTCCGTGCCCTCGGCCGTCAGACCGACCGGGTAGGGACTTCCAAGCTCCTTCAAATCCTTGAGCAGCCAGGTGTCGAAGCTCATCAGCGCCACCTTGCCCTGATACCCCTCCAGCGTTTCCAGCACGCTGGCGGCAAAACCGTCGTCGTCACCCTGCCGGCCCTTGAGCTCCAGCACCAGCGGCACGCGGCCGGCGCAGAGGTCGAGCAGCTTCTTCAGCGTCGGCACCTTGTCGGCGGTGCCCCCGATGGAGAGCAGCCCGAGCTCGGCGCTGGTTTTTTCGCGCACGTCGCCGCCGATATTGCACAGGCGCTTGAGATCGTCGTCATGGAAGACGACCGGCACGCCGTCCGAGGCGTATTGCAGGTCGCATTCGATGGCGAAGCCGGCCTCGATGGCACGGGAGAAGGCCGAGAGCGTATTCTCCCAGACCTGATGATTCATGTCGTGATAGCCGCGATGCGCTATCGCGCGCTCCGCCAGCCAGGAGGCATCGGTCATGGCGCGATTTCCAGGATGGCGTCGATCTCGACGGCGGCGTTCAGCGGCAGCGACGCCATACCGACGGCGGCGCGGGCATGCTTGCCGGCTTCTCCAAGCACGTTGGCGAGCAGGTTAGAAGCGCCGTTGATCACCAGGTGCTGCTCGACGAAGCTCGGCATGGAGGCGACGAACCCGTTCAGCTTGATGATTCGCACGATGCGGCCAAGATCGCCGCCAAGCGCGGCCTTCGCCTGGGCGAGGATATTGATGGCACAGAGCTCGGCGGCGCGCGCGCCGGTGGCGACGTCGACGTCCTGGCCGAGCAGGCCGGTCACGGCGACCTTGCCGTTCTCGATCGGCAGTTGCCCGGAGAGATAGAGCAGGTTGCCGCTGATGACATAGGGAACGTAGTTTGCGGCCGGTGCTGCGGCCTGGGGCAGGGTGATCGCCAGTTCCTTGAGGCGGGCTTCGATTGCTTCGGACATTTCCTCTCCCACTTGTTGTCATTTCCCCAAAAATCCGTCATCCAATGCGCGGATGCCTCGTTTCGGTCGCAAGCGTTCTTATATCATTGCGGCCTGATTCAACAGGAGATATTGCATGCATCGCTCGCGTCGCGCCGCCGTTCTTGTCGCTGCTTCGGCCGCCACGTGCCTCAGCGCGTTCGGTGCGCAGGCAGCCGTGGCGAGCGGGCTGGTGCCCCACCGCGCCGTCTATGACTTGCGCCTCAAGGAGGCCTCGGAGCGTTCCGGCATCGCCGGCATGGTCGGCCGCATGGTCTATGAATTCATGGGCTCGGATTGCGCCGGCTACACCACCAATTTTCGCTTCGTCACCGAGGTCGATACCGGCGAGACCAAGCGCGTCACCGACCAGCAGACAACGACTTACGAGGATCTGGCCAAGGGCCGTTTCCGCTTCGAGACCAAATCCTTCACAGACGACCAGATGGACAAGCAGGTTTCCGGCTCGGCCACCGACGGGAAGGACAAGCTGACGGTGGAACTCAGCGCTCCGGAACGGCGTGAGGTTCAACTCGCCGACGGCCGCTTTCCGACCGCGCACATGCTCGACGTCATCGACAATGCCAAGAGGGGCAACCGCTTCTTCGAGTCCCGCATCTTCGATGGCAGCGACAATGGCGACCAGACGCTGATGACAACCACCGTCGTCGGCAAGCAGGACCAGCCGCAGGGCGACGACAGCGACGCCAAGCCGGCCGGTCAATTTGCCAAATCCCCCTACTGGCCGGTGACCATCGCCTATTTTAACGACACCTCCAAGGGCGATTCGCTGCCGATCTACCGCATGTCGTTCAAGCTCTACGACAACGGCATCACCCGCGATCTGACCATGGACTACGGTGATTTCGTCCTGACGGGCCGTCTGTCGAAGCTGGAGATGCTCCAGCCGACCGCCTGCAAGTAACTGAGCGGCGCGCGCTGTCATAATTTCGAAGGCCGCGCTTGCATTTTCGGCAAATCGCCTGTAAGGCCACCCGCATTCCACACGGGAAGTTTGGGGTTGTCCGGGAGAAATCCGGTCCGCTCCGCCGGTGGCCGTTCCACAAGGACGGCTGTTTTGCTTCCCGAAGGTTCAACCGGAAAAGGAGAAAAAGGCATGGCATTGCCTGATTTCAGCATGCGCCAGCTTCTGGAAGCTGGTGTTCACTTCGGTCACCAGACCCATCGCTGGAACCCGAAGATGAAGCCCTACATCTTTGGCGATCGTAACAACATCCACATCATCGACCTGGCACAGACCGTGCCGATGCTGTCGCGCGCCCTGCAGGTCGTGTCCGACACCGTCGCCCGCGGCGGCCGCGTCCTGTTCGTCGGCACCAAGCGCCAGGCTTCGGAACTGATCGCCGATAGCGCCAAGCGTTCGGCCCAGTACTACGTCAATTCCCGCTGGCTCGGCGGCATGATGACCAACTGGAAGACCATTTCGAACTCGATCCAGCGTCTGCGCAAGCTCGACGAGATCCTGGCTTTGGAAGGCTCGGGCTACTCCAAGAAGGAACGCCTGAACCTGGAGCGCGAGCGCCAGAAGCTCGACAAGGCCCTCGGCGGTATCCGCGACATGGGCGGCGTTCCGGACCTGATGTTCATCATCGACACCAACAAGGAAAAGATCGCCATCGATGAAGCCAAGCGCCTGGGCATCCCGGTCGTCGCCATCATCGACTCGAACTGCGATCCGGACCAGATCGACTACGCCATTCCCGGCAACGACGACGCCTCGCGCGCCATCGCTCTCTACTGCGACCTGATCGCCCGCGCTGCCATCGACGGCATCGCCCGCCAGCAGGGTGCGGCCGGCCACGATATCGGCGCTTCCGTCGAGGCGCCGTCCGAGCCGACGCTCGAAGACGAAGCCGGCGCCTGATGCCGGTCAAGGGTGGGGCGCGGGAAGCGTTCCGCCCTTCATCATGAAGACCGGGCAGGGCCGTTTGTGACCATGGGTTCGAGCGGCCTTGCTTTTTTACCGCGCTGCGGCTGACCCTGTTCAGGGTCGTGAATGAGAAGCATTTCCAGGAAAAGTGGATACCGATTTTCCGTTCGGAAATGCGCCAGAACAAAACAGCGCGGCGAGCGTGGTGCAGCTTCATCACGCTGTCACATTTCCGGGTGCATTTCGTTCCCCAATCCGGGTGCTGCTTTCTGCCGGTGTTCCGGCGATCGCATCCGACGAACCGATAAAGAGGCAAAGATGACCAACGTAACAGCGGCAATGGTGAAAGACCTGCGCGAAAAGACCGGCGCGGGCATGATGGACTGCAAGAAGGCGCTGGCCGAAACCAATGGCGACATGGAAGCCGCCATCGACTGGCTGCGCGCCAAGGGCATCGCCAAGGCCGACAAGAAGTCGGGCCGCACTGCTGCCGAAGGCTTGGTCGGCATCGCCAGCAATGGCACCAAGGCCGTTGTCGTCGAAGTCAACTCGGAAACCGACTTCGTTGCCCGTAACGACGCCTTCCAGGATCTGGTTCGCGGCATCGCCCAGGTTGCGCTTGGCACCGACGGTTCCGTCGAAGCCGTTGCCGCCGCCGCCTATCCGGCCAGCGGCAAGCCGGTCGGCGACACCATCAAGGACGCCGTCGCCACCATCGGCGAAAACATGAACCTGCGCCGTTCGGCCTCGCTCTCCGTCGAAGACGGCGTCGTCGCCACCTACATCCATAACGGCGTTGCCGATGGCCTCGGCAAGCTCGGCGTTCTCGTCGCGCTGAAGTCGACCGGCGACAAGGAAGCCCTGAACGCCATCGGCCGCCAGGTTGCCATGCACATCGCCGCCACCAACCCGCTGGCGCTGCGCGCCGAAGAAGTCGACGCCGCCGTCGCCGAGCGCGAGCGCAACGTCTTCATCGAACAGTCGCGCGCTTCCGGCAAGCCGGACGCCATCATCGAAAAGATGGTCGACGGCCGCATGCGCAAGTTCTTCGAAGAAGTCGCCCTGCTGTCGCAGGCCTTCGTCATCAACCCCGACCTGACCGTCGCGGCTGCCGTCAAGGAAGCCGAAAAGGCTGTCGGCGCGCCGATCGAAGTCACCGGCATGGCCCGCCTGCTGCTCGGCGAAGGCGTCGAGAAGGAAGAGACGGATTTCGCGGCTGAAGTCGCTGCCGCCGCCAAGGGCTGATCCAGCCTTCTCATTCTTGGGAAAAGATCGGGCATCGCGTGACAACGCGGTGCCCTTCGTGTATCCGGCATCCAGCAGCCGTTTCTTGCGTATGAAGGAGCCACCATGTCGCCGACCCCCCTGTATAAGCGTGTCCTTCTCAAGGCCTCCGGCGAGGCCCTCATGGGCAGCCAGGGCTTTGGCATCGACGTCGCCGTTGCGGACCGGATCGCGGCCGACATCGCCGAGGCTCGCGCCATGGGCGTCGAGGTCGGCGTCGTCGTCGGCGGCGGCAATATCTTTCGCGGCGTCGCGGTCGCGTCCAAGGGCGGCGACCGGGTGACCGGCGACCACATGGGCATGCTCGCCACCGTCATCAACGCGCTGGCGCTGGCGACCTCGCTGCGCAAGCTCGATATCGATACGGTCGTGCTCTCGGCCATCGCCATGCCGGAAATCTGCGAAAGCTTCTCGCAGCGCGCCACGCTTCATCACCTCGGCCTCGGCCGTGTGGTGATCTTCGCCGGCGGCACCGGCAATCCCTTCTTCACCACCGACAGCGCCGCAGCGCTGCGCGCCGCCGAAATGGGCGCGGAAGCCATCTTCAAGGGCACCCAGGTGGACGGCATCTATTCCGCCGATCCGAAAAAGGATCCGACCGCGACCCGCTTCGACCACCTGACGCACAGCGAAGTGCTGGAAAAGGGCCTGGCGGTGATGGACGTCGCCGCCGTGGCGCTGGCGCGTGAAAATCATATTCCGATCATCGTGTTTTCCATTCATGAGAAGGGCGAGTTCGGTGAAATCTTGACCGGTGGTGGCCGCAAGACCATCGTGAAGGACAATTGACGGGATCGTTCGCGTGCAGTGTCGCGACGGACGGGCAGGGATAAGACGGGAGTTAGGAACATGAGTGCAGGTTTTGATCTGAAAGAACTGAAGCGCCGCATGGATGGCGCTATCAATGCGTTCAAGAGCGATATCGCCTCGCTGCGCACCGGCCGCGCCTCGGCCAACGTTCTCGATCCGGTGATGGTCGAAGCCTATGGTTCGCGCGTGCCGCTGAACCAGGTCGCCAATATCACCGTTCCCGAGCCACGCATGCTCGGCGTCTCCATCTGGGACAAGTCGATGGTCGGCGCCGTCGATCGCGCCATTCGCGAAGCCAATCTCGGCCTGAACCCGATCATCGACGGCCAGAACCTGCGCATTCCGCTGCCGGAACTCAACGAGGAGCGCCGCCGCTCGCTGGTCAAGGTCGCCCATGACTATGCCGAAAAGGCCAAGGTCGCCGTGCGCCACGTTCGCCGCGACGGCATGGATTCGCTGAAGAAATCCGAGAAGGACGGCGACATCGGCCAGGACGAAAGCCGCGCCACCTCCGACAAGGTGCAGAAGATGACGGACGAGACGATTTCGGAAATCGACCGCTTGCTCGCCGATAAGGAAAAGGAAATCATGCAGGTTTAACTGCTCTTGGCGATTCCCCTCTTGCGAGAAACCGGACCGGCGATGTCAGATCTTCACCTAGCGAGCGTGCCAGAGCATGTGGCCATCATCATGGATGGGAATGGCCGCTGGGCGAATCAGCGTGGCCTGCCGCGCACGATGGGGCATCGTAAAGGGGTGGAAGCCGTACGCGAGGTCGTGCGCGCCGCAGGCGATTGCGGCGTGCGCTTCCTGACGCTTTTTGCCTTCTCCTCTGAGAACTGGCGCCGCCCGGAAACCGAGGTCTCGGACCTCATGGGCCTGCTCAGGGCCTTCATCCGCCGCGATCTTGCAGAGCTGCACCGCGAAAATGTGCGCATCCGCGTCATCGGCGACCGCCAGAACCTGCGCAGCGACATTCTGCCACTGCTCCTGGAAGCGGAAGAAACAACACGCAACAATACGGCGCTGACGCTGGTGATCGCCTTCAACTACGGCGCCCGCGACGAGATCGCCCGCGCCGCCGCCAAACTGGCGCGCGAAGTGGCCGCCGGCACGCTGCGGCCGGAGGATATCGACGCGGAAATGCTGAACGGGCGCATGGACACCACAGACATTCCCGATCCCGACCTCATCATCCGCACCAGCGGCGAGGAGCGCCTGTCCAATTTCCTGCTCTGGCAGGCCGCCTATTCGGAACTGCTGTTCGTGCCGGAATATTGGCCGGATTTCACCCGTGAACAGTTTTACAAGGCGCTTGAAAGATATGCGGCGCGCGAGCGGCGATTCGGCGGGCTTTCCACGAAAACGCTCGCAGCGGGGGCGCCATGAGCCAGGAACTCAAGCTGCGCATCGTCTCCGCCATCGTTCTGGCGGTGATCGTGCTGGGCGCGACCTGGATGGGCGGGGCGGCTTTCCGCATCGTCTGCGCCGTCATCGGCCTTTTGATCTATTCCGAGTGGTCGACGATCACCGGTCTGGCGTCGCGCGTCGTCGGCGGCAATGCCTTCGGCTGGTTTGCGCTGGCCGTGATTGCCGGCAACACCGTGTTCGGCGCAGAGGATCTGGCGATCCCGCTGCTCGGCGGCTGTGTGTTCACGGCGGTTCTTCTGACCGTCTTCAACCGTTCCGGCACCTGGTGGCTGCCCGGCGGTATCCTTTATGCCGGCCTGTCCTGCGTGTCGCTGGCCGCGATTCGCGACGACGACCATATCGGCCTGGCGGCCATGCTGTTCGTTTTCGCCGTCGTCTGGGGCACCGATATCCTGGCCTATTTCGTCGGCCGCGCCATCGGCGGGCCGAAGCTTGCGCCGCGCATATCGCCCGGCAAGACCTGGTCGGGCGCTATCGGCGGTGCCTCCGCCGGAGTGATCGCCGGCGCGATCGCCTCCTATTCGGCCGCCGGCAGCGTCGGGCTGTGGACGGTGGCAATCGCCTTGATGCTGTCGGTATCCAGCCAGATCGGCGATCTCTTCGAATCCTTCATCAAGCGCCGTTTCGGCGTCAAGGATTCGGGACGCATCATTCCCGGTCATGGCGGAGTCATGGACCGGGTCGACGGACTTGTTTTCGCCTGCTTTGCCGCCTTCATTCTGGCGGTATGGTTTTCGGTGCTCGGTGACGGCAGCCTGTCGTCCGTCGGAGCGTTCCTTTTCAATCGGTGAAGGGTTAGACGGGGTTCCCCGTTCAGCCCGAGATGACGGTCATGCTTTCTCTGATCCTTGGATATATCGTTCCGTTCATCCTCGTCCTGTCTCTGCTCGTCTTTGTGCATGAGATGGGCCATTACCTGGTCGGCCGATGGTCGGGAATCGGTATCGTCGCCTTTTCCATCGGCTTCGGCCCGGAATTGGCCGGTTTCACCGACAAGCGCGGCACGCGCTGGAAGCTGTCGGCGATTCCGCTTGGCGGCTATGTCAAATTCCTCGGCGATGAGGATGCTTCCAGCAAACCGGATCTGGCCCGTCTTGCCACCCTGAGCCCGACCGAACGCGAGCGCACATTTGCCGGCGCGAAGTTGTGGAAGCGGGCACTGACGGTTGCCGCCGGCCCGGTTGCGAATTTCCTGCTGGCGATTGCCATCTTCGCCGTGCTCTTCGGGATCTACGGCAAGCAGGTGGCCGATCCGGTCGTCGCCGAAGTGAAGCCCGAAAGTGCCGCCGCCGAGGCCGGTATCCAGCCGGGTGATCTGCTGCTTGCCATCGACGGCACCAGGGTCGTCACCTTTGACGATGTGCGCCGCTATGTCAGCGTCCGCCCGGACATGCCGATCGTCGTCACCGTCGAACGCGCCGGCGTGAAGCAGGATCTGAAGATGACGCCGAAGCGCGAGACCATCGAGGATCAGTTCGGCAACAAGGTCGAGCTCGGCCTGATCGGCATCGTCACCAACCAGGAAAGCGGCAATTTCCGCACCCAGACGTTCACGCCGCTGCAGGCAGTCGGCGAGGGCGTCGTCCAGAGCTGGCATATCGTTACCGGCACGTTCGACTATATCGGCAACCTCTTCGCAGGCCGTATGAAGGCCGACCAGCTCGGCGGCCCGATCCGCGTGGCGCAAGCTTCGGGCCAGATGGCGACTTTAGGCGTGGCGGCGGTTCTTCAATTGGCGGCGATGCTGTCGGTGTCCATCGGCTTGCTCAATCTCATGCCGGTACCGGTGCTCGACGGCGGACATCTTGTCTTTTATGCGGTGGAAGCAATCCGGGGAAAACCGGTCGGCGCCGCCGCTCAGGAAATTGCATTCCGGATCGGTTTGGCTATGGTGCTGACGCTCATGGTGTTCGCGACCTGGAACGACATCAGCTCGCTGATCGGTTAACTCTTCGCTCGGTTTTGGCAAGCCGTTTACGCACTGTTTACGATAATTCAAGGCGAACGTGGCGATTGGGCCACGCTTGCAAAGGAAGTAAACAGAAATTAACGCTCCGGCTTGCTTGTAGGGGAAAAGCGGGTAAAACGACACACGTGACCGGAGTCGGGGATAAAACCTTCTCGGGGACGACGAGAAAAAAGGTAAGAAGTGAAATGAAGGCTGGTTCAAAGTTCTTGAACGCAGTATCGGCAGTCGCGCTGTCTGCTGGTATTGTCGCTACGGGGTCAGGTGTCGTAACGCTTGCTTCTGTAACCGATGCTCAAGCCGCGGTCGTCAAGCGCATCGATGTTCGGGGTGCAAGCCGGATTGGCGCCGATGCCGTGCGGTCGAACATCACCATCGAACCGGGCAAGAATTTCTCGCCCGCAGATGTCGATGAATCCGTGCGCCAGCTTTATAGCACCGGCTATTTCTCTGATGTCCGCATCGGCGTTTCAGGCAGTTCGCTGGTCGTCACCGTATCCGAGAACCAGATCGTCAATCAGGTCGTCTTCAACGGCAACCATAAGATCAAGGACGACAAGCTGGCGGGTGTGGTTCAGACCCGTCCGCAGGGTGCGTTCAACGACGCCACGATCCAGGCAGATATCGATGCCATTAAGCAGGCCTATGCCGCCATCGGTCGTAGCGACGTCACTGTCACGACGCAGACCGCTGCCGTCGGCGAAGGCCGCGTGAACCTGGCTTTCGTCATCAACGAGGGCGAGCGCACCAAGATCTCCGCCATCAATTTCGTGGGCAACCAAGCCTACAGCAATGGCCGCCTTGCTGCCGTGATCAATACCAAGCGTTCGAATTTCCTGTCGTTCCTGACCCGCAAGGACGTCTATAGCGACGAGAAGCTGCGCGCGGACGAAGAAGCGCTTCGCCAGTTCTATTTCAATCACGGATATCCGGATTTTCGTGTGGTCTCGTCGGATGCGACGCTGAACCCGGAAACCAACGAATATCAGCTCACCTTCACGGTCGAGGAAGGTGCGCGCTACACCTTCGGTGACATCAACGTCGAATCGACGGTCGACGGCATCAGCGGTGAAGAACTGAAGGGCCTGGTCGAGTCCCGTACGGGCGACACCTACAAGGCCAAGGACGTTCAAAAGACGATGGAGGCCATCTCCAAGCGCGTCGCCAATGCCGGTTATCCGTTTGCTCGCGTCACCCCGCGCGGCAACCGCAACTTCAGCAACAACACCATCGCCGTCGACTACCTGGTCGACCAGGGCGAACGCGCCTATGTCGAGCGCATCGAAATCCGCGGCAACACCCGCACGCGCGATTACGTCATTCGCCGCGAATTCGACATGAGCGAAGGTGATGCGTTCAACCAGGAAATGATCACGCGCGCCAAGCGCCGCCTGGATGCGCTCGGCTATTTCTCGTCCGTGTCGATCTCGACCGCACCGGGCAGCGCCGCAGACCGTGTTGTCGTCATCGTCGACGTGCAGGATCAGCCGACCGGCTCGTTCGGCATCGGCGCCGGTTACGCGACCGGCAACAAGGGTGGCTTCATCCTCGAAGCTTCCGTCGAGGAAAAGAACTTCCTCGGCCGCGGCCAGTATATTCGCGTCGCCGCCGGTGGTGGTGCGGACAATGCGCGCAATTATAGCGTCTCGTTCACCGAGCCCTATTTCCTTGGTTATCGCTTGGCGGCCGGTTTCGATATTTATCGCAACACCACTTCGGGTGAAGATTACTACGACTATAGCGAAACCGGCTTCACGCTACGCGTGACGGCGCCGATCACCGAAGATCTGGCGACGACGTTCCGCTACAACTATCGTCGTTACGAATACGAAGGCCGCGGCGATTATACCGTAGGCGACAACCTGTCGGCACCTTATCGCGCGCTGGTCAACGGCAGTCCTTGGGCGAGCTCGTCGGTCTCGCAGACGTTGACCTACAACACGCTGGACGATGCGACGCTGCCGCATGAAGGCATCTTCGCCACGATCACGCATGAGTTTGCCGGTCTCGGCGGCGACTCCGAATTTTACAAGATCAGCGGGCGTGCTCGCGTGTTCTATACGGTCTCGGATGAAGCCGACATCATCGCATCGTTGGCTGTCGGCGGCGGTTACGTCGTCCCGACCAACGATACGCTGAACGTTTTCGATCAGTTCATGATCGGCGGCAAGCAGATCCGTGGCTTCAAGTCGACCGGTATCGGCCCCCGCATGGCCAATGGCGATCCGCTCGGTGGCACGACCTACTTCAACGCCTCGGCGGAAGCCAGCTTCCCGATGCCCGGCATTCCGCAAGATATCGGTCTGCGCGGCGCGGTCTTCGCCGATGCCGGTACGCTGTTCGGCAACAAGGTCGATCCGCTTGGCGGCGCCGTCAATGGTACGGATTCGACGCTGCGCGCCTCGGTCGGTGCCAGCATCATCTGGGCTTCTCCCTTCGGTCCGCTGCGCTTCGACTATGCCGTTCCGGTCGCCAAGGAAGACTTCGACGAGGAACAGCGCTTCCGCTTTGGCATCGCGAACCAGTTCTGATAGCTGCATTCCAGAACTGCAATCAAACGGACGTTCTGGAGTCTCGGCTGATGGAGCACAACCGATTCTTTCCGCCCCACGACGGCATTGCGCTTGGCGCTCTGGCTGAAAAAATTGGGGCGGAACTTGTCGATAGGGAATGGGCGAACCGGCCGATCCGGTCGGTTGCCCCGATCTCGCGCGCAGGGGAAGGGGATATCTGTTATATCCTCTCCCGTCGCAGCAAGGCCGAGCTGCAGAGTTGTGCAGCGTCCGCCATCCTGTGCGACAAGGCCCTGCAATCTGCAATTCCTTCCCATATTCCGGTCCTGCTGACCTCGGCGCCAAACACCGCCTTCGCGCGCGCCGGTGCGCTTTTGCATCCGCAGGCTATGCTGCCGCAGCCGATCGTGGTCAGCAGCGGCATTTCGCCGGCCGCCTTCGTCGATCCCTCCGCTCATATCGAGGACGGCGTGACGATCGAGCCCATGGCGGTGATCGGCGCGGATGCGGCGATCGGCGCCGGCAGCCATATCGGCCCGGGCACGATTATTGGCCCGCATGTGAAAATCGGCCGCAATTGCGTGATCGCCGGCGGCGCCAGCATTATCTGCGCCTATCTCGGCAACGACGTCATCATTCATAACGGGGCACGCATTGGCCAGGATGGCTTCGGTTATGCGCCGGGGCCGGGCGGCATGCTCAAGATCGTGCAGGTCGGGCGCGTCATCATCCAGGACAAGGTGGAAATCGGCGCCAACACGACCATCGATCGCGGCGCCATGGACGACACCGTCATCGGTGAGGGCACCAAGATCGACAACCTCGTGCAGGTCGGCCACAATGTGCGTATCGGCCGTCACTGCGGCATCGTCGCCAAGGTCGGCATCGCCGGCAGCACCCGCATCGGCGACGGCGTCATGATCGGCGGTGCTGCGGCGATCAACGGACATATTCATATCGGCGACGGGGCCCAGATCGCCGCGTTGAGCGGCGTCGTCGGCGACGTTCCGCCCGGCGAGCGCTATGGGGGCATCCCGGCGCGCCCGATGCGCGATTTCCTGCGCGACATGGCGGAAGTGGCGGCGCGGTCCGGCAGCCGCGCGAAAAAGACGGAGAAGGATAATGACTGAAACGACGAAGGCGCAGCTTTCCTCCGCGGAAATCCTGGAAATCATGGAGTTGCTGCCGCATCGTTATCCGTTCCTGCTGGTCGACAAGATCATCGAGATCGACGGTGACGAGTCGGCCATCGGCATCAAGAACGTGACGGCCAACGAGCCGCAATTCACCGGACATTTCCCCGGCCAGCCAATCATGCCGGGCGTGTTGCTGGTCGAGGGCATGGCCCAGACCGCCGGCGCCATCTGCGCCCGCAAGCAGGGCCGCAGCGGCAATCTGGTCTACTTCATGACCATCGACAATGCCCGTTTCCGCAAGCCTGTCGTGCCGGGGGACCGTGTGGAATATCACGTCACCAAGCAGAAGCAGCGCGGCAATATCTGGAAATTCCACTGCGATGCCAAGGTGGACGGGGCCTTGGTGGCTGAAGCGGATTTCGGCGCGATGATCGTGAATAAGGACGAAGCATGAGCGGCATTGCCTCCACGGCGCGTATTCATCCGCTGGCGGTCGTCGAAGACGGCGCGACGATCGGCGAGAACGTCGTCGTCGGGCCGTTCTGTCATATCGGCGCGCGCGTCACGCTCGGCGACGATGTTGAAATCGTCTCCAATGCGGTGGTTTCCGGCCTGACAGAGATCGGCCGCGGCACGCGCATCTTCCCGATGGCGGTCGTCGGCGGCGTGTCGCAGAGCCTGCACGAGGCGGGCGAGGATTCGCGTCTGGTCGTCGGCGAGCGCTGCACCATCCGAGAAGGCGTGACCATGAATAGTGGCACGGTCGGCGGCGGCGGCATCACCAGCGTCGGCGACAACTGCCTGTTCCTCGCCAATTCGCATGTCGCGCATGATTGCCGGCTTGGTGACGATATCATCCTGTCGAACAATGTCATGCTGGCTGGCCATGTGCATGTCGGCGACCGCGCCATCCTCAGCGGCGGCTGCGCCGTGCATCAGTTTACCCGGATCGGCCGCCAGGCCTTTATCGGCGGCCTCTCGGCCGTCAATTACGATGTCATTCCCTATGGCATGCTGAACGGCAATCCTGGCATTCTCGGCGGACTGAACGTCGTCGGCATGACCCGTGCCGGCATCGAGAAATCGGTGATCCACACGGTTCGCCGCGCCTTCAAGCAGATCTTCGAAGCCGAAGGCGCCGTGCGCGCCAATGCGGCGGCGATACGCGACGAATATGTGGAGTGCAAGGAAGTGATCGAGATCCTCGATTTCATCGCTGCCGAAAGCGACCGCTCCTTCTCGTCGCCGCGTCGGGGGTCAAAAGGCTGAAGGTCATGCGCCGTCAGGCTCCGCCCGTTCCGGGACGCCTCGCGATCGTCGCCGGCAGCGGTTACCTGCCGGTCTATGTCGCGGAATCGGCGGTTCGCGCCGGCGAAAATCCTTTCATGATCGGCATTCTCGGTGAATCCAATGCCGATTTTTCCGGTTATGACCACGATCGCATCGGCGTCGGCGACATGCGCAAGCTGCAGGCGATCCTGAAAGGGCAGGGAATCGGCCGCGTCGTGCTGTCGGGCGCGATTGCGCGGCGGCCGGAGTGGCGGCAGGTGCGAACGACATTTCGCCATATCCTGCGCCTGCCCTCCGTTATCCGCACGCTGATGGCCGGCGGCGACGATACCGTCCTCAAGATGGTCATCAAGCTGATCGAAGCCAGCGGCGCCCGGGTGATCGGCGCCCATGAGATTGCGCCGGATCTGCTCGCGCACACCGGCAATTACGGTCGCCACGGCCCCGGCGCCGAGGATCGCTACGATATCGAACGCGCCGCCCGCGCCGCGATTGCGCTGGGTGAACTGGATGTCGGGCAGGGCGCGGTCAGCGTCGGCGGCCGGGTCGTGGCGCTGGAAGGCGTCGAGGGCACCGACCAGATGCTGGATCGCGTCAGGTCGCTACGCGAGGAGGGCCGGATTTCCCGCCGCCGCAAGGGTGTGCTGGTGAAGCTCTGCAAACCGCAGCAGGATGTGCGCGCCGATCTGCCGTCCATCGGCCTGTCGACGGTGGAAAATGCCCATGAGGCCGGCCTTGCCGGCATCGCCATCGAAGCCGGCCGTGCCCTGGTGCTCGACCGCGAGTCGATGATCGCGCGGGCCGACGAACTCGGTATGTTTGTCTGCGGTATCGACCGCGGCCTCGGCGACAGGTGGATGTGACATGGCATTCAAAGTGGCGGTCATTGCCGGGGAAGTATCGGGCGACCTGCTCGGCGGCGATCTCGTCGCCGCGCTCAAACGCATCGTTCCCGAGCCCATAGAACTGATCGGCGTCGGCGGCGAGGCCTTGCAGGCGCAGGGGTTGAAATCGCTGTTCGATTACAGCGAGTTGTCGATCATGGGCGTGACCCAGGTTCTGTCGCGGCTACCGAAACTCTTGTCGCGCATCCGCGAGACGGCGGATGCTATTATCCGCGCGCGTCCGGATGTGCTGGTCATCGTCGACAGCCCGGATTTCACCCACCGCGTCGCCCGCCGCGTGAAAAAGGCCCTGCCGGCCCTGCCGGTCGTCGATTATGTCTGCCCCAGCGTCTGGGCCTGGAAGGAATACCGGGCGCGAAAGATGCTGGCCTATGTCGATCATGTGCTGGCGGTGCTGCCGTTTGAACCGGCGGTGATGCGCCGTCTCGGCGGCCCGGAAACCAGCTTTGTCGGCCATCGTCTGACGGCGGACGAGAATATCCTCGCCGTGCGCCACAAGCGCGCCGAGCGTCTCGCATCCGGCGCCCTGGCTCCGAAACGCATCCTCTTGCTGCCCGGTTCGCGCGGCGGCGAGATCCGCGCGTTGCTGCCGGTGATGCTGGAAACGGCGCGAACCCTGCGCGAGCGCGGCGGTCCTTATGAATTCATCCTGCCCACCGTGCCGCGCCAGGAAGAGCTGGTGCGTTCGATGCTGGCGGCGGAGACAGATCCGCCGCGCCTGCTGGTTGGTCCGGCGGAAAAATGGGGCGCGCTGGCCGAGGCCGACGCGGCGCTGGCGGCGTCGGGTACCGTCATCCTCGAACTCGGCCTCGCGGGTGTCCCGACCGTCTCGATCTACAAGGCTGACTGGCTGATGCGTTTCCTCCGCAGCCGGCTGAAAATCTGGAGCGCGGCCCTGCCGAACATCATCATCGATTATCCACTGGTGCCGGAATATTTCGACGAGATGGTCCGCGCTGGCCGCCTGGCCCGCTGGATGGAGCGGCTGTCGAGCGATACCACCGAACGCCGGGCGGCGCTGGAAGGCTTCGAAACCCTGTGGCAGACCCTGTCGACGCCCGTGGCGCCGGGCGAGGCGAGCGCGCGCATCGTCGCGTCCTACCTGAAGCGTGCCTGAGCGAGCCTGGGCGTGGTCGCGGAGGCGGGCGCCTATCTCGGCCTTTTCATGGCGGCCTTCGTCGCGGCGACGATCCTGCCTGCACAATCCGAATCCGTTCTCGTGCTGATGATCCTGGCCGGCAAGCAACCGGTGGCGGCGCTGGTCGCGGTCGCAAGCCTCGGTAATGTCCTCGGTTCGGTCGTCAATTGGTGGCTGGGCCGCTCGCTGGAACGTTTTGGCGCACGGCGCTGGTTTCCTGCTTCCGGCGAGGCGCTGGAGCGTGCCCGGCGTTGGTATGCGCGTTATGGCCGCTGGTCGCTGCTGGCGAGCTGGCTTCCGATCATCGGCGATCCGATCACCGTCGTCGCCGGCGTCCTGCGCGAGCCGCTGATGAGTTTCCTGCTGCTGGTGACGCTGGCAAAAACTGGCCGCTACATCGTGCTGGCGCTGGCGGCGGTCGGATTTACCTGAGTTTCATCAAAGGCTTGCGTCTTCGATATGGCACCAGATGGCCAGCAACGGCTCGGCGGTGCAGCGCATGGCGAATTTGCGCCCGGCCTCGTTAAAGAACACGCTGCCGGCGGCCGCACGTTCCCAATTGCCGTCATCGATGCAGACTTCGCCATCCGAAAGCAGCAGGAAGGCGCGGGAATGGAACTGCACATGATCCGGAAAGCGGCTGTAGGGCGCCATGAGGATCAGGCCGAGGCGCACATCGCTGCGCTCCTCCATGCCGCCCGGTCCGACGATGACCGCATGCGCATGCGATTTTTCGAAATTGATGCTGGCGAACGGCCCGCTGCGGCCACCCTGCCAGGACAGATGCCGCGTCAGTTCTTCCAACTGGCGCACGACAGGGGCGAAGCGACGCACCGATGTCTTGAGATTGGCGAGCGCCCGCTCCAGATGCGCGATGGTTTCCAGCCCGGCCGGCGATTCCTCACGCAGAACGCCACGCTTTTCCAGCCGCTGATAGACCTTGCCGGCGACATAACTCGCCATGACCGGTGCCTGCGGCGACAAAAGCACGTCGCCGGTGGCGTTCAGCACATCCTGCAGGAAGGCAGGACGACGATCGCCGTGCACCGGCGAAACGCGTTTGCGCGCCGGCTCCTTGTCGTCGTTCAGCAGAAGATCTGCGCTTCGCTTGAGTGGGCCCGTCGATGCTTGCGGCATTCGCTGCTCCGCCATTCCTAACCGCTCCTGCCGCCACGAGGCGGTGTTTTCACGAGTCGCCGGGCTTTCGATTCTACCGCAGCCATCGCTCCTGAACAGGCTGTCCTCTGACGCATCCCGTTTCGGGAAACAAGAGGTTTCTGTGCCGAAAGCGCGGCGCTATCCTATTCAATCGTTTCGTGGCTTGCCGGCTCGTCCAGCAGGGCGCGATAACGGTTCAGACTTTCCTCCAGATGCTGCGTCAACGCCTGTTTCGCACCTTTGGCATCGCCCTTCGTGATGGCCGCAAGAATCGCCGCGTGCTCACGGTTGATTTTCTTAAGATAGGCTTGGCGGGTGCTCAACGATTGCATCTGCCGATGCTTCAGCACCAGGTCGAAGCTGATCTCGCCCATTACTGCCTGCAGGAAGCGCGGGAAATGGGGATTGCGGGTGGCGCGGGCGATCGCCAGATGAAATTCGAAATCCGCTTGCGCCTCGACGACGACATCCTCCGTCTCCAGCGTTTCGAGATGGCCGTAAGTGCGGGCGATCTCAGCCAGCGCTTCCGGTGTGCGTCGCGTCGCAGCAAGGCCGGCCGCCTGGATTTCGACGCCGAATCGCAGTTCGAGGATCTGCATGGCCGAGCGGATGTCCTCAATACGGCTGATCTCGAAATTCAGCGTCTTGATATCCTTGTCGGTGACATAGACGCCGGCCCCCTGCCGGGCGATCACCCGGCCGGCGACACGCAGCGAGGTCAATGCCTCGCGGATCACCGTGCGGCTGACACCGAATTCTTCGCAAAGCTGGGCGCTGGAGGGAATTTTTTCGCCCGGCGGATACAGGCCGGAATCGATTCGCTCGCTGAGTTGCGCCACCACGATTTCTGCAAGATTGCCCCGTTGCGTAATCAGCGCCACTTATCGGCTCCAAAGCTTTGCAATTGAAAGACAGCTTTTAGCACGCATCGCCACTCACGCCACCTTTCCGCGAACCGTTTTCATCTCCGCCGACAGCAGACGTAGCAGGATCTGCAGCGGATGCGGCAGTTCGGCGTCATCCAGAAGCTTCACCTGCGAGCGGCAGGAATAGCCCGTCACCATGACGATCTCGCCTGGCGTCGCCGCCTCGATCTCCTGGCTCCAGCTCAGGCCATAGATGGTGTCCGAAAGCGCGCGGTTGCGCACCTCATGGCCGAAGGTGCCGGCCATACCGCAGCAGCCGAGCGGCGGTTGTTGCAGTTTTACGCCGAGTCGCGCGAAAATCGCCGCCCACTGTCCCTGCGCTGCCGGCGCATTCGTCCGCTCCGTGCAATGCAACAGCAGCTTGAAGCGGCCGGAGGGAGCGCTTGCCGGTGCAATCCGGTCGAGATGCTGCGCCAGCCATTCCTGTGGCAACAATACACGCAGATCCTTCGCCTGCGGCACCGCCTTGGCATATTCGCTGCGGAAGGCCAGCGTCATCGAAGGGTCAATGCCGACCAGCGTCGCGCCGGTTTGTGCCAGCGCCCGCAGGCTACGGGTGGTCGCAGCGGCCGCCTTTTCGAAAGCGCCGAGATAGCCATGCACATGCAGCGCCTTGCCATTGACATGCGGCGGCGCGACGAAGGGCATGAAGCCGAGTGCGCGCGCCAGTTCGACCGCATCCAGCACCAGTTGCGGATTGAAATGCGCCGTAAACGCATCCGGCACGAAGACGACGGCGCTGGACGGTTGCTTCAGCGCCGCGACGGTCGCGACCGCGACGCCGCACCGCTTCAGCTCGGCGGAAAGATCGAGCGCCGGCATGACGGGCAGGGCGGTAAGCCCCATCCGCCGCATGACCCATTCTCCCGGCTTCGAACGCACGGCGAAATTGTAGAAAGGCCGCAGCCGCGCCATCAGCGGTAACGTCGTCTCGATGCCGGCGATCAACGGATCCTTCAGTGGCCGCAGATAACGGCCGTGATACAGCTCCAGGAATTTCGAACGGAAGGCGGGAACGCTGACCTTCACCGGACATTGTCCGGCGCAGGCCTTGCAGGCGAGGCAGGTGTCCATCGCGTGGCGCACCTCATGCGAAAAATCGGCGCGATTGGCGGGGCTGAAAGAATTCCACAGCCGCGACGGCCAGCGCAACAGGCCGAACGCCTTGCGTTGACGCGCCGCTTCCTGGCGCGGATCGATATCGCGTCTTGCCAGCAGCCGCAGCCATTCGCGCATCAGCGAGGCGCGGCCCTTCGGCGAAAATCGCCGGTCTCGCGTACCCTTGTAGGAGGGGCACATCGGGCTTTTCTCGTCGAAATCGAAACAGGCGCCGTTGCCATTGCAATAGGCGGCATTGTCGAAGGCGGCGCGGATGTCGTTGCCGATCGCCCGGTCGAAATCGCCGCGCAGCGGCACTGCATCGATCTTCATCAACTCGTCGGCGCTGGGCGCCGCGATCTTGCCGGGATTGAGCTGGTGATGCGGATCGAACAGCCGTTTGATGTGCTGAAGGCTGGGATAGAGATCGCCGAAATAGTCCGGCACGTATTCGGAGCGTACGCCCTTGCCATGCTCGCCCCAGAGCACTCCGCCATATTTGCGCGTCAGCGCCACGACGCCGTCGCTGATGCGCTTGACCAGTGCCACATGCTCCGGTCGCGTCAGATCCAGCGCCGGGCGCACATGCAGCACACCGGCATCGACATGGCCGAACATGCCGTAGTCGAGGCCTTCGCCATCCAGCAACTGCCGGAACTCGCGGATATAGGGCGCCAGGTTTTCCGGCGGCACGGCGGTATCCTCGACGAAAGCGACAGGCCGCACCGGCTCCTCGACATTGCCGAGCAGCCCGACCGCCCGCTTGCGCATCGTCCATATTGCCTCGACCTGCGCATGGCCGGCCGCAACCGTATGCCCAAGGCGCCCCGACATCGGCCGCGCCGCAAGGCCCGTGACCACTGCCTCGATCTTGTCCGCCAGTTCCTCGCCGCTGTCGGCCAGTACTTCGACGATATTGATGCCATCGGCGCGCACGTCGGGATCATCCGGAAAAAACGGCGCGATCTCCGCCCAGATGATATCGCCTTTGGCAAGGCCGAGAACCTTCTCATCGACCGTCTCGACCGAGGCGACCTTGAGCGCGGCGAGATTGCGCGCATCCTCCAGCGCCGTGTTGAAATCGTCGTAACGGATATTGATCAGCGCCGCGAAGCCGGGCAGGGGCAGGACGTTCAACTCCGCCTCGGCGATCATCGCCAGCGTACCCTCAGCGCCGCAGAGCACGGAATTGACATTCAGGCCGCCATCCGGCGCGCGCAGATGCGCCAGATCATATCCGGTCATGTAGCGGTTCAGAGGTGGAAAGACCGCTGCGATCTTCTCGCGCTGCTCCTTTTCGATCCGGTCGAGCGTACGATAAATCTCGCCCACCTTGTCCGGTCGCTTTTTCAAGGCATGGAGCGCCTCGGCGTCCGCCGGCCGGAACCACCAGTCCTTGCCGCCGGCAAGGATGGCGCGCAGGCCCAGCACATGATTGCTGGTCTTGCCGTAAAGACAGGAACCTTGGCCACAGGCATCGGTATTGATCATCCCGCCGATAGTGGCGCGATTGGAGGTCGAAAGCTCCGGCGCGAAAAACAGCCCATAGGGCTTCAGCGCCCGATTGAGCTGGTCCTTGACCACGCCGGCCTCGACCCGAACCCGGCGCCGCTCCGGATCGATCTCCAGGATCCGCGTCATATGCCGCGAACAATCGACCACCACGCCTCGCGACAAGGCTTGCCCGTTCGTCCCCGTTCCCCCGCCGCGCAAGGCTATCGTCACCTGCCGAAACTCCGGCTCATCCAGCACGCGCGCCACGATCCCCAGATCGGCGGCGCTACGCGGAAACACGATACCGCCGGGGAAAAGCTGATAAATGGAATTGTCCGTGGCATAAACCGCCCGGCTTCCGTCCCCCAGCTCGATCTCCCCCGAAAACCCGGCTTCCACAAGTCGCCCGAAAAAACCTGGCTGGGCGAGAATTGTGTCGATCTGGCCTTCCAAACGGGGAATCATGGGGATCATCCGGAATGACGCGCAAAGGAAAAGTTAGCACATAAGTGATAACATCTCCATCAATCAAAGCAACAGGAATCGCCTCCTCGCCACCGCCACAAGAGTTGGCAGATCGTTCGCCGCCAGCTCGATGAGTTCGGCATGATTTTGCGATTTCAGGGATTAAAGTGGTGAGCGCGCAGGGATTCGAACCCTGGACCTACTGATTAAAAGTCAGTTGCTCTACCGGCTGAGCTACGCGCTCCCAGCGAGGCGTGACGCCTCGTTTGAAAGTGCGCGGAACATAGGCAGGCGGTCGGATGCGGTCAACTGGAAAAATGACGAAGTTCGATGTCGCGCAGCGATTTTTTTTGTCCCTGCGCAAAAAGGTGATTGGCGGTGAAGGGTAAGCTCCCCTATGGAGGGCCGGCCGTTCCCTCATGGAGGTTCGTCTTGTCGATCGCCGAAATATCCCTGTTCAGCGCCCTGTTCGCCGGCGCGCTCTCCTTTCTCTCGCCCTGCGTCCTGCCGCTGGTGCCGCCCTATCTCTGCTATATGGCCGGCATTTCCGTGGACGAATTTCGTGGCGGCGGTAACGAGGGCGGTCGGCAGGATGCGCGGCGGTCGGTTCTGCTGGCCGCGCTGTTCTTCACGCTTGGCTTTTCCACGGTTTTCGTGGCGCTCGGCGCAGGCGCCTCGACCATCGGCACGATGCTGCGCCAGCATATGGATGTGCTTTCCAAGGTCGGCGGCGTCATCATCATCCTCATGGGATTGAATTTCCTTGGGTTTTTGCGCATCGGGCTTTTTTCGCGCGAGGCGCGGTTCCAATCGAGCGGCAAGCCGGCGACGATCACCGGCGCCTATCTGATGGGGCTTGCTTTCGCGTTCGGCTGGACGCCGTGCATCGGCCCGGTGCTGGGGGCGATTCTCGGCGTCGCGGCGTCGCGGGATACGGTTTCGGACGGCGCCTTCCTGCTTGCCGTCTATTCGCTCGGCCTTGCTGTCCCGTTCTGGATCGCGGCCCTGTTTTCCGGTTCATTCATGCGGTTTCTCACCCGTTTCCGGCGTCATCTCGGGATGGTTGAAAAGGTCATGGGCGGTTTCCTGGTGCTGACCGGTCTCGCCTTCATCTTCGGTTTCGTCAGCGATGCCGCGATCTGGTTCCAGCAGACCTTTCCAATCCTCATGCGCATCGGCTAATCAGCGCCTGACTTTTTGATCTCCGGACGCGAGACGACATGGGCGCGATTGCCGCATTGCTGATTCCCTTCTTTGGCCTGATCGTTATCGGTTATGCCGCCGCGCGCATCACGAAGCAGCCGGCCGAGGCACTTGGCTGGCTCAATACCTTCATTATCTATGCGGCGCTGCCGGCGCTGTTCTTCAAGCTGGTGTCGCGCACGCCGCTGGAGGAACTGACGCGCATCGACTTCATCGCCGCCGATGTCATCGCCACCTACAGCATCTTCGTGCTGATCTTCGCCGCCGGAAAGCTGCTGCGCGGCAACTCCACCGCCGACAGCACTATCCAGGGCTTTGCCGGCGCCTACGGCAATATCGGCTATATGGGGCCGGGGTTGGCGCTGCTGGCCTTTGGCGAAGCGGCCGCCGTGCCGGTGGCGCTGGTCGTCTGCTTCGAAAACGCCATGCATTTCATCGTCGCGCCAGCGATGATGGCGATTTCCGGCGGCGAGAAACGCGCCGCGCCGCAATTGGCGCTGGATATCCTACGCAAGGTGGCGCTGCATCCGTTCATTCTGTCCTGTGCGGCCGGTTTCGCGGTGGTCGCGGGCGGCATTCCGGTGCCGGTCTCGATGCAAAGGCTGGTCGATTACCTGGCGCAGGCGGCAGCGCCCTGCGCGCTGTTTGCCATGGGCGTGACGCTGGCGCTTCGGCCGTTGAGACGCGTCCCGGCGGAGATGTTCTACATCGTACCGGCCAAGCTGATCCTGCATCCGCTGGTCGTCTATCTGGTGCTGACCTCGGTCGGCACCTTTCCGCCGATCTGGATTGCCTCGGCCGTGCTGCTCGCCGCTCTGCCGACGGCCACCAATGTCTTTGTGATCGGGCAGCAATATGCGGTCTGGCAGGAGAGGGCGTCGGCGACCATCCTGATGACCACCATCTGTTCGGTGGTGACGGTGTCGATGACGCTCTATCTGTTGAAACTCAGCCCTTTAGCGGCGCAGCTTCCCCCGTAGGGCATCGCCGATGGCACTGAGCCCGCGCCCGGGCTCGATGCCCTCGCGCATGAAAAGAGCACGCAGCGGCGGGAGCGCCGAAAGCACGTGCAGGCCAGCGGCGCGAACCATCTGCGTCGGCAGGAAATCCGAAAGCAGTGACCGATTCAGCAGGTCCACCCCGGCGGTGCGGGTCATGACGTCGGCACGGCGGCGGCGATCGAAGCGATCGCCGATCGATTCCGGGATAGGCTCGCCCTTGAGATCGGAAATCAGGTCGTTCAGGTGGATGATGTCGCGCAGCGACAGGTTGAAGCCTTGCGCCCCGATCGGGGGGAAGACATGTCCAGCCTCGCCGGCCAGCACCAGCCGGCCCTTGCCGAAACGATGCGCCATCATGCCGGAGAGCGGCCAGGCCTGCACGTCCGGCTCGACGATCACCTTTCCGAGCATGGATTGCATCTGCTTCTCGACCCGCAGGCTCAGTTCCTCCGGCGACAGCGCCATCAGCACGTCGGCCTCCGTCGGCTTGCGCACCCAGACGAGACTGGAGCGGTTGCCAGGCAACGGAACCTGGGTGAAGGGGCCGGATTCGGTGTGGAATTCGGTGGAGATATTGCCGTGCGGCAGGTCGTGACTGAAATTCAGCACGATGGCCGTCTGCGGATAGGACCAATGACGCACGCCGATACCGGCATTGTCGCGCATTTTCGACTTGCGCCCGTCGGCGGCGACGACAAGTTCGGCGGAAATCCGGCTGCCGTCCTGAAGCGCGATCTGTACGCCTTCAGCGAGCAAGTCGACATGCTCGGCCGCTTGGGGCAGAAGCGTGATATTGCCCTCATGCGTCACGGCTTCGCCAAGCACGGCCAGCAGCGCGGCATTGGGAATGTTGTAACCAAAGGCCTCAAGCCCGACTTCGGAGGAGCGAAAGGAGACGGTCGGCGCGCGGAGCAGCCGGTTCGTGCCGTCGATGATTCGCATGGTGGAGAGCGCGGCGGCTGAAGGCGCGATCCGATCCCACAGGCCCAGCCGCTCCATGAAGCGGATGGACTGGTCCATTAACGCCGTGGTGCGCTTGTCCTCGACAGCGGCCGGCGGGGCCAGAAGCGCGACGCGGCGCCCGAGCCGCGCCAGCGACAGAGCGGCGACCGAACCGGCCATGCCGCCGCCGACGATGGCGATGTCGAATGCGCTCATGAAAACCTCCAACGCTTGCAAACTCTCTTTCCCGCACAGGTTAGTCGTTTGACCTGTTGAAATCCATGGGATCCATTGGCGCAGAGGGTGAAAATGCCGAACCATGCGTTTACTGTCAGGTGAACGGAGACGATATCCTCTGGCAGGTTCGAACAGGAGATGCATATTCGTTGCTGATACGGCCGGGGGCGAGTGTCTCACAAGACCTTCATCTGCGATCCGTAAGAAAACAAGACGATAGGCTGTCTGCACGATTCGCGAGCAATGCAGGCGACCTGAATGAAGCGGCATATGCGCCGGCCGGTATCGGAAGCGGGGACCATGAAGATTTTCAACTACAAGCGCGTGCCGTATGCCGAGATGCGGGCCTTTTCGGTCCATATTCTCACGGCCTCGGGTTCGTTCCTCGCCTTTCTCGGCGTCGTCGCGGCGGCGGAACATCGCTTCGTCGACATGTTCTGGTGGCTTGGGCTGGCGCTGCTGGTCGATGGCATCGACGGGCCGATTGCCCGCAAGGTGCGGGTCAAGGAAGTGCTGCCCAACTGGTCGGGCGATACGCTCGACAACATCATCGATTATGTGACCTATGTGCTGCTGCCGGCCTTCGCGCTTTACCAGAGCGGCATGATCGGCGAACCCTGGTCGTTTGCCGCCGCCGGCATGATCGTGGTGTCGAGCGCCATCTATTATGCCGATATGGGCATGAAGACGGACGAATATTTCTTCTCAGGCTTCCCGGTGGTGTGGAACATGGTGGTCTTCACCCTGTTTGTCATCGATGCCAGCGCAACAACGGCGATGATCATCGTGACGCTGTCGGTCGTGCTCACCTTTCTGCCGATCAATTTCCTGCATCCGGTGCGCGTCGCGCGGCTTCGCCCGCTCAATCTGGCGGTTTTCGCTCTTTGGTCGGTGCTGGGCGGCGCGGCCTTGCTGATGCATTTCGATACGCCACAATGGCTGAACATTCTCTTCTGCATCACAGGCCTGTATCTTTACGGCATCGGCGCGGTGCTGCAATTGATTCCGTCGCTCGGAAGGAAAGGATGAACCCATGTCTGTCGTCACCACGGCTATCGTCCAGCGGTCCCTCGGCGGGCCGGAGGTTCTGAAAATCGAGGAAGTGCCGCTCCCCGCGCCGGGCGAAGGCGAGGTGCAGATCCGCCAGGCGGCCATCGGCCTGAATTTCATCGACGTCTATTTCCGCACCGGGCTTTACAAGGCGGCGAACGGGCTTCCCTTCGTGCCGGGCAAGGAAGGGGCTGGCACGGTGACGGCGGTCGGCCCCGGTGTCGAGGATTTTGCCGTGGGCGACCGGGTCGCCTATGCCGGCGCCGACGGTGCCTACAGCCGCGAGCGCAATGTCGCCACCCGCCATCTCGTCAAGGTGCCGGAAGGCATTTCGCTGGAAACGGCGGCGGCGATGATGCTCAAGGGCATGACCGCCGAATACCTGCTCAACCGCACCTACAAGGTCGGGCTGGGCACGACGCTGCTGTTCCATGCCGCCGCCGGCGGTGTCGGCCTCATTGCCGGCCAATGGGCCAAGGCGCTTGGCGCGACGGTCATCGGCACGGCCGGTTCGCCGGAAAAGATCGCGCTGGCGCTCGCCCATGGCTACGACCATGTCATCGATTACCGCAACGAGGATTTCGTGGCTCGCGTCAAGGACATCACCGGCGGCGCCGGCGTCGACGTGGTCTATGATTCGGTCGGCAAGGATACGTTTCCGGGCTCGCTGGATTGCCTGAAGCCGCGCGGATTGTGGGTCAGCTTCGGCAATTCCTCCGGCCCCGTCGAGGCCTTCAATATGGGAATCCTGTCGCAGAAAGGCTCGCTTTACGCGACGCGGCCGACGCTGTTTACCTATATTTCCACGCCCCAGGAGCTTAAGGATTGTGCAGGCGCGTTGTTTGCTGTTGTGTTGAGCAACAAAGTGCGTATCAATATCGCGCAAACCTATCCGTTGGCCGAAGCCGCCCAGGCCCATGCCGATCTGGAGCTAAGAAAAACACGTGGAACAACGCTGCTGATTCCCTGAGGCCGAACCGGGCGGAATGGGAACGTCACAATCCGAGGGGGCTCAGTGAAGCCGCACGACATGTCGCGACCCGACGCCTTGCTGTCGGTGCGCAAGCTGACGAAGCTGTTTGGCAGTTTTGCCGCCTGCGACGGCATCGACATCGAGATACAACCGGGTGAAATCCATGCGCTGCTGGGGGAAAACGGCGCCGGGAAATCGACCCTCGTCAAAATGCTGTTCGGCGTTCTCACGCCGAGCGCCGGGCAGATCGTCTGGAAGGGCCAACCGGTGCGAATCGGTTCGCCCGGCGAAGCGCGCAAGACCGGCATCGGCATGGTTTTCCAGCATTTTTCGCTGTTCGAAGCGCTGACGGTCGCCGAAAACATCGCGCTGTCGCTCGATCCCGGTATTTCGCTGGCGCGCATCTCCGATGAGGCGGCGGCGCTGTCGCATGCCTATGGCCTCCCGCTCGATCCCAAGGCGCATGTGGCCGATCTCTCGGTCGGCGAACGCCAACGCATCGAGATCGTGCGCGCCCTGCTGCAAAACCCGCAACTGATCATTTTGGACGAGCCGACCTCGGTGCTGACGCCGCAGGAGGCCGACCGCCTGTTCGAAACGCTGGCCAAGCTGAAGGCCGAGGGCCGTTCGGTCCTCTATATCAGCCATCGCCTGGAAGAAGTGCAGCGCATCTGCGACCGCGCCACCGTCCTGCGCCACGGCAAGGTGACCGGGGCCTGCGACCCGAAGCGAGAAACGCCGGCCTCGCTGGCGCGTATGATGGTCGGCAACGAGGTTGCCACGGTCAGCGCCGCCGGCACGACGACGCGCGGCGATGTCCTGCTGCAGGCCCGCAATCTCAATGTCCCGGCGCGCACGCCTTTTGCCGTGTCGCTGAAGAATCTTTCGCTGACGGTGCGCAGCGGCGAGGTTCTCGCCATCGCCGGTGTGGCCGGCAACGGTCAGAGCGAATTGTTCGATGCGCTATCGGGCGAATATCCGGTCGCCGACAACGACGCCATCCGCATCCGCGACCACGCGGTCGGTGCGTCGGGAATTACGGCAAGGCGGCTGATCGGCGCAAGCTTCGTGCCGGAGGAGCGCCATGGCCACGCAGCCGTCACCGGCATGTCGCTGTCGGACAATCTGGTGCTGGCCCGCAGCCAGTCGGATCGCCGCGCGTTTCTCACCGGTGGCCCGCTCGGCATTATCCGCCACAAGATCGTGCGCGAGGCGGCGAAACGCATTTCCGCCGCCATGGACGTGCGCAAGAGCGGCGAGGATCCGCCGGCCGGCTCGCTGTCCGGCGGCAATCTGCAAAAATTCATCGTCGGGCGCGAGCTGGATCGCCAGCCGAGCGTCATGATCGTCAACCAGCCGACCTGGGGCGTCGATGCGGGGGCGGCGAGCCGCATCCGCCAGGCGCTGGTCGATCTGGCGAAATCCGGCTCGGCCGTGCTGGTCATCAGCCAGGATCTGGACGAGATTTTCGAAGTCGCCACCGAAATCGCCGTCATCAACGAGGGGCGCCTGTCCAATGCCTATCCGGCGCAGGACATGACCCGCGAAAAGATCGGCCTGCTGATGGGTGGGGCGCACGACAAGGCCGGCGCGGAGGCGCAGCATGCGCATTGAACTTGAAAAACGTCCGGGCGGCTCGCGCCTGTTTTCCTTCGTGTCGCCGCTGCTGGCCCTGCTGCTGACGGTCGTCTGCGGCGGCGTCATGTTCGCGCTGCTCGGCAAGGATCCGGTTTCGGCGCTCTACAGCTTCTTCATCGAGCCGCTGCAGGAAGTCTGGTCGCTGCATGAGCTGGCGATCAAGGCCGGGCCGCTGATCCTGATCGCCGTCGGCCTGTCGGTCTGTTATCGCTCCAACAACTGGAACATCGGCGCCGAGGGCCAGTTCACCATGGGGGCGATTGCCGGTTCCTTCCTGCCGATCGTCTTCTACGAATGGCATTCGCCGCTCATCCTGCCGCTGATGCTGGTGATGGGCATGCTCGGCGGCGCGCTCTATGCCGGCATTCCGGCGCTGCTGAAGGCGCATTTCAACACCAACGAGATCCTCACCAGCCTGATGCTGGTCTATATTGCGCAACTGTTCCTCGACTGGCTGTCACGCGGCATGTGGCGCGATCCGCAGGGCTACAATTTTCCGCAGTCGCGCAATTTCGTGCCGGAAGCCATCCTGCCGGAAGTGCTGTCGTCGGGCCGGGCGCATTGGGGTTTCGTCTTCGCCATCGTCGCCGCCGTGCTGGTCTGGTTTATGATGCGTTTTACGCTGAAGGGTTTTCAGATCACCGTGCTCGGCCAGTCGGAACGGGCAGGGCGCTTTGCCGGCTTTTCCTCGCGCGGCATGATCTGGTTCTCGATGCTGTTTTCCGGCGCGCTCGCCGGTCTTGCCGGCATTTCGGAAGTGTCGGGCTCGATCAACCATCTGCAGCCGTCGATCTCGCCGGGCTACGGCTTCACCGCCATCATCGTCGCCTTCCTCGGTCGCCTCAACCCGCTCGGCATCATCGCCTCGGGTCTGGTGCTGGCGCTGACCTATCTCGGCGGCGAGGCCGTGCAGCTCTCGCTCGAAGTGTCCGACAAGGTGACGCGCGTCTTCCAGGGGCTGCTCCTGTTTTTCGTGCTCTCCTGCGATACCCTCATTCATTACCGCATCCGGCTGGTGTTCGACCGGCTGAAGGGCGCATCGGACGGAGCGGCCTGACATGATCCTCGAAGCCATCATCCTGACGGTCATCACGGCGGCGACGCCGCTCGTGGTCGCTGCCCTCGGCGAACTGGTGACGGAACGCTCCGGTGTCCTCAATCTCGGCGTCGAGGGCATGATGATCATGGGCGCGGTCGGCGCCTTCGCGGTCGCGCAGATGACCGGCAATCCCTATCTCGGCCTGCTGGCAGGTATCGCCGTCGGCGCGCTGTTCTCGCTGCTGTTCGGTTTCCTGACGCTGACGCTGGTCACCAACCAGGTGGCGACGGGCCTGGCGCTGACCATTCTCGGCCTCGGCGCTTCCGGCATGATCGGCGAAACCTGGGTCGGCGTGCCCGGCATCAAGCTGCAGGCGATCTATATTCCCGGCCTGTCGGATATCCCGGTGATCGGCCCGATCCTGTTCCATCAGGATATCGTCTTCTACCTGTCGATCGCGCTGCTGATCGGCGTCAACTGGTTCCTGTTCCGCAGCCGCACCGGCCTGATGCTGCGCGCCATCGGCGACAATCACGGTTCGGCGCATGCGCTCGGCATCGACGTGCTGCGGGTGCGGTACCTGAGCGTGATGTTCGGCGGCGCCTGCGCCGGCCTTGCCGGGGCGCAGCTGTCGCTGGTCTATACGCCGCAATGGGTGGAGGACATGTCGGCGGGCCGCGGCTGGATCGCGCTGGCGCTGGTCGTGTTTTCGTCCTGGCGCCCGTGGCGGGTGCTGGCCGGCGGCTATCTGTTCGGCGCGGTCACCATCGGCCAGCTGCACACGCAGGCGCTCGGCGTCAACGTGCCCTCGCAATTCCTCTCGGCCTTGCCCTATGCGGCGACCGTCGTCGTCCTTGTCCTGATTTCCCGCAATCGGCGCACCACGCTGATCAATACGCCCGCGTCCCTCGGCAAGCCATTTGTCCCGGACCGGTGAGACAACAAACAGAAGCTGAAGCTCAAAACCTGGAAGGGGTTACAATGAGAAAAATCGCTCTTGCACTTGCGGCCACCGCCGCCACCTTGATCGGCACGGCTGCCATTGCCCAGGCCGCCGACAAGGCCAAGATCTGCTTCATCTATGTCGGTTCGAAGACCGACGGCGGCTATTCGGAAGGCCATGACCGCGGTCGCCAGGAGCTGGAAAAAGCTCTCGGCGACAAGATCGAGACCGCCTATCTCGAAAAGGTTCCGGAAGGCCCGGATGCCGAGCGCGCCATCGAGCGCATGGCCCGCTCCGGCTGCTCGCTGGTGTTCACCACCTCGTTCGGCTTCATGGACGCCACCATCAAGGTCGCCCAGAAATTCCCGAAGGTGAAGTTCGAACACGCCACCGGCTTCAAGTCGGCCGAAAACGTCGGCACCTACAATGCCCGCTTCTATGAAGGCCGCTATATCCAGGGCGTCATCGCCGCCAAGATGTCGAAGACCGGCGTCGCCGGCTACATCGCCTCCTTCCCGATCCCCGAAGTGGTGATGGGCATCAACGCCTTCGTGCTCGGCGCGCAGTCGGTCAATCCCGATTTCAAGATCAAGGTCGTCTGGGCCAACACCTGGGCCGATCCGGGTAAGGAAGCCGATGCCGCCAAGGCGCTGGCCGACCAGGGCGTCGATATCCTGACCCAGCACACCGACACGACCGCGCCGATGCAGGTCGCCGCCGAACGCGGCATTCACGCCTTCGGCCAGGCCTCCGACATGATCGCCGCCGGCCCGAAGACGCAGCTGACCGCCATCGTCGACACCTGGGGCGCCTATTACATCAAGCGCACCCAGGCCCTGCTCGACGGCACCTGGAAGTCGGAGCAGATCTGGGACGGCCTCAAGGACGGCATCCTGACCATGGCGCCCTACACCAACATGCCCGACGACGTGAAGAAGCTGGCCGAGGAAACCGAAGCCAAGATCAAGTCGGGCGAGTTGCATCCCTTCACCGGCCCGGTGAAGAAGCAGGACGGTTCGGAATGGCTGAAGGCCGGCGAAAAGTCTGATGACGGCACGCTGCTCGGCATGAATTTCTACGTAGCCGGCGTCGACGACAAGCTGCCGCAATAATCAAGGCATATGCCTCGAATGAAAAACGCCCGCCGGATTATCTCCGGCGGGCGTTTTCGTTTCAGGATCGGCGCTTCAGCAGCGTCTCGACCAGTTCCGGCGTCAACTCGTCGAAATGCTGGATGACGCGGTCGGGATTGAGCGCCTCGATCGGCGCATCCGAATAGCCGAAGGGCACGCCGAGCACCGGCACGCCGGCATTGCGGGCGACGAGGCAGTCGTTGAGGCTGTCGCCGACCATCAGCGTCGCCGCGAGATCGCCGCCGGCGCGCTCGACGGTGCCGGTCAGGTGCGCGGCATCCGGCTTGCGCACCGTGAACGTGTCGCCGCCGGTGATCGCCGCGAAGCGGTGGGTCATGCCGAGACCCTCCAGCAACCGCCGCGCCATCGCCTCCGGCTTGTTGGTGCAGACGGCCAGCGTAAAGCCGGCATCGGTCAGCCGGTCGAGCGCGGCGTCGAGGCCGGGATAGGGCCGGCTGTCGCCGGGCATGGTGTCGCCGTAATAGGTCAGGAATCGTTGCATCATCGGCGCCAGCCCCTCTTCGTCGAGCGGCTGGCCGCGCATGCGGAAGGCGCGCTCGATCATGGCGCGCGCGCCATGACCGACGAGATGGGTCAGATCCTCATAACCGACCGGCGCCAGGTCGGCGGCGGCAATGGTGTGGTTGAGCGAGGCGATGAGATCGGGCGCTGTATCGACCAGCGTCCCGTCGAGATCGAAGACGACGAGGGGGGAAGGCAAGGTTTTCGGGCTCCGCATGGATGTCGATTGCCTGCCGGCTTAGGCGAAGGCGCCGATGAATTCAATTGCGTGTTTTCGCCTCGGCCATCGAATGTTTTCGCAAGCCCGGCGATTTGTTCGAATGGCTCTTTCGTTCCGCCGTGCGGGCGTGTAAACAGCTTTCAACGTAACAGACCGGAGCTTTTGGCGCATGGACGCCCGCGAAATGAAGATCAAGGCCGCAGAAGCGGCGCTTCAGCATGTCGAAAACGGCATGCGGCTGGGGATCGGAACCGGGTCGACCGCTGAGGAATTCGTAAGGCTGCTGGCCGAAAAGGTCGCAGGCGGCCTGAAGGTCGAGGGCGTGCCCACCTCCGAGCGCACCGCGCGTCTCTGCGTCGAACTCGGCGTGCCGCTGAAATCCCTGGACGAACTTCCGGAACTCGATCTCACCATCGACGGCGCCGACGAGGTCGATGCCTCGCTGCGCCTCATCAAGGGCGGCGGCGGCGCGCTGCTGCGCGAAAAGATCGTCGCCTGTGCCTCGCAGCGCATGATCGTCATCGCCGACGAGACCAAGGTCGTCGAGACGCTCGGCGCCTTTCCGCTGCCGATCGAGATCAACGCCTTCGGCCAGATCGCCACCCGCATCGCGGTGGAAAAGGTGGCCGCGCGCCTCGGTCTTTCCGGCGAATTGGAGCTGCGTTCCTCCGGCGACGGGCTTTTCATGACCGACGGCGGACATCTCATTCTCGATGCATCATTTGGCCGTATTCCTGATGCAGAGGCGCTTTCGAGCCAGCTGAATTCGATCCCCGGTGTGGTGGAGCACGGGCTGTTCATAAACATAGCATCGCTTGCCGTGATCGCAGGCCCTTCGGGCGCGAGGACACTGGAAGCGAAACAGTGACAGGAGCATCATTCATGAAGACTTTTGCGGCAACCTGCCGTCTTGCCGTCGGCGCCGTTCTTCTTTCCAGCGTAGCCCTTGTTTCGGCGGCGCGCGCGGATGATGTCAGCGAGGAGCAGATCGCGGCGGCGCGCGCGACCATCCAGTCGCTCAACCTGACGAACGCCTTCGATCGCATTCTGCCGAACCTGGCCGAGCAGCTCAAGGCGCAGCTCATCCAGGCATCGCCGAACTTTACCGACGTAATCACCGCGACGGTGGACGAGAAGGCACTTTCGCTGGCCACCCGCCGCGGCGATCTGGAGCGCGAAGCCGCGCGCATCTATGCCAACACCTTCACGCTCGACGAGTTGAAGGCGATCTCGGCCTTCTACCAGTCCGACGTCGGCAAGAAGCTTTTGAAGGACGGCCCGGTCGCGACCCGCGAGATGATGAAGGCCGCCGATATCTGGGCTTCGGGCATTTCCCGCGACCTCGCCAAGGAGAGCGATGCGGCGCTGGAAAAGACCATCGGCTCGCAGGCACAGGCCGAAGGCGGCGCCAAGAAGCCGGCCCAGGCCCAGCAATAAGCCTGCCGACCCGAAAAATCTTCCAAGCCCGGATTTTCCGGGCTTTTCTTTTGCGCGATCCTCTTCCTATATCCGCTTAAATCCGTTTCGACTTTGCCAAAGGAGCATCCCATGCCGACTTACGATTACGATCTTTTTGTCATCGGCGGCGGCTCCGGCGGTGTGCGCAGCGGCCGCGTCGCGGCGTCCATGGGCAAGAAGGTCGGCATTGCCGAGGAATACCGCTACGGCGGCACCTGCGTCATCCGAGGCTGCGTTCCCAAGAAGCTGTTCGTCTATGCCGCGCAATTCCACGAGCAGTTCGAGGATTCCGCCGGTTTCGGCTGGACGGTCGGCGAGACCTCCTTCGACTGGGCCAAGCTGATCGCCGCCAAGGACAAGGAAATCGACCGCCTGGAGGGCCTCTATCGCAAGGGCCTCGAAAATGCCAAGGCCGATATCTTCGACAGTCGCGCCGAACTGGTCGACGCTCACACCGTGCGCCTTACCGGCACCGGACAGACCTTCACCGCCGAGCATATCGTGATTGCCACCGGCGGCACGCCGAACCCGCACGCGGACCTGCCCGGCCATGAATTGTGCATTTCCTCCAACGAGGCTTTCCATCTGGAAAAGCTGCCGAAGTCGATCCTGATCGCCGGCGGCGGCTATATCGCGGTCGAGTTCGCCAACATCTTCCATGGCCTCGGCGTCGAGACGACGCTGATCTATCGCGGCAAGGAGATCCTCTCCCGCTTCGACGGCGACCTGCGGCGCGGCCTGCACAATGCAATGACCGCCAAGGGCATCCGCATCCTCTGCCAGGACATCATCACCCAGGTATCGCGCGACGGTGACACGCTGTCGGTCGAGACCAAGGAAAGCGGCACGCTTTCCTTCGATACCGTTATGCTGGCGCTCGGCCGCGATCCCCATACAAAGGGTCTCGGACTGGAGGCTGCCGGTGTGAAGACCGATGCGCGCGGCGCCATCGTCGTCGACGAATATTCGCGCACCAGCGTGCCGCATATCTTCGCGCTCGGCGACGTCACCGATCGCGTGCAACTGACGCCGGTCGCCATCCACGAAGCCATGTGCTTCATCGAGACCGTCTACAAGGACAATCCGACCAGGCCGGATCACGACCTGATCGCCACAGCCGTCTTCTCGCAGCCGGAAATCGGCACGGTCGGCCTGTCGGAGGAAGCGGCAGCCGCGAAGTATGCCGAGATCGAGGTCTATCGCGCCGAATTCCGGCCGATGAAAGCGACGCTGTCGGGCCGACAGGAAAAGATGCTGATGAAACTGATCGTCAATGCCGCCGACCGCAAGGTGATCGGCGCCCATATCCTCGGCCACGACGCCGGCGAAATGGCCCAGCTTCTCGGCATTACCCTCAAGGCCGGCTGCACCAAGGCGGATTTCGACCGCACCATGGCCGTGCATCCGACGGCCGCGGAAGAGCTGGTGACGATGTACAATCCGAGCTATCGCATCGTCAACGGCGAGCGTGTGTGATCGCCGGAACCATCGGGAAAGCAGCCGAAGGCGGCATCCGATTCGATGGCGGTTGCGGCTATGCAAGCGCTAATGAAAGGTTTATAAGCCCGCATCCAAATCATGGACGGGCAAGGATCTCTTCATAGAAGTATCCGTAAGAGCAGGTGAGTAACATGGCACAGAATTGGACCCCGAACAGCTGGCGGCAAAAACCCATCCAGCAGGTGCCGGATTATCCCGACCAGGCAGCGCTGCATGCAGCCGAAGATCAGCTCGCCACCTATCCGCCGCTCGTGTTCGCCGGCGAAGCCCGCCGCCTGACCAAGGCGCTCGCCAATGTCGCCGAAGGCCGCGGCTTCCTGCTGCAGGGCGGCGATTGCGCCGAAAGCTTTGCCGAGCATGGCGCCGACAACATTCGCGACTTCTTCCGCGCCTTCCTGCAGATGGCCGTCGTCTTGACCTTCGGCGCCCAGCAGCCGGTCGTCAAGGTCGGTCGCATCGCCGGCCAGTTCGCCAAGCCGCGCTCTTCCAACATCGAGAAGCAGGGTGATCTCTCGCTGCCGAGCTATCGCGGCGACATCATCAACGGCATCGAATTCACCGAGGAAGCCCGCATTCCGCGCCCCGAGCGCCAGATCGAGGCTTATCGCCAGTCGGCCGCGACGCTCAACCTGCTGCGCGCCTTCGCCATGGGCGGCTATGCCAACCTCGAAAACGTGCATCAGTGGATGCTCGGCTTCGTCAAGGACAGCCCGCAGGGCGAGCGTTACCGCAAGCTGGCGGCGCGCATCACCGAGACCATGGACTTCATGAAGGCCATCGGTATCTCCTCGGACAACAATCCGAGCCTGCGCGAGACCGATTTCTTCACCAGCCATGAGGCGCTGCTGCTCGGCTACGAGCAGGCGCTGACTCGCGTCGATTCGACCTCGGGCGACTGGTATGCGACCTCCGGCCACATGATCTGGATCGGCGACCGTACCCGGCAGCCCGACCATGCCCATATCGAATACTGCCGCGGCATCCGCAATCCGCTCGGCCTGAAGTGTGGCCCGTCGCTGACCGCCGACGGCTTGTTGGAACTGATCGACATCCTCAATCCGGGCAATGATGCCGGCCGCCTGACGCTGATCTGCCGTTTCGGCTACGACAAGGTCGCAGAGCACCTGCCGCGCCTCATCCGCGCCGTCGAGCGCGAGGGCCGCAAGGTGGTCTGGTCCTGTGACCCGATGCACGGCAATACGATCACGCTCAACAACTACAAGACCCGTCCGTTCGAGCGTGTCCTGTCAGAAGTCGAGAGCTTCTTCCAGATCCACCGCGCCGAAGGCTCGCATCCGGGCGGCATCCATGTCGAGATGACCGGCAAGGACGTCACCGAATGCACCGGCGGCGCCCGCGCCGTTTCGGCCGAGGATCTGCAGGATCGCTACCACACCCATTGCGACCCGCGCCTCAACGCCGACCAGGCGCTCGAACTGGCCTTCCTGCTGGCCGAGCGCATGAAGGGCGCCATGGACGAGAAGAAGCTGGCGGTCGCCAGCGCCTGATCCCTCCCGCTTTCGGAAAAGATCGAAACCGGGCCCTCGCGGCCCGGTTTTTTTATGGCCGTTCCATTCAACGGCATTGATGCTTTTCTTCAATGGAATGAAATTGATCTGACGGTTGGCGACGGCACAGTGCCGTTTGCAACAATCGATAAAGGGGAGAAGACATGGGTGAAATTCACGACGGCTCCTGCCTGTGTGGCGCGGTGCGTTTTCGCGCGCATGGCGCCCTCAGGGAAATCGTCGCCTGTCATTGCGCGCAATGCCGCAAGCAGACAGGCCTGTTCTACGCGGCCACCAACGTGAAGCGAACCGACCTCACGATCGAAGGCGAGGAAGCGATGACGTGGTATGCGGCCAGCAACTTCGCCCGGCGTGGCTTCTGCGCCACCTGCGGCTCGGCTATGTTCTGGCAGGAGAATGACGGCGCATGGATCTCGATCCTCGCGGGCTCCTTCGATACGCCTCTGGAAGGCAAGATCGGCCGCCACATCTTCTGCGAGGGCAGGGCGCAATTCTACGATATCGAGGACGGCGCGCCGCAATATCGGAAGGGTTCGCCGGGGCTCTCGGTCGCCCCGGCCTGAGCGATATCCGCCTCAGGCGGATGTCGCCATGCGCGGGTTGCAATCCGCTACCGGCGTGACGCCGCTTCCAAGCTTCCCCGACGCATCCAGTCGTTCGGCAGCCCAATGCACCGCTTCGTCGAGAGCGGCGAACTTTGTCGCCTGCCAGGCGAAATAATCGTCCATAAAACCGCGGGAAAACCACAACCGCCCTTTGCGGCGCGGCTTTTCCCAGCCTGCATGGCCGTTCTCCTCGGTCGGATTGAACATGCGCTTCAGGTTGGTCACCGAGATCGTATATTTGCGCGCAAGCTCGGCGATGCCGACTTCGCCGATATAGACGCGCTCGGCCTCGAAACATTCGACAGTCAGTCGGCTGACCAGCTCATGCAGGATCATGCCGCCGGATTCCGACCAGATGAACGAACCGATCGTTTCGGGCAGTTCCCGCCAACTGGGATCGTCCATCAGAGCGCGGGCCGCGCGCGGCTGCGACATCGCGAAGAGCTGCGGTGTGCTTTCGCTGAGCGCCAGCCGATTGCCGCCGTCGAGTTCGTCGAGACAGGCCATATGGCCGTTGAACCAGCTCAGCATCGCCGTATCGGCGATTTCGGTTGTCTCGTAGACATGCATGCGCCGATCCTGCAGATTTGGAATCTTGCGCAGAAAACGATAGACCTGCATTTCGGAGAGCAGGCTGGCAGCCGTGTTGCGGCTGGCGATGCCGTATTTTGCCACCGCCTCGTAAAGCCGGCTGGGGGTGAGGCCGGACTGCGCTTCGCTTTCATCCCGCTCAAGCTGCAGCGCGAAAAGCATCTGCGTCAGGAACCACTTTTGATGCGAAGCTTTCAGCCGCGCCAGCCGTGGCGATTTTTCGTGGATGCTGACGAGATGGCGCGCGATGCGCACTTCGATTTCCAGAAAGCGAGGGCTTGAGGCGATATCCTCCAAAGTCAGGAGGGGCGTCTCCAGCGCGCGCCGGCCATTTTGATCCTGCGTGTGAAACATGGTCTTCCGGGTCGGATATCGACGATGGGATAACGAATGCTGTAGAGGCTTCCTTTGCGATTGCAAATAAAGAATCTCTACACATTGCGACTTTCGTCGAAGTGATCTCGGAAGTCTGTTCCCTGCGGAACCGCAGCCGGTATGTTTTCGTGCGCTGTCTCAGCTTGCCGGTTGCGCGATCCAGGCGTGACTCGGAAACATGCGATCGACGCTGTATTCCTTGCCGAACATCATGTCGTGCTGGATATAGCGATAATCGCGGATCAGCGGGTCGATCGTCTGGCCCTTCATCGACCAGTCCGCCTTGGCTTCGCCGTCGCGCGAAACCAGCATGTAACGATCGACGACGGGATACTTTTTTTCCACCTCGCCGAGGAATTCCGTGTAATAAGGATGCTTGAAGCCGGCGAGACTGACCACATGGCGCGAGATGAAGGCCGGGCTGATCGTGCCGACATCCTGCTTGCCGCTACGGCTGGACCAGATCATCAGCGGCGTTTCGTGTTCGCGCTTCATCACATCCAGCGGCGCCTTGCGGGTCGCGACCTGCGCACCCATGTAGCCGGAGCTGACATAAGCCTTGCCGAGCGGCGGCAGATGGTCGCCGAAGACGACGATGATGGTTTCGCGTTCGCGCTTCTCTGCCCAATCCATCAGCATTCTCAGGCTGTCGTCGGCTTCCTTGACGCCCTGCGCATAGGTTGCCAGCGTCTGGCGCTCGTCTTCGGCCAGGTTTCCTTTCACGTCGATGGTGTTGCGGGCATAGCGGTTCGGCTCATAGGGTCCATGGCCCTGCAGCGTCACCGAGAAGAAGAAGAACGGACGATCCATGCCATCGGCTTCACGCATGATCTCCTTGAACAGCGCATCGTCGGAGGCGAAGAAACCGCGCTTGTCGAGGGCCGGCAGGTTTTCCTCTGAAAGAAAATCCTCGAAACCGAAGGCCTTGTAGACCTCGCCACGGTTCCAGAACCAGCTCTGATAGGGATGGATGGCGCGCGCGGCATAACCTTCGGCGCGGAAAAAGGTCGCCAGCGACGGCAGCGGACGGCGCACATATTGCTGATAAGGAATGCTGCCATAGGGCAGGAAGGCATTCGAGAAGCCGGTCAACGCTTCAAACTCGACATTGGCGGTCATGCCGCCGAATTCCGGCGAGAAGGAATTGCCCGACGCATTCTCACGCATCACCGGCATGGGATCCGCCGAGAAATTCACATTGGTCATCCGGGTCGGATCCCAGAGCGATTCGCTCATCAGCACGATGACGTCAGGATGGTCGCCGCCGCCGGCGGCGAAGGGAATGTCGGCGGCCGGGATCTTCGCCATCGCATCGCCGCCATAACCGGCAGGTGCGGCGACATTGGCCATAGGCAGGTTGAAGGCGAAGGCGAGAAGGAAGCCATTGTGACGATAGTTTTCCTTCTGGTCATACATCATCGGGATGACTTGCAGCCGGTCGCGCAGCCAGGAGAATTGCGAATAATCCATCATGGAGCCGAAGCCGACCAGGATCGGCAGCGTCATCGCCACAGTGATCCAGCGGCGGCGCCACGCGATGGCCGGAAACCGTTTCCAGGCATGGGTCAACAGATAGACGATGGCAACCACGCCCGCGACGACCCCGACGAACAGCGCCACCGCCGTCCACGGCCGCTGGCTGACCATCACCGGCAGCAGTTCCACGATCTGGCGCGCAAACAGGAAATCGGTTGGATAGAGCGGATCGGAGAGAAAAAGCTGCTTCTGGTTCGACACGAAGGCCGGAATGAGCGTCAGCGGCACGATGATGAGCAGCGACTGGTATCGGCGGCCAAGCAGCGCATCGAGACACAGGATGGAAAGCGCCAGCAGCGCCACGGTAGTCTTGCCGGGACGCGAGGCAGAGAGCAGGAAATTGCCGACATCGGTCGTGGCGCCACGCGCCACCCATTCCACCGCAATCGTCAGCAACAGGGCGATGATGACGGCCTTGGCGACAGGGAGGGCAAGCGCCGCCAGTCGACCCGCGCCATCCGCAGACGAGATAGGGAAGGACCGGTCGATGAACGTAACCCTATCCGTCGCCTTTGACCTGAACTCGACCAACCCTACCTCCACGCAATCCGCAACATAAACGTCATAAAACCTTCACCGTACTGTCACACGTCCGTCCTGAACGCTAGATGAACCGTTAACGTTCAACAGTCCGCGCGGTCTTTTCCAGATGGAAAACGGTCGTCGAGTTTATTTTGCGGGAAAAACTGGCGCCGGCGGCCGCGTCTACGCTAAGGAAAACGACGGGAGGAGGGAGGAGCCATGCGCAGTTCAGTCGAGATCTACGATATCGCAACGGGGCGGAACAGGGTCGTTTGGCAGACGGCCAGTTTGATGGAAGCGCCGAATTTCGCGCCGGATGGCCGTCATCTCCTGATCAATGGTGAAGGCCGCCTCTATCGCCTGCCGCTGGACGGTGGCGCGCCTGTACCGGTCGACACCGGTTTCGCCGAGCGTTGCAACAACGACCACGGCGTCTCGCCGGACGGGCGCTGGCTGGCGATCACCGACAAGACGGAATTCGGCAAGTCTGCCATCTATATCCTGCCAATCGAGGGTGGAACGCCGCGCCTTTTGACGCCGAACCTGCCATCCTACTGGCACGGCTGGTCACCGGACGGCGCGCATGTCTGCTATTGCGGCATTCGCGGCGATGTCTTCGACATCTACACCATCGCCGTCGAGGGTGGCGAGGAAACCCGGTTGACCTTCGGCGAGGGGCGCAACGACGGTCCCGATTATTCACCGGACGGGCAATGGATTTACTTCAACTCCAGCCGCAGCGGCCTGATGCAGATCTGGCGCATTCACCCGGATGGCAGCGGACTGGAGCGGGTGACAGACGAACCCCTTGGCAACTGGTTTCCGCATCCGTCGCCTGCCGGCGACAGGGTGCTCTATCTCGCCTATGCGCCCGATATCGTCGATCATCCGCGCGACCTCGATGTCCATCTGCGAATCATGGGCATGGATGGATCCAACCCGCGCACGCTAATGTCGCTTTTCGGCGGGCAGGGCACGATCAATGTCCCAAACTGGTCGGCGGATGGCGGTTCCTTCGCCTATGTCCGTTATGCTCCGGCTTGAAACCGGCCCCAGTTAAGCCTTTCGTTACCAAGCCGTTTAAGCGTCTCTTTCGGCCCTTGTGCTAGCGTCCACACCAATACACTTGGGCGTTCCAGTCCACGAGGAAACAATGACGGCGATGACGGCGCGACTCTTTGCAAAAACCTCCAACTGGATGGTGCATGGCATACATACAGCCTGCGCGCTGCTGGTCGTCGTCTTCGCGGCCAGCGTTTTCCTTGTGCTCGATGCCTCGGTGGAGCAGGCCAACAAGTTCGGCCAGGCGACGGAGCGCAAGCTCGTGCAGCAGGAGTTCCAGCACCTGATCGACGAGATCGTCAAATATCAGGCGGCGGTCTCGATCTGGGATGCGACGGTCGCGCAAATCCGTTCGTCCGAGTTCAGCCATTATTTCGTCGAGCGCCAGCTTCGCACTCGCCTGTGGTCGGAATTCGGCTTTTCGTGGACGGTTTTCGCGCCGTCGGGCAAGCAAGCGGTCGTTGCCGTCAATCGCGGCGAGGAGGTCTCTCCCGACAAAGCCGACGCGCTGCTTTTCTGGATCGACGACCTCGTTTACGAGGCGACGCAGAAATACTGGGCGGCGCTGAAGAAAAGCGATGGCGGTTTCGTCGTCCGCAGGCCGGCGCCCGATCCCGACAAGCTGTCACCGGAGTTGCCCTTCATCCATGCCGCCGACATGCGCATGGTCGATGGCCGTCTCAGCATCGTCGTCGTCCAGGCGGTGCTGCCGCGCTCGCTGTTTATCCCCGCCGGCTTCGAGCAGCCGACGCTCATGGTCAGCGTCAAGCCGATCTCGGACAAGATGCTGGCGACGATGAGCGAACGGCTCGGCATCGGCGGCCTGCATGTGGTCAAGGAAGATGAGCTCAAGGAGCGCCCGACGGCCTACACGCCGGTCGGCAAGGGTTTTACCGATGGCCCGTTCCTCGTCGCCTGGCAGCCGAACGCGCCCGGCCCGACCATCTGGAAGGCGGTCATGCCCAAGGTGGCGTTGCTTTCGGCACTCGCGGCGATTGCCATGGGCTTCATCGCCTGGCGTTTCGGGATGCTGGTGCGGGCCCTGCAGCGCAGCGAGGCGAGCAACCGCTTCCTTGCCAAGCATGACGGCCTTACCGGCCTTGCCAACCGCATCGGTTTTCAGGAAGCGCTCGAAGCTTTCACCGGCACCGTCCGCGACGGCCAGCTTGCGATCATCGCCGCCGACCTCGACAAGTTCAAGATGGTCAACGACCGCTTCGGCCATGCCGCCGGCGATGCCGTGCTGCGTACCATCGCCCAGCGTTTTCGCGATCGAGTGGGCGATCGCGGCATCGTCGCCCGCCTCGGTGGCGATGAATTCATGGTGATCCTGCGCGATGTCGCCGATCACGACGAGGTGCTCGCCGTCGCCAACGGCATGGTCATCGATGCGCAGATTCCCATCCCCTACAACAATCTGCCGCTCCAGGTCGGCAGCAGCGCCGGCATCGCCTTCTATCCCCAGCATGGCCGCAACCTGCGCAACCTCGTGCATTCCGCCGATATGGCGCTGTACCAAGCCAAGAATTGCGGCCGCGGCCGATCGGTGATCTTCGAAAACGACCAGCCGGAATCAGTTCCGGAAGAAACGCAGATTGCCGCAGCCTGACACGAAGCGCGGACATCGCCGGCCGTGCCGCGTTGCATTCCGCTACGTCATGCTCAAGCGTCTCCGGAGCATGCAAACACGCCCGAAAATCCAGTGCCGTCAATCAATTGGAGCCATTGGCAGACATACGGGGCGAGCCCGAGGATGACGTCTTGGGCGCGTTGAAAGGTTTGCCTAACGCGTTGTGCCGCATCACTGTTGCGGCTGAACCATCGAACCCTGAGGGTTTTTCAGATCTATCCCGGCACTGTCGCTGCCGAGGAATTGCGGGCCGACTTGGCGGATTTTCGATTTCGAGGGGTCATATGGCCGCTCTTCAGGCAGGGTGATCTTCGCCGAACTTCCCGCTTCCGGGTTTGCGGGCGGGGTTATGCCGGGCTCTGTCGCCTCAGTGCCGGTCGGGATCCGGGTCACGGATCTTTCCGCCTTGGCTTGCGGCTTCCGGCTTGGCATGGGCACGACGCCGCTGTCCTGCTTCTTCAGCGCGTCCTGATAATAGGCGTTGAGATTGCAGGAGCAGGTGGAGCTTTTCGTGTCCTTTCGGTTGCGATAGGCAAAGGCGGTGGAGAGTTCCTTGTAGGGCTGACCGGTCGCCGTCGAGATCATGTCCGACGTCTCCTGGTCGAGCATGGAATGGTAATAAAGCTCCGTCTGGGTTCCCGGGCACATCCTGGCGCAGGTGGCGGCATCGCGGGAAAAATCTGCAGGCGTCGCATTCGAGGAGATCGGAAAGAAGCCGCCATCGCAGGTGCGCACGCACAGCGTCCGCAGGTTGCCGACCATCGGCTCCGGGCCTTTCAACTGGCCGTCGAGGCGCAGCATGTCGTCGGGCTGGCGCTCGATGGCTCCGAAATCGCGCATGCCATAGCCGCGATCGTCCTCGATCTCGCTGTCGCGCGAGGCCATGATGTCGTCGGGCATCGGGGCGGGCGGCTCCTGGCCGGCCATGTCCTCATCCATGCAGCCGTTTCGGCGCAGCGCCGCGAGGATGTCGCCGCGATCGCCCGAATCGAGACTGGCGCGGCGCTCCAGCATACCGCGCTTGGTCATTTCCGCCTGATGGAGATCGTCCTCGGCCGCCGCGCAGAAAGCTTCGTTATCGCCGCCATAGACGGTGATGCTGCCCGACGAGCAGCCGGCGCGGCGCAGGTCGCTGCGAATCTGGCGGATATCGCGGTTGAGCTGGTTGATGGTCTCGGCGAAGCGGCGCGATTGCCGGTTGGAGGCGATTGTCACGCTGCTCGAACTCAACGCCTGGCGCAGTTGCTCGCAGACCGCGCGCGCTTCGGCACCGACGGGCAACAGGGCAGCCGTGGCGATCAGCAAAGCCGGAAACACCCGTCCCGTCTGGCGCATGGGGACCATCTCCTTACCGAACCGAAAGCAATTCCAGCAAAAGTAGGGAACGCAGTTTTGCGTCCGGAATTGCGCAAAGCAAAGAGTTAGAGTGTTTTCGCTTTTCCAAGAAAAGCGGAAACGCTCCAACGACGAACCGGCGGTCGTGCCGCCGGCGCAGATATCATGCGAGACTCGCCGGGATGCGGCAAGGAAGAGCCCTGGCCGCGTCCCGGTTCCTCGTTCACGCTTGCGTGACGGCCGGCTGCGATGCCTGCACCACCGCGAAGGCCGCCATGTTGACGACACCACGCGAGGTTACCGACGACGACAGGATATGCGCCGGCATCGCCGCGCCGAGCAGAATCGGTCCGACATGCAATGCGTCCATCATCGTACGGACGATTCCGAGCGAAATATTGGCAGCATCGAGATTGGGGAAGACAAGCAGATTGGCTTCGCCGGTCAGGGTGCTGTTCGGCATCGCGCGGCGGCGCAGGCTTTCGGTCAGCGCCGAACCGCCCTGCATTTCGCCGTCGACCTCCAGTTCCGGTGCGCGCCGGCGGATCAGCTCCAGCGCCTCGCGCATCTTGTGGGCGCTTTCCGAGTGGCGCGAGCCGAAATTCGAATGCGACAGCAGCGCCGCCTTGGGCGTTATTCCGAAACGGTGGATTTCCTGCGCCGCGAGGATCGTGGTCTCGGCGATTTCGTCGGCTGTCGGATTGTAGTTGACGAAGGTGTCGGTGAAGAAGATCGCGCCGCGCTGCGAAATCAGCAGGCTGAGGCCGGCGAAGGAATGGGCATCCTTGCGCTTGCCGATGATCTGGTTGACGTCGCGCACATGCCGGTCGTAACGGCCTTCGACGCCGCAGATCAGCGCGTCCGCCTCGCCGCGGCGAACCGCCAGCGCGCCGATGACGGTGTTGTTGGTGCGCACGATGGTGCGCGCCGCTTCCGGGTTGATGCCGGCGCGGCCGACCAGCGCGAAATAGTCGTCGACGTAGTCGCGATAGCGTGGATCGTCCTGCGGGTTGACCACCTGGAAATCCGAGTCCGGACGGATGCGCAGGCCGAAACGCTTGAGGCGCGTCTCGATGATCTGCGGACGGCCGATCAGGATCGGCTCGCCGGTCTTTTCCTCGATCAGCACCTGGGCCGCGCGCAGCACGCGTTCGTCTTCGCCTTCGGCGAAGATGACGCGCTTGGAACCGCTGGCGGCATGTTTCGCCATGGTGAAGATCGGCTTCATGATGAAGCCGGAGCGGAAGACGAAACGGTTGAGCTGATCGAGATAGGCCTCGTAATCGGCGATCGGCCGCGCAGCGACGCCGCTTTCCTCGGCCGCGCGGGCAACGGCCGGCGCAATGCGCAGGATGAGTCGCGGATCGAAGGGCGAGGGGATCAGATAGTTCGGGCCAAAGGTCGGCGTCTCCTCGGAATAGGCCTTGGCGGCGACTTCCGAAACCTCCTCGCGGGCAAGCGCTGCGATGGCGCGCACGGCGGCCATCTTCATTTCCTCATTGATCGTCCGCGCGCCGCAATCCAGCGCGCCGCGGAAAATATAGGGGAAGCAGAGAACATTGTTGACCTGGTTGGGGAAATCCGAGCGGCCGGTGCAGATCATCGCATCCGGGCGGGCGGTGCGGGCAAGATCCGGCATGATTTCCGGCGTCGGATTGGCGAGCGCCATGATCAGCGGTCGCTCGGCCATGCGTGCCAGCAATTCCGGCTTGAGCACGCCGGCCGCCGACAGGCCGAGGAAGACGTCGGCGCCATCGATGCTTTCGTCGAGGCGGCGCTTGTCGCTGTTCTGGGCATAGACGGATTTCCAGGGATCCATCAGCTCGGTGCGACCTTCATAGACCAGGCCCTCGATGTCGTGGACCCAGATGTTTTCGCGCCGCGCACCCAGCGTCACCAGGAGGTTGAGGCAGGCAAGGGCGGCCGCGCCCGCGCCGGAGGCGACGATCTTGACGTCCTCGATCTTCTTGCCGGCCAGCTCCAATCCGTTGAGGATGGCGGCGGCGACGATGATGGCGGTGCCGTGCTGGTCGTCATGGAAGACCGGGATGTTCATCGTCTCGCGCAGCTGGCGCTCGACCTCGAAACATTCCGGCGCCTTGATGTCCTCGAGATTGATGCCGCCGAAGGTGGGCTCCAGCGCCGAGATGGTGCTGACCATGCGCGCGACGTCGGCGGCGTCGATCTCGATGTCGAACACGTCGATGCCGGCGAACTTCTTGAACAGGACAGCCTTGCCCTCCATGACCGGCTTCGAGGCGAGCGGCCCGATATTGCCGAGGCCGAGAACGGCGGTGCCGTTGGAAATGACGGCGACGAGGTTGGCGCGCGCGGTGTAGTCGGCGGCGGTTTCCGGATTGTCGCGGATGGCGAGGCAGGGGGCGGCAACACCCGGCGAATAGGCGAGCGCCAGGTCGCGCTGGTTGCCGAGCGCCTTGGTCGCATGGATCTCCAGCTTGCCCGGGCGCGGATAGCGGTGGAAGAACAGCGCCTGCTGGTCGAGGTCGCCCGTCACCGGAACCCCGTCATTTCTCGGTTTGCCTGAGGTATCCATGGTTGGCGCACTCCTCTTCTCGATATGGCTGCATGCCGGTGTCATACATCAATGCGCTTGGCAATGAACAGCATGGAATTCCGGCGGAAGCCTCGTTCCCTGTTCACATTTCGCGTCATCGTCCGATACCCGTATCACCAGCGGATGTCATCATGCTGAAACATGAGTCTGTTTCTACAGGAATGGATGAAAGGTGTAGCGCAAGGGGTGGCGATCGTGACGGAACAACAGGATATCAAACGATTCAGGACGCTGTTCCTGTCGGACGTTCATCTGGGTTCGAAGGCGGCCAAGGCGGATTTCCTCCTCGATTTCCTTCGTTACCACGATGCGGACACCATCGTGCTCGTCGGCGACATCATCGATGGATGGCGGCTGAAACGCAACTGGTATTGGCCGCAATCCTGCAACGACGTGGTGCAGAAGCTGTTGCGCAAGGCGCGCAAGGGCACGCGCATCGTCTACATCCCCGGCAATCACGACGAATTCCTGCGGGATTTTCCCGGCACCCATTTCGGCGGCATCGAAGTCGCCGAGCGCATGATCCATCGTGGCGCCGACGGGCGCCGCTATCTCGTCATCCATGGCGATGAATTCGACGTGGTGGTGCGCAATGCCCGCCTGCTGGCCTATCTCGGCGACTGGGCCTATGATACGGCGATCGCCATCAATGTGGCGCTGGCCGCTGTGCGCCGCTTCTGCGGCCTGCCTTACTGGTCGTTTTCCGCCTGGGCAAAGCTGCAGGTCAAGCATGCGGTGAATTTCATCGGCGAATTCCAGCGGGTGGTCGCCGACGAAGCGCGCCGTCACGAGGCGGACGGCGTCATCTGCGGCCATATCCACCATGCCGTCATCGAAGACATGGACGGCATCCGCTACATGAACACCGGCGACTGGGTTGAAAGCTGCACCGCGATCGCCGAGCATGAGGACGGCACCTTCGAATTGCTGACCTGGCGCGAGATCGTCGGCACCGCCGACGAGCCGCAGCTTCCCACAATCCCGGTGGAAGCGCCGCTGCGCATTCGCGCGGCGTAAGCCCCGGTATCTCCAGAACACATGCGTAACAGCTTCGCGGCCGGAGATGTGAGAAGGGATGGAGATATGAGAAGGGATATAGAGAATCCCTGATTTTCAGGGAGCGATTTCTGGCCCTATCCGGCATGCGTGACGAATGATAGGAGATGCCGGTCTTTCCCAAGCAGGCATCTCCATGAGTCTCGTCAGTCAGGCCCCGGACCGCGGCGCCGCGCCGCGCTGGTTTTCGCAGCGCAGCGCGCTGGTCTGTTCCGCGCCGATGATCGTCAACGGCACGGTTCTTCCCTTCTTCCCGGTCTGGCTCGGCACCCATGCGCTCGGCGATTTCGAAATCGGCGTAATTCTCGCCGTGCCGCTCCTGATGCGCGTCATCTTCGCGCCGCTCCTCACCATGCTGGCCGACAGGCTGGAGGAACGCACCTCGATCCTGCTCTGGTCCGGCCTTCTGTGCCTCGCGACCGCGATTGCGCTGATCTGGTCGAAAAGCTTCTGGCCGATCGTCATCGTCTATGCGCTGCAGGGCGCGTTCCTGTCGCCCTATGTGCCGGTCGTGGAGGCGATGTTGATCACGGGCGTGCGCCGCTGGGGCTATGATTACGGCGCGATCCGCCTCTGGGGGTCGCTCGCCTTCATCTTCGCCACATTGCTCGGCGGTTTCCTGATCGGGCATTACAGCGGCTCCATCGTGCTGCCGCTGATGATCTGCGGCTTCATCGTCATGAGCCTGATGGGATTGGTGGCGCCGAAGATCGGCAATGCGCGGATCGCGAAAACCGTGCGCCGCGCCGGAGGATCGCTGCGCCGTCTCGACCTGCATCTGGTGATGATCGGCTCCGCGGTGGTGCAGGCGAGCCATGCGCTGCTCTATGCTTTCTCGGCCATCTACTGGCGCGAGCTCGGCTATTCCGGCACCTCCATCGGCATCCTCTGGAGCGCCGGGGTCATGGCGGAAGTCATCGCCTTCTATTTCGCCCGCCAGCTCAACCGCAGTTTTGGCGCCTGGACGATGATCCGTTTCGGTGCGACCGTCGCCGTCTGCCGCTGGCTGCTATTTCCGCTCGACATGGGTTATGTCGGCTATCTAACGCTGCAATGCCTGCATGCCTTCACCTTCGCCTTCTGCCATATCGGCATCCAGCGCCGCATCGTCGATGCCGTGCGCGAGGACCAGGAAGCCTCGGCGCAAGGGGCCTATTATTTCTACAACAGCATCTTCATGGCCGCCGCGACCCTCGGCTCCGGCTATATCTACAGCGGCCTTGGGCTGCATGCCTATTACGTCATGTCGCTGGTGGCGCTGACCGGCCTCGGCTGCGTCATCATCGCCTATTACCGTCAGCCCCAGAGCGAGGCTTCCGGCGGATAGACGAGCGAACCCTCATAATTCAGGCCGGGGTGCCGGTCTTCCGCCAGTAGCAGCGGCCCGTCGAGATCGACGAAATCCGCATCCTGCGCCACGAGCAGGGCAGGCGCCATGGCCAGCGACGAACCGACCATGCAGCCGACCATGATCCGGAAGCCGAGGCGCTTGGCCTCCTGCCGCATCGCCCAGGCCTCGGTCAGCCCGCCGGTCTTGTCGAGCTTGATGTTGATGGCGTCGTAGCGGTCGCGCAAGGCGGCGAGATCGGCGGTCAGATGCACGCTCTCGTCGGCGCAGACCGGAACCGGGCGCTCGATCGTGGCAAGAATCGCATCGCGCCCCGCCGGCAATGGCTGTTCGATGACAGCGATGCGCGCTTGCCTGGCGATGGCGAGGTGGTGGCGGATCGTCTCGTCGCTCCAGCCCTCGTTGGCGTCGAGAATGATCTCGCTTTCGGGAGCGGCGGCCCGCACGGCGCGGATACGGCTTTCGTCGTCGCCAGTGCCGACCTTGACCTTCAAGAGCCGGCGATGGGCGACCTTTCGCGCCTGCTCGGCCATGACCTCCGGCTCGCCGAGCGAAATCGTATAGGCTGTCACCAGCGGCCTCATCGGCGGCAGGCCGAGAACGGCGGCGACGCTGCACTTGCCACGCTTCGCCTCCAGATCCCACAGCGCGCAATCGACGGCATTGCGCGCAGCACCCGCCGGCATCGCCTTCTGCAATTCGATTCGGTCGAGTCCGGCCTCGATCGACGGCGCGATCTCGGCGATCTGCGCCGCGACGCTGTCGATGCTTTCGCCATAGCGGCCATAGGGCACGCATTCGCCGCGTCCGGCATCGGCGCCATCGCGAATCACGCAGGCGACGACCTGCGCCTGCGTTTTGGAACCTCTTGAAATGGTGAACGTTCCGGCGATCGGAAAGGTATCGATTGTTGTTTCGAGGTGACGTGCCATGGGATTTACGCGTTCCATCGACCAATTTCGTTAACGAATGGCTTTATTTACCCGTGATGCGGTGACACGACTAGGGGCAAGCCGCTAAGAGAGTCGGGACTGCCGACGTTTGCCAGGGAAAATCGTAAGCGGGTTTTCCAGGAGGCGAATGGAAGCGAAACGTCCCCTGCCGGAAAGATGTGACTGAGTTGAATTCGGATTCGTCGTCCGCCGCGCGTATCTCCATCGAAGCCCTGCCGTCCGAGGCCGGGCATCGCCTGACGCTGTCCGGCAACTGGACCAATACCGGCATTCCACCGGTGATCGACGATCTGCGCAAGGTCGGCCATGAACGCAACGCCGGCAAGCTGACGCTCGATCTTTCCCAGGTCGAACAGATGGACGTCGCCGGCGCCTGGCTGGTGCGCCGTCTGCAAAGCGATGTCGACGAGGCCGGCGGGACGGTGGCGCTGGAAGGCGCCAGCAACCGCATCGCCGATCTCATCGAGGCGCTGCCGAATGCCTTGCCGGAACCGGATGCGTCGGATGGGCAGAAAGGCACGCTGTTTCAGCGGCTGTTTGCGCCGATCGGCGAGCGTACCTACCGCATGTGGTCGGACATCCTGTTCGCCATGCACATCCTTGGCTCGGCCGTGCGCGGCGCGCAGTTGAAGCTCGGACGCTCCAGCGGCGTCTCGCCGGCCTCGGTCGTCAATCAGGTCGACCAGATGGGCGTCAAGGCGGTGCCGATCATCCTGCTGATGTCCTTCCTGATCGGCGCGATCATTGCCCAGCAGGGGGCCTTCCAGCTTCGCTATTTCGGTGCGGAAGTCTTCGTCGTCGATCTCGTCGGCATCCTTCAACTGCGCGAAATCGGCGTGCTGCTCACTGCAATCATGATCGCCGGCCGCTCCGGCAGCGCCATCACCGCCGAAATCGGTTCGATGAAGATGCGCGAGGAAATCGACGCGCTGGTGGTCATGGGCCTCAACCCGGTCGGTGTGTTGATCTTCCCGCGTCTGGTGGCGCTGACGGTGGCGTTGCCGCTGCTGACCATCGTTGCCAATTTCGCGGCGCTGGCGGGGGCCGCCCTCGTCGCCTGGGCCTATTCCGGCATCACCTTGGAGGTGTTTCTCACGCGCCTGCATGAATCCGTCGATATTTCCACCGTCCTCGCTGGCCTGATCAAGGCGCCGTTCATGGCGCTGATCATCGGCGTCGTCTCTGCGGTCGAAGGCATGAAGGTCGGTGGCTCCGCGGAATCGCTCGGCCTGCATGTGACCTCGGCAGTGGTCAAGTCGATCTTCGTCGTCATCCTCGTAGACGGGCTGTTTGCCATGTTCTACGCGGCAATCAATTTCTGAGGGTTGCCGTGGCTGACAACGCATCCATCGAACGCGCGGAAAAATCGGGTCAGGAGAAAGACGTCATCCTTTCGGTGCGCGACCTGACGGTCGCCTTCGGCCCGAAGGTGGTTCTCGACAAGCTCAATCTCGATGTCTACCGCGGCGAAATTCTCGGATTCGTCGGCGCTTCCGGCACAGGCAAGTCGGTGCTGATGCGCACGGTGCTGAAGCTTTTGCCGCGCCAGTCCGGCAGCATTCGCATTCTCGGACAGGATTACGATTCGCTCGACGATGCCGAACGCATCAAGATCGATATGCATCTCGGCGTGTTGTTCCAGCACGGTGCGCTGTTTTCGGCCTTGACGGTCAAGGAGAATATCCAGCTTCCGATGCGCGAATATCTCGACCTTCCGAAGTCGCTGATGGACGAACTGGCGCGGCTGAAGATCGAGATGGTCGGGCTTGCCCCGGACGCTGCAGACAAATACCCCTCCGAGCTTTCCGGCGGCATGGTCAAGCGCGCGGGCCTTGCCCGTGCGCTGGCGCTTGATCCGGCTCTTGTCTTTCTCGACGAGCCGACCTCCGGCCTCGACCCTATCGGGGCCGCCGAATTCGACGAACTGATCGCCCATCTGCGCGACACGCTGGGCCTCACCGTCTACATGGTAACCCACGATCTCGACAGCCTGTTTTCGGTTTGCGACCGTATTGCGGTTCTTGGCCAAAAACGAGTATTGGTGGAAGGCACCATCGAGGACATGCTGGAATTTGACGATCCGTGGGTGCAGTCCTATTTCCGCGGCAAGCGCGCCCGCTCCATCGTGCATCGGGACGATGACAAGGCCGACGTACTGCCGAAACAGCCGTCACAGCGATAGGAACTCATGGAAACCAAAGCCAACTACGCCATTGTCGGGTTCTTCACCATTCTGGTGATCGCCGCCGCTTTCGGCTTTGTCTACTGGATGGCCCAGTATGGCCGCGGCGGGCCGATGGCCGATCTGATCATCCGTATTCCCGGTTCCGCCAACGGCCTCAGCGTCGGCTCGCCGGTGCGTTTCAACGGCATCACCATCGGCTCGGTGCGCAGCCTGTCGATCGATGGCAAGGATCCGAATTTCTCCATCGCCTTCACCGAAGTGAAGGAGAACGCGCCGATCTACAGCTCCACTAAGGCGATCCTGGAAATCCAGGGACTGACCGGCGCCGCCTATATCGAGCTCTCCGGCGGCAAGACCGGAGACACCAATCTCATGCAGGCCGCGCGTGAAACCGGTGAGGCGCCGGTACTGACCGCCGACCAGTCGAGCGTCACCAACCTGCTGGCGACCGCCGACAAGATCATGGGCAAGGCCGACGACACCATCGACGATATACAGGGCTTCGTGCGTGACGCCCGCACGCCGTTGACCAACACGGTGCGCAATGCCGAATCCTTCACCAAGTCGCTGAGCGACAATTCCAAGGGCATCGATGAGTTCCTGAAGAGCGTCGCGTCGCTTTCCGAGACGGTGACCAAGATCTCCGGCCGGCTGGATTCGGCCATCGAGACGGTCGACCGTATCGTCAAGGCCGTTGATCCGCAGAAGGTCGACCGCATCGTCGCCAATGCGGAGAAGGTCAGCAACGATATCGCCGCCTCCAGCGGCGACCTCTCCGAAACCATCAAGAGCTTCCGCCAGACGGCCGAAACCTACAATCGTTTCGGCGAAGAAGCGGAAAAGGCGTTGAAGAAGGTCGAGGATCTCGTCGCCGCCGTCGATGCCGCCAAGATCCGCTCCTCCGTGGACAATGCGTCCGCGACCATGGCGGATGCGCGCGCCGCCGCCGCGTCGATACGCGGCGTCACCGACGACATCCAGGCACGTCGCAAACAGATCGACGACGCCATCGCCAATGCGTCTGAAATCACTCAAAAGCTGAACAAGGCATCGAATCGCGTTGACGGCATTCTGGTGAAGGTCGACAAGCTGCTTGGTTCCGATGACGCCAATTCGCTGTTTGCGGAAGCGCGCAGGACGCTGGAATCGTTCAAGAGCGTCGCCGACAACATCAATGCTCGCGTCGGGCCGATTGCCGACAATCTCAGCCGCTTCTCCTCGACGGGCCTGCGCGACGTGCAGACGCTGGTCGGCGAAACGCGGCGCACCGTGCAAAGCCTGAACGACGCCATCGGCAATTTCGATCGTGATCCGCAGCGCCTGCTGTTCGGTGGCGACAACGTCAAGACCTATAACGGCCGCAACCGGCATTAAGAGCATTCCAGCAAGGATGCGACGCGGCTTTCCGAGCGGGAAATGCGCAAAGGTAGAGGGAAGAGAGTGGGCAGCATGATCGTTTCGGATGGCCGCATTCAACGTGGGGGAGGCCTCGCGGCCGTGTTTTTCGTGGTCGCGACGCTACTGACGGCCTGCGGCGGCGGCGCGAGCAACGATACGTTCGACCTGAGGGCGGCGGTCAGCGCCGATGGTCCTTCCGCCCGCAACCGCCAGATTCTCGTTCCCGAGCCGTCGGCGCTGAAGGCGCTGGACAGCGAACAGATTCTGGTGCGTGTCGGCGGCGCCGAAGTGCAGTATCTCTCGAAATCGCAATGGAGCGACAAGCTGCCGCGTATGGTGCAGGCCAAGCTGGTGCAGGCCTTCGAGAACACCGGAAAACTCGGCGGCGTCGGTAAGCCGGGGCAGGGGCTGGCGATCGATTATCAGATTGTCACGGAAATCCGTGCCTTCGAGATCGACACGGTATCGCGCCGCGCCAAGGTCGAAATCTCGGTGAAGATCCTCAACGATAAGAACGGCGAGGTAAGGACGCAAAAGGTATTTGCCGCCGCTTCGCCCGTCAGCTCCGGCGCGACCAACCCTGCCTTCATCAAAGCCCTCGATGCCGCTTTCACCGCCGTCGCGGCCGAGATCGTTGATTGGACGCTACGCTCCATTTGAGCGGCGACAAGAAAAATGCCCGGTCTTTCGGCCGGGCATCGAGACATCAGCGGCTCTCGCCAGCGTGATTATTCATGAATGGTGTAAGCGCCGAGTTCGCAGAGATCCTGCGTGTCTTCGGTGGTGTCGAGATTGCTGTCTTCCGAGAATTCGAAGCGCATGTCATATTTGCAGACGGAACGGCCGTCGGCGATGGTGATGTCGATCGACTCGCCGGGCTCCAGAACGTCCTTGCCGAAAACGTCGTCTTCCCAATCATTGACGCCGACGGGCGAAGTATAGAAGCGCGTCAGCGTCGACTTCGTGCCGTTCTTCAGCGTGAACTTCAGGTCCTCGGCATGCGACACACCTGCCAGCAGCAGGGTCGTTGCTGCAGCAAGCGCGAATTGCGTGAATTTCATGATTATCCCCCAAGGGCATTTCCTGGAAAAGCGGATACAGGCCTTCCATTCTGGAAATGCGATAAACGATCGCCCAGGATCGGGCGACGCATTTATAGGGGAGGTTTATTGATAATTTCGAGTGGCTGTCGCGGTGCGATCAAAAAAAGTCACATCGCTTCTTCGGTCGTTGTTATCAACGGAAATCCGCCTCACAATGTGGTGGAAATGCGCCGGTCACTCGATGGAGCCGACCTTCATATCATCCACCTGCTGGCGGTTGAGAGTGACTCCGATGACCGGGACCATACGGTCCTCGACCTTGACCGAGATCGTCACCTTCATCGCATTGTCGTCCTCGAGGCGGGCGATCATCGCACCGTTCAGCTTGGCGCGGTTGATGCCGAGCACGACCTTATTGCCGTTGACGGCGCCGGAGATCACGTCGAGGCCCTTGCCGGTGGCGCCGTCCAGGAACTTGCCCTTGTAGGAGCTGCCGGCCTGGGAGATGACCGCGGACATAGGCTGGCTGAAGACGCCGACGCGGCAGGTGCCTTCCAGCTTCAGGCCGGCCTTGCCGCCATCCTGCGGCTCGCCCGTCAGGTTGCAGGAAAATTTCGTGCCCTTGTATTTCCCGGCGACGATTTCGCCCGGACCCTTCCAGCTTCCGGCGACGGACTGGAAGAATTGCTTGTCATTTTCGGCAGCGGAAGCGCCGGAAACAGCGCCCGTCGCCGCAAGGACGATGCCGGCGAAAAGGGAAATGCAGCGCGGATACATGAGACATTCCTTGGAGAGGACAACGGCCAAATCTGAGGGCGAGTTTTGCCCGATATTGGTTAATGCATGGTTGCCTGAGCGCAGAAAAGGCCATGCACGGGTAACCTTAAGGAAGCCTTATCGATGCATGTATCCCTTTGAAAAACTGCCAAAAATCAGGGAGCCGGCACGCCGCGCAGGTCGCCGGCGAAATCGCCGATTCCGGGACGTTTGAGCGCCCGGAAGGGCAGCGGCCGGCAATAATCCATCGCCGCAATGCCGATTCGGGCGGTCATCAACCCGTTGACCACGCCTTCGCCGAGTCGGGCCGAAAGCTTCGAGGCCAGCCCGTGGCCGATCACCTGCTGGATCAGGCTGTCGCCGACCGCAATCGAGCCGGTCACCGCCAGATGCGCCAGCACGTCGCGCAGCAGCCTGAGCAGGCCGAGCGTGCCCGGCCGGCCGCCATAAAGCTCCGCCATGGCCCGCACCAGCCGCGCCGCTTCGTACAGCACATAGGCGAGATCGACGATGGCGCGCGGGCTGACGGCGGTGACCACCGAGACACGCTTCGAGGCGCCGAGAATGAGCAGCCGTGCCTTGCGGTCCAACGGTTCCAGCAATTCGCGTTCGGCCAGGTCGATCAGATGGGCACTGTCGATGATGTCGCCCTCGGTCGCCGCCAGCCTTTCGCGGCCGCGCGCCGTCTCGGCCCGGCCGGCCGTCAATGCCGTCAGACGCGCGACGACGGCGCGGGCGCGTTTCGGGCGGGCGTCGGCAATCGCCGCTTCCGCCTCGGCCTTCAAGGCCTGCACGGCGGCGATGCGATGCAGGCCGAACAGCTCGCGGGTGACGATGGCGAGCAAAGCCGCAAGGCCGACCGCAACCGCGCCGATGGCGACGTAACCCAGCCAGTCGGAACGCGAAAACAGGTCGCGGATCACCCGGTCGGCCCACAGGCCGAAGCCCAGCGACAGAAAGATGCCGAAGGCGCCGGCAGCGATGCCGCCGAGCGAAAACCGCCGGCGGGCCGGGGGCGGCGGTTGCAGGGCCTGCACATCGAGGGCTGAGATATCCGACAGGAACGGATCGTCGTCATCCTCGATCAACGAGACGCCGCTCTCGAAGCGCCCCGGCCGTCGCGGTGTTTCACGCGGGGCGTCGGCGGGGCGGTCCTCATCGATTTGGAAGGCGGCGGGGCGGCGGGGCGGAGGCGTATCGGACGAAGTCATGCCAGGCGGTCTCCGATGAGGAATTGCAGGGCGCGGTCGAGGCGGATATGCGGCAGCGAAGCGCCGCCCCTGCGGCTGCTTTCGATGGCCGGCGGCCGGAAGCGGACGATATTGACCTGCGGCGCGGAAAGCGTCCCGTCCGCCTCGACATCGAACAGGATTTCCGTCTTTTCCGGCAGGTCGCCAGGAAAGATCGCGGTCTTGGTTGCGCCGTCGAAACGGTGGCCCTCGATGGTCTCTCCTTCCATCGGTGTGCCGACGATGACCGGCAGGACATGGCCGTCGCGCTCGACGGTGGCCTCGCGCGTGGCGCGAACCGAGGCAAGCGCCAGTGTCTCGATGCCGGCGCCGCTCATGCCGATGGAGCGGATGGCGCGCTCCACCAGCCGCCGCGTGATCGCTTCCAGCCGATCGTGGCTTTCGTGGTGCAAATGGTCCGCCTTGGTGGCGGCCACCAGCACCTTGTCGATGCGGCGGGTGACGAAGGAGGAGAAGAAGCTGTTATGCCCTGGGCGAAAACAGGCGAGCACGTCCGCCAGCGCCCTTTCGAGATCGGCGACCGCCTCCGGCCCGCGATTGACCGCCTGCAGCGCATCGACCAGCACGATCTGGCGGTCGAGCCGGGCGAAATGCTCGCGGAAAAAGGGTTTGACCACCACGGTCTTGTAAGCCTCGTAGCGCCGCTCCATCATCGCCCGGAACGAGCCTTTCGGAGCCGGCGTGTCCGGCAGATCGGGCAGGGGCGCAAAGGTCAGGGCCGGCGAGCCGTCGAGATCGCCGGGCATCAGGAAGCGCCCCGGCGGCAAAGTCGAAAGCGACCGCTCGTCCGCCTTGCAGGCGCGCAGGTAAGCGGTGAAGGCGAGGTGCAACGCGCGGGCGCGCATCTCGTCGGCAGGGCCCTCGAGATCGATGGAGCGGGCAAGCCCAAGCCATTGCTTGGAAAGCTCGGCGCGGATGCCGGTTTGCGCCAGCTCCACAGTCTGCCGGCTGAACTGATAAAAGTCCTGCCGCAGCAGCGGCAGATCCAGCAGCCATTCGCCGGGATAATCGACGATGTCGATGGAGAGTTTTCCCGGCGCAAACAGCCGGTTCCAGCTGCTGGCGCTGCGAAAGGTGAAGGTCAGGCGCAACTCGGAAATCGCCCGCGTCGAGTCCGGCCAGATGCGGTCTTCGACAAGCGCGCGCACATGATCCTCGTATTGAAAGCGCGGCACGGCGTCATCCGGCTGCTCTTCCAATGTTACCGCTGTCACACGCCCCGCGCGCATCGGCTCGAACAGCGGCAGGCGGCCGCCATGCAGCAGGTTATGCACCAGCGAGGAAATGAACACCGTCTTGCCGGCCCGGGAAAGTCCGGTGACACCCAGCCGCACGGTCGGGTGGACCATATGGGCGGCGCGGTCGGCGAGGTTGTCGAGCGCGATCAGCGCATCGTCCTTGAAGGTTGTGAGCGAGGGCGGTTTCAAGAGGGCTCCGGGCAAAGATGGTCGCTTCGCATATAGGCGCTGCAGGCTTTGGCGAAAAGAAGCGGAGCATGCGAATTTTGTTGGGGATTTGCCATGTTTTGGACGCCGAAACCTGCGCAGGACAGTGCACGAAATTGGCGTTGACGCAGCGTTTCCGCTATAAAAGCGTATCTGATTCCGAACAAAGATCGTGATTCAATTTGACTGAGCACTCTGCACCCGGTGGCGGCAAACTACCGCCAGGCATCGAACCCATTTCCATCATGGAGGAAATGCAGCGGTCGTACCTCGATTACGCGATGAGCGTGATCGTGTCCCGCGCGCTTCCAGACGTCCGCGATGGGTTGAAGCCGGTTCATCGGCGCATCCTGTACGGCATGTCGGAACTGGGCATCGACTGGAACAAGAAATATGTCAAATGCGCCCGCGTGACCGGCGACGTGATGGGTAAATTCCATCCGCATGGTAACGCCGCGATCTATGACGCGTTGGCGCGCATGGCCCAGGACTGGTCGCTGCGCCTGCCGTTGATCGATGGCCAGGGCAATTTCGGCTCCATCGACGGCGACCCGCCGGCGGCCGAACGCTACACCGAATGCCGCCTGCAGAAGTCGGCGCATTCGCTGCTCGACGACCTCGACAAGGAAACGGTCGATTTTCGCGACAACTATGACGGTACGCTTTCCGAGCCCGCCGTCCTGCCGGCGAAATTCCCCAACCTGCTGGTCAACGGCGCCGGCGGCATCGCCGTCGGCATGGCGACCAACATTCCGCCGCACAATCTCGCCGAAGTCATCGACGGCTGCATCGCGCTGATGGACAATCCGGGGATGGAACTGCCGGATCTGATGCAGATCATTCCCGGCCCGGATTTCCCGACCGGCGCCATGATCCTCGGCCGCGCCGGCATCCGCTCGGCCTATGAGACCGGCCGCGGCTCGGTCATCATGCGCGGCGTCGCCGCCATCGAGCCGATGCGCGGCGACCGCGAGCAGATCATCATCACCGAAATTCCCTATCAGGTGAACAAGGCGACGATGATCGAGAAGATGGCCGAGCTGGTGCGCGAAAAGCGCATCGAGGGCATCTCGGATCTGCGCGACGAATCCGACCGCCAGGGCTACCGCGTCGTCGTCGAGCTGAAGCGCGACGCCAACGCCGAGGTCATCCTCAACCAGCTCTATCGCTACACGCCGCTGCAGACCTCCTTCGGCTGCAACATGGTGGCGCTGAACGGTGGCAAGCCGGAGCAAATGACGCTGCTCGACATGCTGCGCGCCTTCGTCTCCTTCCGCGAGGAGGTGATCAGCCGCCGCACGAAATACCTGCTGCGCAAGGCGCGTGACCGGGCGCATGTCTTGGTCGGCCTCGCCATCGCCGTTGCCAATATCGACGAGGTCATCCGCGTCATTCGCGAGGCGCCCGATCCGCAGACGGCGCGCGAAATCCTGATGGAGCGCCGTTGGCCGGCCGCCGACGTCGAGCCGCTGATCCGCCTGATCGACGATCCGCGCCACCGCATCAACGAAGATCTGACCTATAACCTCTCCGAGGAGCAGGCCCGTTCGATCCTCGAACTGCGCCTGGCCCGCCTGACGGCGCTCGGCCGCGACGAAATCGGCGACGAGCTGAACAAGATCGGCGAGGAGATCAAGGATTACCTCGATATCTTGTCGTCGCGCCTGCGCATCCAGACCATCGTCAAGGACGAGATGAAGGCGATCCGCGATGAATTCGGAACGCCGCGCCGCACCCAGATCGTCGACGGCGGCCTCGAAATGGACGACGAGGATCTGATCGCCCGCGAGGACATGGTCGTCACCGTCTCGCATCTCGGCTATATTAAGCGCGTGCCGCTCGCCACCTATCGCGCCCAGCGGCGCGGCGGCAAGGGCCGCTCGGGCATGGCGACCCGCGACGAGGATTTCGTCACCCGCCTGTTCGTGGCCAACACGCATACGCCGGTGCTGTTCTTCTCCTCGCGCGGCATCGTCTACAAGGAGAAAGTCTGGCGTCTGCCGATCGGCACACCGCAATCCAAGGGCAAAGCGTTGATCAACATGCTGCCGCTGGAGCCCGGCGAACGCATCACCACGATCATGCCGTTGCCCGAGGACGAGGCGAGCTGGGATAATCTCGACGTGATGTTCTCGACGACGCGCGGCACCGTTCGCCGCAACAAGCTGTCGGATTTCGTCCAGGTGAACCGCAACGGCAAGATTGCGATGAAGCTGGAGGAAGAGGGCGACTCGATCCTCTCGGTCGAGACCTGCACCGATCGCGACGACGTGCTGCTGACCACGGCGCTCGGCCAGTGCATCCGCTTCCCCGTCGATGACGTCCGCGTCTTCGCCGGCCGCAACTCCATCGGCGTGCGCGGCATTTCGCTGGCCGATGGCGACCGGCTGATCTCGATGACGATCATCGGCCATGTCGATGCCGAGCCGTGGGAGCGCGCCGCCTATCTCAAGCGTTCGGCCACCGAGCGCCGCGCCAGCGGCATCGATGAGGAGGATATCGCGCTGGTCGGCGAGGAGGTTTCCGAAGAGGGCCAGCTTGCGGACGACCGCTACGAGGAACTCAAGGGGCAGGAGCAGTTCGTCCTGACCGTCTCGGTAAAGGGTTTCGGCAAGCGCTCGTCCTCCTACGACTTCCGCACCTCCGGCCGTGGCGGCAAGGGCATCCGCGCCACCGACACCTCGAAGACGACGGAAATCGGCGAACTCGTCGCTGCCTTCCCGGTCGAGGACAGCGACCAGATCATGCTGGTTTCGGATGGCGGCCAGTTGATCCGGGTTCCGGTCGGCGGCATCCGCATCGCCAGCCGCGCCACCAAGGGCGTGACCATCTTCTCCACGGCCAAGGATGAGAAGGTCGTCTCGGTGGAGCGCATCAGCGAGCCGGAAGGCGATGACGAGACCGGCGACGAGCCGGCGGGCGAAGCCGAAACGCAGGCCTGATAAACACACGAAAAGGGCGGTCCATCGGGCCGCCCTTTTTGATTTCGCCTTGGAAATATGGACAAAAATAAACCGGACGGTGAGGGAAACCATCCGGTTCGAGATGCTGCGACAAGAGGGAGGGAGGTGTCGCAGAGCTATTTCGGAACAGATCCGTCAGAAGGCGCGGTGGCGACGACCCAACTCCTTGAGGTCTTCGCTTTCGCGGCGCAATTCTGAAAGGCTGGTCACCACGGACGCAACGAACATGCTGCTGATGAGGGCGGCGAGTACGGTCAGGGTCAGGAACATGGAAACCACCTTTCTGTCGTGAACGGATCGTGTTCCGTTATGCTGTCCCTCAGTATTGGCTGAGGTGGTAAGCGCGGGATGTCACTTCGGTAACGCGGGCCTTTGCGGAAGAAGAAGCATTGGCTTGATGATCGTAAAGCGTGACGGTTGCTGTCAGCATCGCCCCGACCATCACCATCCAGGCGAAACTGATCATCGTGATCTTGTCGAGCATAAGCTTTTTCCTTGGTTGCGTTGCCGCATTGCTGCTTGGCGAACGGTTAATGCATAAGGTTAAAATTGGTTCCAGACAGAAGGTGAGATCGATTTAGATGAACGGTGCTGAAGCATCCTTGAATGTCCCGTTCATCTGCCGTTCATCTTTCTAAATCGATTGAGATTCAGTTGAGCGCTGTCCAGCCGCGCATCCGGGCGGCGCGGGCGCGCCTGTCGATCGCCTTGCGGCCGGCATCGACAGGCCACTCGATCTCGATGTTTTCCTTGACGATATGAAAGACCCATTCCACCAGCAGGGAGAGGGCGATCAGGCTGAGGGCGACGAAGATGAGCATGGCGGGCGACCCCTGTATGCGTATGGTGGGTTTCGATTGATGCCATTCAACCATCCTGCGCCTGAAACCACCTTGAATGATGCGTTCATCGACTATTCATGGTGGTGAAACAGGACGGTAAAGCGCTTGCGGCGTCGGGCCATCCGTGACAAAAGCCAATTGACTTCAAAGAGTCGGGCGACGATGACGACAGCTTTTTATCCCGGATCATTCGATCCGATGACGAACGGACATCTGGATGTTCTCCTGCAGGCTTTGAACATGGCCAGGCATGTGGTCGTCGGCATCGGTGTCAACTCCTCCAAGACGCCGCTCTTTTCCTTCGATGAACGCGCCGAGCTGATCCGCCTTTGCCTGAAGGACGTGCTGCCGGATAGCGCCGAGCGCCTGTCTGTAGTCGCTTTTTCCGGTTTGGTGGTCGATTCCGCGCGCGAGCATGGCGCGCGCCTGTTGGTGCGCGGCCTGCGCGACGGCACCGATCTCGATTTCGAGATGCAGATGGCCGGCATGAACCGTCAGATGGCGCCGGACGTACAGACGGTTTTCGTGCCGGCCGAACCGGTGTCGCGACCCATAACCGCCACATTGGTGCGCCAGATCGCCCAGATGGGCGGCGATGTCAGCGCTTTCGTCCCCGCCGCCGTGCTGGAAGCGCTGCGCGGCAAATTCAGTTCGAAGGGCTGAGCCTCGAAAAGGCCGGCCCCAAGCATCTTCCCCGATTGGAGATCGCATGAAGTACTATTTCACCCTGGCGTTTGCCGCGACACTTTATGTCGCCTCCTTCGCCGGCGAAGTCATCGCCCAGCAGGCCAAGCATCTGATGACCATCCAACTCAAGGACGGCCCCGTCGTCATCGAGCTGGATCCAAAGGCCGCGCCCAAGCACGTCGCCCAGATCGAGACGCTGGCAAGCAAGGGCGAATATGACGGCGTCGCCTTCCACCGCGTCATCGACGGCTTCATGGCCCAGACCGGCGATGTCGAACACGGCAAGGTTGGTAAGAATTACGATGCGGGCCTCGCCGGCACCGGCGGCTCGAAGCTGCCCGACATCCCGGCCGAGTTTTCCGACATTCCGTTCAAACGCGGCACGGTCGGCATGGCCCGCTCGCAGGATCCGAATTCCGCCAACTCGCAGTTCTTCATCATGTTCGATGACGGCTCCTTCCTGAACGGCCAGTACACGGTTGTCGGCAAGGTCGTCTCCGGCATGGAATTCGTCGACAAGATCAAGCGCGGCCAGGGCCAGAACGGCGAAGTCAGCGATCCCGACAAGATGGTCAAGGTCACCGTCGGCAAGTAATCGAAAACGGCGTTGCGCCGAGCAAGGAGAGAAACCATGGCCGAAATCAAAGACCCGGAAAACACCGTCATCCTCGAAACGACGAAGGGCAGGGTCGTCATCCAGCTTCTGCCGGAAGTCGCGCCCGAGCATGTCGCCCGCATCAAGGAACTGGCCCGCGAAAAGGCCTATGACGGCGTCGTCTTCCACCGCGTCATCGAAGACTTCATGGCCCAGACCGGCGACGTCCAGTACGGCAAGCAGGGCGGCGAGCACTTCAACCCGGCCCGCGCCGGCATGGGCGGCTCCTCCAAGCCGGACCTGAAGGCGGAATTCTCCGCCACCTCGCATGTGCGCGGCACCTGCTCCATGGCCCGTTCGCAGAACCCGAACTCGGCCAACTCGCAGTTCTTCATCTGCTTCACCGATGCACCCTGGCTGAACAAGCAGTATTCCGTCTGGGGCCAGGTCATCGAAGGCATGGATGTCGTCGACAAGATCAAGCGCGGCGAGCCGGTGCGCGATCCCGACAGCATCGTCTCCATGCGGGTTGCGGCAGACGCCGCCGCTTGATAATGAGTGCGTGAGATTTTCGACCGCCTCGGCAAGGCCGGGGCGGTTTTGCGTTTGCGGAACGTTGTTTTTGCATCTGCCGTGAAAGGATTGCCCAAGGTGATTGCACTTTTCTGGACGCTGATCGGCGTTGCCGCCGGGGCATGCGTCGCGTTTCAGGCGCCGATCAATGCGCAGCTCGCCAAGGGCCTTGGCATGCCGGTCGCCGCGGCCGCCATCTCGTTTTTCGCCGGAGCGGTGGTTCTCGCCTTCATCACCTTTCTATCCTCGAAGGCGCAAGGCGTCACGCCGGACTGGCGCGCGCCGGACAACTGGCTGTATGTGGCCGGTGGCTGCCTCGGGGCCACCTTCGTCACCGCCTCCGTGCTGCTGACGCCGCGCATCGGCACGGCGGCCGTAATGGCCACCTTCATCGCCGGCCAGCTTTGCGCCGGCATTCTCATCGATCGCTTCGGGCTGCTCGGCGTCGCCGTGCGCGAACTCAGCCTCGGGCGCATTGCCGGCGCGCTGCTGCTTTGCTGCGGCGTCGTCATGATCCGGATGTTCTAAGACCATGCGCGTCGATCTGTTCGATTTCGATCTGCCGGAGGAAAACATCGCGCTACGCCCGGCCGAACCGCGCGAAAGCGCGAAGCTGCTTGTCGTCGATCCCCAGGGCGAAACCGTCCTGACCGATCGCAGCGTCGCCGATCTGCCATCCTTCCTGCGTCCGGGCGATGCGCTCGTCTTCAACGACACCAAGGTCATTCCCGCCCAGCTCGAAGGCATCCGTCATCGCGAGGGCGCTGGCGGCCAACAGGTTTCGGCCACGCTGCATATGCGCATCGCGCCGCACCAATGGAAAGCCTTCGCCAAGCCGGGCAAACGCATCAAGGTCGGCGACCGCATCACCTTCGGCGATACCGGCGAGGCCTGCTATCTCGCCACATTGAATGCGACGGTGACCGAAAAAGGCGAGGGCGGCGAGTTAACGCTGAGCTTCGATCTGTCCGGCCCGGCGCTGGACGAAGCCATCGCCGCCGTTGGCCATGTGCCGCTGCCGCCGTATATCGCCGCAAAGCGGCCGGACGACGAGCAGGACCGGCGCGACTATCAGACGATTTATGCCCGTGAGGAAGGCGCCGTCGCTGCCCCGACCGCCGGCCTGCATTTTACGCCCGCTTTGTTCGAGGCATTGGACGAGCTCGGCGTCGAGCGCCATTTCGTCACCCTGCATGTCGGCGCCGGCACTTTCCTGCCGGTCAAGGCGGATGATACCGCCGACCACAAGATGCATCAGGAAATCGGCTCCATCGATGCCGCGACGGCGGCGAAGCTGAATGCCGTGCGCGCCCGTGGCGGCCGACTCGTCTGCGTCGGCACCACCTCGCTGCGCCTGATCGAATCGGCCGCGCGCGAGGACGGGAGCATCGCTCCGTGGTCGGGCCCGACCGGCATTTTCATCACCCCCGGCTATCGCTTCAAGGCGGTAGACGTGCTGATGACCAATTTCCACCTGCCGCGCTCGACGCTGTTCATGCTGGTTTCCGCCTTCGCCGGGCTGGAGACCATGCGCGCCGCCTACGACCATGCGATCGCCGAAGGCTACCGCTTTTATTCCTATGGCGATGCCAGCCTGCTTTTCCGGAAGACGAGATGACTGACACTTTTCAATTCACCCTTAAGAAGACCGACGGCAAGGCGCGCCTTGGCGAAGTCTCCATGCCGCGCGGCACGATCCGCACGCCGGCCTTCATGCCGGTCGGCACCGTCGGCACCGTCAAGGCGATGTATCTCGACCAGGTGCGCGAGACCGGCGCCGATATCATCCTCGGCAACACCTATCACCTGATGCTGCGCCCCGGCGCGGAGCGGGTGGCGCGGCTCGGCGGTCTGCACAATCTCATCCGCTGGCAGCATCCGATCCTGACCGACAGCGGCGGCTTCCAGGTCATGTCGCTGTCCGGCCTGCGCAAGCTCGACGAACAGGGCGTGACCTTCAAGAGCCATGTCGACGGCAGCCTGCATCATATGTCGCCGGAACGCTCCATCGAGATCCAGGGCCTGCTCGGCAGCGATATCCAGATGCAGCTCGACGAATGCGTGGCGCTGCCGGCCGATCACAAGGAAATCGAGCGCGCCATGGAAATGTCGCTGCGCTGGGCCGAACGCTGCCGCGTCGCCTTCGGCGAGCAGCCGGGCAAGGCGATGTTCGGCATTGTGCAGGGCGGCGACGTGCCGGCCTTGCGCATCCGCTCGGCGGAAGGGCTGAAGCAACTCGATCTCAAGGGCTATTCGGTCGGCGGGCTCGCCGTCGGCGAACCGCAGCACGTCATGCTGGAGATCCTCGACGAAACCCTGCCGGTGATGCCGTCCGAAAAGCCGCGCTATCTGATGGGTGTCGGCACGCCGGACGATATCCTGAAATCCGTAGCGCGCGGCATCGACATGTTCGATTGCGTGATGCCGACCCGCTCCGGCCGCCATGGCCTCGCCTTTACCCGCCGCGGCAAGGTCAACATCCGCAACGCCCGTCATGCCGAGGATCTGCGCCCGCTCGACGACCAGTCGAACTGCCCGGCCGCGCGCGATTACTCCCGCGCCTACCTCCACCATCTGGTGCGTGCCAACGAGGCGCTGGGCGGCATGCTGCTCTCCTGGAACAACCTCGCCTATTATCAGGAGCTGATGCAGGGCATCCGCAAATCCATCGAGGAAGGCCGCTTCCAGGATTTCTACGAGGAAACCATCGAGAACTGGACCCGGGGCGATATCGACCCGGTCTGATAACAGCGCTCCGTCCCCGGTCAGCACCCGCCGCGATCCGTTCGCGGCGGGTTTTCTGTTTCTCGTTGCCTCCCGGAACCAATTCGACAATGCCGTTGTTCTTTGACCAATGGTTCATGCGAACCCGGAGGAAGCCATGTTCAGACGTGCCGTTGTTCCGCTTTGTGTCGCCTTCGCATTGCCGCTTGCCGCGCCCGCTTTCGCCTCGCTCGAAGGCGATGTGGAGTTTTCGCCTCTGCCCGAAGTGGCCGTGGCGATGAACGAGACCACCGGAAGCGTCCGCAACACCGCTTCCTGTTCGACCACCGCAGCCAAACCCATCGTGATCTACGACAATGCCGGCGCGGTGGTAGCGTTTGTCTATGTCACGGCGGAAAACGAGGACTGTTGAGGAGAAGAGCCATGCCCCAAGGCGACAAATCGAAATATACCGACAAGCAGAAGCGCAAGGCCGAACATATCGAGGAAGGTTATGAGGATCGCGGCGTTTCCACCAAGGAAGCCGAGCGCCGCGCTTGGGCGACCGTGAACAAGGAAAGCGGCGGCGGCAACAAATCCGGCTCCGGCCGCGGCAAACCCGATACGCACGAAGCATCGGAAAAAGGCGGTAAGAAGGGCGGGGAAGCATCCGCCAATCGTAGTGCGGCTGAACGCTCGGCTTCCGCCAAGAAAGCGGCCGCGACGCGCAAGCGCAACGCCCAGTCCCACGCCCATCATTGATCGAGCGATGGGCAAATGAAAACGGCGGGGAACGAGGCCCCGCCGTTTTCATATTCGAGAACCGGTGGACGCTTAAGCGGCCATGGCTTTCCTGAGGTTTTCGTCGATCTTGTCGAGGAAGGCGGTGGTCGACAGCCACGGCTGGTCGGGACCGATCAGCAGCGCCAGATCCTTGGTCATGAAGCCGGATTCGACGGTTTCGACGCAGACCCGTTCCAGCGTCGAGGCGAACCTGGCGAGATCGGCATTGTCGTCCAGCTTGGCGCGATGCGCGAGACCGCGCGTCCAGGCGAAGATCGAGGCGATCGAGTTGGTCGAGGTTTCCTGGCCCTTCTGGTGCTGGCGATAGTGGCGCGTCACCGTGCCGTGGGCAGCTTCCGCTTCGACCGTCTTGCCATCCGGCGTCAACAGAACCGAGGTCATCAGGCCGAGCGAGCCGAAGCCTTGAGCCACGGTGTCGGACTGCACGTCGCCGTCATAGTTCTTGCAGGCCCAGACGTAACCGCCGGACCACTTCAGCGCCGAGGCGACCATGTCGTCGATCAGGCGGTGTTCGTAGGTGATGCCGGCTTCGTCGAACTGCGCCTTGAATTCGGTCTGGTAGACTTCCTCAAAGATATCCTTGAAGCGACCGTCATAGGCTTTCAGGATGGTGTTCTTGGTCGACAGGTAGACCGGCCATTTGCGCATCAGGCCGTACATCATCGAGGCGCGGGCGAATTCGCGGATCGATTCGTCGAGGTTGTACATCGCCATGGCGACGCCCGAACCCGGCGCGTTGAAGACGTCCTTCTCGATGACCTGACCGTCTTCGCCGACGAATTTGATCGTCAACTTGCCCTTGCCGGGGAAGCGGAAGTCGGTGGCGCGATACTGGTCGCCGAAGGCATGGCGGCCGACGACGATCGGCTTGGTCCAGCCGGGAACCAGGCGCGGAACGTTCTTGCAGATGATCGGCTCGCGGAAGATGACGCCGCCGAGGATGTTGCGGATCGTGCCGTTCGGGCTCTTCCACATTTCCTTCAGGCCGAATTCCTTGACACGGTCTTCGTCCGGGGTGATCGTCGCGCACTTGATGCCGACGCCATGCTTCTTGATGGCGTTGGCGGCATCGACGGTCACCTGATCGTTGGTCGCGTCGCGGTTCTGGACCGACAGGTCGTAATAATCGATGTCGAGGTCCAGATAGGGCAGGATCAGCTTGTCCTTGATGAACTGCCAGATGATACGGGTCATCTCGTCGCCGTCGAGATCGACGACCGGATTTGCAACCTTGATCTTTTGCATGGAAATTGCCTCTTGAGCGGTTTGGGAAAACCCCGGAAAAGTGAAAACCAGTCCGGAGCCGCTATACCATTGTCATCCCGGAACGCAAAGCCGGCATTGGCCCAAACTTGGCCGGTCGCAAGACCGGTCCTTCGCCTTGCTGGCACCGCAATCCCGATTGTCAAATGGATGCTATTGGCTACTCTCGCGACGATTCGCCTCCCGGTGTAAAGGACCACCTGCCATGCGCGCCCTTCTTCTCGCCTCCGTCTTTAGTCTGAGCGCCCTCGCGGCCAGCCTGCCGGCGCGGGCCGCCGATGTCACCGCCCCGGTGAAAAACATCATCGACGCCACCGTCAAGAACTGGGCGGAGGGCGAAAACGACTATCAGGACATTTTCGACGAGACCCGGCTGACCACCGTCTACAGCAAGGATTTCGCCGACAAGTTCCGTGCCGCCGCCAAGTTCCCGGCCTTCGACGAGGGCACGACGCCCTTCGACTACGATGTCATCACCGGCGGCCAGGACGGCTGCCCGCTGCGGGACGTCAAGATCGAGGCCAAGGGACAGAAGGGCAATGCCACCGAAGTCGACGCCTCCTTCAAGAACATGGCCTGCTTCGGCGCCGACGCCCAGTATCAGCAGGCCGCGACCGTCCAGTTCCTCGTCATCGAGGAGGGCGGCAAACCCGTCATCGACGACATCCTGACCCAGGGCGGCGATGATGCCGGCTTCGTATCGCTGAAGGCGACGATGAGCGAAATCGGCAAGCAGGGAGGCTGATGCCTATCCCGGGAGCGCAAACGAATCCGACGCGGCCGTTCCTTGCCGAGCGGTTTTCGCTGCGGGACTGGCTGCTGGCCAGGGATCCCGCCTATTCGCGGATGCGCATGGGCGGGCGGGTGACGCTCTCCATCGTGCTGGCCGTTGCGATCCTCATTCTCATCCACCGGTTGGTCCTGCCACTGCCAGCGGCGGCCTATGGCATCGCAGCCACGCTCGCCATCCAGAGCGGACTGACGGTGCGCGATCCTTCCGCCGCCGCGCAACTGACCACCCGTCTGATCGGCTGCGCCGGCGCGGTCGCCATGATCGGGCTCGCCGCGCTGTTGGAGCCGTGGCGCAGCGTTTCCGACATCGCCTTTCTCGCGGTCATCTTCATGGCCGCCTATGCGCGCCGCTTCGGAACGCGCTGGGCGGCGGTCGGTATGTTCTGCTTCATGTCCTATTTCATCGGCGCTTATCTTCATCCGCCGCTGGCGCAATTGCCGGAGGTGGCGGTTGGCGCGCTGGTCGCGGCGCTGTCGGCGCATGTGGTGCGCACCTGGGTGTTGCCGGACGACTGGCAGCGGGACTTCCTGCGCGCCATGGTCAGCGTGCTCGGCCGCGTCGATCATATCGTCGAGGCGTTGCGGGCGATCGCCGTGCGCGGGATGTGGACCGCCGAGGACCGGCAGGCGCTCAACCGGCTGGAAAACCGGCTGAAGGAGGCGGTGCTGATGGCCGACGGCCTCGTTCCCGTCAGCCGCCGCGAGGCGCTCCCGGAGGAGAACGAGCCGGCCGCCGATATCGGCCTTGCCCTGTTCGACCTGCATCTGGCCGCCGAAAGCCTGATCGTGCTGTCGCGCCAGTCGCTGCCCGAGCCGGAGCTTCTTTCTGCCTTCCTCGCCTCTCACCAGGTCGCTCCCCCATCCGAGCTCGAAATGCTGGGGAAGGCGGTGGCGGCATCCGCCGAAACACGCCGCGCCCTCAACTGGCTGGGGGAAGCGCGCCGCGCCGCCGTCGATGCGGTCGAGCGCCTGCGCGCCGAGCGCTTCACCGGCTTCAATCGCCCGCAGGCGGCCGCACCCGCCCCGAAGGCGGCGCAAGGCCGGTGGCTCAACGATCCCGCCTTGCGCACAGCCTTGCAGATCACGCTTGCCGCCGGCCTTGCGATGATCGGCGGGCTGGCATTGTCGCGCGACCGCTGGTTCTGGGCGGTATTGTCGGCCTTCCTCGTCTTCACCAACACCAATTCGCGCGGCGATACCGCCATCAAGGCGATGCAGCGTTCCGGCGGCACGCTGATCGGCATCGTCTGCGGCATGGGGCTCTCGGCGTTGCTGAGCGGTTTTCCGTGGCTCGCCGGCGCGGTCGCCATCCTCGCGGTCTTCCTCGCCTTCTTCAGCCTGCAGGCCTCCTATACGGCGATGACCTTTTTCATATCGATCGTCATCTGCATCGTCTATGGCCTGACGGGAACGCTGACGCTCGACCTGTTGCGCCTCCGGCTGGAGGAAACGGTCATCGGCGCGGTGGCAGGCATGGCCGTCGCCTTCTTCGTGCTGCCGACCCGCACCCAGACGACACTCGGCGATGCCCTCGCAAAATGGTTCGATGCCGCGCAACGCCTGTTGGAAGCGGCGGCGGACGAGAAAAACGGCGCCGAACTCATCACGCTCTCGAAGGCGCTCGACGCCGCCTATCGCGACGTCACCCAGGCGGCGCGGCCGCTCGGCGTCTCCTGGCAACTGGTGACGCGGCCCGGCCATATCCGCCAGACGCTCGCCATCATGATGGCCGCAACCTACTGGTCGCGCATCTTCGCCCGCCGCGTCGCCTTTGCCCGCGCCGCCGAAATGGACGCCATCCGCCCGGCCATCCGCGATGCGTTGACCGGGCTGGAACGGGTACGGGCCAAGGGAACGGGCATCTTTTTCGTCAATCGCAAGCCGCCGCAACTGCAATCGCGGCATCTGCCGATCGTCCATGACGGCTCCCGCCTCGGCATCGAAATGATCGCCGCGACCCTCGACAGGCTTTATCCATAGGTCGGAAACGCTTGCCGAGTGGGCGCGGTATGAGTATTCCACCCCGAAACGGCAAACGGAAAGACTTCTCGATGGCAGGCACCAACAGCGAACGCGTTCTTCTGACCGGCGGGCCGGCCATCGTGCTGGTCGAGCCGCAACTCGGCGAGAATATCGGCATGGTCGCCCGCGCCATGGCCAATTTCGGCCTCTCGGAATTGCGTCTCGTCAATCCGCGCGACGGCTGGCCGAGCGAAAAGGCGCGCGCCGCCGCCTCCAAGGCCGATCACGTCATCGACGCCACAAAAGTGTTCGATACGCTGGAGGAGGCGATTGCCGACCTCAATTTCGTCTATGCGACGACGGCGCGCCAGCGCGACGGCTTCAAGCCGGTGCGCTCGCCGGTCGCTGCCGCCACGACCCTGCGCCAGCGGGAGCGGGCAGGCGAGGCGGTCGGCATCCTTTTCGGGCGCGAGCGCTGGGGGCTGTCGAACGAGGAAGTGGCGCTGGCCGACGAGATCGTTACCTTCCCGGTCAATCCCGCCTTCGCCTCGTTGAACATCGCCCAGGCCGTGCTGCTGATGTCCTATGAATGGATGAAATCCGGCATGGACGACCTGGAGGAGGTGCCGTTCCAGCCGAACGAGCAGCGCATGGCGACCAAGGACGAACTGTTCGGCCTGTTCGATCACATCGAGGAAGCGCTGGATGCGCGCGGCTATTTCCGCCCGGTCGCCAAAAAGCCGAAAATGATGGACAACTTACGCGCAGTCCTTTCCCGGCGCGCCTTCACCGCGCCGGAAATTCATATTCTCCGGGGGGTGATTTCATCGCTCGACCGTTTTTCCAGGCTCTCGCCGCGCGGCGCAGCGCACAAGACAGAGGTACAGAATGGCGACGACGACCGAGCCGCAGACGAATGACCTGAAGCCCGTTCTCGTCTTCGATTCCGGCATTGGCGGCCTCACCGTCCTGCGCGAGGCGCGGGTGCTGATGCCCGACCGCCGCTTTCTCTATATCGCCGACGATGCCGGCTTTCCCTATGGCGGCTGGGACGAGCAGGCGCTGAAGGAGCGCGTCATCCGCCTGTTTGGCGAATTGCTGCGTGAGCACGATCCGGTGCTCTGCGTCATCGCCTGCAACACCGCTTTCACGCTGGTCGGCGCCGACCTGCGCTCGGCCTTTCCGCACATGACCTTCGTCGGCACCGTGCCGGCGATCAAGCCGGCGGCCGAACGCACCCGCACCGGCCTCGTTTCTGTGCTGGCGACGCCCGGCACGGTGCGCCGCGCCTATACGCGCGATCTCATCCAGTCCTTCGCCTCGCAATGCCATGTGCGGCTGGTCGGCTCGGAAAACCTGGCGCGCATGGCCGAGGCCTATATTCGCGGCGAGCCGATCTCCGACGAGGCGGTGATGTCGGAAATCGCGCAATGTTTCGTCGACAAGGACGGCTTGCGCACCGATATCGTCGTGCTGGCCTGTACCCATTATCCGTTCATGGCCAATGTCTTCCGCCGGTTGGCGCCCTGGCCGGTCGACTGGCTGGATCCGGCCGAAGCCATCGCGCGCCGCGCCCGCAGCCTGCTGCCGCTCGCCATCGATACGCTGCATCCGGCCGAGGACGATATCGCCCGCTTCACCAGCGGCAATCCGGATTTCGCCACGCGGCGGCTGATGAACGGTTTTGGCCTTAAAGTGGCTTAGAACGCGCTGAGCGTCGAATAGGTCGCGCCCTGCACGACCGGATTATCGAACACGATCGTCATGGTCGCCACGGTCCTGTAGCGCATCGCCTTGAGCTGGGTGCGCAGCCGTTGCACCGGTGCCCGCAGAGTAGGGTAGGCCTGCACCCCGAACCTGACGCGCCGGCGGATGGAAGCCTCCGCAAGGCCGAGACGACCGCGCAACGACAGCGCCTCATGGCGCTCGTAGAGCGGCACGGCCCGCGCATTCAGCCGCTTCTTGTAGGCGAATTCGCCGACGCCGAGATCGTAGTGGCTGATGCCCCGCTCCGCACATGCGTCCAGCATCAGCACATGCGCGACCGTGCCCGGCGAAAACCGCCGCATCGTGCCGCTGGTCATCGAGGTCAGCACGCCGTGATGGGTATCACCATCGACCAGCCCGAGATCGGTGGCGATGCATTCGCCGCCCGCATACAATGCCCCGAACATCACGTCGCCATTCGCGATCCCGTCCGCAAACAGACCGCGATAGAAGCGCTGCACATGCGCCAGCAGCAACGGGTCGTCGCGGCCAAGCTCGACGGCGCGTGTTGCGCGCTGGGCGATCAGCGCATCGAACTGCCGGTTCGCCTCCGGCACCGTCGCTGCGATATGAAACCGCACATCGTCATGCGCAGCCGTCAGCCGCCGCAAATGCCGCTGCCCCTCCTTGTAATAGCCGGTGCGCCGGTAGGGGCGGTCGCCATCGTCGTCGGTGAGGGCGAAGACCTGCGTATGGATACCCATGTCGAGCGCGCCGGGGAGGTGCGCCAGCGGGTTGGGCGTGCCCGGCCGGATCTCCGGCGGCATCTTCTTGAAGCTGACGACATCGGCCTGCGGCAAGGCCTTCAGGATCGCCGCCCACATCGCATCGGCTTCCGCGGGATCGTCGCTGAGATCCTCGGCCACCAGCGGCGCGACATAATCCGCCAGCCCCAGATCCGCCGCCTCGATGCGCCGCAAGCCCGCCTGCCGGTGCATGACCAGCGGCAGTGCCATAACCACGCGCTGCAGCCGGTGATCGAACAGGCTGACGACGATCTCCTCGCAATGGCCGGGTTTTTCGCGATAGAAACTGGCGAGGAACGCCGGATGCTGGAACGCGGTGCGGCGAAAGCGGCCGCTTTGCTGCCGCGCGTGCCAGCCCGCCCAGTCATGAAGCGTAGCGCTATAGCGTTCCCTCTGCAAATTCCCGATCCCCGATAGTGCCGACCGGGGAGGAATACCACGCCGGCGCGAAGCGGCGCCAATGTTTACCCGTAAATCGCCCCGTCCGGCGCGATTCTCGGTTAACGCGCCCCGCTGCGATCGGCGCTTGCAAAGCGTCGTCTTTGGTGGCTTGCTTCGTCATCAAAGGGAGACCGGACTCATGTCGTTCGAACACTGGATTGCCTTCGTCGCCGCCTCCGCCGTGCTGCTTGCCATACCCGGCCCGACCATCCTGCTCGTCATTTCCTATGCGCTCGGCCATGGGCGAAAATCCGCCTCCGCCACGGTCGCCGGTGTCGCGCTGGGCGATTTTACCGCCATGACCGCCTCGATGCTCGGCCTCGGGGCGCTGCTCGCTGCTTCGGCGGCGCTGTTCACGGTACTGAAGTGGATCGGCGCGGCCTATCTGATCTATCTCGGCGTAAAACTGTGGCGCGCGCCCGTCGCCGCCCCTACAGTCGCGGAAGAGGAAGCGCCGGTGGAGCGGCCGCTGCGCATCTTCCTGCACACCTATGTCGTCACCGCGCTCAATCCGAAGAGCATTATCTTTTTCGTGGCTTTCCTGCCGCAATTCCTCGATCTCGCCCGGCCGCTCTTGCCGCAGATGATGATCTTCGAAACCACCTTCCTAATTCTGGCAACGCTGAATGCAGCGACCTACGCCCTGATGGCCTCCATGGCCCGCAAGACCATCCGCCGCCCCGCCGTGCAGCGCGCCGTCAACCGCACCGGCGGCACGCTGATGATCGGGGCAGGGCTGCTCGCCTTCGGCTGGAAGCGCGCGGCTGCGGCTTGAACAAGGAGGATGAACCATGCTGACCGGACGTTGCCATTGCGGCGAAACCACCTTCGAGATTCATGGCGACGTGCCGCAGGCGTTGACACGCTGCACCTGCACGCTCTGCTCGAAACGCGGCCATCTGTTTGCCTATTACGATCCGGCCAGCGTCCGGGTGCATGCGCATCCGGAAAGCGACCGGGTCTATCGCTGGCAGACGAAGCTGGTCGCCCATCATTTCTGCGGCACCTGCGGCTGCGCCACCTATAGCGACAGCCCGGATTTCCAGCCGGACGGCACATGGGACGGAAAAACCCGCCGCATCGCCGTCAATGCGCGCCTGCTCGATCATTTCGACGCCGAGGAATGGCCGCATACGGTTATCGACGGCCGGAATCTCTGGTGAACGCAAAGCCTGTGCATTTCCATCATCTCCGGGCGAAACCGCGCCCGCTTTCTGCTATCGACACGGCGGGACAGATCCTCGGAAAGGAAACGAAGTGCAGGTCGGCATCGATATGGGCGTGGCTTCCGGTGGCAGCGCCGCCAGGCTGGACATAGAGGAGCTGCTGGCGACCCGCCTTCTGGTTCAGGGCAATTCCGGCTCCGGCAAGTCGCATCTGCTGCGCCGGCTGCTGGAGCAATCGGCGCAATGGGTGCAGCAGGTGGTGATCGATCCCGAAGGGGATTTCGTTACCCTGTCGGACAAGTTCGGCCATGTCGTCGTCGATGGCGAGCGCAGCGAGGCGGAGCTGGTCGGCATCGCCACCCGCATCCGCCAGCACCGCGTCTCCTGCGTATTGACGCTGGAGGGGCTCGAAATCGACCAGCAGATGCGCGCAGCTTCCATCTTCCTCAATGCGCTGTTCGATGCCGATCGCGACTTCTGGTTCCCGGTGCTGGTCGTCGTCGACGAAGCGCAGATGTTTGCGCCCGCTGCCGCCGGCGAAGTCTCCGACGACGCGCGAAAAATGTCGCTGGGCGCGATGACCAACCTGATGTGCCGCGGGCGAAAGCGCGGGCTTGCCGGCGTCATCGCCACGCAGCGCCTCGCCAAGCTCGCCAAGAACGTCGCCGCCGAAGCCTCCAACTTCCTGATGGGCCGCACCTTCCTCGATATCGACATGGCGCGCGCCGCCGACCTGCTCGGCATGGACCGGCGGCAGGCGGAAATGTTCCGCGACCTGAAGCGCGGCAATTTCGTAGCACTCGGTCCGGCCCTGTCGCGCCGGCCGTTGCCGATCGTCATCGGCGCGGTGGAAACCTCGGCGCGCTCCTCCAGCCCCAAGCTGATGCCGATGCCGGAGGCGCCGGCCGATGTCGAAGACCTGATCTTCACGCCCGACCCGGAAGAGTTCAACCGCCCGCCGCCGCGCCGCGCCACACCCGCGCCGCGCCCGACCACGGACATCCTCGCCGAGCTTTCCCGCACGCCACCGGCGCTCGCCACCCCCGTGCAGGACAACAAGCCGTCCGCGCCTGATATGAGCGAGGAGGAGCGCGAGGAGCGCATTACCGCCGTTCTCTCGGAAATCCTCGGTGATCCCGAATCCGCTTTCCGCACCGATTCGGTGCTCTACCAGGACTTTTTGGTGCGCGCCCGCATGCGCCGCATCGTCGGCTCGCCGATGACCCTGCAGCAGTTCCGCCGCCGCGTCGCCGTTATCCGCGCCGATATCGACGAAGAAACCGCAGCCTCCGAACAGTGGCGGCAGGCATTGGATCTGTCCGACCGTGTTTCGGACGACCTGCAAGGTGTGTTCCTTGTCTTGGCCAAATCGGCGATCAAGGCCGAGCCTTGCCCCTCGGACGCCCGTCTCGCCCGCGCCTATGGCACGCATTCCGCCCGCCGCGCCCGCCGGCTGCTCGGCTATTTCGAGGAACAGGGCGTCATCGTCGTCCACACCGATTTTTCCGGCAAGCGCATCGTCGCCTTTCCCGAGATCGGCGCAGAAACGGCGCCGGGCGATGCCAATGCGCCGGATGGCGAAAACCCGTTGGCGGCAGAGTGATATCCGGTCTTGACTTTTCGGGCTCCGGCCCATAAAGACCGGCCCAGCACCGGATAGCGATATCCGGTGTTTTATTTAGCATGTCCCGTGGCTTCTCCGTTCGCTGATGTGAGAAACCTGTCGGAGCCTGAGATGGCTCAAAGGAGGGCGTGTTTCCTTAAAGCCGGGGGTTTTCCTCCGCATAAGAAACAAGAAAGGAAATGCGATGAGCAAGCGCGCTGCATCGAAGTACAAAATCGACCGCCGCATGGGCGAAAACATCTGGGGTCGCCCGAAGTCTCCGGTCAACCGCCGCGAATACGGCCCGGGCCAGCATGGCCAGCGCCGCAAGGGCAAGCTCTCGGACTTCGGCGTTCAGCTCCGCGCCAAGCAGAAGCTGAAGGGCTACTATGGCGACCTGCGTGAAAAGCAGTTCCGCGCCACCTACGAAGAAGCCAACCGCCGCAAGGGCGACACTTCGGAAAACCTGATCGGCCTGCTCGAATCGCGTCTGGACGCCATCGTCTATCGCGCCAAGTTCGTTCCGACGGTTTTCGCATCCCGTCAGTTCATCAACCATGGCCACGTCACGGTCAACGGCGTCCGCGTCAACATCGGTTCCTACCGTTGCAAGCCGGGCGACGTGATCGAAGTTCGTCAGAAGTCCAAGCAGCTCGTTTCCGTTCTGGAATCGGTTGCCCTGGCCGAGCGTGACGTTCCGGACTACATCGAAGTCGACCACAACAAGATGGTTGCCACTTTCGCCCGCGTACCGGCTCTCTCGGATGTGCCTTACGCTGTCGTCATGGAACCGCATCTGGTCGTCGAATTCTACTCGCGTTAATTTTAACGCGGGACGGATCGAAAAGATGGACAAGGCCGCTCCCAGGAGCGGCCTTTTTCTTGAGGTGATTTCCCGGGGGCGAGAGGCAATTATGGCGGACTTGCAGGCCATCGTTGACGATATACATGCAGCTTTGCTGCCGCGGCTGGGCGAGGGCGCCGTCGCCGACTATATCCCTCAACTTGCCAAGGTGGACCCGAAACAGCTCGGCCTTGCCATCGTCACCACGGATGGCGACATCCACATCGCGGGCGATGCCGGAACGCAGTTTTCCATCCAGAGCATCTCCAAGGTCTTCATGCTGACGCTGGCGCTTGGCAAGGTCGGCGAGCAGTTGTGGAACCGGGTGGGGCGCGAACCCTCCGGCTCGGCCTTCAACTCCATCGTCCAGCTCGAACACGAGCACGGTATCCCGCGCAATCCCTTCATCAATGCCGGCGCCATCGCCGTCAGCGACGTCGTGCTGTCGGGCCACCAGCCGCGCGAGGCCATCGGCGAATTGCTGCGCTTCGTGCGCTACGTCGCCGATGACGAGACGATCAGCATCGACGAATCGGTGGCGCGCTCGGAAACCTCGACCGGCTACCGCAATTTCGCGCTCGCCAATTTCATGCGCGCTTTCGGCAACCTGCATCACCCGGTCGAGCATGTGCTCGGCGTCTATTTCCATCAATGCGCCGTGTCGATGAATTGCGTGCAGCTAGCCAAGGCGGGGCTCTATCTTGCCGCACGCGGCACCAATCCGCTGACCGGCCACAGCGTCGTCTCGCCGAAGCGCGCCCGGCGCATCAATGCGCTGATGCTGACCTGCGGCCATTATGACGGCTCCGGCGATTTCGCCTATCGTGTCGGCCTGCCGGGCAAGAGCGGTGTCGGCGGCGGCATCCTGGCGGTGGCGCCGGGCATCGCCTCCATCGCCGTCTGGTCGCCGGGGCTGAACAAGGTCGGCAATTCGCTGCTCGGCTCGGCGGCCCTCGAAATGCTGGCGGCCCGCACCGGCTGGTCCGTCTTCGATATGTAATCAGGCTCGTTTAGTTTCCTGCCGCCCTTGAACTCGGGCCGGGAAACGGGCATTGCCATCCCATGCCCCATCAACCGGTGGAAAAGCCATGAACATCGCCCTGCCATCCCTCGACGATACCGCCTCGACCGAGATCGAGGACGGTGGCGCGCATCCGCTGTTTGCCGATGCGCCGCGCTCCGTCTCCTTCAACAAGCTGCGCAAGCGGTTGCTGCGGCAGGTCCGGCAGGCGATTGAAGATTTTGGGATGCTGAGCGGTCAGAAGCGTTGGCTAATCGGGCTTTCCGGCGGCAAGGACAGCTATGGCCTGCTGGCGCTGCTGCTCGATCTGAAATGGCGCGGTTTGCTGCCGGTCGAGCTCATCGCCTGCAATCTCGATCAGGGCCAGCCGAATTTTCCCAAGCATATCCTGCCGGACTATCTCGCCGGCATCGGCATCGCCCACCGCATCGAGTATCGCGACACCTATTCCATCGTGAAGGAAAAGGTGCCGGAGGGCGCGACCTATTGCTCGCTCTGTTCGCGGCTTCGGCGCGGCAATCTCTATCGCATCGCCCGCGAAGAGGGCTGCGATGCGCTGGTGCTCGGACATCATCGCGAGGATATCCTCGAAACCTTCTTCATGAATTTCTTCCATGGCGGCCGTCTGGCCGGCATGCCGGCCAAGCTTCTGAACGACGAGGGCGACCTGATGGTGCTGCGCCCGCTGGCTTATGCCGCCGAGGACGATCTGGCGAAGTTCGCCGCCGCCATGCAGTTCCCGATCATCCCCTGCGATCTCTGCGGCTCGCAGGACGGGTTGCAGCGCAATGCCATGAAGGCGATGCTGGCGGATATCGAAAAGCGCATGCCGGGCCGCAAGGACACCATGCTGCGAGCGCTCTCGCATGTGAACCCCTCGCATCTGCTCGATCCGAAACTCTTCGATTTTGCCGGTCTGACCGCCCAAGAAAGGACAAACGATGACCGTTGACGTTTCCGGCCTTGCCGACCTATTGCGCGAGGCCGCCAAGGCCGAGATCATGCCGCGCTTTCGCCGCCTCGGCACCGGCCAGATCCACACCAAGACGGATGCGACCGATCTCGTGACCGAAGCCGACGAGGCGGCCGAACGCTTCATCAAGGCAAGACTGGCCGAGAGTGCGCCGCACGTCGTGTTCATCGGCGAGGAAAGCGTTGCCGCCGATCCGGCGCTGCTGTCGAAACTGGCGGAGGCCGAGACGGCCATCGTCGTCGATCCCATCGACGGCACCTTCAATTTCGCCGCCGGCGTGCCGGCCTTCGGGGTGATGGCCTCTGTCGTGCATCGCGGCGAGACCGTCGCCGGCATCATCTACGATCCCATGGGCGACGACTGGGTGATGGCGGAAAAGGGCGCAGGCGCCTGGCTGAAGCGGCCGGACGGCGAGGCGGTGCGCCTCAAGGCGGCCCCGCCGGTGGCGCTTGGCGACATGGTCGGCATGGCCTCGACCAGCTTCATTCCGAAACCGATCCGCGCCGAGGTCATGGGCAATATGGCCAAGCTGCGCATCGTCGGCTGCTATCGCTGCGCTTGCCATGAATACCGCGCCTTTGCCGCCGGCTACCTGCATTACCTGATGTACAACAAGCTGATGCCCTGGGACCATCTTGCGGGCGCGCTGATCACACAAGAGACCGGTGCTTATGTCGCCCGTTTCGACGGGTCGCCCTATCGCCCGGAGCATGTCGACGGCGGCCTGCTGGTGGCCTCCGACCGCGATAGCTGGGAGACGCTGCGCCGCGAGGTCTTCGCCCTGCTCTAAGTGGAAAAAGCCTTCGGAATCAAAACGGGCGCCTTATGGGGCGCCCGTTTTGTTTTTGCCGCTTCCGCTCAAATCTTGGGATTGTGCGGATGGAAAAGCTGGCCCCGCTCGGCGATTAATACAAAGATGCAGCCGATGACCGAGACGGCGAAGAAGCCGGCCACCATCGGCGTTGCCGTACCGTCGAAGGCCTGGCCGATCAGCGCGCCGATAATCGCGCCACCGACGGTGCTGAGGAAACCCAACACCGAGGAAGCAGTGCCGGCGACATGGCCGAGCGGCTCCATCGCCAGCGAGTTGAAGTTGGCGCCAATCCAGCCGAACAGAAACATGGCGACGCCGAAAAAGCCGATGAACAGCATGAAGGGCATCGGGTGAGCCATGCTGATCTGCACGACCAGCCACATCAGCGTCACCGCCATGAAGCCGACCAGCGCCCCATGCGACAGGCGGCGCATGCCGACACGGCCAACAAGCTGCGCATTCAGGAACGAGGCCAACGACATAAACAGCGCCACGGCCGCAAACGCCACCGGGAACAGCGAGCCCAGCTCATAGATGCCGACATAAATCTGCTGCGCCGAATTAATGAAGCCGAACAGCGCCCCAAAGATAAAGGTGCTGGCAATGGTATAACAGAGGGCAATGCGGTTGGTGAGCACGATCTTGAAGCCGCCGAGGATCGAGGTGATGGTAAACGGCCTCACATCCTCCGGATGCAGCGTTTCCGGAAGGCGCAGATAAGCCCAGGCGCCGACGACAGTGGCGATCACGGCGATGAACAGGAAGATCAGGTGCCAGTTACCGAACAGCATCACCGTCTGGCCGATGCCTGGCGCCACGACCGGCACCACCATGAACACCATCATGATCAGCGACATGACCTCCGCCATGCGCCGGCCGCCAAATGCATCACGCACGATGGAAACTGTAACGACCCGTGTCGCCGCCGAGCCGATACCCTGGATGAAACGCAGGACGAGCAGGGCGGTGAAACTCGGCACCAGCACGATGACGAGCGCGGAAATCACATAGATGACGATACCGACCAGCATCGGCACACGGCGGCCGAAACGGTCCGACAGCGGGCCGTAGAGCAGTTGTGCGATGCCAAGGCCGATCAGATAGGCGGAGACGACATATTGACGATGATTTTCGTTTTCGACGCCGAGACTGGCGCCGATCTCCTGGAGGCCCGGCAACATGATGTCGATGGCAAGGGCGTTGATCGCCATCAGAAAAGCCATCAGGACAATGAATTCGACTTTGCTCATGCCCTTCAACTGGGCAGGCATCGCTTCCGAAGCAGTTGTCACGGTGAATATCCTAAAAAATGATAAGGCGCTGTTATTACCAGCGCCTTGACGGATCGCAAATGAATTCCGATGACGTTGAGCGAACGCTCAGGCAGCGCCGCGAACGGTAACGCCCTGCTGCTGCAGGTGCGATTGCAATTCGCCGGCCTGGAACATCTCGCGGATGATATCGCAACCGCCGACGAATTCGCCCTTCACGTAGAGCTGCGGAATGGTCGGCCAGTTGGAGTAATCCTTGATGCCCTGGCGGATTTCCTGGTCGGCCAGCACGTTGACGCCCTTGTAGTCGACGCCGAGGTAATCGAGGATCTGCACGACCTGGCCGGAGAAACCACATTGCGGGAACTGCGGCGTCCCCTTCATGAAGAGCACGACATCGTTGCTCTTGACTTCGTTGTCGATGAATTCATGGATGCCGCTCATGGGCCTGTTCCTTTCACGCGCGGCTTCAAGGACCGCTGTTTGATGCATCGCTTTAAATAGCAATGACGGCAAGGGAATTCCAGCCGATTCGGCCGGATTTGTTGCCGCAGTCTGGAACAATTCCAGCCTGCGATATGGCGCTTGCTTATTGCGTCGCCTCGCAGCGCTGCTGCCCCTTGTCGGTCAGCTTGCCGCTGTGCAGGTCGAGCACCTTCAACTGCGTGATGGCGGAGCCGAGACCGTTTGCCTGATGTTCGGCGAATTCGGGGCAGGTGGCGGCGGTCGCCTCGCCGGTGCGCTGCCAGAAGGAGAGCTCGCCCTTCTTCACCTCGTAGCTATCGGAAGGCACGTCGAGCACCGCCTTGCGGCTGGCAAGATCATAGACGACGAGATCGCCCTGCGGCCCGGTCGAGCGCGTCAGGATCAGCCATTTGCCGTCGAGCGCGCCGAACCACAGGGGATCGCCGGGGCGGCCAATGACGAAATCCTTCTTCGACGGGGTGAAGCGGCAATTCCTCCCCGTCTTCGGGTCGGTCAACGCGCGGACGGCGAACTGCGCGCCGGCGCCTTCGTCATATTCCTTCTCGGCAACAGCGAAATATTTGTTGGCGTGGCATTTGGCGCTGCTCGCCGCCGCCGGCGCGGTGAGACTGGCCGCGGCCAGAAGAACGGCAAGACCGGAAACAAGCGGCAGGCGACGCATCGAAACTCCGTCGATAAAAATGGGATTGAAATTCCGTCGGATACAGAAAAGCCCGGCGAACGGGCGCCGGGCCGGGATTTGGGGCGAAAAGCACCGTCAGTCCGGCGCGCTGGTCTGCAGGGCGAGCGCATGCAGCACGCCGCCCATCTTTCCCTCCAGGGCATTGTAGACCATCTGGTGCTGCTGCACGCGCGACTTGCCGCGAAATGCCTCGGCCACAACTTCCGCGGCATAATGGTCCCCGTCGCCGGCAAGATCCCTGATAACGACCTTCGCGCCGGGAATGCCGGCCTTGATGAGGTCTTCGATGTCTCCGGGTTTCATCGGCATGGGTCGTGCTCCTTCCACTTATTCGGCGGCGGCCCGAGAACCGTCGCCATCCATGAAGGCAGGGAACCATGATTCATGGGCGGAGCGCAATTGCTCAATTGAAACAGGACGGGCGCTGCCCAGCGTAACCCACGAGCCTCCGGTGCGGCCGATCCACGGGCAGAAGACATCCGCCGCCTCGGCACGTTCCTGAACCTTGGAGAGGTTGCTTTCCTTGACGGTGACGACGTAGCGGCCCTGGTCCTCGCCGAAGAAGACCGGAATGGGATCCTGTTCGGCGATCTGGTTCAGATGTGCGCCGATACCGGATGCAATCGCCATTTCGGCGACGGCGAGCGCCAGGCCGCCGGTGGAGCAATCGTGAACGGCGGTCGCCAAACCATCCTGGATGAGGCCGCGCACGAAATCGCCGACCTTCTTTTCATGCGCAAGATCGACCGGCGGCGGCGGGCCGTCGGTGCGGCCATGGATGTCGCGCATATAGACCGACTGCGCCAGATGCGTGCCCCAGCTTGCCGGCGCGCCGGCGAGCAGGATCGCCTGGCCCTGTTCGGCAAAGCGGATGCGCGCCATCTTGGCCCAATCCTTGATGAGGCCGACGCCGGCAATGGTCGGGGTCGGCAGGATCGCCTGGCCGTTGGTCTCGTTGTAGAGCGAGACGTTGCCCGAGACGATCGGGAAGTCCAGCGCCGTGCAGGCCTCGCCGATGCCCTTGATGGCATGGACGAACTGGCTCATGGTTTCCGGGCGCTCGGGATTGCCGAAATTCAGATTGTCGGTCGCCGCCAAGGGCAGGGCACCGGTGGCGGTGATGTTGCGCCAGCATTCGGCCACCGCCTGCTTGCCGCCTTCGAAGGCATCGGCCTCGACATAACGTGGCGTCACGTCGGAGGAGAAGGCCAGCGCCTTCTTGGCATGGCCTTCGACGCGGACGACACCGGCATCGCCGCCCGGCAATTGCAGCGAATTGCCCTGAATCAGCGTGTCATACTGCTCGTAGACCCAGCGGCGCGAGGAATTGTTGGCCGAGCCGATGAGGCTGAGCAGCGCATCGGCGACATCGCCTTGCGGGATATCGTTGCTTTCGAGCGGGGCCGGGGTCTTGGCCGGCGTCCACGGGCGGTCGTATTCCGGCGCCTCGTCGCCCAGCTCCTTGATCGGCAGGTTGGCGACTTCCTCGCCCTGGTGGATGACGCGGAAACGCAGGTCGTCCGTGGTCTTGCCGACAATGGCGAAATCGAGGCCCCATTTGACGAAGATCGCCTTGGCTTCCTCTTCCTGCTCGGGACGAAGGACCATGAGCATGCGCTCCTGGCTTTCCGAGAGCATCATTTCGTAAGCCGTCATGTTCTCTTCACGCACCGGCACCTTGTCGAGCAGCAATTCGATGCCGAGATCGCCCTTTGCGCCCATTTCGACGGCGGAGCAGGTGAGGCCGGCCGCACCCATGTCCTGAATGGCGATGACCGCACCGGTCTTCATCAGTTCGAGGCAGGCTTCCAGCAGGCATTTCTCGGTGAAGGGATCGCCGACCTGCACGGTCGGGCGCTTCTCCTCGATCGACTCGTCGAATTCGGCCGACGCCATGGTCGCGCCGCCGACGCCGTCGCGGCCGGTCTTGGCGCCGAGATAGACGACGGGCAGGCCGACGCCCTCGGCCTTGGAATAGAAGATCGCATCCGACTTGGCGAGGCCGGCGGCAAACGCGTTGACGAGGATGTTGCCGTTGTAGCGGGCATCGAACTCGACTTCGCCGCCAACGGTCGGCACGCCGAAGGAGTTGCCATAACCGCCGACGCCGGCAACGACGCCGGAAACCAGATGACGGGTTTTGGGATGATCCGGCTCACCAAAGCGCAGCGCGTTCATGGCCGCGATTGGACGCGCTCCCATGGTGAAGACGTCGCGTAGGATGCCGCCGACGCCGGTCGCAGCACCCTGGTAGGGCTCGATATAGGAGGGGTGGTTGTGACTCTCCATCTTGAAGACCACGCAATCGCCGTCATCGATATCGACGACGCCGGCATTTTCGCCCGGCCCCTGGATGACGCGCGGCCCCTTGGTTGGCAGGGTGCGCAGCCACTTCTTCGAGGACTTGTATGAGCAATGCTCGTTCCACATCGCCGAGAAGATGCCGAGTTCGGTAAAGGTCGGCTCGCGACCGATCAACGACAGGATGCGTTCGTATTCGTCAGGCTTGAGGCCGTGGGCGGCGATCAGTTCCGGCGTAATCGGACGGGTGTTGGAAACGGTCATGGTGTCGGGCATCCATTCGCTAGAGCATGTTGCGCAAAAGTGTGCAGCGGTTTTGCGCGGATGACATGCGATAAAACAAATAGCCAAAGCGCAACAGGCTACGCTCCGGGAATTTGCGGTCTCTTTAGCGCAAGCTTGCCGGAGGCGCGACAGGAAAATCAAGCGGGGGAATGCATTATTCGACGAATATTGTGTTCAGACTCAGAACTTGTAGCCGATCTGGATGCCGGCGCGGGTCAGGCCATTGTTGGGACGGCCGCATAGGTTTGCATGCGAGGAATGTTCGATCTGGGCGAGAACGCGCCAGTTCGCGGTCACATCGTAGCCGATGGCGGCATATTCGCGAAACAGCGCCCGGCAGCCCAGATAGGGTCCCGATTCCGCATAGTTTTCCAGATTGCCATTATGAATCATGCCGCCGAAGCCGGCTTCGACGAACAACTTTTCGGTGACCTTGGCATCCCAGGCGAAGCCGCCGAAGATCATGCTGGCGTCTTCGCTATGGCCGGCAACGGTGCCGCCGAGGAAGACGCGCGGCCGCAACAGCTTTTCCTTCCAGCCATGGGCAAGTTCGCTTTCGAAGGGATCGAAGAACATCGTCACCTGGTAATAGCTGCCATCCTCCTTGTCGGAGGCTGACACCTGGGCTCCGAAGCGCAATTCGTCAAAGAAGGGTTCATCCGCCGCTGCCGTTGCGATCGAGGTCGTCAGGCCGGCTGCCACCGATGCGATGGCCAGCGCGGCGCGCAGGCTGTTGTTGCGAATTGCCATTCTGCCCATCCCCTCGAATCACGCATTCGCAGTTGCGAAGTGTCAAAAAGATAACAGTATGGTTAACAAAGGGTAAAGTTGCGCTCCGGCAACAGTCAGGCATAACTGTCGTAGCCGGCGCCACCGTTCTCCAGCACGCGCCGAAGGATCTGGAAACCGCGCTCTGCCTCGGATGCCTCCTGGGTCGAAAAACCGATGCGGACACGATGATAGGCCCGGTCCGAACGGCCTGCTTTGAACTCGTCCTCATCGTCGATCAGCACACCCTCGCGGAAGGCGGCGTTCTTGAAGATGCCGGACAGCCAGGGATCGGGCAGCTTCAACCAGAAGAAGGGCACGCCAGGACGAGAGGCCAGCTCGTATCCCTCGAAGACGCGCCGGACCATCGCCTCACGGCGGCTGATCTCGGCAATCGCCTGGCGGCGGATATCGTCGGCTTCGCCGGTCATTGCCAGCCGGGCGCAGAGTTCGCCGAGCATGAACGGCATGCCGCCGGTAACCATCTTGTGGGCATTGCTGACGCGCTGGCTGAAATGCGCCGGGCAACTGACCCAGCCTCCGCGAATGCCGGCCGCCACGGATTTCGAAAAGCCGCCGACGACGAAGGTGCGCTCCGGCGCGAATTCGGCCAGCAGCGGCGTTTCGTCGTCGGTCATCGCGCCATAGAGATCGTCCTCGATGAGCGTCACATTATATTTGCGCGCCACCTCGGCAACCGCCTTGCGCCGCTCGTAGGACAGCGACACGACGGAAGGATTGTGCGCGGTCGGCATCAGGAAGGCGAGCTTGGGGTGCTGCTGCGCGCAGAGCCGCTCGAAATCCTCGGGGATGAGGCCCTCGGCATCGGCCTCGGTAAGGATCGTGCGGCGGCCGATCAGGCTGGCGCTGCGGCTGATGCGCGAATAGGTCAGGTGCTCGAAAACGATCTTGTCGCCCGGCGCGGTGATCGCCGCAATGACCGCCATGATCGCGGCATGGGCGCCGAGCGCCGGCACGATGGATTCGGGCGAGGGGCGCCAGTTACCGCGCGCCAGCCAGCGGGCGCCCGCCTCGAACCAGTGCGGTGGGAAAATGCGGGTATAGCTGGTCATGTCGAGCGGATGCTCGTGCATGATCGCCGACATCGTGTCGGAAATCGCCTCGGCCTGGCCGACATCGGGCGCCGCCGTGGTGTCGAAACGCAGGATGCCGGGCTCGGCATCCGGCAGTTTCGAGCGCGACCAGGAGGTGCGGATCGGATCGGCGGGCATCGCCGAATTCGCCTGTGACGGCGGCAGCACATAGGTGCCGCGCCCGACCTCGCCGCTGACCAGCCCGCGCTCATGCACCAGCGAATAGGCGCGGCCGACCGTGCCGATGGTCACGCCGATATCATAGGCGAGATTGCGCTGAGGCGGCAGCTTCGCGCCGGCAACGAGAATGCCGTCGGAGATCGCCGACTCAATCTGGTCAGCAAGCCGCACATAGATCGGACCGGTGCCCGTGGAAACATCAGGAAGCCAATTTGTCATGGTGTCAATTTCTACATTGTAGGCACATCCGTGTCAATTGTATTGGATAGTCGCTGCCATTGATTGGGCGGCGCTTCCAAGGAGCAGGTGAAAAATGGCCAATATCGATCGATACATTGAGACAATCGATACAATCTATCCGGATGGCTACGCCCGCGAGTCCCTGTTTCGTAGCGCCGGCGAGATGCTGAGCCCCGGCCCGGCTGCGTCCGCGCGAACATGGTTCGGACGCCTCATCGTGACGATGCAGACCTGGCATTCCAAACGCAACACGCGCGCCGCGCTGCGTGAACTGACCGACGACGAGTTGCGCGACATCGGCGTCACACCGGCCGAAGCGCGGCGCGAAGTCGCCAAATCCTGGTTCTGGGATTGAGTGGAACGGTTCCCCGCCTGTAGCGCATCGTGCCGCCGATGCGGCGTCCGCCGCCGCGTCAGGACGCGGCGCGATGCGCTACTCTTTTCCGGTTTGGGGAGGGCGGGTCAGCAACCCTTGCCGCCGGCGGCCCAGCGGTTGACGTCTTTAGCGATGCGAGACGACAGGCTTTCGTTCATCAGCGGCCCGAAGGCATCGAGCTTCGCCGGATTGCCTTCCGCCTGCACGACGAGAAGCGGACGCGATTCCGGGCTGTGGCTATGCACGAGAAGGATGCGCGGCCGGCCGGAGAAGGAGTTCAGCTCCGGCGCCAGCCGATAGGGCTTGAAGGCGGCATCGCCCGATTTGAACCAGCAGGCATTGGCGCCGAGCGCCACGCGCTCCATCATCGGCAGCGCCGCGCGGCTGGCGCTGACCGGCGGCGGGGCCGGGCGCGACTGGCAGGCCGCAAGCGCGAGAGCCGCAACCGCAAGACCGGCGGTATTCAGGGCGGAAAGGCGATAATTTTTGGCGCGCATGACGGTTCTCGCTGGCGAATTCTGGGGCGCGACGGTCACGCGGCGATGACGTCGAGCGCCGAAGCGAAGATGCCGCGCCCGTCCGAACCACCATGGGCGGCTTCGATCAGATTTTCCGGATGCGGCATCATGCCGAGCACGTTACCGGCCTTGTTCATGACGCCGGCAATGTCGTCGATGGAGCCGTTGGGGTTGGTGCCCTCGGCATATTTGAAGACGATCTGGCCGTTGCCCTGAAGGGCGGCCAACGCCTCGGCATCGGCGAAATAATTGCCGTCGTGATGGGCGACGGGGCTGCGGATCACCTGCCCTTGCGCATAGGCGCGGGTGAAATCGGTATCGGCATTGACCACCTGCAGCTTGATTTCCTTGCAGACGAACTTCAGCGAGGCATTGCGCATCAGCGCGCCCGGCAGCAGGCCGGCCTCGAGCAGGATCTGGAAGCCGTTGCAGACGCCGAGAACCTTGACGCCCTTTTCCGCCTTCTCGCGGATCGCCTGCATCACCGGCATCCGCGCCGCAATCGCCCCGCAGCGCAGATAATCGCCATAGGAGAAGCCACCGGGAATGACGATCAGGTCGACATCGGGGATATCCGTCTCCGTCTGCCAGACGGTGACCGGCGCCTTGCCGGAGATCTTCGTGAGCGCGGCGATCATGTCGCGATCGCGGTTGAGACCGGGGAGTTGTACGACGGCGGACTTCATGGGTGCGGTTCAAACCTTGCTTGTGCTTCTGCCAATTCGCGGAGTTCAAGGCGGTCCAGCCGCTGCTCATGCCGGGCAAGAACGCCGTAGGTGTTGTGGATGTCCTGATGCATCGAGATCATGGTGCCGCGTATGCTCTGGAGCTCGCTCTTGATTTCTCCAAGCGAGGTATCCACGCGGTCGATACGCTGATGCGTCCTCTTGAGGAGTTCATACATCAATTCGTTCGTGATCTCGGCCATCGCCCACTCCGCAACTCTCAGTCGAGGGCGATAGTATAGTTCTCGATGACGGTATTGGCGAGCAGCTTTTCGCACATGGCCTTCAGGTCGGCTTCGGCCTTGGCGCGGTCCTGACCTTCGAGGGCGAGATCGAAGACCTTGCCCTGGCGCACCGCGCCGACGCCGGAAAAACCAAGCGCGCCAAGCGCGCCTTCGATAGCCTTGCCCTGCGGATCGAGAACGCCGTTCTTCAACGTGACTGTCACGCGTGCCTTGATCACAACTCTACCCCTTGAGATTACTTGACCAGAACCGGACCGGTGCCGCGCACCGGCTCGTTTTCGTTGATGATGCCGAGACGGCGCGCAACTTCCTGATAGGCTTCGAGCAGGCCGCCCAGATCCTGGCGGAAGCGATCCTTGTCCAGCTTCTGGCGGGTTTCGATATCCCAGAGGCGGCAGCTATCGGGCGAAATCTCGTCGGCGAGGATGATGCGCATCATGTCGCCTTCGAACAGGCGGCCGCATTCGATCTTGAAATCGATGAGCTGAATGCCGACGCCGAGGAACAGGCCGGTGAGGAAGTCGTTGACGCGGATGGCGAGCGCCATGATGTCGTCGAGCTCGGCCGGATTGGCCCAGCCGAAGGCGGTGATGTGCTCTTCCGATACCATCGGGTCGTCGAGCGCATCCGACTTGTAGTAGAATTCGATGATCGAGCGCGGCAGCACGATGCCTTCCTCGATGCCAAGGCGGGTTGCGAGAGAACCGGCGGCGACGTTGCGCACCACGATCTCCAGCGGGATCATCTCCACTTCCTTGATCAACTGCTCGCGCATGTTCAGCCTGCGCAGGAAATGCGTCGGGATGCCGATCTTGTTCAGATGGGTGAAGAGATATTCGGAAATGCGGTTGTTGAGCACGCCCTTGCCATCGATGACATCGTGCTTCTTCTTGTTGAAGGCTGTCGCATCGTCCTTGAAGAATTGGATCAACGTGCCCGGCTCCGGTCCTTCGTAGAGGATCTTGGCCTTGCCTTCGTAAACGCGACGGCGACGGTTCATGGTGTTTTCTCTGTTGTTGGCGCTCTTGGGAAAGCGCGTGGTACGTTCTTATTGCGGTCCCATAAAGGAAAAGCGCGCAATTCACAATGCCGGGCGGGCAGGCTTGTTCTGCAAAACCTGGGCCAGCCCGGGCCGGACACGGGAATCGCGCCGGCCACATCTGCATTCTTCTTCGCGATTTTTACCTGTCAAAGACTCTTCCTGTGCAAAACGCCGATTCCGTGACGGGCCGTCGCCCTGACTTGACCCAGATTATACCGTAAAGCCTGTGCGACGCTGGGCAAGGCCGGCTGCTTTCGCCCAAACTTCGGATTGCACTTTCGGCAGCGATTTGAATAATGGGATGAAACGCCCATCATGGGACACGGGAGAACCAAGGCATGACCAGCATGAACGATCGCGAAAAGGCTTTTGAAAACAAGTTTGCTCTCGATCAGGAGATGAAATTCAAGGCGGAAGCCCGCCGCAACAAGCTGCTGGGCCTGTGGGCTGCCGAGTTGCTCGGGCGCACGGATGCAGACGCTTATGCCCGTGACGTCGTTGCCGCCGATTTCATGGAGGCCGGCGACGAGGATGTGTTCCGCAAGATTCGCTCCGATCTCGACGAGGCCGGCATCGCCCTCAGCGATATCGATATCCGCTCGAAGATGGCCGAGCTGTTGGCGGTCGCCATCGACCAGATCCAGAAAGGCTGACGCGTTTCAAGCGCAAACGTGGATGCAGTCGTCCGGCGCGCGGCGGGCTACGTTGCGCGCCGGACGCGATTCTGCAGGTCCTTGACGGCATTGGTGCCGGCCCGCCAGCTTTCGGCGCGCAGAAACCCTTCGATTTCGGCAAACGGCATGGGCCGGGCCAGGCCGTAACCTTGCAGGATATCGCAACCTGTCTCGCGTAATACGCGGATATGGTCTGTCGTTTCCACACCCTCGGCCGCGACCTGGATGTTGAGCGCGCGCCCCATCTCGACGATCGCGCCGACCAGCTTGCGCTGTTCGGCGGAACGATGCACGGAATTGATGATCTGCCGGTCGATCTTCAGCGTGTTGGGGCTGATGCGCATCAGACTGACGATCGAGGCATGGCCGGTGCCGAAATCGTCGATCTCGATGCCGATGCCGAGCTTCCGCAGCCGCTCCAGGTTGGAGATGACGCCTGAATCGCAATTATCGAGGAAGATCGTTTCCAGAAGCTCGAAGGACACGGTTCCCGGCCGGATTTTCAAGCGCTTCAGCTTGGTCATCAGGGCGGGGTCGTTCAGGCGCCGTGTGGAGACGTTGACCGAGACCTTCGGCACCAAAAGCCCACGGCTTTCCCAGATTTGCAGAGCCTTCAGCGCCTTTTCCAGCACCATGGCGTCGATGGTCGAGACCACGTCGAGATCGTCCGCAATGGCGAGGAAGTTATCCGGCGTCAGAATGCCGCGCTCGGGATGGCGCCAACGCACCAGCGTCTCCACACCGGCGACGTCAAGCGTACGGGCGTTGAACTGGAGCTGGTAATAGGGAACGAACTGATCCTGCTCCAGCGCCTGCAGGATCTCGTCGGCGATCTGCTTGTGGCGGATGATCTGGTTCTGCGTGTCCTGCGAGAAGAATTCATGGCGGTTGCGTCCGCGATTCTTGGCGCGGTAGAGAGCGATATCGGCGTTCAGCAGCACCTGCTTGGCATCGGCGTCGGCGCCGCCGCCCACGGCGATGCCGATGCTGGCGCCAAAACGAATCATATGCCCCTCGAAAGCGACCGGCTTGCACAATTCCCGGATGATCCGGTCGGCAAACAGCGCCAGCTTGCGCTGGGAACCGTCGCCGCGGGTCAGCACGACGAATTCATCGCCGCCGATGCGGGCGACGAAATCCTCCTCGCGGATGTTTGCCCGCAACACGGCCGCGGCATGCTGCAGCATCATGTCGCCTGCCAGATGCCCCAACGTGTCATTGATCTGCTTGAAGCGGTCGAGATCGATGTGCAGCACGGCGATGCTGGCGCCGGTGACATGGCATTCGGCCGCGCGCATTTCCAGCATTTCGTCCATGTAACGCCGGTTCGGCAGGCCGGTGAGATAGTCGTGCAGCGCATTGTGCTCGATGCGGGCGCGGGTGACCTCAAGCTCGCGGTACCGCGTTTCGGCCAGGGTCTTGGCGTTGAGCAACTCATGGCGCAGGTTGACGTCGGCGGTCACGTCCCAATTGGCGCCGAGCATATACCGCCGGCCGGCATTGTCGGTGAAGACGACGTTGCGCGAGCGAATATGGCGCACACAGCCCTCGGCAAGCAACACGCGGTAATCGTTCTCGAATTCGCCATCATGCTCAATATGCATGGAGACGCGGCGCAGCGTCGCTGCACGGTCGTCGGGATGGATGAGCGATTCCCAAAGCGATTCCGGCTTGGTGTTGGATGTGCCCTCCATGCCGAACATTTTCAGAAGGCCGTCATCCCAATGAACCGTCTGGCTCTGCAGGTCGACTTCGAAGACACCGATCTTGGAGATCGACAAAGCCAGCTTCAGCCGGCGCGACATGCCAGCCAGCAATTCCTCGGCAAGCTTGCGGGCCGTGATGTCGGTATCGGTGCCGACGACACGCAGCGGATTACCGTCATCGTCCCACTCGACGGCCGCACCGCGGCATTCAATCCAGACCCAGCCGCCCCCGCGGTTGCGCTCGCGATATTGGAAGACGGCGAAATCCGGATCGCCGCGGTTCTGGCGGTGGATAGCGTCGATGACGAATGCGCGGTCGTCGGGATGGACCAGCAGGATCCAGTCGTCCATGCCTTCGTTCAGGGTCTCGTCCGGGCCGATGCCGCGGATGGCGCGCCAGGTATCGGAATAATACATGACGCCGGCGCCATAATTCTGGTCCCAGACGCCGAGTCCGGAATTGGTCAACGCATCATGCCAGCGCCGCTCACGCATGGCGAGGTCTTGGACCTCACGCTTGAGCTGGGTAATATCCGTGAGAGCGAGGAGACGAGCAGTCTCGTCATCAGCCGGGGACACCGAGGCCGAAACCCAGAATGAGCCCCCCGCAAGTCGAAATTCCGCCGTTTCACCCGAAATTCCGTCTTTGAGCCAGGCAAACAGTCGATCGCGATCTTCTGGAAAAACCAGTTCGGCCAGACCGGAAGCATTCGCCGCACGACCATCGGCAAGCCTGAAAAATCCGGTATTGGCCCGCAGGATGTCACCTTCGAGGGTGACGAGCGCCAGTGGAACGGGCGCAGAGTCCAGCAGATCGAATCCGTCTTCCGTAGAGCCGGAACCGTTTTTCCCTGCTGCGCCGATGTCAGATCGGGATGGTTGCACGTCCATTCTCGCCTCGCTTGCATGCAAGTCTGAGGCGATCGCCTTAAATTTTGATGAATCCCAAACTGATTCCGGTCCGCCTTTGCGAAACGGTAAACGGTCAGGTTTCCAATCGGGCGAGGAAACGGGCGAACACCATCGAACCCTCGGGCCACGGGCCGTGACCGGAGGCCGCGTCGATGGCGCCGGATTCTCCGGCATCGACGGTCAGCGAGCCCCAGGCGCTGGCGACGTCTTCGGCATGTTCATAGGAACCGAAGGGATCGTTGCGACTGGCGACCGTGATCGATGGGAAAATCAGCGGCGCACGCGGGTAGGGACCAAAGGCGGCGATTTCCGGCGCCAGCGTCATGTCGCCGGAGAGATCCGGGGGCGTGACGAAAAAGCCGCCGGCGACGCCTTCGGTCATTTCCTGCGCCGCATGAACGGCGGCGGCGACACCCAGCCCATGGGCGACGAGAACGACCGGCCGGCTCGCCAACCGCGTTTCGGCGACGATACGCTCGACCCAGGCGTGACGATCCGGGTTCATCCAGTCGAGCCCGTCGATCAGGCGGGCGGTGCTGAGCTTTTCGGCCCAGCGGCTGTACCAGTCGCCCGGTGCCGCGCCGCCGCGCCCGGGAACGATCAGGATATCGGCTTCAGAGGCTTTCATGATGGCTCCCTTCTGCTGCGATGCCGGCTGGCTGACGGCGATTATTCACCGAACACGCGCTTGAAGATCGTATCGACATGCTTGGTGTGGTATCCGAGATCGAATTTCTCGCGGATGTCGGCTTCGGAAAGGGCGGCGCGCACTTCGCTGTCGGCCAGCAGTTCCTCCAGGAAATCCTTGCCCTGTTCCCAGACCTTCATGGCGTTGCGCTGCACGAGGCGATAGGCATCCTCGCGCGACACACCGGCCTGGGTCAGCGCCAAGAGCACGCGCTGCGAATGCACGAGGCCGCGGAACTTGTCGAGGTTGCGCATCATGTTATCGGGATAGACGACCAGCTTTTCAATGACGCCGGCCAGACGGTTCAGCGCGAAATCGAGAGTGATCGTCGTATCGGGGCCAATGCCGCGCTCGACGCTCGAATGGCTGATATCGCGCTCATGCCAAAGGGCGACGTTTTCCATGGCAGGCGTCACTGCCATACGCACGAGGCGAGCAAGACCGGTCAGGTTTTCGGTCAGCACCGGGTTGCGCTTGTGCGGCATGGCCGAGGAGCCCTTCTGGCCGGGCGAGAAGAATTCCTCCGCCTCCAGGACTTCCGTGCGCTGCATGTGACGGATTTCAATCGCCACGTTTTCGATCGAGGAAGCGATGACGCCGAGTGTCGCGAAGAACATAGCATGGCGGTCGCGCGGAATGACCTGCGTCGAGATTGGTTCGGCCACGAGGCCGAGCTTGGCGCAGACATGCTCCTCGACGCGCGGATCGATATTGGCGAAGGTGCCGACGGCGCCGGAGATCGCGCCGGTGGCGATTTCGGCGCGCGCCGCAACGAGGCGGGCGCGGTTGCGATCCATCTCGGCATAGAAACGGGCAAGCGTCAGGCCCATCGTCGTCGGCTCGGCGTGGATGCCGTGGCTGCGGCCGATGCGGATGGTGTTCTTGTGCTCGTAGGCGCGCGTCTTGAGCGCCGCCAGCACGCGATCCATGTCGGAAAGCAGGATATCGGCGGCGCGCACGAGCTGAATGTTGAAGGTGGTGTCGAGCACATCCGACGAGGTCATGCCCTGGTGCACGAAGCGGCTGTCCGGGCCGACGAATTCGGCAAGATGCGTCAGGAAGGCGATGACGTCATGCTTGGTGACGGCCTCGATCTCGTCGATGCGGGCGACGTCGAAAGTGGCCGCGCCGCCCTTTTCCCAGATGGTTTCCGCCGCCGACTTCGGAATGACGCCGATCTCGGCGAGCGCGTCGCAGGCATGGGCCTCGATCTCGAACCAGATGCGGAACTTGGTCTCGGGAGACCAGATGGCGACCATTTCCGGGCGGGAATAACGCGGGATCATCTCTTCATCGCTTTCATGTTTCGGCAGTTTGCGCCCGCTTTATCAAACCGGGCCGCCAATCTCAATGCATGAGGGTTCAATGCATTCGCTTCGCCAGGTAAAAGCTGGCGCAGACAAGAAGTATAAACCCGAACGGCAGATAAAGCCGCAGTCCCAGCACCAGAAACTGATAGGCAGCCGAGGCGCTGGTGAACACGAACTGGAAAGCCCAGATGCGCGTCCCGAAAGGCGCATGCCATTGCGCGTAGAAGCTGCGATAATCCAGCGCGAAAAACCCGGCGGTGACGAGGACGGTCGCTACCGTCAGCGCCAGGAACATCGCCGCGAAACGGCGCTCGATCAGCCTGTGCCGCATGAACGGCCGGGCAAGCGGCAGGGCGACAATCCACGCGACGAGCCCGCCGGAGAAATAGAGGAAAAGCAGTTCAGAAAGATTCGAGGTTTCCAGCCGGAAGCGCAGGAAAAGCCCCGCCCACGCCGAAAATGCCATGGCCGTGCCCCAGACGAGGGCGCCGACCATCCAAAGTCGCGTGGGAAAGGCGGGGCGTGTCGGAAGCGCGCAGAGCGGCTGTGGCTTCACCCGCGCCCTTCCTCGGCCTTGCGGCGCAGGCCGTCGATGGTCTTACGGTAATCCTCGACGCCATCGCCCTTGAATACGGCGGAACCGGCGACGAAGACATTGGCCCCGGCGCGCGTCGCATCGGCGATTGTATCGACGGTGATGCCGCCATCGACCTGTAATTCGATCGGCCGGTCGCCGATCATCGCCTTGGCGGCGCGGATCTTGTCATACATGGCCGGAATGAATTTCTGGCCGCCAAAGCCCGGATTGACGCTCATGATCAGGATGAGGTCGACATCATCGAGCACGTTTTCGATGACCGAAAGCGGCGTCGCCGGATTGAGCGTCACACCGACGCGCTTGCCGAGCGCGCGGACGGTCTGCAGCGAGCGATGCAGATGGACGCCGGCCTCGGCATGGACCGTGATGCTGTCGCAGCCGGCCTTGGCAAAGGCCTCCAGATAGGGATCGGCCGGCGCGATCATCAGGTGGCAATCGAACATACGGTCGGAATAGGAGCGCAGCGCCTTGATGACGTCGGGGCCGAAGGAAATATTGGGCACGAAGTGGCCGTCCATCACATCGAGATGGATCCAGTCGGCGCCGGCCGCCGTCACGTCGGCGACTTCCTGCCCCAGTCTGGCGAAATCGGCGGCGAGGATGGAAGGGGCGATGCGGATCGGCAGGGTCATGATGGTCTTTCCGGAAAGGCAAGGAAATGGAAGGATCGGCCGGGACCTGGCCCGGTCAATCGGTTTTCGGCGCCGGCGTAACGAAGCGGTCGCCGCGCCATTCCAGCACCTTGTAGGGATTTTCAGTCAGTTCGTGCCGGTCGGTGAACCGCACCGGCCCGACCGTGGTGTCGAATGCCTTCATGGTCAGCGCCTCGATCAACGGCCTGTTTTCGCCGGCGGCAAGGCCGAGCGCGGCATTTGCGATGGTCGCGGCGGCATAGCCGGGCATGACATAGCCTTCCGGCTCGACATTGGCGTTGCGGAATGCCTTGACCAGCTCGGTATTGCGCGGATCGGCCGACCAGTCGGGCAGGGTGACGGCGCGCACGCCATCCGCCAGTGGCAACGGCTGGTTTGCGGCATTCATGGCATCGCCGCCGAGCAGGTCGAGTTCGATGCCTTCCGCCCTGGCATCGCGTGCGATGATCGCCACGTCCGAACGGTCGCCGCCGACGAAGACGCGGGTCACGCCGGCCTTGGACAAGCGCCGCACCAGTCCGATCTGCTGTTCCTGTCCCGGCCGGTAGGTATCGATGAAGGCCGGCTTCAGTCCTTTATCCTCCAGCGCGTTGCGGATCGCCTCCGTCAATTCGCGCCCATGGATGGTGCCGTCTTCGATCAGGCCGAGCGGCTGCCCGGACCATTCGCTGAGGATGAAATCGATGATGCGCGCCGCTTCCGCATTGTCCGACGGCGCCAGCCGAAACAGCGGCCAGCCGTTCTTCAGGGTATCCTCCATCAGGATGGTGGCGCGCACGGACACGGTGATCGCCGGCACGCCGGCTTCCTTCAAGGCAGGAAGCGTCGCCTCCAGCGTCTCGCTGCACAGGAAACCGATGGCGACAGCGGCCTTTGCCTGAGCAATCTGGGCCTGCACTGCGGCATTGTCGCCTTCGGCAGAGCAGGGCTCGTTGACGATGATAGGCGTGTTGCCATCGGCATTGATCTTCGCCACCGCCCCCTCGCGGATCTGCTGGCCGAGCGCGGCGAACGGCCCGTCCGTCGGCGCGACCACGGCAATCGGCACGCCGGCCGCATCGGCTGCGGCGGTACAGGTCAGGGCAAAGGCAAGGGTCAGCGGCAAGCGCAGCGTCGCAGACATGACGTTCCAGCAAGGCTCCGGCAATTGATCTCGTCCCGTCCCTTATTGTCCGCAAGCGCCTTCCCGTCAAAGGAAAACCGGGCCGGGCGACGGTGAAACTTCGCCTTGCCCTCGAAAAACAGATGCAACGAATCCATATTTTGGGCAGAACACGGCTTACGCGCCCTCATGGGCCAAGGAGACGAAACGTTTTGGATCATCTCATGTCAAAGATGGCGGTCGTGGAGCCGGTGGTTTATCGTGAAGCCATGAGCCGTTATGCCGGCCACGTCCAGATCGTCACCACGGCGCTGGACGGTGTACGCCGGGGCGTGACGATCACCGCCGCCTGCTCGGTCTCCGACAATCCCGCCATGGTGCTCGTCTGCCTCAACAACGGCAATCCCAACAATCGCATCTTCTTCGAAGCCGGCCGTTTCGCGCTGAATACGCTGGCGCATGACCAGATGGCGCTGGCGGACGCCTTCTCCGGCCGTCTGGCGTTGGAGAGCGAGGCCCGCTTTGCGCTTGGCCAATGGCGGGAACTGGCCACCGGCGCGCCGGTGCTCGAAAACGCGCTCGCCGCCTTTGATTGCCGCACGGTCGATGTGAAGGTGACGCAGACGCATACCGTGCTGTTCGGGGCCGTCGAGGCCATCCATTTCGGCGACAGACGGGAATCGCTCATCTATCTGGACCGCGCCTATCACGCGTTATAAGCTCTCCTTCCTGTTGGAGGAGCCATGTCCGATCATCCTATGCCGGCCTCTATCGACGAGACGATCGCACTGCTCGGCGATCACGATTACATCGCCGGCCGCGCGCTGGCGACGGTGCTGTTCCTGGCGCTGAAGATGAAGCGACCGCTGTTCCTCGAAGGCGAGGCCGGCGTCGGCAAGACAGAGATTGCCAAGGTTCTGTCGAAGGCGCTCGCCCGCCCGCTCATCCGCCTGCAATGCTACGAAGGGCTGGACGTCGCCTCCGCCGTCTACGAGTGGAACTATCCGGCGCAGATGCTGGAGATCCGCCTTTCCGAAGCCGCCGGCACCACCGACCGCACCCGCATCGAATCCGACATTTTCTCGCAACGCTACCTCATCCGCCGTCCCGTGCTGCAGGCCATGGCGCAGGAGGGAGACCGCGCGCCCGTCTTCCTCATCGACGAGTTGGACCGCACGGACGAGGCTTTCGAAGCCTTCCTGCTCGAAGTGCTCTCCGATTTTCAGGTGACGATCCCCGAACTCGGGACAATCCGCGCCAGCGAGCCGCCGATCGTCATCATCACCACCAATCGCACCCGCGAAATCCACGACGCGCTGAAGCGCCGCTGCCTCTACCACTGGCTCGATTATCCCGACGCCGCGCAGGAGCTGTCAATCATCCGCCGCAAGGTGCCGGGCTGCAACGAAGACCTGTCGCGGCAGATCGTCGCCTACGTCCAGAAGCTGCGCACCCTCGACCTGTTCAAGAACCCCGGCGTTGCCGAAACCATCGACTGGGCGACGGCGCTGACCGAACTCGACCGTCTGGCCCTCGACCCGGAAACCATCTCCGATACGCTCGGCGCCCTGCTCAAATATCAGGACGACATCGCCCGCATCCAGGGTGGCGAGGGCGCCAAGGCTTTGGCCGAGGTGAAGGCCGAGCTGCTTGTCGCGGTATGAGCCGGCCATGAGCGTCGAGGTATCGAGCGATGGCATGATCCTGCCGGCCTTGCCGCCAGGCGACGGACGGCTGGCGGACAACATCGCCTTTTTCGGCCGCGCCTTGCGCAAGGCCGGGCTGAAGATCGGGCCAGGGGCGATCGCTGATGCGATCCTCGCCGTCGACGCCATCGGCATCGGCTCGCGCGAAGAGTTTCGCGCAGCACTTGCCGCCGTTTTCGTCAAGCGGCAGGAGGATCTGGCGGTGTTCGACGAGGCTTTCCGCCTGTTCTGGCGCTCACGCAATCTGGTCGAGAAGATGATCGCGATGATGTCGCCGGTGGTGCGCGATACCAGCGAGCGCGAGCGTGTCAAACCCGGTTCCGCCCGCGTCTCCGACGCCCTGTTCGCTGAGCGCGAAAAACAGGCGCCGGTGCGCGAGGAGCCGGATATCGAGGTCGATGCCCGCTTCACTGCCTCGCAGCGGGAGGTCTTTCGCCGTATGGATTTCGCCCAGATGTCCGCCGCCGAGATCGCCGCAGCCAAGCTGGAACTGTCGCGGCTGACGCTACCCTTCGACGAGGTGGCAACCCGGCGTTTCGAGCGCTCCGCCCGCCACCGCCAGTTCGATCCGCGTGCGACGATGCGGGCCAGCCTGCGCTCCGGCGGCGGGCTGATGCTGCCGCGTTATCGACAGCCGAAGTTTATCCATCCGCCGCTGGTGATTCTGGCCGATATCTCCGGCTCGATGAGCCAGTACACCCGCATCTTCCTGCATTTCATGCATGTGCTGACTGAAAAGCGCCGGCGGGTGCATACCTTCCTGTTCGGCACGCAGCTCACCAACGTCACCCGCCAACTTCGCCACAAGGATCCCGACGAGGCGTTCGAGGATTGTGCGCGAAAAGTGCGCGACTGGTCCGGCGGCACGCGCATCGGCGAGACGCTGCACGAGTTCAACCGCTTGTGGTCGCGCCGGGTGCTTGGGCAGGGCGCGGTGGTGCTGCTGATCACCGACGGGTTGGAGCGGGACGGCACCGAACAGCTCGAAACCGAGATGGACCGGCTGCACCGCTCCTGCCGGCGGCTGATCTGGCTCAATCCGCTGCTGCGCTTCGATGGCTTCGAGGCGCGGGCGCGCGGCGTGCGTGCGATGCTGCCCCATGTGGACGAATTCCGTTCGGTGCACAATCTTATATCGCTCAGCGATCTCGCCCAGGCGCTGAGCGGCACGCGCAGTCGGGATGCCGATCCGCGCCGCTTTCTCGAACGATGAAGGGGATGAGCATGGACGAACTGGCCAGAACCGACCCGTTGACCGTCGCCGAACGCTGGAAAGGCGAGGGCCGGCCGGTGGCCATCGCCACCGTCATCGAAACATGGGGTTCGGCCCCGCGCCCGGTCGGTAGCCATCTGGTGGTCGATGCGGAGGGCAATTTTCATGGCTCCGTCTCAGGCGGCTGCGTCGAGGGCGCCGTCATCACCGAAGCGCTCGATATCATCGGCAGCGGCAGCCCGCGCATCCTCGAATTCGGCGTCGCCGACGAGACCGCCTGGCGCGTCGGCCTGTCCTGCGGCGGTCGCATCCGCGTGTTTGTCGAAAGGCTGGATTGATGCGCCTCGACCATCTGAAAATCCTCAACGCCGCCCGCGCCGAGCGCCGCGCCATCGCCCTCGTCTCCGATCTGACGGATGGAACCGACCGACTGTTTACCGAGCGTGATACGGTGGAAGGCGCGCTGGGCGAGGCCCTGCGCGCCGCCTTCCTCTCCGGCAAATCCGCCGCCGTGGACGCCGATGGCCGCAGTCTCTTCATCAACGTCCATGTGCCGCCGCCGCGCATCGTGGTGATCGGCGCGGTGCATATCAGCCAATCGCTGGCGGTGATGGCCACGCTCGCCGGCTTCGATCTCACGATCATCGATCCCCGCACCGCTTTTGCCACGCCGGAACGTTTTGCCGATGTCAACCTGATCGCCGAATGGCCGTCGGATGCGCTGAAGGACTGTCCGCTCGACGCCTTCACAGCGCTGGTCGCCGTCACCCATGATCCGAAGATCGACGACATGCCGCTTTCCGAAGCCCTGAAAACAGGCTGTTTCTACGTCGGAGCGCTCGGCAGCCGGAAAACCCATGCCAAACGGCTGGAACGCCTTGGCGCCGAAGGGTTTTCGCAAGGTCAACTCGCCCGCATCTCTGCCCCCATCGGCCTCGATATCGGCGCGGCGACGCCGGCGGAAATCGCCGTCGCCATCCTCGCCGAAATCATCCAGTCCCTGCGTCGCCGCGCGCTGGATCGGAGTACCGCCGCATGAAATACGGCTCCATCGATGTCGAGAACGCCGAAGGCGCCATCCTCGGCCATTCCGTTGCGCTGAACGAAGGGCGACTGTCGAAGGGCCATATGCTCAGCGCCGGCGATCTCGAAAGGCTGCGCGCCGCGAACATAGGTTCGGTCCTCGCCGTGCGGCTGCAGCCCGGCGACCTGCGCGAGGACGATGCCGCCCGCCACCTTGCCACAGCCATTGCCCCGGATCACCTGCGCGTCACCGAGGCGACCACCGGTCGCGTCAACGTCCATTCCAGTGTCAACGGCCTGTTCGTCGCCGACAAAGGCGTGGTCGATCGCTTCAACCGCATCGATCCGGCAATCACGCTCGCCTGTCTGGCCGATCATGTCCCGGTACGAACAGGGGAAATGGTGGCGACCATCAAGATCATTCCGCTGGCGGTTTCCGCCACCGCCGTCGCGGCTGCACGACAGGAGATCGAAGCGGCAAGGCCCTTCGAGGTGAAGCCGTTTTCACCGCGCGAGGTGATACTGATTGCTACCACCCTGCCATTGCTAAAGCCCTCGGTCATGGATAAGACGCGCCGCGTTCTCGCCGAGCGCCTATCCCTGTCGCAAAGCCGCATCGTCTCTGAAATCCGCACGCCGCATCGGCCCGACGATGTTAAGGAAGCAATCGCCAAGGCCTTGCAGGCCAAGCAAGGCGATGCGCCGATGCTGCTGATCTTCGGCGCCTCCGCCATGGCCGATTTCGACGACGTCATTCCTGCCGCCATCCGCGCCGCCGGCGGACGGGTCGAACATGCGGGCATGCCCGTCGATCCGGGCAACCTGCTGGTGCTCGGTTGGATCGGCGACGTGCCGGTCATCGGCGCGCCTGGCTGCGCGCGCTCGCCGAAGGAAAACGGCTTTGATTGGATCCTCAATCGCATCCTCGCCGGAGAAACACCCACATCTCGCGATATCACAGGCATGGGCGTCGGCGGACTGCTGATGGAAATCCCGACCCGGCCGCAGCCGCGCGAAAACGCCCAGCACGATCCCGCCGAAATCGACATCGGCATCGTCCTGCTTGCTGCCGGTCGCGCCAGCCGCATGGGCGCCGATGGCCCTCACAAACTGCTGGCGGAATTTGCCGGTCGGCCGCTGGTGCGGCGCGTGGCGGAAACAGCGCTTGCCGCCCGCCCGGCGCAACTCGTCACTGTCACTGGCCATCGCGCGGCAGAGATCGAGGCGGCGCTGAATGGGCTTGCGCTCCAAACCGTCCATAACCCGGCTTTCGCCGGCGGCATGGCGAGTTCGCTGGTCGCCGGTCTTTCTGCCGAGGGCATGATGGAGCATGACGGGCTGATGGTGCTGCTCGCCGACATGCCCGGCGTCACCGCCGATGATCTGACGACATTGGCAGAGGCCTTTCGCGCCGCGCAGGGCCAGGCCATCGTCCGCGCCGTGTCCAACGGCAAGCGTGGCAATCCAGTCATCCTGCCACGCGCCACTTATTCGGCAATCCTGAAATTGCAGGGCGATATCGGCGCCCGTCATATCATCGAAACCAGCGGCCTCGCGGTCATCGATATCGAGATCGGCGCGGCGGCGCATCTGGATGTGGATACGCCCGAAGCCGTCATCGCCGCCGGCGGCATTCTGAAAGGTTAGGCATGGACAGGGACGCCATCGAGGAGATGTTCCAGGCGCTCGGCGAAATCACCATCCGCCGCATGTTCGGCGGCAAGGGCATCTACCACCTCGGTCGCATCGTCGCCATCGAGTTGCGCGGCGAAATCATGCTCAAGGGCGATGCCGAGACGGCGGAAGCGGTGGAGGAGGCCGGCGGCCGGCGCTGGACCTATGACGGCCGCAAAGGCAAACCGGTCGCCATGCCCTACTGGACGATCCCGGATGGCGCTTATGACGACCCGGACGAGATGGCCAAATGGGTGCGGCTGGCTTACGGAGCAGCGCTGAGGGCGGAATGACAGAGCGGTAGCTGTAGAGATCGAAATCCACGATCAGTCCGTCATGCCCAGGCTTGTCCGAGCATCCAGTCACGCTCGAAATAGCCATTGACGTCAACAGCCTGGTAGATGCGGACACATCCTTAGGACAAACCCGAGGATGACGATTTTGGGCTCTAGGCGAGATCGGCCGCAAGGTGCTCGACAGCCTTCGCAGCAAAGCGCGACAAAGGCTCCGGCAGGCTGTCGAGATCGAACCATCCGAATTCGGTGAGCTTATCGGGTTCGGTAAGGCGCGGCTCGCCGGAAAAATCGCTGGTCGCGTAGATCAGCGAAATCCAGTGATGGCCGTCGAACGGTGTAACGACCTCGGCATTGCAGAGGAAATCGACGCGGCCGAATGTCAGGCCGGTTTCCTCTTCAGCCTCGCGGCGGGCAGCGCCAATGGCGGCCTCGCCATGGTCGATCTTACCGCCGACAATGTTCCAGTAACCGGCTTCCGGCGCCTTGACGCGCCGGTAGAGCAGCAGCTTTCGATCACGGAAAACAGCCAGGCCAACGCCGACGCCGGGAAAATCGATTCCGGGGACGGACATTGGCCTGCACTCGCTTTTCTGGAAATGACCTCAGGCCTTGGCGTTGGCCACGATCAGCATGAAAGCGGGGATGTCGTCGCCGAAGCCGACCGGAGTCGGGCCGTCGTCCTGGTCGCGATAGCGGTTTCGGCGGTCGCGGTTGTCGTCATTGGCCGGGTAGGGCCGCGCGTGACGCGGGCTATTGTTATGCTTGTTGTCCGCTTTGCGCTCTGTCTTCACGCTCTCGACCTTCTTCTCTGCCTTGACGACGTCATCCGTTTCAACCGTATCATCGTTGTTTTTGATGTCGGATTTATGATTGCCGCGTCCGCGACGGCCGCGATCACGATCCCGGTCGCGATCCTTGTCTTTCTTGCGGGGGCGGCTGCTGTCGTGGCTTTCCATCGGCGCCGGAAGGGCGGAGAGATCGCCGTTGAGCCATTCGATCTGCTGACCGATCAGTTTCTCGATGGCATCCAGATATTTGGTGTCGCTTTTGGTAACCAGCGTGAAGGCGCGTCCGGAACGGCCGGCGCGTCCGGTGCGGCCAATGCGGTGGACATAGTCCTCGGCGTGGATCGGCACATCGAAATTGAAGACGTGACCGACATCTGGCAGGTCGAGACCGCGCGCGGCGACGTCGGAGGCGACCAGAAGCTGGATATTGCCGTCGCGGAAGTTCTGCAGCATCGTCGTGCGCGAACGCTGGTCCATATCGCCATGCAGTGCTCCAACGGAGAAGCCATGGCGCTCGAGCGAGCGGAACAGATCGGCGACATCGCGCTTGCGATTGCAGAAGATGATCGCGTTCTTGAGGTCGTCCTGCGCGCGGATGAGATCGCGCAGCACGGCGCGTTTCTCGTAGTCCTTGTTGTGGGAGGCGACGAGGCGCTGCGTGACGGTCGCGGCGGTGGAGGAGGGCTTGGCCACCTCGATGCGCTCCGGATTCTGCAGGAACCGATCGGCCAGCTTCTGGATTTCCGGCGGCATGGTCGCCGAGAAGAACAGCGTCTGGCGGGTGAACGGAATCATCTTGGCGATGCGCTCGATATCGGGGATGAACCCCATGTCGAGCATCCGGTCGGCCTCGTCGATGACGAGAATTTCGACACCGGTCATCAGCAGCTTGCCGCGCTCGCAATGGTCGAGCAGGCGGCCGGGGGTGCAGATCAGCACGTCGGCGCCGCGTTCCAGCTTGCGATCTTGCTCGTCAAAGGACACGCCGCCGATCAGCAGAGCGACGTTCAGCTTGTGATTCTTGCCGTACTTCTCGAAGTTTTCCGCCACCTGGGCGGCCAGCTCACGGGTCGGCTCCAGAATGAGCGTGCGCGGCATGCGCGCGCGGGCACGGCCCTTTTCCAGAAGCGTCAGCATCGGCAGCACGAAGGACGCCGTCTTGCCGGTGCCCGTCTGCGCGATGCCGCAGATGTCACGCCGCTGCAGGGCGTGTGGAATCGCCCCCATCTGGATGGGAGTGGGCGTGGTGTATCCGGCGTCGGTGACAGCGGAAAGGACTTTCTGGCTCAAGCCAAGATCAGCAAAACTGGTCAAAGGGGATTCTGTATCCGGTCAGTTGGGAACAACTTGGTGGAATCGTCACGATTTCCATGCATTTGCTGGGCGGCATAGTCCCAAAATGCCGGCAAGTCAAGGAAAGCAGCCGATTTGGCGGCTCCCAGGGTTAAAGGCGAGGGTAAACGCGCCGTTTTGACTGGATGAAAATGAAACAGGGGTGAAAAACCGTTCTGACACGGGGCGAAACGCCGCTGCCGAAAACGTCTCACAAATAGGCAAGCAGCCGCCGGCCGGCATTGAGGAAGGACATGGGATCGAGCGCCTGCCCGTTGCGGCGCACCTCGTAATGAAGATGCGTGCCGGTGGAGCGGCCCGTGCTGCCGGCGAGCCCGACGACATCGCCCGGATCGACCTTGTCGCCGACCTTGACGAGGATGCGCTGCATATGGCCGTAGCGGGTCGCAAGCCCGTTGCCGTGATCGACTTCGACCATGTTGCCGTAGCCGCCGGAGGGGCCGGCGACGGTCACCACGCCGCCGCCGCTGCAATGCACGCGCTCGCCGCTTTCGAAGCGGAAATCGATGCCGGAATGCATGGCGAGCCGGCCGAGGAACGGGTCGGTTCGATTGCCGAAACGGCTGGTTATGATCTTCTGCGGCGCGGGATTGGCGAAAGGCAGAACCGTGGCGATGCCACGCGCAGCATCGAGCCGCTTCAGGGCGACGTCGAGATCGTCGATCGACGCTTCGAATCGGTCGGTCGGCTGCGGCTCGATGAACGGGCCGCCAACGGCATCTTCCGTCTCCGTCTCCGTCGCCATCTGCGTCTTTTCCGCCGATTCGACGTTGATGCCGCTGCCACGCAGAATGTCCTCGATGGCGCCAGCCTTGTCGTCGGCCGCCGAGGTCAGTTGCTGCAATTGCGTCATCTGTTCGCGCTCAATGGTCTTCAAGGACAGGGTTACCTTGGAAAACATGCGGTCGGCGCGGTCGGCAACGGTTTCATCGGCCGGCGCATAGGCGAGGGCGGAGGGTTGCGCTTCGCCAGCCTTGCCGCCGGTCATCAGGCTTTCGATGGCTTTTATGCCGCCCTTAGCATCGGCCTTGCGTTCGGGATTGAAGGCAGGCACGGGAACGTCGGCGCCCTGCAGCCCCTGTTCCTCGGCCTTGTCAAGCAAGGTGCCGATTCGGCTGTGGCGCGAGGTCAGCGCCATCTGCTGCTCCATGAGTTTGTCGACCTTTTCCTCCACCACCTGCTGGTCGAGAAGCTGGCGGGAGGTGACGCGGTCCACCTGGGCGCGCAGCGCCGCAATCCGGTCCTCGTATTCATGCTGCATGCGCGCCTGGCGGGCCATGGTGGCGCCGATCAGGTCGTCTCGCAGCACCAGATAGGAGGTGGCGAGCAGATAGCCGATGGTAACGGCCCCGGCAACGCAGGCGCCGAGCGCGATCATCCACGGCCGCACGGTCATATGCCGCACCCGGTCGCCGCTGGCGAGGATGAGGATATGCTGCTCGGCGCGCTTTCCGAATACGCGATTGTCCGGCCGGTTGGTCACGGGGTGCTCTCCCACGGGCGGCGCCTGTTGCGCCGGTCGAGGACGATTACACACCGTTAAGGTTAACGAAGGGTTAAATTTGCTCTTGCGAGGCTGCTCTGGCTCAACTGCTGGTCGAAGTCAGCGCGCGGTAGAAAGTCGGCGTCAGCCCGGCCTCGGCACGGGCGATATCGTTGAACGGCGCCTTCAGCGAGCCGCGGAAATTGGCGCGCACAAGTTGCTGGAAGGCGGCGGCCGGATCCTTGCGTTCTCGCGCGCAGAGAAAACGGAACCACTTCGCCCCGACCGCCACATGGCCTTTTTCGTCGTTATAGATGACATCCAGAATCGCGGCGCTTTCCATGTCGCCGGTCTCGACCATCTTCGCCTGCAGCGAGGGCGTGACGTCGAGTCCGCGCGCTTCGAGGATCAGCGGCACGACGGCAAGCCTTGCGGTGAGATCGTTGCGGGTAGAATGGGCCGCCTGCCAGAGGCCGTCATGGGCCGGCAGGTCGCCATAATCGGCGCCGAGCTGGCGCAGCCGGTCGCGCACCATGCGGAAATGCTTGGCTTCCTCATAGGCCACCTGCATCCAGCCGTCGAAGAAGGACTGCGGCACGCGCTCGCTGGCGAAACGCGCGACGATATCCAACGCCAGATCGACGGCGTTCAGCTCGATATGAGCGATGGCGTGCAGCAGGGCGATGCGGCCCTTCAATGTGTGCAACGAGCGCTTTTCCATATGCCTGGGCGGCACGAGATCGGGCTTTTCCGGCCGGCCGGGACGCTCCGGCAGGGGCGGATCGAGCGGCGAGCGCAAGGACAGCCGCCGCTCGAACCAGCGCGTCGCGGTCTCCTGCGCCAGCTCGGTCTTGCTGTCCAGATCGGCGGCGAGGATCGCCAGCGTCGCGCCGCCGCGCAGCGAAGTCAGGCGCGGGGCCTCACTCATGCGGCAAGCTGCCGGATGGCGGCGAGCACCTCTTCGGCATGGCCCTTGACCTTCACCTTCGGCCAGATCCGCGCCACCTTGCCGTCCTTGTCGATCAGGAAGGTGCTGCGCACGACGCCCATATAGCTGCGGCCATACATGCTCTTTTCCTGCCAGACGCCGAAAGCCTCGATCGCTTGCCGCTCGACATCGGCAGCCAAGGGTATGGCAAGCGCATGCTTGCCGACGAACTTGTCATGGCTCTTTACCGAGTCGGGAGAAATGCCGATCACCACCGCGCCCGCCGCCTCGAAAGCGCTGGCAAGACCTGAAAAGTCTACCGCCTCGGTGGTGCAGCCCGACGTATCGTCCTTCGGATAGAAATAGACGACCACCGGCCGGCCGCGAAACTGCGAGAGCGAAATCGTGCCGCCGCCATCGCGGGGCAGGGTGAAATCCGGTGCTTGATCGCCGATCCGCAATTCCGCCATGGGGAAACCTTTCTTATGCCGATTTTTTGAAGGACGAATGCTGTGTTCCATATATAGTCACGCTCGCATCAGGCCAATCCGCCTGCCAGATTTATTCAGCACTTACGGGAGATCGTCATAGGCACGGCAGAACGCGGCAGGCAGATGTCCGGAAAGGAGGCCGGCGAATCGGCGCCGCCGGTTGAAATTCCGATGACGGAGGCAAAACCGCGCCCGGCGCGCAAGGCACGCCGGCGTTTTCCCGTGCTGCGGCGCCTCGGGCAGCTGTTCTCGGGGCTGGTGATGCTGGGGCTGCTGATCTTCGGCGGCGCGATCGCTGCCATCGAGACAGGCCTGTTCGATGCGATGCTCAACGAGCGTGCGCAAGCCGCGCTCAACGATGCGCTCGGGCCACGCTTCATGGCCAAGGTCGGCTCGACGGCGATTCGCCTGACGGCGGACGGAAAGCTGGCGCTGGAAGCCCGGCATGTGGACACCATCGACCTCGCCACCGGCCAGCACATGTCGCAAGCCGCCTCGATTCGCCTCGCGGTCGATCCGAAGGCATTGTTCTCAGGCGAAATCGCCGTCAACCACATCGAGGCCGACGACGTCGAGGTCGACGCGACGCTGCTGCCCTCCGGCAAGCCGCTCGATCTCAAGGCACTGCGCGTCGACCAGGTGCCGGCGGCGCTGGAAAGCCTGTTCCTGCAATTGGATACGCTGGGCGGCGTCGTCACGCGGGCTCATACCGACAGTGTCAGCATTTCCTCGATATCGCTCATCGTGCCGGCCGGCGGCGACGAGCCGCTGTCCATCGCGCTGCAGGAACTCGACCTGAAGCGCAATGCCGAAGGCAGCATCGCCCTTGACGGCAAGCTGACCATCGACGATGTCACCTCCATGATCTCGGGGCGACTGGAAACGCAAGACGGTATGACGCGCGGCTTCCAGGCAACGATCACTGAAGTGCCGCTCACCCGCTTCCTCCTCACCTACGACAGCGATGGCGATCCGCATATGGGGCTGGACGGCCGGGCGCGGCTGGATCTGTCAGCGACGCGCGCCGTCGAGGATACGCCGCCGGCGCTGTCGCTGAAGGCGAGTATCGACAACGCCACCTTCTATGCCGATTCCATCGACCAGAGCCTCGACAGGGCGGATATCAACGCTGTCTACGATTTCGCCAAGAATTCCATCGAAGTCCTGCCCTCGCGATTGCAGTTCGGTGGAACCGCCATTCCGTTCACCGCCGGGCTGATCGATCTCGACCGCCTCAACCCCCAGGCCGCGCAGGGATTCGGCATCGACCTGCTGGTCAGCGACGGCGTCTCTGCTCCGGCCGGAACGGGTGTCGGTCCGCTCGCTTTCGGTGCGCGCGTCACCGGCCGCTACGTCACCGGCATCAAGGAAATCCAGCTCGAGCAAATGGCGGCCTCGACACCTATCGGCACTCTGGCTGGCTCGATGGTGATCCGCTTCAAGGGCGCCGGCTCGCCGGAAATCAGTTTCGGCGCGCAATCGCCGAAACTGCAGACCGAGGCGGTCAAGCAGATGTGGCCTTTCTGGATGGGTGCCAAGGCGCGCACCTGGGCGCTGGCCAATATCTATGGCGGCACGATCACCAATGCCGCGATCTCCGTCTTCATCCCGCAGGGGCGTTTCCCCAAGGGCGGCGGGCCGCTGCATCTCGACGAGAACGAGCTGAACATCGGCTTCGACATGAATGACGGCCGCGTCAACATCACCGGCGACATTCCGCCGCTGCGCGACGTCAACGGCCGCTTCGATCTGATCGGCCCGCATCTCAACGTGACTGTGGACAATGCCGAATCCTATTTTCCCTCGGGCAGATCGGTCAAGGTCCTGAGCGGTAGTCGCTTCTCCATCCCGCAGACCTACGACAAGCCGCTGATGGCCGAGGCCGAACTGTCGCTGGCAGCCGGAGCCGATGCGGCGACCGAGTTGGTGACCTTCAAGCCGATCGCCGTGCTCGACCGCACCGGCTTTCAACCCTCCAACTTTTCCGGCGACGTCAAGGCGACGGTGAAGGCCCGCTTCGGCATCATCCGCGACCAGAATCCGCCGCCGCCGGACTGGAAGGTGCATCTCGACCTCGACGACGTCGATCTCGGCAAGCCGGTCGAAGGCCGCAAGATCACCGGTCTGGAAGGCACGCTCGATCTCGATCCGCAGCGTGCCGTGCTGGAAGCGGACGGCAAGATCGACGCCGTACCGGCGTCGATCCATATGGTCGAGCCGATCGTCAAAGGCTCCGGAGTCAAGCGCGAGCAGCAGATTTCCGCCACCATCGGCGAGGACCAGGCGCGCAAGCTGACGCCCGGCCTCGACGATATCCTCAAAGGCACGACCAAGGTGGAGGTATCGCTGCTTGACGACGGTCGCCGCGCGGTCAAGGCCGATCTCACCCGCGCCACGCTATCGGTGCCGTGGATCGGCTGGACGAAAGGCAGCGGCATCCCGGCCAGCGCCGCCTTCCAGCTGAATTCCGGCGCCGGCGAACAGGTTTCCATCGACGATTTCGACATCAGCGGCGACGGCTTCGGCGTCAGCGGCAAGATGAGCTTCAACAAGACCGGCCTTACCTCGGCCGCCTTCGATCGCGTCAAGCTGGCGGCCGCCGACGACTATGCGCTCTCGGTCAAGCGCGGCAAGGGCGGCGCCTATGCGATCAACATTTCCGGCCGCTCGGCCGATATCCGCCCGGTTATCGCCCGGCTGCGCGCCGGCACCACAGGCGGCAAGGGCGACAAATCGGGCAGGAGCGGCGATCTCGGCAGCGCCAGCGTCCGCGCCGATCTCGACAATGTCATCGGCTACAACAACGAGAAGATCAGCGACGTCAAGCTGGACTATTCCGCCCGCGGCTCGAAGATCGGCGGCGTCAATTTCTCCGGCGTTACCGATAGCGGCCAGGCTGTCGTCAGCGAGCTGCTCGGCAACGGCGAGGGCAACACCGTCCGCCTGACCACCGGCGACGCCGGCTCGGTCGTGCGCTTCCTCGATCTTTACAAGCGCATGCAGGGCGGGCTTCTCAATCTGCAGATGCGCTCCTCGGCCGATGGCAGCGCCTGGGCCGGCAATATCGACCTGCGCAATTTCAGGCTGGCGAACGAAGAAAAGCTGCAATCCATCGTCTCGACTCCGGTCGGCAATGACGGGCGCAGCCTCAATCGGGCCGTGCGCAAGGATATCGATGTCAGCTCGGAAAAGTTTTCGCGCGGCTTTGCCAGGATCATCCTGCGCGGCGGCAGCATCGGTATCGAAAACGGCATCCTGCGCGGAACCCAGGTCGGCGCCACCTTCCAGGGTACTTTCCGTGACGCACGCGGAAACATGGACATGACCGGCACCTTCATGCCGGCCTATGGGCTCAACCGCCTGTTCGCCGAACTGCCGCTGGTCGGCGTCATCCTCGGCAACGGCCGCGACCGCGGCCTGCTCGGCATCACCTTCCGCCTGCAGGGCAGGTTTGACGAGCCGAAGCTGGCCATCAATCCGCTGTCGATCATTGCCCCCGGCGTTTTCCGCCAGATCTTCGAGTTTCAATAAAACAAACGAAGGCGCCCGCTTCCGGCCAGGGAAGCGGGCGTTTTCGTTGCGTAATGTCGACACTCAGGCCGGACGGACGAGGATATGCTTCTTCTTCCCGAGCGACAGCTTGATGACGCCGTCGCTGGTGATCTCGCCCGAGCCGATGAGCTGGCGCTCGTCGGAAACCGCCTTGTCGTTGATCTTCACCGCGCCGCCCTGCACATGCCGGCGGGCTTCGCCGTTGGAGGCGGCAAGCCCCGCGCGAACCATCAGGGCCAGCAGGCCGAGGCCGGCTTCCAGCTCGCCGGCCGGGATATCGACGCTTGGCAGGTTGTCCGAAAGCGCGCCCTCCTCGAAGGTCTTGCGGGCGGTCTCTTCCGCCTGCTCGGCGGCGGCGCGGCCATGCAGGATAGCGGTGACTTCCGTCGCCAGGATCTTCTTCACCGCATTGATTTCCGAGCCGCCGGCAGCGGACAGCTTTGCGATCTCGGCCATCGGCAGCGTCGTGTAAAGCTTCAGGAAGCGGCCGACATCGGCATCCTCGGTGTTGCGCCAGTATTGCCAGAAATCATACGCAGAAAGCATGTCGGCGTTCAGCCAGACGGCGCCGTTGACCGACTTGCCCATCTTGGCGCCCGACGCGGTGGTGAGCAGCGGCGAGGTCAGCGCGAAAAGCTGCGGCGTGCCCATGCGGTGGCCGAGGTCGATGCCGTTGACGATATTGCCCCACTGATCCGAACCGCCCATCTGCAGCCGGCAGCCATACCGCTTCGACAGTTCGACGAAGTCGTAGGCCTGCAGGATCATGTAGTTGAATTCGAGGAAGGACAGCGACTGCTCACGGTCGAGGCGCGTCTTGACGCTGTCGAAGGACAGCATGCGGTTGACCGAGAAGTGGCGACCGACATCGCGCAGGAATTCGAGATAGTTGAGGCTGCGCAGCCATTCGGCATTGTTGATCATCATCGCGTCCTTCGGACCTTCGCCGTAGCTAAGGTAGTTCGAGAAGACGCGCTTGATCGAGGCAATATTGTCCTCGATCGTATCGACGGTCATCAACTGCCGGGCATCGTCCTTGAAGGAGGGGTCGCCGACCATGCCGGTGCCACCGCCCATCAGCGAGATCGGCCTATGGCCGGTCTGCTGCAGCCAATGCAGCATCATGATCTGGATCAGGCCGCCGGCATGCAGGCTGGGCGCGGTCGGGTCGAAGCCGATATAGGCCGTCACGGTTTCCTTGGCGAACAGATCGTCCAGGCCGGTTTCATCCGAAATCTGGTGGATGAAGCCGCGCTCCTCAAGGGTGTGAAGGAAATCGGATTTGAACTTCGACATGGCCTGTCTCTCTTTGCACGCTGCCGCGTATCGTTTTCGACATTTGAAAATCGCCGCGCTTTAGCATTGTTTTTTGAAAAGTGCATCCGTTTCGGCCATGAATGTTGAAAAGCGATTCTGGGAAATCGGGCAGGGCGAACGCGTGGACAGGCTTTACACGGCAATCGGATTGATGAGCGGCACCTCGATGGACGGCATCGACGTGGCGCTCATACGCACGGATGGCGACCGCATGGTCGAGCGCGGCCCCTTCCTCGGCATCCCCTATCCGCCCTCCTTCCGCCAGCGGCTGAAACATGCGCTCGACATCGCCAAGCCGATGACGGACAGCGATGCACGCCCCGGCGATCTCGCCGACATCGAGCGCGAGCTGACGTTGCGTCATGCGGATGCCGTTACGGAATTCCTCTCGCGCAACGGGCTGGTGGCCAGCGAGATCGACGTGATCGGCTTTCACGGCCAGACGGTGCTGCACCGCCCGGATCAGGCGTTGACCGTCCAGATCGGCGACGGCCCGCTGCTCGCCGAAAAGACCGGCATCGACGTCGTCTACGATATGCGCGCCGAGGACATGCGCCATGGCGGGCAGGGTGCGCCGCTGGTTCCGGCCTATCATGCGGCGCTGGCCGATGGACTGGTAGAAGCGGGCCAGACCGTCTGTTTCGTCAATATCGGCGGCATTTCCAATCTGACCGCGATCGGCCCGGACGGCGCGATTTTCGCCTATGACAGCGGGCCGGGCAACACGCTGATCGACCAATGGGTCGAGACGCAGGCCGGCATTCCTTTCGACCAGGGCGGCATGATCGCCTCCGAGGGCAGGGTAATCGACACGCTCGCCGCCCGCTATCTCGACAATGCCTTCTTCACCGCAAGCCTGCGCCGCTCGCTTGACCGCAACGATTTCAGCCCGCCGGAACCGCATGAGGCGGAGCTTTCGGACGGCGCGCGCACGCTCGCCCACGTCGCCGCCGCCGCCATCCTCAAATCGGCGAGGCATCTGCCGGCGAGCCCCAGCCTGTTCGTCATCTGCGGCGGCGGGCGGCTCAACCGGACGATCATGGCGGATCTGGCAGACCTTGCCGGCCGGCAGGGCGGCAGGGTCGTCTCGGCGGAGGAGGCGGGCTTTGACGGCGATGCGATGGAGGCGGAGGCCTGGGCCTATCTGGCGGTGCGCTCGCGGCGGAGTCTGCCGCTGACCTTTCCCGGCACCACCGGCGTCAAGGCGCCGGTTTCGGGTGGTGTATTCGCCCCGGCAAGGGAGAAACGCACCGCCAGACCTGAGGAAGAAAGCCTGTCACAAGACCTCCATCCGTCATCCTCGGGCTTGTCCCGAGGATCTGCCAATGCCTGATAAGCCGTTGAGGTGAATGGCTATATCTGACGTGCTCAGATCCTCGGGACAAGCCCGAGGATGACGAAAGAAGCGTTTGCGGGCAGTTCGGCGCACCGCCTGACGGCGATGCGCGATATCGGTCTCAGCGGATGCGCTTGGCGGCCGGCTCGGGTGTCAGTTCGCCGGCGAGGCGGCGTTCGAGATAGTCCTCGCATTCGCCCATCAGCGTGTCGACCTGGCCGTTGAAGAAGTGGTTGGCGCCCGACACCACCTTGTGGGTGATGAGAATGCCCTTCTGGGTCTTGAGCTTCTCGACCAGATTGTTGACGTCCTTCTCCGGCGCCACCTTGTCGCTGTCGCCGTTGATGATCAGGCCGGAGGACGGGCAGGGGGCGAGGAAGGAGAAGTCATAGGTATTCGGCTGCGGCGCGACCGAAATGAACCCTTCGATTTCCGGGCGGCGCATCAGAAGCTGCATGCCGATCCAGGCGCCGAAGGAATAACCGGCCACCCAGCAGCTCTTGGAATCGGGATGCAGGCTCTGCACCCAGTCCAATGCCGAGGCGGCATCCGACAATTCGCCGGCGCCATGGTCGAATTCACCCTGGCTGCGGCCGATAGAGCGAAAATTGAACCGCAGTGTCGTAAAACCGCGCTTCTGGAACATGTAGAAGAGCTGGTAGACGATCTGGTTGTTCATCGTGCCGCCGAACTGCGGATGCGGATGAAGGATCAGAGCGATGGGAGCGCTCTTTTCTTTGGACGGCTGGTAGCGGCCTTCGAGGCGGCCGGCGGGGCCGTTGAAAATGACTTCGGGCATCTTTACTCCGGGTTGGCGATCTCTAAGGGCTCAAAAACGCATTCGTCGGCCTGGCCTGACTTGACGAGAACCGTCAAGTTTTCTAAAACACAGTTTAGAACCATTCGAAACTTTGTGTGCTTATCACACGATGTGAAGGTGTCATAAGGCAAGCGGCTCGGGAATTTCAAGAAAAATGAGACCGGGCGAGATGATGGCACCGACGACGGACGATTGAATGACCCATGTGCGCACATATCTGGATTGGAATGCCACGGCGCCGTTGCACCCCGCCGCCCGCGACGCCTTCCTGCGCGCGCTCGACCTGACCGGCAATCCTTCGTCGGTGCATGGCGAGGGCCGCGCCGCCAAGGCGGCGATGGAAAACGCCCGCCGCCAGGTCGCAGCCCTGTTCCATGCCGAAGCCAGCCATGTGACCTTCACCAGCGGCGCGACGGAAGCGGCCAATCTGGCGCTGACCCCGGATTTCCGCATGGGCCGCACGCCGCTTGCCATCGGCCATCTCTATGTCTCGGCCATCGAACACCCGGCCGTGCGCGAGGGCGGGCGCTTCCCGAAGGACCGGGTCAGCGAAATTCCGGTGACATCGGACGGCATCGTCGATCTCGACGCGCTGTCGGCGGCACTGGCCGCGCATGATGCCGGCGTCGGCCTGCCGATGGTCGCCATCATGCTCGCCAACAACGAGACCGGCATCGTGCAACCGATCAAGGAAGCCGCGCGCATCGTCCACGCCAAAGGCGGGATCATGGTCGCCGATGCCGTGCAGGCGGCGGCCCGCCTCGATATCGACATCGCCGCGCTGGATGCGGATTTCCTGATCGTCTCCTCCCACAAGATCGGCGGCCCGCGCGGCGTCGGCGCGCTCGTCTCGCGCGGCGAGATCCTGATGCCGAAGCCGCTGATCCATGGCGGCGGCCAGGAAAAGGGCCATCGTTCCGGCACGGAGAATCTCGCGGCGATCATCGGCTTCGGCGCGGCGGCCGAGAATGCGCGCAACGACATGACCGAACGCCGCGCCCGCATCGGCGCGCTGCGCGACCGGCTGGAAAGCGGCATGCGCACTGCGGCGGATGATGTCGTCATCCACGGCGCAGGCATCGAGCGCATCTGCAATACCGTCTTCTTCACCCTGCCGGGGCTAAAGGCCGAGACCGGGCAGATCGCCTTTGATCTCGAAGGCGTGGCGCTGTCGGCGGGGGCGGCCTGCTCGTCCGGCAAGGTCGGCGAAAGCCATGTGCTGACCGCCATGGGCCGCGATCCACGTCTCGGCGCGTTGCGCATCTCGCTGGGGCCGGCAACGACGGAGGCCGATATCGACCACGCGCTCGCCGCCTTTGCGAAAATCGCCGGGCGGCGCAAGCCGGCCGGACAGGCCGCGTAAAGCGGCCAAAAAGTTGCGGAAACACAAGATTCCGCTTGCCAAGAGGTGTGAAAACGCGCCTCTGGCGCCTACATGAGGGCGGACACTTCCGCACGAATTGAAGAAAACGTCGGTCCCTTGATACCGGCGCGAATGGAGAAAAACATGCCTGCTGTACAGGAAACGGTTGAGCAGGTCCGCCAGATCGACGTGGACCAGTACAAATACGGCTTCGAGACCGAAATCGAGGTCGACAAGGCGCCGAAAGGCCTTTCGGAAGACATCATCCGCTTCATTTCCGAAAAGAAGCAGGAGCCCGAATGGATGCTCGAATGGCGCCTGGAGGCCTATCGCCGCTGGCTGACGCTGGAAGAGCCGACCTGGGCGCGCGTCTCCTATCCGAAGATCGATTTCAACGATATCCACTACTATGCCGCGCCCAAGAACGTCACCGGCCCGAAGTCGCTGGACGAGGTCGATCCGGAACTGCTGAAGGTCTATGAAAAGCTCGGCATTCCCTTGCGCGAACAGGAGATCCTGGCCGGCGTCGAAAGACCGAAGATCGCCGTCGATGCCGTCTTCGACTCGGTCTCCGTGGTCACCACCTTCAAGGAAGAGCTGAAGAAGGCCGGCGTGATCTTCATGTCGATCTCCGAGGCCATCCGCGAGCATCCGGAACTGGTCAAGAAGTATCTGGGCTCCGTCGTGCCGACGACCGACAATTATTACGCGACGCTGAACTCGGCGGTCTTCACCGACGGTTCCTTCGTCTACGTGCCCAAGGGCGTGCGTTGCCCGATGGAACTGTCGACCTATTTCCGCATCAACGAGAAGAACACCGGCCAGTTCGAGCGCACGCTGATCATCGCCGACGAGGGTGCCTTCGTTTCCTATCTCGAAGGCTGCACCGCGCCGCAGCGCGACGAGAACCAGCTTCACGCCGCCGTCGTCGAACTGGTGGCGATGGACGATGCCGAAATCAAGTATTCGACCGTCCAGAACTGGTATCCCGGCGACAAGCAGGGCAAGGGCGGCATCTACAACTTCGTCACCAAGCGCGGCGATTGCCGTGGCGCGAATTCGAAGATCTCGTGGACGCAGGTGGAAACCGGCTCGGCCATCACCTGGAAATACCCGTCCTGCATCCTGCGCGGCGACAATTCGCGCGGCGAGTTCTATTCGATCGCGGTGTCGAACGGCCACCAGCAGATCGACAGCGGCACCAAGATGATCCATCTCGGCAAGAACACGTCGAGCCGCATCATCTCCAAGGGCATCTCCGCCGGCGTGTCGAACAACACCTATCGCGGCCAGGTGTCCATGCACCGCAAGGCGGAAAACGCCCGCAACTTCACCAACTGCGACTCGCTGCTGATCGGCGACACCTGCGGCGCGCATACCGTGCCCTATATCGAGGTGAAGAATTCGACGGCCAAGGTGGAACACGAGGCAACGACCTCGAAGATCTCCGAGGACCAGAAGTTCTACGCCATGCAGCGCGGCATTCCCGAGGAAGAGGCCATCGCCCTGATCGTCAACGGCTTCGTCCGCGACGTCATCCAGCAGCTCCCGATGGAATTCGCCGTCGAAGCGCAGAAGCTGATCAACATCTCGCTGGAAGGCTCGGTGGGGTAAGGCAATTTGGGTCGTCATCCTCGGGCTTGTCCCGAGGATCTGCAAACGTCGGTGGAGGGACTGACATGAGCGGGTTTGTCTACATGATGTCCGACAAACCCCGTGGCGTGATCTACACCGGAGTGACCAGCGACCTGCAGGGGGCGGATATGGGAACACCGCAACGAAGTTCAGAAAGGGTTTACGGAACGGTATAAGGCAAAAAACCTCGTATGGTTCGAAACCCATCCGAACATCGTTCTGGCGATACAGCGGGAGAAATCCCTGAAGCGCTACCTGCGAGAATGGAAGATCAAGCTTGTAGAGGGTCTTAACCCGACATGGATGGACCTCTATGAGCATATCGGTGGAATCGAGAATATCTATCGGCCCCATGTAAACACAGGTCAGTGGGGCGACTACAATTGAAGGCTTAGATCCTCGGGACAAGCCCGAGGATGACGGACAGAGACCGGTGTCGAGAAACGGTCGATCAAGCGGCACTTGAACCGCTTTATGGATAGGAAGAAGAAATGCTTGAGATCAAGAACCTCCATGCCCGCATCGCCGAAGACGGCACCGAAATCATCCGCGGCCTGAACCTGACCGTGAAGCCGGGCGAAGTCGCCGCCATCATGGGGCCGAACGGCTCGGGCAAGTCGACGCTGTCCTATATCCTCTCCGGCCGCGACGACTACGAAGTCACCGAGGGCGACATTCTTTACAACGGCGAGAGCATCCTCGACCTCGACCCGGCCGAGCGCGCCGCCAAGGGCATTTTCCTAGCCTTCCAGTATCCGGTGGAAATCCCCGGCGTCGCCACCATGCAGTTCCTGAAGGTGGCGATGAACGAGCAGCGCAAGGCGCGCGGCGAGGACGAGCTGAAGACCCCGGACTTCATGCGCCTGGTCAAGGACGCCGCCGCCAAGCTGCAGATCAACACCGACATGCTGAAGCGTCCGCTCAACGTCGGCTTCTCCGGCGGTGAGAAGAAGCGCGCCGAGATCCTGCAGATGGCACTGCTGGAACCGAGCCTGTGCATCCTCGACGAGACCGATTCCGGCCTCGACATCGACGCGCTGAAGATCGTCGCAGACGGCGTCAACGCGCTGAAGTCGCCGGATCGCGCCACCATCGTCATCACCCATTACCAGCGCCTGCTCGACTACATCGTGCCGGACACCGTGCATGTTCTCTACAAGGGCCAGATCATCAAGTCCGGCGACAAGGAACTGGCGCTGGAGCTGGAAGCCAACGGTTACGCCGACATCATCGGGGAAGCAGCCTGATCGGCGGGCGGAAAGGATCCTGTCCATGAACATCCAGACCACCAACCGCCTGACGGCGGCCGAATCCGCTCTGATCGAGGCCTATAACGCCCAACTCGGCGACCTGCCGGGCGATGGCGACGTTCTCGTTGCCCGCGACCGCCTGCTGGACGAGCTGAAAAAGGCCGGCCTGCCGACCCGCCGCATCGAATCCTGGCACTATACCGACCTGCGCAACCTGCTGCGCGCCGTTCCGGCTGCACAGGCCGCGCCGACGCTCGACCTGCTCGCACCCGTGGTTGCCGGCTCGGACGTGCTGCCGGTGCTGCAGGGCGTCGCCTCGGCCGCCCGCGCGCCTGAAGGCGTAACCCTGCGCCGCTTCGCCGAAAGCCTGCTCGACGGCAGCGCCGCCGCCAGCCTGACGGCGACCGGCGAGGACGACGCCATCGGCCGCATCAACGGCAGCTTCGTGCGCGACGGCTTCGCCTTGACCATCGCCGATAATGCCGAGCTGGAACGCCCGCTGGAAATCCAGGCGCAGCATGGGGCAGGGCAGGTGCATACCCGCTTCCCCGTCACCTTCGGCACCCATTCCAAGGCGACCGTGATCGAGCGCCACGCCTCGGCCTCGGCCGATGGCGCGCTGGTCTCGACCATCAGCGAGTTGACGCTGAACGACGGCGCCGAAGTCACCTGGATCGTGCTGCAGCAGCAGGGCGCGGCCGACAGCCATCTCGGCCAGATGCGCATCAATCTGGGCGCCAATGCCAGGCTGCGGCTGTTCGTCATCAATGCCGGCGGCAAGCTGGTGCGCCAGGAATTGCGCGTCGAGGTGACCGGCGAGGGCGCGGATCTGACGCTGCGCGGCGTCAACCTGCTCGGCGGCGATACCCATACCGACGTGACGCTGGTGCTCGGTCACAACGTGCCGCACACCGCCTCGACGGAAATCATCCGCAACGTCATCTTCGACCGCGCCCGCGGCGTCTTCCAGGGCATGATCCGCGTCGCCCAGGCAGCGCAGAAGACCGATGCGCGCATGGCCTGCAACACGCTGCTGCTCTCCGACGAGGCCGATTTCTCGGTCAAGCCGGAGTTGGAGATCTTTGCCGACGACGTGCTCTGCGGCCATGGCGCCACCGTTGCCGATATCGACCGCAACCATCTCTATTACATGCTGTCGCGCGGTATTCCGCAAAACAAGGCCCGGGCCATGCTGGTCTATGCCTTCGTTGCGGAAATCGTCGAGGAGCTGGAAGACGAAGTGTTGGTCGAGGCGCTGGAAAGCATCATCTCCGCCTGGCTCGAAAAGCACGCCTGATTGGATTAGGATCATGGACAGACACACAGCGGCCGCCCCTTACGACGTCGAAGCCATCCGGCGGGATTTCCCGATCCTGTCGAAGACGGTCTATGGCAAGCCGCTGGTCTATCTCGATAGCGGCGCCTCGGCCCAGAAGCCGCAGGTCGTCATCGCCGCCGTCTCCCATGCCTATTCCGACGAATATGCCAATGTCCATCGCGGCCTGCATTTCCTGTCGAATGCCGCGACGGACGCCTATGAAGGCGCGCGCGAAAAGGTGCGCCGCTTCCTGAATGCCGGTTCGGTGGACGAAATCGTCTTCACCAAATCCTCGACCGAGGCGATCAACACCGTCGCTTACGGCTGGGGCATGCCGAAGATCGGCGAGGGCGACGAGATCGTCGTCACCATCATGGAGCACCACTCCAACATCGTGCCGTGGCATTTCATCCGCGAGCGGCAGGGCGCGAAATTGGTCTGGGTGCCGGTGGATGACGAAGGCGCCTTCCATATCGAGGATTTCGAAAAGAGCCTGACCGAGCGCACCAAACTGGTGGCGATCACCCATATGTCGAATGCGCTGGGAACGGTGGTTCCGGTCAAGGAAGTCTGCCGCATCGCCCATGAGCGCGGCATTCCGGTGCTGGTCGATGGCAGCCAGGGCGCGGTGCATATGCCGGTCGATGTCCGCGACATCGACTGCGACTGGTATGTGATGACCGGTCACAAGCTCTACGGACCCTCCGGCATCGGCGTGCTCTATGGCAAGACGGATCGCCTGAAGGAAATGCGGCCCTTCATGGGCGGCGGCGAGATGATCGTCGAGGTGAGCGAAGATGTCGTCACCTATAACGACCCGCCACACCGTTTCGAGGCCGGCACGCCGCCGATCGTGCAGGCCATCGGTCTCGGCTATGCGCTGGATTACATGGAAAAGATCGGCCGCGCGGCCATCGCCGAGCATGAGGCGGGGCTTGCGGCCTATGCGGCGGAGCGGCTGCGGGCTGTGAACTCGCTGCGCATCATCGGCAATGCGCCGGGCAAGGGCGGCATATTCTCCTTTGAGCTTGCCGGAATCCATGCCCACGACGTGTCTATGGTCATCGACAGGCAGGGCATTGCGGTGCGCGCCGGCACCCATTGCGCCATGCCGCTCTTGAAACGCTTCGGCGTCACCTCCACATGCCGTGCATCGTTCGGCATGTATACGACGCGTGCCGAAATCGATGCGCTGGCGGATGCGCTCGATCATGCGCGCAAGTTCTTTGCCTGAGGAGTAACGCGAATGAGCGTCAACGCAACCGAAGAAAAGATCGATGTTCGCGACGGCATTGTCCAGTCGAGCATCCCGGCCGACGAACTGGCGCGCCTCAGCGACGACATCATCGCCGCGCTGAAGACCGTCTACGACCCGGAAATCCCCGCCGATATCTTCGAACTCGGACTGATCTACAAGATCGACATCGAGGACGACCGCCTCGTCAAGATCGTCATGACGCTGACGGCGCCGGGTTGCCCGGTCGCCGGCGAAATGCCGGGCTGGGTGGAAAACGCCGTCGGCTCCGTCGAGGGTATCTCCGGCGTCGAGGTCTCCATGACCTTCGATCCGCCGTGGACTCCGGACCGCATGTCCGAAGAAGCGCAGGTCGCCGTCGGCTGGTATTGAGCCCTGCCTCTGCCGGGCATCTTGATACCGCGCACCGGGAAGACTAGATTCTGAATCGTGAACCATCAGGCCTTGAACCTGAATGGCGAAGGAGAAACGATCCATGGCCTTTGCAATCATGACACTGACGGAAGCGGCGGCGGCGCGCGTCAACGCCATTGTCGCCAATTCCGGGCCGGACGCGAAAGGCATTCGCGTCGGCATCAAGAAGGGCGGTTGCGCCGGCATGGAATACACCATCGACCTGGTGACCGAGCCCAATGCCAAGGACGACCTGATCACGCGCGATGGCGCGAGCGTCTGGGTCGAACCCTCCGCCGTGCTTTACCTGCTCGGCACGCAGATGGATTTCGAAACCACGACGCTGCGCTCCGGCTTCACCTTCAGCAATCCCAACCAGACCTCGGCCTGCGGTTGCGGCGAATCGGTGGAACTGAAGCAGGCCGATCTGGCAGCCCTTGCCGCCCAGCGCGAAATGCAGGGCGCCTGAAACTCCCAGCCGCTACCCGGCGCTGATCCCGTCGACCAGCGCCGCCATGTTCGATGCCGCGCCTTCCGCATCCGCCTGCCGGATGGCGCGGATGACGGCGACATGCAGGGCGCTGGAGCGATCCATCCGCTCCAGCGATGCCCCGGAAAACCAGATGCGCCGGTAATGCGTCTGCACCGGCGCCAGCGCCGCCGTCAGGAAGGCATTGGGGCAGGCGGCTTCCATGATCTCGTCGAACACCTTGTCGGCCGTCAGGAATGCGCCGATTTCGCCACTGACCGCGCAGGCCGTCATCGCCTGCGCGCAATCGAGCAGTGCTGCGCGCTGCTCGTCATCGGCATGGCGCGCCGTCAGCGCCGCCGCCTCCGGCTCCAGCTTGCGCCGGATGGTCAGGACATGCTCCCGGTCCCGGGGACCGATCTCGGCGATCTGCAATCCCACCCGTGGCCGCACGAGGATGAGGCCCTGCCAGGCCAGCTTCTGGATCGCCTCGCGCACCGGCGTGCGCCCCAGCCCGGCAAGATCGATCAACTGCTTTTCGGTGACCAGTGCGCCGGGCGCCAGCTCCAGCGTCACGATCCGCCGTTCCAGCGCGAGATAGGCGAGGTGGCTCTGGGAGGAGGGGGATTCGGTCACGCGCGCTTCCTTCTGATATATCAGAACGTCGCATAACCCGATCTCAAAGGCAAGTTCGGCCTGATATATCAATGCGCAGAGGGCATTGATATATCAGGCACTCGTTCAACAACAGCAATGGCTCATTCATGCCTCAGGGCATCGATGGGATTGAGATGCGCGGCGCGGCGGGCCGGGAAATAACCGAAAATCATGCCGATGGCGGCGGAGAACAGGAAGGCGACGGCGACGATGGTCGGACTCGGCACGAAGGGCACATGCAGGAAACCGACCGCCACATAAGCAAGGCCAAGGCCGATGGCGATGCCGGCAATGCCGCCGAAGATCGACAGCGTCACCGCCTCGACCAGGAACTGCATAAGCACCTGTCCCTCCAGCGCGCCGATCGCCAGCCGCGTGCCGATCTCGCGGGTACGCTCGGTCACCGAGACCAGCATGATGTTCATGATGCCGATGCCGCCGACCAGCAGGCTGACGGCGGCGACCGCGCCGAGCAGGCCGGTCAGCAGCGTCGTCGTGCCGGTCATCGCCTGGGTGATCTGCGTCATGTCGTTGACGTTGAAATCGTTCTCGCGGCCCTCGGCGATCTTGCGCCGCTCGCGCAGCAGACGCTCGACATCGCTCTGCACCTTGGCGGTGGAAACGCCGTCGCGCGCCGACATCATGATCGTCGAAATATCCGTCGTGCCGCCGATACGGCGCTGGAAGGTTTTGAGCGGCATCAGGATCGTGTCGTCCTGATCGCTGCCCATGCCGGACTGGCCCTTTTTCTCCAGCACGCCGATGACCGTGCAGGAGAGCTTGCCGACACGGATGATCTGGTTTTCGGCGGCAGCGGCACCGAACAGTTCGCTGCGCACGGTCTCACCGAGAATGCAGGCCGACTGGCCGCCGCGTTCCTCGGAAGGCAGGAAGGCGCGGCCGCTGGCCAGATCCCAGCTCTGCGCCACCAGATAATCGCTGGTGATGCCGGCGACGCTGGTCGAATGATTCTGCCCGCCGGCAATCGCCACCACCGTCGACTGGTTGATCGGCGCCACTGCCCGCAGGCCGCCGATCTGGGTGCGGATCGCCTCGACGTCGCGCTCGGTAAAACGTTTCGGCTCGGTGGCGCTGCGGCGCGGGCCGAACTGGCCGGGGCGCGCGAACAGCATGTTGGTGCCGAGACGGGAGAGGTCGGCCGTCACCTGCGCCGTCGTGCCGTTGCCGATGGTGACCATGGCGATGACCGCGGCGACGCCGATGACGATGCCGAGCACGGTGAGGAAGGAGCGCAGCGCATTGCGGCTGATGGCACGCAGCGCCAGGCGCAGGGTTTCAAGAAACATCGGCCCGCTCCCGGTTCGGTTCGTCGGCTTCCAGATGGCCGTCGACGAAACGCAGGATGCGTTTCGCATAAGCGGCGATATCCGGCTCGTGGGTGACCATGATGACGGTGATCTTCCGGTCGCGATTGAGCCCGGTGATCAGGTCCATGATCTCGGCGCTGGTGCGCGTATCGAGATTGCCGGTCGGCTCGTCGGCAAGCAGCACCGCCGGCTCGGTGACGATGGCGCGGGCAATGGCGACGCGCTGCTGCTGCCCGCCGGAAAGCTGCTGCGCGGTGTGATGCTCGCGCCCCGCCAGCCCGACACGCGCCAGCGCCTGCGCCGCGCGTTCGCGTCGCTCCTTGCCCGGGATGCCGCGATAGACCAGCGGCAGCTCGACATTCTCCAGCGCCGAAGTGCGCGGCAGCAGGTTGAACCCCTGGAAGACGAAACCCAGCATATGCCGGCGCAGCAGGGTGAATTGCGTGCGGTCGAAACCGGAGGTCGGAATGCCCTGGAACAGATATTCGCCTTCGCTCGCCACATCGAGGCAGCCGATAATGTTCATCGCCGTCGATTTACCGGAGCCGGAAGGCCCCATGATCGCCACGAATTCCCGCTCACGGATCGTCAGGTCGATGCGGTCGAGGGCGCGCAGCCGCGCCTCGCCGCTGCCGTAGATCTTGGTGACCTTGCGGAATTCGATCAGCGGCGGCTTGGGGCGAGGGGTCGGTTCGGCATTCATCGGCCACCCGCCGTCGCATCGGTGATCAGCTCATCGCCTTCGCTGACACCGCCGGAGACGAGTTCGGTGAACTGGCCGTCGGTGGCGCCGATTTCGATGGCGACCGGCTGAGGCCGACCATTGCGCATTGCCCAGACCGTGCGCTTCGAGCCGGCCTGGGTGGGCGCTGGCGAAAACGAACGCATGCGGGGCGGGCGGAACAGGTTGAAGATGCTGCTGCGGCTTTCGCGCGCTGCCGGCGGAGAATAGCGCAGCGCCGCGTTGGGGATCAGCAGCTGCGCCTTCAGCGACTTCACGGTGATGTCGGCCGTCGCCGTCATGCCGGGACGCAGCAGCATGTCGTTGTTTTCGACCGTCAGCACCGCCATGTAGGTCACGACATTGGAAATCGTCTCGGACGCATAGCGGATATTGCGGATCTCGGCCGGGAATTTCCGGTTCGGAAAGGCATCGACGGAAAAGCTAGCCGACTGACCAACCGCGACCTGACCGACATCGGCCTCGTCGACATCCACCTGTAATTCCATGCGCCGAAGGTCGCCGGCGATGGTGAACAGAACCGGAGCGGAGAGGGAGGCCGCGACCGTCGCGCCGGGATCGACCGATCGGGTCAGCACGATGCCGTCGATGGGCGAGACGATGCGCGCCTTGGCGAGGTTGACTTCCGCCAGTTTCAAGTCGGCCTTGCTGGCGAGCACGTCGGCTTCGTTGATGTTCTTGGCGGCGGCGGCGGCATCGAACTTGTATTGCGCGGCATCCAGATCCTGCTGCGACGAGACGCGGTTCTGGACGAGAGATTGCAGCCGGTCGAAGCTGTTCCTGGCAGCCTTCATCTCGGCATCCGCCTTCAGTACATTTGCCTCGGAGGAATTGACCTTGGCCTTGGCGCTCTGCACGTCGGCTTCCAGCTTGTTGGTATCGAGCACCGCCAGGACGTCACCCTTCTTGACGGCACTGTTATAGTCGACATTGACGCTGCGCACAGTGCCCGACAACTCGCTCGATACGTCAACCTTTTCGGTCGGCTCGACAGAGCCGGTGGCCGTCACCAGCACGGTGAGATCGCCGCGCTTGGCCGGTTGCGTGGTATAGACATATTGCGTCTCGCCATGACCGAAATAGAGGTAAGCGCCGACGCCACCGCAGATCAGGACCACAAGCACGAAAAGCCGCAAAAGCCAGCGCGGCCCGCGACGCCGCTTGCCGGCGCCGGCCAACACGCTCGCCAGATCGGGCGCCGCCTCGCGGCTGTCCTGCTGCCTGTCTTCCGTCTTGTTCGCCATCCTGACCTTCCTGAAACCTTTTGCCGAGAATCCATATCGATGCGTGTCGTCAAATGTCACATAGGTTGCGCAACAGGAAAGTGAAATCTTGGTAATGCGACTCCGATTTAAATATGGTGAGGGGTGCGCCACTAGCCGTTTCCGCAAGCAGCGGTGCGATCACACAAGGCCCAGCCGCCGACAACGTACCGATGGGAATTCAAAGGTCCAAGGCGGGCGAGGAGTTCATCTGGCAACCAGGCGTCTCACGTGCCTTCGGAAAGTTGCTGCTTCCTTGAATCGCTTCTCGCGGTCAAATCGAATCACATAAGACAGATTATGGAACAATAGTATTAGTGCTGAGAGATCAGCGGATATCCGGCAGCCCGGCGAGTTCCACCTCGAACCGCATCATATCGTAGCCCGGAACGACGTGCTCCGGCGTTTCGCGCATCACCGTGTCATAATCGAGCGGTGTGTGCATATGCGTAAGGATCGCGCGTTTCGGCTGGAAGCGTTCGATCCAGCGCAGCGATTGCTCCAGCGACAGATGGCTGGGATGGAAGGAGTATTGCAGCGTGTCGATGATCAACATGTCGAGGCGGGCGAGTTTGCCGATGCTGTCCTCGGGAAAATCGCTGACGTCGCTGCAATAGGCCACGTCGCCGATGCGGAAGCCGAGCGACAGGATGTCGCCGTGCACCTGCAGGTGCGGATGAAACGGAATCGGCCCGCCGTCGCCATCGATGACGATCGGCTCGTCAAGATCCTCTATCAGGTGCGGTTCGACGATCGGCGGATAATTGCTGCCCGGCGGTGTTTCGAGGCAATAGCCAAAACCCTGGCGGATGCGCTGCATGGTGAACGGATCGGCGTATATCGGCACGCGCCGGCGCTTGCCGATATAGAAGCCGCGCAGGTCATCGATGCCGTGCAGATGGTCCGCATGAGCATGTGTGTAGAGAACGGCATCGACATGGGTAACGCCGGCGGAAATCATCTGCTGGCGAAAATCCGGGCCGGTATCGATGGCGACGACGGTCGAGCCGCCCGGGCCGAACTGCTCGACCAGGAACGCGGCGCGAGTGCGTCGGTTCTTCGGATTGGCGGGATCGCAGGCGCCCCAGTCACCGTTGATGCGCGGCACGCCGGGAGACGAACCGCATCCGAGAAGCGTGAACCGCCGCCGATACGCCGACATCGGTCTAGACCCTCGGCAGCTTGGAGAAGATGCGGTAGGTATTTTCGGTGGCGATGCGGCTCATCTCTTCGTAGGAAACCCCGGCGCATTCGGCCAGAACCTCGGCGGTGTTCACCACATAGGACGGCTCGTTGCGCTTGCCGCGCCATTTCTTCGGCGCCAGATAGGGCGCGTCGGTCTCGACCAGCAACCGGTCATGAGGGATCGTTTTGGCGATCTCGCGCAGTTCCTCGGACTTGGGGAAGGTGAGGATGCCGGAAAAGGAGACGTAGCCGCCAAGCGCGACGCCGATCCGCGCCAACTCAGGCCCGGCGGAGAAGCAATGCAGGATGAAGGGGAAGGCCCCCTTCCCCGTTTCCTCGGTCAGGATCGCCGCCATGTCCTCATCGGCGCTGCGGCTGTGGATCACCAGCGGCAGGCCGGTCTCGCGCGCCGCCGCGATATGCTGCAAAAGCCCGGCCTTCTGGTCATCAGGCTTCTGCGTGTCGTAGAAATAATCCAGACCCGCCTCGCCGATCGCCACCACCTTCGGATGCTGCGACAGCCGGATCAGGTCGTCGGCGGTGATGTCCAGCTCCTCGTCGGCATTGTTGGGATGCGTGCCGACAGAACAGAAAACGGAATCGTAGCGCTCGGCGATATCGAGCAGCGTCTGCAATTTGCGCACCCGCGTCGAGATCGTGACGATCTGGCGCACGCCGGCGGCGTGGGCGCGGGCGATGATCTCGTCGCGCTCCTCGGCGAAATCCGGAAAATCCAGATGGCAATGGCTATCGATCAACATGGGCAGGCGCTCGATCAGGCTGTCGCTTCCGGCGCGACATAGCGCGGGAAGACGGGTTTGGGCGCTTCCAACGGCGTGCCGGAAACGAGGCGGCCCGCCTCCCCCAGCGCCGCGAAATCGCGTTTATCGGCCGGTGCGGCCACCAGATCGAGCAGCTTTTCCGCCGAGGCCGGCATGAAGGGCTGCAAGAGGATGGCGATTTGGCGCACGACTTCCGCCGTGACATAGAGCACCGTGCCCATGCGCACCGGATCGGTCTTCTTCAGCGCCCACGGCTCCTGGCCGGCGAAATAGCGGTCGGTCTCGGAAACGACGGCGATGATCGAGGCCAGCGCCCGGTGGATGAGCTGCTTGCCCATATCCTCGCGCGCCGAGGCCAGCAGCCCGTCGACGGAAGCGAGCATGGCGGCATCCGCCTCGTTCAGTTCTCCGCATTCAGGGATCTTGCCGTCGCAATTCTTGACGATCATCGATAGCGAGCGGCTGGCGAGATTGCCGATGCCATTGGCGAGATCGGAATTGATGCGCGTGCCGATCGCCTCTTCGCTGTAGCTGCCATCCTGGCCGAAGGAGACTTCGCGCAGGAAGAAGAAGCGCACCGGATCGAGGCCGAAATGATTGACGAGGTTGACCGGGTCGACGACGTTGCCGAGCGACTTCGACATCTTCTCGCCCTTGTTGAGCAGGAAGCCATGGGCGAACACGCGCTTGGGCAGCGGCAGGCCCGCCGACATCAGGAAGGCCGGCCAGTAGACAGCGTGGAACCGGATGATGTCCTTGCCGATGATATGCACATCCGCCGGCCAGTATTTGGCGCGCGGGCCGTTCGGATCTTCGAGATAGCCTGTGGCGGTGAGATAGTTCGTCAGCGCATCGACCCAGACGTACATGACATGGCGCGGATCGTTCGGCACCTTGATGCCCCAGTCGAAGGTCGTGCGCGACACCGACAGATCCTTGAGGCCGGACTTGACGAAGGAGATCACCTCGTTGCGGCGCTCGGCCGGACCGATGAAATCGGGATTGTCCTCGTAATGCTTCAGCAGCTTGTCCTGATATTGCGAGAGGCGGAAGAAATAGCTCTCCTCCTCTACCCATTCGACAGGCGTGCCCTGCGGCCCATAGCGCACGCCGTCGGCGCGCAGCTCGGTCTCGTCTTCCTGGTAATAAGCTTCGTCACGCACCGAATACCAGCCGGCATAGCTGTCCTTGTAGATGTCGCCATTGTCGGCCATCCGGTTCCAGATATTCTGCGAGGTGACGTGGTGGCGCGGCTCTGTCGTGCGGATGAAATCGTCGTTTGAGGCATTGAGCATGACCGCCATCGCCTGAAACTCGGCCGAGTTGCGATCAGCCAGTTCCTGCGCCGAAATGCCTTCGTTGCGCGCCGTCTGCTGCATCTTCTGGCCATGCTCGTCGGTGCCTGTCAGAAAGAAGACGTCGCGGCCGTCGAGACGCTGGAAACGCGCCATGGCATCGGTGGCGATCAGCTCGTAGGCATGGCCGATATGCGGCTTGCCGTTCGGATAGGAAATCGCTGTCGTGATGTAGAAGGGCGTCTTGGTCGTCATGATCGGGCTTCTTGGCTGTTTTATCTTTTCACCGCTGCTCTTAACCCATGTCCGGCGCAAGCGAAACAACAAGTTTCGGTGAAGGCCTCAGGCCGTCATGTCCTCAAGGATCGACAGCACCGTCTGCTTGCGGTCGAGATTGTAGCCGAGCGAGATGGCGACACGTTCGCCGAGGTTGGCCGACAGGCGGGCGAGGCGGTCGGCGGTGTTCAGGTCGCCGGCAAGAGCTGCTGCCCTCGCCCGGTCGGTGATGTGCTCGCCGATATGGGAGAGGAAAAAGGCGTAGATCGTCTCGCTGTCGCGGCCGGAAAGCACGTCCGCCAGCTTGTGCATCGCCTTGCGCGCCGCGGGCCCACGCGCCGAAAGCACGTCGTCGAAGGCGGCGATGATGTCCATGCCGCCGTAGTTGACGAGTTTCAGCGCCTGCGAGACGCTGCCGCGCGCCGAGGCGATCAGTTTCTCGGTGGCTTCGAGGCCGAGATGGGTAAGCGCCGCCCGCATCGCGGCATCATCCAGCGCTTCCAGTTTCAGCGGCAGGCAGCGGGAGCGAATCGTCGGCAGGAGTTTGCCGGGCGCATGCGAAAGCACGAGGAACAGCGAGCGCTTCGGCGGCTCCTCCAGAATCTTCAGGATGGCATTCGCGGCACTACGATTGAGATCGTCGGCGGGATCGACGATGACGATGCGCCAGTTGCCGGTGCCGGAGGTCTGGGCAAAGAACTTGCCGGCCCGACGCACCTCGTCCACGGTGATCGCCTGCTTCACCCGGCCCGTCTTCTCATCGACCGGCCGCGTCAGGTGCAAGAGATTGTGCGAGGCGCCGGAGGCGATCTGACGGCTGACCGGCGAGGCCGGATCGGGATCGGCAATCGTTTCCGGCGCCGTCGCCGGATCGGGATGGCCAAGGATATGGTTGGCGAAACGGAAGGCGAGCGTCGCCTTGCCGATGCCCTCCGGCCCCTCGATCAGGATGGCATGATGCACCTTGCCAGAGCGATAGGCATGGGCGAGGAAGCTTTCGGCATCCGCATGGCCGAAAAGGCGGGTGTTTTCGGACGGCGCGATGGCGCCGTCGAGCAGGCCGGGGGTGATGTCGGTCATTGCGCGGCTTCCGTCTCCGCATGGCGATCGGCCGGAACGCGCTCCAAGAGCGGCTCGACGCAATCGAGGATTTGCGCGGCGATGCTCTCCTGCGCTTGCAGGGCATCGATCACGACGCAACGCTCCGGCTCGGCGGCGGCGATATCGAGAAAGGCCTCGCGGCGCTTCTCATGAGTTTCGGTCTCTTCGCGCTCGAAACGATCCGGCGCGATCGATTGCCCCTCGCCCCGTCCCTTGGCGCGGGCAAGGCCGAACTCGGCGGGGATATCGAGAATGACGGTGCGATCCGGCACGGTGCCGTCGATCGCCACGCGCACCAGCGCCTCGATGAAATCGGCATCGAGATTGCCGGTGACGCCCTGGTAGACGCGCGAGGAATCCATGAAGCGGTCGCAGAGCACGATCATGCCCTTGGCGAGCGCCGGACGAATGACTTCCTCGACGTGATCGGCACGCGCCGCGGCAAACAGGATGGCTTCCATACGCGTGCCGAATTCTTCCGCGGCACCGGAGAGCAGCACATGGCGCACAGCCTCGGCGCCGGGCGAGCCACCGGGTTCGCGGGTCACCAGAACCTCATGACCGCGCCGCCGCAGCGCCTCGGCGAGAAGGCGAATCTGGGTCGATTTCCCGGCCCCCTCGCCGCCCTCAAATGTCACGAATAGTCCGGATGTTTCCGTCAAAGCCAACGTCCCGAATGCTTTCGATCACAAGATCGCAACGACCTGTTTACCGCAACTCAAAAGGCGGTGAAACCGCATCGCAGCCAATTCATCGAGGATATATATGGGGCATGTCGAAATTATAGCCAGAAGAACATCAGTTCCATGGCCGCATCCAGCGCGCGGCTGGCCAGCGACCCGCGCTCGACCGACTCGATCGTATAGAGCGGCACTTCGCGCAGCACCTTCTCGCCGACGGAGATTTTCAGCGAGCCGACCTGCCTGTCGGCCTCGACTGGCGCTACGAGCGGCCAGCGATAGACGATACGCGCCGCCAGTCGTTCGGGATTGTTGGTCGGCAGGAAGACGTCGACCGGAACCTTTGCCGCGAGATCGACGCTGGAGCGCGCACCGCCATAGACGCTGATCGCACCGATGACTTCACCCTGCTTGAACAATGTGCGGCTGGCAAACGAGGTCATCGCCCAATCCACCACCCGGCGCGATTCCTCGAAACGTTCCTTGTCGCTCTGCAATCCGCCCATGGCGAGGAAGATGCGCTTGCCGTCGCGCATCGCCGACAGCACCACCGAAAAGCCCTCGCCATCGGCAAAGCCGGTCGCCAGCCCGTCAACGCCGATATTGGCGGTCACCAGCGGGTTCTTGTTGCGCTGCTTGATCCTGTTCCACTCATATTCCGGCTGGGCGTAATAACGGTAATAGTCGCGATATTCGACCTGCAGATGCTGCGCCAGTGTCACCAGATCGCGCATGCTGGTGCGATTGCCGGGATCCGGCAGGCCGGTGGGATTGGAAAACCTGCTCATGGTCAGGCCGAGTTCTTCGGCTCGCTTGGTCATCCGTTGCGCAAAGGCGGCCTCCGAGCCATTCATGCCTTCGGCAAGAATAATGCAGGCATCGTTGGCGAGTTGCACCGTCACGCCCTGCACGAGGTCGAGCACCGGCACGCTGGATTTCAGCGCCGCGAACATGGTCGAGGTGCGCGAGGGCGCGCCGCCGGTGCGCCAAGCATGTTCTGAAACCGGATAGGCGGTCGTCGGCGTAATCTCGCCCTTCTTCAGGGCATCGAAGACGACCTCCATGGTCATCAGTTTGGCGAGCGAGGCGGGCGAGACCGGCTCGTTCTCATCCTTGGAGATCAGCACCGTGCCGGTCGACGCCTCGATCATGTAGATCTGCTTGGCTTTGGTTTCGAAGCCGGCAGGCGTCACCGACGCCGCAAACGCCGTCCAGGCTGGAAACAGACTGAAAACCAGAACCTGAACAATACGCCGCATCCGTTTTTCCCGTCCTCGCATCCTGTTCCGATTTAGAACATGCCGGGCCGGGTGCCAAGCATCGGCGGCGCGCTTTGCTGTTAACGGGAGGCCGATACGCCCTGCCGCCGCTCAACGGATTTGAGGATCGACTCACGGGTCAGGCCATCATTGCGGGTCATGACCGCATCGAAGGCAAGCTCGACGGTCACGGTCGGTTCCTCCGCATAGGCCGCAGCATAGGACGAGCCGACCTTGAAGTTATATTGTGGTCGCTCCATCGGCAGCGGGCCGATATCCGGCAACATGACTGTCGCCTGGTCGAAGGCAGCGAAGGCAGCAGGCTTTGCGGTCGGAGCCGCCGCCTGCGGCTCGTAGGAACCGCTCGGCGTGTCGCCGGCAAGGCTCGTCTGGATTGCGCTGCCGCCGGCATCGTCCATGCCGCGCACCTGGTCGCGCATCGACTGGTTGGAAGCAACCATGACGCCGGTGGCGATCTGTCCTTCCGGCGCAAAGCGCGGCAGGCGCGCGCCCTTGGGCACATAGGACGCCATCAGATAAGGCATGTCATGGCCGTCCATACGGGCGCGGCCGACATATTGCACACGCACCTTGCCGGTGCCGCTGTGCTTGAGGTCGAGCATGTCGGCGGTCTTGCTCGACACGTCGATCAGGCGGCCGGGATGGAACGGGCCGCGATCGTTGACGCGCACGATGATCGAGGAGCCGTTCTCGACATTGGTGACGCGGGCATAGCTCGGCAGCGGGAACGTCGGATGGGCGGCGGAGAGATGATCGAGATCGTAAACCTCGCCGTTCGCCGTCAGGCGGCCATGGAAGGCCGAGCCGTACCAGGAGGCAACGCCGACCTTGTTGTAGCTGAAATCTTCCTTGGGCACATAGGTCTTGCCCTTGACCACATAGGGGTCGCCAACCATGTAGCGACCACCCCCCTTGGGGATGTTCTTGCCGTAAGCGACGCGCGGGCTCGCCTTGACGCCGTATTCCTTCTCGGAAAAATATTCCTTGCTGCGCGGCTTCGCCTTTTTCGGCGCGACGGACGTGGTGCCGCAAGAAGCGACGCCGAAACACATCATCGAAACCGTCAGAACCCGCCAGCCCAACGAAATCTTTGCCGCACCCAAGGTTATTTTCATCTGTCCCAACCGCTACGCAATACTCGAACCGCCGGCAAGCCCCTCATCGACCGCCGCGCTTCCTCGTGTCATCCGTCATTTAACACGCCTCTAAGAAGGACACGAACCATGGCGAAATTGCGTGGGAAATGCGGCGCACGAAAGCTAAACTTTTCGACATAGTTAATGAAAATTGAAGCAAACGGCTCCGCGAGCTTCATGCAATGTATTGGGATTTCACGATAAGCCATTGAAAAACAAAACCCCGCCGGTTGGGCGGGGTTCATGAATTTCAGCTTCGCACGAGCAGGGCCCCCGCGCCTTGGCCGCGCCGATTACTCGGCGCTGTCGTCGGCGGCCTTCTTCTTGGAAGCGGCCTTCTTCTTCGGAGCGGCCTCTTCACCTTCGCCCTCGGCTTCAGCTTCGGCCTTGGCGGCCTTTTTCTTGGGCGCAGCCTTCTTGGCAGCCGGCTTGTCTTCGCCGTCTTCCTCGTCATCAGCCATCAGCTCTTCCTTGCTGACGACCTTGTCGGTGACGTCGATCTGGCCGAGCAGATGATCGACGACCTTCTCTTCGAACAGCGGGGCGCGCAGCGAGGCGGCGGCGCCGGGCGTATTGCGGAAGAATTCGATGATCTGCTTTTCCTGACCCGGGAACTGACGCAGCTGCTCGAACAGGGCGCGCTGCATCTCGTCTTCACTGACGGTCACGCCGGCCTTCTCGCCGATTTCGGAGAGAACGAGGCCGAGGCGAACGCGGCGCTCTGCCAGCGTGCGGTATTCCTCACGGGCCTTCTCTTCCGTCGTGCCTTCGTCTTCGAAGGTCTTGCCGGACTGGTCGAGATCGGTGCTGATCTGGCGCCAGATGTTTTCGAACTCGGCGTCGACGAGGCGCGACGGGGTTTCGAACTTGTAGAGACCATCGAGCTGGTCGAGGATCTGGCGCTTGACCTTCTGGCGGGTGAAGGAGCTGAACTGGCCTTCGATCTGGCCGCGAACGACTTCCTTCAGCTTGTCGGCCGATTCGAGGCCGAGCTTGCTCGCCAGTTCGTCGTTGATCTCGACGGCGCCGGGAGCAGCGATTTCCTTGACCTTGATGTCGAAAGTGGCGTCCTTGCCGGCAAGGTTCGCAGCCGGGTAATCGGCCGGGAAGGTGACGGTGATGACCTTCTCGTCACCGGCCTTCAGGCCGACGATCTGCTCTTCGAAGCCGGGGATGAAGCGGCCCGAGCCGAGAACCAGCTGGGCGTCTTCGTCCTTGCCGCCGTCGAAAGGCTCGCCGTCAAGCTTGCCGAGGTAGTCGATGGTGGCGCGGTCGCCGTTTTCGGCAGCGCCGTCCTTGGTCTCGTAGGAGCGGGCGCTTTCGGCGATCTTGAGGATCTGCTCGTTGACTTCGTCTTCGGAGACTTCGACGACTTCGCGGGTCACCTTGATGCCGTCGGTCGACTGCAGCTCGATCGCCGGGATGATTTCGTAGGAAACGGTGAATTCCAGGTCGGCTTCGCCGGCGAGGATCTTTTCAGCCTCGTCCTGGTCCTCGGTCATGGCGATTTCCGGCTGGGTCGCCGACTTTTCGCCGCGTTCGGACAGGATGGCGGTCGGCTGCTCGCGCACGAGCTCGTTGACAACCTCGGCCATGATCGACTTGCCGTACATCTTCTTGAGATGCGCGAACGGCACCTTGCCCGGACGGAAGCCGTTGATCTTGATCTTGTCCTTGGCGTCGGCCAGGCGCTCGTTCATGCGAGCCTGCATGTCGGTGGCCGGAACCACCACCTTGATTTCGCGCTTCAGCCCTTCAGCGAGCGTTTCGATAACCTGCATCTTCTTACCTTTTATTTCAGGGCGGCCGTGCTCAGACAGCCGTTGGTTTCAATGAGCACGACGCCGGAATTCAGTCTTCCCGGGCGCGGTACCTAAGCAATCCACTGGCATTCCGACGAACAAAACGGCGCGGCCGGTCCACCTCCGAACCAGCCGACTGCCTCTCTCTTCGCCGCCACGGCATATTTTGGTGCGGGTAGAGAGACTTGAACTCCCACGCCTTGCGGCACCAGAACCTAAATCTGGCGTGTCTACCAATTTCACCATACCCGCGCCTGCCCGCCTTGAAGAGCTGGCGTATAAGGCCGTCCGGAGCGCGGCGTCTCTATAACACCCGTTTTCCCCGGAGCAAAGGAAAAATGAATGCCCGATGACAGGCCTTGAGGTTCAGAACAGCGGCTCCTCGTAGACCATGGTTCCGTCACGGTAGAGGGCGCGCAATTGCGCCGTGCCGTCGCCGCCGACGCTGACGGCAACCGTCAGCGTTTCGGAATCGCGCGCCGTCTCCAGCGCCCGCCCCTCGCCTTCCGGCACATAATACCGCTCGATGCCATAGGACACGCGCTGGTCGGACTTGGTATCGGAGGGCCAGTAGTCGAAAGGCAGGCTCTTGGCGACGACGCTGCCGGCCAACGCCGGCAGCGGCTGAAAGGCGGCCTCGGAAACCGTCGACACCCCGTCCGCACCCTTCACCAGCCGCACCCACAGGCTCTGCCGGCCCTCTTCCTTCGGCCATGCGCCGGAAATCGCCGAAGCCGGCACGGTGGAAACGTCATAGCTCAGAATCACATAGTCGCCGCGCAACAGGTCGCGCGGATCGACCGGCGCGGTGCGCAGCATCACCGTCTCGCCGCTTCTTAAAATCGCGGCGCGGCCGAGCACCATATAGGCAAGCGCCGCCGTCTGGGCGAGGCAGACGAGGAGTGCGGCGAGCGCAAAACGCAAGCTTGGCTTCATTGGACACCTCCCGGCGTCACCGCCACCATGCGCCGTTCCAGCGCGATTACCACCCAGGCCGCCAGCGCCACCACGAGGCCGGAGACCAGGAAAAGGCCCGAGGTGCCGAGGATCGAGCCGACCGTCTCCGCAGCGAGATAGAGGATCTCAAGCGCGAAAGCGATATAGGCGAGATAGCGCACCGCGCCATTGTCACGCCCCGCGAGCATGATCGCCCCAACGCTGGCCGCCATGGTCACGACGCCGATGCCAAGTCGTCCACCGGCATCGTCGAATTCCATATGCAGCCCGCCAATGCCGATCAGGAAGGCGACGAAAGCGTAAAAGGCGGGCGCCGCTCCCGCCCGCTTCGCCACGGCAGACAGCGGCGAGGCCGGCAACGTGCAGAGCAGGAAACCGATGGCCCCGACCACCGCGAGAAGCGCGGCGGCGCGGGTGCTCTCCTCCACTGCCAGACTCCAGACGATCCAGCCGAGCAACAGCAAATAGGCGAGATGCCGCAGCCGCGCCGCGCCCGTATAATAGACGAGCCCGATCAGCACCGCCGCCATGCCCGGCACGAGGACGCCCGGCAGCGACGACCAATCGAATGGCGTATCCGAAACCAGGTCGATGAAATAGGCCCAGGCGAGGAAGCCGCAAAGGAAACTCGCCGCGCCCGAGCGAAACGCGACCGCCGTCAGAACCGTGAACGCGAACCAGACGACGAGCATATCGGCAAGATCGCCGGAGAGATGATACATCTGCCCAATCAGCGACAACGACGCGCCGAAACTGGCGGTGCCCAGCATCAGCGCCGACTGCGCCAGCCCGCGCCGACCATTGGCCAGCAGCCAAGCAGCGGCGCCATGGAACAGCCAGATCGAAGCGAGCAATAGCACGACGCGCATCAAGCGCGGGATCGCCTCCCAGTTCGAGGCGACCAACAGCAGCAGCGCCGCCGCGATCAGGCAGGCGGCGATCATCATCAACGCGCGGCCGACGCTGAAGCTCGATTCGCGCCCGTCATATTCCGCCAGCAGCGCATCCGCCTGCGGTCTTTCAATCAGCCCCTTGCCGACCCAGATCGCCAGATCCCGCTCCAGCCTGCCACGATACATCGTCACCCCCTCATCTATCCGGCGCTGCCGGCCTATATCGCCAGAGTAGAACGAGGCGGGCCGAAAGGAAATCGATGCGCGCAGACTCATGCGGACATCACCGCTTTGCCTGGCAATCCCATGCGCATGACGCATGACTTGCATGTTTATATTGCATTGCACAATTCCACAGAAACGGTCTATGTTGAGATCACTGAAGACGGCGGGTCGAGCTCCTCTCCGCACCGGTCTTTAACGAAATATTAAGGCAACCATGAGAGGTTGTCTCAGACGAAGACAATCGGGTGACGATCTTCCACCCGCGATATTCGGGGCGCGCACTCCTCCTCCCAGTGCGCTCCGATCAGGCCGGCAACCACTCCTCCTCCCAGGTTGTTGGCCACTGACAATGGCGCCCACCGGATCCTCCTCCCCCGGTGGGCGTTATTCGTTTCGCGCTCTGCGTTTGTTTTCCGCCTCGTCCCTGTCGGTTCCGGCCAACATGCTGCAAGTGCGAACAAGTCTTGGCAAAGCACCAGGCAAAATGGCTTTGAACGCCGTGCTAGAGTAGGCATACAACTCCGTCGGACCATGCAAATGATTAATATTTATTCACTCCTGAGGCCGATTGGAGGCAGTGGCCTGCATATTTGCATGGGTGGCATGCCCAATCGGCTCTGTTTGTTCTTCGCAATGCAACATATATTGCCCTCAACAGATTGCAGTCAGCGCCGCGGATGGCAGGCTGGCAAAACACCGAAGAGGATCAAGACCATGAACATCGCACGCACCCTGAACAATTGGCGCAAGTATCGTCAGACCGTCAGCGAACTGGATCGCATGAGCAATCGCGGCTTGAGCGACCTCGGCATCGACCGTTCGGACATCCGTCGTCTCGCCCGCCAGGCAACCGGCTTCTAATTCTGCCGCACGACGCTTAAAGCGCCGCACGGAATTTCGAAAACGCCTCCGGTTACAAAACCGGGGGCGTTTTTTATTGTGCGGATACTTCCATACACTTTAACGCCTATGGCGGAAGCATGACGCAAAAATCCCGGATTGTGACGCATCTTTCATCATCGCACTGCACAAATGCATAGCAGTCGCTCGTTTTTTGCACTGCAGTTCTTTGTTTTACAGATGTATAAAGCGGCCAATCGCTGAGGCGGACGAAACGAACCGCCGGACAGCCGCAAAATTCGAGATTACGTACGAAGGAAGAAGATCATGAACCCGATTCGCATTGCCAAGAACTGGATCAGCTATCGCCGCACGCTCAACGAACTGGGCAACCTGTCGAACCAGGCCCTGAGCGATATCGGCATCACCCGCTTCGATATTCGCAACATCGCATCGCGTTCGTTCCGCTGATATCAGCGGCGAACGCCAGCATTGAGAATTGCCCAAACGGCGCCGCTCGGCGCCGTTTTCGTTTTCAGGCTCGGGTTTTCTGCCGCCGCTTTTCGGAACCTTCTCCATTCGGGCACGTTGCCTTTGAAGACAAGGAGACGTTCCATGCCAAATCGCGAACCGATACACAGCCCTATCGACGAACAGCCACGTGGCCCCTCGCGTGACGGTCCTCTGCCGGACCGCTCGACAGAAAATCCGCCGGCACCGCCGATCATCAATCCCGGCGACACCAAGAATCCGAACGACCCGCCCCTGGAACCCGCTCTGTTGCCGATCGGCGACCCCGCTGGCATGGCCTGACAAAAAAAGCGCCATACGGCGCTTCACTGTCGGATCGTTACGATGGCTGAATGCCGCCTGCCTATGTCAGTGGGCGGCAAGTTGTCGCAGGGCGCTCTGCTGATGGCGCGAGAGCGTCAACAGGGCTTCGATCTCCCAGTTCTCGCCGAAACGCAGGGCCACGGAAAGCGCCTTCATCGCATCACAAGCCGGACCGTCGGCCTCACGCATGTAGACCATGTCGTCGAGATTGGCTTCAAGGGTCGCTGCGTCGATCGTCGTCATCCGGTCATCCGTCCGCTTTTAAAGTGTGACGGTTTTAAGGCGCGAAGCTTGCGCAACGCTGTGGCCACGCGATCAGGCGGCGAACGATTGGAACCGGCGCGTCATCGTGATAAGCAGCGCGCATGACACAGACAGCACCCCTTTTACCCATCCACGTCGTCGGCGGCGGGCTTGCCGGCTCGGAGTCCGCCTGGCAGATAGCGCAAGCCGGTATCGCTGTCGTCCTGCATGAAATGCGCGGCACACGCGGCACGGATGCCCACAAGACGGATTCGCTGGCCGAACTCGTCTGCTCGAATTCCTTCCGCTCAGACGATGCGTCCGCCAATGCCGTCGGCGTCATCCATGCCGAGATGCGGCTTGCCAATTCGCTGATCATGACCTGTGCCGACAGGCATCAGGTGCCCGCCGGTAGCGCGCTCGCCGTCGATCGCGACGGTTTTTCGCAAGCCGTGACCGCCGCCATCGAAGCCCATCCGCTGATCACCGTCCGTCGCGAGGAGATCCGGGGCCTGCCGCCGGCGGACTGGGATCTGGCGATCCTCGCCACCGGCCCGCTGACCTCGCCGGCGCTGGCCGAGGCCATCCGGGCCGAGACCGGCGCGGATGCGCTCGCATTCTTCGACGCAATTGCCCCAATCGTCCATCGCGATACCATCGATATGGATGTCTGCTGGTATCAGTCGCGCTACGACAAGGTCGGCCCCGGCGGGACCGGCAAGGACTACATCAACTGCCCGATGACGCAGGATGAGTACAACGCCTTCATCGACGCTCTGATCGCCGGTGATACGGTCGGCTTCAAGGAATGGGAAGGAACGCCTTATTTCGACGGCTGCCTGCCAATCGAGGTCATGGCCGAGCGCGGCCGCGAGACCCTGCGCCACGGCCCGATGAAGCCGATGGGCCTGACCAACGCCCATAACCCGACCGTGAAACCCTATGCTATCGTCCAGCTTCGCCAGGACAATGCGCTGGGCACGCTCTACAATATGGTCGGTTTCCAGACGAAGCTGAAATACGGAAGCCAGGCCGAGATCTTTCGGATGATTCCCGGTCTGGAAAACGCCGAATTCGCTCGCCTCGGCGGCCTGCACCGCAACACCTACATCAACTCGCCAGTTCTGCTCGATCGTTCGCTGACGCTGAAATCGCGCCCCGGCCTGCGTTTCGCCGGCCAGATCACCGGCTGCGAAGGTTATGTGGAAAGTGCCGCCGTCGGCCTGCTCGCCGGGCGTTTTGCGGCTGCGGAACGGAAGGGCAGCACCCTCGCCCCGCCACCGGCCACGACGGCGCTGGGCTCGCTGCTCGGCCACATCACGGGCGGGCATATCGTCCATGACGAGGAGCCGGGCAAACGCTCCTTCCAGCCGATGAACATCAATTTCGGCCTGTTCCCGGAGCTGGAGCCAGGCTCCATCGTCAGGCCAGAGGGCGTCAAGCGCTTTCGCGGCAAGGACAAGGCACTGGTGAAGAAGCAGCTCATCTCCGCCCGTGCATTGAAGGATTGCGCTGACTGGCTCACGCGATCGCAATAGTCGATCAGGAGGTCTGCTGCGCGTTATCCGTGACACGCGGCGGCGCCACCATTGCCAGGCTGCCGAGCAACCACAACGACACTTCGGCGGCATCGCCGACAGACTTGAATTCGAACTTGCCGCTATGGGCCGGCATGTCGTTGAAGGTGATTTCCAGCCCCTTGCCGTTCGGCAACGGATTGACGCGCGCCATGCCCGGCTCGATCAAATGGCAGGCATAATGGCCACGCATGCTGCGCATGAAGCCGGCCTTGTTGTCATGCAGGCGGACGAAGACGACATTGCCGTCCGTCGTTGCATGCAGATCGCGGATCGCTTCATTGGGAAAGGCCCGGCCGAATTCCATCAGCGCCACGCCCATGTCGTGCAGCCCATCCTCATCCTGGCGTGCGGCAAGCCGCGTCGCCCAGAAGGCCAGAAAGACCACCGCACAGACGAGGATTACCCAGATCACCAAATTCAACGCCGCTCTCCGATTCTGACCCGCTTGTGGTTCGAAATAGCCGGAGAGGCTTGCGCGAACGTTATCCCCTCAAAAGCGACGGGTAAACCCTGATAGCGCCATGCGCCACTGTCGCCGCCACTGCGGTTCGATCAGCGAGGTGTCGAACAGCCTTGCCCCCGCTGCTTTCGCCTTGCGCAGCACCGGCCCGGCCAGCGCCACCGGTAAAAAGGCAGGGAAGACGCTTGTCGCAATCCGGCCAAGTCCGCCACGCGCCTGCGCCAGATGATCGAGGCCAAGACCGGCAAAGGCTTCGATGGCGGCGGAAATCTGCGTCCCCGCCTTGCCGGCGAGAAAGGTGTCGCGATCGAGACCGGTCGCGGAAAGAATTTCCGTGGGAATGTAGAGCTGGCCGCGATGGCGATGCTGCGGCATCAGCAGGAGCAGGCCTGCAATCGCCTGCGCCACGCCGGCATGCCCGGCGACATCGGCCGAATCGGCCGCCTTGTCGGCATCGAGGACGAGGCTGGCGATCTGGATTAGCGCCGAGGCGGTTTCTCCGGCATAGCCTTCCAGCACTGTGCGGCTTTCCATCGGGTCGTCATAGAGATCGAAAATACGCGCCTCGGTCATGTCGATCAGTGTCTGGCGCGGCAGGCGATAGGTCTCAATGGTTTCCAGAAGCGCGGCGGCCAGCGGATTGGCTTCGCTGGAACCATGCGGCTTGCCCTCCAGCAAGTCGCGCCAATATTGCAGGCGCACCTCGCCGGGCAGAGCATCACGCACCAGATCGCGAATGCGCGCCAGTTCCGCATTGAAGGCATAGAGAGCTGCCAATGCCCCCCGCTTTTCCGGCGGCGCCAGCAGGCAGGCAAGATAACGGTCGCGATCGGTGTCGCGCAGCGTCGACAAGGCGATGTCGAAATGGGAGGTTTCCGGCATCAGACGGCAATCAGGGCGGCGGCGACGGCGCGCGATTCCGACAGCATGATGTTGAAGGTGCGCACGGCAGCGCCCGTGCTCATCGGGTCGGAGCTGATGCCTTTGGCCTTCAGCGCCGTTTTCAACGCCGCCGGCAAGGGCCGCAGATTGGGACCGGTGCCCACCAGCAGCACCTCGATATCGGCGGCCTGATCCAGAACCATCTGGAAATGCGCGACATCGAGCGGCGTTTCCACCGTCATATCCCAGCCGTGAATACCCGAGGGGAGGCACAGGATCGATCCGCGATGCGACATGTCGGCGAAACGGAAGCCGCCATTGCCATAGGCATCGATCGGCGCCCGGCCGGGAAAATGTGCGGAACGGATTTCTATGCCCTTGGCCATGAAAATACGAGCGGCGCCTTTCCAGCGCCGCTTTCCTTCTTACTTCGCCTCTTCGGCCTTGACCGGTTCGCCCTTAACGCGAACATCGGTCACATAGGCGCGAACGACGCGGACGCGGATGCCGTCGGCGATTTCAACTTCCACTTCGCGTTCGTCGACGACCTTGGTCACCTTGCCGACGATGCCGCCAGCGACGATCTGGTCCCCACGGCGAATGTTCTTCAGCGTCTCTTCCCGCTTCTTGGCCTGGGCGCGCTGCGGACGGATCAGCAGGAAATACCAGACGACCATGAGCGGCACGAACAGAAAGATCATTTCCAGACCGGAACCGAGCGGAGAAGCCGCTGCGCCACTCGCTGCCTGGGCGTATGCCTCGGTGATGAACATCGAAAACTCCTTGAACTCGGCAAAAGATAAAAAGGTCGGATCGGTCGTCCGCGCTTTGGTGGCCGGAATATAGTGGCGCACCATATGAATGCAACAAAAAGCCGGCGCGGATCGTACCGATTTGCCGCCTCTTAACCTTTCCGCTCCCAAGACGCCATGGTACCGCCGGTCAAATCCGGTGCGAAACCGGCCCGAAACGGTAAAACAGCGAGGTGGCCCGCATGGACAACGATAGATACGACATTCTCATCGCAGAGATTCGCAAGCTGAATACGGCGCTGGAACGCCTCGCCGGCCCGGCGCCCATCGAAAGCGACTGGACATCGGCCGATTGTTTCGTCTGGGCGCCGGGCCGGCTCTATCTCCAGCCGGTGCCGAAGCCGAACCGCGTGGCGCTGACGCTGATCCGCGGCGTCGACCGGGTGCGCGACATCCTGCATGAAAACACCCAGCGTTTCGCCGAGGGATTTCCGGCCAACAACGTGTTGCTCTGGGGCGCGCGCGGCATGGGAAAGTCCTCGCTGGTGAAGGCGGTGCATGAGGATGTGCGCGCCGCCAGCGGCGTGTCTTTGAAGCTGGTGGAAGTGCATCGCGAGGATATCTCGACGCTGCCGGTGTTGCTCGACCTCGTGCGTGACACCCCGCATCGCGTCATCGTCTTCTGCGACGACCTGTCTTTCGACCATGACGACACTGCTTACAAGTCGCTGAAGGCGGCGCTGGACGGCGGCGTCGAGGGCCGGCCGGAAAACGTGGTGTTCTACGCCACCTCCAACCGCCGCCATCTGCTGCCGCGCCACATGATGGAAAACGAGCAATCGACCGCGATCAATCCCTCGGAAGCGGTGGAGGAAAAGGTCTCGCTCTCGGACCGCTTTGGCCTGTGGCTCGGCTTCCACAAATGTGGCCAGGACGATTATCTCGCGATGATCGACGGCTATGCCGCCCATTATGACCTCGGCCTGCCACAAGACAAGCTCCACGCCGACGCCCTCGAATGGGCGACGACGCGCGGCGGCCGCAGCGGTCGTGTCGCCTGGCAGTATATCCAGGATCTCGCGGGACGGCTGCGCAGGAAGGTGCAGTAAACACAGAGCCTGAGGTTGGCAGGCGCGCGAACCATGCACCCATAAGTTTTACACAAGTCCAGCGTGCGATTGTCTTTCGCACGCAACGGATTTTGCGCAGGACAGGCTTCAGACAGGAATTATTATGGGTAGCGAAAACCTCATTGGCCGGATTTCCAACGCGGCGACGGCAATCAACAACCGTTTCCAGAAGGGTAAGCAGAGCGGCCAGCAATTCGACTTCACGGACACGACCCGAAACGCAGTTGCTGACAAGGCCGCGAGGATGATCAACGAAGGTAGCATGACATCGTCTGAAGCGGTTGCCGCCACGTCTCTGCCGGCAGGCACGAAAAACTATATCCTCGGCGTGCGGGAAGCAGCTCATTTCGCGGAACGGACAGGCGATACGGAGTCCGCGCAACTCAATCGAGACACGCTTGCCGCGATGCTTCGTTACCAGAGCCCGGGAAAATGGTGATTGTCATACAGAAAAAGCGCCCTCGGGCGCCTTTTCCTTATGGGTTGCAAATATCCGCCGCTTACTGCAGATAGGTCATCGGGTTGACCGGCGTTGCATCCTTGCGCACTTCGAAGTGCAGCTTCGGCGAGGTGGCGTTGCCGCTCATGCCGGAGGAAGCGATGGTCTGGCCGCGCTGGACCTTCTGACCGCGGGTGACATTCAGCGCATCCGCATGGCCGTAGACGGTGACGGTGCCGTCGTCATGACGCACCAGAACGGTGTTGCCGAGTTCCTTGAGGCCGTTTCCGGCATAGATGACCACGCCGTTTTCCGCCGCCTTGACCGGCGTGCCCGAGGGGACGGAAATGTCGATGCCGTCATTGCGGCTGCCGGCGACATTGGCGCCGTAACCGGCGACGACCGCGCCGCGGACCGGCCAACGATATTTGCCGATGCCGGTGGCGTCGGGTGCTTCTTCGCCGCCATCGTTCTTCTTGGCGACGTCATCGACGGACTGCTTGGCGACAGGCGGCTTGTATTCCTGCGGCTTGCCGGTGGAAGCGACCTGCTTCTCCTCGGCGACCGGCTTTTGCTCGCCCTTCTTGGACGGAATGGAGGCGGTCTTGACCTCGTCGCCGGCCGGTGCGGCGCTCGCCGCCGGAACGGTCAGCGTCTGGCCGATGCGCAGCGACGCCGTGGTCATGCCGTTGGCTGCCTTCAGCGCCTCCACGCTGACGCCATTGGTCTTGGCGATCTTGGCCAGCGAATCGCCGGGCTTGACGACATAGCCGCCGGCGGGCGCAGTTTCCTTGCCGGCCTTGGCATTCTTTTCCGGCTTGCCGCCATCGGCAGGCGCCAATTTGTTGCCCTGGGCGTCAAGGCCGGCCTGCGACTTGTCGCGCAGCGTATTGCCGTTCGGCAGCACAGCGACCTTGTCCGGCGTCTTCGAGGGTGTCGGCAGACCGCCATCCGGCAGTTCGCCAGCCTGCGCGCTCGCCTTGGCAAGGTTGCGCGGCTGGCCATAGGTCGGAATGACAAGCGTTTGGCCGGGCTTCACGGCAGCCGGCGACTTCAAGCCATTGGCGTTCAGGATTTCCTTTTCCGGCACGCCATAACGCTTCGACAGCGTCGCGACCGATTCGCCGGGCTTCAGCCGTACGTTCGGCGCGTTAAAGGTGGTCCAGCCGGTGGATTTCGGGGTGTTGCCGGTGATGATCGCATCGGCCTTGGGCAACTCGCGAATCTCGTTGCGCTTCGGCGGCATCGGCTGCGCCAGCGCGACGTTGCGCTCGGCCCGGGCTGACGACGAGGCCGTGGTCGGATCGGCGAGCTCGGTGCGTTGCACGGCAATCGGGCGGCTCGCCATGCGCGCGCCCGAACCGCCGACGGTGGCGGTGTTGACCGGGTCGTAGGACACGGACGGCTTTTCCGGGAACGGCTGGTTCAGTGCCTCTTCGCGGGCCGACATCATCGGCCGCATCGGCTGGCGCTGCCCCTGCGCGATATCCTGGCTCGGGATCGGCGCCTCGCCGTTCAGGCCGGTGATCGGCCGCCGCGGAATGGAGTTGGTGGTGATGTTCTCGGTGCGGTCGAAGAACCCGCCAAATCGCGAGACATCGGAGCTGCAGCCGGTGGCGGCGCTCGCGAGAAACGCTGCCACGGCAACACGCAGGGCAGACTTTCCGATATATGGCGATACATTGATACGCATGAAAACGACCCACTCAACACGCAACTGAACGATGCCCATTAAAGCGTGTTAGTGTTACCAGCCGGTTAAGCCGGGGGTCTCGAAGCGCACATCATGGCAATTTGATAACCATAAGATGCTGCGCCATGGCTGCACCTCAGAGAAAAGCCGCCAGTTTCGGCACGATCGGCATATAGGGCGCTTCGAACAGCTCCTCGCGATCGAAGCGGCTGCCGGTTTTCGACAGGCGCACCATCATGCAGCGGTCTTCCGTCACCATCAGCGGCGCGATCATCGAGCCGCCGGAAACGAGTTGTTCCGCATAAAATCGCGGCATCGCCGGAAACGCCGCCGTCACCAGGATGCGGTCGAAGGTGCCCTCGCCCTGCAGACCGGCGCTACCGTCCGCATGACGGACGATGACGTTGCGCAAGCCCAGCGCGTCCATGCGCTTGTGGGCGGCGTCGGTGAGCGTGCGATACCGGTCGATGGTCAGGACGCGCTCGGCGATGCGACCGATCACGGCGGCGGTAAAACCGCTGCCCGTGCCGATTTCGAGCACGCGCTGGCCGGGCTTGATCTTCAATCGATCGAGAAGCCGCACGGCAAAATCCGCGCCTTCCATGAAAGACCCGCAATCGATGGGCAGGGTACGGCTGGAGTAGGCGCTTTCGGCAAACAGCGGCGGCACGAACTGGCTGCGCGGCGTCTGCTCGACGGCGGTCAGGAGATCGATGTCGGAAATACCCTCCGAGCGCAGCCGCAACACCAGCGCGGCAAAGCCTTCCTTCTCGATCATCCGCGATGTCACTCGGCAGCTCCCAATGCCTGCGCCAACCGGTCCTGCACGGCATAATCGGTGAGATCCAGCTTGAGCGGCGTCACCGAGATCTTGCCGTTCTGCAGGGCGTTGATATCCGTTCCCTCCCGAAAACGGCCGACACGCTCGTTGAAACGCAGCCAATAATAGGGAAAGCCGCGCCCATCGGCGCGCTCTTCGACGCCGAGCGCGAAATCCGTCCGGCCTTGCGCGGTCACCGCGATTCCCTGCACTTCGTCCGGCCGGCAATTCGGGAAGTTGAGATTGAGGAAAGTGCCGTCCGGCAGTTCCACATCCAGCATCTGCCGCAGGAGTTTCGGCGCATAGGCCTCTACAACTTCCCACGGCACGACGCGGCCGCCTTCAAGGCGATAGGCCTGGCTGAGCGCCATGGAGCGCACGCCCTGCAGCGTGCCTTCTATGGCGCCGGCCACAGTGCCGGAATAGGTGACGTCGTCGGCAAGGTTAGAGCCGGCATTGACGCCGGAAAGAATCAGGTCCGGCTTGCGGTCCATCACTTCGCGAATACCCATGATCACGCAATCGGTCGGCGTACCGCGCAAGGCGAAATGCTTGTCCGAGATCTTACGCAGCCGCAGCGGTTCCGACAGCGTCAGCGAATGGGCAAGGCCGCTCTGGTCGGTTTCCGGTGCGACGATCCAGACATCGTCCGAAAGGCTGCGCGCGATTCGTTCCAGAACCGCGAGCCCCTCGGCATGAATGCCGTCGTCATTGGTCAGCAGGATTCGCAATCGACACTCCTTACGACGCTTTTTCGATGCGCGTCACGCCGCCCATATAGGGCAGCAGCACATCGGGAACACTCACCGAGCCGTCTTCATTGAGGTAGTTTTCGAGCACCGCGATCAGCGCACGGCCGACGGCGATGCCGGAGCCGTTCAGCGTGTGAACGAACTTCGTGCCCTTGTCGTCCTTGCCGCGATAGCGTGCATTCATGCGTCGCGCCTGGAAATCCCCGCAGACCGAGCAGGACGAGATTTCGCGATAGGTATCCTGGCCCGGCAGCCAGACCTCGATGTCATAGGTCTTGCGCGCGCCAAAACCCATGTCGCCGGTGCATAGCGTCATGGTGCGGAAATGCAGGCCGAGCAACTTCAGCACCTTCTCGGCGCATTCGGTCATGCGCTCATGCTCGGCGATCGCGCTTTCGGCGTCGGTGATCGACACCAGCTCGCATTTCCAGAATTGGTGCTGGCGCAGCATGCCGCGCGTATCGCGGCCGGCCGAACCGGCTTCCGAGCGGAAGGACGGTGTCAGCGCCGTGAAGCGCAGCGGAAGCTTTTCCTGCTCGAGAATTTCGCCGGAGACGAGATTGGTGAGCGTCACCTCGGCGGTCGGGATCAGCCAGCGGCCATCGGTGGTGCGGAACAGATCCTCGGCGAATTTCGGCAATTGCCCGGTGCCGAACATCGCCTCGTCGCGCACCATCAGCGGCGAGCTGACTTCGGTATAGCCGTGTTCGCGGGTATGCAGGTCGAGCATGAACTGGCCGAGCGCCCGCTCCAGCTTTGCGAGCTGGCCGGTGAGCACGGTGAAGCGCGAGCCGGATAGCTTCGCGGCGCGGTCGAAGTCCATCAGGCCAAGGCCTTCGCCGATTTCGAAATGCTCGCGTGCCGGATGGTTCCAGCCGGGCTTGTGCCCGACGACATGGCGCACGACATTGTCGTGCTCGTCCTTGCCAACCGGCACGTCGTCGAGCGGAATGTTGGGAATACGCACCAGATGGTCGTTCAGCTCGCCGCTGACGACACGCTCTTCCTCTTCCGCCGCCGGCAGTGTGGTCTTCAGCTCGGCAACCTCGGCCTTCAGCTTTTCCGCCAGTTCCGAATTCTTCTGCGCCATGGCGGCGCCGATGTCCTTGGAGGCGGCGTTGCGGCGCGATTGCATCTCCTGAACCTTCAGGATGATGGCGCGGCGTTTTTCATCGAGCGCGATCAGAGTTTGCGCCAGCGGCTCCAAGCCGCGCTTGGCCAGCGCGGCGTCGAAAGCTTCGGCATTGTCACGGATCCATTTGATATCGAGCATCGTCGTTCCCGGTCGTCAGATCATTTCCAGCCGGGAGAGCCCTGACAAAAGCATCCCGCCGGCACGCGCTTACGGTCACGACGCGCCCACGGGACGGATGCAGGCAGTGTCAGGCATCGCCGGTTTCGGCGACATCCGTGGAAGCCGGCGCATCGCTCAAAGCCTGGCGGTTGCGTTCTATGACTCGGGCGCAATAGATGGAAATCTCGTAGAGAAGGATCGCCGGCAGCGCAAGACCGATCTGGGACATCGGATCGGGCGGCGTCAGCACGGCAGCGACCACGAAGGCGGCTACGATCGCATATTTCCGCTTCGACGCCAGGCCATCGGCCGTGACGAAACCGACGCGTGCCAGTAGCGACGTGATCACCGGCAGCTGGAACACGAGGCCGAAAGAGAATACCAACGTCATGATCAGGCTGAGATATTCCGACACCTTCGGCATCAGCGAAATCGCAACTTCCCCCTCGCCCGGCTTCTGCTGCATGGCCAGGAAGAACCACATTACCATTGGCGTGAAGAAGAAATAGACAAGCGCAGCACCCAGCAGGAACAGTATCGGCGAAGCGATCAGGAACGGCAGGAAAGCCGAGCGTTCGTTCTTGTAGAGGCCAGGAGCCACGAACTTGTAGACCTGCGCGGCAATCACCGGAAAGGCGATGACCATGGCGCCGAACATAGCAACCTTCACCTGCGTGAAGAAAAATTCCTGCGGCGCGGTGTAAATCAGTTCCGACTTGGCCAGGTCCAGACCGGCCCAGAGCACGGCCCACTTATAGGGAATGACCAGGTAGTTGAACAAATGCTTGGCGAAGGCGAAACAGGCGATGAAGGCAACGAAGAAGGCGCCGATCGACCAGATAAGGCGGGTGCGCAGCTCGATCAGGTGCTCGATAAGCGGCTGTGGCTTGTCGTCGATATCGTTGCTCATGCCTCGTCCTTCTTGGCAGAGTCTGCTTTACGGCCAGCCGCGCTCCATGGGAAAGCAGGCGCTTGCTGCGGTCGTTCGGCCATCTGAGGCGTAATGACCGGTTCCGGCGCCGCCACCGGAGGCAACGGATCAACGGTCGTCGAGGTCACGCTTGGCGCGGGCTGGGCGGGCGTCGTAACAGCGCTCTGGAAGTCGGAACGAATCTCGTTCGCCGTCTGCCGCAAAGGACTCATAGCATCCCGCAGCGAATTCACGGGATTGAGGCGTTGCGCGTCGTTGATGGTCTTGCGCACATCGTCCAAATCCGCTTCGCGAAGCGCGTCATCGAACTGCGCCCGGAATTCTCCGGCCATGGAACGCAAGCGGGTCGTCATTTTCCCGAAAGCGCGAAGCATCGGCGGCAGGTCCTTGGGACCAACGACGACAATGAGAACGACTGCGATGACAAGCAGCTCGCTCCAGCCAACATCCAACATACTCAGGCTCCTCCAGCCGCTCGGCGACCGTTTGCAACGGACGCGCCGGACCGGACCTTAAGACTTGCTCTCGTCGACCTTGTGATCGACAGTCTTGGACTGAGTGGCGTTGTCTTCGTCGCTCATACCCTTTTTGAAATTCTTGATGCCCTTGGCGACATCACCCATCAGTTCCGGAATCTTGCCACGGCCGAACAGCAGCAGGACGATCGCCAGAACGATAAGCCAATGCCACATGCTAAAAGAACCCATCAACGCTACTCCCTGTTTTCGTTTCAAATGATCTAAGATGTTTAGCCAGCTTTTTCAAACACCAAAATGACCCGGGAACGGACGATATCGCCGATGTCGCAAATCCGCTGTGGACGATGGACGGCATTCTGCGGCGAAAAACGCCTGCCCTTTTTAGCGAATCGCAACAAGCCGCAACGCCAATTCCCTGATATTACAGAGGAAACGGACCGGAGCGACATGCACCGGATCAACCCGAGCCGGCGACATCGGAGGCACCGTCGCGACTACCATTCCGCTCAAGGCCGGCGCGTCAAGCTTTCCAGCGGCGTTTCGACGCGCCTTTGCAAAACGTAATCTCGTGGAGCTTGCCGATGCATCGAGCCGGATTCGTTCGACGATAGGTGACCTATCCGCCCGAATTATGTCCTTCCGAAGCGAATTGCGCGCAATGCGCTATTCTTCGTCCGATCCACCGGGCGTCAACAGGCCCAGTTCCTCGATATCGGAGGCGGTCATCGGATCCTCGTCCTCGGCCAACTCGTCGTCGGCGGGCGGCAACGGCATGCGGAAGCCGGGAGGAATGCGTCCCGACAGCAGGCCGGCGCCCTTCAATTCCTCCAGCCCCGGCAGGTCGCGCAGGGTTTCCAACCCGAAATGATCGAGAAAGTCGCGGGTGGTGCCGAAAGTGACCGGGCGACCCGGCGATCGCCGGCGACCGCGAAACCGCACCCAGCCCGCCTCCATCAGCACGTCGACCGTGCCTTTCGAGGTCTGGACGCCGCGAATCTCCTCGATTTCAGCGCGTGTCACCGGCTGGTGATAGGCGATGATGGCGAGCACCTCCAATGCGGCGCGCGATAGCTTTCGCGCTTCCGTTTCGCCGCTGCGCAACACGAAAGAGAGATCGGCAGCGGTGCGAAACGCCCAGTGATCCTCGACCTGCACCAGATTCACGCCGCGCGGCGCATAGGCCGCCTTGAGCCGCGCCAGCACAGCACGAGCATCGATCCCAGCCGGCAGGCGCTCGGCGATGGAACGTTCGGAAACCGGCTGGGCCGAGGCAAAGATCAACGCTTCGGCAATGCGCTCGGCCTCGACGAAGGCGCTCTCCACAGCGCCCTGCTCCGCCTCGATCAGGTCGTCTTCCGGTTCGATTTCCACGGCGGCCATCAGACGCCTCACTGTCCGTCGCGCGGCAGAGGTGTCTTCCCGCGGCGCATGAAGATCGGTTCGAAGGCGCCGTCCTGACGGAGCTCCACCTGGCCCTCGCGCGCCAGTTCCAGCGAGGCGGCGAAGGCGCTGGCGATCGCCGTGGCGCGGTCGGCGGGCGCCACGAGATAACGCAGAAGAAAACGGTCGAGCGCATGCCAGTCTTCGCCGATCTCGCCGATCATGCGCATCAGGATGTCGCGGGCATCGGAAAGCGACCAGACCTGCCGCTTCTCGATGGTCACCTGCGTCACCGCCTGCCGCTGGCGCAGATTGGCATAAGCGGAGAGCAGGTCGTAAAGCGTCGCTTCGAACACGGATTTGCGGTCGTCGGCGATATGTTCCGGCGCACCGCGCGCGAAGACGTCGCGGCCGAGGCGGTTGCGGTTGACGAGACGGGTGGCGGCATCACGCATCGCCTCCAGCCGTTTTAGGCGGAAGGCAAGCGTCGCCGCCATCTCCTCGCCCGATGGTCCCTCGTCCTTGGCCTGCTGCGGAATGAGAAGCCGCGATTTCAGATAGGCGAGCCAGGCGGCCATGACGAGGTAATCGGCGGCCAACTCGATGCGCACCTGCCGGGCGGTATCGACGAATTCGAGATATTGCTCGGCCAGCGCTAGAATGGAGATGCGGGCGAGATCGACCTTCTGGGCACGCGCCAGATGCAGCAGAAGATCGAGCGGGCCTTCGAAGCCGCCGACATCGATGACCAGCGCCGGCTCGCCTTCGGCACGCTCCGGCCGCCCGTGCTCCTGCCATAGCGGGTCCATCGGCGCGGCGCCGTCGGCGGTCGTCGTCTTGCCCTTGGTCACTCAGTCTCCCCTGCTCGTCGCCTTCAAACCATCGGCAGCAATGCGGCAAATTCGGCGCGCAGCGCCGCCTCGTCGGCGGCCTTGGCCTTGCCGAGCGCGGCCTCCACCGCCCTGGCGCGCTGCAGCGCGCGCCCGGCCAGCGGATAGGCTTCGGCCACCACCTGCTTCATTTCATCCATCAGGCCGTTGCAATGCAAGACGATATCGCAGCCGCCGGCGGCAATATTCGCCGCGCGTTCGCCAAGCGTGCCTTTCAGCGCGTTCATCGAGGAATCGTCGGAGATCAGCAACCCTTCGAAACCGATATGGCCGCGAATGATCTCCTCGATCACCTTGCGCGAGGTCGTTGCCGGCCGCTCGGGATCGATTGCGGTATAGACGATGTGGCAGGTCATCGCCATGAGCTCGTCCTTAAGGGCGATGAAGGGCGGGAAGTCATGCGCCTCCAGCTCTGCCCGGCTGGCATGCACGACCGGCAGCTCATGATGGGAATCGGCCATGCCGCGCCCATGGCCCGGCATATGCTTCATCACCGGCAGCACGCCACCGGCCTTCAACCCCTCGGCCGCCGCCCGCCCCATGTCGGCGACGACGGCGGGGTCGAAGGCATAGGCGCGGTCGCCGATGACATTGCTGCTACCCTCCACCGGCACGTCCAGCACCGGCAGGCAATCGACATCGATGCCGAAGCGGTTGAGATCGAAGGCATGTAGCCGCGACATCAGCCAGGCGGCACGGCGGCCCTTTTCACGGTCTTCGCGATAGATTGCGCCAAGCAATTGCGCGGATGGGTACTTGTCGAGGATCGGCGGGCGGATGCGCTGCACGCGTCCGCCTTCCTGGTCGATGAACACCGGCGCCCTGCGGCCGACACTGTCGCGCATCTGCGCCACCAGATCGGCGATCTGCGCGGTCTCTCCGATATTGCGGCCGAAGAGGATGAAACCCCAGGGCTGCTCGTTTCGATAGAGCGCAATTTCGTCGGCGGTCAGTGTCAGGCCGCTGCATCCCAGGATCATCGCCTTTGCGTCAGTCATGGATCACTCGTCGTTGGGGGGACGGACAAACGAAAGCGGCGGCCAGGGACCGCCGCTTCCATCAATTCAAGCAGAACTTACTTGGAGACCAGGCAGGTGCCGCCGGCCGCGCGATATTTGACGCAGAGGGCCGCCGCCGCATCCTTCGAGCCGACCGGGACACGCACGCGGTAGAATGTGCCCTTCCCGGAAATCTCGGCTTTCTTGATTTCGTAGCCACGACCGCCGATCAGGCTGCCAAACTTCGAGGACAGGCTGGAATAGGACTTCTTGGCTTCCGCTTCAGACGGCAGCGACGCAATCTGCATGACGTAACCGCCGGGCGCTGCCGCCGATGCAACCTGCTGCTCGGCGGCAGCGGGCTGTTCCTCGGCCGGCTTGCGCACCGTCCCGCGCTCCGTGACCGTGCCGACGACGTTGACCGGCTGGTCGGCCGGGCGGCTGGCGGGAACGGGGGCGGTGGAGGCTGACGGCGCCTCGACCTTCGTCGTGCGCACGGTGCGCAGCGGCGGATCGGCCTGGTTTGTCACGCCCGACTGGTCATCGGACGACGAATCGATGACGGAGGCGATATCCGCCGGCTTCTGCGCGTCCGCAGCAGGTGTCGCCAGCGCCGGCTTCATCTCGGTCGGCGCAGCGGAGGCTTGTGCCGGCTCGGTGGTTTCGCGGGCGACCAGCGTGCCATCGGCCTTGACGACCATGGTGCGGACCTTGCGCGGTGAGACGGCCGCGCCGGAGCCATCGGCGGTCGGCTTGTCGGTCTTGGCCGCTGCCGGCTGGTCGTCGGCAAGCAGGCGGGCATCCTCGGTCTCGCCGACCGGTGTCTGCATGTTGGCGATCGCATCCTCGCCGCTATCCATTGGCAGGGATTCAGGACCGAGCGTACGCTGCACGACATCGACCGGCTCTTCCGTCGAAGACAGCAGCGAATCCTGCTTCGGCTGTTCCGTGGCATTGCCGGCGACGCGGTCATAGACCGCCTTGTCCTGGTTCGGCACGGTCTTGCCGCCGGGATTTTCCGGCACGACCTTGATCGGATCCGTGTCGGCGGCGATGACGCGCGGACCGGTGGACGATGATCCGGCCGAACCGCCGCCCGGCGCGAAGAACAAGGTATAGGCGCCGGCCAGGCCGGCCATGCCGATCACCGCGGCAGCAACGCCAACGACAAGTCCACGCGACAACCGGCGCGGACGCGCCGTTTCCGGCGCGGCATAGCTCATGCCCGGGCCGAGAATCATCGGCTGAGCATGGTCGCCTTCAGCCATGGGCTCGCCCATGGCGCGGCGGAAATCCTCCTCCAGCGCCCGTTCGAACTCGTCGAATTCATCGATGGCCGCCTTGCCGTTTTCGAAACGCTGCGGATCCTTGGTGTCGAGAGCCACCGCAGACGCCGCAACCGGTTCGCTCTCGACCGACTTGATCGGCGCGAAAAGGTTGGCCATCTCGGCATCGATGTCGAGATCGTATTCCGGCTCCGGCGCGATCGTTTCTTCCGGCTCGACAGCCGGCAGCGACGGCACGTCCAGATGCGGCACGACTTCCAGATGCTCTTCGGCATCGGCGATCAGCGCGGGATCGAAAGGCAGTTCGCCATCGTCGGGCATTGCTGCCGGCGCCGCCTTCACAGATGCAGCCGCGACAACAGGAGCCGCCGGTGCCGGCGCGACCGGGGCCACGGGCGCGGAAAAGACCGGCGCCTGCATGACCAGTGGCGGAACGAAGCTGGCACGCGCCGGCTGTGGCGCGGCCGGTTCCGGCGCACGGACCGGCTTGGGCTCCGGCGCGACCGGCGGCGGCTCGTCGAAATTCATGTCGGCGAGTTCAAGCTCGATATTGTCGAAATCGAACTCGAAGGCCGGATCGATCGTGGCGGCTGCCTGCGGCTCGATCACGGGCTTTTCAAAACGGGTTGCGGCGGATTTGGGCTCGGCCATCACATCCGGCATCAGCGACGCCGAAGGCGCGACGGCCGGGCTTTCCGGAACCGGAAAACGGGAGACGTCGTCCAGCAACGCGTCGGAGCTTATGTTCTTGGCGGAGCGGAGACCGCCCTGGGGCATCTGCGGCGCATCCGGCTCGCTGATCACGCTGGTCAATTCTTCCGCCAGACGATCCCACTCGATGGCGGGCTCGTCGAAATGCGGCTCGCGCTGGGCAGAGGCCCGAGCGCTTTCCTCCCGCACATTGCGGGCGATCGGTTCGATGACCGGTGCCGCGGGCACTGGCGCAGCCGCCTCCGGCCGCGCGATCGGTTCGACGGCTGCGGCCGGCTGCAGGTTCGAACGCTGGATATTGAAATTCGTGGCAAGAGACCGGAAGCGCGGCGCTGGCGGCGCGACGGGTTCGGCAGCGACCGGTTCTTCGATCACGGGCACCGTTGCCGGCTCGGTATCGACCGAGTGGCCGACCGCCATTTCCAGCTCGCTGGCGAGATCGAATTCGAAGGCATCGACAGCCGGCGCGGCTTCGGCAGCGGGCTGCTCGGCCGGCACATCCAGCTCGAACGGGGGATCGAAGTTGTAGGAACGGGCGGCAAAGGCCGGCGCCTGGCGGGCCTCGATCGGCTCGGGCTCGACAGACACGGTTTCCGGCTCGATCGCCTCGATGAAGGATGACGCCTCGGCAAAGTCCTCGGCCTGCGGCGACTCGGCCGGCTGCTGCTGATCGTCCAGCGTCAGCTCCGGCTCGCGGCGCTCGGCAACAGACGGCTCAGGCCGTGCATCGGCCATTTCCGGCGCGACATCGAGGCGGGCCTCGTCCCGCTCCGGCGCAGTATTGTCGTTGCGTGGCGAATCGAACATCTCGAATTCGCGCAGCAACTCGTCTTCGAGATTGAAGATCGGGTGCTGCGGCCGGGGTGCAGCCGCCTCAAGTTCCGGCTCGCGGAGCTTTTCCACGGGCCGAATGTTGACGAAGGAAGGATCTCGCCTCTGAGTGTTCGCGGCAACCGGCTTCGGTTCAAAACCAACGATGCGGGCGAGTTCAGCCAACGGGTCGTCGTCCGCAAATACATCCGGACCCTTCGCCCCGCTACGCGCAAATTGTTTCTCTGCCATTACGCTCCACTCACACTGACACGAACCTGTTGCCAGCGCATTGTGGGGAAATGGTGACGTCTAGCGCATCTCGTCCGGTGCATCCGTCCCGGTAATACCAAGACCGGACTTCAAAACCGACGCGACCGCATTCACCAACCCAAGTCTGGCAATGCTCAATTCTCTGTCGTTATCGTTAATAAACCGTAACTCTGGCATATCCTTACCCTTATTCCAGTGTCCGTGGAAGGCGCTGGCCAGATCATACAGGTAAAACGCGATGCGATGCGGCTCCTGCGCGACCGAGGCGGCCTCGACCACGCGCGGATATTCGGCGAGCTTGGCGATGAGCTGCAGCTCGTTCGGATCGCCGATTCGGCCACGCACCGCGGAGGCGAGATCGAGCGACGCCGTATCGAGATCCGGAAACGCCTCGCGGGCCTGGCGGAACACCGACATGCAGCGCGCATGCGCATACTGGACGTAGAATACCGGATTATCCTTGGAGTGCTCGGTCACCTTGGCGAAGTCGAAGTCGAGCGGCTCGGAGCTTTTCCGGTAGAGCATCATGAAACGCACCGCATCGCGGCCGACTTCCTCGACAACCTCGCGCAGCGTCACGAAGTCGCCGGAGCGCTTCGACATCTTCACCGGCTCGCCGTCACGGAACAGTTTTACCAGTTGGCACAACAGAACCGTCAGCTTCGCCTTGCCGCCCGAAACGGCGCGCGCCACGGCTTCCAGCCGCTTGACGTAGCCGCCATGGTCGGCGCCGAGCACATAGATCATCTCGTCGAAGCCACGGTCGTACTTGTCCTTGAAGTAGGCGACGTCGCCGGCGAAATAGGTATAGCTGCCGTCCGACTTGATCAGCGGCCGGTCGATGTCATCACCGACTTCGGTCGAGCGGAACAGCGTCTGCTCGCGGTCTTCCCAGTCTTCCGGCGGCTGGCCCTTCGGCGGCGGCAGGGCGCCCTTGTAGACGTGGCCCTTGAAGGTCAGGTCGTTGATCGCCGACAGGATCGGGCCGCCATTGCCGGCATGCAGGGTGCGCTCGGAGAAGAATACGTCATGATGGACGTTCAGCGCTTCGAGATCGGAGCGGATCATCGCCATCATCGCGTCGATGGCGCGGTCCTTGACCAGCGGCAGCCACTTGTCTTCCGGCGTGGCGCGCAGCGACGAGCCGAATTCCTGCACCAACGCCTGCCCCACGGGCACGAGGTAGTCCCCTGGATAAAGACCGGCCGGGATCTCGCCCACCTGCTCGCCCAGCGCCTCGCGATAGCGCAGGAACACCGAGCGGGCCAGCACGTCGACCTGCGAGCCGGCGTCGTTGATGTAATATTCCTTGGTCACGGTATAGCCGGCGAAGGCCATGAGGTTGGCCAGCGCATCCCCGACGACCGCGCCGCGGCAATGGCCGACATGCATCGGGCCGGTCGGGTTGGCTGAGACGTATTCGACGTTCACCTTGCGGCCCTTGCCCATCGGCGAGCGGCCGAAATCGACGCCGCCGGCGATGATCGCGGCCAGCACGTCCTGCCAGTAGCCGACGCCGAGGCGGATGTTGATGAAACCGGGGCCGGCGACGGAAACGTCCGCCACATCCGGGTCGCGCTTCAACTCCGCGGCGATAATATCAGCCAGCGCCCGCGGGTTGGTGCCGAGCGGCTTGGCCAGAACCATGGCCGCATTGGTTGCGACGTCGCCATGGCTCGGGTCGCGCGGCGCTTCCACCGTGATGCGTCCGAAATCGAGTTCAGATCGCTTTTCCTTCACGATGTCAATCGCTTCCAAAGCGGCCTTAATTCTCTTCTCGAAATCGGTAAACAGGTTCATGATCTTGTCCACTTGCAATTGACGCATCGTGACGGCAGGCTGGGCTGCCTGCAATTCCCGGCGCTGCCTATCGCAAATCGGGTGTATGGTCAAACAGGCGGGTATGGGTGTTGATCGCATAAGTGTCGGTCATGCCCGCCAGATAGTCACCGACATGGCGCGCGCGCGCCGCCGGGCCGAGTTGCGGAATGCAATCCACCCAGTAGTGTCCCTGCATCAATTGCGGGTCGTCCATATAGGCATGGAACAGGTCGGCGACGATCCGCGCCGCATTGGCGCGGATGCGCATGATGTCGGGATGACGGTAGATGCGCTTGAATAGCATCGCCTTGATCTGCCGGTCGGTCTCCGCCATCTTTTCGGAAAAGGTGGCGATCACCCGGTCGGCATTGCGGATATCCTGCGCCGATTGCGGATTGACCTCCTTCAACCGCTCCTGCGAAACAGCGATGACATCCTCGACCATGCGTGTGATCTGTCGGCGCATGATCTCATGGGTGAAGCGGCTGTCCTCCAGATGCGGATAACGCGCCCGCACCTCGGCCATCAGCCCGGCGAGGAAGGGAATTTCCTCCAGCATCTCGAAGGTCAGGTAGCCGGAGCGCAACCCGTCGTCGATATCATGGGTATTGTAGGCGATGTCGTCGGCAATCGCCGCCACCTGCGCCTCCAGGCTGGCGAAGCTCGCCAGTTCCAGATCGTGGATCTCGCAATAATCGAGGATCGGCTGCGGCACCGGCCCGCGCGTGCCCTCTCCATCCGCCGTCAGCAGCGGGCCGTTATGCTTGACGAGGCCTTCCAGGCTTTCCCAGGTGAGGTTCAGCCCGTCGAATTCGGCATAGCGCCGCTCCAGCTTGGTGACGATGCGCAGCGACTGGGCATTGTGGTCGAAACCGCCGTAGTCCTTGAGCATGTCATGCAGCGCGTCCTCGCCGGTATGGCCGAAGGGCGTATGGCCGAAATCATGTACCAGCGCCACACCTTCGGCCAGATCCTCATCCACCTTCAGGGCACGCGCCAAGGCGCGGGCGATCTGCGCCACCTCGATGGTGTGGGTCAGCCGGGTGCGATAATGGTCGCCGTCGGGGCCGATAAACACCTGCGTCTTGTGTTTCAGGCGGCGGAAGGCGGTGGTATGGACGATGCGGTCGCGGTCGCGCTGGAAATCGGATCGCGTCAGGCTTCCGGTTTCCGGATAGAGCCGCCCCCGGCTGGTCCACGGATCGGCGGCATAGACCGCCCGCGCACCTGCCCCGAACCCCAGTGCATGTTCATCGATCGTCATCGTTCTTCCTGTCCGGGCCTTGCCGCCCATTGACGTCCGCGCGCCCTGTTCATACCTATACCATCGAGAGCGGCAGGCGCGGACCCATTTCGCTGTCGTCAGCGGCGCCGGACACGGCACGGTTGACGAAGAGAATATATAGGTCAGCGGCTTGCGCGAACCAAGACAGATCATCTCTCCGGACCTTGACCCCGGCAGGAGGCAAAATGAGCACCGAAACCGTTACCCTTTCCGACTCCGCGGCGAAACGAATCGCCGCCATCCTGACCACCGAGGCCGGCAAGAACGCCATGCGCGTCTCCGTCGAGGGCGGCGGCTGTTCGGGTTTTTCCTACAAGTTCGACCTGATCGACACGCCCGCCGCCGATGACGATCTCGTCATCGAGAAGAACGCTGCCACCGTGTTCATCGACAGCATGTCGCTGATCTACATGGCCGGCTCCGAGATCGATTTCGTCGACAACCTGCTGGGCCAGTCCTTCCAGATCAAGAACCCGAACGCGGTGGCAAGCTGCGGCTGCGGCACCAGTTTTTCCGTCTGACGCCATCCCGTCATCCCCAGCCAATCGGGCCGCAGCACACCGCTGCGGCCGTTTTCTTATGGCAAAGCGACCTGCTTCGGCTATGAAAGGAAAAAGCTTGAGGATTGGTCGCCATGAAGATTGCCACCTGGAACATCAACGGCGTACGCGCCCGCATCGACAATCTCTGCGCCTGGCTGCAAACCTCCAATCCCGACATCGCCTGCCTGCAGGAAATCAAGACCGTTGACGAGGGTTTTCCGCGCGAGTCGATCGAGGCGCTCGGCTATCACGTCGAGACGCATGGCCAGAAGGGTTTCAACGGCGTGGCGCTGCTCTCGAAGATCCGCCCGGACGAGGTCAATCGCGGCCTGCCGGGCGATGACGCCGACGAGCAGTCGCGTTTCATCGAGGGCGTGTTTTCCGTGCCGACCGGCGTCGTCCGTGTCGTCTCGCTCTACCTGCCGAACGGCAATCCGCCCGACGATCCGGTGAAATACCCCTACAAGCTCGCCTGGATGGAACGGTTGCAGGCCTATGCCGTCGAGCGGCTGGCGCTGGAGGAGCCGCTGATTCTCGCCGGCGACTACAACGTCATCCCTGAGCCGCATGATTGCCACGACCCCGCCGTCTGGGCCGGCGACGCCCTGTTCCTGCCGCAGACTCGGGCTGCCTTCCGGCGGCTGGAAAACATCGGCCTGCTCGACGCCGTGCGCGCCACGACGGACGCCACCAAGCTCTACACCTTCTGGGACTACCAGGCTGGCGCCTGGCAGAAAAACAACGGCATCCGCATCGATCACCTGATGCTGTCGCCGGAGGCGGCCAACCGTCTGCTCTCGACCTCGATCGAAAAGCATGTACGCGCCTGGGAAAAGCCATCCGACCATGTTCCGGTCGTCGGCCACTTCGATTTCACGGCTTGATTATTCGATAGGCCGCTCACGAAGGGCGGCTGACCTCACTCAACCTCGGCGGAGGCGAGATTATGGGCGCGCTGGATGGCGCCGCGGCGATCCTTTTCGGTCGCCATCGAGAAGGCTTCTTCCTGTAAAGACTGCATCCAGGCGCAATCTTCCGGATGACACTTGTCGAGCGCGGCGGTCATGAAGGCAAGCCCACGCACTGACTGCCCCTCCTGGAACAGGATGTTGCCAAATACGGCCATGGCGCCGGCATGGCCGTTCTTGCGCGCCGCGTTCAGCCATTTCTTGGCCTGCTGCACATTCGGCTTGCCGCCATCGCCTTCGAGAATCATCTTGGCGAGCTGGAACTGGGCTTCGGCGACGCCGAAGGTGGAGGCCGCCTGGAAATAGAGCTGGCGCGCCTGTGACAGGTCGACCTGCACCGGGCTGCCGGGAATGCCGAACTGGTAATAATGCGCCAGCGCCATCAGCGCGTTGATGAAGAAGCCGGTGTCTTCCGAGCCCGGCTCGACACCTTGGTTGGCGATCTCGCTGTAGATCTTGAAGGCTTCGAAATCGTTGCGCGCCACGCCGTCGCCGTCGGCATACATGTTGGCCAGCGCCCAGCGCGAGCCGGTATGGCCCTTCTCGGCGGCATAACGATAGGCCTCGATGGCCTCCTGCTTCTGGCCGTTCTTGTAGGCCTTGAAGCCGAACTTGAAGAGGTCGAACGGACCGGAATCCTTGTTGACCTCGGTCTTGATGTCGAAGGCATGGCCCTGGCTGCTTCCCGCCAGGGCAATCGCCAGCCCCATCATGACGGCTCTTACGGATCGATACTCAAACATCAGCATGACGGCACTGTTCTTTCGCTCCGCTCGCCAGACAGTCCGTTGAAGCGGACGGGGTTCGAGCCGGTATATAAGTGGGGGGAACGATCGGTCGCCATCGGCGCTTTTGCCGGAATGACGCCTCGTTCCGAACTGTAAAGACAAGCATAGAAGCGCATTTGGACGACACTGAGGCCCGCACCCGCGGCACGCGATTCCCGCTCCGGAAATCTGCCCCACCCTCAAACACATCAACGTGAGTGGATAAGGTCATGGCGGAAAAGAAAGCCGCATTCCGCCCGAAATGGTTAACGGGCATGCTACGCCGCGTCCGCCTTGGATGGAAAGAATTCGACTGCCTTTTTATCATTTTGCCCAAAAATGCATCTGCCCGCTTGAAACTGTCCCCATCGCTGCGCTCAGTTTGTGGCGGGAAATGGACAGAATTACCCCCTGCCTCTGATACATGATCTCTTGAAAAATACTGTTGCGGAATCATCACAGAACCGTGATGCCCATCCGCCGCCGCCGCTTGGTATGGCTTAAAGGAGCGTTGCTGCGGAGAGGCTATCCGCAGCAATATTCATTGTCAGGATTAAAACTTTATTGAATAGGACGTAGTGACTCCGAGGCCCCAATCTCCGCCTACGGTTGCATCGAGTGTAGCGCCACGCGCGATACCCTGCATGCCCGCCGTCATATAGGACAAACCGGCACCGATCTGAAAGTTTCCGATATCGGTCTTGAGTTGTGCGCCCGCCCCCAGCGTCCATGTATCGGTCAACACATCCGCACCTGTGCTGACACCCCTGTCCCAGGTCAGGCTGACGAGGCCGGCAAGCTTTTCGGTGAAGCTATGGGCCAGACCGCCCTGTATGGTCCAGCCGTCCCGAAAATTGAAATCCCGGTGCTGCGGCCCGAAACCGGTAACGACATAATCCAGCGACGGCAGCACGCTCCAGTCCGTCCACTTGACCGAGCCGAAAGCGAGCCAGTCCTCGGCGATGCCGCTGCGCAAGCTGATCTCCAGCGATTGCGGCAACGTTCCACCGCCATGGGCGAAGGCGGTATAGCCGGCCGGCACGCCATATCGCGCCGCCGCCAGTGGCGAGGCCGTGAATGTGCCGTCGCCTTCGTGATCGACGGCCGATCGGTAGAGGATCTGCGCCCGCAACGCGTAATCGGGAATCTCGTAGGCCGCGCCAAGGCGATAGCCATAGGCCTCGTCATCGCCGAGGTGTAGCGTGCCGAGCAGCGACTGGTCCTTGTAATCGATGCTTTGCAGGAAGACGCCGCCGATAAGCACGAGATTGCCCGGCCCGGCCGGCAGCTTGAGGGCACAGGTGGCGCCGTATTCGTCCGACCTCAGATGCGAGGCGATCGAGCCATCGCGGCCGGCAAGAAGCTGCGCCCGCTGAGTCTGCGCCCCGGTTTCCAGCGATGCGCCGTAAGGCTCGGTATAGGTCAGCGCGCAGGAGGAGGCATCATTGATGCCGATCTTCACCGCGAGACCCGGCACCCAGTAACTGCCGGTCATGCTGCCATCCGAAACCGAATGGCCGGACACGGTCTCATAGGCACGCGACGGCGTCACATAGGTCGATCCACCCTGCAGCACCACCCGGCCATCCTCATAAAGAATATCGGTATTCGCTGTGCCACGCGAAAAACCGCCGGCATGCGCCGCCCCCGCCGCGGCTATCGTAACGACGATGGCGGCCCAACCCTTGAATGTCATATGCATTTTAAACCGTTCCCCGTTTCAGGCGCCCGCCAGCGCCAATCGATCACGACGGCCGGTTAGACAGACGTGAATCGTCAGGCTACCTAAGCGCCTGACTTGACGAGAGGCAAATGGCGGCTGGGGAAAATATTCGGTTTGCCTTATCGTTTCCGTCGCACCTTACGCAACGCGATTGCCCCAAGACCGCCTTGCCCGCAATCTTATTTCAATACACAAGCCGAAATTGCCGAAAAGGCGCAAAAACTTTGCGCGTTTGGCGAGGGTGTGGCCGATCCACCCTATCCACAGGAATTCGCGCGAACGAAAAGGCCGCCGGCCTGTCGGCCGGCGGCCCCTGTCAAAATCGATGCCGATCCGCTGAAAGCATCTTTCGCCCAAACGATCCCGCTTGGGCCGGAGATGTTTTAACCGGCTTCGGTGACGCGTTGCAGAGCGGTGGTGAGGCTGGCGCGCTGGCCCTCCAGCTCGGCCAGGCGCTCGCGCTCGGCGGCAACGACGTCCGGGTTGGCATTGGCGACGAATTTTTCGTTCGACAGCTTGCCGACGATACGGGCGATTTCCTGGTCGGACTTGGCAATCGCCTTTTCCAGCCGCGTCTTTTCGGCAACCAGATCGATCAGCGTGCCGAGCGGCAGGCAGACGGTCGCCTCGCCGACGACGATCTGTGCGGCACCCTTCGGCGCGCTGTCGCCCAGCGAGACGGCGTCCACACGCGCCAGCCGCTTGATCGCGGCATCATGGCGGGCCAGCCGCGCTTCGGTCATGCCGTTGGCGCCGATGACCACCAGCGGCGCAACGGCCGATGGCGGCACGTTCATCTCGGCCCGCACGGAACGAATGCCGGAAACCAGATCGATCAGCCAGTTGATTTCATCCGCCGCCGCATCGTCCGCATAGGACGGACTCGACCAGTCGGCATGGCAAAGCAGGCCGTCGCGCGCCTGGCCTTCGCCGGCCGTATGCGCCCACAGCTCTTCCGTCATGAACGGCATGAACGGGTGCAGCAGCTTGTAGATCTCGTCGAGGACATAGGCGACGCAGGCCTGCGCTTCCTTGCGCGCGACTTCGTCCTCGCCGGCGAAGATCGGCTTGAGAAGTTCCAGATACCAGTCGCAGACCTGGTTCCAGACGAAGCGATAGAGGCTGCCGGCCGCATCGTTGAAGCGGTAGTTCTCGATCGCCTCGGTGACTTCGCCCTGCGTGCGCGCAAGCTCGGTCAGGATCCAGCGGTTGACGGTCAGCGACGCCGCTTCCGGCACGAAATGCGGATCGCGCCGGACACCGTTCATTTCGGCAAAGCGGGTGGCGTTCCAGAGCTTGGTGCCGAAGTTGCGGTAGCCGGCGATGCGGGCCGGATCGAGCTTCACGTCGCGCCCCTGCGCCGCCATGATCGCCAGCGTGAAACGCAGCGCGTCGGCGCCGTATTCCTTGATCAGTTCCAGGGGATCGATGACGTTGCCCTTCGACTTCGACATCTTCTGGCCGTTCTTATCGCGAACCAGCGCATGGATATACACCGTGTGGAACGGCTCGATCGGATTGCCGTCCTCGTCCTTCATGAAATGCAGGCCCATCTGCATCATTCGCACGACCCAGAACGGGATGATGTCGAAACCGGTCACCAGCACATTGGTCGGATAATAACGGGCAAGCTCCGGCGTCTTTTCCGGCCAGCCGAGCGTCGAGAACGGCCACAGCGCGGACGAGAACCATGTGTCGAGGACGTCCTCGTCACGGACGAGGATCGCGCCCGGTTCGAAGTTTTCGAGCTTCTCCTCAACCCATGCCTTCCACGGGCCTTCATGGGCAAGATAATGCTGGATGGCGGCCTGGAGGGCCTCCTCCTCGCTCTTTTCGACGAAGACCTGGCCGTCAGGGCCGTACCAGGCGGGGATCTGGTGTCCCCACCAGAGCTGGCGCGAGATGCACCAGGGCTGGATGTTCTCCATCCACTGGAAATAGGTGTTTTCCCAGTTCTTCGGCACGAAATTGGTCCGGCCTTCGCGAACCGATGCGATCGCCGGCTGGGCCAGCGTCTTGTTGTCGACCCACCACTGGTCGGTCAGGCGCGGCTCGATCGGCACGCCGCCACGGTCGCCATGCGGCACCATATGCTTGTGGGCTTCGACCTTGTCGAGCAGACCGGCCTCTTCAAAGATGCGGACGATGATCTTCCGAGCTTCGAAACGGTCCTTGCCTTCCAGTTCGTCCCAGGCTCCATGCAGGGCGGCGGGATGATCGAGGCCTTCGAGGAAATCCTCGTTCTCCTTGATGGAAATGGTCGCGTCGACATTCATGATGTTGATGACGCGCAGCCCCGTCCGCTTGCCGACCTCGAAATCGTTGAAATCATGGGCCGGGGTGATCTTGACGGCGCCGGTTCCGGCGGCCGGATCGGCATAATCGTCAGCGACGATTGGCACCCTGCGGCCGACGATCGGCAGGATGACATGCTTGCCGACGATCGCCTTGTAACGCGCGTCTTCCGGATTGACCGCAATCCCGGTATCGCCGAGCATGGTTTCCGGCCGGGTCGTCGCAACGACGATATAGTCGCGGGTTTCGAATTCGGTCGGCTTGCCCTCGTCGTCGAAAGCGATCGGATACTGATAGGTCACGCCTTTTTCGAGCGGATAGCGCAGATGCCAGAGATTGCCGGCAATCTCGACCTGCTCGACTTCCATGTCGGAAATCGCCGTCAGCAGCTTCGGATCCCAGTTGACCAGGCGCTTGTCCTTGTAGATCAGGCCTTCCTTGTAAAGCGTGACGAAAACTTCGAGAACCGCGTCCGACAGCCCCTCGTCCATGGTGAAGCGCTCACGCGACCAGTCGCAGGAAGCACCGAGGCGCTTCAACTGGTTGAAGATCAAGCCGCCCGATTCGTCCTTCCACTCCCAGATCTTCTCGACAAAGGCCTCGCGGCCCATCTCGCGGCGCCCCGGCAGGCCCTTCTGCGCCAGCTGCCGCTCGACGACCATCTGCGTCGCGATGCCGGCATGGTCCATGCCCGGCTGCCACAGCACATCCTTGCCACGCATCCGCTCGAAGCGGACCATGATGTCCTGCAGCGTGTTGTTCAGGGCATGGCCCATATGCAGCGAGCCGGTGACATTCGGCGGCGGGATGACGATGGTGAACGTTTCCGCGCCCGGCTTGGCGTTGGCGCCGGCGCGAAAGGCATCAGCCTCTTCCCAAGCCTGGGCGATCTTCGGTTCGACGGCGGCGGAATCGTAGGTTTTGTCGAGCATTTTCTGGCCAAACTTCGATTTCTGATAATGGACTTTGTAAATAGGATGGTATCGGCAGTGTCAATGACAAAGCCGCCCCGGCGATCCGGCGCGGCTTTGTCGGCTTGGCTCTCGGCCTATCCTGTGGCGATCGACCGGTCAGCGGCGCGGGCCGCGCGCCACACGCTCGATTTCCTCGCGCACCAGCCGCTCCACCAGCGTCGGCAGGTTGTCGTCCAGCCAGTCCTTGAGCATCGGGCGCAGCAGCTCCTCGGCGATCTCGTCGAGCGAGCGTCGCGAACTGGCATCGAATGCCGCGGCAAGATCGTCGAAGGAGCGCGCGACACGCTCGCCGGCATCGGAGGAAATGAGCGCGTTCGCCTCATCCAGAACCGGCTGTTCCAGCTGTGAGGCCGGCAATTCCGGCTCGCTCTGGAAAATATCTCGCAGCGGCGCCGGCGCAGGCTCAACGGCGCGGGCCGGTTGCGACATCGGCTGGATGACCCGGCTGAGGGCAGCCAGAGGCTCTTCCTCGACATGAGTCGTCGCCGAGATCGGCGAAACGGATGGCCCGGACATCGGCACGAAACCGTCATGAGCGGGGCGCAACTCCAGCGGACGCGGGGCGGCAGCCTGCGGCGGACTCATCGGCGGCTCGGCGCGGACCGGCTCGGCTTCCGCACGCCGCTGGGCGCTCTGACGATCGGAAGCAGCGCGCACGCGGGCTGCGACATCCGCCAGCGAAATCGACCGGCGCTCCTCGATGGAACGGACATTGTCGGCGACCGGACGCTGCGCCGGCTCGGCGCGTGGCAGCTCGGGCGCATTATAGGCGCTTTCGGCGGGCGATTCGTCGGCAAAGGCGTTGTCGTTGTCGACCGTCAAATGAATTTCGCCGGCATCGCCCTCGTCGTCTTCTTCGGCATAAACAGGCGGCAGCGAAGCGGAGATCGACTGTCCCGCACCGGGATCGTTGCTCTCGATAATCCGGCGGATGGACGCCAGAATCTCCTCCATGGACGGTTCACGCACTACATTCGGCTGAGCCATTTTCATCCCCGCAGTCTGATGGGAGTCACGGAACCGCAATCCACGTTTCCGAATCATGGGATCAGTCTAGGATACTCCAACGGGCGAAAAAATCACTTTGAATCAATATTGAAGCGCGATGCACAGCTTATTGGCCGCCACTATTGCAGCCGAAACACAGGCGGCGCCGGAAAGACCGGCGCCGCGTAAAATACAAACCGGAGCCCCCTGGCTCTTCAGAAGACGAATTCCTTCGCCTTGCGGAAGCCCGGCAACGGCTTGACGGCGGTGTTGAAATAATAAGCCTCGGAAAAGGCGCCGCGCTCGCGGGTGACCACGACGGCGCGCGAGGCATTGCCATAGCCTTCAACGGCGACCAGGCGGCCACGCTCGGCAAGTTGGTCGAGCAGCGCGGACGGGATTTCCTCGACCGCGCCGTTGACGAAGATCAGGTCGTAGGGCGCACCGGCGCGGTTGCCCCGCTCCAGATCGCCCCGCACGACGGAGACGTTGGCATAGCCGAGCGAAGCCAGCGTCTGCGCCGAATGGGCGGCCAGCGCCTCGTCGCTTTCCAACGCCACGACCGAACCGGCGACGAGCGAAAGAACGGCAGCCGCATAGCCTTCGGCACTGCCGACAACGAGAACGCTATCGTCCTTGGTCACGCCGGCAAGTTGCAGCAGCTTGGCAAGCGGCGAAGCCTGCATCACGTAACGCGGCGGCTGGCCGGAAGCGGCCGGAAGCACTTCCATATCGGTGTCGATATAGGCGAGCGGCTTCAGGCGATCGGGAACGAAAGCCTCGCGCGGAACCGACAGGAAGGCCGTCAAAATAGAGTGGGAGGTGACATCCGTCGTCCGGATCTGGTTGTCCACCATTTTGGTGCGTGCTGTCTCGAAATCCATCTTTTCCTCGTCCGCGCCATTGAGACCGGGTTATTCTGATCGTGTCTTAATTGCGGACTGCAAGGCTTTCAAGCGGGCTTGCGCGACATCGGGCCATTTGAGCGGAATTTGCCGCGGCAAAAATGAAAAGGGCCGCGGCCTTGTGCCGCAGCCCTTCTGGAAACTGGCTCCCCGGGCCGGATTCGAACCGGCGACCTGTCGATTAACAGTCGAATGCTCTACCGCTGAGCTACCAGGGATCATCCGCTCGCCACAGATGTGAGGCGGCTTCTACAAATGCTTTTCCGATTTGCCAAGAGGCTTTTTTGGAAATTCACAGGCCACTGCTTTTCGAAAGCAGTGTGCCAGAAAGCAAGGAAGGCCGCAACTTTCGTTGCAGCCTTCCTTTGAAACTGGCTCCCCGGGCCGGATTCGAACCGGCGACCTGTCGATTAACAGTCGAATGCTCTACCGCTGAGCTACCAGGGATCATCCGCTCGCCGCAGATGTGAGGCGGCTTCTACAAATGCTTTCCCGGTTTGCCAAGGGGGTATTTCAAAAAAAATGCGTTTCTCCATGACTTATCTTGATTTCCCCTCGTCAATTCCCATTTCCGCTTTCGTAAGCACGTCCCCGGATGACAAGGACAGGACACGTTGCCAGAAGCGAAACAGCAGAGCGGATTCGGTTTCGATGCCGCGACGGGCAAGCTGAGGCTGGGCAGATGGCGTATCGCCATGCCGCAATCGCGCCCGGCTCGCATTGCCATCGGCGGCGGCCTGGTCTGCGGCGGGATTCTCGGTTTCCTGCCGATTCTCGGTTTTTGGATGGTGCCGCTCGGTGTTCTCGTGCTCTCCCAGGATATCGCCATCGCCCGCCGCCTGCGTCGCCGCTTCTCCGTCTGGTGGGCCCGCCGCCGCAACGGCGGAAATTCATGACCCCGGCAAGGTGACGGCATCTCCTGTGGAAATCCGGAGCCGCCGAGAAAAATCGCCCGAGCCGGAATAATCCGCTTGCGCTCTCACTGGATTCGTTCTAAACGCCCGTCACCACACGCTTTTAAGCATCGGATGGCCTCGTGGCGGAGTGGTGACGCAGAGGACTGCAAATCCTTGTACCCCGGTTCAATTCCGGGCGAGGCCTCCATCCAAAATCAGAAACAATATCAATTAGATAAGCAACGGAATGACCGCCAAAAAGCGGTCGCCATGTTGCATTCGTGTTGCAACTGATTTCCCTTGGTTTCCGGGCATTTCATTTGGGTTTCGGCGGCTCCATGCAACATGAAATGCAACATGCCGCGCGATAAGTCAGGGCTTCGAAGAAGGACCGAATCCGACGCCGCGCTGACACGCGCGGTAGGTTGGCGACCGCCGCACGCGCCTCTGCTCACTGCGGGTCAATCAGGATAGCCATCAACGACATCCCAGCCATCAGGCGGTGTGGGAGTAGGCAGCGCTCGCCCCTCTTTCTCCATACGACGGATGCTTTCGGTGATCCATGCGGCTTTTGCCCGCTCCTTTCGCAAGGCGTCCCGCTTGTAGATGTGCAGGGTCAAATCTCCAGTCCAGCGTCCATGGCCTTCAAGGTCAAATTCGACCTCCATTCGCAAACGTTCGTCAGCAAGCGCCACGTCCGGAACCCGTACGGAAAGAACATGCCTGACGTACAATAACGGAGGATATTCGCTGGCTTGACCTCCACGCCTTGCTGGAGCGGGGATGGACGCGAGGCGTACCAGTTCGCACTTCACCAAATGCTCAAACCAAGTCGAACCGCTTAACGTTTCGTAAAGTTCAGAAAGGTGGCTTCCGCTCTCCATATTGTCAAACCGAGTGCCCAGTGGCTGTTGGAGGACTGCCTCAAAAGTTTGCTTCCAATATTCCTCGCCGGAGATCATCCGGCCGGTGCGGCTGCTAATTCCCGCAAGCTTGGAAACTGCCCGGCGAGGAGCGTCAGGCTGCCATTGAAACGTCATGCTCCATGATGCCCCTTCCCGCGAGAATTCTGGCGCTTCTGTGAGGAGTCCGCCAAGGCCTAGCTCGCTCAGTACAACGTATCGGGATAGCGGCGACTGCGTGTCGAAACGGCGAACGAAAGCGAAAAGATCCTCTGCGGAACCCTTCAAGAAGAACGCCAAGTGTAGGACGATACCCGATGCTTTGAAGCGGGAGACCTGCCCACCAGCAATGATACTCGGCCCGATGGCAATCAGTCCGACTTCTGCTTCCACGCGCGCTCCCAAGCGAGCAAACTCGGTGTGGTCGCGCCGAATGCGCTTCAAAGTTTCTGGTGGAAAACGCACGGCATCTCTATCAACGATCCCGTCGCAACCACGACATAACCATATCCCATTGTCGATACCTGATCTTTGTTCTGACGTAAGCGAAGAATCATATCGCCTCGCGCCCTGCCCCGGTGCTGCGGCCGTGATGTGCGAAGCGATCCCTACATTCATGAATGAAGCGGGTGACTCGTCGCTAGGCCCAATCGTCGGCGTCTTACAGATCGAACAACGATGCCCTGCCCGGCCGGCGAGCGCCCTCTTTATTGGCTCAGAAAAATCGTCTCGATTCGAATTCACACCTGGTCCCTCTGAAATCTAGCACGCTGTATTTGCAATCAAGTAAGCCGTCGTCGTGATAGTTGAGCCAGTTCTCTATGGATTTGCAATGACGATACGTCTGCTGGTTACCTGTTCATTCCTCCTCGCCGCGTCGCTCGCGACAGCGGCGAATACTCCGTGCAGTGGGAAAAAGGGTGGCATCGATCATTGCCAGGGCAAAACGTTCATTTGCCGCGACGGATCGGTCAGCAAGAGCAAGAAGAACTGCCAAGGCACAATGGGAAGCGTGGGGCTACTCGGCTCCGAGGCGTCTGGCATGCAGCCGGCCGCGGGCGACGATTGTAGCTGTCGGTCGGGTACGTTCTGCACTGGTCCGCGTGGCGGACGCTATTGCGTCGAGGACGGTGGCGATAAAAGCTATCTCGGCTTGGACTAAGGTACGGTTGCGCCGCCTGCAGGTTTTCGCTTGACCTGCAAACAAACCTTACGGCGCTCACGGGCCAGACATCTTGAATACCGCCGCGTTGTCCTGCACGTCGCGCAATCCTTTGTAGGGCGCGTGGCGTAGCTTCTGCTCGTCGGTCCATTCGCGAAACTCGATTTCCGCTATGAGCGTCCGCTGTACGAACACGATGCTCACGAGCTTAGGAATTCAACCGGCCGAATTTTCGGCCCGTTGCATCGACAGCAAGTGAGAGAACCGTGAGTGCTGCAATCTTCCTATCTGCAAATGTTTGTCTGATCCCGCGTTATGTGTACGATGGGAAAAATGGAGATGTCCAATGGGTTTCGCGCTTTTAAAAGATGTCGACGAGGTATTCGCGCCCATCGCGGAGCCGCCCCGTACAAGCCAGGCGCCCAATCCCGTTAACCGCGTTAAAGAGATCGAAGGCATAGTATCCAAACGAAGAGCAGACCTATTCGCTGTAAATCAAGCACTCCGAAACCTTGTCGATACTGCGCTTGAAGCAAACGAATCTCGATACGTGATTGCTGCGCGCGGAGACATCGTGCGATTCGAAAGGCAAATGTATGTTAGCATCGAGCAATCTCAGCCTGTATTGGCTCGACTTTCTCATGAAGCCAACGAGTTTTTAAATACCTTCCGGTTTCCCAATGCACAGGCTAAGCGCCATTTCCGGCAGCTAAATAAACGTCTATCTGTCGCTTACGACCAATACACTGTTTTTGCCAAACAGTCCGCCGCGCTCGCAGGACAAGAGCTACTGCCAAGGATTGACCAATGGCTTCGCAATAACGTGAGAAGGCCAGCTTCATTCGAAGAAGCAACGGACGACCTTATTAGCCGCTATCCCGTCGTGAGTGACTATCTTGCGCGGTGAGATTATCTGGATCACCGCAGAGCAATTGATAGCCGCAAATGCCCGTCAAGTGCCAAACGCTTTCGTCCGAGATAGGAACAGCCTCGAAAGTGCTGTAGCTGCCCCTGTCAACCTTTCGCTCTATGAAGCTCAGTATGACCTCGTGGTGTTGGCCGTACATTTGCTGCATGCTGTCGCGATGGCTCATCCGTTTGAAGATGGGAATAAGCGCGCCGCCTTTTTTGCCGCCGCTGCCTTTTTGGAATTGAATGGCGCAATTTTCGCGCCTCCTGATACCGAAGAGACTGCTCAATGGGTAACGGGCCTTATTGAGCATGGCATCGATCAGAAAACTCTCTGCGAACTGTTGCGTCCCTTTGTGCTTGTTTTGTAGGGCCGTCCGCTCGCATGACTGTCGAAAGGTAAATGCTCCCTAACGACACCGCCATGTTAGAGAGCAATTTCCGATTGATTGATTTTGATTTCATTCAACGGCGCTCGGGACTTTCGTTCGCCACTCCCCGCACCTGCATCTCCGTTAGGGAGACGCAGATCGATAGGTAGTGGCAGGCATAGCGGTACGGCTCATTCCGCATCGAGCACAGCGTTGATGGCCTTCGCGCCAAGCCTCCCTTTGCCAATCGTGACCAGCGCTCGATTGCCGTTCGTATAAGTGACGGGAATATCGAGCCAGTTGCGTTTCCGCAGCATTTCCGTGTTCACGGCGACCGCCTTGGGGAAATCATTCAGTGCGAACATCTTGAAGTCCTTCGTGATATCGGCCGGCACACCGATTAGGATGTTTCCTTTATCCTGCTCAGTTTCCTTCATCGCCACCCGCACCACGTTTTTTACGGAGCCATCAGGCGGCAATAGGAACTCAAAAACGTGAGAGGCTGGCAGGTCGCGGTCTTCGTTCTTCAGGAACGTGACCACCTGAATAGCCGCCTTGCCCGGCATGCTGATCGTCGCAACTGCTTTGGGATATTTATTGCCGTTAGCTCCTGGCGCTGTGATGGTCCACCTCACCTCACCTTTCACGGCAAAAGGCGTTTCTCCGACAACCTTCTCTTCATAGAGAAAGGCTGTTTCGACATCGATGGTGGCGCGCTCGATCTGGTACTTTGTGATTTCCTCGCGGCTGAACATGTGCATACCGTCGGGCGCCGTGCGCAGCATGATCGGGATGAGTTCGGGCGCAACACCGTAAGAGTTCAGCGCCTCGATAACGTCGGATAGCTCGACCTGCACCTGGCTTTCGTTCTTCAGCCCGTAAATCTGGTGGACGCCTAACTGGCCTTTAACCTCCCTCCCTTCACCGGCGAGGAAGATGAATGCGCAGGCGGAAACGCAAACGCCATTGTCGGGAACGACGGTTGATAGCTTCCTCTCCTTGACCTCCTCAGCCATCAGGAGAGCCGACTGCACGAAACCGCCTGGACTGTTCAGGACCACCGTTTCGGCCCATGGCGCCGCGTCCAAGGCCCTCTTGAAAGCCAGTGGGGAGCGGGCGGTGATTTCGCCATCAAATGTGATTGTCTTGTCCTGCGGCGATGGTGTGATCCCCTCCCCAAGCGCCGACGTTGACAGCAGCCCCATTGCGAGCGCGAGCACGTATCTCAACATCAAAGCCCCCCAGGCATGTTCCCCAGGGGAATTTCTCTGAGGTTGCATGGCTCGCGTCAATCGTGTTGCAGAGAAAATCGAACTCGTGCAGATTTTGCACCAGTTCGCGACTGCGTATTACCGGGTTTCGGAGAACGGCCATGACTACCAAGGGCAAGCTGATCGTACTGGCGGCATTCAACAAGAACGACGAAGGGGATTTGGTGCCGGCCTTCGATCCGCGCCAGGTTGATACGGAGGAGCGGGCCAAGCGCGAGGCGAGAATGATGGCTGATAAATATGCCGGCGTTGTCGCCTGGAGCCGGGAGGCTGACCCGATGATTGGCGAGTATGGGCCGTCTGTCGTACTGTTTCAGGCCGGTGAGATACCTGAATTGGAATGAGCGAAGCGCCTCGGCATCGAACCTTTCACGAATTCGGGAGAGGTTATAGCCAGCGCAAGTTTCTCCGAGAAACTTGTATTCGTCCAACTCAGAGACTTCTTTACCCAGGAAAGAGGTTGCCGCGCAAACCAAGTTTCGCGACGAAAGTTGAACCTGCATCGCTCGCGTTACGATGTGGATTAAATCGGTGCGAAGCCCTGGCTACCCTCAACCGCTCATCATTGAAATTGGGCCGGCGGCGCTCCAGCGGCTTGGTGCTAATTGAAATCGCGAGAGACGACGACAAAGCAGGTGTCGTGATTGATGCTGATATTCCAAGCCCCGCCGTGCGCCGTGCGCAACAGGTCGGCAAGATATTCGGCAGCGGCCTCAATTTCCGAGACCGCGCCTTCGACGGAGCGCATGGAGGATGACAGCATCGCCATCCCCCGCTCTGTGCCGCCGGCGCCCTTCCCGCCTCTTGGGACCATGTCAGGGCGCGTTCTTCGTTTCGGGGCGCTCTTCATGCCGACCGCTCCGCATCGCGCCTGATAGAGGCCAAGCGAGCCTCCAGCGCTTCGACTTCGTCACTGATCGATAGGAGGTCGGACGGGCATTGCGGCTGGTATTCCTCAACATGCTCCATGGTCTCGATGATATTCGAGAGCCGGCGCGCGTGGCCGCCGAGGAGCCAGGAAAGTCGATGGCATTCCTTTTCGCTCAGGTTGCCATCAAGCAGAATGTCAGAAGCCAGCCGCATCATTTCGACGGCGTCATATACGGCATCGGTATGGGATTTGGTTATGGTGGCGGCACCGCATTTTTCCCGCTGGCGCCCTGCCCTTTCGACTGTATCAGCCACGGCTCGACCCTCCCTCGTACATGCCAACGCTGATGAGGATGAACTCAGCCCCGGCGACGTGGTTAATACTGAATTTGAATTCCTCGCCGTGCAGTTCGTCCATCAGCCGCGCAAGGCGCCTGGCGGCAACTTCGATCTGGATCGTCAGAAGCTTTGCTGTGGCGACCTGGGAGGCGACGAGCGGGCGAACGCGTGTGCTAGGGTTGGTCATGACAGCCGCCCCTTCATTTCTTCCAGAAGTTTGCGGACAGTCGAGACCTTTGCATTCATGGCATCGGCGAGCGTTTGAGCCACGTTGCGAGCATCCCCGCTGAAGCAGCTATCGGCGGAGGCCATGTACAGGGCATCGCCCAGGTACTGGACGCTGGCCAGGATATCGTCGATGTCGTTGAGTTGGAGGACGTGGTCAGGGGCGCGGGTCATTGGATTTGCTCCCCGTAGTACGCCGCACTGTAGGCCTCTCTCAGCCTAGCGCAGCGGTTAGCGACGTCATTGAGCAGAAATCCGAATTGCTCAAACTCATGGGCCGTCAGTCGGAAAACTTTATAGTCCGTGGCATCCGATGCGATGTCCCTCACCGGGGCAAAAAGCCGGTCGTAGGCCTCCGCCGTGATATCGGTCATATGCACCAAGGCATGGATTGAACTGTCTAAGGTTCGCATCGCATCTGCGACCTGTTCATCGGTCGCTCTGATTTTCGGCATGGCTTCGCCAGCGGCCGGAACGGGGTTCGGCGTCATGGGGGTGTCCTCAAAGTTTGATTGCGCCTACAGTGGCGCGGGTTCGTTTTGCTGCCTCAGGGCGGAGGCGACAGCAGGGCCGCGATGGAATGACCGCGCGGCCATTTCCATGCACGGTCTCCCTATCCAGCAATCCTCAGGGGGCTGTCGAACGTCGGCTGATAGAGACCGATTACCGCGCCCACGAGCTTGCTTTCGAGGTGATCGAGGTTCAGCGGGCCTTCCGTCCAACCGCCACGCCAAGTCGGAATCGCTCCGTGGGCGCGGGCTTCTTCGCTCTGCTTCAGCCATGCATCGAATTCTTCCTTGCTGGAAGTCTTCAGAGAGCCGACATGCCAACAGGGCGTTTTCCCGTCCGTTTGCCACATCTTCGAACTATGCCGGGCCTGACAGAGGGTGCGCCCTCCGCTGTCCCACTGGATGACGTAAACGTCGCCAACGCGGGCGGTGCGGTCGGCCGTGTCGACGACAACCCATTCGCCCGCACGGATGTACGGCGCGCTGTAGTCATCCGTGACCAAGAAGGCGATGCATCCCGGCGGAAGGGTCTGATAGCAGATGAGGGAGGAAGGAGCAGGCAAACGGTGGCCTGCTGCCGGAACAGCGTTCGGCATGATTTTCTCCATGTTTTCGGATTGGGTTTGCCCCATCGCGGGGCGATCAGTTATGCCGCCCGCTGAAGGGCGGAAATCTGCTGCTGCAGCCGGTCGTAACGGTCGTTGTCGAGGCGCATACGGAAAGGCGTGGCTGCGATCCGCAGCACTTCCAGCCGGAGCGCTGCAATCTCGTCGGCGCGCTTCTGCTCGGCGCTCTTGGCGGCCTCCTTGGCTTCCCACTTCACCGTCATCCATGCGGACTTGAGCGAGAGCGAGAAGGCCCAGCGGCGGCTTGCAGCATCGCGTTCCCCGCCGAAACGCTTGCGATAGATTTCCCAGGCCAGCCGCATGACGGCGGCGCGGTCGAATTTGGGCATGCCTTCGGCGTTTGCCGGAACGGTGGTGTTCGACATATCGGATGGCCTTATGTAACGATTAACGTTAACAACAACATATATCGTTACGCATTTACATGTCAAACGATTTTCGTTAGCCTTGAATAAATTAGTTACGTGAGGTTCTGATGCTAACTCCTGCTCAATGCCGCGGTGCTCGCGGTCTTATCGGTATGTCTCAAGATGAACTGGCCAAGGCTGCAAACGTGGGAAACTCCACCGTGAGGAATTTTGAGGCAGGCAGGTCGGTGCCAGTCGCCAACAACTTGGAAGCCATCAAACGTGCCTGCGAGCTTGCTGGCGTCGTGTTCCTCGAAAGCGGCGTATTGGTTGACGGCGGCCCCGGTGTTCGCCTGGCAAAGAAGGCCGGCGACGAATGAGCTTTATGGAGGCAGTTTTGCAGGTAGCTATCCAATCGCCACTGGCGACTTGGGGCGCTACACTTTCAACGGTGCTCGGCGGGATAAAAATCTGGGAGGTGTTTTTTAAGGACCGCGTTAGGCTCGACACTTCTTTCCTGTTCACCGATGAACCTGGAGGCGCCCACGAAATCGACATTGCCAATTTATCATCAATCCCGGTCCAAATATCGGCATGGACGCTTGCCTATGAGCCACGGTTGTTTCGCTGGAATCTCGAAACAGTTGAACTAACACATGCCTATAACCGTGGCTTTAGAATCGATGGACATTCGTCAAAGAAGCTTTCCTTCTCGGGGATAGACAAATTCGCTTGGGGGAGTGATGCCCCCTCGAATACAAACCTCTGCCTCACACTGCATATTTTCGGCCGACCGCGCCCCAAGCGCCTTCGCGTGGATCCCCCGTGAAGCATTTAGGCGCTTTGATTTCCGTTGATTGTTTTTCAAACGAGCCCTGAAAACTCAGGGTTCCGGTGGCCATCCCGACGATATCGGATTGCCTCGTTGGCCGAACTCTCCCGATATGATCGGACCAGTTCAGTGAAGGCGAAAATCTTCGACAGCCTCAGGAACTAAACGCCAGTGACGCGGTTCCGACTATAGGGCCCTCTCAGACTACCGGGAACCAGCCTTTTCTCCGTTTTGATCGAAGGGAAATCCGGTGGTGAATAAGATTGTGGTCCTGGTCGTCGAGGACGATGTTTTTCAACGTTTGCTTGCGGTAGACCTCGTTGAAGCCGCGGGCTTCACAGCTTTAGAAGCAAAAAGCGGGGATGAAGCTCTGCAGGTCTTGGAGAACAGAGCCGATATCTCAATCCTGTTCACGGATGTCAGGATGCCCGGCGACACGAATGGCTTGCAACTGGCGCGGTTTGTCAGCGAACGATATCCTTGCGTGCAAATCATCATCGTCTCAGGAGACGCATCACCAACAGATGCCCCAATGCCGTTGGGGAGCGCCTTCTTCGCCAAGCCCTACCACGATGAGCAGATCACGCGCACACTGAACCGCTTCGCGACCTTGCATTAGCTCCGGCAAGACGGCCGATTGGGAGCCGTCGAGCGTCACCTTCAGCCGGTCAACTGCGTTGTAAAAGCCTTCGACATCTTCTGATGTTAGGACCATTTCGTACCGGTGCCGGAGGATGACGCGCGCCGCGTCTTCGACTTCCGTCAACACCTCGCGCGCAGCCGATAAAAGCAGCTTGTGCTCGAACAGTAGATGCCTTAGCTGGCCGACATTGGCCTCGAGCGAAGCGGCATTTTTTTCCAGGTCTACTTTGCCACGAGACAATTGCCCCAGGATAAAGCCGATTGGCATGCTTAACTCCCAAGTCTTCCGTCGAGAACTCTGCGGCGGTCAGGATTTTCCTCAATTGCGGGGACGACGCAAGACGATTTTAGTGGGAGTTTGATAGCGCTGCACAATGCTAAAAGGCGGACGGTACGTTTTGAAAACGAGACGCCCGCTTTCCGGTCGTCTTGATCAACTGAGGAACTTTGGGACACCTAATGAACTGCGCGGCTGTCCATTTGCGATGGCGCTAGCCAAGGGCCTATCCGGTGCACCTCATCAGTTTTTGGTCAGCGGGATTGTGCACCTGACGTTTGTGAGGCCCTGTATTGCATACTTGTGAAATCGTGTCGCCAAGCCATGGCACAACTTAAACTGAGTTGCGCCATGATGACGCTGAAGCGTTTGCGCAAGCTCGCTCTGCTTGATCGTACTGCCTTCAACCTTGGCAATAAGGAATGCAGCGTAACCGGCGAACTGCGGCGAGGATTTGTTAAATCCCGCGTCGCTCAAAGTGCGCTCGATTGCGTGAAGTTGTTCGCTGTT
>JAFKJU010000056.1 GCA_017305935.1 Hyphomicrobiales bacterium | reverse complement strand
CTGGGCAATATGCGCCAGAACCTCGTCATCGCACTGGTGACGGTGGCCGGACTGCTGGCGGGCGTGTTCTCCGGCAATGTCCATATGGCCGGCGGCATGCTGGTCCACCAACTTTCGGTGCTGATCGTCATCGCCAACGGCATGCGCCTTCTGCGCATGCCGAAGACGACCGCACCCGGCGGGAGGGCCTCAAAGGTCGCCACCGCCCGGCCCGCAACTGTGGCCGCGCGAGGCTGAAGCCTCCTCGCAGACCCCGCAGCGATGCGGAGTCTGTTGTTTTTGCGACGTCAACCCTGTCTCATCGCTCGCATTTGTCGGAAAGGATCGACATGAATGCCAGGACCGCCCCATGGAACGACGTTTTCGACTTCTGGTTTCCCGAAGGCCGCTCCTCACAGATAAAGGCTGAAACTCACCGCGATCACTGGTCGTGGCGGCTGCACGGCGGAGCGGATGACATGATCGTCGAGCGCTTCGCCGACCTCACGAGAAGCGCAGCTTCAGGCGATCTCGACGACTGGACCAGCGACCCCGAAGGCAGGCTGGCGCTAATCATCGTGCTCGACCAGTTCTCGCGCTCGCTCTGGCGCAACACACAGCGCGCATTCGCGCAGGACCCTGCCGCGCTGTCGCTGGCGATGGAGGGGTTTTCGAACGGCCACTACGCATCGCTGGACATGCCCTGGTTCAGAATCGTCTACAGTCAGCCCCTTGGCCATTGCGAAGGCCCGGATCACCTCGCGCGCATCGACCTGCTCATCAGGCTTCGCGAAGAGATAGCGGCGGAAGCGTCCGCTTCCCTTCAACCGATATACCAGTCGCTGGTGGATCAGGCTGGCGACGTACGCAAGGTCATCGCCGCTTTCGACCGTCATCCGCACCGCAATAACGTCCTCGGCCGAGAATCGACGCCGGCGGAAGAAGCTTACATCGCCGGAAGGGATTTCCCGCACGAAAGGGCGTTTCAGGCGTGACGCCTGGAGGCGAAGCGCATCGCGGGTTGATGCTTTCGTCGGCTGCTCGGGTAGATTACGGTTGTTGCGTATTCATATTCTCTGGAAGGAAAAAACATGGCTGACATCTGGCTTCCCTCACTCAAGACAGCGACCCCGCAGGAGGGGTTCGACCTTGCCACCAAAATGGCGCGGGTCGGCGTCAAGGTCACCCAACCGTCCGCAGAAATTCGCGACAAGCTGCGCGCGGCTTACGATCAGGACACCGCGCAACTGATCGCCTCCTCACAGGTGATCGCCATCCATTTCCAGACGGTGGCGGCCGCCAACAATTACTGGCGCGACTGACGCCCTCGCCTACGACTGACGCCAGGGCGTCAGTCGCGTCAGCGTTTCAGTCACAGTTTCAGACCCCGCAACCGCAGCGCGTTGGCGATGACGCTGACCGACGACAGCGACATGGCGGCTGCTGCGATGATCGGTGACAGGAGCAGGCCGAAAGAAGGGTAGAGCACGCCTGCGGCAACCGGGATGCCGGCGGCATTGTAGATGAAGGCGAAGAACAGGTTCTGGCGGATGTTCGCCATCGTCGCCTCGGATAACCGCCGCGCCTTGACGATCCCCATCAGATCGCCCTTGAGCAGGGTGACGCCGGCGCTTTCGATGGCGACATCGGTGCCCGAGCCCATGGCGATCCCGACATCGGCGGCGGCAAGCGCGGGCGCGTCGTTGACGCCGTCGCCCGCCATCGCCACCACCCGGCCTTCTGCCTTGAGCCGGCTTATGACCGCGCTCTTTGCGTCCGGCAGCACGTCCGCTTCAACCTCATCGATGCCGAGTTGCCGCGCGACGGCTTCGGCCGTGGTTTTATTGTCGCCGGTCAGCATGACGATGCGGATGCCCTCGCCATGCAGCGCGTTCAGCGCCTCCTGCGTCGTCGCCTTGACCGGATCGGCGATGGCGAAGATGCCGCCGGCCCTGCCATCGATCCCGATATAGATCGCGGTGGCGCCATCATGACGCAACGCATCTGCCTGGCCGGACAATTCCGCAACGTCGACGTCGTGTTCCTTGAGGAACACCGCATTGCCGACCACGATCGCCTTGCCTTCGACGCTGCCGAGCGCGCCCTTGCCAAGCGGAGAGTCGAAATCCACTACGGGCGGGATGGCGATGCCCTTCTTCTCCGCCGCCTCCACGATCGCCAATGCCAGCGGATGTTCCGACGCCTTCTCGACACCGGCGGCAAGCCGCAGGATTTCCGTTTCGTCGAAGCCGGCCGCCGCAACGACCGCCGTCACCGACGGCTTGCCCTCGGTGAGCGTGCCGGTCTTGTCGACCACCAGCGTGTCGACCTTTTCCATATGCTCGAGCGCCTCGGCGTTCTTGATCAGGACGCCGGCACTAGCGCCCTTGCCGACGCCAACCATGATCGACATTGGCGTCGCCAGCCCAAGTGCGCAGGGACACGCGATGATCAGCACCGAAACGGCCACGACCAGCCCATAGGCAAAGCGCGGCTCCGGCCCCCAGATGCCCCAGACAATGAAGGCGAGAATTGCGATGACGATGACCAGCGGTACGAACCAGCCCGAGACGTGGTCGGCCATGCGCTGGATCGGCGCACGCGAACGCTGCGCATCGGCGACCATCTGGACGATCCGCGACAGCATCGTATCGCGGCCGACCTTTTCCGCACGGATCACCAGCGCCCCGGTCTGGTTCAGCGTACCGCCGATGACCTGATCGCCCACAGTGCGGGTGACAGGCATGGATTCGCCGGTAACCATCGCCTCGTCGAGCGATGAGCGTCCGTCCTCCACCACGCCATCGACCGGCACGGTCTCGCCGGGCCGCACGCGCAGCCTGTCGCCGAGAATAACGTGCTCGACCGGCACGTCTTCCTCTGTGCCGTCATCGCCGATGCGCCGCGCCGTCTTCGGCGCCAGATCAAGCAGCGCCCTGATCGCGCCCGAGGTCTGTTCGCGGGCGCGCAGTTCCAGCACTTGGCCAAGCAGCACCAGAACGGTGATGACCGCCGCCGCCTCGAAATAGACCGCGACCGTGCCATCTTCCGCGCGGAAAGCGGCGGGGAAAATTCCCGGCGCAAGGGCGGCGACGATGCTGTAGGCCCAGGCGACGCCGGTGCCCATGGCGATCAAAGTGAACATGTTGAGGCTGCGATTGATCAGCGAGGCCCAGGCGCGCTCGAAAAACGGCCATCCGCACCACAAAACCACCGGCGTCGCCAGAACGAGCTGAATCCAGATCGATATCCGCATTGGCACCAGATGGTGCAGGGCCGGGAAAAGATGACCGCCCATTTCGAGCACGAAGACCGGAGCGGCGAGAACCAGCCCGATCCAGAAACGCCGTGTCATGTCGGCGAGTTCGGGGCTGGGGCCGCTGTCGGCCGTCACCACCAGCGGCTCCAGCGCCATGCCGCAGATCGGGCAGCTTCCCGGCCCGTCCTGCCGGATCTCGGGATGCATCGGGCAGGTCCAGATCGCGCCCTCGGGCGCTTCCGGTATGGGCGACGCTTCCCCTGCAAGATATCGCGCCGGGTCCGCCTCGAATTTCGCATTGCAGGACGCCGAGCAGAAATAGTGAGTGTGGCCCCCATGGGTCAGGCGATGTTCTGCGGTTTGCGGGTCGACCTCCATCCCGCAGACCGGGTCCGTCACAAGATGCGCATGACCCGAATGGTCATGATCATGCGAATGGTGCCGATGCTCATCGTGTCCGTTCATTCTCTAACCCGCCGCCTCAATGGAACTTGGAAAACTCATCGTTTCGCTACGTTGCCAAATAGCGCGTTCAGCCCCTCGGCCATTGTCGGGTGCGCAAGAACCGCATCGCGCAGGACACTGTAGGACAGACCGCCAAGCATGGCCGCCTGCACCACGGCCATCACTTCCCCGGCCTCCGAGCCGATCATGGTAAAGCCTGCGATCCGATCCTGCGGATCGACCAGCGCCTTCATGAAGCCCGCGGTCTGCGATGTCGTCCGTGTCCGCAGCACCGCCTTCATCGGCAGTTTGACGACGCGCAAATCCATTCCATTGGCCCGCGCTTGCGCCTCGCTCATGCCGATGCGGGCCAGCGGCGGGTCGATGAACATGCAATAGGGCATCAGCCGCCCGGTGGTCGTTCTGTCTCCACCGTCGAGATTGTCCCGGATTATTCGGAAATCATCTAGCGAAGCGTGGGTGAATTGCGGACTTCCCGCGCATTCGCCGATGGCCCAAACGTCCTTTGCGGTCGTCTCCAGGCGATCGTTCACCTTGATGGTGCCGGGATCCGTCAGCGCAACCCCTGCCTCTTCAAGGCCGATGCCTCGCGTGTTGGGCGTGCGGCCGGCTGCAACCAGAATGTCTGTGCCTTCGATCATTCTCGAACCATCCGGCGTCCGAACGGTGACGCGCACGCTTCCGGCTGATCGGCCCTCCACGTTCGCAACTTCAGCCGACAAAAGCACCTCGACGCCCTCCGCCTCCAGGATCAGTCGGACCTCGTCGGAAACATCCTCATCCTCGCGCTTCAGCAGCCGCGGGCCACGGTCCACAACTGTGACGCGACTGCCGAAACGTCGATACGCCTGGGCAAGTTCAAGGCCGACATAGCCTCCGCCGAGAACAATCAGATGTGCCGGCAACCGGTCCAGTTCGAGCGCCTCGATATGAGTGAGCGGCCTGGTCTCGGCGAGGCCGGGAACAGGCGGAATGGTTGCATGCGTCCCAAGATTGAGGAACAGCTTTTCAGTGGCGAGCCGCCGCATCCCGCCGTCGTTCAAGGCAACTTGAATCGTCCCAGGCGCGACGAGGCGTGCATTGCCCATGACGAGTTCCGCGCCGGTCGCCTCGTAGCGCTCGAGATGAAACGCCACGAGGCTCTCGACCATGGCGCGCTTGCGCGCCACAACCGTCTTCATGTCGACCGAGACGGGGCCGGCGACAACGCCATACTCCCCGGCATGGGCAACGGTATGAGCGACACCCGCGCTCCAGATCTCGTTCTTGCTGGGCAGGCAGTTGATGTTGGGACACGAACCGCCGATCCAGCGCCGCTCCATGACGGCTACCTTCTGGCCGGCTTGCGCCATATCCCAGGCGAGGTATTTGCCGCCCTCGCCACTGCCGATCACGACAGCGTCGTAGCGCTCCGCTTCCGTCATCAACTACGTATCCTTCTGCAACAGCGACTCACCGCACGATGAAAATATGGCGCTCGGACATATATGCGGAATCATGTCATACTCTTGCGGGGTCGAACAATTACTGTTGCTTTTGCGGGCGGCCCCTTGAGGTGGCCTTACTGCCAGTATCCGTGCCGTCGCATCATTTCCAGGCCACGGCCTTAAAATGGGCCGGGATCATGGAGTGGAGTGGGTTCTGCTCCGGCTGTATTGCCCGGAAAGGGAACATGCTGGCTGCACAGGATTGGCCGACTTTCTGTAGGAGAAAATCATGTCGTTGAATGGCAAAGTCATTTTGGTAACCGGCGCTGGCCAGGGGATCGGACGCGGTATTGCGCTGCGGCTTGCAAAGGAAGGCGCTGATCTCGCGCTGGCCGACGTCAAGGCCGATAAGCTCGACTCCGTTCGCAAGGAAGTCGAAGCGCTCGGACGCAAGGCCACCACCGTCGTCGCCGATGTCAGCAAGCGCGACGAAGTCTACGCCGCCATCGACCATGCAGAGAAGCAACTCGGCGGGTTCGACGTCATGGTCAACAATGCCGGCATCGCCCAGGTCAAGCCGATCGCCGACGTCACGCCCGAGGACATGGACCTGATCTTCCGGATCAATGTCGACGGCGTGCTCTGGGGCATCCAGGCGGCTTCGCAGAAATTCAAGGATCGAGGTCAGAAGGGCAAGATCATCAATGCCTGCTCGATTGCCGGACATGACGGCTTCGCCATGCTCGGCGTCTATTCGGCAACCAAGTTCGCCGTGCGTGCGCTGACGCAAGCCGCCGCCAAGGAATATGCCAGCGCGGGCATCACGGTGAACGCCTACTGCCCCGGCATCGTCGGCACCGACATGTGGGTGGAGATCGACGAGCGCTTTTCCGAGATCACCGGAACGCCGAAGGGCGAAACCTACAAGAAATACGTCGAGGGCATCGCTTTGGGCCGCGCGCAGACACCGGAGGACGTGGCAGCGTTGGTCGCCTTCCTCGCGGGCGCCGATTCCGACTACATCACGGGACAGTCGATCCTGACCGATGGCGGTATCGTCTATCGATAAAGCCGCCTGCCAAATCGCGAACGTTCAGAAGCGCCCACACCGGGAAACGGCCTTGTGAGAATTTTTCTCTCCAGCGGAATGGTTCCGTCTGGAAGAACCGCGTTTTGTCGGAGAGAATTGTTCTCTTGTTGCTTGGCATGGTCATCGCCGCCTTCGGTCGCCATTCGCACTACAGGTTCTTGACCGGCAATCGACACCTGCTGAAGATCGATCGGTTTCCTCATCTACGCGCGTTTCGAGCGGGATTGCCGTCATCCGGTCAAACCCCTGACTGGTATGAAGGCTCTACAGGGCCGGCGTTGGATTGGCGTCGCAGTGAGGTCGCACTGCGCGCCCGGATCGGGTCGGCGAGTAGCCTGAGGCCGTTCAGCACCACCAGCACCGTGCCGCCTTCGTGTCCGACGACCGCGAGCGGCAGAGGCAGGGCGAAGAACAGGCTCGAGGCGACCAGAAGCAGCATCATGCCGATGGCGAAAATCAGATTCTGGCGGATAATCCGGTGGGTGCGCCGCGCCAGCCGATGCGCGGCGGCAAGCCGGGCCATGTCCTCCGACAACAGCGCGACATCGGCCGCCTGCAACGCGACATCGCTGCCCGCCGCGCCCATGGCGATGCCGACATCGGCGCGCGCCAGCGCGGCGGCGTCGTTCACCCCGTCGCCGACAAAGGCGACTTTCCCATTCCTCGCCAGTTCGCCCACCAGCCGGACCTTGTCTTCAGGCAGCAGATCGGCATGGACATGTTTTGCTTCCAGTCCGAGCTCCGCGGCGATCCGCAAGCCGACAGAGCGCCGGTCGCCGGTCATCATGGCGATGGTGCCCACCCCAGCCGCTCTGAGCGCAGCCAACCCCGCGGCCGAGGTCGCGCGCGGACGGTCGGCGACGGTGAGCGCGCCATAGACCCGATCTCCCCGCCCCAGCCACACCACGGTCTGGCTGCCGTCCGTCAGCTGCGCAAATTCGGGTGCGTCGAGCGATGCGCCCATGCGCGCGGCCATGCGCGGATTGCCGGCCCAGAGCGGGCCCACGGCATCCTCCCCCGTAATCCCCTCACTGGGCACGGTTTCCACATCGCGCACCACGGCGGCGGTTATGCCTTTTTCGTCGATGTGGCGGCGGATCGCATCGGCAATTGGATGTTCGGAATGCGCCTCGAGACCCGCGATCAATGACAGGAACCGCTCTTCGGCCTGTGCTCCCGTTTCCGACGCCACCACCTGTGTCACCTCGGCCTTGCCTGTTGTCAGCGTACCGGTCTTGTCGAAGGCGAAGATATCGACATCGGCCAGCGTCTCCAGCGCCGCGCCGCCCTTGAACAGCACGCCGCCGCGCGCGGCCGCCGCCAATGCCGAGAGGATCGCGGCCGGGACCGATATCACCACCGCGCAGGGGCTGGCCGCGACAAGCAGCGTCGCGGCGCGATAAAGCGCATCCTGCATCGTCCAGCCAAGCGCGAGGAATATCGCCAAAGCAAGCACCGCACCCACCAGCACCGCGATGGTGTAGCCCTGGCCGAACCAGGCGCTGAACCGTTCGGACGGAGCGCGTGCGGCCTGTGCCTCTGTCCCCAGTTCGATCATCCGCGCCACCGTGCTTCCCGCGACCGGGCGGGTGACGCGGACCACCAGCACGGCGTTGAGGTTCACCGTGGCCTCAAACACCTTAGCACCCGGGCTTTTGCCGACCGGCATCGATTCGCCTGTGATCGTCGCCTCATCGAGCGAGCCTTCCCCTTCCGCCACCTCGCCATCGGCCGGCACCCGCGCGCCGGGCCGCAGCACCACCAGATCGCCGGCCACGAGATCGCCCACCGGAACTTCCGTGACGGCGCCCTCTGGGTCGCGTCTCAGCGCGGTGTCGGGGCGCAGCGCCATCAGCGCCTCGACCGCATGGCGCGCCCGGCCCATCGCCCGCTGCTCCAACGTGGTTGAGAGACTGAACAGCGTCAGCAGCACTGCCCCTTCAAGCGCGGCGCCGACCGCAGCGGCAGCAAGGGCTGCCACGATCATCAAAAGATCGATGTCGAGGATCCGCTCACGCCAGAGCGTGGTCAGGGCCCGAACCGCCGTCGGCACACCACCGGCCAGATAGACCAGCACGAGGCCGACCGGTCCCCATAGACCGGGGCTCAAAAAGGCATCGACAGTTGCAAGCGCCATCCCGGCAAGCGTGATGCCGGTCAATGCTGTCATGAAGCGGTCGGAAGAAAGATCGATTTGCAATTTGTGTTCCTGGCTGTGCCGCGACGGCGGCAGTGGCTGGGGAGACCGGCGATGATGCGCCGGATGGGCTGGCGATCTGTCCGGTCGATCAGGTTCCTGGTCGCTATTCCTTTCCATTATGACATTGAGCTTACCTCCAGAATCGCGCCGCCGGCAGCCGCGATCAGCACCACGAGCCAGGGCGGGAATCTCCAGCTCATCAAGGCCACGAAACAGGTCAGCGCCAGCGCAAAGTCGCGGGGCGAACCGATCGCGCTGATCCAGAGCGGATCGTAGAGCGCAGCGCCCAGAATGCCGACCACCGCAGCGTTCGCGCCTGCCATCGGCGCCCGCACGCCGGAGCGTGCGCGCAGTGTGTTCCAGAACGGCAGCGCGCCGACAAGCAGCAGGAAGCCCGGCAGGAAGATCGCAAGAAGGGCGAGCGTCGCGCCGGCGATCCCGTTCGGGCCGGGTTCGAGCAGCATGCCGAGATAGGCGGCGAAGGTGAATAGCGGCCCCGGCACCGCCTGGGCCGCGCCATAGCCGGCCAGGAACGCATCGGGCGTGACCCAGCCCGGGCGAACCACTTCGGCTTCCAGCAAAGGCAGGACCACATGGCCGCCACCGAATACCAGAGCACCGGCGCGATAGAACGCGTCGATCACCGCCAACCCCTGCGCGGGAAACAGCGCCGCCGCCAGCGGTAGGCCGAAGATCAGGATGAAGAACAGGGCCAGCGCGACTATCCCCGCCTGTCGCGAGACCGGGAAGGGCAGCGCTTCACCCGTCTCTCCCGCCGTGTCCCGGCAAAGCCAGAGCCCGGCAAGTCCACCGAGCAGAATTGCACCCACCTGGCCCGTCGCGCCCCCGATCAGCACCACCATCAGGACGGCGGCGAGCGCGATCGTCTGGCGTGAGCGGTCGGGGCAGAGCGTGCGCGCCATCCCCCAGACCGCCTGCGCCACGATGGCCACCGCCACCAGTTTCAACCCGTGGAGCACCCCGATGCCAAGCGGGCCTGAAAACGCCCCCGCTCCGAGCGCGAACAACAGCAGCAGCAGGGCGGAAGGCAAGGTAAACGCCACCCAGGCAGCCAGCGCACCCACCGGTCCGGCACGCTGCAAGCCCAATGCAAAGCCGACCTGGCTGGATGCTGGTCCCGGAAGGAATTGGCATAGCGCGACCAGATCGGCATAGCCACGATCCTCGATCCAGCCGCGCCGGGCGACGAATTCCTCGCGGAAATAGCCCAGATGCGCGATCGGTCCACCGAAGGAGGTGAGGCCCAGTTTCAGGAAGGCGGCCAGAACCTCGCCGGGCGTTCCTTGTCGTTGGCGCTGAGGCATAACATTCAGCGTGTCATTGGCGGGCATGATGTCTCCGTGATGCTCGCGATTTCAGGGGCTTGCCAGGCGCTATGAGAAGACGCATCCGACATTGTCCCTGTATTGGAGCAATGGAACAGACTGGTGACTGCCGAAGCGCGCGCCTTGTTGCTCCATCAGCATCGCAAGCGGTGTCCACAGGACCGCACCCCGCAAGAGAGATAACGGATGAATCATGCCGTGGTTGTCCGGGGAGGACCCGCCTGTGGCCGGCGACCCTCCAGAAGATCGGCGTCAGCAGCGAGCGCGTCGGCCATGAAATCCATGAAGGCGCGGATACGGGCAGTGTTGCGCAGATCCTCATGGGTCAGCAGCCACAGATCGAGCCGGAAATCTTCCGGAAACATGGCGATGCGGACGAGGTCGGGCGTGCGGTCGGCCACGGCGCAAGGCAGTGGCGCAAGGCCGATTCCGGCCCTTGCCGCGGCAATCGCAGCCGAGATCGAATTGGTCCGGTAAATCGGCCGCACCGTCGGCAGCCAATCCGCCAACTGATGGCCAATCGCTCCATGTGACCGGCCGAAGCCGATCCAGTCATTGCCGGCAAGATCGTCATCGAGTCCGTGAGCGGCGCGTTCCGCCGAGACATAGGCTCCGAATGCCAGTCGGCCGACGCGCCGGCCGACCAATGTTTCCTGCGGGGTGTTGCCGATGCGCAGTGCGACATCGGCCTCGCGTCGGGTCAGGTCCAGGGGAGTGTCCGAAACGATCACTTCCAATTCGATCCCTGGCTGCGCTGCATGGAAGGCCGCCAGATGCGGCGGCAATAACCCGATCGCCAGCATATCGATGGCTGTGATGCGGATAAGCCCGCTCAGGCGCTGGTCCTGTCCGGTCACCTGACGCGACAGGGCGATAATCTCCTCATCGATCCGGATGGCGGTCTCGTGCATGGCCTCTCCGGCGCCCGTCAGCGCATAGCCATCCGGCAACCGCTCAAAGAGCCGGACACCCAGACGTTCCTCGAAGGCGCCGAGACGGCGAAACACGGTCGAGTGCGTTACGCCAAGGCTGCGTGCTGCTCCAGACAGCGTGCCCGCCCGGGCCACAGCGAGGAAAAAGCGCAGATCGTCCCAGTTCTGGTTCTGTGCATCCATGAAGGATCACCCCTTGCAAGCCTGCTCCGATTGCCGGCAGGCTGCCCCCATCTTGCCCGCAACACCGCGCGTTCGCATTGCCTCGTCAGAAAAGCTTGACCACGATCATCGCTCCACTTAAGTATGTGATTGCTCACTTACTAGGTACTTTATGCGAAAATCCGCGGAATTGCGCAAGGCCGAAATCGTCGCGGCCGTCCTCGACCTGGCCGACCGGATCGGGCCGGACCGGGTGACGACAGGTGCTACCGCAGCGGCCGTAGGCGTCAGCCAGGCCGCCTTGTTCCGGCATTTCCCGACCAAGGACACGCTGTGGCTTGCCGTGGCGGATCAAGTGGCCGGGGAACTGGCCATGGAATGGGAACGGGCCCTGGCTGGGACTGATGGCCCCATCGACCGGATCAAGGCGCTGATGGCCGCGCAACTGGGGCAGATTGTTTCCACACCGGCGCTGCCGATGCTGCTGTTCTCGCGCGAGCTGAATGTTGGCAATGAGGATTTGCGCGCGGCCTTTCGAGGCCTGCTGATGAGGTTTCAGGCGCTGATTGTGGCCGAACTGGCTCGCGGTCAGGACGCCGGCCGCCTGCGCCGCGAAGTCGCTCCGGAGGATGCCGCCGTGCTGCTGACATCGCTGGTGCAGGGCATGGCGATCCGCTGGTCGCTCGGGGCGCGCAACTTCTCGCTGATCGGGGAGGGAATGCGGCTCCTTGACGTGCAACTTCGGCTTTTGACCGTGAACGAGGATTAGGCCATGCGGCGTCGGTGGATGTTCGGTGCGGTGGCAGTGGTTCTGGTGCTGGGCGGGGGTGTGCTGTTCCTCACCGAGCGGCCGCTCACGGTCAGCGTGGTGCAGCCCGAGCAGGATGTGGCCCTGCGCATCTACGGCCTCGGCTCGGTCGAGGCACGGATCCTCAGCCGGGTCGGGTTCGAGGTTGGGGCTGCCCTGACCGGGCTGGCCGGCGACGTCGGGGACCGGGTAGTCAGGGGGCAGGAACTGGCGACCCTCGATCCGGCCGAGCAGGAGGCGCGTACCGCCCGCGCCCGCGCTGCTGTCGCGGCCAATGTCGCCGCCCTCGCCCGCGCCGAGGCCACGGTGGCGCGTGCCCGCAGCGTACTGGCGCAGCGCCAGACGGCAAATCAGCGTCAGCAGGGATTGGCGCGGCGCGATGTGACCTCGATCCAGCGCGCCGAGGAAGCGCAGCGCGACGAAGATGTGGCCCGTGCCGATCTTGCGGTCGCCGAGGCGGATGTGGCGGTGATCCGTGCTCAGGGCGCGGATGCGGCGGCGGCCCTGCAACAGGAGAAGGTCCTTCTCGCGCGTCATCGGCTGGCCGCACCCTATGACGCGGTGATCGTCACGCGCCATGCCGAAGCAGGAACGGTGGTGCGGGCCGGCGACCCGATTTTCACCCTGATTGCTCCCGAAACGGTGTGGATACAGGCCTATGTCGATGAGGAGCGCGCCGGCCAGCTTGCGCTTGGCCAGCCCGGCACGATCCGGCTGCGCTCGCGGCCGCAGGCTGAATTCCAGGGCACCATCGCCCGCATCGGGCTTGAAAGCGACCGGGTGAATGAGGAACGCCGAATCTGGCTGACCTGCACAGACTGCCCCCAGCCGCTGTATCTCGGCGAGCAGGCCGAGGTGCGCATCACCACCGGCAACCGCAACAGTGCGCTGATGGTGCCGGAGGTGGCGATCACCGGTTTCGACGGGCATCGCGGCCGGGTCTGGCTGGTGCGGGACGGACGGCTGGAGCAGGTCGAACTGTCCTTCGGCGCGCGCGACGATCGGGGCCGGGTCGAAGTCACGGGCAGCCTGCCGGACGATGCCGCCATCGTCGCCCGGATACCGCAAGGCGCGACCGAGGGGCGGCGGGCGCGGACCAGGACCACGCCATGAACCTTGCCCTCAAGGATATACGCCACGGACTGTTCCGCTTCGTCCTCACCTGTTTCGGGCTGGGGCTCTTGATGACAGTCGTGCTGTCGATGATCGGCATCTATAACGGCCTTGTCGCCGATGCGCTGGCGGTCGTGAAGGCGCCGGCAGCAGATGTCTGGGTGGTCGAGAGCGGCACCAAGGGGCCGTTCGCCGAAGCCTCGAACATCCCGCTGACCACGCGCGACGCCGTGGCGCGGATGCCCGGCGTGGCCGCGGCCGGCGCAATCAATTTCCAGAACATCGAGGCTGCCCATGCCGGCGCTTCGCTGCGGCTCTACGTCATCGGCTATGAACCGGGACATCCCGGCGGCCCGCAGCGCATCGCCGAGGGGCGCGGCATCGGCACAAGCCACTTCGAACTGGTGGCAGACCGCAAGACCGGTCTTCTGACCGGCGAGACGATCCGTCTCGGGCGCAACCGCTTCATCGTGGTCGGGCTGGTCGAAGGGGCAATGAACGCGGGCGGCGATCCGGCGGTCTATATCACGCTGGCGGACGCGATGGCGCTACAGACAGAGCTTGACCCGGCAGCGCAGCGCGTTCAGGCGGCGCGGGGTACCGTTTCGGTCAAGTCCGCTTCGGTCGCGGCCGTGATCGCACGGTTAGCGCCGGGCGCGGATGTCGAATTGCTGACCGCGACCGTGCGGCAGTGGAAACATCTGGCGGCCCTGACGCAAGCCGAGCAAGAGGACATTCTGGTCTCCTCGGTGGTCGATCTGGCGCGGCGGCAAATCGGCCTGTTTCTCGGCATCCTGCTCAGTGTTTCAGCGGTGGTGATCGCGCTCATCATCTACACGATGACGATGGAGAAGCTGAAGCAGATCGCTACACTGAAGCTGATCGGCGCGCCCGACCGCACCATCATCGGGCTGATCGTGCAGCAGGCGCTGATCCTCGGCGCTTCAGGCTGGGGGATCGGGCTCGTGCTGATCCTGACGGTGAAGGACTATTTCCCACGCCGGGTGGTGCTGGAGCCGTTCAACGTGATGGTGCTGGCCGGGATCATCTTCGCCGTCTGCATCGCCGCCTCGGGTCTTGGCGTACGGGCGGCAATGAAGGTCGATCCGGCCACGGCTCTGGGGAGCTGACATGACGGACGGCGAAATCCTGATCGACGTGAAGGGTGTGGCCAAGCATTTTGGGGACGGCGAAACCCGTGTCGATGCGCTGCGCGACGTCGACCTTCAGGTTCGCGCCGGCGAGGTGATCGCTCTTCTTGGCCCCTCCGGCTCGGGCAAGACCACGCTGCTCAACGTCATCGGCTGCATCCTGGCGCCATCGGCGGGCAAGGTGACGCTGGACGGCGAGACGGTGTTCGACGGGCAATGGCTGCGGCGCGACCTGAGGAGGCTCAGGCTCGACAAGATCGGCTTCATCTTCCAGACCCATAACCTTTTGCCTTTCCTGACTGCGGAGGAGAACGTCGCCGTGGTCCTCGACCTCGCCGGCTGGTCGGTTGAGAAGGGTCGCGCGCGTGCCGGCGATCTGCTCGGTTATCTCGAGGTCGACCACCGCGCCGCGGCCAAGCCAGCGCTCCTGTCGGGTGGCGAGGCGCAGCGAGTGGCCATTGCGCGGGCGCTGGCCAACCGTCCCCGCATCATCCTGGCCGACGAACCGACCGCCGCGCTCGACGGCAAGCGGGCCGGACTGGTGATGGACCTTCTGCGCAAGCTTGCCGTCGAGCAGGAAGCCTGCATCGTCACCGTCACCCATGACGAGAAGATTTTTGACCGTTTCGACCGCCTGGTCCACCTGCGCGACGGCAGGCTGGCCGACGCGTGACACCGGAGGACACCATGACCGCAAGGCCACTTTCCCATTCTATCTCCGCAGTTGTGGCGATCGTGTTTGGCCTGGCTACCGTCATTTCGGGCGGCCGCGCGCTCTTCGGCGGCGCTGATATGGGAGCGGTGGTTCCCTTCGTGCTGTGGTTCAATTTCGTGGCGGGCTTCGCCTATCTGCTGGCAGGGATCGGACTATGGCGCGGCACGGCCTGGGCGCCTGCCCTGTCCATCGGTATCGCGGCGGCAACGGCCGTGGTCTTCGTTTTCTTCCTTTGGCACGTCTGGCGCGGCGGGGCCTACGAGAGCCGCACGATGGCGGCGATGGTCCTGCGGCTCGGCATCTGGGTTGCCATTTCGACAGTTGCGGTAAAGATCCGATGGCCACGATAGTGGTGCGCGACGACTGTGCTGGCGAGTCGACAGGCATTCGCTACGTCCAGTATCGCGATATGGCGAAGTTGGATCGAACTAACCTTTGGCAAACCTAACCACTAAATGACAGGGCAACTATGCAGGTACTTGTTTTTAACGCCGGCAGTTCCAGCCTCAAGTTCGGCATCTTCAGCGTGACGACTGAAACACACGAAGTGTTCAAGGGTTCTTATGAGCGCTTTCGGGCCGGAGGATGCGAATGCCGTTTTCGGCATGGAGAAACCGACGAGCGGGGTGCGGTCGAATTCGATAGTCCCAGCGAAGCGCTGAAAGTGGTTCCGGCCGCGCTGAAGCGTTTCGGGCTCGACGCAATCGACGCTGTCGGGCACAGGATCGTCCATGGCGGCGCAAGGTTTACCTCGCCGACACTGTTAGACGACGAGACAGTCGAGGCCATCGAAGCCCTGACACCGCTGGCTCCTTTGCACAACCCGGCGAACTTGGAAGCAGTCAGGCTCTGCCGCGGCCTATGGCCGGACATAAGCCAAGTGGCCGTGTTCGACACGGCCTTCCACCTCGACAACCCAGCCTTCGCAAACACCTATGCGGTGCCGGCAAGGTGGCGGGATGCCGGTCTGCGCCGCTACGGGTTTCATGGTACCTCTCACAAATATGTGGCCGAGAGGGCGGCCCAAGAGATCGGCCGGCCGTTTTCCGACCTCCAACTGGTGAGCATTCATCTCGGCAACGGCGCCAGCATCTGCGCCGTCAACCGCGGGCACAGCATGGACAGTTCGATGGGCATGACGCCGCTCGAGGGGCTGGTGATGGGTACCCGCTCCGGTGACGTGGACCCAGGCGCGTTTGGCTTTCTGTCGCGCGAACTTCAGCTTTCGGTGCAGGAGATCGAGGATGCGCTCTATTACGAGAGCGGGCTGAAGGGGCTGGCAGGCTCGTCCGACATGCGCGACATTGAAGACAGGGCGGCTAAGGGCGACCCCGAGGCCCAACTCGCGATCGAGATCTACGCATACCGCGCCAAAAAGTATGTCGGGGCTTATGCTGCAGCGATGGGAGGACTGTCAATCGCCTCTATACGTTCCAGCTCCGCTTCGGAGAGCCCGAGTTTCAGGCGTTCGTGGACCGCTGGCTCGGCGTCGCACGCAAATGGGACGAACCCGTTCTTGATCCCGGTCTGCCGGGGATCATTCCACCGGACGCAGCGGATTGACGAACTCCAGCCCGGCAAAGTCCTTCTCGTTGTCCGTAACCACAATACAGTCGTTTGCACCTGCGACAGAAGCGATGATCATGTCGAGAGCGCTGCGCGGGCGGCCAGCGGCCTTGCCGTCCGCCATTAATCGCGCCCAGATCAGGCCCGCTTTGTCATCGAACGAGAGAATGCGGCCGGCGAACAACTCTTGCGGCCCCTCCGGTCCCGAAAACCAGGCATCGAGAGCATCGCGCTTCTTGCCGCGTGGCTTTTCGAGAACGCCACGCCGAATTTCTGCGATGGTCAACGAGGCGACGAACAGGTTTTCGTCGCGTTGCTCCGCCCACCACGCCAGTAGCGATTCCGACGGCTGCGGCTTGACGATGTTGCTGAGGATGTTCGTATCGAGGAGGTAGCGCGTCACAGGTCGACCCGGCGCCCTTCCTCGCGCGGCCGCGACAGGTCGAGATCGGCGCCGACCAGAGGCGAGCGGCGCAGGGCCGACAGGATGTCCCCAGATTTCGGCGGCTCGCCGGCAACCAGAGCCTTGATGGTCTGCCGGGCTTCTTCCGCTTCCGGCCCCTCCTCGGCCAGATGCCGGGCAAGCGACCGGATCAGCTCACGGTCGGCTTCCAGCGCCAGAACCTCGAAGCGCTTGAAGCCACGCTGCGTCAGGCGTGTCCGGTAATTCTCGATCGCTCTCTTCTGTGCGGCATTGCTCATGGCTGGCCTCCGTGTTATATATCCTGACATATAGCCGATGTCGGCCTTGTAAACAAGGGATGTCAGCGATGCCACGAGACTCGCACCACAGGCCATTTGTGCAGAAGAATACTGCGCGTTCCCGCCAGTATTTTCCATATGCTGTGGCACGCCATGCTTCGCCCGAGCGCGACAACGCCGCCGTTGTCGCCCCGGCCGCCGCCAATTATACGGCTTTGATTTCAGTTGCTTACGTCAGAAACGCCGGGGATGCTGCAAGTTATGACCTTGCGAGCCCCCGGAAACAAATCCAAGATGACTGGAAGCGAGCGCGAAGCGCTGCTCGAATCTCTGTTGCTGGAAGAGCCGGAGCTGACGTTCACATCGCGGGGCGATCCCGATCCACGTCTTCTGCGTCTGGTCGATTTCCTGGCTCGTCAGGCGGCGCGGGAGTGCTACGCCGAGGAAGTTCAGATGATGAAGCGGCGGAGGAAGCGCCCCTCCTGATGCTTCGGGGAGAAGTGCATTGAAGGTCGCGATTTACGCCCGCTATTCGTCCGACAACCAGCGCGAGGCGTCCATCGCCGACCAGTTCCGCATGTGCCGCCTGCGGGCGGAAAAGGAAGGCTGGACGGTCGTCGAGGAATATTCCGATCACGCCATCTCAGGCTCCAGCATGATCCAGCGTCCCGGCATCCAGGCGCTGATCATGGATTCCGCGCGAGGCCGGTTCGACATGATCCTGGCCGAGGCACTGGACCGGATCAGCCGTGACCAGGAAGACATCGCCGGCATCTACAAGCGCATGCGCTATGCCGACGTGAAGATGTTCACCCTGTCGGAGGGTGAGATCAGCGAGTTGCATGTCGGGCTCAAGGGCACGATGAATGCGCTGTTCCTGAAGGATTTGGCCGACAAGACCCGCCGAGGGCAACGCGGCCGCGTCGAGGCCGGCAAGTCCGGCGGCGGCAATTCCTACGGCTACGATGTGGTGAAGAAATTCGATGCCAACGGTGAGCCAATCCGGGGTGACCGCACCATCAACGAAGCGCAGGCCAATGTCGTGCGCCGCATCTTCCGTGACTATGCGGCTGGCAAATCGGCCAAGACCATCGCCTTTGCCCTGAACAAGGATGGTATTCCCGCCCCTTCGGGTGGGCATTGGGGTTTCAGCACCATCAACGGCAATCCGAAACGCGGGAACGGCATCCTTAACAACGAGATGTATGTCGGCAAGATCGTCTGGAATCGCCAGCGCTTCGTCAAAGACCCGGATACCGGCAAGCGGCAGGCTCGGCCCAACCCGGAAGAGGAATGGGTGATCCAGGAGGCGCCGGAGTTGCGCATCCTCGATGACGACCTCTGGAACGTCGTGAAAGCCCGCCAAGGCGAAATGCGGACCGAACGGGATGAGAGCGGCATCGCCGACGTCAGCAAGATGAACTACCGTCGCCGCCCCAAATACCTGTTCTCGGGTTTGACCAAATGTGCCTGCTGCGGAGGCGGCTACTCCGCCATCTCTCAGAAGCTGATCGGTTGTTCGACAGCGCGCAACAAGGGCACCTGCGACAATCGAGTCAACATTCGCCGCGACGAGTTGGAAGCCCGCGTGCTGAACGCCCTTCGCACTCGATTGGTCGATCCCGAGATGTTCGCCCGCTTCTGCGAGGTGTTCACGCAGGAGATGAACCGTCTGCGCATGGAAGGCCGCGCCGGCATCGCATCGGCCGAAGCCGAGATCGGAAAGATCGAGCGCGAGTTGGCGAAGCTGCTGACCGCAATCAAGGCTGGTGGACCGATAGAGGCCATCGTGGAAGACATGAAGCGGCTGGAGGCTCGGAAGACCGAGCTGGTTACGTTCCTCGCCGAGGCCGACGAGCCGCCTCCACTGCTGCATCCCTCAATGGCGCTCCAGTACCGGAAGCGCGTTCAGCAGTTCTACGAAGCCTTGCAGGACGAAGAGGAAGAGAAGCGGATCGAGGCGGCGGACATCCTGCGCTCGCTGGTGGACAAGATCGTGCTGACGCCGGTGGATGGGAAGGTGGAGATCGACGTTCAGGGCGATCTCGCTGGAATCCTTATGATTTCCGCACAACCGAAAAACCCCGCCGGAGAGCGGGGTGGATCGCAAGTAAAGATGGTTGCGGGGGCAGGATTTGAACCTGCGGCCTTCAGGTTATGAGCCTGACGAGCTACCGGGCTGCTCCACCCCGCGCCATGGTATTTTGCCTTGGCAAAACGCCGTTTTATTTGGTCCGGTTTTGCCTTTGGCAAGATACCGTTC
>JAFKJU010000055.1 GCA_017305935.1 Hyphomicrobiales bacterium | reverse complement strand
GCGCTGTTCTACACGGAGGCAGGGTTCGATCCGGAGCCGGTTCGACACGCTCTTCAGGCGGAAATGGACGAGGTGGACGCGCAGATGTCCACCTGGAAGCCCGACAGCGCTCTGATGAGGTTGAACGCCGGTCCCGTCGGCGACTGGATCGATGTGCCGGCGCGTCTGGCAGACGTTCTGCATCTTGCGCTCGAAATCGGCCGTGCGTCGGGCGGAGCTTTCGATATCGGCGTGGGCGATGCGGTCGTTGCCTGGGGTTTTGGCCCGCAAGCGGCCGACCGGGCCCTGATCCGGAAGGCACTCGCGACATCGCGCCAACCCGCCCATGTGGCGCTCGAGCTCGATCCTGTTCGCGCGGCGGTGCGCAAGCGCGCGCCGATCACGATCGACCTCAACGGCATTGCCAAGGGATATGGCGTCGACCGGCTGGTCGCGATCCTCGGGCGCTTCGGCATAACTTCCGGCCTCGTGGGAATTGACGGCGAGATGAGGGCGCTCGGTCTGCGCCCCGATGGTGAACCGTGGAACATTGCCGTAGAAGGTCCCGACGCGGCCCGTCGAGCGCCGCACTCCGTCCTCGCCTTGCAGGAGGCTGCGGTCGCCACCTCTGGCGATTACCGGCATTGGACTGTCGTGAACGGTCGCCGTCTCTCGCACACCATGAATCCGCGCCGCGGTGCGCCGCTACTGTCGTCGCCCGCTTCGGTCACGGTCGTCGCGCGAACCTGCGCTGAAGCCGATGCCTGGGCGACCGCGTTGACGGTTCTCGGTCCGACGTCCGGGACCGAGCTTGCCCAGCACCTTGGCCTAGACGTGCTGTTTCTTCTGCGAGACGCCTCGGGCGGAGTCCGGCCGATAGCGACAGGACCTCTTTTTTCGGCAGGCCGGGAGACCTGTCGAAGGGTTCCTGAGGTTTATGGGCAAAGTTTGAAGCAATCGCACAATTCGGACTGACAGGACCGGAAAATGGCCGTGCCTCCTGGTGGTGGCTGGACTTTGGCCAGCTATTCTTGTCAATCGACGTTGTAACGGGACCCCGTATCGGCTTCCAAATTCCATTCAACCCAAGATTTCATATCGCGACAGTTGATGTGGAGAATGCGCCAGAACGTGAGAGGCGCGGATTTGCACGCTTAACCTTTTGAAATTTATCAAGTTTAATTTCTGATCTCTCTGCTGTTTATTTCATCACAGGTTGCTTAATGTAGGAATTTCTTAACCGCCGTAGCTCCTACGACTTTACTCAGGCCATGAAGTCGGCCCGGATCATAGCAACCCACAATTGGTGGGACCGATAGGTTGGAAGATTGCGGGTTTAGGCAAATGCTGATACGCTGGGGTACCGTAAGGACATGCTTGCCATGCTCATGGCGGGGCGCGCCGCCCAGCAGATCGTGGTCGGCAAGGTGTCCGCCGGGTCCGCTGGTTCGGACGAAAGCGGTCTCGCCAGGGCAACGAAGATGGCGCTCGCCATGGAGCGTTCCCTCGGCTTCGGTGCGATTCAGCCGCTGCTCTACCGCGATGACAAGGACCCGACCGCCGTGCTCGACGGTAATCCCGATCTCGCAGCCCGCATCCATGCGGGATTGGAAAGGGCATTTGCGAGGGCGGTCGAAATCATCAGTGAGAACCGCGACAAGCTCGACGCGCTCACCACGGCGCTGTTCGATGCGCAGGCTTTGGATGGCGAGGCGGTGAAGGGGCTGCTCAAATACGGTGATCGTGGGCCAGAATAACAGTAGATTCGGATTTGAATTGTGTTCTTGGGATAGTCGACGGTTGCTATGGCGATGTGTCGGTGCTGGCCGGTATCCGGCTGGGGTAGAGGTATATTTGCGCCTTTATTATGGTCCTTCAGTCTAAAGTTGTGACACTTCAAAGCCGACAGTCTGCTCAATTTGCAAGTGCGCGCCGTCCGGCAGAGCGGGCAGCATTTCTCCATCTGCATTACCGGAGATATCTGATGCTTAGCAGGAGTAGAGGCATCGCCAAAGCGCAGAAGGATAATCCCCCGAGGTGCTGGTATCCAAGAACGCCAAATACGCCACCGAGTGCGAAGAAGACAATCGTGACGAGGTGGAGTTTCAAGCGCAGCACGATGGCAGCCTGTCGGAGCTGGAATTGTTTCCCAGAAGCATGGCGATGCCCACCCCGATATCGGTTGCTACACCCGAAACGTGGGTCGTTCTTACGCGACTGCCGGAAATCCGCGTCGATGCCGCATTCTGCAATCCCATGGTCAGGCTCAACAGGCCCACCACCAGCACACCATTCGGGGAGCGTGCGCTCAGGGTGATGAAAAGCCCGACAAGCATCAGAAGCGCGGCTTCGACGATCAATGTGAGGGCGTAGATGTTACGACGTAGCTGCCGCTTGCCGACTTCGATGAGACACGAGGCGATGAAGGCACCAAGGATGAACATCACGACGATCGTCAGGAATCCCAGTGCCAGGTCGGACCGGGAGACTGCGAGGAAATCGGAGGCCATCGAGACATTGCCGGTCATGTTGGCTGAGAAATAGCGGTAGCCAAGGTAACCGGCACTGTTCACGCCGCCTGCGACGAACGCCAGAATTGAAGCCAGCATCAGGTCTGTTGCCGGAGTCCTCTTGTCGCCTTCTTGGATGAGCATTTCGATTTTACATTGCTATGGATGCGGTGGGGAACGAACCGCGTGTCGTTTCTGTAGGGCAGGATGCAACGCCGAAGCGCGAGAGTCGATGGGGGGCGTCCATCTGCGTGACGGTTTGCATCATGTATGAGCGAACAGAAGCTCGGCTTCCAGCCCGCTATCGGCCTTTCTGTTCCGCAGCATAAAACCGATGCGATAGACATCGACGATTTCACGAACGATGGAGAGACCGAGGCCAGAGCCGGGGGATGCCATGTCAAGACGCCAGCCGCGGCGGGTGAGATTGCCGAGTTCTTGCTCCGGCACGCCCGGACCGTCGTCCGAGATCGTCAGACGCAGGCCGTCTTCGTTGCGCTTCCAGCGCACGCGAATTTCGGCCGTCGCCCATTTGACGGCATTTTCGAGCAGGTTGCCGATGAGTTCGCGAAAGTCGGCTGGGTCCATGGGCACGGTCTCGGTGTTTGGGCCGTCGATCTCGAACCGCAGCCGCTCGCCGGAAGGGGAGCGCTTGAGGATGCGCACAAGTTCGCCGACGATCATGGCTACGTCGGCGTCCGAGCGGCGCAGGTCCGCGCTGGCGGCGATGCGGGCAAGCGCCAGTTCCCGTTCCACATGATTACGCATGACGGACGCCAGGTGCTCCAGTTCGTCCGCCATGGCCGCCTCACCCTTGTCGCGCAGAGTGAGGACATCGTTCGAGAGCACCGTCAGCGGCGTGCGCAGGCCGTGGGCGAGGTCGGCCGCGCGCTTCCTCGCCTTGCCCATCATCGCTTCCTGCGTATCCAGAAGCGCATTGACTGCCGCCACGGTGCTCTGGAATTCACTGGGATAGGCGCCGGTCAACTGGTTGGCACGCCGCTCGCGGATGCGCACGATCCCTTCGTTCAGCGCCGCCAGCGGCCGCAGCCCGAGGGTGAGCTGCAGGATCGACGCGACGACGAGGAAGACGCCGAGCCCGGCGACGGCCGGCAGGATGTCGCGGATGAAGGCGGCTCTGGCCTCCTCCAGCGTTTGCGCGTCGATGGCGACCGCGATGCGCAGCGCGCGTTTCCCCTCCGGTGCAGCGACCTGCACGAGCCGCTCGAGGACGATCAATGAACTTCCGGCCGGGCCGGGCAGCAGGTAGCGATGAACCGCGCCCTCGGCGTGCCTGTCCATGGGCAGGGCAAGGGCCGTGTCGAACAGCGACAGCGAGCGGACGGTCTGCCCCCGCGCATCGTCGACGATCTGCCAGTAAAGCCCGCCATAGGGCGTGGCGAAGCGCTGGTCGAGCGGGCTTTCCGGGCGCTGGAGCGTGCCGTCGGCGGCAAAGGACAGCGCGCCGGCCAGCGTGTTGATATGGCTGGTCAGCTCCGCATCGATGCGGTTGCGGATGTTGCTGGAGAAGAGCGAGACCAGCAAGGTGACGGTCAGTGTCAGCGCGAGGCTCACGGTCAACGCGGAAATCAGCAGGAGGCGGCTGCGAATGGAGGTTGGCCATCTCATGCGGCGGCGATCCGGTAGCCGTAGCCGCGGCGCGTCTCGATGAAAGCCTTGCCCAGCTTGCGCCGCAGCCGGCCGATCAGCACCTCCACCGAATTGCTGTCGCGGTCGAAATCCTGGGCGTAGAGCTGCTCGGTCAGTTCCTGCTGGCTGACATGGCGCTCGCGGTTCTGGAGCAGATGGTGCAGGCAGCGATATTCGAGCGGCGTCAGGTCGACCGGCCGGTCCCCAAGCGTCACCGATTTGACGCGCGGGTCCAGGTGTAGGCCGCCGGCGCTGAGGACGGGGCTCGGCTCGCCGGCATAGCGGCGCAGGATAGCGCGCAGGCGGGCGAGGACTTCCGCGATCTGGAAGGGCTTGGCGAGATAGTCGTCCGCCCCGGCATCGATGCCTTCCACGCGCTCTTCCCAATTGCCGCGCGCCGTCAGGATGAGGACGGGGAAGCGGCGCCCGTCCTTGCGCCAGCGTTTCAGGATCGTCATGCCATCCATGGAGGGGAGGCCGAGATCGAGGATGGCGGCGGCGAAATCCTCGCTGTCGCCGCGATACCAGCCGTCTTCGCCGTCGCGGGCATGGTCCACGACATAGCCCGCCCGCTCCAGATGGGCGATGAGATCGCGGGCGATCAGCCGGTCGTCTTCAACGAGCAGGATGCGCATCATTCGTTCTCGACTTCGAGGATCGTGCCGCTCGCTGCGTCGATCTCTATTTCGACGAGCTGCCCTTCGGGCGACAGAACCTTGAATTTGTAGAGGAAGATCCCGTGCTTCCGGCGTGGTTCCACGCGGACGATATCGCCCCGGAAACGCCGGCTGACGATGTCGCGCAACTCGGAAAACGGTTTGATCGCGCCCTTCTCGACCGCCTCCTGAACGGCGTCGAGGGTGCGTCCGTCCGCGTCGTCCCCCTCATCGTCTGCATGAGCGATTGCGCCGGCCGAAAGGAGCCCGGCAAGGGAAAGGGTGATGACGGACATGAAGAGCACACGCATGTTCGAAGCCTAGCACGGCGAGGCTGAAATTTTGCTGACATTTCCCGTCAGCCATCGCTCAGCCACGGCTGCCTATGGTGCGTCCAGCGTCGGGGCAGGGTGCTCCGGCCGGCCACAAGGAGAAATTCCATGAAGACAATCCTTCTCGCAACCGCCCTTCTCGGCCTTTTTGCCGCCGGTGCGGCCCGTGCCGAAGATGAGGGCAAGAGCTGCGACGTGCCGAAGGACAAATGGATGACCGAGGATGCCATGAAGGACAAGGCCAAGGCGATGGGCCTCGACGTCCGGCGGATAAAGGTCGAGAACGGCTGCTACGAAGTCTATGCGATCGATGCCAAGGGCGCCAAGGTCGAGACGATCTTCAATCCGCAGACCGGCGAGCCGGTCGGCTCGGAAGGAGCGGAATGATGGCGCCACTCTCCCGAACCAGCGGGGCGGGGGAAAGCGTCAAGGTGTGGGACCCGCTCGTGCGGGTCTTTCACTGGTCGCTGGTCTGCCTCTTCGTTTTCTCCTTCGTCACCGGCGACGAATGGAAGAAGGCCCATATCCTCTCCGGCTATGCCATCGCCGGGCTGATCGCCTTGCGCCTGGTCTGGGGGCTGCTGGGGCCGCATCACGCCCGCTTCGCCAATTTCCTCTATGCCCCTACGACGATTCTCGCGTTCCTCCGTGACAGCCTCGCCTTCCGCGCCAAGCGGTATCTCGGCCACAATCCGGCGGGGGGCGCCATGGTCGTTCTGTTGCTCGCGGCGGTGTCCGGCATCGTGACCACCGGCTATATGATGACCACGGATGCCTATTGGGGTGTCGGCTGGGTGGAGGATGTCCATAAGGCCCTTGTCTATTCGACCATCGGGCTGGTCGCCCTGCATATCGCCGGCGTTGTTCTAGCCAGCGTCGAGCACCGGGAAAACCTCGTTCGCGCCATGGTGACGGGAAGAAAGCGCCGCGAAGATTGATGTGCTGCCGTCTCTATGGCATACATTTAGAATAATTCTAAATCCATTGCCTGAAGTCGTGTAACCACAGCCGATCTGCTGAAATCGGAGATGCCATGCGCGCCGTCCACAGGGAAAGCCAACTCATCGAACGTATCGGCTGGCTCCGCGCGGCGGTGCTGGGTGCCAATGACGGGCTGATCTCGACGTCGAGCCTCATCGTCGGTGTCGCGGCGGCGACCGCTGCATCGCAGGAAATCCTCGTCGCCGGTGTCGCCGGGCTGGTGGCCGGCGCGATGTCGATGGCGCGGTGCTGTTGACGCTGTTCAGCGTGTCGACGACGCTTGAGCACCAGGCGCTCGGCCGTGCGCGCCGCGCCGTCGAGGCGCTGATGGCGCTTCGTCCCGAAACGGCGTTCCGCTGGCAGGCCGATGGCTCGGTGCTGGAGGTTCCCGCAGCGGAGCTTGTCGTCGGGGATGTCGTGATCCTGCGGCCCGGCGCCCGCGTGCCGGCCGATGGCGTCATCCTGCAGGGACGCGGCGGTATCGACGAGGCCAATATCACCGGTGAATCCATGCCCGTTTCCAAAGAGCCGGGCCAGCAGGTGTTCGAGGCCACCGTCAATCTGGACGGCATTCTGGAAGTGGCGGTCGCAAGAACGATCGGCGACAGCACGATCGCCCGCATGATCCGGCTGGTCACGGAAGCCCAGGAGGCCAAGGCCCCCTCCGAGCGTTTCAGCGCCTGGTTCGGACAGCGCTATATCGTCGCGGTGCTCCTCGGCGCCGCTCTAGCCTTCGCCGTTTTCTACGGGGTGGAGCGCGATTGGGAGCAGGCGCTCTATCGGGCCGCGACGCTGCTGGTCGCGGCCAGCCCCTGTGCGATCGTCATATCGGTGCCTGCAGCGATCCTGTCTGCGATCTCGGCGGCGCGCTCGAAACACTGGCCGCCGTCGATATCTTCGCCTTCGACAAGACCGGCACCCTCACCAACGGCCGGGCGGCCGTGACGCGGATCGTCGCGCTGGACGCGGACGAATGCGGCTTCCTGTCGTTGCTCGCCGGGCTCGAAGCCCATTCCGAGCATCATGTCGCGGCGGCCATACGCCGGGAGGCGGCTGCACGTGGCATCGCGCCGGCGCATGTCGTGGATGTCAGCGCGCGCCCAAGCGCAGGGATCGTCGGGTCGGATGCGCTTGGTGTCCTCTGGGCCGGCAATCTTCATCTCGTTCGGGACATGGGGGCGTCCGTCGACCACGCCCGGCTTCGGGAACTGACCGACAGCGCCGAGACCGTCGTCTATCTGGGACGTGGACCGACCGTTCTCGGCGCCGTCGGCGTGGCGGACGAGGCGAGGGCGAGCTCGGCCCCGGCGCTCGCCGCGCTGCGGGCCGGCGGCGTGTGCCGCATCGTCATGATGACCGGAGACCGCCGGCCGGTGGCCTTGCGGATCGGCGCGCTGCTCGGCCTTGCTCCCGACGAGATTCATGCCGAAATGCTGCCGCAAGACAAGGTGCGTCATGTGGGGGAACTGGCGGGTGGCGGCACCGTGGCCTTCGTCGGCGACGGTGTCAATGACGCGGCCGCTCTTGCCCGCGCCGATGTCGGCATCGCCATGGGCGCGGCCGGCTCGGAGGTCGCCCTTCAGGCCGCCGATGTCGCCCTCTTGTCGGAAGACATGAAGAAGCTGGCCGATGCGCAGCATCTGGCGCGCCGGACCGCCGCGATCATCCGGCAGAACCTCGTCGTCGCGATCGGCGCCATGCTGGTGCTGGTAACGGGCGGGTTGTTCTTCGATCTGCCTCTGCCTCTGCCTCTGCCGCTGGCGGTGGTCGGACATGAAGGCGGGACCGTGCTCGTGGTCCTCAACGGCTTCCGCTGTTGTCGGATCCGATCCGGCGGCCAGTGGACAGGGCCGCATCCGTCCGTGCGCCGGAGGATGGGTTGGAGACGTCGCCACCGGTTGCGGCCACGTCGTCGGCCGACACGCCGGTGTAGGCGCCGGTCGCGTTCCGCGGATCAACAGGAAAGAAAGCGGGTGCGCGTGTTCTCTTCGAGAAGCAGGCCCGTGATTCCGCCGAACACCCATTCCCGCAGGCGGCTATGACCATAGGCGCCGGTGACGACGATATCGGCGTCGCTTTCGTCGACGAATTGCAGAAAGCCGATCGTTTCGTCGGCGCTTTTGATCATCTGCGGCCTGGCCTTCACATTGTGCCGGGCGAGATAGGAAACGATATCGGAGAGGCTCTGCCTCTCGGCCGGCGCGGGCTCCGGGGAAACGGAGACGACGGCGACGTCATAGGCGACCGAGAGCAGGGGAAGCGCATCCGCAATCGCGCGGCGGGCCTCGCGGGTGTCCTTCCAGCCGATGACGATCTTTCGTGTCGCAATCGTGTCGCAGTCGCTCCCGACCACCAGAAGAGGCCGGCCGGCACGCAGGACGACGGTCGCCGGGTCCGCGCGGTCTCCGGCCGCCATCAGCACCAGATCGGCGACACGGGCGGCCGCCACGACCGCGTCGGTCGGCGCCATCGTTTCGCCGCGCCATTCCGCCTCGATCCTGTTTGCCGCCAGATGGAGGAACGTGGCGCGAGCCTCCTCCATGCGCTCTGCGAGCGTTCCGGCGGCGCAAAGCCCTATGAGCCGAGCACCCGAGCGAGACGCCAGATCGACCGCGGCCTCCGTGATCGGCTCGACCGGCCGCTCGATATCGAGATTGACGAGAATGGATTGATAAAACACGCGTACATTCCTTCCGTTCCAGGCAAGCGGTCGGAAGCATAGCGCCGATAACGCGGCATATATTGATCCTGGTCAAGTGTTGCGCGGGGCCTCGCCATCGAGGACCGGATCAGCCGCCCCGTCCTGCCTCCAGCAATGCCTTGCCGTGGATCGCAAGCATGCGTTCCTCGTTCGCCGGGACGATCAAGGTCCGGAACGGCCGCAGGAATTCCAGCCGGGCGAGGATCGCATCGCGAACCGGTCCCGCATTTTCCCCGACGCCCCCCGTGAAGACGACGGCGTCGAGTCCACCCATGGACACTGCCATCATGGCCGCGAACTGCGCTACCTTCAGGGCAAAATAGTCGAGGGCGAAGCCGGCGCGCGGATCCGCGCTTTCGAGCAGGGCCTTCACGTCGTTGCTGAGGCCGGACAGGCCCTTCAGGCCGGAGCGCTCGTAGAGCGCATGTTCCACATCGTCGATGCCCATGCCGAGATTGCGCAGCATGTAGGTGACCGCGCCGGGATCGATCGCACCGGTGCGGCTCCCCATCGGCAGACCGTCGAGCGCGGTCATGCCCATGGTCGTGTCGACGCTTGCGCCGTCCTTCAGGGCACACAGGCTTGCGCCATTGCCGAGATGCCCGACCACGACCCGGCCGCGCGCAAGATCGGGGTGTTCACTTGCGAGCACGCGGGCAATCCACTCGTAGGACAGGCCGTGGAATCCGTAGCGGCGGATGCCCCGATCCCGCAGCGTCGCATCGACGGCGAAGACCTGGAAGAGCGGTGCATGGCCGGCGTGGAAGGCGGTATCGAAACAGGCGATGTCCGGGGCGTCCGACAGGCGGTCCGACGCCGCGATGCCCGCGAGATTGTAGGGCTGGTGCAATGGCGCGAGGGGCGCCAGCGCCGCAAGCCGATCGAGAATCCCGGGCGTGACGACGACAGGCGCGACGAAATCGGCGCCGCCATGCACGATCCGGTGTACCGTCGCCACCATGCGCCATGCGTCGTCGTATCGGTCGATGAGGTCGATCACCGCGGCCATGGCGGTCTCGTGGTCGTTCGCTGCAAGCGCCCTGTCGACATGGACATCGCTTGCCACGACCGTCGCGCTCAGCCTGGCCTCGGTGCCGATGCCGGTGACCTTGCCCTTGGCGAGCTTGTCGAGTGCCTCATAGCCGAAAACTTCGAATTTCAGGCTCGACGAACCGGTATTGAGAACGAGCAGGACGTCAGTCATTTGATGCGGCCCTTGGCGCGGGCATCCGCGAGGAGGCAGGCAAGCGCGCAGGACAGGAGGCGCGTGCGCTGGTCGTCGGCCCGGCTTGTCAGAACGATGGGGACGCGGGCGCCCAGCACGATGCCGGCCGCCTCAGCGCTGCCAAGAAACGTGAGCTGCTTCGCCAGCATGTTGCCGGCCTCGATATCGGGAACGAGAAGGATGTCAGCATCGCCGGCGACGGCCGATTCTATGCCCTTCTCCCGTGCTGCCTGCGGGCTGATCGCATTGTCGAAGGCAAGCGGCCCGTCGATCAGGCAGCCGGTGATCTGCCGGCGGTCCGCCATCTTGCAGAGTGCTGCGGCGTCGAGGGTCGCCTGCATCTTGGGATTGACCGTTTCCACCGCCGCGAGAGCGGCGACCTTCGGCGCGCGCGCCTCGCCGAACACCACGCGCCAGAGATCGACCGCGTTCTGGACGATATCCGCCTTCACCGCGAGATCGGGCAGGATGTTGACGGCGGCATCGGTGATCATGAACGGTTTCGGATAGGATGCGATGCTCATGAGGTAGCAGTGCGAGATGCGCCGCTCCGTGCGCAGCCCCGCGCCGGCCTTCACGATCTCGCCCAGAAGCTCGTTCGTATGCAGCGAACCCTTCATGATGGCACCCACATGGCCGCTCGCGGCCAGTTCCGCCGCCTTGGCCGCCGCCGCATGGCTGTGCTCGGTATCGACGATCTCCCACCCCGCAATATCGACCCCGGCCTCTCTGGCCGCGTCGGTTATCCGCGCCGCCGGGCCGATGAGCACCGGCGTTACCAGATCTTCCTGCACCGCCTCGAAGCTGGCGGCAATGACATTGGCCTTTACCGGATGCACGATCGCGATACGGGTGGGCGGCAGCGCACGGCAAAGGGTGAAGATCGCATCTGTCTGTCGGCTCATGGAATGTTTCCCTGGAACTCTATGGAAAGAGCAAACCCTGCGTAGGAACGGTAATCTTCACGATGGTCCCAATGGAGGCAAGAGGTGTTCTACCCCTGTCGCGCCGCGCCATTCTGGTATTTGGCGGATGAACCGTGCCCGGGCTCTGGATAAGAAGCGATTGCAACCATGGGCGCTTGGATTTTGATGGTTCCGTTGGTGGGGGCTAACGGGCCGTATTGACCGCAACGGCTGTTGGTCGGCGGGCACACCGGCATGTATGTGATGGCACTTGCGTCTCCCGATCGACGGATTCCAACGTCAAGTTTTGCAAGCGCAGGCTTCGGTCAGCATTCTGGCTGTGGCACGAGGCATGACGTTCGCGCATCCGACATGAGCGAAGCCCTTCAAATCGACCGCAACGATACACGCTTCTCAAGCTCGGCCGCCTGTTCCTTGCGCTCACTGTAGCGGTCGGTGAGGTAGGCGGAGGCGTCGCGCGTGAGGACGGTGAACTTCACCAGCTCCTCACAGACATCCACCACCCGGTCGTAGTAGGACGAGGGCTTCATCCGGCCATCGGCGTCGAACTCCTGATAGGCTTTGGCGACCGAGGATTGGTTCGGGATGGTGACCATCCGCATCCAGCGGCCGAGAATGCGCATCTGGTTCACGGCATTGAAGGACTGGCTGCCGCCCGAGACCTCCATGACGGCGAGGGTTTTGCCCTGCGTCGGCCGGACCGATCCGACCGAGAGTGGAATCCAGTCGATCTGGGACTTCATGATGCCGGTCATCGCGCCATGGCGTTCCGGGCTCACCCAGACCTGCCCTTCCGACCATTGCGAAAGATCGCGCAATTCTTGCACTTTCGGATGACTTACCGGCGCTTCGTCAGGCAGCGGCAGACCCCTTGGGTCAAACATGCGAACCTCACATCCGAGCCGTTCGAGCAGCCGGCGGGCCTCGAATGCGAGCAGGCGGCTATAGGATATCTCGCGCAACGAACCGTAGAGGATCAGGATGCGCGGCCTGTGCGTCGAGAATGCCGGACGCAGGGCGTCGAGATCGGTCGAGTGCAGGTGATCGCCCTGCAATGCGGGAAATGTGTCAGGCAATGCGCTTTCCTTCCTGATCGAGAACCTGTTCACCGTCCTCCTTGAAGAACGGCTCCTTGAAGGTGTCGGGCAGAATGTCGAGTACCGCTTCAGACGGGCGGGCGAGCCGGGTGCCGAGCGGTGTCACGACGAAGGGGCGATTGATCAGGATCGGCGTTGCGATCATCGCGTCGAGCAACTGCTCGTCAGTCAGGTCTGGGTTGTCCAGACCGAGTTCGGCATAAGGCGTGCCTTTCTCGCGAATAGCTTCCCGAACGTTCAAGCCAGCGTCCGCGATCATCGTCGCAAGCTGCTCGCGCGTCGGCGGCTGCTGCAAATACTCGATGACAACAGGTTCGATGCCGGCAGCGCGGATCAGCGCCAGCGTGTTGCGGGACGTCCCGCAGGCGGGGTTGTGATAGATGGTCGCGTCCATGGTCAGTGCTTTTCGGTGGCGGTGGTTCTGGAAACAGCGGGGGCGGCCTCGTACCAGTCCTTCGAACGGTTCACGATCCAGACGACCGAGAGCATGACCGGAACCTCGATGAGAACGCCGACGACGGTGGCGAGTGCCGCGCCGGACTGGAAGCCGAACAGGCTGATGGCGGCGGCAACCGCGAGTTCGAAGAAATTGCTGGCGCCGATCAGAGCCGATGGCCCGGCAACGCAATGCCGCTCGCCGGTCATCCGATTGAGCAGATAAGCGAGCCCGGAGTTCAAATAGACTTGGATCAGGATCGGCACGGCGAGCAAGCCGATGACGGCGGGCTGGGCGATGATCTGCTCGCCCTGGAAGGCGAAGAGCAGAACCAGCGTCGCGAGCAGCGCCACCAGCGAGACCGGCTGCAATCTTGCAAGCACGCCGTCCAGTGCCCGCGTCGTACCGTCAACCGTGAGCCGGCGGCGGATGATCTGCGCGATAATAACGGGCACGACGATATAGAGGGCGACGGAAAGAACGAGCGTATCCCACGGCACGGTGATGGCGGAGAGGCCGAGCAGCAGGCCGACAGTCGGCGCGAAGGCGACGACCATGATGGCATCGTTCAACGCCACCTGCGACAGCGTGAACAGCGGCTCACCGCGCGTCAGGTTGCTCCAGACGAACACCATGGCCGTGCAGGGCGCCGCGGCCAGGATGATCAGGCCGGCAATATAGGAGTCGATCTGGTCGGCAGGCAGGTAGGGGCGGAATAGCCAGCCGATGAACAGCCAGCCGAGCAGCGCCATGGAGAACGGCTTGACGGCCCAGTTGATGATCAGCGTGACGCCGATGCCGCGCCAGTAAGTGCCAACCTGCGCGAGAGACCGGAAATCGATCTTCAGCAACATCGGGATGATCATCAGCCAGATCAGGATCGCGACGGGGATGTTCACCTTGGCGATCTCGGTCGCGCCGACGATCTGGAAGAGGCCGGGCATGAAATGGCCGAGGGCCATACCGGCGACGATGCACAGGAACACCCAGATGGTCAGATAGCGCTCGAACGTGGACATCAGGCGGACTTTCCCTGCGGCGACGTCGCGCCTTCCATCGCGCCGATCTGGCGAAGCTTCGTCTCAAGCGCCATGTGATCGATGGAGGCCAGCGGCAGGTTGACGAAGGCCGCGATCCGGTTCTTGAGGAAACGTGCGGCCTGAGCGAAGGCACGCTGGATCTCGACGTCCGAGCCCGTGACGGCGGCAGGGTCCTCGACACCCCAATGGGCGGTCATCGGATGGCTGATCCAGACCGGGCAGGCTTCGCCGGCGGCGCTGTCGCAGACGGTGAAGATGAAATCCATCTGCGGCGCGCCGGGTTCTGCGAACACGTCCCAGCTCTTCGACGAGAAACCCGTCGAGGGATAGCCGAGCGCCTCCAGTTCCTTCAGGGCATGCGGATTGACCTCACCCTTCGGCTGGCTGCCGGCGGAGAAGGCTTTGAATCGTCCGCCGCCCTCCTTGTTGAGGATGGATTCGGCGAGAATAGAACGAGCGGAATTGCCCGTGCAGAGGAACAGCACGTTGTAGGTCTTATCGGTCATGGTCGTGGTCCGTGGTTAGGTCGGCGGCTTGATAAGCCTCATGATGGTCGCCGATGATGGGCAGATGGAGGAAAGCTGGCGGGTCGCCAGCACGGCTGCGGGAACGCTGTTCCGCTGGACTTCAGAAATCCGATGCGCGTGAAGAACGGTGCTGCACTCGTCGTGGCAAGGAAGACGTCGCCGGCATGGTCGAGACCCGCCACCGCCCGCTCGACCAAAGCGCTCCCCAGTCCTTGCCCTCGATGATCGGGAAGCACGACGACCGAACGGAGGAGAAAATCGTCGCCGCAGCGCTCGACACCGATGAAACCGACAGCCCTGCCATCCGATGACTGCGCCCTGAAGAAGGTGCGGCCGTGATCCTCGATGTCATCAGTTGGCAGATGCGCGTCCGTCAAGGCTGCCTTGAGGTCAGCGTCGTTGCCCTCAATCCGCTCCAACCTGATCGCGCTCATGACAGCTTCGCCTCCGGGGCGCAGCAGGGCGTCAACTCGGCGATGAGCGGGGCGCAAAGCTCCGTCGATCCGCCACAGCAGTCTTTCAGGAGGAATAGCGTCAGCTCACGCAGGCCGTTGAGGTTTGCCCGGTAGATGATCGACCGCCTCTGCCGCTCGCTCGTCACCAAGCCTGCCCGCGAAAGCGTTGCGAGATGCGCCGACATGGTGTTTTGCGGTACGTCGATGAGGCGGGCGAGCTCACCGGCCGGGATGCCGTCGGGTTCGTGCCGGACAAGAAGGCGGAAGGTCTCCAGTCGCGTGGTCTGTGCCAAGGCGCCGAGCGCCGCAATTGCTGTGTTGTTATCCATATATCCAGATTATCGGATATATTGAGATTGTCAATCGCGGGCGGAGATTAACGTCGTGTACCCTTCTCGGACATGGCGACCACAAAGTCGCCAAGGGAGCTGATCCCCCATGCAAAGCGAATAGTCTCACGCATCGTCTTTTCCTTCCAGGTTCGGCGTCGGTCGAACATAGAAGTCGATGCGGTGCGTCTCTCTCCGGTCCTTGCTTTCAAATCGAAATAAGAGCCATCGGTTTTGCCATCTGGCTGTTTTCGATTTGAAAGCAATATTCGGAGGGCGCACGTCTGTTCGGCAGTCGTATTGTTGTCGGCAATAGTGCCGATGGAGTTGCAAATGGCCGATCCAGACATCTTCGATCCGCAGGGTCTCGGCCGCCGGCAGCAATTGGCGGCGGCACGCCGCCAGCGAGAGAGTCAGCGGTTGGCGCTGCTCGGGCAACTCGTCGATGCATAACGCGGATCAGACGAACTGAAGCGCTGGATCAGCGCCTACAACAGCCCAGCGGATGAAAAGTCGCGTCCCGCGTTGAGGCGAATGGTCGAGTGGGCCGCGTCGCAGCTAGATGATCTCGAGCGCATTCTGAACCCAGAGAGGATCGAGCAGACCTTGCTGGAGCGCGAGCTGTTTCCGGACGTTGATCCCCTCGACGATCCAAAGGGCGACCCGTCGCGCTATCGCATCTGGGGGCACTCTACAGCGCTGAGACACATCAACGCAGTCTGAAGAGGCGGACGTCGAATGGCAACGGAGGGAAGAACCATGGTAACCTTACTGCAAAGCCTGCATTCCATCACCACGCAACGCGGTGACGGCCTGCGTGCGGAATTGCTCGGGATATTCACGCCGCCACCGACTTGGTCTGGGGTCGAGCAAATGAGGAAAGCGATCACCTGTGAGGAGATCGACGGCGCACCCGGTGACAAGATGAAACCGGATATTCTGTCTGCAGAAATCGTCAGGATGCCGCTGAGAAAGCGCAGCTAGGCGCGCTAAGCGGGCGTGCTCAACGGTGTCTATTGTACTACGTGTACTACGGCCGGTGTGTCGGTAGGGGGTGCCATGAAAAAACCGAGAGCATTTCCTGCACGAAAGAGCAGAGGGCCTGAGACACAGCCGACCGATACGAAGGCATCGCCGATATCATCGTTCACTGTTTCTGTGGGCGGCGCGTCGACACTCTCCGGCCAAAACAATGGTGGCCGATCATTGCTGCCCCTAAGGAGAACCGCAGTCATGACTAGCTTGCCGCGCCGTTCAGGAGCAGCTCCACGCACACCTTTCACGGATGGCGATTTCGTCATCGTCGAGGCAGGGCGCTGGCGAGGGCATGAGTGTTTGTCCGACTAGCGTGCATGCCCTCGCCATCCAGGGTGCCTGATAGTTGTGCCGTCTTTGATCTGAAACAGTTCAGCAAACCCCGCGAAAGAAGATGTTTTCAAGCAGTCATTCTCTTTCGAAGGACATGGCGTCCGCCTTGATCGCTTCCATGACCTTTTCGAGCTCTCCCGCCAAATCGGCATGGTATCGCAGGAGATAGTCCACAACGGCGTCATTTCTTAGCAGGCGGGAAACGTAACCTTTGGCAACGACGAGGACGAGCATCGTGTCGCCAAGCGTATCCTGAACGGTTCGATAGTCGTGATAGAGCCTTTCCATCTCCCGCTCCATGCGGGCAATGTCTTCCGCAGAGGCCTCTATCGGCTTAGGCTTCTTCGGCTCCAGAAGAAGATCAGGGCGTGTCGCCGAGAGGATCATAGTGGCATAGGTGATTGTAAAGCGATTTGCCGCGATCATCATTTCGGCGGCTTCGATCTGCCTCATTGGCTTCATCTTGCGCAGGATAGGGAACACGCCGCGCGCCGCCAGCCTGTCCTTTAGCAATTCCACCACCTCGGGCGCGATACCGTCCAGCATGCGCTGGCGTTCGCGGATACGCTCCACATTGACGCTCAGGGCTTTGGCTATGCGTTCCGCAGGAACCTTTTTGGCTATTGCCTGCATGATCATGCGGTGCTCCTGCACAGCACTCAGCCGATTGACCTGCCGGTTGAACGTGAAGCCTTCGTCGTCTTTCGAAAGAAGACAAACGGCATGCGTGGCGCCAAGAACCTTCAGGCATTCGAGCCGCACATGGCCGTCGAGAAGAATGTATTTTCTGCCCCCATCTTTCCCGCCCTTTTCGGGAAACACCGCCAGCGGCTCTATGATGCCAACTTCCTGTATCGACGCGAGAATCGTCTTGAACTTTGAGGAGTACCGCAGACTGGGTGACAATGTGCGCGTCGGCAGAATGTCGTTTACAAGCACCGTAATGGTATGCTGTTCGAAGGTGGAGCGGCTCATCAGTTTTTCCCTCCGGAAAGACGATCGGCGAGCGGCTTGGGCATATCGACGATCCCCTCCGCTCGCAACAGCGTCCGAAAATGCTCCTCCGAATGCAGCTTGCGCATGGCGGAGACGACAAAGAGCAACCGCTGCTCCGCTACATCCGCTTTCTGGATGGCGAGGCGCTGGCGCCGAACTTCCTCCTGGAAGGTCTGCGCGAGTCTTGCTGCCGTCATGGGCTTCTCGTTGCGCTGAATCACCTTTTGGTATTTTTGACCGAACGCCTTGCGTTTATCGATCAGCCGCCGGACTTTCAGAAGCTGGTCCCCCTTTAGAGTTCCAGTTTCGTAGGCTTCCATCATAGCGATCTGGACGTCGGCCTCGCTGGATCGAGCGATTTCGACGGCCAGGGAAAGCGGCAGCCATCCTTTTTCAACGGCGGTTATGAGGCGCTCTTCTCCTGCTCGCAGCAACTGGAGGATTCCCTGAATGTAGCTCGGATCCAGCCCGGTTTTCTGGCCTATCTGCACATTGGTGTATCCCCGGTCTGAAAGCACCTGAACGGCGTTCAGGAGATCCTGGCTGGAGTGCTGCCGGCGGGCCAGGTTTTCGACGAGACTCATCAGATAGCGGTCCGTTTCAGGAGCAGCTATAATCATCGCTGGAATATGGGTCTCGCCGAGCGCCTTGAAGGCCTCTATCCGGCCTTGGCCGCATATGAGCTCGTATCGCTGCCCCTGTTCATCCATGCCGGCTTCCGCAACCGTGATCGGGCGTTTCAGTCCCACAGTGGCGATACTTTCGACGACGCCGGCGAAGGTTTTCTTGCTTCTCGCCCGGGGATTGAGAATGCGTATTCTATCAATGGGAATGGAAACGATCTGCTGCGCGTGGCCAGCATGATGCTCTGTCGGACGTGTTGCCATCAGATGATATCCTTGATCCTGGTGCGCTTGACGAGGTGGTACAGGGCGTCGAGGGTGTCGAACCGGTAAACGTCAAGTTCGCTGGCGTTGTTTTCGAAGAGGCGTAGCTTCTCGCCGGAACAGTCGAGCGCAGGCAGGATGTAGAAATCCTTGATACAGGCTTCCTCCGGTTCCATTCTTGCGGCGATGGTAATGTCCGCACAGAGGCTGGTATCGAAGCGAATGAACCACCGCTTTCGGCCGGCTGTGCTAATGTGGCAGCGGCTCAAGACCAGCGACGCGCGGATTTCCTCGTTCACGATGAACATGGAGCTGGCGCCATCATTTCTGACCCTCGCGCCTGTTTCGTGCACTCGCGAGATGACGCTCGTTATTATGTCGGGATACTGTTGGCGGAGACGGCGATTGATATCGACATAGCGATAGTCGCGATCCGGCTGATATCCGATGAGTTTATACGTCCGTAGCAGGCTGCCGAAACGGCTTTGATAGGCGCCGGCGGAGGGACAACTATCCGCCTCATCGATGATCAGCCCGGAGAGGTAGCCGTGGCGCTGCAGTACGCGTTGCAGCGCGTTCAACATCTCCTCGTTGTCGGGCCGGTGCGACCTGGTAGCGATAATTTTCTGCGCCGCATTGAAAAGCTTCGGATCAATGATTGATTCGAACACGCCATCGGCCCTGACCCAAAGTGCAGGATCGTTTTGCACGCGCTTGGTCTTGAGCTTGAAAGATCGCCGGTTCCAGACGTTGTTGCCAATGTATTTTTCGTTGGTGAGAACCTGGCGAACGGTACTGCGCGTCCAGGGGCGTTCGAGGTCGGTGTGAATTCCTTCCCAGTTCAGGCGGTTTGCGATCTGCTGTTCGGTCAAGCCGCGTTCGATGAAGTCCGCATAGATGCGCCTGACAACGGTGATCTCTTCAGGTGGTCCTGGTACGAGAACCACTCGGTCCGTCTGGATACTCTTGTGTTCGAGGCGACGAAGCTGGAACTTCGCATTGCCGGAGTCATCCACGAGAAGCCGGCGCAAACCAAATCCTGCCGGTCCCCCTTGCCGGAAACCTTTTTTGATAAGGGTCGTTTGCCCCATATGCACTTTCGTTGAAAGTACCCGGCTATAGTCGCTCGCAGAACTGTTCGATACGAGAAGCTGGATTTTCGAACCGATGTCGCCACCGTTCTGAAACCGCTCTCCGCAGAACTCCACGCGGACGCCGGCTTTCTTGCAATGGTGCATATAATAGATGCCTTCATCGAGGTCCTGGAAGCGACCCCAGCGGCTCACGTCGTAGACGAGGATCAGTTCGTAATCGGCGTTGCCGCTTTCCACATCGGAAATCATCTTCCTGATGCCCGGCCTACCTTCAAATGTAAGGCCACTGATGCCCTCGTCGGAATATGTGCGCACGATCTCGATATTGTTTTTCGCAGCATAGTCCTGAATCGCGCCTGCCTGATTCTCAGTGGAATAGCGCTGATGCTCGGTCGACATCCGAAGATACTGGGCTGCGCGTATCGGAGCGCTTGCCGAAACGGCGGATGTATTATCGATCAGTCCAATCATGCACGCCCCTGAAGCAACACGATCAGGTCCATGCGGATGTTTGTAACTAGGGTCAGGACCCATTGATTTGAACTGACGGCTGTGATTCAGATGGGCGTATAGGAGCCCGACTGATGAGTAATTTGTTTTGGCTGACGGACGAGCAAATGGCTCGTCTTCAGCCCTATTTCCCCAAGAGCCATGGCCGCCAGCG
>JAFKJU010000012.1 GCA_017305935.1 Hyphomicrobiales bacterium | reverse complement strand
TAATGCGGCGTGCATTTGACGAGATAGGCGCCTTCCTTGGTCACCGGCAGGCTGAAGGTGTCGTTCATCTTGCTCTTGAACGGCTCGACGCCTTCGGGGATCATGTCCTTGACGGATTCGACGTTGTGGCCCTTGTCGATCGGCTTGAAGACGATGGTGTCGCCGGGATTGGCCTTGATATAGGCGGGCTCGAATACCATGGCGCCGGCGGCGCCCTTGTTGAGCATATGCACTTCGATCTCGGCGGAAAGCGCGGGGAAGGCCATCAGGGCCATGAAGCCGGCGGCTACGAGAGTACCGGTTGCGCGAATAAGCATGTCAGTCTCCATTGGTTCAAGGACTGGCATGGGTGTACGCCCGGTGCGGCGCCCCCTCTTTGCGGGGGAACAAAGAGCGGGAAATATCCGGCGGTCAGTCGTTTTCCTCGCCCGCGAGACGGCGCAGCCCCGGCAGGTCGGTGATCACCAGAAGCTGGCGACCGCCCTTGACCAGCCCCTTCGTTTCCCAATGGCTGAGGATGCGCGAGACGGTATGTAGCGTCGTGCCGGTCATCTCGGCGATGTCCTGGCGCGAAACGGGAAAATCGATGCGGATTTCAGCGCCCGATATCACGCCCGCCTCCCGCGCCAGCCGGATGACGGCATGGGCGACGCGACCCTCGACGTCATGCGTCGACATTTCCCGCAGACGCTCGTGGGCGGCATCGAGACGCTGGCCGATCATCTGCATGGTGTTGATGGCGAGTGTCGGGCTGCGCTGCAGGATGTCGTGCATCATCGTCATCGGCCATGCCAGGGCGATGCTGTCCACGGCGGCGACCGGCGTGCCCGGATACTGGGTGCGGCCGATGGCCATCGCGACGCCGAACAGATCGCCCGGATTGACGACACGCACGATGAATTGCTGGCCGTCGGCGGTGACCTGCAACACCTTCAACCGGCCCCGCAGCAGCAGGAAGAAATGCGTCGCATCCTCCCCTTGCTGGAAAACCGCCGCCCCTTTGGCGTAATTGCGCTGGACCGCATGGGTCAGCAACCTGTCCAGCGCCGTAGCGTCGAGCCCCTGCAAGATCGGCAGGACCTCGACGAGTTCACGATCAATCATGATGCGTCCCTGTTCCTCTCGCGTCAGCCGGGGTTTTAGGACGAGAATGCAGGCGATGCAAACGCTTGGTCGCGCTTCAGGCGGAAAGAACCAGCCTTTTCCCGTCGCGCTGGCGCAGATAGACGGTGATATTGCCCTGCGCCTTCACCACCCGGGCAATTTCCTCCGGCGACATCAGGCTGAATGCCGTCGCCCAGGCATCGGCCCCAGCCGCATCCGGCGCGACGACGGTGAGATAGGCATAGAGCGAGGCGGAAAGGCCGGTTCTGGGGTCGAGCAGATGATTGAAGCGTCCGCTGGCATCGAAACTGAAACCCTCGGCGCTCGATGTCGCCAGCGCCTTGCCGGCAAGATCGACGAATCGGTCGGGCGTTGCATCGCTTTCCAGCGTCGACAGGCCGACCCGCCAGGGGGTGCCGTCCGGCCGAGTGCCGAGCGCGCGATATTCGCCCATATCCACGAGGCTTTGCGTCAGGCCGTTCTCGGCCAGGAGAGCGGTGATGCGGTCGGTGATATAACCCTGAGCCACGCCGTTGAGGGTCAACGCCATGCCCCGACGGGAGAAGGCGATGCGGTCGGCATTGGCGCGCAGCGCATCGAAACCCACCAGATCCAAGGCCTGCCGCATCTCCTCGGCAGCCGGCCCGGCCGGATCGGGGTCGCTGGCGGAAAAATGCCGGAAGAGGCATGTCCATAACGGCTGCACCGTCGGGTCGAACAGCCCGCCGCTTTCGCGGTGAATATCGCGGCAGCGGGCAAGCAGGTCCACCATTTCCGCGGACGGAGCGGCAAGGGCGCCGGTGCGGTTGAGCAAGGCGAGTTCGGAATCGGAACGAAACAGGCTGAAGATCGCCTCCAGCCGCTCGGTCTCGGCCTCGATGCGGCCGAAGAGCCGCCTAGCCTCCGCCTTGTCCGGATGGTTGAGGACGATCATTGCCGGCGCGCCCAGCGCAAAGCCGTGCCAGACTTGTGCGCCGTCTTCGGCGCGCACTGCGCGCGGCGGCAGCAGGCTCAGGCCAGCGAGCGCGGCGCTGATACCGATAAAGCGTCTGCGGGACATGCGGTCCACCATGATACATCTCCTTCAGAGCATTTTCAGCAAAACCACAAAACGCGGTCCCGCCTCCGCACATGCGGCAAAACAGGGGGTGAGAGCGTTTTCGCCACTCAAGGAAAAGCGGGAACGCTCCAACTCAGGGCTGGTCTCCGGCGCTCGCCGTCTCGGCGCCGAGAATATAGTCCTGCGGCATCTCGCCGAAGGTGACGATGCGGCCGCCCTTCTCCGCCTGGAAGCTTTCCGCCGCCGAACGCTGCGAAAAGGGCACCGCCTCGCGCACGCCCATGCCGCCGACGGCGGCGCTTTCGATGACGTAGAAAGCCTTCCTGGCATCGACCCAGTTCTCCGCGCCGGGCTCTTGCCAGGTCGGGGCCTTGCCCATGTCGGAGACATAGATGGCGGCAATCGTCTTCGGCTCCTCCGGCAGCATGGTGAAGGCCAGCGTGTCGCGGGCGGACGAAAACCAGATCGCTTCGCGCACCGGATCGAGGATCACCTGCCCCTTGGGACCGGGATGCTCCAGCACGTTCATGCCGCAATAGCGGCCCATTGCCGTCTCGGTGAGCGCAAAGGGCGGCGGCGCCGCCTTGTTTTCGGGAGAGCAGGCGGCGAGGCCAAGCGCGAAGGCCAGAACGGCAAGGGAAGCCAGGCGATTCATAGTTCCTTCCTCGAAAACAGCAGCATGGAGAGAATGAGCGGCAGCGCTGTCCACAGGACGAGCGCGCCGGCAAGCGTGCCGGGCCCAAGCGTGGCGTTGGCGGCGGCGCCACTCATGCCGGTCAGCGTTCCCGCCCCGCCGGCGCCGAAATTCAACAGGCGATAGGCATCGGTCGGATTGACGAGCAACAGCGCGTTCAGCGCGCCCGCGCCGATGGTGCGCCCCTGATCGACGACGAGGACTCCAAGCAGCGCCATGTCGTAGATCAACACGAACAGTAGCCAGACGCCGATGGCGACGCCCGCAGCTGTGGACCGTTCGCGCACCGTGACGCTGGCGAGAAAACCGATGGCGATGAACACCGCCCCGAGCAGCACCGAGGAGCCGATCAAGGACAGGAAGGCAAGCCAGCTAGCCGCATCGATGCTGGCCCCACTTGCCACCAGCGCCACGGCCGCCGCACCATATCCGGCGACGGTGGCGAAAGCGAGGATGACCAGGTGGCCGAGGAATTTGCCGAGCACCACCTGTCTGCGCCCGACCGGATAGCTCAAAAGCAGCAGCATGGTGCCGCGCTCCATCTCGCCGACGATGGCGTCATGGGAGATCAGCAGCGCGATGAGCGGAATGAGGAAGATCGTCAGGCTCGACAGGCTGACGATGACGACGTCGAGCCGCCCGCTGCCGATGCCTGAACCGGTCGGGGCATTGCCGAGGAAGGTGAGGCTGAGCGCCAAGGCCGCCAGCAGCAGCGTGGTCGCCAGCACCCAGCGATTGCGCAGGCCCTCCTGGATTTCCTTGAGCGCGATGACGCAGAGATTTTTCATTCCGCGGCCTCCTTGCGGGACAGGAAGTGGGCGTATAGCTCGTCCAGGGTCGGGACGATGACGTCGAGATCGGCGAGATTGCCGTTGGCGGCGACGATGCGGCGGATCAGTTCCATCTTGCCCTCCGGCGTCGTCTCGGTCTCGACGCTGCCGCCGCCAAGCGGCCGCCAGCGGATGCCGGCGATATCGGGCGGCGAACCGGCATCACGAAAACCGAGCCGCAGTCGCACCGGCAGCTTGGCGATGGCGCGCAGCGCCTCGATCGAGCCGTCGGCGATGACGCGGCCGCGATCGGCGATGATGACGCGGTCCACCTGGCTCTCCAGTTCGGTCAAGGCATGGGAGGACATCAGGATCGTGGCGCCGGCGGCGCGCATGGCCTGCAACAGGTCGTAGAAATGCCGGCGCAGCGCCGGGTCGAGGCCGGTGGTCGGCTCGTCGAGCAGCAGCAGGGCCGGTTCTCCGAGCAGAGCCTGCGCGAGGCCCAGCCTTTGGCGCATGCCTTTGGAATAGGTGCCGACGCGGCGACGCGCGGCGTCCGCCAGGCCCACATGCTCCAGCAGGCGCGGAATGTCGCTCTTCGGCGCGCCCTTCAGACGGGCGTAGAAGGCGAGCGTTTCCGCCCCCGTCAGCGCCATGTTGAAGGAGACGTGCTCGGGCAGGTAGCCGAGTTTCCGGCGGGCGGCGAAGGCGCCGGCGGCGGGGTTCTCGCCGAGCACGCGCACGGAGCCGGCGGTCGGATGGATGAGGCCGAGCATCAGCTTGATCATCGTCGTCTTGCCGGCGCCGTTATGGCCGACCAGCGCAACGGTCTCGCTCGCCTTGAGGCTGTAGGACGCGTCGCGGATCGCCTCGACGCCGGCATAGGTCTTGGTGACCCCGGTGAGGCACACGGTTTCGCTCATGGTCGTTCCTTTCGCGGCGGCTGCATCAGGGGATGGCTGTCGACCACCCCGCCCGGCAGCAGCGCCGGAAACTGCGTCTGCGCCCAGCGGATGGTCTGGACGGCGGGACTGTTGACGAGGATTTTCGCCTGCGGCGCGGTCCACAACACCACGTCGACGAGATCGTTGGGACGATAGGGGCTGTCGGCGATGCCGTCGCCATCGAGGTCGAAGGCGGGGTTGTCGCTCCAGAAATTGCCGCGCCCGTCCACCGACCAGTCGAGATCGCGCGTGCCGACATATTTGACCTGGGTGCGATTGCCGATGAAGGCGTTGCCGCTCATCGCATTGCCTTCCGAGCCGGCGGTGAAATGAATGCCGATATTGCAGCCTTCGAACCGGTTGTCGGTGAAGCGGTTGCGGTTGGCATTGTAGATGAAGACGCATTTTTCCGGCCCGATCCGGTCGCTGCCGGGATCGGCTGTCTCGACCGTATCGACCGGCGCAGCCATGCCGGGCTCGGCCGCCTGCACGCCGGCATCCATCCAGCGGCTGGCGGGCAGCAGGCGCCCGAGCACACGGTTGCCGCTGACGGTGGAATTGTTGGTATAGTTCATCAGCAGACCGTGATCGCGGTCGCCTTCCGAAAGATTGTCGAGCACCTTCAGGCGCTTGGTGTACATCAGCGCAAAACCGACGGAATTGTCGCGCGAGATGTTGCCGCTGACCTCGCTGTCGTCGGTATACATGTAATGCACGGCAAAGCGGACATGCTCCATCAGGTTGCCATGAAAGACATTGCGCTTGCTGGCATTGGTATAGATGCCGTCGCGACCGTAACGGATGACGTTGTCGAGCACCTTTGCGCCCGGCGCGTTCCAGATGGAAACGCCGCTGCCGGTCTCGGCCATGCGCACGCCACGCTTGCCGGTCACGGTATTGCCGCGCGCCACGGAATCGGCGGCCCCATGCAGGTAGATGCCGAAGAGATTGCCGGTCAGGACGTTGTTCTCGACGAGCGCCCCCGTCGCCGTCTGCGAAACGAAGATTCCGGAATTGAGATCGTAGAGATTGCCGCCGGAGCCGATGACTTCCAGGCCGCGCACCGTGCTGCCCGGTGCATTGACGGTAATCGTGTTTCCCCTGCCCTGCCCGTCGACGACCGCGCCCGGCGCCCCTTCCAGCGTCACACGCCGGTCGAGCACGAGCGGACCCGTGTACCGGCCGGGCGCGAGACGAAGCGTATCGCCTTCAGCGGCGCTGGAGAGCGCCGCCTGCAGGTCGTCGCCCGGACGGACGAGGGTTTCCCCGGCCAGAGCCGGGGAAACCGCGCCGCAGACACCGAGCCCGATGCGCATGGCCAGCCGCATCCAGCCGCTGCGAAACGTCAGGCGCGATGTCGGGCGAAGACGCGGCATGGATGTCATGCCTCCTTCGGTTCCACGAGCATCCGGCCCTTCATCTCCATATGCATGGCATGGCAGAACCATGAGCAGTAATACCACCACACGCCCGGCTTCGACGCCTTGAAGGTGACCGATGCCGTCGCCTGCGGCGCCACTTCCATGTTGATGCCGTAGTTGATGATGGCGAAGCCGTGGGTCAGATCCTCGATCTCATCGATATTGGTGACGTAGACGGTCACTTCATCGCCCTGCTTGACGGTGAAATCGGTAAGGCCGAAGGCAGGCGCCGACGATGTCATGTAGACGCGCACCTTGTTGCCGTCGCGGACTACCTCGTTGGCTTCCATCAGGTCGAGGCCGTCCTTCTTGGCCTGTGCCACGGCATCGGCGAAGAAAGGATCGTTGCGGTCCCAGAAATTCACCGGGTTGATCTTGGAACGGTGGACGATGGTCGCATCATGCGGCTCGGCAAAGCTCGGGCCGTCATGCACCACCACCATCTTGTCGCCGGAGATGTCGATGAGCTGGTCGTTCTCCGGCTTCAGCGGCCCGACGTTGAGATAGCGGTCCTTGGAGAACTTGTTCAGCGAAATCAGCCATTTGCCGTCCGCCTCCTTGGTCTGGCCCATGGAGGTGTGGTTATGGCCCGGCTGATACTGCACGTCGAGCTTCTGGCGGATGGGGTTGACCTTCTCGCCCTTGAAGGCGCGCTTGGCGTCCTCGATGTTCCACTTGCAGACCTGGCTGTCGATGAACAGGGTCGTATAGGCGTTGCCCTTGCCGTCATAGGCGGTATGCAGCGGCCCGAGTCCGAGTTCCGGCTCGGCGACGACGCAATCGCGCGGCTTGATCTTGTCGTCGAACAGGTCGTCGAACTTGCGCACGTCGAAGACGGTGACGGTCGGCGACAGCTTACCGTTGGCGACCACATGGATGCCGTCGGGCGCGGTGTTCATGCCGTGGGGGCTGTTGGCGACGGGGATGTAGCGGGTGAATTTCGAGCCGTGGCGACCGTCGACGACCGGCACGCCGTTCATCATCTTGATCTCGCCCTTGGCAACGGCTTCCTCAATCCGCTTCAGGTTGAAGATGACGATCCAGTCCTGCTCGCTGGACATCATCTCGGCCAGCGTCGTGCCTTCCTCGGAATTGTAGCAGGTGGCGAAGGCGTATTTGCCCTGATAGTCGGCATCGACATTGTCGAGATTGCCGTCGACCATCACCTGCCAGGCGATCTTCATGGTCTCGCCGTCGACGGCGGTGAAGATGGCGTGGTAGTTCTTGGTGTCGGTCAGGTTCTTGCCGTCATTGGGGATCGGCACGCGGTCCTCGCCGTTGCAGAAGACATAGCCGGTCTTCGGATATTTCTGCACGCGCAACCCGTGGACGGTGTGCTGGTTGGGAAGCTGGATGATCTTGTCGCATTTCATCACGTCGAGGCGAATACGGCAGACGCGGGTATTGGCCTTGTCGTTGGCGAAGAGATAGCGGCCGTCATAGGTGCCGTCGGTAAATGACAGATGCGGATGGTGCAGGTCGCCGTTGTGGAAGGTGCCGCCGCGATCCGCCAGCAACTCCCGGTCTTCCGGCAGCAGGTTTTCGGTCAGCACCTTCAGGCTCTCGTTGGTCAGGCCCCAGCCGGTGGCGCTGTCGCGGTTGAAGACCGGAATGCGCATCAGCTCGCGCATTGACGGCAGGCCGACGATGCGGACCTCGCCGCTCTGCCCGCTGGAGAAGAAGGTGTAGTATTCGTCGAGTTCGCCGGGCTTCACCTCGGCGCTGTTGTGTTGATCCGCCGCCAGCGCCGGGGTCGCCGAGCCCGCCAGCATGGCGCCGCCGCCGATGCCGGTCGCACCGGCTGCGGCTGCCGCGAGCGCCGAGGTGCCGAGCAACTGGCGCCGGCTGAGGCGGTTCTTGGTGTCGTCTTCTGACATGGGTTTTCTCCTTGGTGTTGAATGTTCAGGAGGCCGGATCGGCTTGGCCGATGGGCTTTCCGTTGTGGGTGATGACGGGCATGGCCGGTCCGCGCTGGCTTGCGCCTTCCGGCTTCAGCGGCGCATTGCGGGCTTCGAATTTCTCGCGCTTGACACGCACCTGAATCATGTGCGGGCAGCGCTGGTCGTCGTGATAGAGCTCCTGGCAATGCATGCAGTAGATGCATTCGTTGACATTGATCTGCCCCTCGGGATGGATGGCCTCGACGGGACATTCCTTGGCGCAACGGTGGCAGGGCGAGCCGCATTCCGGCCAGCGCTTCAGCCATTCGAACATGCGGATGCGGCCGGGAATGGCCAGCGCCGCTCCGAGCGGGCAGAGATAGCGGCAATAGAAGCGCTCGATGAACAGCCCGGCCGCCAGCAGCGTCAATCCATAGATCACAAAGGGCCATTCGCGGGCGAACTTAAGGATGATGACCGTCTTGAACGGCTCGACTTCCGAAAACAGCTCCGCCAGCGCCACCGAATAGAGCGACAGGCCGAAAAGACCGAGGAAGATCATGTATTTGATCGGCCAAAGCCTCTCATGCAGGCCCCAGGGCAACTTCACCTGCGGCACCTTCAGCCACTGGGCGAGGTTGTTGCTCAGTTCCTGCAGGGCGCCGAACGGGCAGAGCCAGCCGCAGAATGGACCGCGCCCCCAGAACAGCAGGCCGGCGGCAACCGACCCCCAGAGAATGAAGGTCAATGGCGAGGTGAGGAAGAACTCCCAGTTGAAGCCGGTGATCAGCGAATTGATGAAGGTGAGAACGTTGACCACCGACAATTGCGTATTGGCATACAATCCGAGCCAGACGAGGACGAACAGCAGATAGCCGCGCCGCAGCCATTTGAAGAAACGTGGGCGCTTCACCAGGGTGTTCTGGAAAAAGAAGATGCCGACCAAGGTCACCGTGGCGGTGAGCGTCACCACGATATTGATCGTGTTCATCTGCCACATCTTCACCCAGAGCGGATTGTTCTCCCCCAGGAAATCCGGCAACGGGCCTTCGCCGACCGGCGGGATGGCGCGGGGCGCGTCGGGCAGCGGCGCGGCCGGTTTCGCGGCCGGCGGCGGTGCCACCTTTTCGGTCACGACGAAGCGATCGGGCAGGTTGTAGCCAAGATCATAGGTGACATTCGCCTTTTCGCGCGCGCCAAAACCGCGCTGCACCAGCAATTGCAGGTCGAAAGGCTTGGTGACGTCGAAGGCAAAGCTGTCGGGGACGCGGAACAGGGCGATTTCGCGCAGTTTCGGCGCGCCGTCGGCCATGAGGTCGCCGATGCGGGTGTGGTCCTTGTCGCGGAACCGCACGCCCTGGCCGTCCTGCAGCAATTCGATGCGATCGAAGATGCCGCCGCGCACATAACCCGAGCCCTTGAAGGAATAAGCGCCGTCGCCGGCCACCAGCAGCGCTTGTTGACCCGGCTTCAGACGTTTGAGCATCTGGTCGTAAGCCGCCTGCCCCAGCAGGCTGCGGCCGATGGAGGGCACCGAGACGGGGGCAATATAGAGCTCGATGAATTCGTCCTGCGGATTGTCGCTCTCCGGCTGGCCTGCGGCTTCATTATGTCCGGCCGTGCGAAAGGCATCGGTCACCTCGCCGACATTGAGGCGAAGGCTGCGCACGGAACCATCGCCGGTCAGCGTCGCCCAGTCGGCGGTGTCGGTTTTGCTGAGATCGACCTTGCGGATTTCAGTCGGCAGGTTTTCCGCCGCCAGCGGCGTGCCCCCCAACCTGCCGCTGCGGATCAGCCCGACCGCCGAGCGCACGACGCTGTCGCCCATGACCAGCACGGTGACGGTGGCACCGGAGACGATCTCCACCTGAGGCGGCTTGGTCGTGCCGGCGGCAACCGCCTGGAAATCGCTATTGATCAGCGAATTCAGCGCCGCGACCACCTTGGCCTGCGGGATGCCGATCAGCACGATCGGCTCCTTGTGGTCGAGCAGTTTGATGCCGCGGATGACGCCCTTGGGATCGATGCCGACGGCGATATGGATCGGCTTGCCGGAATAACCGACGGCGCTGGTGAAATCGGTGTTCAGATAGACGTAGCCGAGCCGCTCGCTACCCTTGAAGACCGGCGCGATCGGCGGCTCACCCTCGGCCGGGCCGATACGGTCTGCACCCTGGAAGAACTCCTGCGGGGTCAGGGACGGCAGGTATTTTTCGAGCTGCGCGGCTCGCGCAGGCAAGTTCCAGCACAACAGCGCCGCGACCAGCACCAGAAACCGCGCCAGAGACCGGATCGTCCGGCCGGCATCGGAAGATTTCTGGCGCGGGGCGGCAATCGAAGATTTCACACATCACCTGCATCGGCCCCGATGGAATCGCGGAGCGCGTCTTTCGACCGGGAAAGTAGATGTTTGCCGGCCCAACTCTTTGCGCTAGCGCAAAGAACTGCGGGCAGAGTGTGTAAACAAGATGCAAACCACTGAAAAGAAATATAAATCGCCGATAGAATCCCGCACTCTGCCGGTCTCAGGCTCATGAGTGAACAGCAGCCCTTCCGACGTCGGCCGGTTCGATGCGTGGACGGAAGCGGTTCGAATGGGCTACACCAGTCCGATCTTCTGTTTACACTCCAGCTCGAAAGACCACGAAAATGGATGAATCGACCGAGACAATGACGATTTCGAACCGCAGCGATTTTGCCCAATGGGCCATCGAGCGCGCCCGGGCGATCGTGGCCAATCAGGGCGGCGACTTCGCAGTGGCGGCGCGCGATCCCAGCGACGAACGCATCGCCGAGACCGCAAATGCGCTCGGCCAGGCAATCGTGGATGCCCTGCTCGAAGTGTTCGACGGCTTGATTTCGGGCGACTGAAAGGTTGTGCGATCCAAGCGCGACCTGCCGTGAAAATCAGCCTTTGGTCTCGATTTCACATTGAAATTGCCGCGCCTGCGACACACCTTACCGGCAGGAAACGCCGGATCGTTTGAAGAAAACGACGGTCGAGGCAGCCATGCGGAGAACGAGAATGACGGTTCGCCCACCGCGGAATTTTACTTCGTTCAACCTTACTGAAACCGGCCTCGGCATCCTGGAATATGAATTGATGTCCGAGCGGGCCAGCACGCTCGGACGGCACGGGGTTTCGGTCGAGGCCGCGCTCGCGGCGCTTGCCGCAGGCGAGGCAAAGGAACTGGAAACCATCGAACAAGAGCGGCTCGTCGACAAGGCGGCGCAAGCCGTCTGGGCTTTTTTCATCCACCGGGAGGTCTGCGGCTTGCGCAACGGCCGCGATGTCATCCAGCGCTACGGCATTCCGGGCAAGGTGCTGGCGCGCCTCGGCGCCAGCCCGCGCCACGGCAGCGATTAGGATATCTTGTCTGACGCCGCAGCCGTCCTGCTTCGGCTGGACATGTTCGCTAGCCGGATCTGCCGATACCCGCCAGCGCCTTCCTGCGGCTCGTCTTTCCTAAAAAAAGATCAGATCAGGATCAATGCCCCGCGGCGCCCGGAGCGCAGAACGCTCCGGGATACTTCCAGTGTCAGACGTACCAGATGCCGTCCTTGACGTCCGCGGCGACGAGGGACTGGATCTCGGCGCTTTCGGTGAAGGCCACGAAAACCTGGTCGCGCTGGGCACCGCTTGCCAGCGCATTGATCCAGTAATTCAGGCCTGGCGCATCCGGGGCGCGGTCGAAAATCTTGGTGTAGAGCGCGGACACGAAATCCGAATTCGAGAGCGTCTGTGCATTGCCGAAAATCGAGGTGAATTCGTTAGAGGCAATGAAGTGCTTGGCAATGGTCGGCAGATCCGTCTGGCTGGAATCGAGCGCCTTGATCCAGTAGCCGAGGCCCTGCGCCTCACCGGCGCGGCCGAAGGCTTCGTAAAGCCGGTAGACCTGTCCGGCATGGCCATCGGTGTCGAAGGCCAGGAAACCGTCCTTGAATTCGAGACGTTCGACGCCGACGCGCTCGAATTCATAGCCGGCGCCGACAACCGTCACCTTATGCGTCACCGGATCGTATTTGACGCTGACATCCGCAAACAGCTTTTCCAGCTTGGCGAAATCGATGTCGCCCGGCGCACCCGTGCCGGTACCGGTGCCCGGACCGGTCGGCGGCGTGGTCGTGCCGCCGTGGAATTCGGGAATATCGGCCAACGGCGTGCTTGCCGGATATTTGGCGAGCAGCGCATCGACGGAGTTCACGAATTCCGCCTTGCCGATGGAGAAAAGTTCCGGATTGGCCTTCAGCTCCTGCCGGGCCAGGTCGAGATTGGCTTCGAGTTCCGGCGTGAGCTGGTTGAAGGCGCGCATCAGCTCCTTGATCTTGTCGAAAAGCGCGTCGAAATCCGTGATGTTCAAGCCGGCCACGCCGGATTTTGCAAGTTGAATGAGTCCCGAGAGATCGCCGATCGTCAGTCCAGTCGTCATGTATTACCCTCCTGTTTCGGCCGAATAGAAATGGCAGAGCCAGACCTGTCAATTTGGCGGTTAATAGTTTGATAGATAAACAACATTTCCTCACCCATTCAGGTGAGGGAAATCCCTGCCCGAATGCAATACGCCGCGTTGGCACAGGCGCTGAACACAAATTCGGCACGCGACGATTGCCAAGAGGAAACAGGTCGTTAAACTGTTTCGGGCATGCGACCGCCAGTGCGGAAAGCGGTTTCGCCGAGTGGGGATTTTGAACTTGACTTGCATCGAACCATGGCATGGCCGACGAACGGCGCCGGGCGCGGACCGGCGACGCAATGTCCTGTCCGTGATCGGGCGATGGCGCTAGCGCCATGGCGGGCTGGTCGCTGTCTCCGGCCTCGCGGCTGTTTCTCTGGCTCGTGTCGATCGCGTTGTCGATCTTTCTCGTCTTCGTCCTGGCCGTGCAGCAGAAGCGGACGGGACTCGACATCCCCATCGGCGCCCGCGCCGGCATCGATGGCGGCTATGTCGGCCGGATCGACGGCACTCCCGCATCGATCTTGGGCCTCTACGGCGTCGGAACGGACGTCGCGGCAATGTCCACGGCCGACGATTTCAGGGCTTTCGCGCGGCAGCGGCCGGATCGCGCCATCGCCTTCGAGGACGAGGATTTCATTGAAGAGCCGGACATGCTTCCCTCCTATGCGGCCAGCAACCGGTTCTTCAACCGCCAAGGCTTGATGACGGCGCTGCTAAGCGAGGGTGGTTTCGGCGTCGTCTACGCCCGGCCCGGCGAGGCTGTCTCGAAGACGATCCTGACCGTCGAGCCCCGGACGCCGGCGGATCTCGATCCCGATTTCTGGCTGCAGATTGGTGCGGCCTTCTGCATTCTGCTCGTCGCTGCCTTTCTGGTGACTTTGCGATCCGGAAACGGGCCCGCCGCCGCCTTTGCGGTTTCGGGACTGGGCGCGGCCGGCGCAGCATTGGCGGCGGCGGTCTACAGCACCCGCGATCTCGCCCTCCCGCCGGATCTGTTTCACATTTTGTCACTGCTGAACCAGAGCAGCACCTTTCTCTTCGGCATCGGGGCGATCTATCTGTTCGCTGTCTATCCGGTGCGGCTGCTCGGCTGGAAATATCTCTGGCCCGTTCCGTTGTTCTGCTATCTGCACATGGCGGCCTATCGGCTGGAGCTACTGCCACATGCGCTCGCCACGCCGCATAATAGCGTCGTCATTCTACTGGTCGGTATCGTCGTGCTGGTCGCATGGCAGTATTGCGCCACACGCGCCAATCCCGCCGACCGGGCGGTGATGCTTTGGCTCGGTGTCTCGGTGCTGCTTGGCGCAGGATCCTTCGTGCTGTTCGTGACCGTGCCGGTCGTGCTCGGCATCGAAGTGGTGATCTCGCAGAGCGCCGCCTTCGTTCCGCTGGCGGCCATCTATGCGGCGACGGCAATCGGCATCATGCGGTACCGGCTGTTCGATCTCGGGCGCTGGGCCTATCGACTGATGTTCTATGTGGCGGTGATCGTCGCCGTTCTGACGGCCGATCTGGCCATCGCCTACCTGCTCAGCCTGTCGCCGACGCATTCGCTGGGACTGGCGGTGCTGGCGGCCGGCATTCTCTATATCGCCGGGCGCGACCTGGCGCTGCGCCGTGTGCTGCAGGAGCGGCCGCCGGAACTGGCGAAACTCTACCACCAGACCAATGCCGTCGCCTTTCAGGCGACCGCCGCAGCCAAGCAGGAAAGCTGGATCGCGGTCATCGAGGACCACTTCGAGCCTTCCCACCGCGAAATGATCGCCAGTACGGAAGGCTCCGCCCCACGACTTCTCGACGAAGGCCTGGGACTGGAAATCCCGCCCTATTCCTGGTCGACCGGGCTGCGCCTGCGGCTTGCCGGCGGCGGCGGGCGTCTGTTCGACAATCGCGACCTGGCGCTGGTGATGCAGCTCGCAAGCCTGGTTGAATCGGCCGAGCGGGATCGCCTGTCCTATGAGCAGGGCGTGATCGAGGAGCGGCGGCGCATCGCCATGGATCTGCATGACGATGTCGGCGCGCATCTGCTTTCAGGCCTGCATGCGCGCAACGAGACGCATCGGCAGGAGGCGATCATCGATGCGCTTTCCGATATCCGCCAGATCGCCAGCGGCCTCTCGGGCCGACAGGTCGTGCTGTCGGAATTCATCGGCCATCTGCGTCACGAGACGCGCAACCGGGTGGAGCAGCACGGCTTCACACTCACCTGGCCACTGGGAAATGCCGACGATTCCGAACGCATCCTGCCCTATCATACCCATCGCAATTTCAATGCCGTGCATCGTGAGGCGCTGTCGAACGCATTGAAGCATGGCAGTCCCGGCGAAATCCGCATCAGCACGCAGGAGCGTCTCGGCGAGTTGGTCCACGAGATCGTCAATCCCGCCGGCAGACCGGACGAGGCCGATCCGCATCGCGCCGGCACTCGCCTCGGCTCCGGCAATATCCGCCAGCGCATGACACAACTGGACGGCGACTTGGCCGTGCGCTGGGCGGACGGTTTCTACACGTTGCGGGTCACGCTGCCGCTCGAACCGCAAAAGGTGGGAGGCTGATCATGGATGCCACGCCGATGCACACCGTTCTCGTGCTGGAGGACAACCGCGAAACGCGGCAATGGATTTGCGAAACCCTGCGCCTGCATTTCCAGGGAGCCAAGGCGCTTGCTGCCGCCACCTGCGCTGAGGCCGAGGCGCTGCTGGCGAAGGCGCAGGCCAGCGGCCAGTCCATCGATCTCGCCCTGATCGACATCAACCTGCCCGATGGCAACGGCATCGACGTCATCCAGACCATCGCCCGCAATTTCCCGGGCACGATGCCGGTGGTGGTCACCATCTTCGACGACGACCAGACGCTGTTCAACGCGCTGGCGGCGGGGGCGCGCGGCTATGTGCTGAAAGGCGTTCGCACCGAAAACCTCATCGAGCAGTTGCGCCGCATCCAGCGCGACGAACCGCCGATCTCGCCGCAGATCGCCCACCGTATCCTCGCCTATTTCCGCGGCAAGCTGCCGAACACGCCGGTCACCGATGAGGAGGAGCGCGCCGACCGCCTGACCAGGCGCGAGGTGGAAATTCTGCGCCTGCTCGGCAAGGGCCTGACGGCTGCGGATATCGGCGTGGCCCTCGGAATCACCCGCAATACCTGTTCCACCCATATCCGGGCGATCTATCGCAAGCTCGGCATCTCGACACGGGCTGAGGCAGCACTCGAGGCGAACCGGCGCGGCCTGGTCTAAAACGCCTCGCGATCTTTCAGGCAGCCGCTTGCGCTGTAGAGCCTTGATTTTTCGCATGTCGTTGTCGAAAAAGCGCTGCATACTTTTGCGCGACATGTTTTAGCATGTCTATTTTTGGCTTCTCGCAAAACAAGGCGGATTTCTCATGCTTGCAACTGGACCCATCGGCTTCATCGGCACCGGTGCGATCACGGAGGCGATGGTGCGCGGCCTGCTGGCGCCGATGCCGGTCGTCGAAACCGTCGTCGTCTCGCCCCGCAATGCCGCGATCGCCGCACGGCTGGCGGCGGATTTTCCGGGCGTGCGCATCGCCGGCGACAACCCGGAGATCGTCGAAGCCTGCCAGACGCTGGTGCTGGCGGTACGGCCGCAGATCGCCGAGGAAGTAATCCGGCCATTGCAATTCCGGGACGGGCAAAGGGTCATCAGCGTTATCGCCGCCACGGACCGCGACAGGCTGTTGTCATGGATCGGCGCCGATGTGAGGCTGACGCAGGCCATTCCGTTGCCCTTCGTCGCCCGCCGCGCCGGCGTCACCGCCATTTATCCGCCCGATGCGCTGACGGCAGCGCTGTTTACGGCCATGGGGACGACCGTGGAATGCGAAACCCGGCAGGAATACGATCTGTTGGCGGCGGCAAGCGCGGTGATGGCCAGCTATTTCGGCATCATGCACCGCACCAACGAGTGGCTGGCCGACCATGGCCTTGCCGAGCAGAAAGGCCGTGCCTATATCGCCCCGCTGTTTGCCGAGCTCTCCCGCTCCGCCGTCGCCGCCGTCGATACGCCTTTCATCGATCTCAGCCGCGAATACGCCACCAAGGGCGGCCTCAACGAGCAGGTTTTCAACGATTTCGAAACCCATGGCGGCACCGCCGCGCTGCGCACGGCGCTCGACCGGGTGCTGGCGCGCATCACCGGATGAATATCGCGATGCCGATCTCCGAAATCAGGAAGATTTGCATTGCCAGCCGCCCGGCCCGCCGCCCATGATGCGTCAGGTCGGGGCGCTGCTTCGGCCTGTTCCGGTTCGCGTCAGGAAGGGTCATGCAGAGATTCGATGGTTTGGAAGGCGCCCGCGGCTGGCTCGCTTGGACGGTCGTCGTCACGCATATCCTGCAGTTGACCCAGATCACCAACGAATATCCGATCCTGCTGCCGTTGCGCGATCTTGGCGATACCGCCGTGCAGGTGTTCATCATCCTCAGCGGTTTCGTGATCTGCCACCTGATCCTCGAAAAGCGCGAACCCTACCGCGCGTATCTGATCCGGCGCTTCATGCGCATCTATCCCGTCTACTTCGTTTGCCTGGCGCTTGGCATCGTCTCCACCTTCTGGTTCTTCGAGGTGCTGACCGCCTCGCCATGGGGGACATCGCTGGCGGCCGGGCCGCATATGCATGCGCAGATCGCCAGCATGAAGGATGGCGGGCTCTACGCGCATCTTCTGGCGCATGTCACCCTGCTGCATGGCGCAATCCCGACCAATATCCTCTACGAATCACAATTCTTCTTCCTGTCGCCGGCCTGGAGCCTGTCGCTGGAGTGGCAGTTCTATCTGGTGGCGCCGCTGGTCATGGCGATGATCGCCAGGCCCGGCTCGCGCCTGCTTCTGGTTGCCATCGCGATTGCGGCGCAGGTCGCCTACGACCAGCGAATGTTCGGCGAATTCCAGTTGCCGAGTTTCCTGCCCGGAGCCGTGACGCTGTTCGCCACCGGCATCGTCAGCCGGCTGGCCACACCCTATCTGTTCGGAAAGGTTCCGTTTCCGGGGGCTGCCCTGCTGCTCTTCGGCGGGTTGCTGCTGGTCGCCGATGTCACGCAGATCCACTACGTGCTGTGGGCGGTGGTGATCGCCTCGGTCTGGGCAGGCGGACCGGAAGGAAAGCCGGCCGGGCTCGGCCGGCTGCTGGATGGCAAGGTGGCGCTGTGGTTCGGAGCACGCTCCTACAGCACCTATCTGGTGCATGTGCCGATCATCCAGGGTCTCATCTGTCTTTGCGCCGTCATCGGCTTTGACTATGCCTTGACCGTCGCCTTCACGGCGATCCTGACGCCGCCTGCGGTTTTGCTCGCTTCCGACCTGCTGCATCGGCTGGTCGAAAAACCGGGCATCGCGCTGGGGCGGCGCCTGGCGCGCTGAAGGCTCTCTCTTTTTGTTTTTACCGCATTGTCCGACGCCGAAGCGATCACACTTCGGCTGGAAATGCTCTGGGCATCCGCCGATCAATCAAGGGTGCGGCGGAAGCGCAGCAGCGCCAGAGCGCCGAGCACCGCGACCATCACCAGCAGGGCGGCGAAATCCGGGGCAATATCGGCGGAACCGGCGCCTTTCAGCATCACGGCGCGCACCATGCGCAGGAAATGAGTCACCGGCAGCACCTCGCCCAGCGCCTGCGCCCAATCCGGCATGCCGCGAAACGGGAACATGAAGCCGGAGAGCAGGATGGAAGGCAGGAAAATGAAGATGGAAAGCTGCATCGCCTGCATCTGCGTGCGCGCCACCGTCGAGATCAGATAGCCGAGCAGGACCAGCGCCAGCACGAACAGCAGCATGCAGACGAACAGCAGGCCGGCCGACCCCATGAACGGCACGTCGAAGATCGCCTTCGCGGCCGCAAGGATGACCAGCGCCTGCACGGCGCCCACACCGATGAAGGGCGTGATCTTTCCGATCATGATCTCCATCGGCGTCGCCGGCATGGCCAGCAGGTTCTCCATCGTGCCGCGTTCGATTTCGCGCGTCAGCGCCATCGCCGCCATCATCACCAGCGTCATCTGCAGGATGACGCCGAGCAGCGCCGGCACGATGTTGTATTGCATGATGGCTTCGGGATTGTAGCGCCGGTGGACGACGATATCCGGGCCGGCGGTCGCGGCCGCTCCCATCTCCCGCTGCGCGAAACTGGCGGCAACGGTCGACAGCGCCGAGACCGCGCCGGAGGAGGCCGCCGGATCGGTCGCATCCGCCTCGACCAGGATCTGCGGCCGGCCGCCGGCCAGCGCCTTGCGCTCGAAATCCGGCGGGATGGTGATGATGAAGGAGACCGCGCCGCTGGTGATCAACCGTTCGGCCTCCTCCCCGGTCGCATTCGGGTGGGTGATGTCGAAATAGCCGGTATTTTTCAGGGCCACCGCCATGCCTTGCGTGAACCGCCCCTGCACCGGCGCGACCAGCGCCGCCGGCAGGTGGCGCGGATCGTCATTGATGGCAAAGCCGAACAGCAGGAGCTGCATGATCGGCACGACCAGCATCATCGCGAAGGTGACGCGGTCGCGGCGCATCTGGATGAATTCCTTGCGCAACAACGCATAGAGGCGGGAGGGACTCATCGCATATTGTCCTCGGCCTGGTCCATGAGGCGGATGAACACGTCTTCGAGACTGGTTTCGGCAGGCCGGGCGGTGACGTTTTCGGCCTCCAACGCCGCCATCAGCGCCGCCCTGTCGCTGCCGGTGACATGCAGGGTGGCGCCGAAGGGTTCGACCTGCTCGACGCCCGGCCGTTCGCGCAGGCGGGCGGCGAGCGCCCCCGGCCTGTCGGTCTCGACCACAAGCGTCACCAGATGCGCGCCGGCGATCACCTCGGCCACCGTTCCCGAGGCCACCAGCCGGCCATAGGCGATGTAGTTGATTCGGTGGCAGCGCTCGGCCTCGTCCATGTAATGAGTGGAGACCAGCACGGTCATGCCATCGGCGGCGCGGGCATGGATCTCGTCCCAGAACTGGCGGCGCGCCTTGGGATCGACGCCGGCGGTGGGCTCGTCGAGCAGCAGCAGGCGCGGCTTGTGCATGATGCAGGCGGCGAGCGCCAGCCGCTGCTTCCATCCGCCGGACAGGCTGGCGGCAAGCTGCTTCTTGCGTGAGCTCAGGCCGAGATCGGAGAGCGTATCGGCCACAGCCTGCCGCGGCAGACCATAGAGCCCGGCGACGAAGACGAGGTTTTCCTCGATACTCAGATCCTCGTAGAAGGAAAAGCGCTGCGTCATGTAGCCGACCTCGCGTCGGATGCGGCGCTGATCGCGGCGCACGTCAAGGCCGAGCACCTGTCCCTCCCCAGCATCCGGGGTCAGCAAGCCGCAGATCATGCGGATACAGGTGGTCTTGCCCGAGCCGTTCGGCCCGAGAAAGCCGGCGATTTCGCCCTCCCCCACCGTCAGCGCCACATCGTCCACGACCTTGCGTCCGCTGAAGGATTTGGTGAGCCCGCGCACCGCGATTGCCGGGTTTGCCGCCGGTTCGTTCATGGCAAGGCCCTGATCTCGACGATCTGGCCGGGTTTCAGCGCATCCGCCGGCTCGGGCGCGGCCTCGATGCGATAGACGAGTTTTTGCCGGGCATCGCGGGAATAGATGACGGGCGGCGTGAATTCCGCCTGATCGGCGATGCGGGTAATAGTGGCCGACATCGCCGGGCAACCGTCGCATTCGACCTTGACACGGGCACCGAGCTTCATCGCCGCCAGATCTGCCTCAGCCACGTAGAAGCGCAGATGCAGCCCGTCATCCGGCAGGAAGGAAAGGACCGGCACGGAAGGGCCGGCCATGTCGCCGGGGTGACGGACGAGTTCGGAGACGGTTCCGGATTTCGGCGCGCCGAGACGGCGTTGGTCGAGCTGCCATTGTGCGGCATCGCGATTGGCTTCGGCCTGGGCGACAGCCGCCCGCGCCGCCGCGACCTCTTCCGATCGCGCCGGCAGGCGGGCGACGGCAAGACGCGCCTCCGCCTCCGCCACGGCGGAGGCCGCGACGGTTGCGGCGGCGCGGGCGGCATCCAGCTCGGCCTGGGAGGAAATATGCTGGCGCACCAGTTTTTCCTGGCGATCTTCTTCGGTTGCGGTGCGCTGTGCATTGGCGCGGGCCGAAGCCACATTCGCCTCGATGACCGCAAGTTCCTCGGGCCGGCTGCCCTTGAGCAGATTGGCAAGCTGGCTTTCGGCCTGCCGCAACCCCGCCTCGGCCGCCGCCAGTGCCATCCGGGCGTCCCGGTCCTCGACTGTCGCCAGCAATGCACCGGCCGCCACATGCTCGCCCTCGCGCACCGGGACGGTTGCGATACGGGCGGAGACGGCCGGGGCGACGAGCACATAATCGCCCTCGGCGTAACCGGTCGCCAACGGCGCCGGCGGTGCGCAGGCGGAAAACAGGCCGGCGACAAGAGGCAAAGCGCAGAGAAAATCAGCCATGCTCGGCCTCCAGGATCGCATCGAGATTGAAGACCAGCCGCCGTGCAATGGCGCGCGCCGCCTTGGGCGGATAGCCTTGCCAGCCGAGGCGACGCTGCACCACCGGCGCGGCCAGCCGGAAATAGGCGGCCTGGCCGACAATGGAAAACACCGCCAGCCGCACGTCGTCGGACTCCGCCGGCCTGCCGGTCGCTGCCTCCCAGATGCGGCAGAGCGCCCGATGACGACTTTCGATCAACGTGTGAAACAGGCGTTCGGTGACAGGACTGGCAGGCTCGGCCAGCTCGCGCAGCAGGAAGGAAACGAACAACTCCGATGCCGGACTGGTGACGAACAGCACGATGCGCCGCAACAGCCGCCGCAACACCGCCCGCGCGGCCTCTGGATCGAGCCGCGCCGGATCGCCCGGCGCCACACGCGCGGCCCTCCCAACCCGCGCCGCGACAAAATCGGCACAGGCCAGCCGCAGGCCTTCCTTGCCGCCGAAATGATAGGCGATTGACGAAATATTCGTCTCCGCCTCCGCCGCAATCGCCCGCGTCGACGCCGCTTCGAAGCCCTCGCGGCCGAATTGGCGCAACGCGGCCTGGATCAAGGCGGTGCGCGTGGGATGGTCATTGTCCTGCATGATAAGCCTGAATAAATCAATCGATTGATTTATACTTCGCCTCGGTGACGGTGTCGAGTCATCCTTCCGGCGCAGCGAAAGCTGCAGATGCGGCGGTCCCGGTCGTCCGGCCAGGACGATCTCCATTGCGCGCTGCGGCAAGGACATGGTGGTGAGCGACGGACCTGATCGAGCCTTCACCTTACCTCACAGACCCGCCTCCTTCTGGTGACGCAGGGCGAGGATGGTCAAGCTTTCCGCATCGATCCGATAACGCACCACATATCCGCTGTCGCCGAAATCGATCAGCCATTCCCGGTAGTGCTCGGGGAGATCCTCGATCAGGCGCCCCATATGCGGATGTGCGCCCAGCGCACGCACGCCTCTGAGAATAGCGTCGCCAGCCCGCCTTGCTGCGGCCGGGTTTTTCGGGCGCAGGAATTCACGCAGCCGTTCGAGGTCTCGAAGGGCGGCCGGGGCAAAGATTATTTGTGGCATTCAGGGACGTCGCGCTCGTCATCGGTTCCCCAGCTCGAGAGCCATGTCTCGACCTCGTCTCCCGTGACATGCATCCCGGTCGCCTGAAATTCATCCCAGGCCGCCACCGTCTCGCGCCGCAGCGCTTCCCGTTTCTCTTCACGCTCGACATATTGCGCGATCGCTTCCCGCATGATCCAGTGGGACGATCGGCGGCGGATTTCGGCCAGATGCTGGATTCGGCCTTTCAACTCGTCATCGAGCTTTAGCGATGTCGGGGATGCCATGGCAGCGTCCTGTATAAAGGTAATACCGGGCGCTAATATAGGCTCTACCTGCTCGCTTGTCCATCAGCGCCGGTCGGATCAGGCGGCATCGCCCTGATAACGGTTGAGACCGATATTCATCCGTGTCGCGCGGCGATGGATCTCGGCCATGACCGGTTCGAAAACCGCGTTGCGGCGTTCGAGTTCGGCGTGTTCGGCGAGATAGGCGGGCACGAGGGCGGCGATTTCGTCGAAGATCGCCTGTTCGTCCACGCTCGTCAGGCGGCGGTCCTGCATGACGATGCGTCCGGCGACCATCACCATTTCGATCGAGGAGCCGTTTTCCGAATAGACGAGATGTCTGGCGACGTCGTTCAGCGGCATGAAGGAGTAGTTGTTCAGGCCGAGGACGAGCAGATCGGCCGCCTTGCCCGGCTCCAGGGAGCCGGTGACATGCTCCAGCATCGCCGTCCGGGCCCCGCCGATCGTGGCCATTGCGAGGACGTCGTTTGCGCTCAACCATGCCTCGTATTCAGGCCCGGCGGCGCTGTGGACGAGGCCGGCGACGCGCATGACATCGAAGATGCGCCCGGTATCGTTGGAGGAAACGCCATCGGTGCCGAGGCCGATCGTCACGCCGGCATCGAGCAGGCGGCGGACGGGCGCAATGCCAGCGCCGAGCTTCAGGTTCGAGATGGCATTGTGGGCGACGGAGACACCTGCCTCACCCATCAGCCGGATATCCTCGTCGCTGACCCAGACGGAATGGGCGATGGTGGTGTTGCGTTTCAGCAGGCCGAGATCGTGCAGATAGGCGATCAGTGATTTGCCGTAGAGCGCCGGGCCGGTCACGCCTTGCGTTTTGGTTTCGAGCACATGGGTATGGAACGGCACCTGTTTTTCGACCGCCAGATCCATGCAGGCCGCCAAGAGGTCGGGCGTGCAGCGTTGCGGCGCCGAGGGGGCGAGCATGAAGTTCACGCGGCCCGACGTTCCATGCAGGCGATCAAAGGCCGAGCGGCAGTAGTCCATATAGGCCTGCGCCGTCATCGGCGGGCCGAAATCGAGCAGCGCCTGCAAATCTTCGGGCATGACCTCGCGTGCGAAAGGCAAGGCATCCAACGTATGCACGTTCATCACGGCGCTGGAGACGTTGGCGCGGATGCCGGCGTCGTCATAGGCGCGGAAGACGGCCGCCAGCCGGTCGAGATCGTGCCGTGGCGGATCAAAGAAATCGTCGCAAAGCGTGGTGACGCCGTTGCGCAGGGATTCCATCGCCAGGAGCAGGCTTCGCAGGTAAAGCAGGCGCTCGCCGATGGGATCGTTCATCAGCAGCGGATAGGCATAAAGCAACCAGAGCTCCAGCGGCATGCACTCATAACGCCCGCGCAAAAAGGTCTCGCTGGAATGGGTGTGGGCGTTGACCAGCCCGGGCATGACCAGCTTGCCGTGCCCGTCGATAACCTGCGCATCGGGCGTGGCGGCGAGGCCCGTGCCGATGGCTTTGATGAGGCCGTCGCCGATCAGGATATCGCCGGTAAATGGCGTCGCGCCATGAGCGGCGTCCATCGCCACGATCGTCGCATTGCGGATGAGGATTTCACGCATGAACAGTGTCCCGGAAATAGGATTATTGATCCCTGAGTTCGGCAAACGAGCTTGCGGCCTTGGCGCCGCCGCGCAGCTTGCCGGATAGCCAGACCCCGAAGATGGTGGCGAGATACGGCAAAGCCTGCAACAGGTCGTGCGGGATTCTGTCGCCGAACATCAGCTGCGCCCGGATGCCGATCGCCCCGACGACAGCGAAGAACAGGGCCGCGAAGGTGGCACCAACCGGATGCGAGGCGCCAAAGATGACGGCGGCGAAAGCCATGAAGCCGCGCCCGGCGGTCATGCCTTGCGCGAAAAATTGCAGGCTGCCGGCCGCCAGTTCCGCCCCGCCGATGGCGCAGAGCACGCCGCCGATGCACAACGCCACCAGCCGCATCCTCGACGGATTGGCGCCGACGCCGCGTGCGGCGAAGGGATGCTCGCCGCAAGCCGCGAGCCGCAAGCCGAAACGCGTGCGCCGGAGAAGCAGCCATAGGGCAAAGACGACGAAGGGCATCGCCGCGACCGCAACCGACAGCACGCCGTAAGCGCCGAAGGCCGGCCCAAGCTTGGGAAGACCGAAGGGCGCGGTGACGGTCGCCTGGCTGCCGAAGATCGATTGCACCGCCAGCGCCGTGCCGCCGACGCCGAGCCCGGTGAGACCGAGGCCGGCGATGATCGGATTGGCCTTCAGCCTGTCGATGACGAACCAGAGAAGGATCGAAGCCAGCACGCAGAGCGCCATCGCGATGAGAAGCGCGGCGGCCACGGATTGCGTGACCATGATGCCGATGATCGTGGCGCAGGCGCCGATGATCATCAGGCCTTCGAGCCCGAGATTCCACACCCCTGCCCGCTGGGCGATGACGCCGGCAAGCGTGACGTAGATCAGCGGCGTTCCCGAACGCAGGATGGCGATGATGATCTCGTTCATTGCGCAGGCCCTCCCAGACGCAGCACCTTGTCGATGAGCTTCGAGCGTGCGGTGATGAACAGCGCGATCGCCGCATTGATGATGTCGATCGCCGCCGCCGGCAGGCCGGCCATGATCGGCAGATAAAGTGCCGCCGAAGCAAGACCGCCGAAGAAGATGGAGGCGACCGCCGTTCCCACGACGGAGAGATTGGCGACAAGCGCGATCAGGATCGCGGTGAAGCCATGCGCCGGCAGGAAACCGGAGGCGATGCGCCCGTTCGGCCCCATGAATTCGATGGTGCCGGCCAGACCCGCCAGCGCCCCCGAAATCAGGAAGCTCGACAGGCCGAGTTTCCACAGACGCGCGCCCTGCCATTCCACCATCGTGCCGTTGCGCCCGGCCAGGCTCGCCAGCACGCCGAAGGCGGTGCGGTTGACCAGAAGCCAAATCGCAATGCCGACGATAACGGCGATGGCGATGATCGTCGGAGAAAGCCCGAGCGAATTCGACAGGCGATAGGCGGCATCGAGCGGGCGGCTGGAGGCTTGCTGGCCGGAACCGGAGGGATCCTTCAACGGCCCGGAGGTGACATAGACCAGCAGCAGCCCGGCAAGAAAATTGCCCATCAGCGTGGTGATCACCTCGTCGGTGCCGGAGCGCAGGCGCAGCAGGCCCGGCCACAGTGCCCAGAGCGCGCCGCCGGCCATGCCGGAGATCAACAGCGCCGGAATGACGAGCAGGGCCGGACCGCCCTTGAAGACCTCGGCGGCAAAGGCAGCGCAAATCGCCCCGACATAGAACTGGCCTTGGGCGCCGATATTGAAGAAGCCGGCGCGAAAAGAAATGCTGACGCCGACGGCGGTGATGAACAGCGGCAGAGCCCAACGCAGGCTCTGCTCGATGGCGCCGCTGCGCAGGAAAGCGCCATCCAGCACCGCCCAGAGCATGACAGGCGCGTTGTACCCGGCGAACTGGAACACCACCGCGCAGAGCGCCAGCGCGAGGGCAACGAAAATCAGGCTGCGGACAACGGTGTTAAGACTGTCTTTCATGCGTGTGCCCTCGCAGCAGCGCCGGTCATGGCCGCGCCCACCGAGGCGATGTCGAAGGGCGCGCGGAACTCCCCGTTGATGCGCCCAGACAGCATCACCACGACGCGGTCGGAGATGTCGAAAAGTTCGTCGAGATCGGAGGAGATCAGCAGGATCGCAGCACCCCGGTCGCGCGCTTGCCTGAGCGCCTGCCAGACGAAAGCCGTGGCGCCGATATCGAGGCCGCGCGTCGGCTGGGCGGCGATAATCAGCTTCGCCTCCGCATCGACCTCGCGCGCGAATATTACCTTCTGGGCATTGCCGCCTGACAGCGAGCCGGCGCGCTGGCCGCAGCTGTGATAGTGGACGCTCCATTGCTTCAGCGAACGGTCGCAGGCCTCGCGGATCGCGGCGGGGCGGATCACCTTGAGCAGGCTGCCTTGCAGCAATTCGCGCGCGCTCCAGTTCTGCCACAGCGAACTTGTAAGGCTCAGACCCTCGACGTTGCGCTCGAAGGGAATGATGCGCAGGCCCACGGCGCGGCGCGTGGCGAGCGGTTGCGCGGTCACGTCATGACCGGCAAGGCCGATCGTGCCGTCGGAGAGATCGGCAAGCGCCGAAATCGCTCGCACCAGCGTTTTCTGGCCGTTGCCCTCCACACCGGCGATACCGACGATTTCGCCGGGGCGTATCTCCAGGTCGATGCCGTCGAGTGCGATCCCCTCGCCGTCAGCGCGGGTGGAAACGGAACGCATCGACAGGACGGCGGGGCCACCAACCCTGTCCGGCCGGGCCGCTTCCTCACCGGATGCGGTGCTGGTCCCGACAAGGGCACTGCGATCCTGTGGCCCAAGTGTCTTGGCGACGGCGTCGCCGACGATCAGATTGGCGAGACGCTCGGCGGAGACCTCGGCGATATCAAGCGGCCCCTCGACCTTGCGGCCACCGCGCAGCACCGTCACGCTATCGGCAATGCCGAGAACTTCGCGGATCTTGTGCAGGATGAGGATCACGGTGACACCGCGCTCCTTGAGGCGGCGGACACGCGCAAACAGCATCTCGATCCCGGTGGGCGAGAGCACGGCGGTCGGTTCGTCGAGAATGAGCACGCGCGCATCGGTGACCAGGGCCCGTGCGATCTCGATGCCCTGCTGGGTTTCGATCGGCAGGTCGCGGATGCGCCTGTTGAGATCGACCTGCACATCGAGCCCGGCCAGATGCGCCCGCCATTTGGCGGCCAGCCCCTTGCGGCTGTAGATGCCGCCCTTGCCGGTCGCGCCGAATTCCATAGCCTCGGCTACGGTGAAGGAGGGCGGCAGCGCAAAGCTCTGATGCACCAGCTCGACGCCCGCCGCCCGGCTTTCGCCGACATGGCCGGTGCGGATTTCCCGCCCCATTACATCGACGGCGCCCGTCGTCGGCGAGACCAGCCCTGCCGTCACGCGGGCAAAGGTCGTCTTGCCGGCGCCGTTCTGGCCGACGACCGCATGGATCTGGCCGGCCGCAAAGGCAACGGAAACACCCGACAGCGCGGTGACGTCGCCGAACTTGACGGTGACATCCCGGCATTCCAGCGCGGATTTCGGAAGGTTGGACATGCTATCGATCCCATCAGAGAGCAGGGGCCGCGACCGTCGACAGCATGACGTTCGCGAACCCGCCGACTTCGTCGCCAAGGCCTGGCACGCCGGTCCCGACGGACCGGCTTGTGAAAGCTCAGAGCGTGGTGTTGAACGGAATCTTGATCGATCCGTCCAGAATGCCAGCGCGCACCTTGTCGACTTCGGCAAGAGCCTCCTTCGCTTTGGCGGTCAGCGCCGGCGGCCCCTGCTCTGCAAAGATCGGCGAGGGAATGAAGTCGATGACGCCGGTGCCGAGACCGGTATGTTCATGCACACCGCCCTTCCAGCCGGAGCCGACGGCATTGGTGACTTCGTTGTAAAGCGAGACGCCGAAATCGAGGCTGACGATCGAGATAACGGATTTCGGGCCGAGCTGGAACTGCGCCGGCGCTAGGCAGCTTACCATGCGACCTTCCTGTTCGCTCGCCGCAGCGATGATGCCGCCATCGGTGGCGGCCGCGTCCGTCTGGATGTAGTCGATGCCGCTATTGTACATTTGGGTGGCGATTTCCTGACCCTTCGCCGGATCCTGGAAGGAGCCGGCGAAGGCGGCGGTCACCGTCGCATCGGGCTTGACCGACTGCACGCCGGCCTTGAAGGCGTTGAAATCGGCATTGATCGGCGGGATGGAAATGCCGCCGATGAAGCCCATCCTGCCGGTCGTCGACATGCGCGCGGCAAAGACGCCAGAGAGATAGCAGCCGAGATAATAGTCGTAGGAAACAGTCACGACATTGGGAATGGCAGGCTCGAAGGCATCGCCGAAAAGCTGGATCCACTTTGTATCCGGATAGGACGGCGCCAGCGCCCTGAACGGCTCGGCCACTTCGTTGAAGGTCGAGACGATGATGGACGCGCCGGCATCGCCGAGCGTGCGGAAGACGGTCTCGTAGGTTGCCGGATCCTGCGCATAGATGGCGCGGTATTCGAAGCCTTTTTCCTCCGAAAGCTGCTTCAGCTTGGCGATCATCTGGTCGACCGGGCCATTGTCGCCGGCGGCTTGCGTGTGGACCAGCGCGACCAGCCCCCCAGCGGCTTTGGCGAAATCCGGAAGGATGGTGGCGGCAAAGCCGAGCGCTGCCGCGCCGGCGCTCGCCTGCAGAAATGCACGGCGGTTCATGGAATGGTGCATCGGCGTCCCAGTCTTGTCTGTCATGTCGGTTCCCTTTTCTTTCTTGAGGTTTATCGTTGGTCAGGCGTTTTCACAGCGGTGGCGAATACGAAGCCGGATTCATGATCATCACCTCCTGCTTCTGGATCGCATCCAGCGCCCAGACCTCGGAGATGAATTTCTGCCAGTCCGGATCGGCATACATGGCCGAACGGCGGGCCTCGCGATCGGCCAGACTGTCATAGGCCCACATCAGAACGGTGGTGTGCAGCGTTCCAATTTCGGAAGCGTAAAGGCCGACGAATTTGTTGAGGTGACGCTTCTGAACCGGCAGCCCGTCCGCCTCGTATTTCTTCATCCATTTGTCGACCGTGCCGGGCTTGAAGGTATAGGTGCGGTGTTCGAGGATCATCGATCCCTCCTTATGCATTCAGGATGAATTCGGCGCATTTCTCGCCGATCATGATGGCGGGCGCATTGGTATTGCCGCTGGAAATGACCGGCATGATCGAGGCATCGGCGACACGCAGGCCCTCGATGCCGTGGACCTTGAGCCGCGCATCGACCACCGCCATGGGATCGTTGCCCATCTTGGCGGTTCCGACCGGATGGAAGGTGGTCATCGCCGTTGCCCGCAGCCAGCGCGTCAGCGCCGCATCATCGAGAGCGGCGGGGCCGGGCGCCAGCTCGTTGCCGCGATAGCGGTCGAAGGCCTGCTGCCCGACGATCTCGCGCGTCAGCTGGATGGCATCGATCATCGTGCGGACGTCGAACTCGTCCTTGAGGTAGTTGGCGAGAATCTTCGGTTTGTCGGTCGGGTTTGCCGAACGCAGCGTGATTTCGCCGCGGCTGACCGGATTGACCGGGCCGACCCGGATCGTAAAGCCGTGATTGGCCTCCACCGCCTGCTTCTTGGCGAAGGGATTGGGGAAATGCAGGTTGGCGGTCTTCTCCAGCGCCGGCATGAAATGCAGCTGGATATCCGGCGCGACCAGATCATCGCGCGAGCGGATGAAGGCGCCGGCCTCATACGGGAAGGTGGTGGTGATACCTTCTCCGAACAACATGCCCTGCGCGACCGCCGGAATAAGCTTGTCGGCGCGCAGATCGCCGAACAGCGTGATCGGCTCGCGGCATTCCCAACTCATCACGCAATCGACGTGATCCTGCAGGTTCTTGCCGACGCCGGGCAGGTCATGCACCGGCGTGATGCCGAGCGCCCTCAACTCGTCGGCCGGTCCGATGCCGGAGAGGAGCAGGGCCTTGGGCGAATTGACGACGCCCGAGGAAAGGATGACTTCGCCGCGTGTAAAAACCTTCTCAAGCTTGCCGTCCCGGAGATATTCGACGCCGCGCGCCCGGCCGTTTTCAATGATGAGGCGCGTGGTTTCCGCACCCGTCAGCACGGTCAGGTTCGGGCGGCCGAGAGCGGGGCGCAGGAAAGCCCATGAGGTCGACCAGCGCTTGCCCTTGCGGATTGTGAAATCGTAGCGGCCAAAGCCTTCCTGGTTTGCGCCGTTGAAGTCGTCATTGGCGGGATAGCCGGCCTGCTGGCCCGCTGCGCAGAACACGTCCATCAGCGGATTGTGTCCCCGCGCCCGGCAGACGGTCAGTTCGCCCTCGGCGCCGTGGAATTCGCCGTTGCGCTGAACATGCGCCTCCGAGCGTCGAAACGCCGGCAGCACCTCGTCATAGGACCAGCCGGGCAGACCGGACTGCGCCCAGCGGTCGTAATCGTGGCGATTGCCGCGCACATAGATCATGCCGTTGATCGTCGAGGTTCCGCCGAGAACCTTGCCACGCGGCCAGTAGAGCGAGCGGCCGTCGAGATAGGGCTCCGGCTCGGTGTGATAATGCCAGTTGTAGATGCCGGAATGGAAGAGTTTGCCCATCAGCATCGGCAGACGAAAGAGTGGATTGCGATCCTTGCCGCCGGCTTCGAGAAGCAGCACGCGATTACCAGGGTCTTTCGACAGGCGGTTTGCGACGACGCAGCCCGCAGAGCCCGCGCCGACGACAATGAAATCATATTCAACAGAAGCGGACATGGTTCACCAAGCGACGGGCTGAGCGCCCATCGTCTCCAGATAGGAATTGCAAAGAAGGAACGGGTTCTCGTGGCCAAGCACCCGATCGGCAAAGGCCGGATGGGCGCGCTGGACATAACCGATCGAACCGGCCAGCCCTTCACGTATGCCCGCCTCCGCCAGAATATCCGCAGCCGCATCGCCAAACCCGAGAAAGACGATCGGCGTTCCCCGCGCCATCTGCCTTTCGACCACGCGCAACATCAGAGGGCGCCAGAAGGGAAGATGCCCGCGCGACTGATGCGGATCGATATCGACGCGGAAACGCGACAGCGTCAGCGAGGCATTCAGGAGCAGCACGCCCTCGCCGACCCAGCGGTCGGCAATCGCGCTTGGTGACTCGAAACCGGCCGTGGGATCGCTGAGCAGACGGCGCACATCGGGCCAGCGGGCGAAATCGCGCGACAGGCTTTCGTCGCCAAGGCGCGCCGCCGCAATGAGCTGCATATAGGCGCGGATGCTTTTGGAAAACATCTTGTCGAGTTCGACCCAGCCGGCAAGATTGCCCGCCTCGAAGGCGCGCCCCGTGGCGAAGCCGGGCTCGGGATAGGGATCCTGCCCGAGGATCATGCAGCGTACCCCTTCAGGCGCTATCCCGTCGAAGGCGGCGAGAATATGCGCGCCCTTCGGCTGGCCGGGAAAGGTCTTGCCGCGCCGCGCGGGGAAGATCGGTTCCCAGGCTTCGAAATCGAGGCCCGCGTCGATGCGGTCGAAATCGTCGCCGATGGGACCGAGTGCATCGCGCCAGTTCTGCGGCAGGTCCGCTTCCCAGCCGGCGAGCGTCTGCGCCATCGCCTCTTTCAGTCTTGCCGGCACTGCGCCACCTCCTCGCTCTTCCGATGGCTGGAGACTAGTCAAAAGCTGACCAAAGTGTCAACTTTCAAAACAGAAAAAATGATACTTCGGTCAGATTTTTTTGACCAAAGCGTCAGCTTTATGCAATAGAGGCATTGCTCGCATTACCCTCGAAAAGGCGGGAATTGCGAAAGATTCAAGTCGCCACCACGCAGGATTGCTGGCAGAAACGACGGCGGAACGGAGGCAAAGACGCATGGCAAGGGCAGCACGCGATCCGGAAGAGCGCATCCGCGAGCGCAACATCAGGCTGATCATCAAGGCTGGGATCGAGATTTTCGCGCGCAAGGGTTTCGACGGCACGCGCATTGCCGAGATCGCCGAGGCCTCGGGGCTGCCCAAAGCCAACGTCTATTATTATTTCTCCTCGAAGGAAGAGATCTATACCACCATCATCGCCCATCTCCTGGCAAGCTGGGACAATGCGCTGAAATATATCTCGCCCGAGCGCGAGCCTGCGGAAGCCTTCCGGCTGTATATCAAGGCGAAGCTGGACTACACACGCAAGAACATGGCCGAGTCCCGGCTTTTCGCCAGCGAGATCATCCAGGGCGCCCGCTTCCTGACGAAGAAGGACCGCGAGCATATCCGCCAGGTGACGGATAGACATGTCGCCGTCATCGAAGGCTGGATCGCCGCCGGCAAAATGCTGCCGGTCGATCCCCGCCACCTGTTCATCATGCTCTGGGCCTCGACACAGTTCTATTCCGACTTCGAACCCGTCGCCATCGACGCCCTCAAGACGTCACGCCTAAAAGCCGGCGACTACGACAAGGCCGCCGCCACCATCGCCGAAACGATCCTGAGGGGTATCCTGCCCTGTTCTTGAACAGAGTATTTCAGGCTTGTCGCAAATTCTTGGTCAATGGTTTGCCGATTGCCCATCTGGGGGCTCGTGTTCGTCCGGAGAACATCATCTGGAATGAAAATCGTCGCAATCGACCTCGCAATCAGGTTTAGGCGCAAGCAGAAATAATCAGAAGGTGTGATCGCGTGAGTCAAAAAAAAGCGCTGGTTTCTCATCCAGATGCGGACATCCTGTCGTGTTGATTGACTGCGGCTGTATTGTTTAACGATGGTCGTCAGCAATTTGCCACTGCCGCATTTCCACTGACCGTTTCGAGAGGCGCCGATAGGTGGGCGACGATTCAAGCAAGGTTTCGTGGGTGCCGCTAGCTTCAATCTTGCCGTCGTTCAGGAGAACGATCTGGTTCGCCAAAACGATGGACGGCAGGTCATGCGCAATGACAAGGAGGGTGCGGCCGGCGGCGAGCGCCGATATCGCCCGCTGAATCTCCTCCTCCTGTTCCGGATCGAGCGCCGACGTCGCCTCGTCGAGAATAACGATCGGCGTGTCCTTCAGGATCGCCCGGGCGATGCAAATCCGCTGGCGCTCCCCACCGGAAAGCCGAGATCCGAGCGAGCCGATCCTGGTCTGATAGCCATGCTCGAAACCCATGATCGCGTCGTGGATGGCGGCGGCCCTGGCCGCTGCCGCATCTGCGCCCGAGGCGTCGCCAGTGGTGAGAACCGACAAGAAGATCGCGCATGCGGCCGACAAATCGATTGACATGCGAAACAGGACCGCGAATGGCGTCATCCGGCGCACACCGCGCCAGGCGCCATCCCGCAGGCGTAGCAGGCAATCAGAGCTGGTCGCGGGTTTCAGCGTTTCACGTCCTCCAGCCGCGAGATAGCTGCGGTCAGTCGGGCGAAGCGATCCTGTCCGACCTGGAAGGCCCGCACCGTAACGTCAGTGATGGATCGGTTCCGATGAAGCCTATCGTCGACGGCTGGGCATGACTATTTCGCCGCAGCGAGCGGACCGAAAGAGACGAGAGTCGTATAATTCTCGCGCAGGAAGGCGATGAAATTGTCCTGGAATTGGTGGCCTGGGCGTGGGCCAGTTTGTCGGCTTACAAGACATTCTTCTCCCGGATCGCAGGCCACCGCTGAACCATCGGCTAGAAAGCATGCGTTGAAACCGCCGTCTCGATGTCCTTGTTCACCGCCTTCGGCAGACATCGTGATCACCTCGATATGCCGAGTGGTTGGATATGAGCCAGTGTTTTAGCCCGCCTGCGAATGCTGACCGTCCAATCGAAGGGGGCAATTCACATCGTAGATCGGCGTAAATGAGCGCATCGGCGAGCGTGTGTTTTATGCAACATTTCGCTTTAGTAACTCGTGTATCATTGCAACCTAGCCGTTTGCAGGCTATCGAATCGTGTCGGTGATCAGTGGAGTTACGAGCAATTAATAAGCAAGACTTATTATCGTCCACGCCTAGCGAGAAGCTGAAAATCATTCAGGTGATGCGAGCGGTTGCTGCCTTAGGAGTGCTTCTTTGGCACGCGGCCATATTCCTCGGGCCGGAGGGGCAGAGCTTGGGAACGAAGCTTTTCCATGCTCCCTCCGTGATCGGCGTCGATCTGTTCTTCCTGATCTGCGGCTTCGTCATCTTTCTGTCGTCGACGAAAAAGGTTGGCGGCAACACAACCATCGTTTCGCCGATCACATTCCTTGTCAAAAGGTTGGCGCGCATCTGTCCGCTGTACATGCTTTGCACGATCGTGATTTTCGTGATTGAACGAAGCGCGGAAAGGCAAACCGGGCTGCTTCTCCTGCGCAGTCTGTCCTTCCTGCCTGTTCAGAACGCCGATTATCCCAACATCTTCTCACCGACGATGACAGTGGGGTGGTCGATAAATTATGAAGTGTATTTCTACTTGCTTTTCTCCGTGGCGCTGTTTTGCGGATTGAAGTTCTGGAGGCTGCTTTCGATATGGGCTGCGGCGGCGATCCTGCTGCCGCCCTTGCTCGCGCCGGAACTGCTGTCCTCTCTGACGCTGCGATCGGCGATAGCGGCGATCGTCACAAGTCCGCTCAATCTTCTGTTTCTTGCGGGAATAGCGATAGGAATGCTTTATCGCTGCCCTGCCATACGATTTCCGAGCCCGAGGCTGGCTCTCCTGGCCGTTTTCATTGCGCCTCTGCCTGTCCTCTATCAATATTTGGCAAATGCAGGCATTGCGCACGGCCTGTCCGGCGTCGGCACGTCCTTGGCGTTCCTGCTCACGATCGTGGTCATCGCCGACAAGACATTACATATGCGCTGCGGCCGCCTTTTAGGTTATCTTGGTGATATCTCGTATTCGATCTACCTCACGCATCCCATCGTCATGTGGGGGGTAATGTGGGCAAATGAGCGTTATGCTTGGGGCAGCCCGCTTCAAGGATGGTTTTGCGTTGGCGTTACCGTTCTTGCGACCGTAGCGGTGTCCTCGCTGACGTACCGCTTTATCGAAATGGGCTTGAGCGTTCAAATCAGGGATTGGGCGCTGGCTTACCGGACGCGGCGGCCACAGGACGTCCCTCTTCTCGTTCCGCGAAAGGCGAGCTAATTCTTCGCCGAAACCGGCAGGCACCGCCCCGATCGCCTGGAGCGCTGCCCGAACGGATTGAAGCAGATCGGCGCTTAAAACTCTTCTATCAGAGGCATAGCGGCAAATCGCATGCTTCGCTTCAGGCATGCCGTAGGCCTCCCCCGGCAAAATCCACCAGTCCGGTCCCGGATTTTTACGTTGCTTCTCGTCGACGAGATCAATCGTGCGCCTTCCAAAAACATGCAGCGCGTCCGTCACCGAGGAGTGCCGGACAGCGACCATGATCGAAAGTAGTCGTGGGTCAAATCGAGGGAGACACCTGGTATGCGACCATGCACCATGAACAGCCATCGAGGCAGCCGCTGGTGCACATCGAAGGCTCCGTTCGCCAAGAGCTGACGCATAAGGTCGTTTAACACCCGAGAAGGGTTTCAAGGAAAGCAAGCCTTTCAAGCCCATCCTTGCTTGGAAATTCATAGAGCAGGCGGCCGCCACGCGACACCGGCGCGTGTGGCTTCGACAACATGGCCACGATCTTGCGCGACGGCGCCCTGGCAAAGCCGATGGCTATCGCGCGCGGACCGCCATCCAGACTGGAGATGCCGTAGGCGGCGGCTTGCATTTTCAGCTGCGCCAACCGCAGCAGAATTTCGACACCTTGCGGACTCTCTCCGAAGCGATCCTCGAACTCATCGGCCAAGTCGTCGATTGCCTTGCGCGTGGTGGCGCGCATCAGCCTGGCGTAAAGGTTCAGCCGCATCGTGACATCGTTGACGTAATCCGCCGGAATCGAGCCGGCGAGGCCGAGGTTGAGGGATATAGCTTCGCCGACGTCAACCGGTTCCTTACGAAGAGCCGAAACCGCGCGTGCAAGCAGTCTCTGATAGAGACTGATACCCATGACCTTCATATGGCCGGCCTGGCTTTCGCCGACGATCTCGCCTCCGCCCCTGAGATCGAGATCCTCGAGGCTGATATCGAGGCCGGAACCAAGCCGGTCATATTCTATGAGCGTCGAAAGGCGCATCCGTGTCTGCTCGCAAACATCCTTTCCGGGTTCGAGAAGCAGATAGACACTGCCCTGCGCCTTGCCTCGCCCGACGCGCCCGCGCAACTGGTGAAGCTGTGTCAGGCCGAAACGATCGGCGCGCCATACGAACATTGTGTTGGCGCGAGGCACGTCGAGCCCGCTTTCGATGATGTTCGTCGAGAGAAGAATATCTCCATGCCCTTCGGCAAACCCCACCATGATCTCGTCCATCTCCGCAGCCGGCATTTGACCGTGGGCGACTCTCACGGATAGTTCCGGCACGATCTCTGTAATGACCGCCTCAAGTGCGGCGAGATCGTCGATTTGCGGCGCGATGAAGAAGCTTTGTCCGCCGCGGCGGTGTTCCCGCAGCAGGGCGACCCGGGCGGAGCCTCGATCGAATGCGGTCAACGAGGTGCGCACTGGGCGCCGCAATGCCGGCGCCGTTGTCAACAGGCTGATCTCGCGCATGCCGACCATCGCCGTCTGCAACGTGCGGGGTATAGGCGTCGCGGACATGATCAATGTATGAAGCGACGGCGCCAAAGCCTGTAGCCTTGTCTTGTCGCGCGCCCCAAATCGTTGCTCCTCGTCAACGATCAGCAATTGGAGCTTCGCGAAGGAAACATCCTTTGCGAGAACGGCTTGCGTGGCCACCACGATGCTGACTTCCCCCGCGGCAAGGGCCGCCTTGACCTGCTTTGCCTCGGGAGCAGGCACGACGCGAGAGAGCATCGCAACCTCAACCCCCGTGCCGGCAAATCGCCGTTGAAAGGTCGAGAAATGCTGGCGGGCCAGCACCGTCGTCGGCGCAACGACAATCACCTGACCGCCGGAGAGAGCAACCGCCGCAGCGGCGCGAAGCGCGACTTCCGTCTTGCCGAAACCGACATCGCCGCAGACGAGCCGGTTCATGACCCGCCCCGAGGCCAGATCGGCCAGCACAGCCTCGATGGCAGCCATCTGATCGGTGGTTTCACTATAGGGAAAATGGGAAACGAAGCGGGCATAGTCTGCGCTCGGCGGAACGACAACCGCTGCTTTCGTCTGCTGCCGCTCCCGCGCCACGCGCATCATATGCCGCGCGACCGCCCGGATATCCTTGGCGACCGTCGCCCTTTTCTTCTGCCACGCTTCGGTATGCAAACGATCGAGGCCCACGACTCCTGCCTGTGAACCGTAACGCCAGAGCTTGCCGAATTCGTGCATCGGTACCATCAGCATGGTGCCGCCATGATATTCGAGCTGTGCGACATCGCATTCGACGCCGTCGGTAACGACGGTCTCGATCCCTCTCAGCACCGCCACGCCGTGATTTTCATGCACGACGACATTCCCAGGGCGAAGCTCCGGCTCGCAAAGCACGGTGCTGTCGACGGCGGTCGTCGCCTCTCTGACCACATGGGCGGCCGGGATGACTGCCAGGTTCAGAGTGTGGTCGGCAAAGCCGTCGTCAAGATCGCAGCATCGGGCCAGCAGGCTGCCGGGCTCCGCCCCCTCGAGCTCACGCCAGCTTTCGACCAGCCGCATCTTGCGCCCGACGGCGCTTTCCAGACGGCGGCAAAGCCCGCGGAAGCGCGCGCCCTGCCCGGTGATCAGAATGCGCCGTCCCGCAGCAAGCTGCGCCTTGACATAGTCAAGAAAAGCCTCACGCGGATTGGCCTCCTTCCAGAAACGTCCCGGCGCCTCCTGACCACCCTGCGCAAGATGGAAGGCTGACGCAGCGTGCAGCTTTTCTTCCCATTCGGCACGCCCCAGATAGAGGGAACGAGCAATCGCTGCGCCGCCAAATTCCTCACGCGCTTCTCGCGCTTCGTCAATGATGTCGAGATACGTCGTGAGGCGCTCGTCAGCGCCCTGCGCGAGCCCGATGGCGGCGGTGCCGATCGCGTCGAACACGGTGTCGAGCGTGTCGAAAAGCTGAAGGAGCTGGCAATCGACCTTTTCGAGCTCCGGTGCGCGATCCGGAGCCGGTTCGGCAAGCACGGCCTCCGAGGCCGGACCGAAAATCATTTCATCGACCGTAGACTCCGTCCGCTGCGTGCCTGGATTATAGGATCGAAGTTCGGCGACGGAACCGTGATCGTCGAGCACGATGCGCATCGGCACGTCAGCGCCGGCGGGATAGATATCGATCAGGTCTTCGCGGTTCGCCAATTCTCCGGGATCGTCGACGATGCCCTCTTCGATATAGCCGGTGCGCATCGTAAAGGCGCGGAAAGCGGCGTGATCGAACCAGTCTCCGACCGTGAGCCGGTACCAGCTTTCGCGGATGACGGAAACGGGCGGTATCCGCTGCAACATGGCGTCAAGCGAAGTGATGAGCATCCTGGGGCCGCTGGAACGCGCCATCCACACCCGCAAGGCGTCCATTCGTCGGCCCATGCAGTGTCTGGACGGAGGAACCCGATCATAGGGCAAACAATCCCAAGGCGGTAGCAGGAGCGGATCTATATCGGGATGAAGGGCGCGCACCGCCTGCGCGATACGGACCGCCGAGGCTTCGCTCAATGCGATGTAGACCATATCGCTTTTCAGGACCATGAAATGCGAAATCAGACGGGCTGCTACGAGCGCAGGGCCGGGTCTTGTAGCCGGAATTGGAAGCGGCGTGGAGTGTTGCCGGATTTCCTCAGGCATGACGTGATGCAATGGATCCCCCTTGGTGCGCCTGCGTCCCGATCGAGCGTGTGGCGGCATGTGCAAGCAGGAACCGCTGACACCGTGTTCGGTTCCAAGGGGCGAAAGAGACTATGCTGGAATTTTTACAATCCTGCCGATGGCAGGTTCGTCCTGCCATGAACACTGGATCTGCCGATGAAATCCCGGCAAAGCCGCCGGCCAGAAGCAACTGCCAGGGATAGTCGCCCCGGACCTGCTAAAGCCCCAAAACAGCCGAGGCCCGCTTCAATGCGCGCGCAGGATACGTTGAACGAGTTCGGTGCGGTTATGCGCTTCGTGGCGCTTGCAAAGCCTGTCGATATGATCCTTGACCGTGTAGGGCGATATGCCGAGCGAACGGGCGATCTCCTTGTTGGAAAGGCCGTCGCACAGCAGTAGCGCCACTTCGCGAGAGCGCAGCGGCAATTGCCTGATCATTTCGTTTTCGGACAACTGACGGCCGGGCCGACCGAGCGCCTGAAAGGTGTTTTTCCCTGTCGATGCGATCGGCAGGTTCGATAGCCGGCCGGTCTCGATCATGTGGGTCAAGGCCAGGGAGCCGGCGCGGCAGAGAAGCTCCATGCCGTTGCGCGCCTCTTGCGGATAGGTTTCCGCCATGCCGCCGGTCGCGGTATAGACGACGCCGACGATGCGATCTTCGACATGCAGCGGGCCGGCCATGCAATTGGTAAACCCCCAACGCTTTAGCAGCTTGAAATTGCCGCATGCAAGCCAGCCGGAGGCACCCAGGAGTTCAGCCCCATCGATAGGTCGACCCGTATCGACGACATGTTCGAGGATCGGGTCGTTGCGATAGGAGGTATCGCCGTATTCCTCGATGAACCCTCGCGGCGCCTGCTTGCTGTAGAAGAGACAGGGCTTGTGGTCGTCGAGGAAATAGAGCCCGATGGCGCCGGAGGCGATAAAACGGTGGAGGCCTCGCTCGCAGGCGTCGCCGAGCGCCTGCAGCGAACGGCTGGCGGCGATGCTCAAAATCGCATCGCCGATGCCGTGCTTCGGCGGGATGGGCATCACGTCAGCAGCCGAGGTCATCCGTTTATCCCTCCTGTCGCGGTGAGTGCTTCTTCAAGGGACATTCTTGTCCCTCCCCTCCTGTACTTTTCACCGCAAGCTGGGAGTTTGCGGCAAATTTAACCAAAAGCAAGCACCTCATGACGGAAATGTGAACGGGCCTCAGCCGTTTACGCCGAAGACCTCCCATTTCGCATTCGGGCCGTAGGCGCCGAGATAGACGCGGCCGCATTCCTGGACGATTTCGTCGGCCATCAGAATGTGCTGCGTGCCCGAATGGATGTCACGGTAGAACCGCTGCATCACCCCGTCATGCAGCGACGCGCCGCGCGCGGCGCGGTGCGCGAAGGTGCTGACCTCGGAAATAACGTCGTGGATATGTCGCAGCGCAAGCTTGATGTCGGCGATCTGTTCGACGGAGGCTTCGCCGCCATGCGCGAACGTATCGGCCAGACCGCCCCAGGACTGATAGATGAAGGCGCGGGCCGAGCGATACTTGGCCTCGGCGCGGGCGAATTCGAACTTGAAGACACCGCCCTCGTTCATCTTGCCGAAGGCATCGACGCGCTTGGATGCGAGTTTCGCAAGCTCGTCCAGCATGCGGCGCCCGACGCCCAGCGCCCAGCTCGTATGACCCCAGGCCGTATAGCCGACAAGGCCGAGCGTCGATTGCTTGCCGCCACGCTGTGCTTCGGCAACTGCAAAATCGTAACAGCAGCGATCCGGCACGAACAGTTCCGCACCGTCCTTCAGCGTATAGTCGAAGCTCCCGGTGGCGCGCAGGCCGAGCACGTCCCAGTTGCCCTTGAGCACGATCGTATCGCGTGGATGGTGGGTAACGACAATGCGCGGCGCTCCGTTCGCCAACTTCAGCATATTGCCGTCCTCATCGGTGAGAAAGCAGCCGGAATGGATCCACTTTGCGTGGTGGATGCCGCTCCCATAAGCCCAATGACCCTTGATCAAGTAACCGCCTTCGACCTTGCGGGCGAAGCCGCGCGGCACACCGTTGCCCGCCACCATCGTATCCGGCCCGTCGGCGAAGACCTCGCGTGCGCCGTCATCGGGGAGCAACACGGAAAGGACGCCGCCGACCGCATTGTTGACCACGACGCACCAGCCGGCCGACCCATGTGCCCATGCCACGCGCTCGGCAAGCCGCATCGCATCGACATGCGGCAGTTCCGCGCCACCCAACTCCTTGGGCATCAACATGCTGTACAAGCCGTTCGCCTTCAGCAGCTCGAAGGTGGTATCCGAGAGACGATTGAGCGCTTCACTCTCTTCGGACGCTGCTTCGATCGCCGGCAGAATGCTTTCCACCTTGGCCTGCATGGTTTCGAAGTTTGCGGCACGGGCTTCCTTCAACATCGCGACGGAACTGCTCATGGGTTCACCCTCTTCATATTGTTTTCATTGAAGTTGCGGCACGGGCTGCCTGAAAGCGGCAGTGCCAATTCGCCGTCAGTCTTCCCGTCCTGCTCCAGGGGTACAACGCCCCCATTTGGGGGGAATTGCTATTGGTCAAGTCGGACCGAATACTCCCAGCCCAGGGAATTTCACGGGTAGCGGACAGCCAACCAGCGACGCGGACCGACTGGGAGTACGATGACGATGACGGGACCAAAGGTCATAGGCTTCTGCGGCAACACGCAGAGGCCTTCGAAGACGCGCGCGCTCGTGGAGGCGGTAGCCACTCGCCTTGCCGATCACCATGACATCGAGACCGAGATATTCGACCTGGCGGGCCTTGAGCTCGATGCCTTGCAATACGGGCGGCTGTCGCCTCAGGCGGCGGAGCTGATCGCCGCGATCGAGGCCGCAGACGCCCTGATCGTCGGCACACCGGTCTACAAGGGCTCCTATAGCGGTCTGTTCAAGCATGTGTTCGATCTGGTGCAGCCGGGGGCGCTGACCAACCGCCCGGTGCTGATGACCGCCACAGGCGGCGGCACCCGCCATTGCCTGATGGTCGAGCACCAGCTTCGGCCGCTCTTCGGGTTTTTCGAAGCCTGTAGCGTGCCGACCGCCATCTATGCCAGCGAGGCGGATTTCAGGGATGGCTACCCGGCCAGTCCACTGGTGCTGCAACGGATCGCCGCAGCCAGTGGCCAGCTCGCACGCCTCATCCATCACCATTGCCTTGAAGCTGCAGAATAGGAGAGCCGTCATGCTCCAGCCCGCCTTCTTCTTTCCCGCCATGGACGGTTTCGATCGCCACGAAATCGACGTGAACGGCATCCGCACCGTCGTTTATGGCATCGGCCAGGGAAGACCGATCGTCTTTCTGCACGGCGCCGGCACGTTTCCGGGTTTCGAGTTCGCCAGGCGGCTCGCCGCCAATCGTCGTGTTCTCATTCCCTATCACCCAGGTTTCGGCGAATCCGCCGATGACGACGGTGCCACGACGATCGACGACTACGTGCTGCATTACGCGACGCTGTTCGAACAACTCGGCCTTTGCGACATCGATCTTGCCGGTTTTTCGCTCGGTGGCTGGATCGCGGCCGAATATGCGGCACGGTTCGACGGGAAGATTCGCCGCCTGGTCCTTGTCGCCCCGGCCGGACTGGTCGTCGCGGAGCATCCCGTGCCGGATCTCTCCGTCGTCGCGCCGCAGGACCTGCCGGGATACCTGACCCACGATCCGGCGGTAGCCGTCAGCTATTTCCCGAAGGTGCCGGACCCGGCTTTCGACCAGGCGCTGGGACGGGAGATGATGGGGCTTGGCCGCCTTCTCGCGCAGGATCCGCAAGGCAATCCGAAGCTGGAACGCTGGCTGCCGCGCATCAGCGCGCCCACCTTGCTGCTCTGGGGCAGCGCCGACCGCATGCGCCCGGCAGGCGCCGCCGATGCCTGGCTGAAGCTCATCTCCAATTCCAGCGCCGAGTTTTTTCCGGAGACCGGCCACCTGCTCTTCGAGGAACGTCCGGAAGCCGCCGACAGCCTGCTCGCCTTCTTTAACGCAGACATCATTTCCAGAGATCAGAAAGGACAGACCATGGTTTCCATGCCGGCCGGCGTGACCAAAAGCACGGAGAGTTACGAGGGTATCGTCTGGAGCATTCTCGGCCAGACCTATACGCTGAAGCAGCATTCGGATGCTTCCATGGCGTGGCATGCGGTGCTGCCGCCCGGCACCTTCGTTCCGCCGCACATCCACCCGATACAGGACGAGTTCATCTATCTTCTGGAAGGCGAACTCGACCTGCTCCTCGACGGAGAAAAGGTCTCAGCCAAGCCCGGCGACACCATCCGCCTTCCGATGGGCCAGTCTCACGGCATCTTCAACAATTCCGCCGATGCCACGGTGAAATGCGTGTTCTGGGTTGCCCCGACCGGCAAGCTGCGTGGCCTGTTCGAACGCATCCACAATGTCGGCGACCCGGCCGAAGTTGTCCGCATCGCCGCCGAGCACGACGTGGATTTTCTACCGCCGCCTGGCGCTTGAGCCTTTTCGGAATGCGGCCGGCGGAAGGGAAACCGCCTTGCCGCTGCATCGACACCGGAAGAACCGCCGCAACAAAAAGGCAGCTGCGGATGCAGTCGTTTCAAACAAGGGGAACCCGACAAATGAAATGGGAAATGTTATCGGATTTCGACAAATCCAGAATAAAGCGCTGGCAAATCGGCATGCTTACGCTGGCGCTGCTGTGCGAGATGTTCCTGGCGGCGGACTGGTACGCCTTCGCCGCCGTCATTCCGTTCATCTCGGAAACGCTGCAGCTCGATCCGGCGCAGGCCGGCCTTGCCCAAGGCATCTTCGCACTCACCTACGGCCTTGGCATGATCGTCTGGTCTCAGGTAAGCAAGCGCATGACGGCACGCGGCATGCTGCTCGTCGGTCTTGCCGGCACTGGCCTTGGCATGATTGCGCAGGTCTATGTGCAGAGCTACGGGCAGTTGCTCGCCCTTCGTCTTTTCGTCGGGTTTTTCGATGCGGCCATCTTCCTCGGCAACATGAAGCTGATTATCGGCTGGTTTCCGCAGGCCCGCCGCGGTAGCGTCATCGGCCTCATTCTTGCTGCCTACAGCTTGGCGATCACGCTGGATTTTGCCGTTGGCATTCCGCTGACGATCGCATTCGGCTGGCGCACTTTCTTTGGCATCCTGGCTGCCGGCACGTTGGTCGTCGCTGTCTGCGTCGTCGTGTTCACCCGCAACGGTCCGGCCCATATCGGCATTTCGGGCTTCCTCTGGGAGCCGGAAAAGGATCGCGCCTCCAATGTATCGCTGGCCAGCATCTTCAAGTCGCGCTGGATCATTGTCGGCGGTCTCGGCATTTCGGCCTGCACCATGGCGATTGCCGGCACGGCGACCTGGGTTATCCCGGCCTACATCACCATTCATGCCATGCCCGTGGAAGATGCGGCGCTGATCGGTACGCTGATGGGCCTTTCGCAGGTCTTCTTCCTGGTTATCGGTGGCTATGTCTCCGACCGTATGGGCAAGGCGGCGATGATAAAGTTCGGGACCGTGCTGGCGCTGCTGGTGGCGGTGATGTTCACCATAGGCACGATGTCGGCGCTGCCGTTTGTCTGGCTGGTCGTCATGGCGCTGCTCAGCGGTATCGCGCTCTTCGGCGGCGGCGCGATCTTTGCGCTGCTCAGCGAGAAATATCCCGACGAACTGGCAACGGCTGCCGTGGGATACGCCGAGATCTTCGGCATTCTCTCGACCTTCATCTCGCCTTGGATGATGGGCGTGGTTATCAAGGTCTCCGGCGGCTCGTTTGCCGGCGCCTTCCTGGCCTTCGCCATTGCCGAAGCCGTGATGCTGGCGATCATCGTGGCGCTTGCCCGTGAAACCGGCCGCGTCGACAATGGTCAAGTCGTCGGATCGACTTCGCGCGGCTGATCTTCGACCATACAGGATCCATCTTCCATCCTCGACTGCGGGCGGCGCGGCAGAAGAACGCGTTTTCTCACTGCCGCGACCCTGCAGGCGGCGCGGGCACTCACTCCGGCTCGCGCAAATAGAAATACAGCGGCAATGCCAGAGACAGGCCAACGAAGAAACTTGCCGGAAGAACCAGCCACCAGCGCTCGACCCTATGCCTCGCAGCATCCCGCCATGACCACACCCAGAAGACCAGGATGGAAATCAGCACATCGGCGGAAAACCCGCCGGCCGCACCATTCACGAACAGGGATCTTAGAAAGAGCGGAATATCCGGGCCATGCTGCATGAAGAAAGACCCGAACAGCATCCAGGGGACGACAGTTCCGAACACCGCGACTGCCAGATAGAAATTCCTTATCGTCATGCGTTCCTACTGTGTCACAGGCCTCTGAATCAATTCGGTATTTTCGACGTTATCCCAAGGGCTACGATCAACACAAGGCAGGTCGCCGGAACGAACTTGCTCTAAATCCAGCGATCACCGGCAGGCTGGGCTACTATCCGATCGGCTTGGCCGAGGATGCCGTTCATACGCCCGCGGCCGTGCTGTGTCAGCCGCGCGACTTGCGCGCGAAGTGCGGATCGACGGCGTTCCAGGTATGGCCATCGGCCTTCAGCGAGGAGCCGATAGCGCAGCCGTCGGCAACCATTGCATGCTTGACGCCGGTATTGACGAGAACCGGCGTCGCCGCGCCGCTCGTGATCTCTCTCAGATCGCGCCCGATCTAAACCTTCAAGATGCGATCGATCTCCGTCGCGAGTTGCTGCTGCGTGTAGGGCTTTCCAAGCCTTGCAATGTCGAAGTCTATGCCTGGCTGCAGCTCAGCATATCCCGATGCGATAAGGATCGGCAGCCCGGGGAACAGCGCGCGCGCCGCTTTTGCCAATTCTCCACCCGTCATCTCCGGCATGGAATAGTCCGTAATCATCAGATCGAACCGGCCACTCCCCTTGAGATGCGCAAGCGCCTCCTTCCCGGAATGCGCCGTGACCACCTCATGACCGAGATCGGCCAGCATATCGACAGAACTCATCGCGATCAGGAAGTCATCATCGACGAGAAGAACGCGGAGCGATTGCGCCCGTTGTTCCTGCCGGGGCGTGTCCTCTTGCTCCACCGTGGCCAGCCGCTCATGTGAAACGGGAATCCAGAGTTCGGCAGCGGTGCCTTGTCCTGGCGCACTACGAATTCGCAATGCCCCGTGCAACTGCAGCGCCAAGCCGTGGATCATCGACAGGCCGAGCCCCGTGCCTTTGCCGAGCTCCTTCGTGGAAAAGAACGGTTCGACTGCCTTTTGCAGCGTGTGCTCGTCCATCCCGTAGCCGTCATCGATGACGGAAAGCACACCGTATCGCCCGGGGGCGAGATCCCCCTCTTGCGTGGCAAGCGTCATCTCGGACAGGACGATGCGGATCGTTCCGCCGTCCGGCATGGCATCGCGCGCGTTCACCACGAGATTGAGAAGGGCCAACTCCAACTGGTTGGGGTCGGCAAGCACCGGATCAAAGCTTTCGGAAATCGATGTTTCTATGGCGATACCCGCACCGACCGAGCGCTTCAGAAGCTCGACCATCTCACTCACCAGTCTGCCGAGATCGACCGTGTCGACGCGCAGATCCTGCCGGCGTGCGAAAGCCAGGAGCCGCTGTGTCAGCGACGCGCCGCGTCTGGCGCCCTGAAATGCACCATCGATCAGCCGCGTCGCCTTTGCATCGCCGTCCGTATGCTTGCGCAAAAGCTCAAGGTTTCCCAGCACCGCCATCAGCAGGTTGTTGAAATCATGGGCGACGCCGCCGGTCAGTTGGCCGATCGCCTCCATTTTCTGGGCCTGCAGAAGTTGTGATTCGGCCCGCTCACGCTGTGCCACCTCCGCCATGACCGCCGCATGGGCCTTGTGGAGTTCTTCCGTGCGCTCTGCGACACGCTCCTCCAGGATTTCGTTCAATTGCCGCTGCTCAACCTCCCATGATATCCGTGCGGTGGCATCGGAGGAAACGCCGATCAGCTTGATCGCCTTTCCACTGCGATCCCTATAAAGCTGCGCGCGGACCTCGGCCCAATGAAGCGAGCCATCGGGCCAGATCGTCCGATACTCAATTGCGTAGTCGGCGCCAGTCTCGATCGTTGCCCGCACAGCCGCTTGCATCTCCTCCAGATCGTCGGGATGAATGGCGGCGACAAGATCGTCATAAGTGAACGCATCGACGGAATTTCTCCCGAATATGCTCCGGCAGGTGGCCGACGTGACGAGTTCGAGGGTCGAGAGATCGAGTTCCCATGCGCCGAGATGGCCAGCGTCCAGGGCTGTCTGCAGCCGCCGTTCGCCTTCGTCCAGCGCCTCGATGCGTATGCGCGCCTCGTATTGTCGACGCCTGCCCCGCAGCGCCGAGCGCGCTACGCTGAGAAATGTCGTGGCATGAAACGGCCGCTCGATGAAGCTGACATTGCCCAGAATGTCGGACAGACGCCCGGCGGAAGGGTTTTGCTCCGGTCCCCCTCCGCGGTGAGTGAGAATGATGAAAGGAAAATCGGACCAGCTTGGCTGCGACTGGATCCACGCCGATAGAGGGCGCAAATCCGCCGAGCGCACCGCCTCCTCCGTGAGGACCGCGAAGGCGATGTTTTCTTCCATGCAACCGCAGAAAGCGACAAAATCCTTCACGGTCTTCGACGGAATGCCGGCTTCTGATAGCAGCGAACCGGCGATCTGCGCATCCCGTCCCAATGGCGCAAGGATCAGGGCTTTGGCCTCACTGTTTGGAATGGTCCTGATCCTCACTGGAAAGGTTCATCAGGGGCTGCTTCTCCCCAACGAAGGTCGGAACTCCAAGCAGGATCCCCTGGAAATCGGAAAGCGGTTCGCCGAGCGAAAGGCCGCCACGGCCGATCGTAAACTCCCGGATCGTGTCTTCGTGCCTGCCTGTTCGTTTCTTGATGACCGAAATGGCGCGACGGACCTTGCCGAGGGCCTCGAAGTAGCGCAAAAGCACGACCGTGTCGGCAAGGTAAGTCATGTCCACAGGCGATTTCATGTCTCCAACCAAGCCCTGCTGCGCCAATGTCACAAAGGTGTTCGCGCCCTGGCGATTCAGATATTGCAGCAGTTCGTGCATGTGGAGTATGAGCGCATTTTCCTCGGGCATCGACGCTTGGTAGCCATTGATGCTGTCGATCAAGACGGTTTTTGCGTCGAAACTGGCGACACGGTCGCACACACGCTGAGCGAACTCACCAGGCGAGAGCTCCGCGGCATCCAGCTGCTCGATGTGGATAAGACCGTCCCGTTGATAGCTTTCCAGATCGAAATCCAAGGCTTTCGTGCGTTCCAAAAGCAAGCCCAACTCTTCGTCGAAGATGAAGAAGGCCGCTTTCTCGCCGCGCTTGACGGCGGCATCGAGGAACTGCAGCGCAAACAAGCTCTTGCCTGTGCCGGCCGGGCCAATCAGAAGAGTGCTCGACCCCCGCTCTATGCCGCCGCCGAGCAACGCATCGAGTTCCGCTATGCCGCTCGACAGCGTCGTGCGATCAAATGCGGTGCGGTGCTCGAGCGCCCGCAGGCGCGGGAAAACCGCGACACCGCCCGTCTTGATGATGAAGTCATGGTATCCGCCACGAAAGGCCTGACCGCGGTACTTGGTGACCCGCAGGCGGCGGCGTTCCGCGCCGTAGCTTGGCGCCAGCTGCTCAAGATGAATGACCCCGTGCACGACGCTGTGGACCGTCTTGTCCAGGTTGTCAGAGGTCATGTCATCAAGGAGAAGCACCGTCGCACCAGTCCTCGAGAAGAAGTGCTTTAGCGCAAGGATTTGGCGGCGGTATCGCAGGGAGCTTTGGGCGAGAAGCCTGATTTCCGAAAGGCTGTCGAGCACCACGCGACTCGGTTTCAATCTCTCGAACGCCTCGAAGATCATCTTCGTGGTTTCGCCGAGTTCCAGATCCGATGAATAGAGCAGACTCTGCTGTTGATCGGCATTCAACAGGCTCTCGGGAGGAACGAGCTCGAAGATTTCAATATTGCTGTCGATTTCCATACCGTGGGACTGGGCACAGTCGCGCAGTTCCTCCTCGGTTTCGGAAAGCGTGATGTAGAGGCACTTTTCGCCAAGCGCCGCACCTTCCAGAAGAAACTGCAGGGCAACTGTCGTTTTTCCCGTACCCGGCGAGCCTTCGAGAAGAAAGACATGACGACGCGACAATCCACCTGACAGGATATCGTCGAGACCATCGACGCCTGTTTTTGCCCTCCGCGAAACGCGTCCTTCCATCTGATTCCTCCGTTTGATCACGTGGTAACTAGGGCCCGGTGCAGCGATAGCAACTGGCGCGAAAGCGCGTCCGATGGTGAATTCGGGATCAATTGCGATCATATTGGTCGCCGAGGACGCAGCACGCTTGGCTTGCCATTATCGTGCGGCCGGAACGTCTTCGGATGGACTGCTCACCATTTCGCCGGACAGAACGGCTAGAGCATTTCCGCTTTTCTCGAAGCGCAAGAACGCTCTATCTCTTTGTTTTTACATATCCTCGGACGTCGTGTCCGTGATCGGCGCTCAAGACGCTGCACGTGATGCTCGCCTGCACCCGGCATTGTCTTCCTGGAGGTTTTCGACAGGCCGAGCGCATGGCCGCCCGAGATAGGGATCGTAGCCGGGGTCTCTGCCTGGGCGGGAGGCAAGATGATAGAGCAGCATCCCGAACGGACATGGAAGGTCCGGCGCTCGTTCGAATGAGATAGGCGTGCTCACCTGGAACTGCCGATGAACTCACGGCGCACGATGCCATGGCGCTGGAGCTTGTCGTAAAATGTCTTGCGCGGGATTTGAAGTGCGGCGATCGTTTCCTGCACATTGCCTCCATGGGCCGTGAGAGTCTCGCGGATGATTTCCGCTTCGAGCCGCTCCAGTCGTTCCGGCAACGATCCAGGTTGCGTATCCGTCGCGGACGAGCCCCCAGCCACCGTGCCGGGCGTCATCCCAAGCACGACACGTTCGGTGAAATGGGAGAGTTCGCGGACATTACCCGGCCAGTCATGCGCGCGCAGATGATGAAGGATATCGGCGGAAAGGGGCGGCGCCGGCCGCTGGAAACGCCGCGCTGCCCGCTCGGCGAAATAGCTGAACAGGAGTGGAATATCATCCCGCCGCTCGCGCAGCGGCGGGATGGTCAGCGAGATGACGTTGAGACGGTAGTAGAGGTCTTCCCGGAAGGCCTTGCGCTGTTCGGGATCGGCGAGATCGACTTTTGCCGCGGCCACGATGCGGATATCGACGGGCCGCACCTCGTTGGTTCCCAGTGGCGTCACCTCGCGCAACTCCAGCACGCGCAACATCTGGATCTGTGTCGAGAGCGGCATGCTTTCCAACTCATCGAGAAACAGCGTGCCCCCGCTGGAATGCTCAATGCGGCCGATGCGCTTTTTCTGCGCGCCGGTGAATGCGCCCGGTTCGTGGCCGAACAACTCGCTTTCGATCACCTGCTCCGGCAGGGCGCCGCAGTTAAGCGCCACGAAATTGCCCTTTGCACGTCGGCTCCAGTTATGCAGCAGGCGCGCGACGACTTCCTTGCCGCTGCCCGTTTCGCCGGTTACGAGCACATCGACATCCGTATCGGCGATCTGGCGCAGTGTCTGGCGCAGCCTATCCATGACGGGAGTCTGGCCGATCAGCGGGAAATCGTCTTCCGCCTGCCGCGCGACATCGCGAAGACGACGGTTTTCGAGGACAAGGCCGCGTTTTTCTGCCGCGCGATGCACGCATTGAATCAGCCGTTCGGATTGAAACGGCTTGGCGATGAAATCATATACGCCGTCCTGGATGGCTTTGACGGCCATTGCAATATCCCCATGGCCGGTCACGAGGATGACGGGAATTTCCGGATCAAGCCCAAGGATGCGCTCAAAGAGCTGAAGCCCGTCCATGCCGGGCATGCGGATGTCGGAGACGACGACGCCGGCGAAATCGCGGTCCAACTGCGACAGCGCCTCGGCGGCAGACGCGAAGGGCGTGACGGCGAAATCCGCAAGTTCCAGCGTTTGCGCCATCGCGCGCAGCAATTGCCGGTCGTCGTCGACCAGGAAAACGGGTGTGCTCATTCCTCCGCCTTTCTGAGATGGGTGCTGAACGTTGCCCCGATTGCGCCGGTCTCGACCTCCAGGCTGCCGCCATAGTCGGAGACGATGTCCTTCGCGATGACGAGACCAAGGCCAAGTCCTTTGTCCTTGGATGTATTGAAGGGTTGGAAGAGCTGGGCGAGGACCGCTTCCGACAGTCCGGGACCGTTGTCGGCAACGATGACGGTGACCATGGCGCCGTCAACGGATACGCTCACGTCGACCTGTCCCTTGCTGTGCGTCTCCACGGCTTCCAGCGCGTTCTGAAAGAGGTTGATCAATACCTGTTCCAGCCGCAAACGGTTGCCCAGAACACGGAGATCGGCCGGGAAGGGAGCGACCGCCAGACGATTCAGCCGGCCGGTAAAACGGCTGCGCAGGAGCATCAGGGCACCATCGATGACGTCGTGCAGGGCGACCGGCTCCTCCGCCGCGCGCCCCTTGCGCGCAAGCGCCTTGAGATCTTCGGTAATCGTCGCGATGCGATCCGTGAGGTCGGTAATATGGTCGAGGTTTTCGCGCGCGGGCTCCGGTCTGTTGCGGCCTAGAAACACCTTCGCATTGTCGGCATAGGCGCGAATGGTGGCCAGGGGCTGGTTGATCTCATGCGCAACACCGGCGGCGACCTGACCGAGAATGGCAAGGCGGTTCGCCTGCACGAGATCCTGTTGCACCGCCTGCAGTCTGGTCTCGGTTTCCCGGTGATCGGCGATCTCGGCTTCGAGATGGTCGCGTGCGCGGCTCAGATCGGAAGTCCGCTCGATCACGCGGCGTTCCAGTTCCTCGCGCGCGGCCTGTTCGCGGGCGGCATTGGCAAGGGCCGCATGGCGTCGGCGAAGCCAGATCGCGGCTGCAATCGCAATCGCGACCAGAAGAAGCAGGGCGAGGAGGCGCGCCTCCCGTACCGCCGCGGCGACCGCGTCGTCTGTCGGCACGAGATATTCAAATTGCCAGGGCGTCGAGGCGACGGGTGTGATGATGCGCAGATAGGATTGCGCACCGCCGCCCGGCAACAGCACACGAACGAGATTGCTGTCCGCCTTCCGCTCGAAGGGGAGCGGTGCGAGTGGTGCCTCCCCGAATTGCAGGCTCTCACGGATAGCGGAGAGACTGTCGCTGGGCAGCGGCTCCGTCGTCATGAAGCGCCAGGACGGAATGCTGGTGATCAGCACGACATGATCGGCATCGACGACATAGGAGGGGCGCTGGCTCTCGCGCCAATTCGTCTCAAGCTGGTCGAATTCCATCTTGACCACGACGACTCCGAGCGCAGCGTCTGCCGGACCGATGCGATGTGAAATGTAGAGGCCGGGCCGCTTGCTGACCGAACCGAGCGCGAAGTGCTCAGCCGTACCCTCCTTCATGGCGCGCGAGAAATAAGCGCGGAACGAATAGTCGTTGCCGACAAAGCTCGTCGGCTCGCGCCAGTTGCTGGCGGAAACCGCAACACCGCTGGCGTTGATGACATAGATCACCGCAGCGCTCGTTTCTTTGACGAGTTCCGCCAATTTCAGATCGAGCAGTTGCTGTTTTCCGGTTGCCATATCCGTCAACGCATCCGCGACGTCCCGATCGCGGGACAGCAGGAAGGGCAAAGCGCGCGGGCGCTCCAGCACGGCTTGAAGGAGCGCGACTTTAAGGTTTGCGTCGGTCCGCCCCTGTTCCTCGATCGCCGACAGGGCGGCAGCGCTGCCATAGTGCCCGGCCACGGAGAGCCCGCCCAGCGACAGGGCGAGGAAAAGCAAGAAGAAGCCAAGCCATTGCCTGCGTATCAAGCGGGCAAGGTCGGCAGACATGGGATTGACGGACGTTTCATTCATCGGCCAACTTGAGCATGAAGTCGCACTTTACTCAATATGATTTGTGTGAAAAGCCGCACAAATAGAGCCCTTCCGGTTTCCACATTATTGAATAGGCAATATAATACAGTGGCTTATCCTCCTGCGCCCGACTTGTCACATCCTTTGCTCAGCTTGTTGGCAGTTACAGCAAGTCACCTCGGGAAGAGCCGGTTTTCCGGTTGGGGTGCATAAGGAGGAAGTCATGCACATTTCGTCTGCCACCGTGGGAACGCGCGAGCCGAAACCATTTTACACTCATCTCTATTTCCAGGTGATCGTCGCCATCTGCGCCGGCATGCTTGTCGGTCATTTCTATCCGGATTTCGCTGCCGGATTGAAGCCGCTCGGCGATGCTTTCATCAAACTGGTCAAGATGATCATTGCTCCCGTAATCTTCCTGACGGTCGCGACCGGCATTGCCGGCATGTCGGACCTGAAGAAGGTCGGCCGCGTCGCCGGCAAGGCGATGCTCTATTTCCTGACATTCTCGACGCTGGCGCTTGCTCTCGGCATGGTCATTGCCAATCTCGTGCAACCGGGCGCCGGTCTGCATATCGACCCGGCATCGCTCGATGCCAATGCGGTGGCGACCTATGCCACCAAGGCGCATGAATCGACCGTCACAGGCTTTCTGATGAACATCATCCCGCAGACCATCGTCGGCGCCTTCGCCGAAGGGGATATCCTGCAGGTGCTGTTCTTCTCGGTTCTGTTCGGGATTGCGCTCGGCATGGTTGGCGAACAGGGCAAGCCGGTCGTCGACTTCCTGCAGTCGTTGACCTCGCCGATCTTCCGGCTGGTCGCCATCCTCATGAAGGCTGCTCCTATCGGCGCCTTCGGCGCCATGGCCTTCACGATTGGCAAATACGGCATCGGTTCAGTTGCCAATCTCGCCTTTCTGATCGCGACCTTCTACGTTACATCATTGCTTTTCGTCTTTGTGGTGCTCGGCGCGGTCGCCAGGTACAATGGTTTTTCCATCCTGGCGCTCATCCGCTATATCAAGGAAGAGCTGCTGCTCGTTCTTGGCACATCGTCGTCGGAAGCCGCTTTGCCCGGCCTGATGCAGAAGATGGAAGAGGCGGGCTGCAAACGCTCCGTCGTCGGCCTGGTCATCCCGACGGGATACTCGTTCAATCTCGACGGCACGAACATCTACATGACGCTCGCCGCCCTGTTCATCGCACAGGCCATGGATATCCCGCTGTCGATCGGCGACCAGATCCTGCTGCTCCTTGTGGCCATGCTGAGCTCAAAAGGTGCAGCCGGCATCACCGGTGCAGGCTTCATCACCCTTGCTGCGACGCTTTCGGTGGTGCCTTCCGTACCCGTGGCCGGGATGGCGCTCATTCTCGGCATAGATCGCTTCATGTCGGAATGCCGCGCGTTGACCAACTTCATCGGCAACGCCGTCGCGACGATCGTCGTCGCCCGGTGGGAAAACGAGCTTGACGTCGGAAAACTCAATGCAGCACTAAGCGGCGATGGCGCTACCGAAACGTTTGTCGATGCGGCAGTGTTGCAGCCTGGCGAATGACGAATTGACGATCGCGGTTAAACGCGTGCAGGAACGAGATAGGCCTGCGGGTTTCGTATACGGTGAATAAAGTGCGCACCGCTGTTAACGTCCGTACTCAGTTATTTCTGTGCTTGGATTTGGCCTGTGGTTCTCTTTCGATAAAGAAGAGGATCACATGCCCATGCTGAGCGACACCTAAAACGCCGACGGGCTGAGCGACTGCCTCCGGTCCTTCTGCGATGACTGAAGGAAGATGTGCCGGCTATGGCCGTCCTTCCGGGGAACTACTGACTTTCGACGGACCACCTGCGCTGATTGGCGACCTCAACGTGAAGTCGAGGTCGTTCCGGCAATGCCGTCAAGGACGCGGTCCAACCCACGGCCAAAGAGCGTCCCGGGAGCGGGATGCGTCATCTGATGGGCGACCTTGGAGAGCATCGGGAAACGGCCGGTGGCGATCACCCGCTGAATGTAAGGCCAATTTGCATCCTGCCATTGCGCCTTCGTCTGGCCGCTCTCCCGCGTTGCCGCGGCGTCGGCGGCCTCGTCACACACCGCGCCGACCACATAGGCGCCTATGACCTTCGTGGCCAGAAAGACGGTGTCTATGTCATCGATGCCCGGTGCCTCGGCGACGGCCGACAACATGGCTTCGGTGAAGGCCAGGGCATTGGGGCCTTGCTGTGGCCTGCCGCCCAGCAACGCGGCGAACCAGGGATGGCGCAACGCAGCGCTCCGTAGGTGGCCGGCCAGCCGTGCGATTCGCGCGCGCCAGGCGCCTGTCGCATCCTCGCCTTCGAGCATTTCCGCGTAGATCGCATCGACCATGAGCACGAACAGCTCTTCCTTCGTGGCGATATAGCCATAAAGCCGCATCGGCCCCGCCCCGAGCGCGCCGGCGACCTTGCGCAGCGTCACCGATGAAAGCCCTTCGGCATCGGCAAGGGCGATGGCCGCCTGAACGACGACCTCCCGGCTGAGAGGCACCGGAACAGGTCGTGGCTGGCGCTCGGGACGCTCCCATATCGGGCTTGAGTCATTCTTCAGCATGAGCCCACCCTAGCATCGCCCTCTTGACGGTACAACGCGGATGATCGATACATTGTATCGATCAATACATTGTATCTGTCTTGGAGGTGACATGCATGGAAAAGACGTCGGTTCTGATGGTTGGCGGCGGGCTGGTCGGACTTTCGGCGGCGGTGTTCCTCGCCATGCGCGGAGTTCCGGCCGTGCTCGTCGAGCGCCACCCTGCGAGTTCGCCGCTGCCGCGCGCAATGGGGTTTACAACGCGGACGATGGAGCTCTATCGCGCCGCGGGCCTCGGTGACGCGATACCGCAGGTGCCGCCCGGCCTGGGACGCCCGCGTCGCATCAAGGTCGAAAGCCTCGCCGGAAAATGGTCGAGCGAGGACGTCGCCTGGACGCCGGGCGAGGCGCCGGACCAGCAGGTGAAGGACGACACGCATTTTTCGATCTGCACCGGCGCGGCGATCGCGCAGGATCGTCTTGAGCCGATCCTGCGCGCCCATGCGATCAAGCTCGGTGTCGACGTGCGGCTTTCTACCGAATTGACCGCCTTCGAGCAGGACCATCGCGGCGTCACCGCCGTGCTTCGGGATTCGCAGAGGCGGGAGGGCTCGCTGCGCGCGGACTACCTGATCGCCGCGGACGGACATGCCAGCCCTGTCCGCGAGGCGCTGGGCATCGGCCGCTCCGGCCGGGGCGTGATGCGGACCGTCCGCAGCATCCTGTTCCGCGCCGCCGCGCTGGATGGTTATCTCAAGCCGGGCATCAGCCAGTTCGAGATCGACCAGCCGGGTTTCGAGGCGATGCTGACCGTCTATCGCGATGCCAGCCCGGGCCAGGAGCGCTGGCTGCTGATCGTCGCCGATGACGGGGACCATGATGAAGCCGGGCTGCGCGCAATGGTGCGGCGGGCCGTCGGGCGGCCGGAGATGGATTTCGAGATCATCGCGACGGGCCTTTGGCAACTGAGTGCGCTCATCGCCGACCGCTTCGCCGCCGGCAGGATATTCCTGGCCGGCGACGCGGCGCATACACTACCGCCCGCGCGCGGCGGCTATGGCGCCAATACGGGCATCGAGGATGCGCACAATCTCGCATGGAAGCTTGCTGCCGTCCTGGCCGGTCGGTCGCGCCCCGAACTGCTGGATAGCTATGACGCCGAGCGCCGCCCCATCGCCTGGCTGCGCCACGACCAGATCTTCGCACGGCCCGATTATGCCCGTTACGCAGGACCTGGTGACAAGGACGTGCCGATCATCGACGACGCAGCGATGGAGTTGGGCCAGATCTACCGCTCGGCCGCAGTCATCGACGCCGGGCCTGACCTGCCGCCGGCGCTGCGCCCCGATCTGTGGACCGGCCAGCCTGGCACCCGCGCACCGCATGTCTGGGTCGGCCGGGACGGTGTTCGGTGTTCGACGCTCGACCTCTTGCAACGCGACTGGGTGCTGCTGACGAAAAATGCGCGCTGGCGGGAGCCTGCGGCGGCTGTGGGGGCGCGGCTTGCGCTGAAGCTGGACTGCGTGCTCATCGACGGCGGCGGCAAGGCTGCGCTGCCCCCGCCCGTCACTTCGCCATTGGACGTGCCGATCGAGCGCATCGCGGGTCATCCGGCGGGCAAGGCGGTGCTGGATATTCGACTGCCGCAGGTCATGACCCATTCGGGCTACGACACCTTCAAATCCCTGAGCCTGCGGCAGCTTCTTCCCCTGTCGCAGGGGCAGCTTAGCGAGGATGCGCTCGCCTGGGTGGCCCGCGACCTCGCGGGAACGGATTTCGCCCTGACCCCGGTCGGGCCGGTCGACGCCCAAGCATTTGGCGACGCTTTCGGAATCGGTTCATCCGGGACCTCTCTCGTCCGTCCTGACGGTTACATCGCCTGGCGCGTCAAGGAATTCCCGGCGGAGCCGGAAGAGGCGCTTGCCCAGGCGCTTCATACGGTCGCGTTTTGCTCCGCCGAAATCCAAGCTGTCCGATAGGAACGCCGCTCTGCTGAGCACCGATGAGCTCGAAACCGCGCCTCGGCGTAAGGCCGCTGCTGCGCCGCCTGCGGCAGAAGCGGCAGTTGAGAGCGGTCCGGTCCGGAACGACGAAGATGTTTATCCGGGTCAGTCGGTGCGGTCGATCCGCTTCTTGTGGTCCATGGCGATGATGACTTCCTGGTTTCCCGCCGCCAGGCTTTCGAACTGGCCGAGCAGGTTGAAGGTGCGCGCCTGCTGAACCTGCCTTACGCCACGCATGCCGTATTGAAAGACAGCCCCGAAGACGTTCTGGCAGCGTTCAAGGCGTTCGTTTCGAGCTTGCCCCCGAAAGAACAGCATGAACTGCCACGAAGCCGCTGTCGTCGGCTTCGTGGCAAAGCGCACGCCGGAGATCGGAGGCGTCCGATCCTTCGAAACGGGCCCGTGAATGATCAACGGCTTTGAATACACGCTGCGGCTGCGGGGCCGGACGCGATTTCCACGATGAGCGCATCCACCGCGACCGCCGCGTTATCGTAGACCATGAGCGGATTCACATCGAGTTCCAGCAGCGTTTCGCGTGCTTCGCCGGCATAGGCGGCGATGGCCAAGATGGCGTCGATCACCGGTTCGAGAGCGGCGCGGGACCTGCCGCGGAAACCGTCCAGCAGCGGGAAGGTCTTGAGGCTGCGCAGCGCCGTTTCGACTTCACCGCGGGAGGTCGGCAGCAGCAGCGGCCGGGCATCCTTGAGCAGCTCGACGAAGATGCCGCCGGCGCCGATGACCAGCACCATGCCGAACAGCGGATCGCGCTTGACGCCGACGATCAGTTCGGCCAGCGGCGCGGCCTGCATCGGCTCCATCAGGTAACGCTCCAGCAAGATGCCGGGCGCATGATGGCGGACCGTCTCGGCCATGCGATCCGCCGCCGCCTGCAAATCGGCGCGGCGGCGCAGGTCGAGGGCGACGCCGCCGACCTCCGTCTTGTGCGGCAGCTCCTCATGCAGGACCTTGAGCACGACCGACGCTTCCAGGGTTTCGGGCAAGGCGTCGAGATCGGCGCGGGTCAGCACGCGACCCTCCGGCACGGCGAGGCCGCAGGCCGACAGCCGGCGCTTGGATTCGGCCTCGTCGACCGTGCGGCCTTGCCCCTGCGCCGCAGCCGTCGGATAGGGGACGAGATCCGTAAGCGGGCGGCCGAGCGCGCGGTCCTGCCGCAGGATCGCGCAATATCCGGCCCAGAGCGCGATCACCGTCGCGGCGTCATGCAACCCTTGCAGCGGCACGACGCCGAGGTCGAGCATCCAGACGCGCACGCTCTCAGGAATCGATTCCGGATTGACCGAGCCCATGAACACCGGCTTGCCCGTGGCCCTGCCGGCCGCCGCCAATGCCCGGATCATCGCCAGGATCGGCTCGCCGGCATCTTCTGCCACCTTTGGCGAGGGATGGTCCATGACCATCAGGCCGCTGTCGTAGTCACCCTCCAGCATGGTGGTGAACATAGGCGTCAGCAATTCCTCGTTGCCCCAATAGCCGGCGGTGAAATCCAGCGGGTTCGAGACATGGCCGAAATCCGGTAGCAGCGGCTTGATCGCATCGACCTGGCGTTTCGAGGGTTGCGGCAGCGCGAGGCCGGCGAAGGAGCAATAATCCGCAGCCAGACCATTGTCGCCGCCCGAGCTTGAAAACACCGCGATGCGCGGCCCCGTAAGCGGTGACGTGACCGAGGCGATCTTCAGCATCTCCAGGAATTGCGGCACTGTATCGGTGGCGATAACGCCGAGGCGAGCGAAAAGCGCGTCATAATATTCGTTCTGGCCGGCAAGCGAGCTGGTATGGCTCGCCGCCATCGTCGCGCCAAGTTCGGAGCGGCCGGAGCGGCAGACGATGATCGGCATGCCCTTTTCGCGCGCCCGCAGGCAGGCCTGCGAAAAGGCCGGCACGTCGCGAATGCCTTCCATGAAAAGGCCGATGCAGGTGACGTTCGGATCGTCGGTCAGGTAGTCGATGTAATCCTCGAAGCCGAGGACCGCCTGGTTGCCGGCGCTGATGAGATAGCTGAACGGCACCGAGCGCTGGTTCGAGGTCAGGTGGATGCAGACATTACCGCTCTGGCCGACGACGGCGGCGCCGCGTCGGGTGGTGAGCGGCTGATAGCCCGAAGGCCACATGCTCGCGTGATTGACATAATTGACGAGGCCGTAGCAGTTCGGCCCGACGACCGCCATGTCGCCGGCCGCCGCGATCAGCCTTCGGTTGCGCTCCGCCCCGGCCTCACCGATTTCCGAAAAGCCGGAGGCATAACAGATCACGCCGCCGGCCTTCAGACGGTTCAGTTCTTCGAGGGCGCCGATCGTTACATCCGCATTGACGCCGAGATAGGTGGCGTCCGGCGAGACCGGAAGGTCGGACAGGCTGCGATAGCATCTATAGCCGCCGATCTCGTCGCGCCTGGCGTTGACGACATAGACCTCCCCGGCAAAGCCATGGCGGCGGATGTTGCGCAGGGTGGATTCGGCATAGGCGCCGCCCATGAAGGCGATGTGGCGCGGGGCCAGCAGGCGGCTGAAATTTTCCCGCAGGGCTGGCGACAGGCGTGAAGAAAGGGTGAAACAAGAAGAATTCGACATGGCCTCTGCCTCGTTAAACACATGGGAATGCGAACCGGGACCGCAGCGGACCCGACGGTAGAAGCCGGGCACACGCGCGCCCGGGCCATATTCATGGGTTCAGAGGGACAATTCCTCGCGCAGCGCCGCGACATCGAAGGGCGGCACGATGGAGTGCTTCTCGCGGTCTTCACCGAAGACGTCGCACAGCCAGTCGCGCATCACCTGGCGGCAGGTCGCCTCGTCATAGGCTTCCTCCACCACCATTCCGAGCCACAGACCGTCGATCAGCTGCGTGTACATCAGGGTCACGGTCGGTATGTCGATCTTGATGCCCCGTTCCTCGGCAGCCGCCGTGATCCGCCGCTGGACGGACGCCCGAAACCGGCCCCACAGGGCGCGATGCATCTGCGCCACTTCCGGCTGCAGGCGCGAGGCGCTGTAGAAATGCAGCCAGACTTCGCGATAGGGCTGGCTGGGCAGGAAGGTCACCATGGCGCCGGCCAGCAGCTTGTCGAAATGGCTGGTTCCCCAGGATCGCACGACCTGCCGGTGGATGGCCTCCAGAAGCTCCGTGAGATGGCGGAAGGCAAACAGGATGAGATCGTCCTTGTTCTTGAAATAATGACTGATCAAGCCGCGCGACAGGCCGGATTCCTCGCTGATCGTACTGATCGTCGAATTCATGTAGCCGTGCTTGCGGATCGATTCCAAGGTGGCGACCGTCAGTTCGCGCCGCCGTGTTTCAAGCGTCAGGATCTTCTTTTCTGCCCGCCTCATCCGGTCCCCCTTTTCTTGCCCGCTACCCTACTGGCGATAGCCGCGCAAGATGTCCTTCGCAATGATGTCGCGATGGATTTCGGAGGTGCCCTCCCAAATCCGCTCGATACGCGCATCGCGCCAGAAACGCTGGATCGGGAAATCCTCCATCATGCCCATCCCGCCGAAGACCTGAACGGCGTTGTCGGCGACACGATACACCATTTCCGAGCAATAGAGATTGACCATCGAGGATTGTGCGCGGTCCATCAGCCCCTGGTCGATCTTCCAGGCCGCCTCCTTGACCATCAGATCGCCCAGTCGGATGTCGAGCGCCATATCGGAGATCTTGAAGCCGGTGCCCTGAAACTCGCCGATCGTGCGGCCGAATGCCTTGCGGTTGGCCGCCCAGTCGCAGGCCATCTCGAAGATGCGCTCCGCCCGCCCGACGCAATGCGCCGAAAGATTGACCCGGCCGGCATGGAGCCAGTCATTGGCCATCACGAAACCCTCGCCCTCCTTGCCGAGGATCTTGCTGTCTGAAACGCGCACGTTTTCGAGATAGATCATGTTGGGGTTGTAGCCGCGCGTGCAGATCGATTTCATCGGCTCGATGCGGATGCCCGGCAGGTCGACATCGAGCAGGAAAGCGGTGAAGCGCTTCTGCGGCCCCTTCGGCGTCTCGTCGACGCCGGTCACGGCGATGAGGATGATATAGTCGGAATCGTCGGCATGGGAGATGAACTGCTTGACGCCGTTGATCACCCATTCACCGCCCTGGCGCTCCGCCCGGGTGACGATGCCGCGCGCATCGGAGCCGGCGCCGGGCTCGGTCAGGGCGAAGCAATCGGTCTTGTCGCCGCGGATCGTCGGCATCAGATAGTCGTCGATCTGCTCGCCCTGGCATTTCAGCAGGATCTGCGTCGGCCGCTTGATCAGCAGCGACAAGGCCGCCGACGGCTTTCCGAACACCCGCTCCGCCTGCGCGATGGTCTGGTGGTCGAGGCCGGGCCCGCCGAATTCCTCCGGCATGTTCATGGCGGTGAAGCCTGCAGCATCCGCCTTGCGCCTGATCTCCTGGGCGATGTCCTCGGGAACCGTACGCAGTTCCTCGACGATGTTTTCATGCGGGTAAAGTTCCTTCTCGACGAAATCGGTGAGCGACTGAATCAGGGTTTCCTGTTCGAAACTCAGGCTGAAATCCACTTTTTTCCTCCTTATGCGCCGATAAAGCTCGGGGCGCGGCGTTCGTTCGCCGCGGCGAGGCCTTCGGCGTGATCCTTCGTCGCCGCGCAGATATGGCCGGCGGCGACTTCCTCGATCTGTTGTTCGGCAAGCGAGCGCGTAAACGAGGCGTTCATCAGTTTCTTCGCCAGGCCGATGGCGACCGTGGGGCCGGCGGCCAGTTGCCGCGCGAAGGCCAGCGTTTCGGAAAGAAGCTCCGCCTGCGGGCTGACATGCGAGACGAGGCGGTTTTCGAGCGCGGTCTGCGCGTTCCACAACGCGCCGGTGAAGGCGAAGCGCTTGGCCGCCTCCAGCCCCATGACCCGCGGCATCAGCCAGGTGCCGCCGCAATCGGGCGAATAGCCGACATTGGTATAGGAGCAGATGAATTTCGAGCGGTCTGAGGCGTAGCGGAAATCGCAGGCCAGCGCCATGTCGAGGCCGGCGCCGACAGCGGCGCCGTCGATCATCGCGAGCGTCGGCTTGGGGAAGGCATGGACCTCCTGGATGAGTTTCAGCGATTCCTCGACCCAGTTCCTATCCGGCCAGGGATCGACGCCCTCGACCTTGCCGGCCCATTCCTTGATATCGGCGCCGGCCGAAAAGGCGCCGCCGCGCCCCGTCAGGATCAGGGCGCGAAGACCCGCATCGGCGGCGGCTTCCTTGATGGCACGACGCAGCTCCAGCGTCAGGCCCATGCCAAGGGCATTGCGTGCTTCAGGGCGATTGAGGGCGATCACCCCGACTGCGCCGTGGCGTTCCGTCTCTATATAGGTGTACATGGTCGTTCCCTTGATTGGCTTTGGTATCGTTTGGTCCTACCGGCCGCGCCATTGCGGCGGGCGACGTTCCAGGAATGCCTTCTGTCCCTCCAGCATGTCTTCCGAGGCGAGCATGCGTGCATAGGTGGCGTATTGCGGGCCGCTGTCGGCGCGGATCTCCATCGCCTCGCGATCCGACAGGCCGTCGATATTGCGCAGCACCTCCTTGAAGGCCTGCTGGGCCAGCGGCGCGTCGCGCGTCATCTTATGGGCGATATCCATGGCCGCCTGCCGCAACTCGGCCGCCGGCACGGCGCGGTGAACGAGACCCCAGGACACCGCCTCGGCGGCGGTCATCCTTTGCCCGGTCCAGATCATCGCGGTGGCGACATTGTAGGGAATGCGGCGCGGCAGGCGCTGCAACCCGCCGCCATCCGGTAGCAGGCCACGCTGCAGTTCCGGCAGCTCGAAATAGGCGGTTTCAGCCATGACGATCAGGTCGCAGGCCAGCGCCAGTTCCATGCCGCCGCCGATCGCAGGCGCGTTTATGGCGGCGATCAGCGGTTTCTTCAGCGCCCACAGGCGGGTGATGCCGCCGAAACCGCCGTCCACCGCCCCCTCGGTATCGTTTCCCGGCCCCTCCGCCTCGTTGAAATCGAGGCCGGCGGAAAAGGCCCTGTCCTGGCCGCTGGTCAGCACGCCGACCTGCAGGTCGTCACTCTCCTGCAGGAAAAGCGCGGCGCGCTCCATTGCCCGGCTCAGCCGCCGGCAGATGGCGTTGACCTTGGGCTTGACCATGCGGATCTCGAGGACACGGCCCTCGCGTTGCAATTCGACGAAACCGGCGAGCGCGCTGTTCAGGTCTTCGATCATGTCAGGACTCCCGCTTGCGATTGGCCGCGAGCTGCAGGACGAGCGGCGGCACGGTGGCGATGACCAGCATCAGGGTCGAGACCGCCGCAATGGTTGGATCGATGTCGTCGCGCAGCGTCTGGAACATCACCTTGGTGAGGGTCGAGACATCCCCGCCGGAAACGAAGACCGAGACGACCACCTCGTCGAACGAGACGATGAAGGCGAGCAGCGCGGCCGAAATCAGCGAGAACTTCACCTGCGGCAGGGTGACGGTCAGGAAGGCGGTCAGCCGGTTGGCGCCGAGGCTGCGGGCGACCATTTCCTGGCTCATGTCGTAGGACTTGAAGCCCGCCGTCATGGTGATCAGCACGAAGGGGATCGCCACCAGCGTATGGGCGATGATCAGGCCGGCGGTTGTATTGAGAAGGCCGGCCGAGGCATAGACGAAGAACAGTCCGATCGCCAGCAGGATGGCGGGAATGGCCAGCGGCGCGGCGAGCGTCGCATAGATCGTGCCGCGCAGCGCGAACTTGCCGACATGCAGGCTGTAGGCGGCGGCGGTTCCGACCGTGGTCGCGACGATCATCGTGCCGAAAGCGGTACGCAGCGAAACCAGCGCCGCCGTCAGCCATTTGTCCTGCTCGAAAAAGTTCTGATACCAGCGCAGCGACCAGCCGGGCGGCGGAAAGGCCAGCGAATTGGCCGAGCTGAACGACATCGGCACGACGATCAGCGTCGGCACCACCAGGAACAGCAGGATCAGGGCCGTCAGGATATAAAGCCAGAGGCGCTGCTTGTGGGTGACATGCGATTCCATCGATCCTCCTCACTCGCCGCGCGAAAACCGGCGAACTATCAGCCAGCTCAGGAGCAGGAAACCGCCGGTCAGCACCAGAAGCACCACCGCCAGCGCCGCGGCCGGCCCCCAGGTCGGAAACAGCGACACCGATTGCTCGATGCGCTGCGCGATCATCTGCACCTTGCCGCCGCCGAGCAGCGCCGGGGTGATGTAGAAACCCAGGCACATGACGAAGACCATAACCGCGCCGGCGATCAGGCCGGGCAACGACAGCGGCAGGAAGACGCGGAAGAAGGCATGGACCGGCGACGAACCGAGATTGGCGGCCGCCCGCATCAGGTTGCCGTCGATCGCCTTCATCGAGGCATAGAGCGGCATGATCAGGAACGGCAGCATGATATGCACCATGCCGATGGTGACGCCGGCCATGTTATGCACCAGCGGGAGAGGCCGCTCGATCAATCCGAGCATGGAAAGTGTGTCGTTGACGACACCGCGCCGTTGCAGCAGCACCAGCCAGGCATAGGTGCGCACCAGAAGCGACGTCCAGAACGGCACCAGAACCGCCAGCATCAACGCCTGCGCGAAGCGGTCCGGCAGGATGGTCAGCACATAGGCGACCGGATAGCCCAGCAGCAGGCAGAGAACCGTCACCACCGCCGCAACCTGGAAGGTGGTCGCGAAGATCGAGACATAGGCGCCGTCGGTAACGATGCGCGTATAGTTTTCGAAACTGAAGCCGCCATCGGCGCCGACGAAGGACAGTGAAAACAGCCAGCCGATCGGTGCGACCATCAGGATGACGACGATCGCCAACGCCGGCAGCGACAGGCGCAAAAGCTGGCCGTTCTCGCGCTGTCGATCCCGGTCGAGCGCCTGCGCATTCTCCCTCAGCGCCGCCACCGTTGCGGCCGGTTGACGATAATCCGAGGCGGCGGTCTGGAGCAGCGACATGGCTCAACCCTCCGCGCTGACGATGCGCGCATCGGGCCGGTCGAGCACGAGATCGACGCGCTCGCCGGCGCCCGGCCGGTTGGCGGCCTCGCCCGCGCGGTTCGACTGGCGCACCAGCACCACGTCGCCGGGATCGAGCCGGACCTCGATCAGCAGGCTTTCGCCCTGGAACACGACGCTCTGCGCCAGCCCACTGAAGACATTGCGCTTTTCGTCGCACGCCACCTGGCCCGGGCGGACGATGCTCAGGCGCTCGGGGCGCAGCATCAACAACGGATCGGCCTGCGCCCCGTCTCCGGCATCGGCAAGGCGCAGCAATTGGTCGCCATAGACCAGTCCCTCCGGCGTCCGGCGCACGGGAATGAAGCTCGATTCGCCGATGAAATCGGCAATGAAGCGGTTTGCCGGCTTTTCATAGAGATCGCTCGGCGTCGCCACCTGCGCCAGCCGACCGCGCGAAAACACCGCGACGCGATCCGACATCGTCAGCGCCTCGCGCTGGTCATGCGTCACCGAAATGGTGGTCATGCCCAGGCGGTCGTGCAGGCGGCGGATTTCGATCTGCATCGTCTCGCGCAACTGCTTGTCGAGCGCCGAAAGCGGTTCGTCCATCAACAGGATGCGCGGTTCGAAGACGATCGCCCGGGCCAGCGCGATCCGCTGGCGCTGGCCGCCGGAAAGCTCGGTGATCCGCCGCTCCGCATAACCGGAAAGCTGGACGAGATCGAGTACGCGGCGCACCCGCTCCTCACGCTCCGCCCGGCCTACGGAGCGCAGCTTCAGCGGATAGGCGATGTTTTCGCCGACCGACATATGCGGAAACAACGCGTAATTCTGAAAGACCATGCCGATATCGCGCTTGTGCGGCGGCAGGTGGATGACTTCGCGGTCGCCGAGCCGGACGGAGCCGGCATTGGGCCGCGCAAACCCCGCCAGCATCATCAGAAGGGTGGTCTTGCCCGAGCCGGAAGGGCCGAGCAGCGTCAGGAATTCGCCGGCGGCGATCTCGAACGACACGTCGTCGACCGCCCGGAAGGCGCCGTAATATTTGCTCAGTGCGGAAATATAGACCGGCAGTGCCGTCGGTGCTGCAGACGTCATCCCAAGCATCCCAAAAATCTTGCGCTTGCCAGTCGGGCGCGGCCTCCCGCCGCGCCCGTCCGGACAGGGTCATGTCACTGCTTGAACTTGTCCCAGCGTTCCTGCAGCGCTGTGGCATGTTCCGCCCACCAGGCGGCGTTGACGAACACCTGCTTGGCAAGGTTGTCGGTGCTGGTGACGATCTTGGCGGCCTTTTCCGGCGAGATCAGACCTTTCTTGAACGCATCCTGGTTCATCGGGCCATAGGGGATGTAGTCCGGCAGGTTGGCCTGATAGGCGGGATCGAGCAGATGGTTGATCAGCCGCATCGCGCCTTCGCGGTTGGGCGAGCCCTTGGGCACCACCAGGCATTCAACATCCACCACGCCCTCGTTGAGCGTATAGGCGTAAGGCGCGCCCTCGCGGATGGCGGCTTCGATGCGCGCCGCCCAGATGGAGAGCATGTCGACTTCCTGGCTGGTCGCAAGCTGGGTCGCCTGGGCGCCGGAATCCCAGAAGACTGAAATGTTTGGCTTGAGTTGCTCCAGCTTGCCGAAAGCGCGATCCACATCGAGCGGATAGAGCTTGTCGCGGGCGACACCGTCGGCCATCAGCGCCAGTTCCAGGTTGCTCTGGCCGCTATAGCCGGACACGGCACGCGAGCCGGGAAACGTCTTGGTATCGAAGAAATCGGCCCAGTTCTTCGGCGGATTGTCCTTGTAGACATCCTTGTTGTAGGCCAGCACCGTCGAATAGGCGGTGAAGCCGATCGAATAGTCCGTGCGCAGATTTTCGGGAATGCCGGCGGCGTTGGGGATCTTGTCGTAGTCGAGCTTTTCCAGCAGTCCCTCGTCGGCGGCCTGCTTGCAATAGCCGCCATAGAGTTCGACGACATCCATCTCGTTGGCGCCGCCCTTCACGCGGGTGCGGATATCGGTGATCCCGCTTTGCAGGGTATATTCCTTGACGTCCATGCCGTGGTCCTTCGGCAAATGGTCGAGGATCGCCTTGCGCACGCCTTCCTGATATGCGCCGCCATAGGATGCGTAGCTGACCGTTTCATTGGCGGCGGCAGGCACCGCGACGAGAACGCATGCGCCGACGGCGCATGATGCAAAGATTTTCATGAGTCTCCTCCCTCAAGACAGCCACATCCGCGGCCGCAATTAGGGCTAACATAAATTTGCTGAACGTCCAACTTTTTATTCGAAAAAATTATATGGACGTCTAACTTATTTTTGATAGGCTTCTGTTTCGTTGCGGCGCGACGATGCCAACACACGGCATTATTATTTAAAATCAATATTTTATTTAGGAGAACGAGTCGATGAACGGAGCGGAGAGCCTGGTCCGGACCCTGCTGGCGAACGGCGTCGATACCTGCTTTGCCAATCCGGGCACCAGCGAAATGCATTTCGTCGCGGCCTTGGATCGCGTTGCCGGCGTGCGCTGCGTGCTTGGCCTTCAGGAGAACGTGGTCACCGGCATGGCCGACGGTTATTACCGGGTGCTGCGCCGGCCGGCGGCGACGCTGCTGCATTGCGGCCCCGGCCTGTCCAACGGGCTGGCCAATCTCCACAATGCCCGCCGCGCCGAAAGCGGCGTCGTCAACATCGTCGGCGACCATGCGACGCCGCATCGCCCGTTCGACTCGCCGCTTACCGCCGATGTCACCGCGCTGGCCGCAACCGTCTCGGCCTCCGTCTGCACGCCACGCGACACGCAACTGCTCGGCGCGAACGCTGCCCAGGCCGTCGCCATCGCCCGCCAGCATCCCGGCCAGATCGCCACGCTGATCCTGCCCGCCGACATCTCCTGGTCAGACGGCGGCCGCGAAGCCGGCCTTGCGCCTGTCAACGCGCCCGCGCCCCTCGACCCGCATGGCATCGAGGCCGCGCGCCGGTTGTTGACCTCCGGCCGCCGCAGCCTGATCCTCGTCGGCAACAGCGCCGCCACGCTCGATGGCATCCGCTTGGCGCATGCCATCGCGGCGCGCACCGGGGCGGATGTGATGGGCAGTTCGCTGGTCGCCGCCATGCCGCGCGGACACGGCGTGCCGCCGCTGCCGCGCGTGCCCTATCCCGTCGATGTCGCCATCGCCGCTCTTTCCGGTTACGAGCAGGTGGTGCTGGTCAACTGCCCGCCGCCGGTCGGCTTCTTCGGCTATCCCGGCAAGCCGTCGCTGCTTTGCCATCCACAGGCGCTGCTGCACACGCTCTCGCGCGCCGGCCAGGACGGCACGAAGGCGCTGCGCCTTCTCGCCGAAGCCGTGGGCGCAGACAGGGAGCCCGCGACACCCGCGCCGATTTCCCGGGAAAAGATTGCCTTGCCGCAGGGCGAGCCGACCCCCGAAAAGCTGGACATGGCGCTTGCCGCCCTGCTTCCCGAAAACGCCATCATCGTCGACGAAAGCCTGACCTTCAGCAACGGTTACACCGTGACGGGCGCGCAGGCGCCGGCCCATGACCACTTGATCATCACCGGCGGCGCCATCGGTGGCGGCCTGCCGGTGGCGACCGGCGCGGCGATTGCCAGCGGCGGCAAGCGGCGAGTCGTCAACCTGCAGGCCGACGGCTCCGCCGCCTATACGCTGCAATCGCTATGGACTCAGGCCCGTGAAAAACTTCCCTGCACCACCATCCTGCTCAACAACCGGCGCTATAACATCCTGCTCGGCGAATACCGCAATGTCGGCGCCGTTCCCGGCCCGACTGCAATGAGCATGCTCGATCTCGGCAATCCCGATATCCAGTGGGCCGCCCTCGCCCGCGCCTTCGGGGTCGAGGCGACACGGGTCACCACGATGGAAGACTGCAGCAAGGCACTGGCCGCCAGCCTCGCCTCCGACCTACCCCACCTGATCGAACTGGTGATCTAGAGCATTTCCCACGCCGAAGCGATCACGTTTCGGCTGGAAATGCTCTCGGCGGCAGATGCCGCCGTCACTCCGTTCGCCGATACGTCCAGAGCTGCGCCGGCGGAATGTTGCGCACGACGAAATCGTAATGGGAAACCTCGTAACGGCCGGGCAGTTTGGTCACCGGCGACAGCGGGCCGTAGGTGATCTGGATGACGGGCCGCCCCGGCGGAATGCGCGCCAGCAAATCCTCGAGCAGCGCGACGCGACGCGCCATCGGAAAGCTCAGCATCGGCACGGCGCTGATCACGCAGTCGAACTGTTCCAGGCGGCGTTCGCCCAGCACCTCGTCGAGCGCAAAGGCATCGCCGAGACGGAAATCGACACCGGGAAAGCGCCGGATCAGCCTTTCGTAGAAATCCCTGGAATATTCGACGGAGGTCAGGCGGTCAGGCCGGATGCCTCTTTCGAGAATGGCCTTGGTGATGACACCGGTCCCCGCGCCAAGCTCCAGCACCGGCAAGCCCGACTGCGGCTCGACGATGCTCGCCATGCGCCGCGCGGTATGGATCGAGGTCGGAATCAGTGCGCCGACACCCTTCTTGTCCTTCTGCCATCCTTTGAAGAACTGCACCTCTTCCTCGAACTTCTTCCCGAGCCTCTCCTTTAGCCGAAACATCGTCTCTCCTCTCCTTTTTGCGTTGTGACGCCGGTTTGTAGGATTATTACGACATAAACAAGCCCATATACGACGTTATCACCGTTTCGAGCACTTTTGCGCGAGACAGGAATGAACGCGGCGATGGAAAAGTTGCGGTTGTCGTCCACACTTCAAGAGCAATGTCGCGCGCGTCGCGGCTGTGATGCCTTTGGATTTCCACATGACGGCCCCATACTTCGCATCCGCGCACACAGGAGACGCCATTGACCCGCATCCGTTTCGCCATAAGCCTTTTCCTCGGCCTTGCCTTGCTCGTCCCACCCGCCCTTGCCGGGCAGGAGGAAAACGACAAGCCGCAGCAGAGCACGACGGAAACCGGCGTCTTCGGCCTGCTTCCAGGTGATTCCGTCACGGAACATCGCCTGCAGACGCCCGAGATTTCGCTCGCCTACACCGCGACCGCGGGCACGCTCGATCTCTATGGCCAGGACGGCAATCGCACGGCGAAGGTGTTCTACACCGCCTATGTCGCCGACAAGCGCGACCCTGCCCGGCCGATCACCTTCGTGTTCAACGGCGGGCCGGGCGCGGCCTCGGCCTATTTGCATCTCGGCCTCGTCGGTCCCAGGATGCTGGAATTCGGCAAGGACGGGCGTGACGGGACGCAACCTGCCCTGAAGGACAATCCGGACAGTTGGCTCGCCTTCACCGATCTCGTGCTGATCGATCCGGTCGGAACCGGCTGGAGCCGCGCTGTCAGCGACGAAGCCGCCGGCCGTTTCTACGGCGTGCGGCAGGATGCCGAAAGCCTTGCGAAAGTCATCGCGCTCTACATCCAGAAGAATGGACGCCTCGCCTCTCCCGCCTACCTGCTCGGCGAAAGCTATGGCGGATTTCGCGCCGCCAAGGTCGCTTCGGCCTTGAAGGAAACGCAAGGGGTGCTGGTCTCCGGCGTGCTGATGGTTTCGCCGCTCATCGATGGCCGATTCCTGTTCGGCGCGGACAACGATCCGCTCGCGGCCGCCTTGCAGCTTCCGTCGCTCGCGGCCGGTGAGATGGAACGCAACGGCGCTTTCGATGCGGCCAAGCTGCGGGAGACGGAGCGTTTCGCCATGACCGATTATCTTGTCGCCCTCTCGGGGCCGCCGCCGTCAGGATCGCAGGCGGATGCCTTCTATACGCGCATCGCCGATCTTACAGGTGTCGGGAAGGCGGATATCGCGCGGGGGCGCGGCTTCCTGGACGACCTCTATGCCAAACGCTCCCAGGCCGACCGCGTCGTCAGCGCCTACGATGCCGCCTATTCGGCGCCGGACGCCTATCCGGAATCGATCATGAATCGCAACGACGACCCGATCCTCGACGGCTTCACCCGCGCCTACGGCCCGGCCTTCGCCGCCTATGCCCGGGACGAACTCGGTTTTCGCACCGACGTGACCTATTCCCTGCTCAATACCGACGTCAACCGCCGTTGGGAATGGAACGATGGCCGCGGCGGTGACGGCCGCGCCAATGCCAGCGCCGCCGGCAATCTGCGCGACCTGCTTTCGACCATTCCCCGTTTCCGTCTCGCGATCTATCACGGCTACAGCGACGCGCTGACCCCTTACGGTACGAGCCGCTTCGTGCTGGACCATCTTCCGCCGGCGCTGGCCGAGGGGCGGACGGAACTGCGTACCTATCGCGGCGGCCATATGTTCTACACCGACCCCGCCTCCAGAAGGCGCGTGACAGACGACGCCCGCGCCTTCATGACCCGCCCCAACCCTGGGGATTGAGGCGCGGTTACGCCGCCGACGCGTTTCCGGATGGAAAAATCGCTACATCAACCGCCGGATGTCGAAGGGCGTGGGATCGGCGAAGGGTTTTTCGCCGGTCATCATTTCGGCCAGCAGACGGCCGGTCGCGGGACCGAGGGTCAGGCCATGATGGGCGTGGCCGAAGGCGAACCAGAGACCCCTGTGGTTGGGCGCCGGGCCAATGACCGGCTTCATGTCCGGGGTGGCCGGGCGCAGGCCGAGCCAGGGCTTTTCCTCGACCGGATCTCCCAGTGGGAATATCTCGTGGGCGCGGCGTTCGGCTCGGTCCATCTGGATGCGGTTGACGGGAGCGGTCGGCGCGGCCAGTTCGACGCCGGTGGTCAGGCGGATGCCGGCCGCCATCGGCGCGAGCACGTAGCCGACCTCCTCGTCGAGAACCGCATGGTTCAGCATCGCCCCGGCCTCCGCCCGGAAATGCAGGTGATAGCCGCGCTTGCCGACCAGCGGCACGTTATATCCTTGCGCGGCGAGCAACGCGCCGGAATGGGCGCCAAGCGCCACGACGACATTCGCCGCCTCATGCTGGCCGCGATCGGTTGTGACGCGCCAGCCGTTGGCCTGCCGCGTCAGGCTCCGGATGGTCTCACAGTAGATCGTGCCGCCCTTGCTCTCGAAATACGCCGCATAGCCCTTGGTCAGCGCCGAGGGGTCGGTGACCGTAAAGGGGTCGCGCCAGTGGATGCCGCCGATGGCGGCGGCCTTCAGCGAGGGTTCGAGCCGCGAAAGCGCAGCCCTGTCCAAAACGTCCGATGCCAGCCCGAAGTCGCGGCGCAGGTCATGCGAGCGCTGTCCGGCCTCGGCCAGGCCAGCCTCGCTGCGAACGATCTCGACCCAGCCGTCACGGCGCACGAGATGGGAAAGGCCGGCGGCCTGCACCAGCCGGTCGTGTTCGTCCAGGCAGGCTTCGATGGGCGGCAGCAATTCCCGCGCGATCGTCCGCAGGCGGTCGGGATGCGAGGCCTTCCAGTAACCCATCAGCCACGGGGCGATGCGCGGCAGGAAGGCGGGATCGTAATGCACGGCGGCGGCGCGGTTGGTAGCGAAATTCAGGAGCGTGCGCAGATCCCGGGGGATAGCGTAGGGAATGACGCTGCTGCGTTCCAGCAGGCCAGCATTGCCGAAGCTCGCGCCCTCGCCCGGCGCCGACCGGTCGATGATGGCGACGGACTGGCCGCGTTCCTGCAAGTGAAGGGCGGCGCTGACGCCCACGATGCCGGCGCCGAGGACGAGTGTGTCTGTTGTCATGGAAATCTTGTCAGGATGAGGGATAGAGCAGGGATCGCCCGGTCCGGACCGGGCGATCCGCAAGACATCATTCGAGATGGAAGATGTCGAGCGAGAAATACTTGTCGTTGATCGTCTTGTAGACATTGTTGGCGACGATGGCGTCCAGCGCCGCGTTGAGCTTCTCACGAAGCGCATTGTCCTCCTGGCGCACGGCCATGCCCACGCCTTCCCCGACGAATTTCGGATCGGTGATCGGCTTGCCGACCAGTTCGCAGCATTCGCCGTCCTTGGTCTTCTGCGTCCATTCCAGCATCGGCACGAGATCGCCGATCTGCATGTCGAGGCGACCGCCTGCCAGATCGAGATTGACTTCGTCCTGCGACGGATATTGCTTGAGGTCGGCTTGCGGATGCATGGCCTCGGCAAAGGTCGCCTGCGTCGTGCCGGCCTGCACGCCGACCGATTTCCCGCCGAGGTCGGGCTTGTCGAGCACGGAGGCGTCGCCACCCTTCTTCATCACATAGGTCATGGCCGCCTTGTAGTAGGGCTTGGTGAAGGCGACCTTCTGCTTGCGCTCCTCGGTGATGAACATCGAGGCGATGATGACGTCGTATTTCTTGGCGAGAAGGCCGGGAATGATGCCGTCCCAATCCTGGGCGACCAGTTCGCAATCGGCCTTCATCTCCTCGCAGAGGGCCTTGGCGATATCGACGTCGAATCCGACCAGTTGTCCGGCGGTATCGACGGCGTTGAAGGGCGGGTAGGCGCCCTCGGTCGCGATGCGCAGCTTCAGCTTTTCCTCGGCCTGGGCGGGCGCCATGGCCAGGATTGCGCCGAGAAGGATGCTGGATGCGGCAAGTGCGATCTTCATTTTCATAGGGTTCCCCTGTGGTCATTGCCCGATCGGCCGAGCCGGGGCGCAGCATTTCGGGTTTGAGCCTTTTCCGGCATTTGCGATCGATGCATGGCGTGGACGCTGTCCACGCTCCACGACAAGGTCTCCATATTCCCGGCGAATGCAACCCCTGCGACAGGACGGGACCGCAACTGTCCCAGATTTTTATGTCATTCGCTCAGACCGCGCCCTTGCGCGCTTCCTGGATGTAAAGCTCGCGCAGACGGCGGGCGACGGGACCGGGCGCCCCGCCGTCGATCTTGCCACCGTCGATCTCGACGACCGGCATGACGAAGGTCGAGGCGCCGGTGATGAAGGCCTCGTCGGCGGCCTTCGCCTCGTCGACGGTGAAATTCCGCTCGACCACCTTGATCTGCGCCTCGCGGGCATAAAGCAGCAAGGCGGCGCGGGTGATGCCGTGCAGAATGTCGTTGGACAGGGCGCGGGTGATGATCTGGCCGTCCTTGACGATATAGGCATTGTTGGCCGTGCCCTCGGTCACGAAACCGTCCTGCACGAACCAGCCGTCATCGGCGCCGGCCTGCCTGGCCATCATCTTTGCCATGGAGGGATAAAGCAGTTGCACCGTCTTGATGTCGCGGCGCCCCCAGCGCAGGTCCGGGATCGAGATGACCTTGATGCCGGTCAACGCCTTCGGCGCTTCCACCAGATTGGGCACCGACTGGGTGAAGAGCACGACGGTCGGCGGCACGTCCTCGGCGGGAAAGAGGAAATCGCGGTCGCCCGGATTACCGCGCGAGATCTGCAGGTAGACCAAGCCTTCGGCGATCTCGTTGCGCGCTACCAGTTCGCGGTGGATATCGAGTAAAGCTTCACGCATTAGCGGGTTGCGGATGGCGAGTTCCCCAAGTGACCGCTCCAACCGTGCGACATGGCCGTCGAAATCCAGGAGCTTGCCGTCCACGACCGAGGTGACCTCGTAGACTGCGTCGGCGAAGACGAAGCCGCGGTCGAAGATCGAGACCTTGGCCTCGGCTTCCGGCAGGTATTCGCCGTTGAGATAGACAATACGGTTCTTATGCATCGCAATCCACCCTACGCATTTCAGGATCGAAGACTGATCCATCACGCCGGTCAACCTAGCAGCACGTCGCAGAAAAGTGTCCCCATTTCCCGTAGAATTTTGGGATGCTCGTCGCAAATCCTCCCTTCGCCTCATCAGGCGGAGAATGATCGGAGCCTCGCCGGGATGCGCGCCCCGGCGTCGGACAATGTGATAAAAACAAAGAGCATTTCCGGCAAATCCATATTTGCCGGAAATGCGCCCGATCAGGCCGAAGTCCGCTCCCAATACCAGGCGACATACATCCTGTCGCGATCATGCCTGCGGCTTTTCAGCAGGGCGCGGATCGGGCGGGCGTCGTCCTTTTCGCCGGCGAACCAGACGAAGGTATCGGCATCCATGGTGGCGATTGCTGCTTTCGTCGCCTCGGCGAGAATGCCTTTCGCCCCGGCGGGATAGGTTTCCCGATGCAGCCAGCGGATGTCGAGCGTACCGGCGGAGGGCAGCGCCTGTTCCTCGGCCGCGTCCTGCACTTCGACGATGGCCCGGATGCGGGTGCCGGCCGGCACTTCGGCGGCGATGCGGGCGATGGCGGGCAGCGCGCTTTCGTCACCGGTCAGCAAGATGGAGCCGGCGACCGGAAGGCTACCGCCGCCGGGGCCGAGCAGGGCGGCGATATCGCCTGGTTGCGCATCCCGGGCGAAATCCGCGCCGGGGGTTTTGACGCCGGGGGTCGGATGCTGCAGGAAATCCACCCACAGCTCGCCGCGCTGCGCATCGACGGCGCGGATCGTATAGACTCGCACCAAAAGCTCGTCCTCGCCCTGTGGCCAGTCGACACGGCCATCGGCGCGCAGGCCCGGCCAGACCGGCGCCCTGCCCTTTGGCGGCACGACAAGGCGCACATGCATGTCGCCGCCGACGAAGGGCGAGACATCGCCGCAGGCGAATTTCACCCGCCGCATATGCGGCGTGATGTCCTCCGCAGAGACGACCGTCACCGGATGCAGGTTCGGCAGGACCGGGCGAAGGGCCGATTCGGACCAGGTCAATTCGAGCGGATCATCGCCGGCGAAATAGAACATATGCTCGGCAATGCTGGTGCGGCTCATATCGAGCGCCTTTTCGGAACCGGCCTCCAGCTCGATCCGCAGCGCCCGGTCCTCGATGCGGATGCTTGCCGTTCCGATCCTGCTCGTCAGCAGTGCAAGATTACCCTCGCGCCGGACCTCTGCGTGCTCGACGAAATGCTCGCAGATCTCATCGAGCATTTTTGCCGCATCGCTGGCCAGCGCCAAGCCCGACAGTTTGAACGATTGCGTTGCGTTCATGGCTGCATCTCCTTGATTTGCGAATTGTCTGCCATCCGGTGCCGGCCGATGGGCAGCATGATCGGCCGGCCCGAGGTGGGGTCGATGACGATACGGCTTTCGAGGCCGAAAACCTGGCGCACGGTCTCCTGCGTCAACACCTCTTCCGGCCGGCCGGACACATGGATACGGCCTTGCGTCATCGCCACGAGATGATCGGCGTAGCGCGCCGCGAGATTGAGGTCGTGCAGCACCATGACGACGGTGGTGCCGCGCGCATGGTTGAGGTCGGTGAGAAGATCGAGAACCTCGACCTGATGGCTGATGTCGAGAAAGGTCGTCGGCTCGTCCAGCAGCAGGATATCGGTCTGCTGGGCGAGCGCCATGGCAATCCACACCCGCTGGCGCTGGCCGCCGGACAGCTCGTCCACAGGCCGTTCGGCGAGATCCACGATCCGCGTCGCCGTCAGAGCATCGGCCACCGCCTCGTCGTCTTGGCTGGTCCAACGCGAAAACAGCCCCTGGTGCGGGTGCCGTCCGCGGCCGACGAGATCGGCGACGGTGATGCCTTCCGGCGCGATGGGCGATTGCGGCAGCAGGCCGAGCGTGCGCGCCAATTCTTTCGGGGCCATGCGATGGATCGACTTGCCGTCGAGCAGAACCTCTCCCTTATGCGGCGACAGCAGCCGCGACATGGCCCGCAGCAACGTGGACTTGCCGCAGGCATTGGCGCCGACGATGACGGTGATGCGGCCAGGCGGCACGGCGAGATCGAGCCCCTGCAGGATATCGGCATCGCTGTAGCCGGCCGAAAGCCGGCTGACGCTCAAGGAATGGGCGGTCATAACGAGCCTCCACTGCGGTTGACGCGTATGATCAGGAAAATCAGGTAGGGCGCGCCCAGCGCGCCGGTGACGACGCCGACCGGATAGCGGCTCGGCAGCAGGAACTGGCCGGCATAATCGCCCGCCAGCACCAGCACCGCCCCGACCAGCGCCGAGGGAAGGAGCAGCGATCCGCTGTTGCCGACAATGCGGGCGGCGATCGGGCCGGAGAGGAAGGCGACGAAGGCGATCGGCCCGGTCGCCGCCGTCGCCGATGCGATCATCCCGACCGCCGCGATCATGACAACGACGCGGGTCTGCCCGACGCGAACCCCGAGCGCCGCCGCCATGTCGTCGCCGAGCCGCAGCGCGTCGAGATCGCGCGCTTTATGCAGAAGCAGCCCGCCGAACAGGGCAAGCGCCACGAGCAGCGGCAGGGCTTGACCGAGCTGGGCGCCGTTGAGGCTGCCGGTCAGCCAGCGCATCGCCTCCTGCAGGCTCCAGGCCGGCGCCTGCGAGAGGATATAGGCGATGAAGCTTTCCAGCATCGCCGAAACGCCGATGCCGACGAGGATGAGCCGCGTTCCGGCAACGCCGTTGCGGAAGGACAGGCCGTAGACCATCAGCGCGACGCCGAGGCCGGCAACCACCGCAACCACGGAGACCGCAGGGCCGTTCATCGACAAGACGACGATGGCGAAGACGGCAGCCGCGCTCGCACCGGAGCTGATGCCGATGATATCGGGGCTGGCGAGCGGATTGCGCAGCATGATCTGGAAGGCGACGCCGCCCATGCCGAAGCTGAGGCCCGCCAGCGCCGCCAGCACTGCCCGCGGCAGGCGAAGCTGGCCGACGGTGAAGCTCGTTCCCGGCACGGTTTCGCCGAGCAGCATCCGCAGGATGTCTCCCGGCGGCGTGAAGGACTGGCCGAGCACCAGCGTCAGGGCGAAGATCGCGGCGGCGAGAACCAGCAGCACGGCGATGACGAATAGCCATCGGCTCTTGCGCCGCTGCCGGCCGTCGACAATCCGGCCGAGGGTGGAAGACACGGTCGTCATAATTCGCGCACCCGCTGGTGGCGGACGATCCAGATGAAGAACGGCGCACCGATAAAGGCGGTGACGATGCCGACATCGAGTTCGGCCGGTCGGGCGACGATGCGCCCGACGATATCGGCTGCCAGCAACAGGCAGGCGCCGCCGATGGCCGAAAACGGCAGCAGCCAGCGATGATCGACGCCGACCAGCAGGCGGCTCAGATGCGGCACGACCAGCCCGAGAAAACCGATCGGCCCACAGACCGCCGTCGTCGCCCCGCACAGCAGGATCGCGCCGAGGGACGCAACGGCACGGGCGAGCGCCACACGCTCGCCGAGCCCGGCCGCCAGCTCATCGCCAAGCGCCAGGGAGTTCAGCTTGCGCGCGGAAAGAAGGCCGATGGCGAAGCCTGCCGCGAGGAAAGGCAGCACCGGCAGGATGCGCTCGAAGGTGGCGCCGCCGACGCCGCCGATCTGCCAGGAGCGGATGCCGCCGGCGATGTCGTTGCGCGGCAGCACCACGGCGATCACCATCGAGGAAAAGGCGACGGAGGTCGCAGCCCCAGCCAGCGCCAGCTTCAGCGGCGTCGCCCCGCCGCGTCCCAGCGAGCCGATGACGTAGACGAAGACGGCTGCACCGCCCGCCCCGAGGATCGCCGTCCAGATATAAGCCTGCGCCGAGGCGATATCGAACCAGGCCACCCCGACGACGACGGCGAGCGACGCGCCCATGTTGACGCCGAGAATGCCGGGATCGGCCAGCGGATTGCGCGTCACGCCCTGCATGATCGCGCCGGCCAGCCCGAGTGCGGCGCCGGCCAGCAACGCCAGCGCCGTGCGCGGAATGCGCACCGCCACGGCCGCCTGGCCGATGCTGTCCAGCCGCCCGCCAAGCCCGGCGAGCACATCCGCCAGCGCGACGTCGCGCGTGCCGACCCCGACCGAAAGCGCCGAGAGCAGGCCAAGAACGAGGAGCAGGCCTGCCAGGAACAGGCCGCGATTGCGGTTCGAGCGCCCGGCGGCCGACCAGCGCCGGGGCGTCGGCAGGCTGTCGGCCTTCATCTGGATTTCCCGGCCGCTCCGGCAAGCAGAGCCACGTAATCCTTGAGCACCCAGGAGATCGAAAGCGGCGTCGGATTGGCCGCCGTCCCGACCGGGTTGCGGCCGAGCGTCACCAGCGCGCCCCGGGCGACGGCCGGCATCCGGGCAGTCAGCGGATTGGCGGCCAGGGCGTCCAACAGCTTGCGGTCGCCATAGGTGACGAGAATATCGACATCGTCGAAGTCATCGACGCGCTCGGCGCTGATCGAGCCGGAGAATTTCCCCGGCAAGGAAGCGGCGACGACGCTTTTCGGCGAGGTCAGTCCAAGGTCGGCGAAGAATTTCACCCGTGTGTCGTTGGTCGTGTAGAAATTGACGACGCTCAGATCCGTGGCGTTCAGATGGGTGATGAACATCGCCGTCTTGCCGTGAAGCTCGGGATGGCCGGCGACGGTTTCGGCGATCTCAGCCTCGATCTTGCGGATGAGCGCCTCGCCCTCGGCGGCCATGCCGAGGCCGGCGCTGTCGAGGCGGATCGTCTCGCGCCAGTCGGTCGCCCAAGGCGCCTGCGGATAGGCGATGACCGGTGCGATCTGGCTCAGCGTATCGTAATCGGCCTGGCTGAGGCCGGAATAGGCGGCCAGGATGACATCCGGCTGCGTGGCCGCAACCGCCTCGAAATCGATGCCGTCGCCCTCGTCGAACAGCACCGGTTTTTCGGCGTGCAGCTCGTTCAGCCTGTCGGCGACCCAGGGCAGCAGCCCGTCGCCGTCGTCATCGCCAAAATTGGCGGCGGCGAAACCGACCGGCACGACGCCGAGCGCCAGGGGCACCTCGTGATTGGCCCAGGCGACCGTGGCGACGCGCTCAGGCTTTTTCGGAATCACCGTCGTGCCCAGCGCATGCTTGATGACGATGGGATAGGTCGTGGCCTCGTCGGCCATCGCACTGCCGGATGCCACGATCCAGATACATGCCGCCGCCAGCCGCAAGACAGAAAGAAACAACCGCAGCATCACGCAAACTCCGCCGGTTCGTTTTTAAGTGGACCTCCAGTCTCAGGTTCAGTAAGCGGCGTCAACCGCCCTGCCGGCACAGACGGCAGGCGATACCGAGATTTCCGTTGGATCCTACAAAACCCCGGAAAGTTACAATACTGGATAGGACAGCTCAAGTTATGAGCCGTCAAGGGAATGAACGGCCCCCGGCCTCCGTCAAAGCCGGCAATGACGATATCAACTTCTGGAATGTGAACATGGACAACGAAAGAACGCGCGGTCATTCGAGGCAGGCCCTTATCCGCTATCGCAATGCGCTCCTGCTCGGCTGCACGGCACTCGCTGCGCTTTCGCCGGCCCTGGCGTTCGGCCAGGAGACCGATACCGCGAATGGCGGCACCGCCCTCAAGCCGATCATCCTTCAGGGCAGCGCGTCCGAAGCCGAAAACGATTCGAAGTCCATCGTCGCCACCAAGACGAAGAGCGGCAGCAAGATGGCGACGGATATCCTCGATACCCCGGCTTCCGTCTCGGTGATCACCTCCAAGGAAATCCAGCAGCGCGGCGCACAGGATGTCGAGCAGGTGCTGCAATACACCTCGGGCGTGGCGACCGATTTCTACGGTTCGGACGACCGCTTCGACTATTTCAAGATCCGCGGTTTCGATGCCTACCAGTATCGCGACGGCCTGACGCTCGGCAAACCCTTCGGCGCGCTGCCGGAGGAACCCTATGCCTTCGAACGCGTCGAAGTGCTCAAGGGCGCGAATTCGACCATCTTCGGCGTCTCCGATCCGGGCGGCTCGGTCAATTACGTCACCAAGCTGCCAAAGAGCGAGCGCTTCGGTGAGGCCTATGCCACGGGCGGCTCCTTCAACCGCCGCGAGGCCGGCTTCGATTTCGGCGACAACATCACCGCCGACGATACGCTTTCCTATCGCCTGACCGGAAAGCTCAAGAAGAGTGACGAGGAATACGACTATTCGCGCGACGACGAGAAATTCCTGATGGGCGGCATCACCTGGCGCCCAACGGACATGACCACGCTCAGCGTCGTCTACGATCATCTCGACCGCGACGGCGTTCCCGGCGGCGGCGGCCATCCCGTGGGGTCGGATTTCGACCGCAGCCGCTTCTTCGGCGAGCCCGATTACAATTACCGCGACGTCGACCGCGATACGCTCACCGTCATGCTCGACCATGACTTCGGCTCGGGCCTGACCTTCAGCTCGAACGCCCGCTACAGCGACGCCAAGAGCAATTTCGGCTATGCCTATATCGCGGCGACGCCGACCAACGGCTCGACCATCGCAAAGCGGGATTTCTTCGGCAATGACGGCGCCAGCCGCCAGTTCATCATCGACGCGCGCCTGCAATACGATGCGAGCTTCGATTCGGTCGACAGCCGCACCCTGGTCGGGGTCGAATATAACGACCTGTCCTCGCGCAGCGACAATTTCTACGGGCCGGCGCCCAGCATCGACTGGATGAACCCGGTCTACACCGGCGCGCCCGCCTCGGTGCCGCTGTATCAGAGCCTGAAGAACGACCAGAAGACCAAGGGCCTCTATATCCAGCAGGACCTGACCTTCTTCAACAAACTGATCGCCAGCATCGGCCTGCGTAACGACTGGATGGATCTACATCAGCGCAACAATCTCAAGGGTACGACGACCGACGCCGATCTCAGCGAATTCACCAAGCGAGCCGGCCTGACCTATCGCATCACCGACGAGCTCGCCGCCTATGTGAGCTACGCCGAATCGGCTGTACCGGCCTCGTTGACGGTCGACCCCGAGCGTGGCGAACAATGGGAAGCCGGTGTGAAATATCGGCCGGACGCGTTCCCGGCCCTGTTCACCGCCGCCGTCTACGACCTGACCAAGAACAACATCACCCGCACCAACCCGGCGACAGGTTTCCAGGAAACCATCGGCAAGGTGCGTGTGCGCGGTCTCGACCTCGAAGCCAAGGCTGAGCTGACCGACAAACTCAGCCTCACCGCCGCCTATTCCTACATGATGTCCGATATCGTCGAAAACGGTACGGGCGGAAACGTCGGAAACGAATTGTCCTTCGTGCCGAACCAGCTGGCATCGCTGTGGGTCAACTACACGCTGCCCGGCGACGGAAAACGCGGCGACATGAATTTCGGCCTCGGCGCGCGCTATTCCGGCTCTTATTTCTTCAACGACGCAAACACGCAATCGACTGGCGGCAGCATCGTCTTCGACGCCGCCTTCGCCTACAAGATTCGTGAGAACACCGCGTTCGAAGTCAATGTCAGCAACCTGTTCGACGAGAAGCATGTCGACTACGGCGGCTTCGGCGCCGACTGGTACAATCCCGGCCGCGCCGTCTACGCGACGATCCGCCAGACCTGGTGACGATTCAGCCCCGTCCGCAGCCTGCGGGCGGGGCGCTCGTTTGTGTTACCGCAATTGCCGTATCCGCCGCCAGGCGGCGGGCGTATCGCCGGCGATCTGGCGAAATGTCTTGGTCAGGTGCGCCTGATCGGAAAAGCCGAGCTGCACGGCGATGTCGGCCACCGACAGCTCGCTTTCCAGCAGGAGCTGCTTTGCCCGGTCGACGCGTTTTCCGAGCTGCCATTGCAGCGGCGTCCTGCCGGTCGTCTGCTTGAAGACATTGGCGAACCAGCTTTCGGAGAGACCGACTGTCGCGGCCATCTCGGCAATCGTCAGGCGGCAGTCGCCCTCGGCTTCGACGCGCGCCGTCAGCCTGTTCATCTGCGCCTGGGTCAGCCGGCCGTTGCCGTTCCTGCCGTCGTCCTCGGGAATGTCCAGCAGGCCGGTGACGATGCTGCCGACGAGGCTTTCGGCGTAGACGACATGTTTCGACGGCGCGGCGATTTCATCGACCAGCAGGCCGGCCAGCGTCTCGATGGCGCCGAGATCCTGGATTTCCACCGGCTGGCGCAGCGCCGACAGCGCCGCCGAGGCCCCGACCGAGGGCGACAGGAAGCGCATCAGCCGGTCGCGATGCAGATGCAGGTTGAGGTGTGAGAAGCGGTGGGTGGATTTGCTGGTGGTCCACATCGGAATCCCCGCCGGCACATAGACCGCGCGGGTCATCGGTCGCGAATGCTGCGCCAGTTCCCCGTCGCGATTCGACATGCGGATGCGCGAGGAGACGTCGCTGAAGAAAACCATGATGCGCGGGTCGTCGGCGAGATAATAGCCCTTGGCCCCCGCCTGGCTCTCCGCCTCCCAGAAAACGCCGACAAGCCCGTCGAAGCGCCGCCACTTGACCGGCGCCACGACGCGAATGCCCTCGGTATGCCAAACCATCGAGTGCCAAAAACTCAATTTTCCCATCACTCCAGCTTGGCATGGCCCGTCGCATCGGCCAGCGGCAGCATTTCGAAGTCGAACGCCCTTTGGCGACGCTATCAAAGATGAATCTTCCCTGCGCCGCCCGGAACAGTTTTATAACATGAGTAAATTTATCATGTTAATCCGCGGACGGCAAGTATCTCAATATGTGCCAACACGAGCGCTCACAACCCGGAACCCGGTGGTGAATGTCGCTCAGCCGGCATTCCAAACCGTTTTCTCCGGTTTTCCCCTGAGAAATCCTTACCGGCCTGCTCGCCTCCTTGGCCGAAGACACCTATCTGATAAGGATGTCTGACGCAGAGGCTGGAATGGAGACCGCCTGACAGCCGCGCCCGCGCGATGGTGCGATCATCGCCTCCCAGCGCCGACGCGGCCCAGCCATCATAACCCGAAGAGGATGCCATGCCCAAAAAACCCAAGCTCGAGCATTCGGAACTGTCCGGTGAATTCACCCAGGATGGCGTCACCCTGTTGATCGACATCTACCGGCCGGCCGGAACCCAGCAGGACTGGAAACTCGAAGTCGTCACCCAGAACGAAGATCTCTTCGAATGGGAGGAGCCGTTCGCCACCGATCGCGAGGCATTCGATGAATTCCTGGCCACCGTCGAGCGGGATGGAATTCATTCGTTTCTGGAAGAGGACGACGTCCCATCGGTACATTAGCCGATGCTCACCCTGACGTCTTGCTCTCCCGCATTTCCAGAGGCCATCCGTGCCTGACTTGCGTCCCATCGGGAACATTCGGCCAGGCCAGATGTTGTTTGCCTCGGTTACGAGCATAAGGCATATTCGCAAGGTCGCCGTGAAGGCGCGTGCCGAGCTCGGCGAATATGCGGCATTGTCTTTTCCGGGTGGTCGAACATGAGCGCTTCCTTGGACTGGATGCCGGTTTATCCATCGATGGCGGACATCCTGCTTCGAATCATCCTTTCGGTCGTCGCCGGCGCCGTGATCGGCTTCAATCGCCAGCGCGGCGGCCACGCCGCCGGATTCCGGACGACGATCCTGATCACCCTGGCCGCCTGCCTTGCGATGATCCAGGCCAACATGCTGCTGGGCGTGGCAGGGAAGACCCCGGATTCCTTTGCCGTAATGGATACGCTTCGCTTTCCGCTGGGCGTCCTGACGGGCGTCGGCTTTATCGGCGGCGGCGCGATCCTGCGGCGGGGCGATGCCGTTACCGGCGTGACGACGGCGGCGACGATCTGGGTGATGACCGCCATCGGCCTTTGCATCGGCGGCGGCCAGATCTTTCTCGGCATCGGTGCGACCCTGGTTGCCCTGATCGTCCTCGCGCCGCTCAAATTCATCGATCAATGGCTGGAACGCAAGACGGGCGCGCGTATGACCCTTCGCCTCGCTGCCGGCGCGGATCCATTCGCGCCGGTGACGATGCTGGAGAATCTCGGTTATGCCGTACAGCCTTTGCGGGTGCGACGGATCGACGATGGCGGCCTGGAAGCGACATTCGAGTTGAAATGGCATTCGCGAGACATCGCCGGCGCTGCGGAAAAGCTCTATGCCGACGTCAACGCCAATTTCATGATCAAGGATTGCACCTTCATCCCGACGGCAACGTGACGCGCGGTTGCCGCCAGCATGGCTATCCGCTTGCCGGCCAGGATGTTTCGCACTGGCGTACCGATCCGGAATTCCCTATTGCAGATCGATGGATGGCAAGACTTTCACACAACTTGACTGGGACGACCTGCGCCACTTCCTTGCGCTCGCCACGGCCGGCACATTCCTCGGCGCCGCAAAACGGCTGGGCGTCGAACATGCGACGATCAGCCGGCGGGTCTTAGCGCTCGAAATGCGTCTTGGACGAAAGCTCATCGACCGGCGCGGCCGCCGGTTCGTTCTGACCTCCGATGGGGAAAAGGTCGCCGAACTCGCCGCGACGATCGCCTTGCAGGCTGCGGCGATCGAACAATTGGGCCGAACCGGCACGACCGACCTTCGGGGCCATGTCCGTATCAGTGCGCCGCCGGCGCTTTCCAGCATGCTCCTTGCCAGGCCGCTCGTCGATCTTCGCCGTCGCCATCCCGGAATCCAGGTCACTCTTGTCGGCGAAAAACGCTTCGCGTCGCTCAACCGGAGAGAGGCGGATATTGCCGTGCGCCTGTCGCGTCCCGAGGAAGGTGATTACGTCATCATGAAAGTCGGCGAGATCGGTTTCCATCTCTATGCGGCGGAAGACTATCTCAGTTCGATCCCGCCGGAGGAATGGACGTTCATCGGCTATGACGAATCGATGAACGCGGCCGCGCAGCAGATACGCCTCCTGGAAATCGCCGCCGGCCGGCCCGTGGCGCTTCGATCTTCCGTCTTGGAATTCCAGGCCGCTGCCGCCCGGGCCGGCGGGGGCGTCGTCATGCTGCCCGACTTTGCCACGGAACAAAGCCCTGGCCTCCGCCGCGTCGAGGAGGAGGCGGCATTGACCAGGGATGTCTGGCTCGTCGTCCATTCACAGATCAAGGACGTCCCGGCGATCCGGTCTGTCGTCGATGCCCTCAAGTCGGCGTTTCGCCGCTAGGTTGCCGCCCCGGCGGCGGCTTGCGCTCCGACAGAGGGTGCGTTCGCGACAACATCAGGTCAGCGCGGCGCGCAAATCATGGGAGAGGTCGCGGATATCGCTCAAATCCAGCGCGGCCTCCACATGCTCGAGATGATGTGCCATCAGTTGCACGGCCCTCGTGCTGTCCCCGGCCGAGACCGCATCGACGATTTCCGCATGCTCGTCCGGGCCGCAATTGAAACGGGTGTTGTTGCGGTAAACGGCGGTAATCAGCGAGCTGCGGGCGATGAGATCGCGCATGGTCGTGAACAGGAAATCCGAGCCGACCAGTTCGGCCAGCAGCAGGTGAAACCCGCCTGACAGCTTGATGATATCGGTGGTGACGTCCTGCGCGTTCGCCTCGCGCTCCCGGGCGACATGATCGCGCAGGCGTTTGACATCGGCCTTCGATACCGCAGCGCAAAGCCGCTCGACGACGCAGCGCTCGACAGTGCGGCGCACGAAGAAGACGTCACGCGCCTCTTCGACCGAGGGCTTGCAGACGAAGGCGCCGCGGTTGGGGATGATTGTCACCAATCCGTCGCGCTCGAGAAGGGTCAAGGCACGACGCACCCGCGCCCGGCTGACGTGAAAGATGGCCGCGATCTGCTCTTCCTTCAATTGCACGCCTGGACGCAGGCGCCGCTCCGCAATCGAAAGCCAAACCTTTTCGACAATCTGCTCGACCGAACTCGACGCAGGCTCGCTCATCCGTCTCCTCCATGCCGGTTCAGACAAGCTCGTTCGGGGCAAAAAAGTCAACATCCGCACGTCCCCGCAATAATATTGTAGACAATAATGATTATTATTGTATACTGAATTCGCCTTCCGAGAATTTCATCATGCATATCCACCTCATCAATCCCAATTCCACCGCCTCCATGACCGCACAGGCGCTCGAAAGCGCTCTTCTGGTCAAGAATGCCGGTACGACGCTTTCGGCCTCGAACCCGGCCGATTCGCCTGTCAGCATCGAGGGCGGCGCCGACGAGGCGATGGCTGTGCCGGCCATGCTGGCGGAAATCCGCAAGGGGGAGGCCCGGGGCATCGATGCCTATGTGCTTGCCTGTTTCGACGATCCCGGCCTCCATGCCGCGCGCGAGGTCGCCCGCGGCCCGGTCATCGGCATCTGTCAGGCGGCGGTGCAGGTGGCGATGACCATCAGCCGCCGCTTCAGCATCATCACCACGCTATCCCGTTCGGTGCCGATCATCGAGGATCTCGTCGATGGCTATGGTGCGGGGCGCCATTGCCGAAACGTTCGAGCGATCGACTTGCCTGTGCTCCACCTCGAGGAGGATCCAGCCGAAGCCGAACGATTGCTACGTGCGGAAATCGAGATTGCCAGACGGGAAGACCGTGCCGAAGCCATCGTCCTCGGTTGCGCCGGTATGTCGTCGCTCTGCGACCGTCTCAGGCAAGCGACCGGCATCCCGGTCATCGATGGCGTCACCGCCGCCGTCAAGCTGGCGGAAGCGCTGGTCGGCGCCGGTTACGCCACCTCCAAGGTGAACGCCTATGCCTATCCACGGGTAAAGCACGCGGCATGCGCCGTCTAAGGCACGAGGCCGAAGCGGCGTGGCACGATGTGCCTAACTTCGCTCGATATCCCGCCGCAGCACGATGGATGTGGTGAGATCCTCGACATTGTCGAGGGTGGCGACCTCGTTGCGCAATTCGTTGAGCGCATTGATCGAAGCAACCTCGACCTCGACGACCAGATCGAGATGGCCGCTGACCGAGGACACTTTGCGCACCGCCGGAAAGCCGGCGAGCCGATCCAGCACCCCGAGCGACGGCGTGCGTTTCAGCGTAACCAGCAGGAAAGCCCGGATCTGCCCCTCGTCGAGCGAGCCGATATCGGCGCGATAGCCCCTGATAATGCCGGCCTTTTCCAGCCGGCCGACGCGCTCGGTGGTGGCGCTGCGCGACAGGCCGATGCGGCCGGCCAGCGCCTTCATCGCGATCCTCGCCTCCTTTGTCAGGATGCTGAGGATGGTGCGGTCGATGGCGTCGATGTCCTGCATGGCCCCTCCCCCGTCTGCGCCGACAAGATGACGGTTAGTCCAAACAAAGTGCCGGCGCAACCGGCATCATGCCGGATGCGGTTCCGCATCGTCCATGCGATTTTCCCTCCAGCAAAGAGGATGCCCCATGAACGACATGCTGAAGACGACCCCGGATTTCTCCCTCGACGCCGCTGCCGCATTGCTCGCTGAGCATTACGGTCTTTCCGGCACGCTTTCGCCGCTCGCCAGCGAGCGCGACCAGAATTTCAAGGTGGAGACGGCCGAGGGCACCTTCATCCTCAAGATCGTCAATGCCGCCGAGCCGCAGGTGGAGAGCGATTTCCAGACGGCGATGCTCGCCCATCTCGGCACCCATGCCGGCGATCTGCCGGTGCCGCATATCCGCCCGACGCTCTCGGGCGACAGCCTTGCCCGCGTGACGGGGTCTCAGGGGCTCGATCACCGCATCCGGCTGGTCAGCTGGATCGAGGGCCGGCCGCTGGCCGAGACGGCGCGCAGCGATGCGGCGCTGAATTCCCTCGGCCATATGCTTGGCCGTTTCGATGCGGCGCTGAAGGGCTTCATACATCCGGGCGCGCTGCGCGATCTCGATTGGGATATCCGCAAGGCCGGCCGCTCCGCCGGGCGCCTGCACCACATCGCCGTCGCCGGGGACCGGGCGCTGCTGGAGCGCTTCCTCCAGCGTTTCGAAACCCTTGGCCCGCGCCTTGCGACGTTGCGCGCCGCCGTCATCCACAACGACGCCAATGACTGGAACGTGTTGGTCGATGCGCAGGATGCCGACCGCATCTGCGGCCTGATCGATCTCGGCGATGCCCTACATGCGCCCGTCATCGCCGAAGTCGCCATCGCCGCCGCCTATGCCGGCCTCGACCATGCCGACCCCATCGGCGCGGCAGCGGAAATCGCCAGGGGTTTCCATGCGGAATATCCGCTGCTGGAAGAAGAAATCAACCTTCTCTACGATCTCATCGCCATCCGCCTCGTCACTTCAGTCACCATGTCCGCCTCGCGGCGCAGCCATACCGATGACAATCCCTATCTGGCGATCAGCGAACGTCCCGCCTGGGAGCTGCTGCGCAAGCTCGACCGCATGAACCCGCGTTTTGCCACCGCCATCCTGCGGCAGGCTTGCGGTTTCGAGGCCGCCCCCGGCGCCCGCGCCGTCATCGACTGGATCGACCGGAACCGCAAATCGCTGAAACCCCTGCTGGAACGCCCGGCCGCGACCTATCCGGCGGCACTGGTGCCCTATGGCGACCCCACCCATCCGATGACCGTTCTCTCCGCCGCCGAGCGGCCGGACGAGGCGCAGGCGATCTGGGAGGCCTATGCCCGCGAAAACGGCGTGGAACTCGGCATCGGCCCCTTCGCCGAGGAGCGCACCGTCTATGCCGGCGAGATGTTCAGCTCGCGCTTCATCGACGGCGCGCGCCGCACCCGCCATCTCGGCTTCGACCTGTTCATGGCCGCCGGCACGAAAGTCTTCTCGCCGCTGGCCGCCACCGTCGTCAGCGTCGAGATCGAAAAGGATCCGCTCGGTTACGGCTGCCTGATCGCCCTGCGCCACGAGCCCGAGGGCTGCCCGCCCTTCATCTCGCTCTGGGGCCATCTCGCGCATGAGGCCATGCAGCGCCTGAAGGCTGGAGATCGTCTGGAGGCCGGCGCGCTGGTCGGCCACATGGGGGCATCGACGGAAAACGGCGGCTGGGCGCCGCATCTGCACCTGCAGCTTTCCACCGATACGCATCTCTCCGCCACCGAGATCCTCGGCGTCGGCGAGCCGCGTTACCTCGACGTCTGGGCCGAACTGTTCCCGGATGCCCGCACCTTCGCCGGCATCGCCAGGGAATTCTTCGAACGGCAAGGGCGCTCGCATGAAGACATCGTAAAACTGCGGCGTGAATTGCTGCTGCCGAACCTCTCGATTTCCTATGAAAAGCCGATCAAGTTCGTGCGCGGCGAAGGCGTCTGGCTGATCGACGACAGCGGCCGTGCCTATCTCGATTGCTTCAACAATGTCTGCCATATCGGCCACGCCCATCCGGTGGTCGTGGAGGCGATGGCGAAGCAGGCCGCGACGCTGAACACCAACACCCGCTACCTCCACGACAATATCGTCGCCTATGCCGAGCGACTGACGGCGACGCTGCCGAAGGAACTGACGGTCGCCGGTTTCGTCAACAGCGGCTCGGAGGCCAACGGGCTGGCGCTCAGGATGATGCGCGCCCATACCGGCCGCGAAAACGCCATCACGCTCGACTGGTCTTATCACGGCACCTCGCAGGAGCTGATCGACATCAGCCCCTATAAGTTCCGACGCAAGGGCGGCAAGGGCCAGAAGCCGCATATCCATGTCGCCGCCGTCCCGGACAGCTACCATGCGCCCTCCGACTGGCCCATCGAGGAGCATGGCAAGCGGTTTGCCGAAAGCGTTGCCGAACAAATCGCCGTCATGAAGGCCAGGGGCGAAGGCCCGGGCTTCTTCATCGCCGAATCCATCCCCAGCGTCGCCGGCCAGGTTTTCCTGCCGGAAGGCTATCTCAGGGAGGTTTACCGTCTGGTGCGCGAGGCGGGCGGTGTCTGCATCGCCGATGAGGTGCAGGTCGGCTTCGGCCGCGTCGGCAGCCATTGGTGGGCCTTCGAAACCCAAGGCGTGGTGCCGGATATCGTCACCATGGGCAAGCCGATTGGCGACGGCCATCCGCTGGCGGCGGTGGTCACCACCCGCGAGATCACCGACAGTTTTGATAACGGCATGGAATATTTCAACACGTTTGGCGGCAATCCGGTTTCCTGCGCCGTCGGCCTTGCCGTGCTCGATGTCATCGAAAGCCAGGATCTGCGCAGCAATGCGCTGGCGACCGGCAATTACCTGATGGACGCTTTCCGCGATATGCAGAAACGCTACGAAACCATCGGCGACGTGCGCGGCCTCGGCCTGTTCCTCGGGATCGAACTGGTGACCGACCGCAAGACCAGACTGCCCGCCACCGAATTCGCCCGCGCCGTCTCCAACGGCGCCCGCCGCCGTGGCGTGCTGATGGGCACCGAGGGACCGCATGACAACGTGCTGAAGATGCGCCCGCCGATGATCTTTTCGAAACGCGACGCCGACCACCTGATCGCGGTTCTCGAAGAGACGTTTGCGGACGTTCAAAAGACGCTGGGCTGAGACCGTTTTGGGATATTGACCGGGAGGTGACCTGCCGGTCGGTCAGGGCAGCAACTTATGCAACAGACGCTGCTCAAAGTCCCTTCTCCCCTCGTGGAGAAGGGGCTTGGTATCGGCGTGCCCCATATGCAATTGTCCCGCTTGGTCGGCAAGCGGATGCCTTATTTGCCCGCTGCTTTCACAAAAGCATCGAATATCCGCGCGCCGGGGTGGCTGGCGAAGTCAAGCCTTTCGGGATGCCATTGCAGGCCCATGGCGAAGGATTTCGACGGCAGTTCGATTGCCTCGATGACGCCGTCCGTACCCCGCGCCGTCACGACCACGGCATTGGAGGTTTCGACAAGCGCCTCGCGGTGAAACGTGTTGACGCTGAAGCTTTCAGTGCCAAAAATCGCCGCCATTCTGGTGCCGCCGATCATCTGCACGTCGTGACGCATATCCCCGCGGTCATGGTCCAGCGACCCCGGCCAAGAGGCACGGACATCCGACACCATGCGGCAGCCATGCAGACAGCCGAGCATCTGCATTCCGTTGCAAATTCCGAGAACCGGCTTGTCGCGCGCCAGGAATCCTCGCATCAACGCAATCTCGACGGCGAGGCGATCGGATGGCGGATATTGCGACTGGTCGCCCTCGACATACCATTCCGCCGGGAATCGTATCCGCCCGCCGACACTGAGAAAACCGTCGAATTCCTCGACGAGGTCGTCGGCCATATCAGGCGCGTAGGGAATGCCGAAGGCGAAGGCCCCGGCTCGGTCGAGCGCCGAGAAGTAACCTTTCGACGTATCATAGCGGTCGCCACCGGAACTGGTGTTCTCGTCCATGATCACCGCGATCTTCGGCTTGCGGTTCATTGCTTTTCCACCTGTTTTTATGTGTGATTTACGCCATCGCCAGCCGGACTTTGTGGTTCGCGCCGATCTCCACCAACTCCGACGGCGCGGGCGGTGTGAAGACATCCGGCGAGGCCCTTCCATCCGAGACGAAGCGGCGGCCGGCAAGCAACGGCATTTCCGCCCTCTCATCCTGCCTTCCAACTGGCTTCAGCGCCACATCCGGGTCGGGAATGGCAGCGATCAGCCGACGGGTATAGGGATGGGTCGGCGCTTCGAAGATCTGCCGCCAGCCGCCCTCCTCCACCACTTCGCCGAAGAACATCACCAGCACCCGGTCGCTCATATGCTCGACCACGCTCAAGTCATGGCTGATCATGATGTAGGACAGCCCCAGCTTTTCCTGCAGATCGAGCAGCAGGTTGATGATCTGGGCGCGGATCGAGACGTCGAGGGCCGAGACCGGCTCGTCGAGCACGACGATCTCCGGTTCGAGGATCAGGGCGCGGGCAATGCCGATGCGCTGGCGTTGGCCGCCGGAAAATTCATGCGGATAACGCTTCGCCTGCTCCGGCGTCAGCCCGACATTTTTCAGCATCGCCTCGATGCGGCCTTCGATTTCCGAAGCGGCGGTGATGCCATGCAGACGCAGCGGCGCGGCAAGCGAGGTGCGCACGGACTGGCGCGGGTTGAGCGAGGCGTAAGGGTCTTGAAACACCATCTGCACCGCCTTGGCGCGCTGCATCCGCCCCGGCGCGCCGGGCCCGTTGAGCGGCTGGCCGCGATAGCGGATCGCCCCTTCGGTCGGCTCCTGCAGACCGAGGATGGAGAGCGCCGTCGTCGATTTGCCGCAGCCGGATTCGCCGACGATGGACAGGCATTCGCCCTTGGCCAGCGAAAAGCTGATGCCGTTGACGGCGTGCAGCATGCGCTTTCCCGTACCCAGCAAGCCGCCGCCCGCAATCGGGAAGCGGACATGGAGATCATCCACCTGCAACAAAGGCTGTGTCACAGCTGGCCTCCTTCCACCACGCGGGGCGCGATGAAGCGCGTTTCCGTCAGCTTCGAGCGATCGGCGATGATGCTGTCGATATCGACGAGGCGCTGGCGGCCATGTTCGCTGCGGCTTCCAAGGCGCGGCAGGGCGCCGAGCAATCCGCGCGTGTAATCATGGCGCGGATTGTCGAACAACGCCCGCGTCTCGTTTTCCTCGACCAGGCAGCCGCCATACATGACGCCGACGCGCTGGCAGATGCTGGCGATGACGCCGAGATCGTGGCTGATGAAAAGCACGGCCGTGCCGCGCGCCGCGCAAAGCTCCTTGATCAGCCTGAGCACCTCGGCCTGCACGGTGACGTCGAGCGCCGTGGTCGGCTCGTCGGCGATCAGCAGGTCGGGATTGCAGGCCAGCGCCATGGCGATCATCACCCGCTGCCGCAAGCCGCCGGACATCTGGTGCGGAAAGTTTTTCGCCCGCCGCTCGGGATTGGGCACGCGGACATTGGCCAGCGCCTCGACGGCGAGCTTGTGGGCCTCGTCCCAGCTCTTGCCCTGGTGCAGCACGAACATCTCGGCGATCTGCCGTCCCACAGTCGACAGCGGGTTGAGCGCCGTCATCGGTTCCTGGAAGATCATGGTGATACGGTTGCCGCGCAGGCGGCGCATCTCGCGTTTGGGCAGCGAAAGCAGGTTCTGGCCCTTGAACAGGATCTCGCCGCCGGAAACGGCGAGCGGCTTTTTCAGCAACCCCATGACGGCCAGCGAGGTCACCGACTTGCCGGAGCCGGATTCGCCGACCAGCCCATAGGCCTCGCCCGGCATGATCTGGAAAGACACGCCCTTCAGCAGCGGATGGGTGACGGTGCGGCCGGCGGCGACGCCGAGGCGCAGATCCCTGATATCGAGAAGCGGCGCGGTCATGGCTTGCGCGTCCTCATATGCGGGTCGAGGCTGTCGCGCAGCCCGTCGCCGAGAAGGTTGAAGCCGAGCACCGACAGGAAGATGGCAAGGCCGGGGAAGATCGCCACCCAGGGCGCGAGCTGGATGAGCTGGCGCGCATCGGTCAGCATCGAGCCCCAGCTCGGAAACGGCGGCTGGATGCCGAGGCCGAGGAAGGAAAGCGCTGCTTCCGAAAGCACCGCCGAGCCCATGCCGAGCGTCGCCATGACCAGGATCGGCCCCATCATGTTCGGCAGGATCTGCGTGAACATGATGCGCAGATCGCCGTACCCCAGCGTCTGCGCCGCCTGCACATAGCCCTGCGATTTCAGCGAGAGCGTCGAGGAGCGGGCAATGCGGCAGGTCCAGCTCCAGTTGGTGAGGCCGAGCGCGATCAGCAGCGACGGCAAGCCGGGGCCGAGCACGGCCATGACGGCGAGCGCGAAGATCAGCGAGGGAATGGCGAGCATGACATTGGTCAGCCCGTTCACCAGATCGTCCCACCAGCCGCCCCAATAGCCGGCGGTCATGCCGAGCGTGATGCCGATCAGCGAGTTGATCACCTGCGAGACGATGCCGACCGTCAGCGAGATTTGTGCGCCATAGAGGATGCGGGTATAGACGTCGCGTCCCTGCGCATCCGTGCCGAACCAGAAGGTGGCGTCGGGCGGCAGTTCGGAATTCATCAGATCCGCATCGAGCACCGGGTCGAAGGGCGCGATCCAATGGGCGAGGACACCGGCAAGGATGACCAGCGCTGTCAACGTCGCGCCGAGCCAGAAGTTGAAGCCGAGGCGCATTGCCGTCACTCCTGCTTGATGCGCGGATCGATCGCGGCATAGACCAGATCGACGGCCGTGTTGATGACCAGGAACCACAGCACGATGACCAGGATCGTGCCCTGCACCACGGGAATGTCGCGGATGGCGACGCTATCGACCAGCAGCGAGCCGATGCCGGGCCAGGCGAACAGCTTTTCGATGACCACGGCCTGGCCGATCAGCGAGCCGAACTGCAGCCCGACCGTGGTGACGATCAGCACCAGCGCATTGCGCGCCACATGCCAGCGCACCACCTTGATCTCGCTCATGCCCTTGGAATGGGCGGTGCGGATGAAATCGGCGTTCAGCACATCGAGCACGCCGGCCCGCGTGGTGCGCGCCAGAAGCGCCAGCGGCGTCACGCCGAGCGTTATGGCGGGCAGGATGAGGTTGCTGAACGAGCCGTCGCCATAGCCGAAACTCGGCAGCCAGTTCAGCTGCAGGGCGAAGAGATACATCATCAGCAGGCCCAGCCAGAACTGCGGCATGGAGAGGCCCGAGACCGCGCCGACCATCGTCACCGTATCGAGGATCGAGCCGGGCCGGAGCGCCGCCAGAAAGCCGAGCGGCACGCCGACGAGAATGGCGAAGACCATAGCGGCGATCGCCAGTTTCAGCGAGGCTCCCATGCGGTCGTTGATGAGGTCGATGACCGGCTGACGGGTGCGGAAACTGGTGCCGAGATCGAAATGCGCGAGATCGGTGACATAGCTCACGAAGCGCTCCGTCACCGGCTTGTTGAGCCCGAATTCCTCGTTGAGGCGGGCGATCATCTGCGGGTCGGCGGCGCGCTTGCCATCGGAAAACAGGCTCGAGGCGAAGGTGCCGGGCACGACCGAGAAGATGACGAAGATCAGCAGCGCCACCACGACGACCGTCGGAATGATCTGCAGGATGCGGCGCAGGGTGAAACGAAGCATTGACGGTTCCGTGTTGGCCGCCCTTCGCGGGCGCGACAATCGATTGAGGGGCGACGCAAACGCCGCCCCCGAACCATTCAAGGCTTATTTGCGCGATGCCGGCGCGGTATCGTCAATCCAGATATCGTCATAGGGCTGGACCGCCAGTTCGTTTGCGTTCGGCACCAGGCCGTGGATCCAAGGCTGGTAGGCCATGACCGCCTTGTTGTAGTTGAAGAACCAGACCGGGGCATCGTCCTGCACGATGTTGTTGGCCTGGCGCAGCAGATCGTTCTGCTTGGCGGGATCCCGTTCCTGCTGGGCCGCCTCATAGAGCTTGTCGAAATCCGGGCTCGAATAGCTCGTGTAGTTGCAGGCCGATTGCGCCGTCTTGGAATAGTAGCAGCGCAGCGCGTTCAGCGGATCGGGACCGGAGAGGTTCGACCAGATGAAGGCCTGGAAGTTGTTGGTCGTCACCGCCTCGCCGAGCGCGGAGCTTTCCACCGGCTTCGGCTTCACGGTGATGCCGACCTTCTTCAGCATCGGCAGGATGGCCTCGACGATCGGCACCCCCCAGCTTTCGTTCGGGCTCGCCGTCACCTCGAATTCGAAGCCGTCGGCAAAGCCGGCTTCCTTCAGCAGCGCCTTGGCCTTTTCCGGATCGTAGGCATAGGGCGCCTTGTCCTTGTCGTAAGCCGGCGAGGAGATCGGCAGCCAGCCGGAGGCCGGATAGGCCTTGTTCTTGACGAGGCGCTCGATGATCAACGGCGCATTGATGGCGTAGTTGATCGCCTGGCGCACGCGCTTGTCCTTGAAGGGGCCGTAGGCCGGGTTGAAGCCGATATTGCGGGTATAGACCTCGGCGACTTCCAGCAGGTGGTCCTTCAGGCCTTCCTCGCCCTGATAGGCCTGATATTGCGTCGGCCCAAGAACCGAAACGTCGATTTCCTTGTTGCGGAAGGCGACATCGCGGGCGGCATCCTCGGCCATCAGCACGATGTTGATGCGGTCGAGATAGGGTTTTCCTTCCTCGTAATACTTGTCGAATTTTTCGACGACGACCTGCGAGCCCGGCACATGCTCCTTGAAGACGAAAGCGCCGAGACCGACCGGGGTCTTGCCGAAGCTCGATTCGTCGGAGACATTCGAAGGATAGATGACCACCGTGTTCTGCATCAGCTGGAAGCCGGGATTGAACGGGCCGGTAAAGGTAATCTCCAGCGTGTTGTCGTCGATCTTCTTGAGGCCGGAAATCTCCTCGGCCTTGCCGGCGATGTAATCATCGGCGCCCTTGATGATGGCGATGAAGCTGGCGCCGGGGAAGGCGTTCTTGGGATTGGCGATGCGTTTGTAGCTGTAGATGATGTCGTCCGCCGTCAGCGGCTTGCCGTTGTGGAACACGGCGTTCTTGCGCAGGTGATAGGTGTGGACCGTGCCATCGGCGGAAACGTCTTCCGAGGTCGCCAGTTCCAGCACCGGCTTGTTGTCGTGCGAATCCCAGCTATAGAGCGCCCGGTGGATGGCCTGGGTGATGAACTCTTCCTGCGTGTTCGGGCTGGCCTGCACGTCGAGCGTGGCGAAGCTCGACCCGTAGGGCGCGGTAAAGAACAGCGTTCCTCCATGGCGCTCGCCGGCAGCCAATGCGCCGGTTGCCACGCCAAGGCTGAGCATCGCGGCCAATGTCATTCTTTTCAGCATGTCGTTCTCCCTCTCGTGCCGTTTTCGGCCTCGTTTCGATTGGTGTGAGTATTTCCGGCGGAAATACTCAGGCAGGCCTTACCGCGCGTCATGCACGACGCGGCCTGCAAGCAAGGTCAGCAGGCAGCGCGTGCCTGAGAGAATGGTCTGCGGATCGGCGGTCAACAGATCGTTGTCGAAGACCGCGATATCGGCCCATTGGCCCGGCACCAGCCGGCCCTTCACCGCCTCTGCCTTCTGCGAATAGGCGCCGTATTCGGTATAGGCCTGCAGCGCCTCTTCCCGGCTCAGCCGCTCGGTCTCATCCATGACCGTGCCCTTGCCGGTCTTTCGAGTGATCATCGCGTAAAGATCCGGGAAGGGATTGGGTGAGCAGACCGGCGAATCCGAGCCGGTCGAGGGCTTCAGGCCCATGCGCATCCAGGTGCCGATCGGGTAGGAGGCCATACCACGTTCTTCGCCCAGCACGGAAATATAGCTGTCGCCGAAATCGTGGATGAAGGCCATCTGCGGCGCCGGCAGGATGCCCGCCGCCTGCATGCGCGCATTTTGCGCCGGGGTCGAATAGCCGCAATGCTCGACGCGGTGGCGGCGGTCGGGATCGGGATTGGCGGCCAGCGCCTTCTCGTAGGCGGTGATCAATTGCTCGATCGCCCCGTCGCCGATGGCGTGGCAGGCCATCTGATAGCCGCGATCATGGCAATCCCGAACGATGGACTCGACCGTCTCGTCCGGCAGCATCTGCACGCCGATATTGTCCGGTTCGCCCTCGTAAGGCCTGGTCATCCAGGCGGTGCGACCGCCGGCCGAACCGTCGAGAAAAATTTTCACGCCGCCGACGCGCAGCATGTCGTCGCCGACGCCGGAGATCAACCCCGCCCGCCAGCAATCCTCGACGATGGAAACGCCGGGGTCACCGAGCAGCGTCAGCCAGACGCGCACCGGCAGGCGGCCGGAAAGCTTGGCCATTTCATAGGCCTGGATTTCGGCGAAGCCGGCGACATGGCCGACCGCGGCATCCATGCAGCTGGTGATGCCGAAGGAAAGCAAATGCTTGCCGCCGCGCTCGATGCCGTCGATCACCTCCTCAAGGGTCGCCTCAGGCATGGCGGCCTTGACGAGGTTCTGGGCGTTTTCAGCCAGGAAACCGTTCAGTCGTCCCGCGGTCAGGCCGATAACGCCGCCATCCGGCACCGGCGTTTCCTCGGTGATGCCGGAAAGCGCCAGCGCCATCGAATTGGCGACGGAGACATGGCCGCAGGCCCGCGTCAAAAGCACGGGATGATCAGGCGCGGCGGCGTCCAGTTCCTCGCGGGTCGGGTGGCGGCCGATGTCGAGCTTGACCTGGTCGTAACCCCGGGCGCGCACCCAGCCGCCCTTCGGCGTCGTCGCGGCGCGATCGGAAATTTGTTTCGTCAGCGCGGCCAGTGTCGGCGCGGTCGCGGGCGTGGCATCCACCCAGCCCATGGCGATACCGGTCGAGACCAGATGCAGGTGGTTGTCGATCAGGCCGGGGCAGGCAAAGCGGCCTTGAAGATCAATGACCTCGGTCTGCGGCCCCTTAAGTCCGAGGATATCGGCATTGCCGCCGGTAGCGAGAACCTTGCCCTGCCAGACGGCGACAGCCTCGACGCTGCCTTCCGCCCGGCCGCACCAGATGCGGCCGCCATGCAGGATAAGATCGGCATGAATTCCGATTGCCATTCACAACTCCCCTCTCGGCGCCGGTTGGCTGGCGGTGCCGCCTTTATTCGCACACAACCTGGAAGCTCGCGCGTCGCTTGGCCAATTCGCTTTTCGCAACATGCCATGCGAAATCGGCATACCCATTTCGATTGAAAGACTTATGATGCCGACACTGGGCACGAAACGGGGAAGGCGGGGAAAATGGAGATCAAATGGCTGGAGGATTTCGTGACACTTGCCGACACCTCCAGTTTTTCACGCGCCGCCGAGATGCGCAATGTCACGCAACCGGCCTTCAGCCGCCGAATCAAGCAACTGGAAGGCTGGATGGGCGCGACGCTGATCAGCCGCGCCACCATGCCGGCCGAGCTGACACCGGCGGGGCGAAACTTCCTGCCCGTGGCGCAGGAGGCGATCCGCACGTTGTATGCGGCGCGCGAGACGTTGCGGCCTTCGCATGAGGTGGGCCTCCTGCGTTTCGCGGCGCTGCACACCCTGACCGTCACCTTCTTCCCGCACTGGCTGAAGGCGCTTGAAAAGGCAGGCGGGGCCTTCAGCACCTCGCTGATGCCGGACCGCGGCGGTATCGAGGCCAATCTGGAGTCGCTGGTCGGCGACGAGGCGGATTTCTTCCTCACCTATGCGCATCCGGAAGTGCCCTTCCATCTCGATCGCGGGAAATTCGCCGCGCTGACAGTCGCCCATGACCGGCTGGTGCCGCTGGTCGCTCCCACGGTCGTGATGTCGGGCGCGCCGCAACCGGGGCGCAACCTTCTGGACCGTGCCGTTGCCGAGCCACGGCTCGCGGTCCCCTATCTCAGCTACGGCTTCAATTCCTTCTTCGGCGTGGCGCTGTCGCGCCTGCTGCTGCGCCGTCCGCCGTTTCGCCGCCGCACCACGCATGAAAATACCATCAGCGCCGGACTGATGAACATGGCGATGACGGGCGCCGGCATCTGCTGGCTGCCGGAAAGCTTGGCGCGCGACGAGATCGAGACCGGCCGCCTCGTCCGCGCCTCGGCGGACGAGGGCTGGAACCTCGATCTCGACATCCGCCTCTATCGCCACGCCGCCAGCCGCAACCGCAAGGTCGACGACCTCTGGCGCATCGCCAAGAATTTGCTCGAACGCGAGCCGGCCTGACTACACCTTGAGGAACAGCAGGGCGCGTAAAATCTCCGCAAAATCCTTGTGCTCGAAGGCGACGGCGCGAGGACCGTGGGCTTTCGCGCCCGGATACCAGCCGGCCCGATAGGCGCAGGTCGGATCGCTGAACTCGATCACCACCTCATAGTGATCCGCCATTGCAGGCAGCGCGCGGGTGAAATCGCCCGACAACACCTCCGCCACGCCCTCGCGGATCAGGCGGCGCGACCAGGCGGGCGAGATCGAGATGGTCGCCTTGCCCTTCCCTTCCAGCGTCTCCACCGCCGCCAGCCCCGGCACCATGGCGCGGGCTTCGGCACAAATGCCGGCATCGCCGGCAAGGAACACCGAGGGCACGCCGTAACGGGCGGCGCAAAGCGTGTTGAAGGTGAATTCGGAGGCAACCTCGCCATTCAGCAGCAGCCGCGAGATGCGCATGTTCGAGGTATGGGCAAGCGGATTGGCCTCCGTACCGGCCTTGGAATGGTAGCCGGTATAGATCGCGGCGGCAAAGCCCGCATCGATGCCGAACATCATCTCGTCGGGATGGCCGGACCAGCCGCGCACGATGCGCACATAATCCGGCAACCGGTCGAGAAGCAGGTTGCGGCCGCTGTCATGCGCGTCCTTGATCACCACTTCGGTGGCCCCGGCCGCACGCGCGCCCTCGCAGGCGGCGATCACCTCGCCGGTCATCAGGGCGCGGAATTCGGCCCCGTCGGAATGGGAGCGATCGGCCTCGTTCCATTGGGCGATGCCTGCGGTTCCTTCGATATCGGCGGAGATGAAGACTTTCATGAGTTCTCCTTGAGCCAGTCGGCGAGGGCGGGATAGAGGCGGCCGTTGCGCGCCGGGGTCGCCGGGGCAAGGCACAATGCGTTGAGCACCGCTTCCTGGGTCGCTTCGGTCGCGGCGCGGAAGGCGAGATCGATATGGGTGTCGGACAACCGCTCCTGGGTGGAAATCGGCTTGGCGGGCTCGTGCTCGACCGGACCGGCCGTGGTGAAACAGAGCACGACATCGCCGCTGCCATGGCCCCAGAAGGCGCCGAGCCTGGCGATACCGGCTGCGCCACGCCGGGCGACGCGCTGCAATTGCCGGTCGCCGAGCGGCAGGTCGGTCGCCATGACGACGATGATCGAGCCGCGCTCCGGGCTGGCCGGGGCGCGCGGATCGGGCCGGCGGCCATCCGGCAGGACGAGATCGCCGGCTGCGCCGAAATTGGCGAGCACCAGCGTGCCGAGCGTAAAATCGCGTCTGGCGATGCGGATCACCCGCGAGGCCGTGCCGATGCCGGCCTTGAAGCCGAAGGCGGTCATGCCCGATCCGGCCCCCACCGCCCCCTGCTCCACCGGCCCGAAGCTGGCGGCATCCAGCGCCGCCTCCGCATCCTCTGGTGTCACGGCCATCGCCTGGATGTCGTTGATAGCCCCGTCATTGCACTCGCAGACCAGCGCATTGACCGTCGAGGTCTTGCGCCCGATCTGCGGATTGGCGGCGATGGCGCGGGCGATCAATGCTTGCGTGCAGGCGGCGACGCCAAATGTGTTGGTGAGCAGGATCGGCGTCTCGATGGTGCCGAGTTCGGCCACCTGCATCAGCCCCGCCGACTTGCCGAAGCCGTTGATGACTTCGACCGCCGCGCGCGGCTTCAGGCGGAACGGATCGTCCTCATGCGGCAGGATGGCCGTGACGCCGGTGAAAATCCCCTCGCCGCGCAGCGAGCGGTGGCCGACCGCGACACCCGGCACATCCGTGATCGCATTGTGCCGGCCCGGCTCCAGCCTGCCAGGCGCAATCAATCCCCAGTCCCGCGCCGTTTTCATCCCCAGATCTCCCAAAGCGTCCGCCGTTCTAGGCCGAAATCCCGGCCGCTTCCAGATAGAGCGCCTGTAGGCGCCGGGTCATCGGCCCCGGCCTGCCGTCGCCGATGACCCGGTCGCCGATGCGCACCACTGGCATGACCAGGCTGGAGGCGGAGGTCTGGAAGGCTTCCGCCGCACTTTGCGCCTCCTCCGGCGTGAACGCCCGCGCCTCGATGCTCAGGCCTTCGGCCTGACACAGACGGGCCAGCGCCCGCTGGGTGCAGCCGGGCAGCGTCGCCTGAGAGGCGGCGCGGGTGAGGATGCGGCCATCGGCGGTGATGACATGCGCAGTCGACGAAGCGCCCTCGGTCACCCAGCCATCTTCCACCAGCCAGACGTCGTCGAAGCCGCCGGCCCGCGCCGTCTTCTTGGCCATGACCTGGCCGAGCAGCATGGTGGTCTTGATGTCGCGCCGCTGCCAGCGCGGATCGGCGATCAGGTCGACGGCGATGCCCTCGCGCTGCGCCTTGGTGCCGGTCAGGGTCTTTGCCTGGGTAAAACCGATCAGCTTCGGCACCAGCGTCTCTGCATGGAGGAAATCGCGATCCGCCTCACCGCGCGACACCTGCAGATAGACGATGCCGTCCCGCAGGCCGTTACGGGCGATCAGCTCCGACTGGACGGCGACGATCGCGTCGACGGACAGGCCGAGCGGAATATCCAGCTCCCGGAGCGAGCGTTCGAGGCGGGCAAGATGCAGATCGTTGTCGATCATCCGCCCGGCCATCACCGCCGTCACCTCGTAGACGGCGTCGCCGAACAGAAAGCCGCGATCGAAAAGGCCGATCCGGGCTTTCTCTTCCGGAACGAACGCGCCGTGGACATAGACGATCCTGCCCATGATTTCCTCATTGCACCTGTTGTCATCGGCGCAAAGCATTGCTGCGACTCGACGTGGCTGGCCAATTCAATTTGCGCAACGGGTCATGCAAGATCGGCCTGGGATGATGTTCAGCCGGCGGCCGCCGCGACATAGGGCATGACTTCCTGGGCGCCGCGATAGATCATGTCGAGCGCGACATAGAGAATGATCGCCAAGCCGATATAGGCGATCCAGCGATGCCTGTTGAGCAAATGGGCGATGAAGTTCGCGGCAATGCCCATCAGCGCGATCGACAAAGCGAGGCCGACGATCAGGACGCTCGGATGTTCGCGCGCCGCACCGGCGACCGCAAGCACGTTGTCGAGCGACATGGAGACGTCGGCGACGACGATCTGCATGACCGCCTGGGCGAAGGACTTCTTCGGGGCGGCCGCATTCTCCGCCTCCGTTTCGTCACTCTGGCCGGACCGCAGCTCGCGCCACATCTTCCAGCACACCCATAGCAGCAGCAGGCCGCCGGCCAGCAGCAGCCCGATGATCGCCAGCAGATGAACGGCGATGGTGGCGAAGAGAATGCGCAGCACCGTCGCGACCAGAATACCGACGAGGATCGCCTTGCGACGCTGGGTGGCTTCGAGGCCCGCCGCCGCGAGACCGATCACCACGGCATTGTCACCGGCCAGAACGAGATCGATTGCGATGACTTGCAGAAGCGCCGTCAGGCCGGCGGCCGTGAAGATATCCATGTCAGCTTGCTTTCTTCCAGTTGCGGCCGTAGCCCTGCCATCGCCTTTAACAACCCGCGGCGGCGAATCCCAGCCTGTTATGCCTATGCTTGCCGAAATTCTCCTGTGGTGACGGCAAGAATCCCGGTCGCCGCCTCGATCCGCGCGATGTCCCATAGTCAGCGATCTTTCTGCGGCGCGATCCGATAAAATCGCGGCGGCAGCCTATTTTGTTCCCTGCGTTTTCCAGCTTGTCGTGTTCCAGCTTGACATGAATGCTTCGGCGCGGTGCCATGAAAACACCCGTACCGGGCCGGGGCAGGATGGTCGAAAAGGACGCCGCCGCTCCGTCCGTGGCGCGCATTGCAACGTTGGTCATTTTCGACAATGGCTGCGGCTTCGATGTCGCCGCCGTTCCGCGCGGCATGGGAAGCCGGTGATCGCCGGCGTCATGCGGCAATTGAACGGCACCTGCCGCTACGAGATCGACCTCCAGGCGGTGGACAAGGCCGTCCTGGCTGAGCCTTCGGGAACCATCGGCGGACATCGATGGTTTGACCGGGAAAGGCGCGGACAATCCGCGTCACCCGAAAGGACATCGCCATGACCTATCATGTGTTTCACCCGCAGGACCGTGCATCCGGTGCGATGGTCGTCCGGCTTTATCCGACCGGCGGCCGTGTCAGGGGTTTCGTGCGCCAGCTCGGCAGCGGCGACGAGGACGACACGATCTTTCCCGGCGAGGAAATGGAACCGGACGCCGCCTTCACACTGGCCCGCAGCCATAACGACGCAGACGCGCCGATCCTCGTGGAACTGATGCCCGGCGCCCACTGGGATCCCGCCTGGGGCAGGCTGGAAACATGACCGGAGGAGCGGGACGATGCTGACGCCGCGACAAGGTCCGGCTTTCGCAACCCCCGGCCCGGAAGTCGAGACGCTGAGCAGTGCGCGTGCGGCGGCCCAGGACTGTCGCCGCTGCGATCTTTATCGCAACGCCACCCATCTGGTCTTCGGCGAAGGCCCGCCCAGGGCGAGGGTGCTGCTGGTCGGCGAGCAGCCGGGCGACAAGGAAGATCTGGCCGGCGCGCCTTTTGTCGGTCCGTCCGGGCAGTTGCTGGACCGGTGCCTGGAGAAGGCCGGCATCGACCGCGACCTCTGCTACGTCACCAATGCCGTCAAGCATTTCAAATTCGAGCCGCGCGGCAAGCGTCGCATCCATTCCAAGCCGAATGTCGGGGAAGTCCAGGCCTGCGCCTGGTGGCTGGCGGCGGAGCTGCGCTTCGTCAAGCCGCAGCTTGTCGTGGCGCTCGGCGCCACCGCGCTCTATTCCCTGCTCGGGCGCGGCGCCAAGGTGACGCGCGATCGCGGCGCGGTCCTGAAGACGCCGGACATGCCGCCTGTGCTGGTCACCATCCACCCCTCGGCGCTGCTGAGAACCCTCAACCGTCCCGAGGCGGCAGTGAACCAGGAGCGCTTCGTCGCCGACCTCGCCAAGATCGCCGACTTCCTCTGAGGTCAAATTTCCTGCCGCCGGATGGCAAGGATAGCGCTTCTGCTCAATTTCCATCGACCGCCCCAAGAATTTCCAGCCCCCGGCGATATTTCCCGGGATCCAACCCGGCCCGTCGGGCCTGACGGAGATTGTCCTCGAGATCGGCGCGCTTGACGGGGCGGGCCAGCGGATCGGAAGCCGCGCGGCGCGCAAACTCGTCCGAGGTCTCCTCGGGCCGACGCGTCAGCGACTCCACGGCACGGACGATGGCCTCGGGAAAACCTGCCTGCCGCAGGCGCTCCAGCGACCAGCCCTCCCCCTTTTCGACGACGTCGTGGAGATAGGCGATCGTCTTCGCGCCGGTCCCCTCCACTGCGGCCGCCACGCGCTCGACATGCGCGATGAACGGCTCGCCGGCCTTGTCCTTCTGGCTCGCATGCGCCGCGCAGGCAATCCGGATGGCGCGATCGAGAATTTCCGCGGAGACCGTGTGTCTCTCTGCCATGAGTGCCTCCCGAACACGTTTCCGCCGAATGTAGGAGAGCGCCGGGCGGCGTCGAGAGCAGTACCTCGCATTTTGGGCGGGATTCCGCCGCCGTGCACAAATCGTATCGGAACAGCGCGTCGGCGAGGAACTTCGCGGAAGAGACCGCGTTACACACCAGCTATTCTCGGAGATGACAGATGATCAACAATCCCCAGGAATCCCCCGCCGTCCGGTCCATGGAAATGGAACAGGCGCGGCAACGCCGGCGAGATGCCAAGGGCGCGCTCGATACGGCGCTCGAAGATACGTTTCCGGCGTCCGACCCGGTGTCGCACACGGTCACGTCGATCCCCGCGGGACGAGCGGATACAGACGAGGCCGAGCGTGTCCGCATCGCTGATCCCGGCGTCGATCCCGCTCGGGCCGGCGACCTCGGTGGCGCCCTTCGCCGCTGGGCAAGCGCGCGGCCTCTGACGGCCATGGCGCTGGTGGCCGCCGTCGCATGGGTTTATGGCGCGACACGCTAAAGCAATCCAGCGGAGCCTTGTCGCTTCGCATCGGTCAATGCGGAAACAAAAACATAGAGCATTTCCAGTGAACCCAAGCTCGCCGGAAATGCTCCAGACATCCTAGGTAACCCCTCGCACGTAAAAGCGGCCGGAAAGTCAAGCTTTCCGGCCGCATCCATATCGTCCGTCAGCCTGGACCACCCCGTCGGCACATCGGAAGGTCACCGGTTTCATACTGCTACTGATGTTGACCGCCTGCCACTCGATCCGCGCCATGCGGGATTTCAAAAACCTGTCATCGCCCTGTTATCGAAGGGTCACATGGCGGGACTAATCGCTCTTCCCAACCGACGACCGGCGCTAAAAAAGGAAGAGCCCATGTTGAAGAAAATTTCCCTGGCCGTGACGGCCATCGCATTTTCGGCCACGACTTCGTTTGCCGCCACCACCAACATTACCTGGTGGCACGGCATGAGCGGCAAGAACGGCGAGGTCATCAACGAAGTCGCCAAGAAATTCAACGCCGCCCAAACCGCTTGCGCGATCACCCCGGTTTCCAAGGGCACCTATGAAGAGGCGCTCGCCGCCGGCATCGCCGCCTTCCGTTCGGGCGAGCAGCCGAACATCCTGCAGGTCTTCGATGCGGGTGCGGCCACCATCATCAACGCCAAGGGCGCCGTCATCCCGGCCGAGGATCTGATCCTCAAGGCCGGCCATAAATTCGAGCGCGACGCCTTCCTCGACGGCATCCGCTATTTCTATGCCGACCAGTCCGGCAAGTTCGTCGGCATGCCGTTCAATTCCTCGGCGCCGATCATGTACATCAACACCGATGCCCTGAAGAAGGCCGGTGTCGAGGCTCCCAAGACCTGGGAAGACTTCGAAGCCATCGCGCCGAAGCTGAAGGAAGCCGGCTTCGTGCCGCTCGTCCAGTCGCAGCTGACCTGGGAATTCACGGAAAACTTCTTCTCGCGCAACAACGTCCAGTTCGCCTCCAACAACAACGGCTACGAAACGACCGAAGGCACGACGCTGAACGTCACCGATCCCAAGCTGGAAATGATGTTCACCAAGCTCAAGGACTGGGCCGACAAGGGCTGGTTCGGTTATTACGGCGCCGGCTGGTCCGACAACCAGAAGGTTTTCGAGGAAAACAAGGCGGCCCTGTGGATCGGTTCCTCCGGCTCGTTCGGCGGCCTGCAGAAGACCGCCAAGATGCCCTTCTCAGCCGATTTCCTGCCCTATTGGGGCTCGATCCAGGGTGCCGGCACCAATTCCTTCATCGGTGGCGCGGCTCTGTTCGCCATGGCCGGCAAGCCGGATGCGGAAAACAATTGCGTCGCCGATTTCTTCCAGTTCCTGACCTCGCCGGAAATCCAGGCCTATTACCACAAGGAAACCGGCTACGTGACCGTCACCAAGGCGGCCTACGAACTGGCCAAGAAGGAAGGCTGGTATAACGAGAAGCCGGTCGCCGAAGTCGGCATCAAGCAGCTCATGCTGCCCTCGGGCGAATGGTCCAAGGGCTATCGCCTCGGCTTCTACCCGCAGATTCGCGAGATCATGGAACGCGAATACAACCGCATCTTCGCCAACGAAACCTCGGTCAAGGACGGTCTCGAAACCATCAAGAAGGAAGGTGACGCCCTGCTCGCCCGCTTCGCCAAGACCGCCGGCTGATCGCGCCGCCGCGAAACTCTTCAAGCGAAACCGAGGGATCGCCGGCCTCTGGCGGTCCTTCTCGTTGCAGAAAGGTCGTCGATGAAGCGCGCCCAGTTTTCGTCCAGCCTACTTCCCTATCTTTTCCTGGCGCCGCAGCTCGCGGTGATCTTCATTTTCTTCTACTGGCCCTCGGCCGAGGCGATCCGCTCCTCCTTCTTCCTGGAGGATCCCTTCGGCTTCGGCTCGACCTTCGTCGGCTTCCAGAACTATATCGATACGCTCACCTCGCCCGAATACCTCGGCATTGCCGCCTTCACGGCGTTGTTCACGGTGCTCGTCACCTTCTTTTCGCTGGCGGCAGGCCTGCTGCTGGCCGTCAAGGCCGACAAGGTCATTCGCGGCAGTTCTGCTTACAAGACTCTGCTGATCTCGGTCTATGCCATCGCTCCCCCGGTCGCAGGCCTGATCGGCATGATGTTCTTCGACCAGCATATCGGCCCCTTCGTCCGCCTCGCCGCTTTGTTCGGCTGGGAAATGAAGGTGGGCCTGAATTACTGGGACACGACGTTTGCCATGGTTTTCGTCGCCGTGTGGAAGCAGATCCCCTATAACTTCATCTTCTTCCTCTCCGGCCTGCAAAGCATCCCGGCCTCGGTGCTGGAAGCGGCGGTCATCGATTGCCGCAACGGTCTGCGCCGCTTCTGGACGGTGCTGGCGCCGCTCCTGACGCCGACCGCCTTCTTCCTGCTGATCATCAATTTCACCTATGCCCTGTTCGATACCTTCGGCGTCATCGACGTGATGGTGAAGGACAAGGCCGCCAACAATCCGATCACCTTGACCTACAAGGTCTACATGGACGGTTTTCGCGGCAACGATCTCGGCGGCTCCTCGGCGCAATCGGTCATTCTGATGGTCGTCGTGCTGGTGCTGACCGTCTTCCAGTTCCGCTTCCTGGAACGCCGCGTGCATTACGGGTGAGACGCACATGTACCGCACGAATTTCCGCGACCACCTGGTGCTGATCATCGGCTCGCTCATGATGCTGCTGCCCGTCGTCGTCGCCTTCACGACCTCGACGCACGAGGCCGCCGACATCCACATGAACGGCCTGACGCTGGTGCCGGGCGATCATTTCGCCGAGACTTACGAGACGGTGCTGACCCGTCAGGGCGGCTTCACCGGCAAGGTGACCGGGCTGACCATGCTCGGCAATTCACTGATTCTCGGGCTCGGCTTCGCCATCGGCAAGATCGTCCTGTCGATGCTGGCCGCCTATGCGATCGTCTATTTCCGCTTCCGGGCGGCGACGGCGATGTTCTGGATCATCTTCACCACGCTGCTTCTGCCGCTGGAGGTGCGCATCCTGCCCTCCTACGAGGTGATGCACAAACTCGGGCTGATCAACACCTATACCGGCCTCATCGTGCCGCTCCTGGCGTCGGCAACCGGCACGTTTTTCTTCCGCCAGTTCTTCAAGTCGGTGCCGGACGAATTGCTGGAGGCGGCGCGCATCGACGGCGCCGGGCCGTTCAAGTTCTTCATCGACATCCTCGTCCCGCTGTCGCGCACCATGATCGCGGCGATGTTCATCATCATGTTTGTCTATGGCTGGAACCAGTATCTCTGGCCGATGCTGATGACCAATGACGAGGGCTTCTACACGCTGGTGCGCGGCATCAAGCAGATCCTCATCGTCTGGGTCGGCTCCCAGATCCCCGATTACAACGAAGCCTTCGCGATGGCCGTGCTGGCGATGCTGCCGCCGGTCGCACTGGTAGTCATCTTCCAGAACTGGTTCATCAAGGGCCTGACCGAAAGCGACAAGTGAGTTTCGCAATGGCAAAGATCGATATCGACCATGTGTTCAAGACCTATGCCGGCGGCGCCCAGGCCGTCCGGGATGTGTCGATCAGCATTCGCGACGGCGAGTTCATCGTGCTTGTCGGCCCCTCCGGCTGTGGCAAGTCCACGCTGCTGCGCATGGTCGCGGGGCTGGAGGAGATTTCCGCCGGCGAGGTGCGCATCGGCGGCCGCCTGGTCAATAACGTCGAGCCGGCCGAGCGCGACATCGCCATGGTGTTCCAGAATTACGCGCTCTACCCACACATGAGCGTGCGGCAGAACCTCGCTTATGGCCTGAAGAACCGCGGCACGCCGAAACCCGAGATCGAGGCGCGCGTGGCGGAAGCCGCCCGTATGCTCGAACTCGAACCCTATCTCGACCGCAAACCGCGCGCGCTTTCCGGCGGCCAGCGCCAACGCGTCGCCATGGGCCGCGCCATCGTGCGCCATCCCGCCGCCTTCCTGTTCGACGAGCCGCTGTCGAACCTCGACGCCAAGCTGCGCGTCACCATGCGCGGCGAAATCAAACGCCTGCAGCGCCGCCTCGGCACCACCTCGCTCTACGTCACCCACGACCAACTGGAAGCCATGACGCTCGCCGACCGACTCGTGGTGCTCAACAAGGGCGAGATCGAGCAGATCGGCACACCACTGGAAATCTATCACGAGCCGGCCTCGACTTTCGTCGCCAGCTTCATCGGCTCGCCGGCCATGAACCTCTTACAGGGAAGGTCGACCGAAAACGGATTCGCCATAGGCCCCGATCTCTGGCGGCTGGCGACCGGCCCGCTCGACGATGCCGCCATCACCATTGGCTTTCGCCCGGAAGACGTGACCTTCACCCGGGACATGCGCGCCGGCCCGGAATTCCTGCTGGATTACGTCGAGGAACTCGGCGCCCAGAAACTCGTGCATGGAACGGTCGGCGGCCAGGCGGTTTCGGCGACGGCGACGGCCGAATTCCAGCCGCAGGAGAGCATGCGCCTGACCGTTCCCGAACACCGGATCTTCCTGTTCTCGACCGCGACCGGCAAGCGCCTGCGCACGCCTATCACGCCGATGCAGCCGGCCGGCGATTTTTCCCCGGTGAAGGCATGATCGAGCAAACCACCGACACCCTCGCCGCCGTGGCGCTTGCCGAGCGCGGCGCGCTGATCGAACGCGGCCGCGACCGCGCTGAGCATGACCGCATCCTGACCACTCTGGCCGCCTTCAACGCCATCGAGACCGGTGGCGCCGCCGACAGAACCGGCCCTCTCGCCTTCCCGCTCAAAGTCGCGGCCTGGAACCTGGAGCGCTGCCTGTTCGTCGAAGCCTCCGCCCGTCATCTGAAAACCCTCGATCCGGCGCTGATCCTGCTCTCCGAGATGGATGATGGCATGGCCCGCACGGGCCAGCGCCACACCACCCGCGATATCGCCGGCGAACTTGGCATGGCCTATGCCTACGGCCTCGAATTCCTCGAACTCGGCCTCGGCTCCGACACCGAACGGGATTTCTGCACCGATGGCGAAAATCGCAAGGGATTTCACGGAAACGCCCTGCTCTCGCGCCATCCGCTGAGCCGGCCCTTCCTCGTCCGCCTCGAAGGCGAACGCATCTGGCGCAACGATCCCGACCAGCCGCGCATCGGCGAACGCGTCGCCGTCGGCGCTGTCATTGAGACCACCTCCGGCCCCTTGGTCGCCGTCTCCACTCATCTCGAGAGCGCGACTGCCGCCGCCTACCGCGAACGGCAGACGGTCGATCTCATCGACCAGCTGGACGCCGCCTTTCCCGGCCTGCCGATCCTGATCGGCGGCGATCTCAACACCGGCAACCATGCCGGCGGCGATTTTGAGGCCGAGGGCCTGTTTGCCCGCGCGCGCGAGCGCGGTTTCGAGCGCCATGGCGGCCCGCTGGAGGCGATGACCACGCGCCCCAGCCTGATCACCCGCTGGCCGGAACGGGCGATGAAGCTCGACTGGTTCCTGTCCCGCGGGCTGCGCATGGTGGACTGCGCCATCCTGCCTTCGGTGGATGCGGAGGGACGGACCTTGTCCGACCACGACGTCATCCACGCGCGTATCGAAGGCTTTATTTGACGATAAAGCTTCGCATCGGCGAGATTATCTTCGGAACAACTTCCGCGTTGACTTGTTCAACTCTTGCACATTGAGCAAAACACGAGGAGAAACCAATGCTTAAGACACTCGCAGCAGCCACGCTTTGCCTCGGCCTCGCCACGTCCGCATTCGCACAGACCGGGCCCGGCGTCGGCGGCACAGGCAGCAACAGCGATACCGGTTCCCAAGGCTCCGATGCCGGCGTCGGTGTTGGCAGTGACGGCAATACGGGTGACAATGCCGGCACGGATTCGAACAGCACCGGCAGTGTCAACAAGGGCGGCGCCAACGGCCCGATGAACGGCAAGGACTGCCAGAACATCGTCCGCCCGGATGCCGGAACGCCCGGCAACAGCGAGATGACCGAGCAGCAGAAGGCCGAAGCCGGCTGCCCCTGAGTATTTTTCAAAGCGAAACCAACCCTCCCCGGAAGCGGCGTCCGGGGAGGGTTTTTTGTGCAGATGACATCCATTGCGCGGTCGCGCCGGGCAACGGAATGCATGCAGGCCGCCTGCCTGGCTCGTTTAGCTTTTGTCAGAAATGACCGGCGCAGCCTCGCGCACCGCCAGTTCGGCCATCGCCAGCGCGGCGTCGCGGGTTCTGGCGGCGGCGATGAACCGTCCGCGATGACAGAAGGTCGCGCCTTCGATCCCGCAGGCCATTTCCAGTTCGCCATTGCTGAGCCCCGCCCAGGCCGCTGGCAGATCGGCGCGCAGTTCGAAACCATCCTCGGCGCGGCGAATGCCGGTCAGGCACCAGTCCCTGTCGCGTGGATGGACGACGAACAGCAGGTGATCGGCACCGGCCTTGACGATGGCGGCGCGGAAGGGCATGCCCATCGGCAATTCGAGGATGCGTGACGGCCCGGCGAGTTCGATCGCTTGCATGACCAGTGCCTCGGCCCGCAATTTGGCCGCGCTCTGGGCAATACGCGCCTCGACGAAGCTGCGCGCGATGGCGAGGGCCGACTGGAAAGCGCGGTCGTCGGCGCCGGGTTCGGTCTCGTCGAAAACCGGCTTCAGGGTCTCGATCAGCACCGGCAGCGTCAGGTCGGCCAACGGACCGGCGACAGAGGGATCGACGGCACCATTGTCCATCAGGTCGATCGGCAGCACGAATGTCTCGTCGAAGGCGGCCTGGATCGCTTCGAGATGGGCCTCGGGAATTCCGAGAGACAGGAGATAATCGCGCCCGTAATGTTTCCAGATCAGGCCGAAGGAGCTGTAGGGCTGGCCGCTGTCGCGCATCGGCGCGCCGCGCTGGTGGTGGTCGAAAATCCGCGCCTGCGGGTCATAGAAGCCGCCGACATCGTAGATGACGCGGTCGGCAGCGGGCGTGATCCATTCCGGCGCGCGGCTGCGCACCTGCTTCGCCTGCGGAAACAGGCGGGTGAGGACGACGCTGGACAGCACTTCGTCGGCATGGAAGCCACCGGAATGGGTGACGAGGAATTCTGGTGTCATGCCGCAACGCGCCTCTATATCTGCCGGGAGATGATCGTTGCGCAGCAGATAGCCTGTGTCGGACGCCGCCTCAACCCGTCATCGCAGACGAGCACGAATGAATTCCGGGATTTCCGGTGCCCTTCAGGCGATGGCGGTGATTTCCAGTTCCTGGCCGCCCATGCTGACGACATCGCCGACCCCCTTGCCAACCAGCAGCCGCGCCACCGGCGACACATAGGAGATCGAGCCCGCCTTGGGATCGGCCTCGTCCTCGCCGACGATGCGATAGGTCTGCACCCGCCCGTCGTCGCGGCTGAAGGTGACCGTGCTGCCGAAGGCGACGGTTTCGGTCGAGGCCGGCGCCGGTATCAGTTGCGCGCTGCGCACCCGCTCGGAGAAATAGCGCAGGTCGCGCAGAGGCGTGGCCGTCTGCCGGCGACGCTCGTTGACGTCCTCGATGCCGCTTGCGGCGTCATAGGCGGCGCGCGCCTCCAGCACCTGCCGTTCCAGCGCCTTCAATCCCGCCTCGGTCACCAGGTTGGGATGCGGCGAGATCGGCCGGTCGGGCAGCAGGGTTTCCGATGCGGCTTCGGCGCTTTCTTCCTTGACGAAGGCAACACTCAAGTTTCGAACTCCGTTTGGACCCGAGCGGCCATTGCATCGGCCGCGAAAGCCTCTATCCTGCACCGCCTGTCCGTCCGATGCAAACCTTTCCGGCCCTCGGGGGCCGCCACCAACCCGCGAGAGCGCGATGATCAGCCATGATGTCCTGACGACCTATCTCATCGTCGTCCTCGGCCTGATGATCATTCCCGGCCCCGCGACGCTGCTGACGCTTGCCCGCTCGGTCAGCGGGGGGCGCCGCGCCGGCATGGCGACAGGGCTCGGCATCGCCGCTGGCGATTTCGTCCATGCGACCATGGCGACCTTCGGGCTTTCGGCGCTGCTGGCGACCTCCGCCCTGGCTTTCCAGGCGGTCAAATATGCCGGCGTCGCCTATCTGGTCTATCTGGGGATCAAGGCCTTCCTCGAAAAGAACGGAAGCCTCGACCTGCCGGCAGCGCAGATGGTGTCGCCGATGCAGGCCTTCCGGCAGGGTCTGTTCACCGAGATCCTCAATCCGAAGACGGCGCTGTTCTTTCTGGCCTTCCTGCCGCAGTTCATCCATCCCGAAAGCGGCTCGGTGATCGCGCAGTTCTCGCTGCTCGGCATCATCTTTGTCGGGCTCAGCATCTGCGTGACCTCGGTTCTGGCGATCGCCGCCGGCTCGGTGCGCGGCTGGCTCGGCCGCAACCGCAGCATCGGCCGCTGGCAGGGCAAGGTGATCGGCTCGATCTACATGGCGCTCGGCGTTCGCCTCGCCTTCCAGCAGCAGTAATTTCTCGCCTCAAGTCGGCTTGTCGTAGAGCGCCTTGATCGCGTCGCTGTTGCCGATATCGGCCAGCGGCTGCAGGATGCGGCGCGCTTCGGAATCATAGCCGAGCTGCCGGTAGGCGGAGGCGCGCAGCATCATCAGATCCTGCGGTTCACGCGTCAGACGGCTGCGCTGGTCGAGCGCGATGATGGTTTCGTGGAAACGCCCGAGGCGGAAGGCGCCGACGGCCCGGTCGGCGAGGATCGCCACCTGCAGCTGTTTCGCCCGGACCGGCGTCTGCTGTTCCTGCACGGCGGCGACGGCGGCCTTGTCGGTGAGGTTGAGCCGGAGATAGGCGAGGCTCTTGCCATAGGCGGCCTCCTGCCGGGTCGCGGCGATGGGGGCTGACAACGCGCGGTCGAAAGCCTCCGCTGCCTCGAGGGGCCGTTTCAGATCCATCAGGCACCAGCCGCGCTTCACCGCCTCGATGGGCGCGATGCGGGAAAGGTCGATGCCGGCGCTGCATCCGCGCGGACGCACCCGCTTTTCCGCCGGCGGATTGCCGGCGGCGGTACGAACCGGCGCGGGCGCCGCTTCGGCGAGCACGAAGCCGCCCGGCGAAATATGCGGCGTCGCCCGTTCGGCATAGGCCGGGGCAGTTCCCGGGACCGGTGTCAGGGTGGAGGCGCGCCTTGGATCGCGCAAATGGGCGATACGCTCAGAGCGCTGCGCCCAGATGGCCTGGATGCGGGCAACGCCGGCGCGGTCGCCCAGTGCATCCAGCGACAGCGCCAGCCCATAGGCGGCCGGCTCATAGGCGGCGTCCCAGGTCAGGATCAGGCCGAACCAGTCGGCAGCCGTCTGCATCTGCCGAAGCGACCGGGCATACCAGCCGAATTGCTCGGCCGCCGCCGTATTGCGCGCCTCGACGACTGGCGTCGCCATGCGCGCCAGTATGGCGTTGTCGATGATCTTTGGCGGGTCGAGCGCCAGCAGATTGGCGACGGCGGCGAGATAGGTGGCCCTGGTCTCGTCCGTCGCATCGCGGAAGCGATACAGCGTGTTTTCGGCGGCCTGCGGATCGCGCAGCGCCACCTGCGTCAGCGCCAGTCCCTGCGCCGCCGTCGGCGTCGCCTCTTTCTCGAAAGAGCGGCGGAACCAGTCCTGCGCCGGTTCGAACTGGTTGCGGCGATAGAAATACCATCCGAGCAGCAGGCTATCCTCGGCGTTTTCGGTGCGGCGCGCCTCGTCGGACAGCCGCGTCAGGTAATCCTGCGGCACCACCGCCTTGGGATCGGTTCCGCCGCGCGAGACCAGCGTGCGGGCGATGCCGGTGCGGATGGCGTCGAATTCCGGCTTGCCGTCCGTCCCCGTCTGCTCCAGCCGCATCAGCGCGTCGAGATGCGGGATATCGAGAACCAGGCTGGCCTTCTGGATGGTGGCGAGGCGCTCCTGCGGATTGTGGCAGTTTTGGAGGATATAGCCATAGGCGTCGCGGGCCCGGTCCTGCCGGTCGGTGCGGGCAAAGGCCTCGCCGACGCGCCAGAGGATATCCACCTCGCTGCAGGTCAGCAGTTGCGGCGCTTCGGCCGCCAGTTCGACGACCCGGTCGTTCTGATGCGCATCGGAGGCCTGCACCAGCTGGCGGCGAGTCGTCGCCAGCCGCAGGCTTTCCACGAGCTCGTCCGGCGGCGACCAGTCCGGCTCGGTTTTCTTCCGCTCGGCAATCGCCTTGGTGACGTCGTCATAGCGGCCTTCGGAGTAAAGTTTCCACATGGCGTCAAGCTGTGGATCGCTGCCGGCGGCGATCGCCAGAGGGTCGGCCGGCGGCTCCCAGCCGGGGTAGAGCGCGCGCAGGCGCGAAATTTCCGCCTGCAGGCGCACCGTGTCGCCGCGCGCGGCAAAGTAGCGTAACGCACTTTCGTCGACCACTGGCCGCGCAGGCTTTGAAGCAACCGGAGCTGGTGTCTGGGGCGGTGCATTCGGCGCGGCGGGAGCCGCCTGCGACACTTCGACGAACTGGGCCGGCAGGATGTCGGCCGCCGTCATGCGCTCGCCTTTGCGGGCCACGACGTCCGTCTCGGGCTCGGGCAAGGCGCGGGTGGCCAGCGGGTCGATCTCGTTCGGCCGCCAGGATTCCCGCTCGGTCGTCCCGATCACGCCTGCCGTCACGGCAGCGATCGCCGTCAATGCCAAGAGTGATGTGCGCATGCTGACTCCGCCTTTGCCGCAGAACGCCTGAAACGGCCAATTCACGCGCCAGAATTGCCCGATAGGGTAAACAAATGCTTTACATCGGCCTCAAAGATGTTTCGAAAATGCGCGCGGAGCGCGTATCGAAGGATTTTCAGCTACCGTAAATACAAAAAATTGCCCCTCTACCCTTGAGCGGGCGGCGAACTTCCGTAAGTACTAACCCGTAATAGTCAGGGGTGATTCGAGAAGGAGCTGCCGGGTGCGATCGGCATTTTTAATTGCCCCGCTTTTGATGATGCTTTCGGCCTGCGCCGGCGAGCCAACCCGCATGGGCGCCTCGACGAAGCTGGTGGAGGCCGAAGAGGCGATCCTGATGCCGCCGCCGGGCTCGTTTTCTGTCGCCGGCATCACCCAGAAGCGCTTCAGCAACGGCCTGCAGCAGGAGATTTTCCTGTCGACGACGTCGGCGGTGCCGGGGCAGAACGTCGTGCAGATGCGCCTCTATGGCACACGCAATGATTTGCGTTACCGCGACGACCACCTGCGCTTCAGAACGGTGACGGAAGCCGGCATCGATGCGGAAATGCGCGGCACCCTGCCCGGCATTCCAATGAAGCGCTCCCCCTATCTGGTGCAGAACGATTACGGCGCCTTCGGTTATGCCTTCGGCCGCCCCTCGCCCACCGAGCTCTGCATGTATGCCTGGCAGCAATTGCGCACCCCGGAAGGCGAAAAGCCGCCCTTCGCGGGTTTCGGCGCCGTTCAGATCCGGGTGCGCATCTGCGAGACGGGTGCGAGCGAACGCAAGCTGCTGGCCTTCATGTATGGCTATTCTATCATCGGCGCGGTCGACGACATGCGCTGGAACCCCTATGGCCCGCCGGGCCCGGTCAGCGACCGGCTCGGCCATTCCGGCAATCCGATCTATCCGCCGGAAATGACGGCGGGCGCCGAACCCGACGCGGCAAGGCCCGTCGCCGTCGCCCGGCCGGCGCGACGCGCCGTGCAGCCGGTGGCAGAGCCCGTTCCCACCGCCCTGCCCGGCGCCGAACGGGTCGTCGTGCCCTCGCCGGTGCGCGCCTCGAGCGCCGCCCAACCCGCCGCAAACGTCGCTCCGGCTTCTTCGGCCGGCGGGACGATCGTCCCGTCTCCGGCCTGTGTCGGCGCCAATGCCGCGACAGCCGCTGCATGTCCATGAAAACCGCTGCCCGCGCCGTCGCGCGGCCGGGCTCGATCATGGCCGCCATGAAGGAATAGACGATGCGCAAGCTGCTCCATCTGCTTCTCTGGGTGCTGTGCGCTGCGGCGATGATCGCGCTCGCCTTCCTGCCGATCGATGCCCGCACCCAGCTCGTCACCACCGTGCTGGTCATCATCGTCATGGCGGCGATGAAATACATGCGCGTCGGTGGAGCCGGCCGGCTGGTTCTGCTGGCGCTCGGCACCTCCATCGTCTGGCGCTATGTCTACTGGCGCACGACGAGCACGCTGCCACCGGTCAACCAACCCGCCAACTTCATCCCCGGACTGTTGTTGTATCTGGCGGAAATGTACAGCATCTTCATGCTGTTCCTCAGCCTGTTCGTGGTCTCGGCGCCGCTTTCCCCGCGCCAGCCCCATCGCACCATCGCCGACGCGGAACTGCCAGAGGTCGACATCTTCGTGCCGACCTACAACGAGGAAACGACGCTGCTCGCCAATACGCTGGCCGCAGCCCGCAATCTCGATTACCCTCCGGAGAAGGTGACCGTCTGGCTGCTGGATGACGGCGGCACGCAGCAGAAGCGCAATTCCGCGACCCTGCTCGAAGCCAAGGTGGCGGAGGAACGTCACCAGACCTTGCAACAGCTCTGCGAACAGCTCGGCGCCCGCTACCTGACGCGCGAACGCAACGAGCATGCCAAGGCCGGCAATCTCAATAACGGCTTGCAGCATTCGTCGGCAGGCCTGGTCGCGGTCTTCGACGCCGACCACGCCCCGGCGCGCAATTTCCTCAAGGAAACCGTCGGCTATTTCAACGACGATCCGCGCCTGTTCCTGGTACAGACCCCGCATTTCTTCCTCAATCCCGATCCGGTGGAGCGCAACCTCAACACCTTCAACACCATGCCGAGCGAGAACGAGATGTTCTACGGCATCATCCAGCGCGGGCTGGACAAGTGGAACGCCGCCTTCTTCTGCGGCTCGGCGGCGGTGCTGCGCCGCGGGGCGCTGGAAGAGACCGGCGGCTTTTCCGGACTGTCGATCACGGAAGATTGCGAGACGGCGCTGGAGCTGCATGCGCGCGGCTGGAACAGCATCTATGTCGACATGCCGCTGATCGCCGGCCTGCAGCCGGGCACGTTCGCCAGCTTCATCGGCCAGCGCTCGCGCTGGGCGCAGGGCATGATGCAGATCATGCGCTTCCGCTTCCCGATCCTCAAGCGCGGCCTGACGCTGGCGCAGCGGCTTTGCTACATGTCGTCGACGATGTTCTGGCTGTTTCCCTTCCCGCGCATCGTCTTTCTGCTCGCGCCCCTCTGCTATCTGTTCTTCGACCTGCAGATCTTCACTGCCTCGGGCGGCGAGTTCATGGCCTACACGTTGTCCTACATGCTCGTGAACCTGATGATCCAGAATTACCTCTACGGCTCCTTCCGCTGGCCGTGGATCTCGGAACTCTACGAATATGTGCAATCGGTGCATCTTCTGCCGGCGATCATCTCCGTCGCCCTCAACCCGCGAAAACCGACGTTTCGCGTCACCTCGAAGGACGACTCGATTTCCGAGAACCGGCTGTCTGAACTGGGGCGGCCGTTCTTCATCATCTTCGTGGTGTTGCTGGCAGCGGTCGCTGTCACAATCTATCGGCTTTACGCCGAACCGTACAAGTTCGACGTGACGCTGGTCGTCGGCGGCTGGAACCTGCTCAACCTGATGCTGGCCGGTTGCGCGCTCGGCGTGGTGTCCGAACGCGGCGAGCGCCAGTCCTCGCGGCGCGTGCAGGTCAGTCGCCGTGCCGAGCTCTGTGTTGGCGAGACCTGGTATCCGGCGATGATCCGGGACGTCTCGGTCAATGGCGCCAGCATCCAGGTCTTCACCAAGGATACCGGCGCCTTCCGGCGCGATACGCTCGGCGCGGTGCGTTTCCGGCCGCATGGGGGCGCGGCCTCCGCCGAATTGCCCATCGAGCTGCGCCATGCGCAGGCGGCCGGCGAGATCGTCACCATCGGCTGCCGCTACAGGCCCGAAAATGCCGGCCACCACGCTTCGATCGCCGACCTGATCTTCGCCAATTCCGAACAGTGGAGCCTGTTTCAGAAGTCGCGCCGCCGCAATCCCGGCGTCATCGGCGGCACTGTGCGCTTCATCGGCATGGCGATCACCCAGACGTTCCGCGGCCTGCACTACCTCGCATTCCGGCGCGGCGGCAAGACGGACAAGGCGGTGGGCGCATGAGAAAACGAGCCGCCCTGCTGTTTCTGTCCGCGATGATCGCGCCGGCAATGGCGCAGACGGACACACCCTTCGACATGTCGCCGGAGCGCAAACCCGCGCCCCAAGCGCCGGCCTTGCCCACGCCGGCGCCCGTTTCCAAGCCGCCCGCCCGCCGCTATCTGCTGCAGGCGCCGATCCTGCATCTGCAGGGCGAAAATGTCGGCCAGGCCTGGACCTTCAACCTGACGCCGGAGCAGGCGGCGAGCGCCGTCAGCCTCGATCTCGGTTATACAAACGCCCTGGTCGTCGCGCCCGAGGCATCGCAGATACGGGTGACGATCAACGAGACGGCCATCGTCGAGCAGCCGGTGCGTGGGGCTCAGCGACCGCAGCAACTTTCCCTGCCGCTGCCGCCCGGCCTGTTGATGCCGGGCACGAACCGCATCCGCATCTCCGTGCAGCAACGGCACCGCACCGATTGCACAATCGATTCCACCTATGAATTGTGGACGGATGTCGATGCCGCCAGCACCTTCCTCACTTTTTCCGCGCCGGATGCCAACCGCATGAGGCGGCTGGAGGATATCCGCGCCATCGGCGTCGATGAGGCCGGCCGCAGCCGCTTCCATCTCGTGGTGCCCGCGCTCGGGCAAACGGATGCGGCAACGGTGCTCCTGAAACTGGCGGAAGGGCTTGCCCTCCTCGGCAATGCGGTCAACGCCTCGTTTTCCGTTTCCCGCGACATGCCGGCCGAAGACAAGCCCGGCGAAATGGTGGTCGTCGCGGCGACCGCCGACGAGATGCGCACCTTGGCCAGCCTCACCGACGACCCATCCGCTGCGGCCGCTACGACGCGCTTCCTCCAGTTGCCGGGTCATGGCGATGCCCTCGCCTTCACCGGCGCGGACTGGACGGCGATCGGCACGGTCGTTGATCAGTTCCTGTCGATGGCGGGAACGGCGGGCGGGCGGCGCGGCATGATCGACACCACGCCATCGCGCGCGGTGGATACGCCAATGCTGGACGGAGCGGCATCGCTGACCTTCGCCAGCCTCGGACGACCGGGCGAGGAATTTTCCGGCCGCCGCTTCAGCACGGATATCGCGGTCGCCATGCCGCAGGATTTTTACGCCAACGCCTATGGCAGCGCCACCATCCTGCTCGACGCCGCCTATACCGCGCAGGTGTTGCCCGGCAGCCGGATCAACATCACTGTCAACGGCAACCTCGCGACGACCGTACCGATCACCGCTGCCGGCGGGGCAGTGCTGCGCCAGTATCCCATCAAGGTCAGCATGCAGCATTTCCGCCCGGGCGTAAACGTCATCGGGCTGGAGGCGATGCTGCTGACGCAGGCCGACCGCGTCTGTGCGCCGGGCGCCCCCGCAGAAAAGACGCCGCGTTTCGCCTTATTCGGCACCTCGCGCTTCGTGGTACCGGATTTCGCGCGGCTGTCGCTTGCCCCCAATCTGGCGGCGACGGCCGGGCTCGGTTTTCCCTATGTCGGCGCAACGGCGCCGACGACGGTGCATCTCGGGCGGAACGACGAAGCGACGCTTTCGGCCGCCGCCACCGTTCTCGGCAAGCTGGCGCAGGCCGGCGGCCATGCCTTCCCGATCCAGCCCGCTCCGGCCGCCGGCAATGGCGACGACCGCAATGCAATCTATGTCGGCACCGCGACCAGCCTTCCCGCCGAGCGCCTCGCCGGCGTGATCCTGCCGACGCCGGTCGATGGCCAGCCGGGCGGTGGCGAGCGCAGCGATGTCAGCGTCGATTCCTGGCGCGACAAGATCGATCCGGGCACGCTGGCCGGCACGCTGGCGCGCATGAACGGCTGGATGAAGGAGACCTTCAACCTCGATCTCGCCGCCGTCCATCTCATCCCCAGGGCAAACGAACCCTATGCCCTGCCCGATACCGCCGGCATCTTCGTCTCGCAAAGCATCGACCGCGATGCCGGGACGGTGCAGACCGTTGTTTCCGCCGCCAATGACGCGCTCTTGCGATCCGGCACGCAAGTCCTGGGCGACCAAGCGAACTGGATGGCCATTGCCGGGCAGACCAGCGCCTATGACACTGCCAGCTCCGGCATGATTTCATCGCCGGCCGACGATCCCGGGCTCCTGTCCTTCCAGCCGGTGAGCTTCACCAACCTGCGACTGGTGGCGGCCAACTGGCTCTCCGGCAATTTCGTCTTCTACGCGCTCGGCCTCATCGTCTGCGCCACTGCGCTGGGCCTGGCGTCGGCTGCGCTGCTTGCGCGACTTGGCCGCAGGGACGATTAGATTTCGCGCCGTCCTCGACATAAACCCTGGCACCGAACGCACGGGCGGGATTCCTTAAGGCTTTGTTTATGGGTGGCAACTAGATTTCGCGATGACGCCCTACCCCAAGGACATGATGGCTTTGGTCGATATCGAGACGATGCTGCAAATGAGGCAGCTCATGGAAGAAGCAGGCGTTCTGATCGCACTCTATGATCAGGACGATTGCCTGCGTTACGCCAACGACGCTTTCCGTGCCGCCTGGTTCATCGGCCAGGACGAGCATCCCGGCTGGCCCGATCTCATGCGCCGGAATTTCCATGCGGGACGCGGTACCGTCGTCAAGACCACGGATTTCGAGACCTGGCTGCGATCGACGATGGCGCGGCGCGGCAAGGCCGGCTTTCGCGCCTTTGAGACCGATCTTCATGACGGCCGCTGGCTGTGGATGACCGAGACGATGCAGCCGAACGGCTGGATGCTGTGTGTCGCCAGCGACATCACCTCGATCCGTTCCGACGAACGGGCATTGCGGCAGGATCGCGATACTGCCATAAAAGCCTCGCAAACCGACGAACTGACCGGCGTCACCAGCCGCCGCTTTGTCATGGCCAAGCTGGACGAGCTGGTGCGGGGAACCGGCGACCAGTGCCGCGAAGTCGGCTGTCTGGCGGTGCTCGACATCGACAACTTCAAATACATCAACGATCGGTTCGGCCATAGCGTCGGCGACGCCGTGCTCAAGGATTTCGCGATCACCCTGCAGCGGCTGACGCGCAAGACGGACGTTTTCGGCCGCGTCGGCGGCGAGGAATTCGTGCTGATCCTGCCCAACACCGTCATGGGCGAAGCGGAAGCCATCCTGCAACGGATGCTGCTTGCCATTCGCCATTCCCGTCCCCTGCCCGCACAGGTGAGTTTCCCGTATACTTTCTCGGCCGGCCTCGCCTGCGCGCTGCGCGGCGACGATTCGCACGAACTCTATCGTCGCGCCGATCTTGCACTTTATGCCGCAAAGATGCGCGGGCGCGACCAGGTCGGCATCGACCTCGCCGGTCCCGCCCCAGGCGATGTCCGGGGGCTGATTGCCACGAAATAGGCCGGAACAAAATGATCTCCCCCGGGGTTGGAATCCCGAAAGGAGATTTCCCGATGATCAGTACGGATACATGGTTGAAGATAATCGGCGCCATGATGGCCAATGCCATCGTTTTTGGCGTCGGCGTGGTGACGGTGCTCATGGTGCCCTGGCTGGCGGACCATGCGAAATATTCCATTCCCGCCGTGACCGTCATCAGTTTCGTCACCGCGCCGTTCCTGGGCGCGTTCGTTGCCGACCGGATGCGCATCCGCAACTGGGGCCGCGAGAAATGGCGACGCGGCGATCTCATTTCCGGTTGAATATCCTAGACGAAAAGACCCCGGTGGACCGGGGTCTTTTTTTGATCAGCAACCTATTCGGCGGCCATCGGATGCTGCGCTGTGGGCGCTATAACCGCGCCGTGATGCTGCAGCGGCCGGTTGCCGGCAAGACGTCGCACCAGCACGTAGAAGACCGGTGTCATGAAGATGCCGAACACCGTGACGCCGATCATGCCGGAGAAGACGGCGACGCCCATTGCCGCGCGCATTTCCGCACCCGCGCCGGTCGACGTGACCAGCGGCACCACGCCCATGATAAAGGCGGCCGAGGTCATCAGGATCGGTCGCAGGCGCAGCCGGCTGGCTTCGATCGCCGCCTGCACCGGCGAGCGTCCGGCAAATTCCAGCTCGCGGGCGAATTCGACGATCAGGATCGCGTTCTTCGCCGACAACCCCACCAGCACGATCAACCCGATCTGGGTGAAGATATTATTGTCCCCACCCGTCAGCCACACGCCGGTCAACGCCGCGAGCACACCCATCGGCACGATCAGGATGATCGCCAGCGGCAGGGTCAGGCTTTCATACTGGGCGGCGAGCACCAGATAGACGAGCAGCAAGGCGAGCGGGAAGACGAGGATGCCCGAACTGCCGGCGAGGATCTGCTGGTAGGTCAGGTCGGTCCATTCGAAGCCGATGCCCTTGGGCAGGGTCTCGGCCGCGATGCGCTCGATGGCCGCCTGCGCCTGCCCCGAGGAGAAACCCGGCGCCGGGCCGCCATTGATGTCGGCGGCGAGGAAGCCGTTGTAGCGCGTGGTGCGTTCCGGCCCGGTCGTCGCCTCGACCTTGAGCAGCGTCGACAGCGGGATCATCTGACCCGATTGCGAGCGGACCTTCAGCGCGCCGATATCCTCGGAGCGGGCGCGGAATTTCGCATCCGCCTGCACACGCACGCTGTAGGTGCGGCCGAAGGCGTTGAAGTCGTTCACATAAAGCGAGCCGAGATAGATCTGCAGCGTCTCGAAGACATCGGTGACCGAGACGCCGAGCTGTTCGGCCTTCTCGCGGTCGAGATCTGCATAGAGTTGCGGCACGTTGATCTGGAAGCTGGAGAACAGGCCGGCAAGCTCCGGAGCCTGATAGGCTTTCGCGAGAAACGCCTTGGTCGCCTCGTCGAGCGCCTGGTAGCCGAGGCCGGCGCGATCCTCGATCTGCAACTTGAAGCCGCCGGTCGTGCCGAGCCCCTGAACGGGCGGCGGCGGGAACATGGCGATAAAGGCATCCTGGATAGCGCCGAATTTCTGGTTCAGCTGCATGGCGATGGCGCCCGCCGAAAGCTCCGGCGTGGTGCGCTCCTCGAACGGGGCGAGCGCCACGAAGACGATGCCGGCATTCGAGCCGTTGGTAAAACCGTTGATCGACAGGCCGGGGAAAGCGATGGCATGTTCGACGCCCGGCTGGGCCAGCACGATATCGCTCATCCTCTGGATGACGTCCTCGGTGCGGTCGAGGGTCGCGGCATCGGGAAGCTGGGCGAAACCGATCAGATATTGCTTGTCCTGCGCCGGCACGAAGCCGCCGGGGACCGCCTGGAAAAGCTGGTAGGTGGTACCGGCGAGCACGAGATAGACCATCATGATGATGCTTTTGCGCGACAGGATCTTACCGACGCCACGGCCATAGGCATTCGAGCTGGCGCCGAAGGCGCCGTTGAAGCCGCGGAAGAACCAGCCGAGCGTCCGGTCCATGACACGCGTCAGCCAGTCCTTCGGCGCATGATGGCCCCTGAGCAGCAGCGCCGACAGTGCCGGCGACAGCGTCAGCGAATTGATCGCTGAAATCACCGTCGAGATAGCGATGGTCAGCGCGAACTGGCGATAGAACTGGCCGGAAAGCCCGGTAATGAAGGCGAGCGGCACGAAGACCGCGACCAGCACCAGCGCAATCGCGATAATCGGGCCGGAGACTTCGCGCATCGCCTGATAGGTGGCCTCACGCGGCGAAAGCCCGTTCTCGATATTGCGCTCGACGTTTTCGACCACGACGATGGCATCATCGACGACGATGCCGATTGCCAGCACCAGTCCGAACAGGCTGAGCGCATTGATCGAGAAACCGAAGGCATACATCACGGCGAAAGTGCCGATGATCGAGACCGGGACGGCGAGCAGCGGAATGATCGAGGCGCGCCAGGTCTGCAGGAAGAGGATGACGACCAGCACGACCAGCGCCACCGCTTCGAGCAGCGTATGCACGACCTTGTCGATGGAGGCACGCACGAACTGCGTGGTGTCGTAGACGATGTCGTAACGCACGCCTTCGGGCATGGCGAGTTGCAGCTCGTTCATCGTCGCGGTCACCTGGTCGGAGATCTCGATGGCATTCGAGCCCGGCGCCTGGAAGACGGGGATGGCGACCGCCTGCTTGTTGTCGAGCAGCGAGCGCAGCGAATAGTCGGCAGCGCCGAGTTCGATGCGGGCGACATCCGAAAGCCGGGTGATCGCGCCGTTTGCACCGCTCTTGACGATGATGCGGCCGAATTCCTCCGGCGATTGCAGACGTCCTTGCGCATTGACGGACAGCTGGAGGTCGATGCCGTCAAGGTTCGGCGAGGCGCCGATGACGCCGGCGGCGGCCTGAACATTCTGCTGGCGGATGGCAGCAACGACGTCGCTGGCTGAAAGGCCACGCTCGGCCGCCTTCTGCGGATCGATCCAGATGCGCATCGAATAATCGCCCGAGCCGAAGATCTGCACTTGGCCGACGCCGTCGATGCGGGCGAGCCGGTCCTTGATGTTGAGCACGGCGTAGTTGCGCAAATAGGTGATGTCGTAGCGATTGTCCGGCGAGGAGAGATGGATGACCATCATCAGGTCCGGCGAACTCTTGACCGTGGTGACGCCGAGGGCGCGCACCTCCGCCGGCAGGCGCGGCTCGGCCTGGCTGACGCGGTTCTGCACGAGCTGCTGCGCCTTGTCGGGATCGGTGCCGAGCGCGAAGGTGACCGTCAGCGTCATGACGCCGTCGGCGGTCGCCTGGCTGGACATGTAGAGCATGTCCTCGACGCCGTTGATCTGCTCTTCCAGCGGCGTCGCCACCGTCTCGGCGATCACCTTCGGGTTGGCGCCCGGATATTGCGCCCGCACGACGATGGAAGGCGGCACGACTTCGGGATATTCGGAAATCGGGAGCGAGCGCATGCCGATCAGGCCGGCGATGACGATCAGCAGCGACAGGACACCGGCAAAGACCGGGCGGTCGACGAAAAACCGTGAGATGTTCATGGCGGCACCCTCTCCAAAGGGCTGACATAGGGACGAACTGTCCCTGGCCTACGGCCAAGGGCCGAAAGCTTGGGGGTAGATCAAAGGGAAAAGCCGGCGGGTCCATGCCCGCCGGAGAGGTTTACTTGGCTGCGGCGACTTCCGTCTGCGGATCGACTACGGTGCCGGGACGGACGCGCTGCAGGCCGTTGACGACGATGCGATCGCCGGCGGCGAGGCCCTTTTCGACGATGCGCATGCCATCAACCGAGGCGCCGAGCTGAACCTGGCGATAGGCGATGGTGTTCTTCGCATCGACGAGGAAGACGTATTTCTTGTCCTGATCGGTGCCGAGCGCTCGCTCGCTGATCATCAGCCGCTTTTCCGCCTTCGGCTCGCCCATGCGGATGCGCACGAACTGGCCGGGGATCAGGCGGTTGCCGGGATTGTCGAAGACGGCGCGGACGCGGATCGTGCCGCTGGCGGCATCGACCTCGTTGTCGATCAGTTGCAGCTTGCCAGACAGCGGCGTGCCTTCGTCGCTGAGCGTGCCGATCTCCACCGGAACCTGCTCGATGGCCGGCAAAGCGCCGGAATCCTGCGGCAGGGCAGCGAGCGTGCGGGCGATCAGCTCCTCATTGGCGTTGAAGCCGGCATAAATTTCGCCCGAGGAGACCAGCGTCGTGAGCGGCAGCGAACCGGAGCCGGCGGCGACAAGATTGCCCTCGGTGATCTCCAGCTTGCCGGCGCGGCCGGAGATGGGGGCGCGGATCTCGGTATAGCCGAGATTGAGTTTCGCGGTGGTCAGCGCCGCCTCGGCGGCCCTGAGATTGGCGCGCGCCTCGTCATGGACGCTGCGGCGCTGGGCGAAATCGCTCTGCGAAATCACCTTCTTGGCCTGCAGCGTCTCGCCGCGCCCCAGCTCGGTCTCGGCCAGCGCCAGCTTGGCCTGAGCGGAAGCGACCAGACTTTCGGCCTGCGCCACCGCAGCCTCGAAGGGCGCGGGATCGATCTTGACCAGGAGGTCGCCGGCTTTCACCAGCGCTCCCTCACGAAAATGCACCGACTGGATGGCGCCGGCGACGCGCGAGCGCAGTTCCACCCGGTCGACAGCCTCCAGCCGGCCGGAAAATTCCTGCCAGGTGGTAACGTCGCGCGGCTCGATGGCCGTCACGGTGACGGGAACGGCCGGCGGCGGGGCGGCGGCAGGGGCGGATGCGGCATTGGCACCGGAGGTCAGGTCGAAATGAAAACCCGCCGCGGAAATCGACGCAGCGACACCCAGGCCGGCGCCCCACAGGGCCCAGCGTTTCTTGTTCGACGACATGTGTATCTCCTTATGGTCCTCAGTCGGACCGGTCATGTCTCTTGAAACAGGAGGCTCTGGCGTCCAGACCCTCGATAAAATTCTCGAATTCGGTGCGAAGCTCGCCGGGCGGAACGCATCCGCAGCGGGCTTGCGCCTCATAAATCTGCGTCCAGCCCCGGCAGGCCGGCAGGACACGGCTCGTCACCTTGACGCCCGCCGCAACAAGGCGGGCGGCATAGGCGGCCGCCTCGTCCCGCAGCGGATCGTCCTGCGACGTCAGGATCAGCGCGGGCGCCACGCCTGACAATCGCGAACAGTGCCCCGGCGCGGCATAGGGGTGGCAAAAACCGCCGCCGGAGCCGAGATAATGGTTCCAGCCCTCCGTCCAGCGCTCGCGCATGCCGCTTTCCTCCGCCTCGCGAAAGGAGGCGGTGGCCATCAGCGGGTCGATCAGCGGCGACAGGAGGATCTGGCCGTCGATCTCGTTCGGCATCTGGTCGCGCGCCTTCAGCGCCACGCCCGCCGCCAGGTTGCCGCCGGCCTCTTCGCCGGCGACAAGCAGCGGCGAACGCCGGCCGCCATATTGCTTGCGTTTGCCGCTGAGGCAGCGCAAGGCGGCGAAGGCGCATTCGAGCGCCTTGGGAAAGACGTTTTCCGAGGGCCGGGCATAGTCGGCCTCGACGACGACCGCGCCGGACTCGGCAAAGGCCCGCGCCACGGGGCTTTCGTCGTTCCGCTCCCGGTCGAGGAAGGCGCCGCCACCGAAATACAAAACGACCGGCGCATTCTTGCCCTGGGCGGAACCGTCATAGACGCGAAACGGCATGGTGCAACGCCCGGTGCCATCCACATCCATGTCTTTCCATTCGCCATTCATGGCCTTCACCTTTCACATGCCGCTCACTGTCCCCGGGGGGATGGGTGCATGTTCTCACTTGCCAAGTCATATCATTATTCATCGAAACTTGGATAAGAGCATATTATCGGGTATCACTATTCGGATTTTCGAATAATGGTATAATTTTTTCCGCGAAGGGTTCTCCCATGGATCAGCTTTCGGCCATGCGGGTTTTCGTGCGCGTGGTGGAAACGGGCAATTTTTCGCGCGCCGCCCTGGCGCTCGGCATGCCCAAGACCACCGTCACCAATCTCATCCAGGGGCTGGAAGCGCATCTGCGCACGACCCTTCTCAACCGCACCACCCGCCGCGTGATGGTCACAACCGACGGCGCACTCTACTACGAACGCGCCGCGCAGATCCTCTCCGAAATCGATGAGCTCGACGGCAGCCTGTCGCATTCCCAAGCCCAGCCCTCCGGCCGCCTGCGCGTCGAGATGGCCGGCGCCTTCGCCGACCTGATCGTCATTCCGGCGCTGCACGATTTCCACGAGCGGCATCCGCAGATCCAGATCGACCTCGGCGTCGGCGACCGGCTCGTCGACTACATCGCCGAAAACGTCGATTGCGCGCTGAGGGCCGGCACGCCGAGCGACCAGTCGCTGATCGCCCGCAAGGTCTCCGAAATCGACCTGGTCGCCTGCGCCGCCCCTGCTTATATCGACCGGCACGGCGTGCCGGAAACACCAGACGACCTGACCCGCGACCACTATGCCGTCGCGTATTTACAGGCGCAGATGGGCCGGGTGATGCCGATGGAATTCGAAAGGCAGGGCGAAGCGAAGCAGATCCTGCCGCGCTACATCGTCTCGGCCAATGACAGCCGCACCTACATGGCGGCGGTGCTGACCGGTCTCGGCATCGCCCAGATGCCGCTTTTCATGGCCCGCGAAGCGCTCGCCGAAGGGCGGCTGGTGCCGGTGCTGGAGAGCTGGCATCGCGATCCTCTGCCCCTCTATGTCGTCTATCCGCAGACGCGGCATCTTTCCAACAAGGTGCGGGTCTTCGTCACCTGGCTGGTACAGCTGATGCGCAATATCGACCAGCCCGACAGTGCCAGGCTGAAGGCCTTGGACCTGCCATAAGGGTGAACTTACGCGGCGCGTGCGCCGGTGCGCAAGTCGGTTGGGGTCATACCATAGATGCTCTTGAAGACACGGGTGAAATGCGAGGCGCTGGCAAAACCCGTCTCCAGCGCGATCTCGATCAGCGGCGCCTTGGATTTCAAAAGGAGCACCTTGGCGTGCTCCATGCGCACCTTCTTGTAGACCACCATCGGCGACATCTTGACTTCGTTCATGAACAGCCGTTCGAGCTGGCGGCGTGACAGCCGCGCCGAGGCGGCGAGCTTGGCCATGGTCAAGCCACCGTCGAGATGGCCTTCCATCAACAGCAGCACGGATTTGATGCGGCTGTCCTGACATTCGATCGCCAGCGGGCGGCGTGGCTGGATGTCGAAGGGCGAACGCGCCTTCTCGATCTGCAGCACTTCCAGCGCGTTCTTTTCCGCGGCGCGGCTGATATAGCGCCGCACCAGTGCCGCGGCCATGTCTGCGGTGCTGGAGCCGCCGGCACAAGAGCCGCGATTGCGGTCGAGGCTGTAGATCCGGTCCGAGCGCACCTTGTGGTCGGGAAAACGTTCGCGGAACGCCTGCACATGCAGCCAGCTCACGCAGGTATGGTGCTGCTTCATCAAGCCGGCTTCGGCCAGGATGAAGGTGCCGGTACAGACGCCGATCAGCGGCACGTTGGCGGCGCTGGCGCGCCTGAGATAGGTCAGCGTCTGGCTATCGACCGGCTCCTTGACGGTCAGCAGGCCGCCAACGACGACGATGTATTGAAATTGGGAGGGATCGACGAGATCGGAGGTCGGCGCCACCTGCACGCCGCAGCTGGACGAAATCAGATGGCGGGTGCTGCTCAGCACCTGCCAATCAGCCAGCACGCGGCCAGAGCGATCGAGCTCGTCGCTCGCCAGGCGCAGCGTATCGACGAACAGCGCGAAGGCGGAGAGCGTGAACGACCGGGCGAGCACGAAGCCGACCCTGAGCTTGCGCTCCGCAATATCGACGCCGACAGGTTTCGGGACCGAAATCGTCATTGGTTTTGCCTCCCAGCATTCAAAAGTCCCGCGCGCCGCCACAGCCTGCATGCGCGAAATCCGACGCCTTGGTACGGGGGCAAGGCCCGTTCCTGACGCCGGCGGATTCGCGCATCCTGGCTGAATTTGTCCGGTTCGCGCCGGTCAATTGTCTATTTGTAGCTGATATAGCCGCCATGTACAGCCTTCTCGCAAGAGGGCGGGCAATGACGGGCTTTCGAAGCGGGCGACGATACTCCTGAGAGGCGAACCCATGGCCTTTCGGCCATGGGGTTTTCACAGGCGTGAGGATCAGGCGGGGGTAAGCGTTACCGAAACGCCGCCGGCGGCGGCGTTCAGGCCAAGCTGGCCGGTGACGCTGATCGTCTGAAGGTGGATCGAGCCGCTGGTGCCGCCGATCAGGACATTGGCGCCGACACCGGCGCCGACCGTCGCCTCCGCCGTCACCCCTTCATAGAGGCCGGCGAGCGAGCCCTGATGATAACCGGCGGTCGGCGCGAAGACGGCCCAGACCAGTCTTCCGCGCGTGGTCACGCCGACATCGACGCCGAGCTTGCGGATCACACCGGTATACTGATCCAGCGGCTCGTTGCTCCTGGCAGAACGGAAAGTGCAGCCGACTTCCTTCGCAGAGCCGAGCACGTAGCCGGCGCCGCCGCCGATATCGCATTCCAGGTAACCGATCTTGACGCCATCACGCGCGCCTTCCGGCGCTTCATAGCGCCGCTCGACGAGATCGGCCGCCTGGGCCGCGCCGGCAAGGCAAATGCCCGTGGCGAGCATGATTTTGAAAAGGTTGTTTTTCATTCCCTGTCTCCTTGGTATGCAACCGCGCGCGGCGAAGCGATGGCGATCGTCGCGGGGGTTAACGCATGTCATCGAAAATCGATCCGGCGGCATTGAGGCGGGATGGAAATTCCGGATTGAGACCACAGGTTTTTCATCTCCGCATGTCAGGACTCGCCGTCCAATTCCGGATAGTGGCGGAATATGCCGTTTTCGTTGAAGGCGAGACGGCGGGGCGACGCCAGATAAGCGGCGATGCGCGGCCTTGCGGCAACGAGCCCATGCAACGCCGCCAGCCCCGCAAACCGTTCTTCAAAATCCCTCATCGCCCGTGGAAAGGCGTAACGGAGACCCTCGACGACCTGGAACAACGACAGATCGACGGTGCTCAGCGCGTTGCCGACAATATGGGCGCCGCCAGCCGGGTTGCGCTGCAGCACACGCTCGAAATAGCCGAGGAATTTCGGGATGCGGCTGGTGCGGAATTCGGCGCTGCGCGCCTTGGACTCGGCTTTCTGGTCCTCGTAATATTTCGACAGCGCGATCGGGTGATGGGAGTCGTGGATCTCGGCGACAAAATCGGTGATCGTCAGTTGCAGGCCGTTGGCGAAGATGCGCAAGGACTCATCCCCAGGCGCCAGACCCAGCTTGGGTCCGAGATAGAACAGGATGTTGGCGACATGGGAGACGATCTGGGCGCCATCCTTCAGGAAAGGCGGCGCGAAGGGGATATGCGCCTCGGCTTCGCTCTTGATGATCGCCATCATCGCATCGGTGCCACGACCGGGCTCGCGGGTCACGTCGATGTAGTCGGAACCCGCCTCTTCCAGTGCCAGCCGCACGAATTCCCCTCGGCCCTGAATGCCGTCCCAGTAATAAAGCTCGTAGGTCATGGCTGATCCGATGCCTTTTCCAGTTTCACCGGCTAGAAAGGGTGCCATAGTTTTGCGGCGATGGCGAGTTTCCGGCGGCGCGGCACGGACAGGAACAATTCTCCCGTGCGGTCGTTCGGTTGGCGTTGCATCATGAAGGAAACCCCATGCCGCTCAGCGCCCTCGCCTTCAACGCCACCCTGAAACCTTCCGGCTCTTCGGAAAAATCCTCGACCGACCGGCTGCTTGCCCTGATCGTCGAAGCACTTGCCGAACAGGACGTGGAAACCGAAACCATCCGGCTCGCCGATCACGACATCAAGCCGGGCGTCACTTCAGACGAGGGAAAGGGCGACGCCTGGCCGGCGATCCGCAAAAAGATTCTCAAGGCGGATATTCTGCTTGTGGGTACGCCGATCTGGCTCGGGCAGCCGAGCAGCGTCTGCAAGCGGGCGCTGGAGCGCATGGACGCCTTTCTCGACGAGACCGACGACGAGGGCCGCATGGTCTCCTACGGCAAGGTGGCGGCCGTCGCCGTCGTCGGCAACGAGGACGGTGCCCATCATGTCTGCGCGGAACTGTTCCAGGCCCTCAACGATGTCGGGTTCACCATCCCCGCCAATGCCGGCGCCTATTGGGTCGGCGAAGCCATGGGCTCGACGAATTTCGTCGATCTCAAGAAGGTGCCCGAGACCGTGGAAACGATGGTCTCGATGCTGGTGCGCAACACCATCCATCTGGCAAGCCTGCTGAAGGACGCGCAATATCCGGGTGAGGAAAAATAACCTGCAACGAATGCAAGAACACTGGATCCGTGTTTTTTCCCGGCCAAAGGTCTTGCATCCTTCGCAAGGATTGGTGGGTTTTTCAAGGAGAGGCCGCCCGCGTCGCCGGATCGATTTCCTCCGACAGCAATCTCAGCAGTTCGTCGCGATCCCGGATGCCGAATTCATACCAGTCGATCAGCGAGCGGGCCTTGGCCGCACCGGCATCACTCAGGATCGAGGCGCCATTTTTTACGCACCACTCCTGAAGGATCGATTTCAGGAATACCATCGTTTCCGAAGTCAAAGCTTCTTTCGGCCAGTCTGTCAGCATTACCCACTCCCGCCACATGATTCGACTATAGGACAGGCGACGGGAAATGACTGTCGCAACAGAGCAACAACGACATGATGATGCGGCCCGGCGCTGTGGCGCCGGGCCGCGTTTTCACCCGTTCAGAACTCTTGCCATTCGCTGCGGTTATCGATCGCCGCGTTGCCGGCGAAGGCGGAGGCCACCTTGCGGCCCAGCACCCGCGCGGGAGAGACAACCGCCGGATCGGCATGACGGGCGATGCGCGCCGCCGGCATGTGGGCAGCGCCACCGCCGTCGAGGTGGAACTGGCCGACCAGCTCCCGCAGGCGTACCGCTTCCGTGGCAAGCGTATTGGAAGCGGCGTTGGATTCCTCGACCATGGCGGCATTCTGCTGGGTCGTCTGGTCCATGGCGTTGACCGCGGTATTGACCTCGGCGAGGCCGATCGACTGCTCCCTGGCGGAACTGGCGATCGATTCCATATGGGCATTGATCTCGACGATGAAGCCGCTGATCGTCTTCAGCGCCGAGCCGGTATCGCGCACCAGCTTGACGCCGTTGTCGACCTCCGACGAGGAGTTCTGGATCAGGCCCTTGATTTCCTTGGCCGCCTGGGCCGAGCGCTGCGCCAGTTCGCGCACTTCCTGGGCAACGACCGCAAAACCCTTGCCGGCCTCTCCGGCACGCGCCGCTTCCACGCCGGCGTTCAGCGCCAGCAGGTTGGTCTGGAAGGCGATCTCGTCGATGACGCCGATGATATTGGAAATCTGCTGCGAGCTTTCCTCGATCTTGCGCATCGCCTCCTCGGCATGGGAGACGACCTGCGCGGATTCGGCGGCCGAATGGTTGGCGCGGCTGGCGACGCTGCGCGCCTCCTCGGTGCGCTTGCTGGAACTTGCGACGTTGGCGGTGATTTCGTCAAGCGCTGCCGCCGTTTCCTCCAGAGACGCCGCCTGCTGCTCGGTGCGCTTCGACAGGTTGTCGGTGCCGACGGCGATCTCGCGGGTGCCGGTGTCGAGTGTCGAGATCGAGCCGGAGATGGCCGAAAGCGTCTCGCGAAGCTGGGCGACCGACTGGTTGAAGTCGTGGCGCAGCGCTTCGAAATCCTCGGCGAAGGCCTCGTTGAGCTGGAAGGCGAGATCGCCCGACGCCAGCCGCTTGAGCCCGGCGGCAAGGCCGGAGGTCGCAACGCGCAGCCGCTCGGCGGCGTCGAGTTCAGCCTTCTCCTGCATGGCGATGCGTTCGACCTCCGCGCGTCTGCGACCTTCTTCCGCTTCCCTCTCCATACGGCGGTTGGCGATGGCGGCCTCGCGGAAGACCTCGAGCGCCTTGCCCATGTCGCCGATCTCGTCATCCTGTCCGGCGAGCGCGATCTGCGTATCCAGTTGCCCGCCAGCCACTTGCTCCATCGATTTGCCGAGCTTGCTCATGCCGCCGATGATGCGCTTGAAGGTGACGAAGCCGACGATGGCAAGCATTAGAATCAACACGGCCATGGCGACCGTGGTCAGCATCCAGTAGAAACCGGCGCGGGCATTGGCTTCGTCGATGGCGGCCTGGGTGCGGCCTTCCAGCTTCACGAAGAAGGCATCCACCGGCTTCATGATCTCGGCCTTGAATTTGTGGTAGTCGGGCGAACTGAGCATCGCCGTGGCCTTCGCCTTGGCATCAGGGCCGAGCGTGGGGATGTTATCGACGAGGTTCATCGCATCCGTCTCGAGCTTGATCAGTGCATCCGAGCGCTTGCCGGCCTCATCCAGCAGCGCGAATTCCTCGGCGGTGAAACCGGCCTGCTTCATCAAGTCGACGGTGGAGATGGCCGGGCCGTCCGGTCGCGGCTTGGCATCGCCGCCGGCGACGAAGTCCCAGTAGATCCGGTGGTAATCCTGCGGGCGCGGGCGCTTGCCGTTGCGGATTTCGACGACGGCGTTGTATTGGTCCTTGTAGGATTTGTCGCCGGTCTCGGCATAGGTTCGCACCAGACGCGTCAGGTCGTCGGAAGACTGACGCAGGCCGTCGGCCAGCAGATAGGAGCGATACTTCTGGTCATAAGCGTTCGTGACGTCACGGGCGGCGCCGGCATACCCCCAGAGGCTGCCGACGAGACTCGTGATCGCAAGGCCCGTGACCGACGCGAGCACGATGAATTGGCTCTTTATTCTCATGATGGACATTCCCTGGAGGTGGACATGTCACTTCTGCCGCGCCGAACTCATTTCTGACGTCATGAAGTCATGCCGCACATGAGTGCAATTCCCGACGACATCTTCGGGTGAGCGACAGAACTAAAGTAAAATGGTTATCGAATCGAAAATTTTTCAAAAAACCACGGCTCGAAACAGTATTGATCAGACACAACCTGGAATGGATTCTTTAAAAAACTGTCATATGACAATCTAAAGTCGATCAATCCACGGTTTAATCATAGAAAAATCGGACACTCCTGAGAATATATCGCCGCGCATGACGACATTCGCGATGTATTTGTCGCTCGGTGGGATTCATGCCGGGCGACGGCGTCAGTCGACGGCCTCGCGTGTCTCGGCCTCCACGTAAAGCGCGCTGCCGGCGCGCCAGCCGTTGACGGCCGCACCCAGACCGAGCGCGACGAACAGCACGGCGCACCAGGCGAAGCTGCCGGTCCATCCCCGGATCAGGCCGACGATCAGCGGCCCGGTCGCGGCCAGCAGATAACCGACGCACTGCGCCATGCCGGAAAGATGCGCCGCGACATGCGGATCGCGCGAGCGCAGCACGATGACGGTCATCGCTGCTGCAATCAGCCCGCCCTGGCCGATACCCTGCAGCACCGCCCAGATCCATACCGTCGACAGCGGCGCAAACAAAAGGCCGAGCAGCGCGACGGCGGCGAAGGCGCAGAGCGAGACGTTGACGAGGCGCTGGTCCCTGCCGCGCACCGCGATATGCGGCACGACGAGGCAGGCGGCCGCCTGCACCATCACCGACATCGAAACGATACCGCCGGCGGTGATGCCATCCAGCCCGCGTTCGCGCAGGATCGGCACCAGCCAGCCGAAGACACAATAGGCAAGCGCCGATTGCAGCCCGGTGAACAGCGTCACGCTCCAGGCCATCCGATCGCGCCAAAGGCCATGCACGCTCAGCCGGTTGCGCTTCACCTGGCCCTTGACCGCGAAGACCTGCGGCAGCCAGAGCAGCCCGACCAGCAGCGCCGGCAGCGCCCAGGAGGCCAGCGCGCCGGCCGTGGAGCCGCCCAGCGCCTTTTCGATCGGCAAGGTGAGGCCGGCGGCGCCCGCTGCACCGGCGCAGAGCGCCATGGTGTAGAAACCGGTCATCAACGCGGTGCGGTTGGCGAAATCGCGCTTGACCAGACCAGGCAGCAGCACATTTCCGACCGCGATGCAGGCCCCGGCCAGCGCCGTGCCGAAAAACAGCAGGGCAACGGAGGACAGGCCGCGCAGGGCGGTTCCCAGTGCCAGCAGGAACAGCACGCCGAGCAAGGTGCGCTCCGACCCGAAACGCTGCGCAAGACGCGGCGCCAACGGCGAAAACGCGCCGAGGCAGACGACAGGCAGCGTGGTCAACAGGCTGGCGCCGAGCGGCGACAGCGCCAAATCGCTGCGGATTTCGGGCAGTAGCGCCGACGCGCTGGAAAATACCGGCCGCAAATTGAATGCGATCATGACCAGGCTGGCGCCGAGCACGAAGCGGCCGAAAGCGCCCCCTCGCGACGGCGCCGGCGTCTCGATCTCGTCATCGACGACGAGCGTGTCCTCGACAGCGTCGAGCGTGCGGGCAACGGCCTGGGGTATCGGTTTGGTCATGAGCGGAGCGTCCTGTCGAGCGCGGCGAAGACCGGGGCCATGAAACGGCGCACGGCGGCATCGGCCTTGCCGGGATCGCCGGTTTCGATGGCGTCGACGATATCGGCATGGGCCTGCAGGTCAGGCTCGGGAAGGTCTTCCTCGAGCGTTGCGGCAATGGTTTCGGCTATCGAGGCAGAGAAGAAATCATAGATTTCCACCAGCGCCCGATTTCCGGAGGCGGCGATCACGGCCTTGTGGAAAGCGAAATCGCGGCGGACGAAACCCGCCTTCTCATTTCCCTCATAGAGCCCTCGCCCGGCGAGCAGCCGGCGCAGCCCTGAAATCGTTTCCGGCGTCCGGCGCAGCGCCGCCAGCCGCGCCGCCTCGACTTCGAGCGCGCAGCGCGCCTCGAACTGGTCGCGCAGGTTGGCACGCCGGGCCATGCTGAGCAGCCGGGCGCTGTCGGTGGCCGAGCGCACATAGGTGCCGGAGCCCTGGCGGGTTTCCAGCAGGCCTTGCGAGACCAGTGCGCGCACGGCCTCGCGCACCGTGCCACGGCTGACGGACAGCATGGACGACAGGCTGGCTTCGTTCGGCAGTTTTTCACCGATCGGCCAGCGCCCGCCGAGAATTTCGGCGCGGATGGCATCGGCGGCATTGTCGGCCAGATTTGTGCGGGAAAGCGGCTTCATCATTTTATCATAAAGTCATCAGATGATTTATCATTATGGCAATCGAATCCCTTCGTCAATGCCTGGTCTGCTCAGGCCCTGCGATCGACGCGCCGGCGCAGTCCCTCGATTTCGGCCTCGGTCAGCGCCCGGACCGCGCCCTTTTCGAGATCGCCAAGCGCAAGGTCGCCGATCGAAACGCGCACAAGGCGCAGGCAGGCGATGTCCATCACCTCCAGCATGCGACGGATCTGGCGATTGCGGCCCTCGTCGAGCACGATTTCGATCCAGGAATTGCGCTCGCCATCGCGCAGTTTTCGCGCGTTGCGCGCATGGAGCCGCTCGCCGTCGTGCTCGACGCCGGCGACCAGCGCCTCGAGAAGCGCGGGGTCGGCGATACGGTCCATCTGGACGTGATAGGTCTTGGGCACATGCGTTTGCGGGTCGAGCAGCGCCTGTGCGAATTCCGTGTCGTTGGTGAACAGCAGCAGGCCTTCGCTCGCCTTGTCGAGGCGGCCGACGGGCGAGAGATGCGCATGGTCGAGATGCCTCAGGCAATCGAAGACCGTCGGCCGCCCCTCGGGATCGTGGCGGGTGGTCACCAGGCCGCGCGGCTTGTTCAGCATCAGGTAGACGCGCTCCTCAGCCGCGATCCGCTGTCCGTCAACGGCGATCTTCGCCAGGGAGAGGTCCACCCAGGCGGCGATATCGCGAACGACGCGACCGTCCACGGCGACCCGGCCTTCCGCGATCAGGGCTTCGGCCTGGGTGCGCGAACAGAAGCCGAGCTTCGACAGGGCGCGCGGCAGGGTCACCCGCTTGCCACCGGGCGCGGCCTGCGCCGCCCGGCCGTCCGCAGGTTTCTGCCGCTTGCGGCGTTCCTTCATGGTTCTGTCCTCGGGTCTTGTCAGCCATTCGCGATTCGAAAGGTGAATCGTCTTAACAAAAAATCGCAAGCCTTTGACCGGGTGCGCCCCTGATTGTAGAACCGCTCACAGCGCCAAAGCCAGCAGAAGTGAGAAGACGGTGAACCAGGACGACATAACCAGCGAACTCGTAACGTTGCGCGACTACTGGCGCTATGCGATCTCCCGCTTCAACGCCGCCGATCTGAGCTATGGGCACGGCACGACGACGGCAGGCGACGACGCCGCCTATCTGCTGCTCGATACGCTCGAACTGCCGATCGATAGGCTCGACCCCTTCCTCGACGCCCGCCTGCTGCCTGCCGAGCGAAAACTGCTAGCCGCGCGGATCGAGACGCGCGTCTCCACCCGCAAACCCTCCTCCTACATCACCGGCCGCGCCTATATCCAGGGTGTGCGTTTCCATGTCGACGAGCGGGTGATCGTGCCGCGCTCGCATATCGGCGAGATCCTGTTCAGCGAATATCTGAACAGCCAGGGCTCGACCTTTCTGCCCGATCCGATGGCGGTCGAAAGCGCTGTGGATATCTGCACCGGCTCCGGCTGCCTTGCGGTGCTGGCCGCCAAATTCTTCCCGAACGCGGCCGTCGATGCCGTCGACCTCTCCGGCGATGCGCTGGAAGTTGCCAAGATCAATCTGGCGGAGCATGAGGTCGAAGACCAGGTGACGCTGTTCCAGGGCGATCTCTTCGCCCCACTGGCCGGCCGCAAATACGACCTGATCATCACCAACCCGCCCTATGTCGACCACGAAGCAATCGCCGCCTTCCCGGCGGAATTTCGCGCCGAGCCGGAAATGGCCCATGACGGCGGCGAGGACGGGCTCGATCTCGTCCGCACGCTCCTGACGCAGGCAGCGGATTACCTCAATCCCGGCGGCGGGATGCTTTGCGAAATCGGCTCGGGCCGGGAAATCCTCGAGGAGGAATTCCCGTATCTGGAATTCTTCTGGGTGGAAACGGCAGAGTCGCAGGACGCCGTCTTCTGGATCACCGCCGAGGCGCTCGGCGTCGAATAGGCCGATGCCGGCAGCGGATCACAATTCGCTGCCGGCATGTCGAATTACTGGCGGATGTCGGGCTCGACCAGCCTTGCGAGATTGCGCAGCGATTCCTGCCAGCCGAGATAGCACATCTCCGGCGGAATAACGTCCGGAACGCCGGCCTGGATGATCTCCACATCAGTGCCGATCATCCCCTTCCGAAGCGTGACCGTCACCTGCATTTCACCCGGCAGATTGGGATCGTCGAACCTGTCGGTATAGCGCAGGCTTTCGCCGGGGATCAGCTCGACATACTCGCCGCCGAAGAAATGGCTCTCGCCGGTGGTGAAATTGCGGAACGACATCCGGAACGTACCGCCTACCGCAGGCTCCAGATGATGCACGGTGCAGGCAAAACCGTTCGGCGGCAGCCACTTGGCCAGCGCATCCGCCTCGATGAAGGCGCGGTAGATCTTGTCCGGGCTACTGGCCAAGACGCGGTGCAGGCGTATGGTGTTCGGCATGGTCATTTCCTCCTGAAAGACTGATGGAATGCTCCAAGGACGCGCGACATCGTGCCGTCCCGACATCGGGGGGATATTTTTTCCGGCGTCAGGATCGCGCGAATGCGGGTGGAAGGAAAGCCGGCCGCATGTGGTTGACCTGTTGCCGTCTTTTGCCTTTCATAGGCGCGATTGCCGTGAGATTGGCGCGGCGACGAGTGGACGGTGAATGATTATTCGCGATACCAAACTGCACCCGCCTGCGGAGCGTGGTCCCTGGGTTGCGCGCCCGCGGCTTCTGCACCGGCTGCGCGGCAGCGGGGATGCCTCGCTGACGCTGGTCGGCGCCCCCGCCGGTTTCGGCAAGACCGTGCTGATGGCGCAATGGAGCCGTCGGGTGGCAGAACAGGGCGAAGCCTCCGCCTGGCTGTCGCTCGATTTTCAGGACAATGACGAAAACGTCTTCGTCGCCCATCTCGAAGCCGCCCTTCGCCCGTGGCTGGCGAGCCGCGGCGTGCTGGTGGAAACGCTGCGCTCCAGCCCGATCCTGCTCATCGATGCGGTGGTCGCCGAAATCTGCCAGATGACGGCGGCTCTGGCGCAGCCGCTGACCCTGTTCCTCGACGACCTGCATCTCATCGAAAACCCCGCCGTCATCGGTATCGTCGAGCGGCTGGTGCTGGATGGCCGAATGCATCTGGTCATCGCCACCCGCACCGTTCCGCCGATGTCGCTGGCGCGGCTGCGGCTGTCCGGGCGCCTGGTGGAAATCGGCGTCGAGGAGCTGCGCTTCGATCGCGGCGATGCCGACCTGTTCCTGACCAACCGGCTGGGCGCCGGTCTCGCCCCGGATCTGCTCGACCTGATGGTATCGAAGACCGAAGGCTGGGCCGCCGGCCTGCAGCTCGCGACGCTGCAACTGGCCGCCGGCGAAACGCTGGCCGGCTTTTCCGGGGGCGGGCGCGAAGTCACCGAATTCCTGATGCAGGAGGTTTTCGGCGTGCTCGATGCCGGCCTGCAGGATTTCCTGATGCAGACCTCGGTGCTGGAGCGGTTTTCCGCCGAAAGCTGCGCCACGATCCTGCGCCTTGCCGAGGCCGAGACGATGATTGCTGTGGTGGAAGCGCGCCAACTCTTCATCGTGCGGCTGGACAATGAGGGACGCTGGTATCGCTACCACCATCTCTTCCGCGATTTTCTGCGCCGCCAGTTCGAGAAGCGCAATCCGGCGGCGATCGCGCCGCTGCATCTGGCCGCCGCCGAATGGTATCTGCGCGAGGAGGTCGCCGCCGAGGCGGTGCGCCACACGCTGGCAGCCGGCGACGATCGCCGCGCCGCCGCCATCGTCGAGCGCTGCGCCTTGCCGATGATCGCCGATTGCCGGTTCCGCGATATCGAGGAACTGCTGGCGCAATTGCCGCGCAAGATCGTCAACGAGCGCATCCGCCTGCAATTCGCGATCATCTGGATCTCGGTGCATTCCAGCCAGACCCGCCGCGCCACCGCGGCGCTTGCCCGCGCCTATACGCTGCTGGAGGCCGATCCGGGTCGCGCCGGCGACAGCGGCACCCTGCCCCCGACCTCGATCGCCAACGAGCTAGCGGTGCTCGATGCCGCGGTCGCCAGCACCTGCGAGCGGTTCGAGGAGGCCCGCGACAAGGCGCGCGCCGCGCTGAAGGCCCTGCCCGTCTCGGCCTGGTTCCTGCGGGCCGTCGCCTACAACATCATCGGTTACAATGATTATGCGCTCGGCGACATGCAGGCGGCGCGTTCAGCGGTGACGGCGGCGCTGGCCGCCCATCATCGCTCCGGCAGCATTCTCGGTCTCGTGTTGTGCAATTGCTATCTCGCCGCCATCGAGCGCAGCGCCGGGAGGCCGGATCTGGCCCGCGACGTGCTGAACGCTGCCATCGCCGCCGCCAGCGAGCAGCTCGGCCCCGGCTCCTATGGCGAAGCGTTGGCCAAGACGATGCTGATGGATATCGCTTACGAGACCGGCGACATCGCCGAGGCGCTGCGGCTGCTGGAGGATATCAGGCCGCTGATCGAGGGCGCCGTCGTCATCCTGTCGCCGATCGTCAGCGTGCCCGCCTATGCGCGGCTGCTGCATCATCACGGCCGTGGCGAGGATGCGCTGGCCATCCTCGCCGATGTGGAGGCGACCGCCGACCGCATCTATCTGCGCCTTGCCGCCGTCATTCTGCATGAGCGGGTGCGGCTGCTGCTTTCGGCCGGCCGCATCGCCGAGGCGCGCTCCTGCATCGACCGTTTTCGCATCGAGCGCGGCGACGCGGCGCCGGCGATCATCCTCGAATTCGCGGTGCTGGCCGAAGCCCGGATCCTGCTGGCGGAAAAGCGGCTGGCGGAGGCGCGCGTCCTGCTGGAGCGGCTGATCCCGCCGCTGCGCGCCGGCGAGCGCAGCCGCCGGCTGATGGTGGCACTGCTGCTGTTCGCCCGTTGCTGCACGGGGTCGGAAAGCCGCACGGCGCTGGCCCAGGCCCTGCGCATCGCCTGGCGCGGCCGTTTCCAGCGCCTGCTGCTCGACGAGGGACCGAACCTCGCCGCCAGCCTCGCCCCGGCCCTTCCCGATCTCGCCGCCGAAGACCCGGCGATCGCCGAATTCGCCCGCCAATTGCTGGCGGCGCTTGAGGCAGAGGGCGCCGGCCTTCCCGCCACGGCGAAGGGACCGGCAGACTCCCTGACTCCGCGCGAAATCGAGGTGCTGACGCGCCTCTGCGCCGGCGCCTCCAACCGCAACCTCGCCGACGATATGGCGCTATCCGAACCGACCGTCAAATGGCACCTGAAGAACATTTTTGGAAAGCTCGGCGTTTCCAACCGGGTCCAGGCGGTGCGCAAGGCTCAGGAGGTCGGGCTGGCGGAGTAGAGCACTTCCCCGGGAAGCGGATACCGATTTTCCGTTCGGGCGCCTCAGTTGACGCACCTGATCATCGAGATAATACCGGCCTCGGCGGCATTGCGGATGCCGATCTGCTTGCCGGGGTGCAGGACGCAGCGGCGGTCGGCTCGCCGAGCAATATCAGCTTCTTGGCCAGGGGAATCTAGCAACGGTCCTGCCGGGCGACTTCGAGGATTGGGAGGCGTCCGGAGCCACGGGGTGCAACTGGGCCGCCTTGCGCCCACATTACGAGGCCGTCGAAAGCCGCGTCTTGGCGGATGGCGGCATCGAAGGAAACGGCCCGCTTTTCGTCAGTAATTACGCAACGATATTCATCCGTCCGACCGGCATTACCTTGCCGTGGCAAAGGAGCTGGGCCTGCCGGTCACGGACGATTGCAACCGCCCTCACCCGAAGGCGTACGCATTATCGGATCACTGCAAAGAATGGGAAAGATGGTCTGACACCGATGCCTTCTTGAAACCTACGCTGTCGCGCAACAACGTCACGCTGCTCAAGAATTGCATTGTCGAGCGCATCGTCATGGAAGGCCGTAGCGCTGTCGGCGCCGGGTCATCTCGGCATCAATTACTATTACAAGGCCACCAACCCACCTTGAACTCCATGCTGTCGCCATGGTCGGGCAAGGCTCTTCACGGTGCACTATTTGCTGACCCACCGCGGACCTTTGCGTCTCAGCCTCAATCAATGCGGCGGCTTCTTGCGGTCGCGGGACGGGCTCGACCGGCCGGATCAGCAGCGTTACCTGAATCCGGTCACCTATACGACCGCTCCAGCCGACAAGCGGCCGATGGCAGCGGAAATCCCCGAGCGGGAACACAAGTTCCTTGCCTGGCCGACGTTGCCTAAGACACAACACTGTCAGGTGCAGGAGCGTCGTTAGGTTCCCCGGCCGATGTCGGCGTCTTATCCGCCGCTCGCTGCGTTAGGCCACACGGTCCATCGAGGCGATATCGCTGCCCGTGTGTTTGACATTGCCGCTGATGACGACCAGGGTCGCTGGCATGATATTGCAGCAAGTCACGATGGTGTCATCTTCGGCCGCTGGCATCAGCGCGTAATCCAGGCCAGAATGGCCGTCTGCAGGAGGTCGCATTGAGTTCGGAGGCGGCTCGGCAGGACTGCTCGATGATGCCTCTGCTAGTCCCCATAAGCGTTTCACCGCTTGGATACAATGTCCTTCCGCTCTTGACGGCCATGTTCAACTCGGCGTCAACGTCCCATCCATCATAAAGCGCGGCGCATTGCCAGCTTGATCATAAACCTGCCAAGCGACCGAACGTGCGCCGATTCGGAAAACCGCCGTGGCAAGCGTATTTTCATGATCGGGGTCGTCGGGCTGGGTGCGATGGATCGGAAGCGCCGATACGCCGTTGTCCCAGAGAATATCGAGCGGGTTGAGGGAACCATCGACCATGAGCCCCTCGCCTCGCTGCTGGCGCGAGCGGGAGGAACCGGTGATGACCTGCCGCTCTCCTTTCGTGCTGTCGTGGATCAAATGGTTGGCATGGCATTGCGGACGCTCGACAACGGCCACGCTACAGGTCGTGTGGGTATATTCGATGCTGAGCAGGCGCGGATCGCCCTGCTGGGCGAGCGTCATGTGGAAGGCGCCTGCGCGCTCGGCGCTCTTGAGGAGACCAACGGCCGCGTCAAGCGAGGCGCTGTCGAGCAGCGCCCGGCCCAGGATCATGCGCGGCAAACCGGCGCCGACGCAGCGCGAGCGGATATTGTTGACGGTCTGGACGAGACCCGCCTCGGTAACGGCGAAGGTGTGGCCAGGGATCGAGGCGGGATAGACGAAACCGGTGAACGCCCGGCCGCTTTCGGGGCGGACATGGGCAAGCGCGCAATGACCGCGAAATCCGGGATCGCCATCCTCGTTATGGGCAAGGACCGGTTCCCGGCCGGGGATCTGGACCGTCGTGCAGCCATCAGGTGCGAAGGCCCAGACATCGCCACGGCAGTTCCAGAGGAAGACGTCGTCGAATGGCAGATCGAGACCAGCGGCAAGGCCTTGCAGTTCCGCCCAGTGGACCGGGAAACGCGCCTCCACCAGCCCGCGCATGGCCGCAACGCGCGGATCGTCGCGCCAGGCCATGACGGAGGTCCAGGCGTGACCGAGGACGAGATGGCGATGGGCGATCTCACGGCCGAAAAGGCCGAGTTGGACGCCGACGTCGTGTGGTGAACCTGCAACTTCGATGAAACCGAGCCGGCTGTCAGTGGACATGCTGCAAGAACTCCCGCAGGCGTGGATTTTCCGGGTTGGCGAGCAGGGCGGCAGGATTGCCGTCGACGGAGATTTTTCCGTCCTCCATGAAGATCAGCCGCGTGCCGACCTGGCGGGCGAAAGCCATCTCGTGCGTGACCACGATCATCGTCATGCCTTCCTCGGCAAGCGACTGCATGACGCGCAGGACCTCGTGGCGAAGCTCCGGATCGAGCGCCGATGTCGGCTCATCGAACAGCATCAGCTTCGGCTTGACGGCCAGTGCCCGGGCGATCGCCACACGCTGCTGCTGCCCACCCGACAGCTCGGACGGATAATGATGGCCGCGCTCGGCAAGCCCGACTTTCGCAAGAAGCGCCTTGGCCTGCTCTTGCGCATCGGCGCGGCCGACGCCACGCACGCGGCGGGGACCGAAGGCGACATTTTCCAGCGCGGTCATTTGCGGGAAAAGATTGAACTGCTGGAAGACCATGCCGGCCTCCTGGCGGATCATCCGCACCTGCGAACGGCCGGCCTTGACGCTGATATTGTCGACGACGAGGTCGCCGCCGTTGATTTCCTCCAGCGCGTTGATGCAACGCAGCAGCGTCGACTTGCCGGAACCGGACGGGCCGATCAGCACGACCACCTCGCCCTTGTCGATATTGAGATCGACCTCACGCAGCACCACGACGGAGCCGAAGGTTTTCGTGACGTTTCGAAATTCCACGATGCTCATAGGATCCGCATCCTCTTTTCGGTAACGCGTAGGATCAGCGTCAGGGTTCCGGTCATCAGCAGGTAGAGGATCGCCACGGCACTCCAGATCTCGACGGCGCGAAAGTTGGCGGCCATGATCTCCTGGCCCTGGCGGGTGAGCTCGCCGACGCCGATGACGATGAACAGCGAGGTATCCTTGAGGCTGACGATGAACTGGTTGCCGAGCGGCGGGATCATGCGCCGGAAGGCGACCGGGCCGATGATATAGACCAGCACCTTCCACATCGGCAGGCCGAGCGCGAGGCCCGCTTCCTTCAGGCCCTTATGCACGGAGAGGAAGGAGCCGCGCACGATCTCGGCGATATAGGCACCGGCATTGACGACAATGGCGGTGACGGCCGCGGTCATCGGGTTGACGCGGACATCTGCCAGCACCGGCAGCGCGAAATAGATGAACATCACCTGCACGACGATCGGCGTGCCGCGGATCAGCTCGATATAGACGAAGGCGATGGCGTTGAGCAGCTTGTTGCCATAGGCGCGCATCAGACCCGTTACGAAGCCGACGATAAGGCCGCCCACGAGGCCGGCAAGGGTGATGAGGATGGTAAGGCGGGCGCCGCTCAACAGAGCAGGCATGGCCTCGCCGACGACGGACCAGTCGAATTCCATGGATTGGCTCTCCGGCTTGGGGGAGCGCGCCGCATGAGCCGGCGCGCCCGGCTAGAGCATGATCCGACCGGAGTGAACGAGGATCGGTGGGATCATGCTGCAAGGAGCAAGCGTCAGAGCTTCGGCTCGGTCCCGAACCACTTCTTGTAGATCTCGGTGTAGCGGCCGTCCTTCTTCATGTTGGCCAGTGCAGTATTGACCTTGGCAACCAGTTCGCTGCCCTTCGGGAAGCCGATGCCGTATTGATGCGCCATCATCTGCTCGCCGACGGCCTTCACCTTGCCGCCGCCGGCGGTCTTGATGTAGTAGAGCACGTTGGGCGTATCGTGCATGGCGGCGTCGACGCGGCCGGTCTGAAGCTCCAGATAGGCGTTGTCGATGTTCGGGAACTGGCGTAGCTCCGTCTCCTTGAAGTGCTCCTTGGCATAGTCCGTCGCGGACGTGCCGGTCTTGGTCGCCAGGATCTTGCCCTTGAGGTCGTCCGCGCCCTTGATGGCGCTGTCGGCGGGCACCATCAGCAGGAAGCCGCTGTCATAGTAGCCGTCGGAGAAATCGATGGCCTTCTTGCGCTCGTCCTTGATCGTGATGCCGGCCAGCGCCACATCCACCTGCTTGGTCTGAAGTGCAGGAATGATGCCGTTGAAATCCATCGGCTGCAGCGTGTAGGTGACGCCGATTTCCTTGGCGATGGCATCCCACATGTCGATGTCGAAGCCGACATATTTGTCGCCTTCCTTGAACTCGAAGGGCACGAAGGCCGTATCGGTGGCGACCACCAGATCCGCGGCGCGCGCGCCCTGGGAGAAGACGAGCGCCGATGCGAAGGCGGCAAACAGAATAGAACGCAGTTTCATAGTAGTTCCCCTTTTCCTAGTTATGCGTGTGGGAGAGCGTTTATGGCGGCATCGATCGCGTCGCCCAGCCTCTCGACGATGCGGGTGATATCGGCGCGGTCGACGATGAAGGGCGGGGCGAGCAGCACATGGTCGCCGAGGTGGCCGTCTATGGTGCCGCCCATCGGATAGACCATCAGCCCGCGCGCCATCGCTTCCCTCTTGACGAGAGCGTTCAGCCTGAGTTTCGGATCGAAGGGCTGCTTGCTCGCGCGGTCTGCGACAAGCTCGACGCCGCGAAACAGGCCGCGCCCGCGAATATCCCCGACATGATGGTGATTGCCGAGGCGGTCGGTGAGCTGGCTCTCCAGCTCCGCGCCCATGGCCACGACATTGGCGAGCAGGTTTTCCTGGCGGATGACATGCTGCACGGCAAGGCCGGCAGCCGCCGCCATCGGATGGGCCATATAGGTGTGGCCGTGCTGAAAGAAGCCGGAGCCGTTTGCGAAAGCGTCGAAGACCCGGTCCGAAAGCAGCACCGCGCCGACCGGCTGGTAGCCGCCGCCAAGCCCCTTGGCGATGGTCATCAGGTCGGGTGCGACGCCGTCCTGCTCGCAGGCATGCAACGTGCCGGTGCGGCCCATGCCGCACATCACCTCGTCGAGGATCAGCAGCACGCCGTAGCGGTCGCAGATGGCGCGGATGCGCTTCAGATAATCGGCGACGGGCGGCACGGCGCCCGACGTGGCGCCCACTACCGTCTCGGCGACGAAGGCGATGACCTCGTCCGCGCCGAGTTCGAGGATCTTGTCCTCCAGTTGCTGCGCGGCGCGGGCGGCATAAGCCTCGTCGCTCTCGTCGGGCTCCTGCAGACGATAGGCGTAGCAGGGATCGATATGATGGGTTTCGATGAGCAGCGGCTTGAACTGGGCCCGCCGCCATTCGTTGCCGCCGGCGGCGAGCGCGCCAAGGGTATTGCCGTGATAGCTCTGCCGGCGCGCGATGATGTGGCGGCGCTGCGGCTCGCCCTTCTCGACAAAATATTGCCGCGCCATCTTTAGCGCCGCCTCGACGGCTTCGGAGCCGCCGCTGACCAGATAGACATGGCCGAGTCCCGCCGGTGCATCCTCGATCAGCAGATCGGCCAGCGCCTCGGCGGCGTCCGAGGTGAAGAAGCCGGTATGGGCATAGGCGAGCCGGTCGAGCTGCTCGTGCAGGGCGGCGATGACGGCGGGATGGGAGTGGCCGAGGCAGGAGACAGCCGCGCCGCCGGAGGCATCGATGTAGGCCTTGCCCTCGGCATCGAAGAGTTCGATGCCCTTTCCACCGACAGCGACCGGCAGGCGGGAGTGGATGGCGCGATGCAGAAGATGGGTCACGGACGCTTCATCCTTGTCTTGAGATGCGTATTGAGGGCGGCGGACTGGCGATCGACGCCGGCGAGAGCCGCGCTCGCCGCATCGCCCACCTGCCCGGCGACCAGTGCGCCCAGTGCCTCCGCGATGACGAAGGCCGGCGACATGGTGTGGAGAAACGAGGGGCTTTCGGTCGGCACGACGACGGTGCAGGCGGCAAGCTGCGCAAGCGGAGCGACGGGGCTGTCGGTGATCGCGACGAGCGGGATCCCACCCTCGACGGCATAGTCGGCGATCTCGATCGTCTGGCGCGTATAGGGCAGCACGCTGACGGCGACCATCACATCGTCGCGGCCGGCGCTGCCGAGCGCATCGGCGCCGATGCCGCCGACGGCGTCCAGCATGATCGAATGCTTGCCGGCGAGCGAGAGGATATAATGCAGGTGCCAGGCCGGCGAATGGCTGGAACGCAGGCCGAGGCAATAGACCCGCCGCGCCGCGCTCAGCCGCCGGGCCGCTTCGGCCAGCGTATCGAGGGCGGCGGGCTGCGACAGTTGCGCGATCTGTTCTGCGATCCCGCCCAGCATGTCGGCCGCCAGCGCTTGGTCGCCCTTGAGCTTCTGGCTTTTCGCCTGCGCGCCGACACGGCCGGCAAAGCCCGTCACCTCGCCCCGCATCGCGTCGGCATATTGCTGGCGGATATCCTCGTAGCCTGTAAGGCCAAGATGCTTGGCAAGCCGGGTCATGGTCGCGGGCTGGACGCCGGCATGTCGCGCCTGCTCGCGCATGGAAAGCAATGCAACGTCGCGCGGCTGGTTCAGGATATAGCGCGCGGCGGCCTGGAGCTGATCCGACATCGTGTCGAATGCCTTGATGATCGTGTCTGCGAGAGGGCCGGTTAGCATAGGATTCGATTACACCCTTCATTGGTAGTTTGCAACATATGTTTCATTGATATAATAATATGATCCGTATGAATCATCTAGGATCGACGGATGACCGACCCCTATAGTTCGCATCGTGTGGCGATTGCAGTGGCGCCGAACGGCGGGCGCCGCACCAAGGCCGATCATCCGGCCATCCCGCTGACGCCGGCGGAACTGGCACGCACGGCGGCCGAATGCGTGGATGCCGGCGCCTCGATGATCCACGTCCATATCCGCCGCCCCGATGGCCGCCACCTGCTCGACGCCGAGGCTTACCGGCAGGCGATCGACGCCATCCGCAAGCAGGTCGGCGACCGGCTGGTGATCCAGATCACGACGGAAGCGCTCGGCATCTACGCCCCGGCCGAACAGATCGCGGTGCTGAAGGCCGTGCGGCCGGAAGCCGCGTCGCTGGCGCTGCGCGAACTCGCTCCGGACGAGGCCGCCGAGCCGGATTTTGCCGAGGCACTCGCCTGGATGAAGCGGGAAAACGTCTCGCCGCAGATTATTCTGTACGACCCGGCGGAAGCCGTTCGCCTCGCCGATATGATCCAGCGGGGCATGGTGCCCTGGCCGGATATTCCCGTGCTCTACGTGCTCGGCCGCTATACGGTTCTCCAGACCTCGCAGCCCGCCGACCTGCTGCCCTTCCTCGCGCCGAATGCCCCGCGCTTCTCGCACTGGAGCGTTTGCGCCTTCGGACGCCACGAGGCCGCCTGCGTCACCGCCGCGGCCCTGCTCGGCGGCCATGTTCGCGTCGGTTTCGAAAACAATCTGCATTTGCCGGATGGCTGTTTTGCACCGTCGAACGCCGCGTTGGTGGGAGCGGTTGCGAATGCCGCTCAAGGCCTTGGTATGGAAATATGCAATGCGGATGAGCTTCGCGCACGTCCTGTTTCATCTGCCTGACAATCGAGAGCATTGAAGCAGCAACGCGCTGGGCGGCCGCCATGTTTCGGTATGGAGTGGCCAGCCGGGCTTTCGAAGTGGCTCCGAAGCCTTGAACATGCTTGTGAAGAACGACACGTATTGAGTCAGTCGAGCTTCTTCAACTCTTTGTTTTCCTTGAGCAGGCGAAGCAGTTCGTTGAACGGTCCTTCGATATAAGCCTGCAGCGTTGGCAGGCTCTTCGGGTCGATCTGTTCGACGCTCAGAAAATGGGTGATCAGTGCATCTGAGTCGTTCATAAACTCTCCGGGGGCAATCTCTGCGGATGGGAAGCTCACCTTGTCGAAATGACCGGAAAGCTCATTTCGGATCGTCGTCTGCTGTGTCGTCCCTTCGGCGAATTCCTCGATATCGACGTCGCCGAGCAAATATGCTTCCAGCAGCGCCAGGCGCAACTTGAACCAGAATGGCAACCCTTCTTCAGATAAAGCGTCGGCTTGAAATCCTTGGCCATATCGGCTCCTCCCGTGTTCGACATATTCGCCCGATCAGCTTTGTGTGTTAGCGATATCGCCGGCAGTGATCGAGTAGGTGCCGCCCGATGCCATCCGGGCTTCATCCGAGGCGAGGAAGACCACCATCGGGGCAACATCCTCCGGCTGGATCATCGCAACGCCGAGTGGCGACTTTTTCGTCAGGCCTTGCATGGCGGTGACGTCATCCTTGGCCTCGTTGCCAGTCGGCTGGCCGCCAGCGACCTCGATCGCTTGGGCATAGCGATCCTCATGACGGGTCAGCACGGTATCGATCAGGCCGGGGATCAGCGCATTGACGGCGATCCCGTGCTCGCCGAGATCCATAGAGGCGGATTTCATCAAGCCGATGATGCCCCATTTCGACGCCGAATAAGCGGCACCGCTTTTGGTGCCATGCTGTCCCTGGGTGGACGACGTCAAGATCATGCGGCCGCCGCCGCGCCTGACCATCGCCGGACCGAAGGCGCGGATAGCGTTCGCCGTCCCCGTGAGATTCACGTCAATCTGGTCGTGCCACTCTGCATCCTCCATATCGAGGATCGGCTTGAATGCCTGGATGCCCGCATTGGCGAACAGGATATCGAAGCCGCCGAATTCCTGCTCGATGCGCGCGGCCGCGTCACGCAACGCACTGAAATCTCGCTGGTCCACTTGGCAAGCCACCCACCGGCGATCGAGAGCTTCGACCGCACGGCCGGTCTCGGCAAGATCCGCCTCGCTCGCCGGAGCATAATCCAGCGTCCGGCTGACCGGTCCGGCAATGTCGATACCGGCGATATCAGCGCCCGCCGCCGCAAGAGCGGTCGCTGCGGCGCGGCCAATGCCGCGCGCCGCGCCAGTGACGACAGCGACCTTTCCCGACAGATCGAAGAACTTCTTCATTTCAGCCATTCTCCATATCTCCGTAAGTTTCCGTTCCCGCTGCTCAGCTTGCCTGCGCATCCATCCCACCGGCTTCCAAGCTTTAGCCCGGGTCAATCTCGTCATGCGGGAGCGGATACGCCGGAAGGTCCACCGCTCACGCGACAGAGCCCGCGAGGATTTGTTCGACTACATCGAGGTGTTCTACCAGCCGACACGGAAGCACCGGGGAACGGGATGCTATCGCCCGCCGAATTCGAAAGACAGCAGGAAAACTCACTGATGTGATCTACGAAACACGGGGCTATTCGCCTATGTCTGCTAGCCTAACACCAAAAGCCTCCAAAGGATCAGTGAAAACCAACCTTTCCGACACATAACCCAATACCAGATCAGGTCGCGCGCTTCTCAACATCGATCTGGAATATGATTGTTGATTTGCGCTTACGGATTGATGCCTCCTCCTCTGTTGGAGACGTAGCGCATCACCGTCTTGGCACAGTGCGATGCTCTTAAGAGGGGGCATCCGACCCGTCAGCGCAATCAATACCGGGGCCTCCCTGCCCTGCGACGGCACCCAGTGAAAGTTCATGATCTCCAAAACTGTCTGAACCGACCGCTCAAGCTACGAACACTGCTCATGGAATAACTTTGCCGGGATTGAATATATCCGTTGGATCGAGCGTGCGCTTGAGAAGGCGCATGAGTTCCAGTTCCTCAGGGCTGCGCGTCTTGCCGATCCATGGCCGCTTCAATGAGCCGACCCCATGCTCGGCGCTGACGCTTCCGCCTCGGGCGGCCAGCAAGTCGAAGAGACGTCGCTCAATTTCAAGTTTCCGCCTTTCGTCGTCTGCCGGAACAGGTACGATGACATGCAGATTTCCATCCGCGACGTGGCCGAGGTGGAGGATATCCTGCGTCACGAATTCGCCCAGTTCACGGTCGCATTCCCGCGCAAAATCAGCCAGTTCGGATGGCGCCAGACCTATATCGAAGTTAAGATGCGCACCGATCTCGCGATCGACGTCGCCGACCGCCTCCCGGATCGACCACATGGCGATGGCGTCGCCCCCGGATTTGGCGAGTACGCCGTCAGTGACCAATCCGGTTGCAAAACAATCTTCCAGCCATGTCTCGAAATGTCCACGCTCGTAGCCTGTGATTTCCAGGAGGACATAGATCTGGTGCTCGTCGGAAAACAACGGTCGTGAGGTAACGACCATTTTGCACGCAAGCTTCCAATAGGCAGGCCACATCGCCTCGAAGGCGGTAAGATCCCCTTGAAAGGTGCGCCTTGCCGATGCCAGACAGGCAAGCGCCGCGTCATAATCCGGCAGCGCCAGAAGCGCGGTATGCCGGTCATTCGGCATGGGAGAGAGACGCAGCACGACACGCGTGATGATGCCGAGGCACCCTTCGCTGCCGACGAAGAGGTGTTTTAGGTCGAAGCCGGCATTGTCCTTGAGCATTGAGCGCAGGTTGGTGATGATCGTGCCGTCCGCAAGAACGACTTCCATGCCGAGCAAGTGTTGGCGGGTCATTCCGTGACGGATCACGCGGATGCCACCGGCATTCGTGGCGACCGTCCCGCCAATCGTCGCGGTCCCGCGCGAGCCGATATCGACCGGATAGTCGAAGCCGGCCGATCGCGCGGCCGCTTGAATTGTTTCGAGCGGCGTGCCGGCCCAAGCCGTGAGGCTTGAATTGATCGTATCGACCTCGATGACGCCGTTCATCCTTTCCAATGAGAGCGCAACGCTATCGGGCACCGGCACCGCTCCGCCGGACAGCCCTGTCAATCCGCCCTGCGGCACGACGGGCAGGTCCGCCTGCCGGCAGATACGCATGATGGCAGAAACGTCCTCCGCCGTTTTGGGACGCAGGACCGCGATCGGCAGACAGGCTTGCGCCGTCGAGGCATCCCTTGAATGCCGTATCAGATCGCCTTCGCCGTCACGATAACCGGCGTGTCCCAAGAGCGCGGCAAGTTCGGAAAGGCACTTTTCAACTCCGGGTGTGTTTCTCATGGAAAATTTGAAATTCCTGTTGTAAACCAATCGAGTAGCATGGAATTCTCATGTCGCGATCCTTGTGGACGCAAACAGCAGTAGAGGGCAGCTTGCGATGGATGAAAAGCATGTTCCGCGCCTGGCGAGGATGACGGCACTCCGGTATTTCTTCGAGGTCGTGCAGCGGGGATCGTTTCGCAAGGCAGCCGACGAGATCAACGTCGCGGCATCGGCGATCAACCGTCAGATCAGCCTTCTCGAGGCGACGCTCGACACCAAGCTGTTCGACCGGGAACGTGGACCGACCGGCCTCAGGCTGACCGAGGCTGGCCGCATTCTCCACTACCGGCTCTGCTCCGTCATGAACGAGCTGGCGATCGCCGGCGATGAAATCAGCGAGCTCAAGGGCCTGCAGCGCGGACATCTGCGTATCGGTGTCAACGAGGTGATCGCCACCGATCTGCTGCCCGACGTTATCGCCGAATTGCACAGCCGCTATGAAAATCTGACCTTCAAGGCGGTCGTCGACAACACGCCCGAAATCGTCAAACGGCTGCATGATGGCGATGTGGATATCGGCTTCGGGTATAATTTTCCCTCCACCAAGGAGCTCAACTTCCTTTCGGTTCTCCAACGCAAGACCCATCTCATCACCTCGCTGGGCCATCCGTTCGCACGGCGCAAGCATGTCAAGCTTCGCGATATTCAAGGCGCGGATTTCATTCTCCCGGATCGGTCGCTGGCTCTGCGAAGAATGCTCGACGATGCGTTCGCGGCGACTGACCTCAAGATAAACCCGATCATGGAAACCAACTCCTTCACGCTGTTGCGCACTATGGTGCAGGCTGGTCTCGGCATCAGCATCGTGACGGGCCGTTTCATTCGCAACAGCCCTCAACGCCTGGCCTTCATCGACCTCAAGGAGGACGTTATCAAGTTCGGCGTCCTTTCCTGTTGCAGCAGCGCCGGCCGGACGCCGTCCGCCGCTGCCGTTGCCTTTGCCGATGTGGTGAAGACCTATTTTTCCACGATAAAGGAATAGGTCTCACCCCGCCATCGGCGAGCGGTTATAGTTCTTGTAGATCAGGTATCGTGATTTCTGCCGGCCGAGCGCGCCGAACCATTGCGGCACATGCGGTCCCATCCAGATAAAGTCGCCTTTCTGGACCGGATACCAGTTCTCGTCGAGGCGATAGATTCCGCCGCCGTCGAGGAACAGCAGACCATGCTCCATGAAATGGGTCTCGACATAGGCGAGCGACGCGCCGGGCTCGAAGCTCATCAGATTGAATTCGCCGTCGAACACGACGTCTTCCGGCAACAGCTTCTGGACCTGCAGCGTCTCGTCACCGCGCAAGGCCGATGAAGGCCGCTCGCTGGAATGGCCGGTGACCAATGCCGGGTAATGCCCATCGGCCGAGATGAAACGCCATTGATAGAGGACGAAGCGGCCTCCTTCTGCATAGCTGATGCTTGCCGCAAGCGAAGGCGGCAAGAACAGGAAATGCTCCGCACCAAGCTCATGGCTCTTGCCGTCAGCTTCGACGCCGACCCTGCCATCAAGGACAAAGAGGAAACGCGCAAGCTCTGACGGCTCGATCGTGACTTGCGACGTCCCATGCGGCTCGACGAGCGCCATGCTGAAGCGCGCGCCCATCTGCGGGGAGATTACATAGATGAAGTCGGCATCGGCCCAGCCGGGTTGGGTTACGCGTTCGAAGCTCTCGGCGGTCAGCAGAGCGTGGTTTGCCTTGATCGAACTGCGGGTCGATCCAAATTTTGCAAGCATTTCGGTCATCCGTTTCGTGTTTGATTTGGGCTGCGTCTGCCGCCAAGCGTCAGGAAGAGCCGGCGAAGCAGCAGTTCCCGCCGAGCGAGCGCGGAAACGAGGATGTGTTCGTCGGGTGAGTGCCAGGCATTGCCGATAGCGCCGAGACCGTCGAGGGTCGGCGTTCCCACCGCCGAGGTAAAATTGCCGTCGCTGCCGCCGCCGCTCGATGTTTCGACAAGCGGGCTGCCGATGGCGCGGGCAAGCTCGGCCGCGTGGCGAAACAATGCGAGGGTGGCTTCGCTGCGTTCCAGGCATGGCTTTTCGATTTCGCCTGTGACGGCAATGCCGATGTCCGGATCGCTCGGCGCCAGACTTTGCAACCGGCGCTCGACGGCATGACCGGCTTTATTGTCGGAGAAACGGACATCGATCAGGCAGTGGGCCGCGCCGGCGACGACATTCGGCTCCGTGCCGCCGCCGACGGCGCCGACATTGACGGTCGTGCCGCCCTTCAGATCGGTCATTTCGTCCAGTTTGACGATCGTGCGGGCGAGTTCCGAAATGGCCGAGCGCCCGTCGACGAAGGCCGATCCGGCATGGGATTCGCGGCCGCGGAAATCGATGCGATATTTCGCGCGGCCCTTGCGAAAGGTGATCGCTTCGTCGCCGCGGGCCGGCTCGGGAATGAGCGCACAGGCAACCTTACGTGCCTCCTCCTGAATGATCGCATGCGATGTGGGCGAGCCGATCTCCTCGTCGGTATTGAATATCAGCGTCAGAGGCCCAAGCAAACGCTCTCCGGAGCGCATGATGTTGCGGACTGCCGAAAAGGCGAGAAAAGCGCCACCCTTCATGTCGGCGATGCCTGGACCGTAGAAGCGGTCGCCGTCGCGACGCATCGTCACCGATCCCGGCGCGCAGACCGTATCGAGATGGTTCGTGCAGAGAATCCCGCGTCCCGTGCCCCCCGCAAAACGCAGGATGAGATGATCGCCCATGCCGTCGCGGCCGGCGATCCGCTCGATTGCGCATCCGAGCGGTTGCGCTTCGGCAACGATATGATCGAGCAACCTGCCGATGACATCGACGCGACCCGTCGGCGTTTCGAATTCCACCCAGCGGCGCAAGCCTTCGAGCAAGGCCTCGCTGGCGTTCTGGTCCACGTTCTGTGCCATCAGTCGAGACTTCCTTCGTAGCTTTTCCAGATCGACGGTTCGAGTTTGAGATGGGTCGCGGCGGGATGATGGCGCGTCCAATGGGCCGCGACTTCTCCCCCCGTGGCATTCCAAAGCCCCGGCATGGCCGCCGCTTCGCGCAGGAATCGATCGAGAGCGTCAAGCCGGTGGCCCCAGCCGCTGCGTTGCGGCGAAACAGTCATGGAGAAGTAGCGACCGCGCCGGTATTGCGCGGCGAACTCCGTCTGCCAGTTGCGCAGCAAGGTGCCCGGCCGTTCCAGCCCGGTCCCTTCGGATGGGAACATCAGGAAGAACCGATCGTCGAAGTGATAATAATACGGCAAGGTCAGAAGATGCTTTCGGCTTGCGAAATCGGTCACCCAGTAGTGTGGTGCGTCATCGGCAAGCCCATTGCCGAAATAGGCATATCCATTGGCGATCAGCAGATCGATGGTTTTGGCGCTGACGTTTCCGGTCGCGAAGGGATCGTTCGCACGAGGAAGGGAAAACCAGCCTTGCGGACGCGCGCCGGTGACCGATGCGATCATGTCCGTCGCCTGTGCGACACGTTCTGCCTCGGTGCCCTCGTCCAGCGTCAACGGATCCTCGCCCAGCAAGCCGTTGACGGCGATCTCGTGCCCGGCGGCCGATATTCGCGCAATCGTCTCGGGATAGATCGCCGCAATCGCGGCCGGAACCGCAAACGTCGTCCGCAGTCCATGGCGGGCAAACATGTCCAGAAAGTCATAGAGCCCTTCATGCAGGCCGAAATGGTAGGTCGGATAGCGCAGGGATTTTTCGTCGAGACCGGCCAGCGATGTGGCCGGGCTCAAGTCCACGACAATGCCGAAGCCACACTGCTTTCCGTCAGGCCAGACGATGTCGGCGTCAGCAATCGCGACTTCGTCGGATATCGTATAATCCTGTTTCCAGGGCATGGGTTCACCTCACTTGGACGGCCGGGCTTGCTGGGCGAAAGGGTACTGCTCAAGGCAGTATTGGGCGAGCGTTCCGCAGGTCGGGAACCAGACGCCCGGCAGGGTTTTCATGCGCTGGATCAGTCTTTCCAGCATGTCGACGCGCGCCGCATGACCGGACACGAAGGGGTGCAGCAGCAGGTTGAAATAGCCGCCGGCGCGATACTGCTGCTGGAATGCCTCCCACCAGATCTCCAGCACCGTCTCGGGATCGTAGATGCGCTGCGCGGCATTCGGTGTGCCCAGCCATCCGAAACTGAAATACATCGCGTCGTCGATGGAATAGTGGAACGGCAGTTGCAGCAGCTCATTCTCGTCGTTTTCATCGAGTTGGTAGAACGGCATCGATCTCGCCGACGTGAACGAATTGTAGGTGACGCCGAGCCGCCTCAGGAATGCGGGCGTATGGCTGCTTCGGGTGCCGATGACGGGCGTCTTCGAAATGGCGGACAATGCCGCGATCGCTTTGCCGAGATGATCCTGCTCAAGCGCGGGATCCTCGGGAACCTGATGTTCCCACATGTGGTCGGCGAGTTCATGGCCGGCAGCGACCGCCCTGTGCAAGGCCTTCGGATAGAGTTCGCAGATACGACCGGGCGTGAAGACCGTCGCCTTGACCTCGTTGGCGTCGAACATGTCGAGCAGCCGCCAGATGCCGACGCGGCCGCCGAATTCGCCCTTGCTGCGCTGGAGCGCGGGCTCGTTCCAGAGCCGACGCAAAAGCATCGCGTCGAAATCCAGCGTGAAATTGACGACGATATGCACACCGTCGGGATATTTGAAATTGTCGATCGGAACGTTGCGCGCATCGCTGCGGCGGGCGATCGCCGCAAGCGCTTCGACGCCGCCCTGTTCAAATGTCATTGCCATCGGACTGCCCCCGTCACTCACACTGCTTCTTTCGCCGGCCTGGCTTTATTGGAAATGCCGTAGCTCAGCGATGCCTCTGCCGACTTGATGCCGGCGATGACGGGATTGATCACCGGTACGCCCAGCGCCTGCTGAAGCGTCTCGACCAGTCCCTCGACAAAGCACATCGCCAGACAGCCGAGCACGATGACATCGGCCCCGTCGCCGACGCATTGGTTCGCCGAACCGATCATGCGGTGGAAGGCGTCCTGCGGATTGCGGCGCAGATCCGCAACCGATGCGCCGACGACATGTTCGGAGACGAACCGGTCTCCCAGCCCCATCGCCCGGATGCGACGTCGGAGGCCCTGTGGTGTCGGATCCGACGACAGGACCGAAAAGCGCTCGCCGAATTGCGCAGCAGCCCAAAGCGCGGCTTCGCCCGGCCCGATCACCGCGGCCGACGTCATCTCACGCAACGCTTCCACGCCCGGATCGCTGAAACAGCCGATGATGACGGCTCCATAGCCGTCCGGCGTCCACTGCGGCGCAACAGGATGCAGATTGGCAAACACCAGCGCCGCATCGATCTGGGATTCGATAACCGGCGGGCCTTCTTGCGGCGAGGCGATATCGATGCTGACGGAGGGCGAGGCCCAGCGGCGCAGCATCGCCTGACGGCGCTCGACCTCGGAGGCGCCCGCGACCACATGCAGCGGGCTGACCAGTTGATAGAGTATCTTCTTGGGCTCGATTGACGATGTCATGGAAGTCAGCTTCTCGTTTGTCGGCAGGCGGCGATCAGAAGGCGCGCTGCAAGCCGACGATTTTCTGGATGAGCGCTACCCCCAAAGCGGATAGCAGGATCGAAAGCGTTGCAGCGGCGGCGGCTGTCGGCCTGAATTCGTAAGTCAGGAAGTCGAACAGCGCCAAAGGAAGCGTGTTGCCGCCGACAGGCTTGAGGAGCAGCGAAATCGTATAGAGATCGAAGGACGTGATGAACGCGAAGACCGCTCCCATGACGATGCCGGGCGCCGCCAACGGCAGAAGAATGCGCCGGAACGTATCCAATGCCGTCGCGCCAAGGCTGCCGGACGCCTCCTCCATCGCCGGATCGATCTGTCGTAAAGCGGCGACGATCGAGACATAGGCATAGGGAAAGGCGATGAGGATATGGCCGATCTGCAGCCCGATGAACGTCTTGGCGAGACCGATCTGATACAGGAAGAACAGAAGGCCGATCGAGGTCAGAAGTTCGGGCACCAGAAGCGGCAGGGTCATGGAGATCTGAAACACGACCGCCAGCCTCCTGGAGAGCGCCTGGCTACAAAGCGCGGCCATCATTCCCACAATGCTTGTCACGACGCTGGTCACCAGCGCGACCCGGAGCGACATCAAAAGCGCGTCGACCAGATCCTGACGCTGGAAGAATGCAACGAACCACCGCAGCGAAAGCCCTTGCGGCGGCACGCGCATCAATTCGCCGCCCGTGAACGAGGCAAGCATGATGGCGGCGAGCGGCGCCAGTAGAAAGACATAAAGCAGCAGGATCAGCGCGCCGAAGGAAATCCTCGCCAGGCGGCCCCGTTTTTCGGACACCGGGGTCATGCACGCACCCTTTCCATCAGCCTCGCAGTGAGCAGCGAGAACGCGACGACGATCGAGAGCGTCGCAATTGACATGACGATCGCCAGCGTCGAGCCGAAAGGCCAGGCAAACGTGCCCGTCAGCTCGCGGATGATCAAGGTCGGCATGAGATTGACCATCTGGCCGCCCAGCAAGGCCGGCGTGACATAGGCCGCGACGCTGAGAACGAAGACCAGGATAACGCCCGGCTGGATGCCCGGAAAACTCAGCGGCAACGTTACGCGAAAGAAGGTCGAGAGACGGCTGGCCCCCAGAGAGAGCGACGCTTCCGACAAGGCGGGATTGATGTTGCGCAGCGCATTGTTGATCGGCAACACCATGAACGGAATGAACACATGCACCAGCGCCATGATCACCAACCCCTGGGTGAACATCACCCGCAGCGGCCGGGAAATGAAACCGAGCCCCATCAGCGAGGCATTCAGCGGCCCGTCGATCGCCACGACGATCATCCAGCCGAAATTGCGCACGAGTACGCCGGTCATCAGCGGCGATGCGATGCAGGCATAGAGAAACAGCGCCTTGCCGCCGCGCGCCGTGGAAAGATGCCATGCGAGCGGATAGGAAACGATCAGGCAGAGCAAAGTCACGATTGCGGCCGTCACCAGGCTTCGCAGCAGCGTCGCCATGTAGAAGCCGTCGCCGAGCACGCGCGCATAGTGAACGGCGGTGAAACCGTCGCCATAAGGCGCGTTGCTGCCGGCGGTTCTGAAGCTCATCTCCACCATACCGGCCAGCGGCATGATGAGGAAGACGAACAACAACAGCACGGCCGGAATGCCAAGCAGAAGCTGCCATTTCCTGGCGTCGGTCATGGTTTCACCTCCGGCATCAGCCAGGCGTGTTCCAGAGCGACGGAAATTCCGACCTGCTCGCCGGCGGCGATGGATGTGTTGGGCGGTGCGGCCAGCTTGAGCACGCCCCCCGTGCCCAGCGAAATCTCGCAATGCTGGCTGGCGCCGAGAAAGGCGGCTTTCGAAACCACGCCGGTGAAAAGCGAGCGCGGGGACGCGCCGTCCATATCGAGCGACAGGGATTCCGGGCGCAGCAAGAGCTCGGCGGTATCGCCGGCCTTCAGCGAGGCGACACCGGGAACATCAAGCGTCTGCCCGGCGACCTCGATGCGGAACCGACCTGCCGAGGCATCGAGAACCCTTGCGGCCAGGAAATTGGCCTCGCCGGTGAAATCGGCCACATAACGCTCGCTGGGGCGCTGGTAGATGTCCCGCGGCGTCGCGAACTGGGCGACCTTGCCGGATTTCATCACCGCCACCTTGTCAGAGATCGCCATGGCCTCGGCTTGATCATGCGTGACATAGAAGGCGGTGGTGCCGCTCTGCTGCTGGACCTCGCGGATCAGCCAGCGCACCTCGTCGCGCAGCCGCGCGTCGAGATTGGCGAGCGGTTCGTCGAGCAACAGCAGCCGCGGCTCGATAACCAGCGCGCGGGCAAGCGCCACGCGCTGCTGCTGGCCGCCGGACAGCGCCTTCGGAAGGCGATCCGCCAGCCCGGTGAGCCTCACCATGCGCAAGGCATTCTCGATGCGCGGGCCGTGTTCGCTCTTGGGTATCTTGCGAAACAGCAAGCCATATCCAACGTTCTGCGCGACGGTCATATGCGGGAAAAGGGCGTAATTCTGGAAAACCACGCCGAAATCACGCCGGTTCGACGGTGTCGAAACGATGCTCTGATCGTTAACGCTGATATCGCCCGAATCCGGCGACAGGAAGCCTGCCACGCATCTCAGCGTCGTGCTCTTTCCGCACCCGGAGGGACCGAGGAGAGAAATCAGCTCCCCTGATTCCGCATCGAGGGTGACACCGTCGAGCGCGGTGACCGCGCCGTATCGCTTCGTCAGCGATTTGACCTTCACCTTTGCCATGGCCCTAGATGTTCCGCGCCCATTGATCGGACAGTGCGGCGCTGATCTTGTTGGCTGCCGTCCAGTCGAAGCGGGTAGCCTTCGATACCTGATCCTGGCTGAGCGGCCACTTCTGCACCTCCGGCGGCAGTTCGACCGTCTTGTTCGTCGGTGCGATGAGCCAGTTCTTGGCCATCCATGCCTGCGTTTCAGGGCTGAGGACGAAGTCGATATATTTGGCGCCGTCCTGCTTGTCGGCACCGTGCTTCAAGAGGCTGAAGGAGTGATCGAAGACGAACATGCCTTCCTCGGGAATGACGTAATCCACCGGAACGCCCTGCGACTGCATCGTCGAAATCTCGCCGACGTCGATCGGCGCGACCGCGATCTGGCCCTGGGTGAGCAATGGTGTGAGCTGGGCCGAATAGCCGAGCTGCGGAAAGGGCTTCAGTTCCTGAAACTTCTTCACGGCCGTATCGATGTCGTCGTAACCCGAACCGAAATGCTTCCCGGCCCACATCGCCATCATGAGGGCGGCGGAATTGGTGATCGCATAAAGGCCGAGTTGGCCGCGAAAGCGTTCATGCCAGAGATCGGCCCAGCCACGCGGCTTTTCCGAAACCAGATCCGTTCGATAACCCAACACCAGCGGCGCGAGCATGCCGGTGACGGCCGTATCATCCTTGAGGCGCGCCGGCGCAATGACGTCGGCAAGGTTCGGAACCAGTTCCGGTGTCAGCGTTTCGAAATAGCCGTCATCGCGCAGCATGGCGGTATAACGCTCGTTCAGCATGACAACCGAGAACGGCGGGTTCTCCGGTCCCGCGGCGCGGAAATTGGACACCCAGCCCATTCCAAGCCCGATATCGAGATCGACCTTGCGGTTGATCTGCTTGGCAAAGTTCGGCAGGACGGAGTTGCGCCAATCGTTTTCCCAGCGGCCTCCGAACATGTTGACGACCATGGGCTTGCCTTGCGCGAATGTCGGCATGCCGAACGATGCAGCGGCGGCGGCGGCCATCGAGGATTGCAGCAATGTGCGACGGGTCATAAGCATTTTTGTTCCCCTTTTCCGTTGTAGAAATGCGAAGGCTATCCCCCGACGGCGACGCCGGAGATCAAGTGCGCGGCGGCGAAAGGTCGCGCGAGCGAGCAGACTACCGCATCGGTACGTCGTTCGCGTCGAGTTTGAGGTCGATGAGCAACGGACCGGAGCGGTGCCGGATCGCATCGCATGCTGTCTGGATGTCGGCCTCGGATTGCACGCTAACCCCGGCCGCGCCGAGGGATCGCGCAATCGCCGCGAAGTCCCTCGATCCGATCATCGACAAGGCCGGGTTCATCGCACGGTTGGTGAACTGGATATGTTCGGCGCCGTAGCTTCCGTCATTGCAGATAACCATGATCAGATCGAGCTTTTCCTGCACTGCCGTTGCAATTTCCGACAGTCCGCCGAGCATAAAACCGCCATCGCCGGCGACCATGATGACCGGTTCGCCTCGCGCGGCGATAGCCGCACCGATAGCCTCCCCAAGTCCAAGGCCGATCGCCGCGAAATGTGCGGTATGAATGAAGCGTTCGGGGCCGACCACCGGAAAGGCGAGCCATGCCGTCGTGCAGAACCGTCCGAGGTCGGTGGCGACGGTGCGTCGCGCCGGCACAACCTCGTTCAGTCTGGCAAGTGCCGTGTCGAGATCGACGACGCCCGGCGCGGACACCCTCTTCTTCTCAGCAGCCTCGGCGATGACATTGGCGAGCTTCGGTCCTTCGCCAGACGCAAAGCCGGAGGGTTCGATTTCCGCTTCGCGAAGCATCTCGCACATGACATCGGCAGTCAAAGCCGCATCGCCGACAAGTCCGATCGTCGGCACGACGTTGCTTACCAGATCCGTCGCCCGCTGCATGATCTGCACAATGCGTTTGCCGCGTACGAACGAGCCCGATTCCGTCGTATGCCGGCTGAGGCTGGCACCGAAAGCGATGATGCAGTCGCTCTGCATGATCAGCTCGACGGTCGCGGGATGACTGAGGCCACCGAAGATGCCGAGGTTCCAAGACTCGCCTTCGAAGAGACCCGAAGCCTTCAATGTCGTTGCCAGCGGCGCCTCGATCTGCCGGGCAAGCCGAATGAGCGCTTCTCTGGCTTCCTTGCCGGTCGCGCCGCGTCCGGCAAGAATGATGGGCCGCCGGGCGCCGGCGATGATGCCGAGCGCCTCGTCGAGGTCGGTGCCGGTCGGGGCCGGCGCCCGGGTCTCAGGCATCCTGAGCTTGCCGGCAACGGCGCTGCACGCCTCCCATTGCAGATCGACGCGCATGTTCAGCACGATCGGGCGCCGTTCGAGATGCGCCCTGCGGAAGGCGGTAGCGATATCGTCCACAACGGTTTCCGGCTTGCGAAGTTCGACGAAGCCCGCCCCTGTTGCTGCCACGAGTTCACGCTGGTCGATTTTCTGAAGGTGCTGGAGATTGTCAGGCGGGGTATCGCCACAGATCAAAACCATCGGGATTGCACCTTTGGCGCCCTCGACGAGCGCCGTCATCGCGTTGGTCAATGCCGGGCCATGCGTGATGGTTGCGACGCCGGTGCGCCCGGTTCTCTGGGCATATCCAATCGCCATCAAGACAGCATTGGCCTCATGCGTGGCCGGCACGTATCTGACGTTATGGTTCCTCACCAAGCTATCGACCATGAAGAGATTTGCATCGCCGATGAGCCCGAACAGGCATTCCGTGCCGCAAGCAATCAGCGCTTCCGCAACCGCATCATGGACCGTACGCGTCTTTTTTTGGCCGTCTGCTGACAATGTCCAAACCTTCCAGTCTTTCTGTTCCCATTCTTTTATGCCGGCAATCTGATCCATCGAACGCCGGGTGAAAAGGTCAATTATAATGCCTTGATGATCTCATAATTAGATCATTGTTGACATTTTGATCGAATATTCGTTCGTTTGGGTGCCAAACCAATCTTGATTGAAATATCTGGATTAAAACATCACCAATGGATTTCTCTGTGGAAGAGCATGTACCACAATACCGTAAGCGTCCGGTCAGGCGCTTTCCGAAGGAACTTGCAGGTTCCACGGCAGGACTTCATCGATCCGGTTGATGGGATGATTAGCGATGCGGGTAAGGATATCCCGGACTAATGACTTCGTTGGCGCAGGAGGGGAGCACGCTTTTGAAGGCGATGGGAAATATGATGTCCCGCTTGACCTGCAGCGGCGACATGCCGATGGCGTCGGCCGTCTCGACCATCCCGCTCGCATACCCTGGATTCTGCCACGGAAGATCTCCGTCGCATAGGCCGCACCGTTCAGCGAAAAGGCAATCAGGCAGCACCAGAAGGGATCGCGAAGCAGGACCCAGAGCACGCTCGACCGGATGGCGCCGATCTGGCCTTAGGCCGTAATAGATGATGAAGAGTTGGACCAGCAGTGGAGTGCCGCGAAACACATAGGTATAGACGAGTATCGGCAGCGATAGCCATTTTTTGCCAGACGCGCGCATGAAGCCGAGCGGCACGGCGAGCGTAAAGCCCAGAGCGAGTGATGCACCCGCCAGGAGTGGAGTGAGCGGTATGCCGCTGGCGGGCGTGACGATGCCGGTGAGCAGAAGATCCATGTCCATGATGAAGCGCCTCAGCGTCCTGGCAGGGCGAAACGCCGCTCGAGGAGATCGAAGACCACCAGCGCAAGGCTGGTAAGCGCGAGATAGAGAGCGGAAGCTGCGAGGTAGAATGTAAGCGGTGCTCGCAATGAACCCGCACCGATCGCGGCAACCCGCATGATGTCGGTGAGCCCGACAATCGATATTAGCGACGTCTCCTTAATCGGCGAGATCCACTGGTTGGCGAGCGCCGGCAAGGCGATGCGCAGCGTCTGCGGGAGGATGACCAATATCCAGGCCTAGAGAGGATGCAGACCAAACGACCGCGCCGCCTCAAGCTGCCCCTGAGGTATGCTGAGCACCGCGCCTCTGAAGATCTCCGCCGTATAGGCGCCGAAGACCATGGTGAGCGAAACGACCCCGGCAAGAGAGGCATTGACCTCGACATACCGGCCGAAGAAAGCACTGATTGCGACGGTCCCGCCGAAATAGATCAGCAGAATGATGAGAAGCTCAGGTACGCTGCGGATGACCGTTGTGTTGAAGCCGACCACGAGCCGCATGGCACGCCAGCCCGACAACCGCCCGGCTGCGGCAACCAACCAACGTCATACCAAGCGCGCCGCTTGCCAGCGCCAGCAGCACCGTCGTCTTCAGACCGACGACGAATTGCACCAGGAAACCGTCCATACGAGAATTCCTTCTATCGGTGCGATGCGAGAAAGCCGCGAAGGCGACTGGAGAGAGGCGACGTGAAGAATTCCGGCGCCGGCCGTTCCTCCTCGATCACACCGCGGTGCATGAAGGCGGCGCGGCTCGATACCTCACGCGCGAAAGCCACTTCATGTGAAACGATCACCATAGTACGTCCCTCGCGCCGGCAATCGCCAAGCGCCGCTCCCGAGTTACGAAAATAAAAGAGCACCGGGCGTAGTTTAATGATGAGATACTTTCCGTTTTTTTCTGCATCTAGCTTCGTTTTCCTCGAAATATACCGCATTTTCTTCACGCTTAGCCGCAGATGGAGTTGCAAACAGCATTATGTATGTTATCGCTAAAGTAGCCGTTGCGGCCTGGTTGGAGAAAGATTTGGAATAGGTCAAAGCTTCCTCATGGATATTGCGCGGATCATTGTGACCTTATCGAATGCGGCGATCATTGTTACATGCGAATAATGCGTCTGCGTCTGTTAGCCTTGATCATGCTGAGCCTTTATGGCCTTGCTTTCGGTATCCTTTCCGGTGTCGCTTTCAATCGGGATAGCCGATTGACGGAGCAGCCGCTTGTCGCTGTAGAGCCGGTTTCTCTTGGCCGAAATCTTTCATACAGGCTGGACTTCGGTGAGATCCTCGACATCACCGAATTGCGGGCGACCCTGAAGGCGATGCCCTTTATCGACTCGGCGGGGCGAACGCCGAACCTCGGTCTTCGTGTTTTCGAAGGCGCCTACATATGGCTGCGGCTGACGCCACCCGAATTGACCGGCGACGAGGACGACTGGACCTTGTGGTTCGAGGATCGGTTTGCCCGCAAGGCGCGGCTCATCATCGACGATGGCACGACTTCGGAAACGCACGATTGGGTTTACGGAGACCACGCCAATCTGGGGCTTGCACAAAAGTCTCAGCCGGTATTTCAGTTGGACCGGAGACAACTGTCTGGAAAGACGCTCTATCTGGCCGTCTATTCTTTCGGGCCGCTCAAAGGAAATGTATTCATCGCCAAGCGGCCGGTGTTCGAGCAGATCGTCTCGACACACATGATGTATCAAAGCTTTCTCAACGGGGCAGTGGCGGCGCTGGCGGTATATCTCGGCGCGATCGGCCTCCGCCTGCGGGAGAGAAGCATGGCCTATGCCGCCGCCCTGGCTTTCTTCCTGATGATCCGCAATTTTGCCGAAAGCGGATTGCATCACGCATTGCTGCTGCCATCGAATCCCAATTTTGCCGATGTGTTGCTATACGGCACGCAACCCGTCGGCATATCCTTCTGGCTGTTGTTCACCTCGTCCTTCATCCGCCTCAAGACCTATGCGCCGCGACTCGACACATTCCTCAAGCTGGTGGCGATCGTCATTCCCCTGCAAGGGCCGCTCGTCATCATCAAGGGCGCATTCTGGACCTCGATGCCTTTCAATATCGGCGCGGCGTTGCCGACGCTGATCGGCATGCTCTGCGGATTTGCCGCCGCGCTCTGGCTTGCGGCCAGGGGCAACAGCCGCGCCTGGTATTTCCTGATGTGCTGGATGCCGCTTGCGCTGGGTCTATTTCTGCGCATCGCCAGCGCCGCCCTTCCGTCCTGGGATCCCGATCTCGGTATCTTCACCCGTCCCGGCGCCGATCTGACCATATCGCTGCTGGCGCTCGCAGTTCTGCTCACGGTCGATCTGCGGCAACGCGAACGGCGGTTGACGCTGATTGCCGAACGCAACGAGCAACGTGCTCGCGATTATGCGGAAATCGGGACGGACGGCGTTTTCGAAGTCGGGCCGGACGGCGTGATCCGTTCGGCGGCAGGGCCGCTATCGCGCCTTCTGGAACTAGAAGCCGGTCGACATTTCATCACCAGCTTGCCGGGTCTGTCGCAAGGCGTTGTCGGCACGCTGGAGCGGGTTCCATTGCGCGCCTTCGAATTCGCCAATGGCGGAGAGGATGACGCAGCCACGCGCTGGATCAGCCTTTCGACGGTGCCGATCGTCGACGAGGATGGTCACCATGACGGCTTCCGGGCGGTGGTAAGCGACATTACCAGCAATGTCGTGGGCCGCGCCGACGAAAGCCGGCGCAACACGCTGGCCGCGCTCGGTCATCTCGCTGGGGGCATCGCCCATGAAGTCAATAACTTCCTGCATCCGATCATCAGCCTGTCGCGGCATGTCGCCGAGCAGTATGTGACCGATCCTGACGGACGGCGTCTTCTCGGGCTCGTCGTCACCTCGGGGATCCGCGCCGGTGAAATTGTCCGGTCGGTTCTCAGGGCCTATGCGCCGGACGGCTTTGCCGGCGCCGCCGTGCCGATCCAGCAGGCGGTGCGCGATGCCGTCGATACCGTGCGCGTGACGGTTCCCGTGACTTGTCAGCTCGACAGCATGATCGAAGCAGTCGATACGCCGCAGGTTCGCCTTGGCGAGATGATCCAGGTTCTGTCCAATCTGGTCAGCAATTCGCTGCGCGCTACCGCGAACATTGGCCACATTTCCATTCGTCTCGCGACGGAAGCCGGGCGACCTGTGCTGACGGTGGTGGACAATGGTCATGGCATGCCCGAAACCATTCGCAAGCGGGCGACCGAACCCTTCATGACCGGGTCTGTCGGCGGCATCGGTCTGGGCCTGTCCATCGTTCGTCGCATCGTTTCGAGTTGGAATGCCGATCTTCAGATCCTCTCCGTCACTGGCGAGGGGACGACGATCCGGATCGTGTTCGCGGCGGAAAACCCCGTATCTTCAGAGGATATCTAAAGTATTTCCGGTGAATTCCGGTCCGCCGGAAATGCTCTAATCGTTTTCGTGGTCGTCGAGCGACAGCATCAAATCCGGCGATCCGTCGTGATTGGCCTGCAGATGCGAGATGATGCGCACGAGGATGGCGCTGAGCGCCCGGCCATCCTGCGTCGAAAGTTTTGAAAGCTCGGCATCGACGGCCAGCAAGGGGTCGTCCTCCAGAAGCGCGATTCCCTCGGCCGTCAGGTCCAGCCTCTTGGAGCGATGATGTCCGGCCGACCCCGCCTCGCTCAGCAAGCCTTTGGCGATCAGCGTCCGCACGGTGCGGGTCACGGGACCGACGGCGATCTGCTGAAAGCGCGCCAGCTTAGCGGCGGTTCTCTCCGTCGGTGCGGCCTGCGCCAGATAGCGCAAGGCTGTCCATTGCGCCGGATAGAGTCCGCCGGCGAAACCGGCGGAATGCAGCGAACGGGCCGCCAGCTCGAACAATCTGGTAATGGCGGCAATGGATGGCGCATTCTGTGTCATGACAGCTCACTCGATTTTCGCGGGCTTGCTTACCGGCCGAGAACGGCAAGAAGTTCGGACTCGTCGAACGGCTTGATGAAGACGCGTTCGGCGCCCCAGACCTCGGAAATCAAGGCTGCCGCCTCGATTGGCAATCTCGGTCCGCCGCCGGTGATGACGAAAAGGCGCAAAGCGGGCTGTTCTTCGCGAATTTGGCGAAGCACGCTCAAGCCGTCGCCATCGGGCATCCACAGATCGAGAACCGCCGCGTCGAAACGTTTTTCCCGCAGGATATTGAGTGCGGCGCGCCCTGTCGGCACGACGGACACCTCGTGCCCGCCGGAGCTCAACGCCAGCTCCAGAGAGATCCGCATGACCTCGACGTCGTCGGCTACCAGGATCCGCATCATCGTTTCCTTCAGGTGAAGGCGCGAAGTGCGCCGCGCCGGTCAACGGATGGCATAACTTGCCGGACGCGGCAAGCGCCATGCATTGACCCGCCTAGGCCGGCAATCTAAAACTCAGTGAGTTTATAACTGGCGGGACAGCGATGTCTGAGATCGATCATTCGGCATTCGACGCAGAACTGACGCAATCGCCGCGGCTTCGCTGGTGGACGCGGCTGATACGCCTGATCGAAGGCAAAACCACACTCATCCGTTCCATATTGTTCAACGTGCTGGTCGTTCTGGCGATGATCGTTATTGTCCCCGTAATGCTGTCCGAACTAGCAAGTGACCGAGTGACGATCACGACGATTTCCGTTCCGGCCGCGCTGGAGGAGAAGGGGCTGAACGGCACCGTGATCGGCAACCGGCTCTGGGACGCCTGGTCGAAGGTGACGGACGAGGTGAAAGCCGCGAAGGAGACGCGCGATGTCCTGCCGAGTTCGCAGCGCATCGAGTTTTCGATCCCGGACTCGGGCATTTCGTTCGAATCGCTGATCCATCATGTGCGCGCCTTCTTCGGTCGCGCTGAGACCCGAATATCGGGAGAGCTGACCTGCGTTGCAGATCCCTGCACGATCGAGAACAGCGCGCTCAGGCTGCGCATCATCGACAAGGAAATCCATGTGATCGATCTGCCGCCGCCGGGGAACGGCGATATCAATCTCTGGTTTCGCAAGGCCGTGGCGGAAGCGCTGATGTTTATCGATCCGGTGAGGGGCATTCTGGCGCTGCGTTCCGAAAGCGAAACCCGCACGATCGCCGAATTGCGCCGTCTGGCCCGCGAAGGCCATCCGGATGCCGCATGGGCGCTGACGGTCGCCGCGCAACTCACCACCGACCGCAAGGAATACGACAAGGCGCGGGCGCTTGCCGATGAGGCGCTCAGACTGGACAAGCATTTCGTCGATGCGCTGATCACCCGTGCGGCCGCCGAACTGGGCGCAGGTGACGTCGAGGAGGCGCGCAAATCGATTGCCGAGGCTCTGCGTCTATCGCCACGCAATGCGCAAGCCTATAAGTGGCGCGGGGAAATCGCAGCCCATGCCGGAGACCACAAGGCGGCGGCCGCGGATCTGGCCAGAGCTGTGAGCCTGCAGCCGCAGGATATCGATCTTCAATTCCGTCTGGGCATGCTGCAACGGGATATCGGAGATCCGGTCGCGGCGGCAATGACCTTCGACGGCATGCTCGAAATCGACCCGAATTCCATTATTGCCCATCAGGCATTGTCGCTTATGGCGATCGAGAAGGGCGACATTGCCGGTCTGGTCAGCCACAAGATGGAGATCGCCCGCCTGGCGCCGAAGGACGCCGATGCCTTGGCGCAGCTCGGCAATGCCCAGATGCTGGCCAAGCAATTCGATACGGCGCGGGCAAGCTTCGAGAGCGCGGTCCAGCTCGCTCCCGCGCAGCCCACCTATCGTTTGGGACTTGGCGATGCGGCGCTTGCCCAGCAAGACGGCAGCGGCGCTCTCGCCGCATTCAAGGATGTGCAGCGGCTCGATCCGCTCGATCGGCGCATCCTGTTTCGTCTTGGCCGCGCCTTTATGATGCTAGGCCAGACCGAACAGGCGCATGCCGCCTTCCGCAGCTACATCGAGGCATTTCCGCAGGAGCCGGACGCCATTATCGCGCACGCCCTTATCGGGGAAAATTCAGCAGAATCAGGAAACTAGCTTATCGATCACGACGCGCGGATAGATCCATCCATAACAACTCGCCTCTTAATAAGCTCAATGAGTCATTAATTGATTGCGCTGAAACGAATGAATACTTATAACTCAGTGAGTTCTTAGAAAGTTGTCTGAATGCCTCGAATCGGTTTCATTTTCCCGAACGCTCGCAGCCGGTCCACCGAAACAGGGCTCGCCTCACGTTACGGGGCATTTTGACGGTGACAGCGCGGAGCGATTGACGTCATGGAGATCCCGGTCCTCGATCCCGGCGCTCTTATCCTGCTTGCGGGCAGCGAGCGCCACGCTGTGATCAAGCGCCTGATCGGCTCCGGCGGTCAAGGCTCGGTCTATGAGATCGACGACAGCCATGGTCCCCTTGCGCTGAAGGTCTATTTTTCGCAGACCGTTGATGCCGATCCGCGTCTGGCGCAACGGCTCGACCGGGGGATTGCCCTCGGCCCGCCGGATAATGCCTTCCTATGGCCGTTGGATCGGGCGCGTATCTTGGGACGGCCTGACCTCGTCGCCTATGTGATGCCGATGCGCGAGAGCCGTTTCGTCGGCATGAAGCGGCTGATTTCGGCGCCGCCGGATCGGGTATCGCCAAAGCTTGTCGATCGGGCGATCGCCTGCTTGCTGACGGCGGAGTGTTTCCACAAGCTTCACGCCCGTGGCCAGTGCTACCAGGATATCTCGTTCGGCAATCTCTTTCTCGACCCGTTGAATGGTGAGATCGCCATTTGCGACAACGACAATGTCGACGTGAACGGCGCACCGGCCGCGGTGTACGGAACACGCAAATTCATGGCGCCGGAAATCGTCCGGCGCGAAGCACTGCCGTCAACCATCACCGATCTCTATTCGATGGCTGTGATGTTCTTTTACATCCTGATGGCCTGGCATCCCCTGGATGGCCGGCGCGAGCATGAAACCCTCTTGCTCGATGGCGATGCGGAAGTGAGCCTTTACGGGACCGATCCCCTGTTCATGTTCGATGAAACCGATGAATCAAATGGCCCGGTCGCTGGCGTGCACGATCCGATCGTTCGTCGCTGGTATTCCCTGCCCAGGACTGTTCGTACCTTGCTGACGCGGGCCTTCACGACGGGATTGAAAGCAGGAATCGGCAGCCGCGTGCTCGAAACCGAATGGATCGAAGCCTTCGCGACGATGCGCGACACCATAATCGCCTGCCCGAATTGCACGTATGAGCAGGTTTGCGAAACGGCATCGGGCGGGCAGTTCACTTGTGTCGCCTGCCAGACGCCGATCGCGCCGCCAGCGGCGATGCTGCTCGGGCGCGGCCGGCTGCTCCTGTCTCATGGGGCAAAGTTGCGGGCGGACCGGATCGGCCGTGAAAGCGGCCGTCGTCGCAATACCGTCGTCGCGACCGTCGAGCCGCATCCACGCGATCCCTCGATTTCGGGCCTGCGCAATCTCGGCACCACGACTTGGACGGCCGTCTATGTCGATGGTCGCTCGACCGCAGTTGCGCCCGGTCAGGCGGCGCGTCTGGCGCCGGGCTGCCGCATCGATTTCGGGACGGTCCATGGCCTCTGCCTCAATGAGGATCACGCCTGATGGATAATCCGGCCTGGATGATCTGCGGAGCCTCGGCGCGGGGCGCGGCGCATCACCGTTCCGGCGCACCCAATCAGGATGCCATCGGCTGGGTGGCGCCGAACTGGGGTGAAACGCGGGCGACGCTTGTGGTTTCCGATGGTCACGGCGGTCGCCGTCATACGCACAGCCATGTCGGGTCCCGCTTGGCCATCGAATCGGCGCTCGCCGAATGTGCCCGTCTGTCGGAGACGGCCGATGAGACCGGAGATTTTGACTTTCTGGAACGGTGCCATCGACGCTGGCTTGCGGCGGTTGCGGATTACGCGACGCATGGTCCTGACCGGCCCGACGACCCGGTCGCCTATGGCGCAACACTTGTCGGCGTTCATTTTTCCGGCTCGGAACTCTTTCTGTTTCAGATCGGCGACGGCGACATTGTCGTCGCACGCGCATCCGGCAAACTGGAAAAGCCGCTGCCAGACGATACGGGTCTCATCGGCGAGCAAACCCATTCTCTTTGCGAGCAGGATGCAAGCAAGGTCGGTCGCGTCCGACGCATGGATGCGGGCGGAGACGACCCCATCACCTTCGTCATGGCCTCGACCGACGGGGTGGCGAAGTCATTTCGGGATGACGACGCCTTCATCGATCTCGCCGGGCAATTTCGTGATCGCATCCGGTCCGGTGGCATGGCATCGATCGGCGAGCGTCTGGGACAATGGTTGAGCGATCTCTCCGGGCACGGCAGCGGCGACGATGCGACGCTCGGCTTTCTATGCCGGATGACCACGGCTGACGAAACAGCAACACCACCACCAATTTCCGTGGATCGACCGGCGGCGATCGAAACAACGAGCACACGTCCGGTCGTGATCGCGCCGCTTGCATTTCTCGCCGGTGTGGCGCTCGCAACCGGGGCGGTTGCTTTCAATCCCTGGCATCCCTGGAAGCCATGGGTCGAGCCGATTGTTGCGGCGGCGCCGACAAAACCTGTGTCGCCACAAGCAACGGAAGCGCCCGCAAAGCCTGCGGAGGAGCCGAAGCCGCAGCCCGAGGCCAAACCAGTAGACGCTGCGCCCGAAAAACCCGCAGGCGTGCCCCAGGCGGCTCCACCGACAGCGACCGAACCGGTCAAGCAGGTCGCGCCAACGCAGGATGCGCCGCCTGCTCCCGAATCCAAGCCGTTGCCTGAGGCTGCGCCCGCGCCGGCTGCCACTCCGATTCCCGCGCCTAAACCGGCGCGACCCGAAGACAAGCCCCGATCCGATCCTGCCAAACCGGAGACCAAACCATGAGTGATCCGATAAAATCCGCCATGCCGGACGTGACGCCGGTGCCGCGAGATGCGGGCTCCTCGCTTATGTCGGAAGTGCTGCCGGTGCGTTCGCGCACCACGCGTTTTTGGCGCAGCAAGGTCCTTATTCCGGCGCTGGCCACTGTGGCGACGACGATGCTCCTCTTCAACAATGGCGCCCAGACGCTTGACGATTTCTGGCGCTATGCCCTTATCCTCGGCATCTTCATCGTTTTCATGCTGTTCTATGCGATGTACCTCTACGGTAATTCGCGTAAGCCGTTCTGGGTTTTCCTGTTTCCCTATCTGGTGACGGTGGTATTTTTCCTACCACCTCTCGGCGCGATCATTTTCGGGACGATCGCCTTTGTCTTCCGTGACATGTTGCCAGGCGGCGAAGTTGCGGTCGATGCCGGCTTCATACCCAATTTCATCAGCCATTTCTTCGGCGCTGGCATGTGCGAAGAGCTTTTCAAGGCCCTTCCGATCTTCATCATGGCGGGTTTCGGCCTCAGCGCCGCCAGCCAAAAAGACACGAAGATGGGTCGGTTGCTCGACAGGCTGGCAGTGCGCACGCCGCTTGATGGTCTGCTTGCCGGCGCTGCCAGCGGTGCCGCATTCATCAGCTTCGAGACATTCGGCCAGTACTACAATTCCACCTTTGCCTCTCAGGCCATCGCACAGAACAACGTCTATGCAGGCCTTGCCGCAGCGCTTCAGCTTGCCATTCCGCGCTCGCTTCAAGGTCTCGTAGGCCACATGGCTTGGAATGGCATCTTCGGTTATTTCATCGGTCTTGCGCTGCGTTATCGAACCCGCGCAATCCCGCTTCTGCTTGCCGGCTGGTTGATCCCTTCTGCCATGCATGGTTTCTGGAACGGCGGTGCGATCGCGCTCGGCACCCCGGCGATGTGGCTGTCAGGCATGACCACCATCGTGTTCTTCCTTGCCACGCTTTTGAAGGCGCGCCAGCTTGAGCCCCATCCGGAATCGCCGCGAGAAGGTTCGGTCGTGCTTGGCAGCGCTGCGCGCGGAATGGCGCCGGTCTCCGCAGCCCGTGCGCCCGTCTCCGCGCCGGCTGCAAAAGCCACCGCCTTCTCTCCCGTCGTGACGGCACGGCCGGCCGATGCTTCGACGCCGGCCAGCGTTTCCAAGCGTCCAAAATCGATCCAGAGAGGAACGCTCATCGTTTCGGCCGGCGAGCATGAATTCCCCGCCTTGCCTGGAACGCGGATCGACCTCGCAGACTATGCCGATCTGCAGCCTTATGCCGCCGGGTTTAGCGGCGAGGTATCCGCCCATCCGAGCGATGCTTCGATCATCGGTCTCAAGAACCTTGGCACCAAGCCCTGGACGTTGTTTTCCGCCAAGGGCGTATCGCAGGTCGTCGAACCGGGGCGTAGCGCGCGCCTGGAGCCCGGCAGCCGCATTGTCCAGGGCGAACTCGTCGTTTCCGTCTCTCGCGCTTCCTGAGGTAAACAATGACCGATACACCCCTGTTCGATATGGTCGGCGTGGTGCGACGCCAGCTTCACCTGATCCTCGTCATCGATTGCTCCGGCTCTATGACGGGCGAGAAGATGGCCTCGCTCAATTACGCCATCGCATCCGCTGTACCGGCCATCCGCTCGGCGGCGGCCGAAAATCCGGATACGGATGTGCGCTTGCGCATCCTGCGCTTCTCCGATCAGGCGCAGTGGCATGTCGAGGAAGCGGCGCCGGTCGCCGATTTCAGTTGGACCGACCTCACGGCAGAGGGCGAAACCCGTCTCGGTTCCGCACTGACGGTTCTGGCGACATCGTTGACGCCGGAGGCCATGCCCGGTCGCCAGCTCTCGCCGGTCATCGTCTTGGTGTCTGACGGCCAGCCGACCGACGATTTCGCTTCCGGCCAAGCGGCCCTGATGGCCAGCCCTTATGGCGCCAAAAGCGTGCGCATTGCCATTGCAATCGGCTCCGATGCGGACCTCGACGTTCTCAACGCCTTCGTCGCCCATCCTGAATTCAAAGTGCTGCAGGCGCATAATGCCGAGGAACTGGTCAATCGGATCAAATGGGCAACGACCGCGCCGGTGAAAACCGTCTCGTCACCGACCAAGGTGTCCGGCACCGCCGTCGACCAGCTTTCTCAGCAAGCGCCGGTCGATACCGTGCAATCCAGCGAACTCGTCTGGTAGGAGTGTCGCGAATGCAGGCCATTCAACAGCGCGAGGCCGTTGCCGAAGCTGCCCGCGCCATCATCGCTGCCGATGGGATCGAAGCGCTCTACAATAGCCGTCTCTTTGCCGCGCGGCTTGGCGATCGCGTGCCGACCGCCAAACGCGAGACCCGCGTGTTGGGCCAGGCGCTGGCGGACGGCGTCGTTTCGCGCATTCATGAGGCAGGCACCGGGCGTAAGCTTATCCTGCCGCAACTCGCAAGCCAGATCGAAGATGCCCATGGATATCAACGGGAGTTAACGCTTTGGGCGGTGATGTTGGTGGATAGCCTGCTTTCAGGCGAAACCATGCCGGTGACGTCTCCAGCGCTGGCGCCGGCACACACGCCTGCACCGGACGTCGCCACAAAACCCGTTCCACCTTCTGCGAACGCGTTCAACACGACGCCGGCACTGCCGCCAGTCGAGGAAAAACGTGTGCCGCCACAGGCTCTCGAGCGACCGGCTTCTGCCGCCAGTTCGGTCCTCTCCGACTGGAAAAATACGCCGCGCGCGACACTCATCGCTGCCATTGCTTTGACGATTTTCGTCACGCCGGTGATCGGCGCGGTCAGCGCGGATGCATTGCTGCCGTTCGTCACCGGCTGGAAGGCTTACCCGAAGGACTCAGTCGATAGTCTGATCACCGGTGCGGCCTTCGCCTTGCCGGTCATGGCCTTTGCCGTCGCCGGATTTCGCGGCAGTGCGGTCATCGGCTGCATGGTCGTGATCGTGGCGTCGGTTCTGGTGAAGCTCGCCGGTGGAAGCGTCATCCTTGACACCATGGCCGGTTTCTTCGTGGCTGCCTTGTTGCAGGGCGGTGCATCGGTGGTGACCGAGGCCTTCCTGCTGATGCGCGGCCCGTCCCGCACCGGCTTCTTTTCGATGGCGATTGCGGGCGCGATCTATGCGGCCGCTGGCGGTTCCTTCCTGGCAGTTCCTTGGTTGCTGTTTGAAGTGGGCAGTGGCTCAAGTTCGCCCGCACTCAATGCCTACGCTCTTGTTGGACTTTTGATTGGCGGCAGCATCGCGGGCGGGTTTGCGGCAATCCTTTTCGCTCCCCTGCTACGAAGATTGTCTGCTTCGGCAGTGGTCGGGCGCGCCGGCCGTTCATGAACAACGCCGACAGGCGTTGACGAAACGCTTCAATAGTCTGTGCGCCAAAGAATTCGTCTAAAAGGGGCAAAAATGTCTTCGCAGGGCCTTATCACAATCATGGCGGTGCTGGTGCTTGCCTTCGCCGGCCGCGCCGCGTTTCAATGGTTTCGCAACCGCAATGGCGAGCCGGGTTGGAAGCGCTTGCAAGGCACCGTCGTCGCCACGCGTCTGGGAGAAAGCGGCGCCGGCACCGCCAAGACCTATTTCCCGATCATCTCGGTCAAATACGTCGTCAATGGCAAAGCCTGGATCGCAGACGATATCGCCGTGACAGCCCAGACCAATGCCGATCCGGCAAGCGTTCAGGCCCGGCTGGAGGGTCCGTTTGCGATCGGCGCAACGGTCATGCTCGCTCACGATCCAAATGCCGTCGAACGCGTGATGGTGGCCGGATAAAATCTGCCGCGCGTTATTTCGGCCCACCGATGCGAGCTCGGCGCGTCTAGTCTAAGACAGACGCGCGGATTAGACCATTAAATTGAGCAAAAAACCGTACGCCTTGTCTCTTCACGATAGTGATGGATAAGTCCAGAAGCAGCTCGGGCACGCTTCCGCCGAGATGACGCGGCGATATCATCGGCGGCGGGATCGCTTTCGCGTCAACCTCACCAAGGTGGCCGGATGGGTTTTACGTCATCACAACCGATGCCAGAACGCTGACGCAGTCACCGGATTTGATAAGACCAGGGAAATGGCGGGCGGCGAGGATGCCATTCATCTTCGCCCTTATATTCAGCGGTTCTTCGCCCGTGCGCCCAACGGGATAGATGCGCGCAACAATGTCACCCATCCTCACGGTGTCGCCGAGATCGAAGAGTGGCTCGATGAGTCCGCCGTCCTCGGCGAACAAAAAGCAGTTGCCGTCGGGCATGTCGAGCCAGGTGGTTTGCGCCGCCTCGATCGGCCCCTTTAGAATACCCGCAGCCTTCAATACATTCGCAACGCCTGCCTTGGCGATACCGGCGCTTTTTGCCGTCGACGTACCGCCGCCGCCAAGTTCGGTGGTGATGAAGATTTTTCCCATCGCTTCCGCCGCGGTGTCGTACATGCCGACCGCATCGATCTCGAGCATTTTCATCGACCAGGGCGCGCCGAAGGCATGAACGAGATCGAAGGCCTTCGCCTCCTGCGCCTTGTCGGGCAGGATATGGGCGGCGCAGAAGGGCAGGAAATCCAGCGTCTTGCCGCCCGAGTGGAAATCGAGGACGATATCGGCGAGCGGCAGCAGCACGCGCTGGAAAAAATCGGCGATCTTTTGCGTGACCGTCCCATCCGGCGCGCCCGGAAAGCTACGGTTCATGTTGCCCTTGTCGACCGGCGAGGTGCGCGTGCCGGCGAGAAAGGCCGGATAATTCATCGCCGGCACGATGATGACGCGGCCGCTCACTTCTTCCGCTTTCAGGGATCGGGCGAGATCAAACAGCGCGATCGGCCCTTCATATTCGTCGCCATGGTTGCCGCCGGTGAGAAGGGCCGTCGGCCCCTCTCCGTTTTTCACAACCGTCACCGGGATCATCACTGAACCCCAGGCGGAATCGTCACGGCTGTAGGGCAGTCGCAAGAAGCCGTGCTGTACACCATCGGCCGAGAAATCGACCGTGGGGCTTATGGGAGACGCGCGCATGGTTCAATCCTTCACGAGAAGCTTGCGCGGCACATTGGCGAGGCACTCGACGCCGGTCTCGGTGATGAGGATGCTTTCCGTGGTCTCGAAGCCCATGTCTTCGAGCCACAGGCCCGTCATGAAATGAAAGGTCATGCCCGGCTTCAATTCGCTCCGGTCGCCGGGGCGCAGGCTCATGGTGCGCTCGCCCCAGTCCGGCGGGTAGGAAACGCCGATGCCGTAACCGGTGCGGTTGTCCTTGACGATGCCGTATTTCTTCAGCACCGCGAAGAAGGCGTTGGCGATATCCTCGCAGGTATTGCCGGGTTTGGCCATGGCAAGTCCGGCCTCCATGCCCTCCAGCGTCGCCTTTTCCGCATCGAGGAACGCCTGCGTCGGCTTGCCGAGGAAGACCGTGCGCGACAGCGGCACATGGTAGCGATTGTAGCAGCCGGCGATTTCGAAAAACGTGCCCTCGCCCGATTGCATCGGCCGGTCGTCCCAGGTCAGGTGCGGTGCGGAGGCCTCGACGCCGGACGGCAGCAGCGGCACGATGGCCGGATAATCGCCGCCGATGCCCTCGACGCCGCGCGTGCCGGCATCGTAGATTTCCGCCACGAGATCGCATTTGCGCATGCCAACTTCGATCTTGTCGAAAATGCGCTCATGCATCTTTTCGACGATGCGCGCGGCATTGCGCATATACTTGATTTCCGCCTCACTCTTCACCGCGCGCTGCCAGTTCACGAGCGCCGTGGCATCGATGAAGCGGGCGTTCGGCAGGTGCTTTTGCAGCGAGGCGAAGGCGGCGGCCGAAAACCAGTAATTATCCATCTCGACGCCGATCGTCAGCCCATCGAGGCCGCGCTCGGTCAGCTTTGCGGAGAGGTAATCCATCGGGTGGCGCTCGGTTGACTGGACGTAATGGTCCGGATAGCCGATGATATTCTCGTGTTTCAGATAGGCGGTGAATTTCGCGCCGGTGGCATCCTGCCCGCGGCCGTACCAGATCGGCTCGCCGGCCGGTGGCACGACGACGCATTGATGCACGTAGAAGGACCAGCCGTCATAGCCCGTCAGCCAGTTCATGTTCGAGGGATCGCTGCAGATCAGCACGTCGATGCCCTTGGCTTCCATGGCGGTCCGCGTTTTTTGCAGACGCGTTTCATACTCCGGAAGCGAGAACTTCAGGTTCGCTTGTTTCATCGGTTTTTCCTCTATACCCGGCGAGAAGCCGGTCTCAACTTTTGAAGGTCGTGCCAGCGCCTGCCGATCCCGCGCGGGCGCTGGCAAGGGTTGCGATGGCCGTGTCCTGGATGCCCGTGCCGGTCAGGTCCGCCACGGTGATTTGATCGGGGCCGGTGCGGCCCGGTTTGCGCCCGGCGACGATCTCGCCGAGTTCGGGGAAAATGGTGTCCTCCGCCACGAGGCCGGCCGCGATGGCGTGGTGCAACTCGCCGAGTCGGCGGGTCTGCCGGAGGCTGTCGGCAACATAAAGGCCGGCAGCGATGAGCACCGCCGGCTCGATCTCGTTTTTGTGCTCGGCGTCCGACCCCATGGCGGTGACATGCTGGCCCGGCTGGAGCCATTCCGCCTTAAGGATCGGCGTTGACGAGGGCGTGGTGGTGACGATGATGTCGGCGCCATCGACCGCCGCCCGGCCATCCGCCGCCGCGCGCACGGGAAATCCGAGCTTTTCCGCCAGTTCGTCCGCTGCGTTTCCCGCTTTCGTAAGATCGCGCGCCCAGATGCGGGCTTCACGGATCGGGCGAACGAGGCTCAGGGCCTCCAGTTGCAATTTCGCCTGCATCCCCGCGCCGAAGATGGCGGCCACCGACGCATCTTCCCGCGACAGATGTTTTGCGGCGACCGCGCCGGCGGCGGCGGTGCGCACATCCGTGAGGTAACCATTGTCAAACAGCACCGCCTGCACGAGGCCGGTTGTCGTCGACAGCAGCACCATCAACCCGTTGGTGCTCGGCAGGCCGATTTTCGGATTGTCGAAGAAACCGGGGCTGATCTTGATGGCGAAACCATCGAGGCCCGGTACATAGGCCGTCTTCACATCGACCTCGCCGCGATGTTCGGGAATGTCGAGCCGCAGGATCGGCGGCATGGCGACGGCTTTGGTCGCCAATGCATGAAAGGCATCTTCCACGCAGGCGATCGCCTCCAGATCGAGCGGAACGATGCGCCTGAGATCGGCTTCAACCAGGATCTTCATCGTCGTCATGGCGCATCCTCACGGTTGATGACCCTGAGATGCTGAGCCATGTCCACATTGCGGCCGGACAGGACCACCGCGACGGGCCCGTCCAGCCGGCCGAGCCGGCCGGAGACGAGGGCCGCGATGCCGACGGCACCCGCGCCCTCGATCACCTCGCGCTCCTCTTCATAGGCATGGCGCATGCCGGCGGCGATTTCGGCTTCCGAGAGCAGGATCACGTCATCGAGCAGCGCCCGGCACATCGCAAACGTCACGGCATTGTCGAGGCCGATGCCGCCGCCGAGCGAATCCGCAAGGCTTGCGACCTCCTCGACCTGCACCGGCCGGCCGGCATCGAGGCTCGCCTTCATCGCAGCACCCCGTTCCATGGTGAGGCCGATGACGCGTATCTTCGGCGACCGACCCTTGACCGCCGCCGCAACACCGGCGGCAAGCCCGCCGCCCGAAAGCGGCACGAGCACCGTCGCCACATCCGGCATGGCCTCGACGATCTCCAGCCCAAGCGTGCCCTGCCCCGCCACGACGGCGGGATTGTCGAAGGGTGGCACCATCACCAAGCCGTCTTCCGCAACCAGCCTGTCGACCTCGACCTGCGCCTCGTCCTGCGATTTGCCGACAATGCAGACATTGGCGCCAAGCCGGCGGATTTCCGAAACCTTGTTGTCGGGCACGAGCCGAGACATGCAGATCGTTGCAATCGACCCTTCCGCTTTCGCAGCATGGGCGAGCGCCCTGCCGTGGTTGCCGGTGGAGGCGGCAACGACGCCGCGCGCCCGTTCCTCCGGCGTCAATGACAGCACGGCATTGGTCGCGCCGCGCAGCTTGAAGCTGCCGGTGGTCTGGTGATGTTCGAGCTTGAGGCCGACAGGCACGCCGCAGAGTTCTGTCAGCGACGGCGAGGAAACGAAAGGCGTGCGCAGGACGCGCCCGTCGATGCGCCGGGCCGCCTCATCGATATCCGCCAATGTCACGGGAAGGCACGTCATGGCGCCGCGCCCGGATAGGCAAGGGTCATCAGCCGGCCAAGCGCGGGCCGCGCCGTCTCGTCGCCGCAGAGGCGCAGGGTCGCCCAGGCGGTGGCGAGGTTGCTGGTCACCACAGGCTTGCCCGTAGCGGCCTCGATCTCGGCCGCGACCCCGGCTGCGCGAACGGCGGTGCAGGAAATGAACAGCGCCTCGCAATCCGGCGCGGTCGCCTCCTTTGCGAAGGATACGATTTCGGCCGGAGAAATGCGCGCCATCTCACGATCGTCGGTCAGGCCGAGGCAGGTGAAACGGGCGATGTCAAAGCCGAGCGACCGGAAATAATCGGCCATCGGCACGCTGGTTTCCACCGTATAGGGAGTCAGCACGGAGATGCGTTTTGCACCAAGTGCCCTCAGGCCCGAGACGGCGGCGGCGGTGGGCGTCAACACAGCGGCGGTCGGCTTGGCGGTCTTCACCGCCGCCTCGATATTGGCATCGCCGATGACCACAGAAGCCGAGGTGCAGGAATACATGACCACGTCCAGTGGCTCATCCGGCAGGATGAGCGCTGCGCCCATCGTCAGCGACGGCTGCATGGCGCGCAGGTTTTCCGGCGTCACCGGATTGGCATAGGGGATGCGGGTCGCATAAACGCCGATCCGGTCGCCTGCCACCATGCGCTGGAAATCCACCTCCGTCGTGTGATCGGTCGCAAGGATGATCAGGCCGACGCGTTTTGAAAGCGGCCGTTCATCCAAAACAGGGGCGCGCGAAGCGAGCGTGAGATCGAGGGGCGGCATCAGCGTTGCTCCAGCGGAGAAAAACGGTCTTCCAGAAAGCGCAGGAAGACGACGGAGATCAGGCTCATGATCAGGAAGAACACGCCGACCAGCGTCATCGGCTCGATATAGCGATAGCTGCTGTTGGCGACGCTTTTCGCCTGGTTCATCAATTCCAGCACCGTGATGGCGGAGAGCAGCGGCGTCTCCTTAAACATGGCGATGAGATAGTTGGCGAGCGCCGGGATCATCGGCGGGATCGCCTGCGGCAGCACCACATGGATCCAGGTCTGGCGGGTGGTGAGGTTCGTCGCCTTCGCCGCCTCCCACTGGCCGCGCGGCACGTTCTCGATGCCGGCGCGGTAGACTTCCGCCGCATAGGTGCCGTAATGCAGGCCGAGACCGATGACGCCGGCCAGCAGCGCCGGCAAGCGAATGCCGATATCCGGCAGCACATAGAAGATGAAATAGAGCTGCACCAGCAGCGGCGTGCCGCGAATGAATTCCACGACAAAGCTTGTCGTTTTCGCAATCGGCCGGGGCGCGGTCATGCGCAGGATGGCGAAGGCAAGGCCGATGACGGCGGCGAGCGCCGCCCCGAACACAGTTGCCAGAAGGGTGATCTTCAGGCCCTCAATGAGGGTCGGCATGATCTCCCAGACGAAATTCCAGTCCCATTCCATCGTCAGGTCCTCATGCCGTCGAGGCCGCGCGTAACCCGGCGTTCCAGCCAGCGCATGCCATGGGAGATGGCGAGCGCCATCAGGAAATAGAGCACGAGGATCGTGGCGAAGGGGATCAGCGTGCTGCCGGTCTGGGCGCGCACCACCTGCGCCTGGAAGGTCATGTCGGTGAGCGAGATCAGCGATACGACCGCCGTGCCCTTCAGAAGCTCGATGGCGTTGTTGCCGAAGGTCGGCAGCATCAGCGGCAGCGCCTGCGGCAGGATGATATGGCGCATCGCCTGGGCGCGGGTGAGGTTGAGCGCAATGCAGGCCTCGCGCTGTTCGCGGCCGATAGCCTTGACGGCGCCGCGCACCACCTCCGCGCCATACGCCCCGACGTTCAGCCCCAGCGCGAGCACGCCCGCCTGCAGCGGCGACAGCGTGACGCCGGCGAAAGGCAGCACGAAATAGACCCAGAAAAGCTGGACGAAGATCGAGGTTCCACGGAAGAATTCGATATAGGTGGTGGCGAGCGCTCTGATCGCCATGGAGCGGCTGACGCGCCCGAGCCCGGCGACGAAAGCCATGACGACGGCGAGCGCCGAGCCCATGACCGTCAACTCCATCGTCACCAGCGCGCCTTGCAGGATCAGACCTATATAGCCGGACCAGTCGGTCATTATCTTCCCGTTTGCGATTGAGCGGAAATTTCCCTCCCCGCATGAGGAGGGAACGGCCCCGTTTCAGGCGATCACTTTGCGGCGCAGAGCTTTTCGCGCGTCGTCGACATCGCGGCCTTGGCGGAGAATCCGTAGGGCTCGATGATCTTGGCGAAATCGCCCGATTCCTTCAGCTTGGCGAGTTCGACGTCGAAGGCATCGCGCAGCGCCTCGTCACCCTTCTTGAAGGCCGCGCCGTCGCAATAGACCGGCGCGCCCTGAACCGGCGCCACGACCTCGATCTCGGGGTCCTTCGCCTTGGAAACCAGATCGTTGATCGACAGGACCGGCAGCGAATAGGCATCGATGCGGCCGTCCTGCAACATCTTCAGGCCGCTCTGGCCATCCGGCACAACGATGACGCGGTCGCGCGGCACGCCCGCTTCCAGCGCCAGCTTCTCTTCGGTGCCGCCGCCCGGTGCGCCGATTTTGGCATCCGGATTGTCGGCGATGTCCTTGTAGCTCTGCAGCTTCAGCGGATTGCCCTTTTTCAGAGCAAAGGCTTCCGCATCGCACAGGATCGGCTGAGAATAGGCGACCGCCGCGCAGCGCTCCGGCTTCATGAACAGGCCGGCGGTGATGACGTCGTGACGGCCGGCCTGCAGGCCCGGGATCATCGCGCCATATTCGGAAATCGAGGCGACGATATCGGCAACGCCGAGGCGCTTGAAGATCTCGCGCGCCACATCCGGCGCGGCACCGGAAACCTTGCCATCGGCGGCAACCGCCGTGAACGGCGGCTCGTTGGCGATGGCGACGCGGGCGAAGCCCTGCGTCTTCAATTGCTCCAGTTTGCCGTCGGCGGCAAAGGCCGGCGGGCCGGCGAAAACCGCCATCAGCGTGGCTGTACCGGCAAGCATGGTCAAGAAATGCGTGTTCTTCATCGTTGCGAACTCCTCTGGCGGTTCTTCTTTTATGTTTGGCATTGTGTTTGCAGTATTTCCCGGACGCTCAGGAAATCAGACGCGGTGTCCCGCCGCGATGATCTTGCGCAGGAAAGCCTGCGTCCGCTCCTGCCGGGGCGTGCGGAAAATCTCTTCCGGCTTGCCTTGCTCGACGATCTTTCCGCGATCGAAGAACATCACCCGGTCGGCGAAATCATGGGCGAAACCCATCTCGTGGGTGACGAGCAGCATGGTCATGTCGGTCTCGGCGGCAAGCTTGCGCATGACGTTCAGCACCTCTTCGACAAGCTCCGGGTCGAGCGCCGAGGTCACCTCGTCGAACAGCATGATCTTCGGCGAGAGCGCGAGCGCGCGGGCGATGGCCACCCGTTGCTTCTGTCCGCCGGACAATTGCGCGGGCACGCTTTTCGCCTTGTCGGCCATGCCCACCATGTCGAGAAGCTCCATCGCCCGCTTTTCCGCCGCAGCCTTCGCCATGCCCTTGGTCAGCATCGGCGCAAGTGTGACATTGTCGAGCACGCATTTGTGCGGGAAAAGGTTGAAGTGCTGGAAGACCATGCCAATCTTCTCGCGCATCCGGTGCAGGTGACGATCGTCGGCCGGGACGAGGCTACCATTCTTCGGCATGTGGTAGAGCTGGTCGCTGTCCACCTCGATATGGCCGTCGCTGATCGTTTCCAGCGTCATCAGAATGCGCAGGATCGTCGTCTTGCCGGAACCGGAAGGGCCGATCAGCGCCAGCTTTTCGCCTGGCATCACCTCCATCGACAGCCCGTCGAGCACCGTCAAGGCGCCGTAGCGCTTGGTGATGTTGTCGATGCGGATGATGGGTGCGGCCATGCATGTCTCTCCCTGTTGAGACAAGTGATGGCGCAACGATGCGCGGCAATGTAAATCATGTCAATCTGAATAATAATATCATGACAATTATTCCTGCCATGGCGATTTGCGGCGTTGTCTCCTCAAATTGCCAGCAGCAATGCCTCGGGGTTGCCGCTGGCAAGCGAAGCGAGAATGCCAAGCCCGGTGCGCAATTCCTGCTCGGTCGTCGATCCGAGCGAGACGCGTACTGCCGGCTGCCAGCCGTGATCGGCGGTGCGGAAGGACGAGCCGGGCGCGATCGCCACGCCGCGAAGCCGCGCCTGCGAGACGAACCCTTCCTCCGCATGGCCTTCCGGCAAGGGAAGCCAGACATGCAGGCTCTGCGGGTGGGCATGATAGGGCAGGCCGCCAAGCGCCTCTTCGGCGATGACATGGCGAAGACCGAGCGCCCGGCGCTGCCAGTTCACCAGTTCCATCGCCGTGCCGTCTCCGACCCAGCGCGTCGCGATTTCGGCAATCGAAGGCGTCGCCATCCAGTTGGAAACGAGATGGCGATTGGCGACGGCCGCGACATAACGGTCGGGCGCTGCGAGATAACCGATGCGCAGGCCCGGCACGGTGATCTTGGTGAAGCTCGTGACGTAAAGCGTGCGCTCCGGCGCATAAGCGGCAAGTGGCGGCGCACGGTTTTCGACGAGCGGACCGAGAACGTCGTTCTCGATGATCGCGAGATCGTGGCGGCGCGCTACCTCCGCCAATGCCTGGCGGCGCTCCGCGCTCATTAGCGTCGCCGTCGGGTTGATCACCGAGGGTTGCAGGAAAACGGCGCGGATGACGCCCTTGCGGCAGGCCTCGTCCAGCGCTTCGGGCACCATGCCGTCGCGATCGATCGGCAGTCCCTCAAGATGCAGGCCGAGATAGGTGGAAAGCGGCACCAGCGTATGGTGGCTGATCGCCTCCGTCGCCACCGTCGAGCCGGGCGGCGCGACGCTCATCAGCGCCACCGTCATGCCCGATGTCGCGCCGTTGGTGAGGCTGATGTTGAGCGGCGAGATCTCCAGGCCGCAGCGCGCCAGCCATTCGGCGGCAACGGCCCGGTGGCGCGGGAAAACCATGTTCGGGCGGAAGGAGAGCGCCGAGCTCGACGGCAGGTTTTCCGCCAGCCATCCGAAGGCCTCGCGCATACGCTCCAGATGCAGTTGCTCGCAGACGGGCTTGAGGATCGAGAGATCGACGAGCTCGCCCAGGCGCTCCGGCAGATAGGGCGGCTCCGGTTCCTTCGGCCGGGTCTGCACGAAGGAACCGCGGCCGATCTCGCCGGAGATCAGTCCGCGACGGATCAACTCGTCATAGGCGCGGCTGACGGTCTGCACCGAAAGTTTCAGGTCGTCGGCGAGCTTGCGATGGGGTAGAAGCCGGGTGCCGTTCGGCAGATGGCCTTCCTGAATGGCGCGGGCGATCTGCTCGGCAAGGGAAAGGTAAGCCGGGCGGCGCAATTGAGATGGATCGGGACGCCAATTTGTCATGATTTCGACAGTGCTCAAATTCAGTCCAATTGACAACGCCAAAATGGCTTTCCATTGTCTTTTTCACTTGCCTGACCTGATTTTCGCCCGGAGGGCGCCCGCATGAAACTCGACGCCATCGACCTGCGCATCCTCGAAGCCATCCAGGCGGACGGGCGCATCACCAAGCTGGCGCTGGCGGAAAAGGCGGGCCTTTCCCCCACTCCCTGCTGGCTCAGGCTGCGCAAGCTGGAAAAGGCCGGCATCGTCACCGGCTATCACGCCCGCGTCGCCATGCGGCGCCTTGCGCCAGTGGCCAGCGTGATGATGGAGGTGACGCTCGCCAACCATCGGCAGGCGGATTTCGAGCGCTTCGAAAAAGTCGTGGCGGCAACGCCCGAGATCGTCGCCTGCTGGTCGGTCGGCGGCGGTGTCGATTATATCCTGAAGATCATGGCGGCCGATATCGACGCCTATCAGCGCCTCGTCGACAGCATGCTCGACCGCGAACTCGGCATCGACCGCTACTTCACCTACATCGTCACCAAGACGGTGAAGGAGGAGATCGTTCTGCCGCTCGCGACCCTGCTCCCCTCCCCTAGTAGCGAAACCCGATAGAGAAATTGTCTACGGCCGCCCGCATCTTTGGCCAAACTCTCTGCGATCCGCCCCGGCAATAGACAATCTGCCGCCGGTCCTCTGGCACACTCCTTCCACACCCTAGAGGAGGCCGCCATGACCGCCGTATTCGCCCGCACGAGTTTTCACGATGCGCTTGCACGTCTGACCGATCCGCATCTGCTGCGCGAACTGTCCTATGTCGGCGGACGCTGGATCGCCGGCCGCGACGGCAAGAGTTTTCGCGTGACCGATCCGGCCTCGGACGCGACGCTCGCCTGGGTCGCCGCGCTCGACGGCGAGCAGACATCGGAAGCGATTTCCGCTGCCGCGCAGGCTTTCCCCGCCTGGCGGGACATGCTGCCGCAACAGCGCGCGACGATCCTGCGCAAATGGCACGGCCTGGTGCTGGAAGCGCGCGAAGACCTCGCCTTGCTGATGACGCTGGAGCAGGGCAAGCCGCTGGCCGAGTCGCGCGGCGAGATCGACTACGCGGCCTCCTTCATCGAATGGTATGCCGAGGAGGGAAAACGCCTCAATGCCGAGAGCGTCACCAGCCATTTGCCGGGCGCTGAGATGATCGTGCGCCGCGAGGCGCTCGGCGTCGTCGGTGTCGCCACACCGTGGAATTTCCCCTCCGCGATGATCACCCGCAAGGTGGCGGCGGCCCTTGCCGCCGGCTGCACCGTCGTTGCCCACCCCTCCAGCGAAACGCCGCTTTCGGCGCTTGCCCTTGCCGAACTCGGCGAGCGCGCCGGCCTGCCAGCCGGCGTTTTCAACGTGGTGACCGGCGATGCCGCCACCATCGTCGGGCGCATGAATGCCGATGCGCGCATCCGCGCCATGAGCTTCACCGGCTCGACGGAGATCGGCAAGCTCATCGCCGGCCAATGCGCCCCGACCATGAAGCGGCTGGTCATGGAACTCGGCGGCCATGCACCACTGATCGTCTTCGCCGATGCCGATATCGGCAAGGCGGCGGACATCGCCGTCAACGCCAAGTTCGCGACATCGGGCCAGGATTGCCTCGCAGCCAACCGCATCTATGTCGAGCGCCCCATCCTGGCGGCCTTCACAAGAGCCTTCAAGGCGCGCATCGAGGCACTGAAAGTCGGAGCCGGGCTGGAGCCGGAGGTCGAACTCGGCCCGCTGATGCACGAGCGCGCTATCGCCAAGGTCGAGGAACAGGTCGCCGATGCGGTCAAGCGTGGCGCGAAGCTGCTCACCGGCGGCAAGCGCCACGAAGCCGGCCCGCTGTTCTACGCGCCGACGCTTCTGGCGGATGTTCCCGACGACGCTCTCATCATGCGCGAGGAAACATTCGGCCCCGTTGCCGCCGTCACCGCCTTCGACACCGAGGTGGAGGTCGTCGCCCGCGCCAACGATACCGAATACGGCCTCGTCGCCTATGTGGTTACCGAAAACGGCGCCCGGCAGATGCGCCTTGCCCGGGCGCTGGAAGTCGGCATGGTGGCTGTCAACCGGGTGAAGATCACCGGCGGGCCGATCCCCTTCGGCGGCTGGAAACAATCCGGCCTCGGCCGCGAAGGCGCGCGCCACGGCATGGAAGCCTTCACCGAACTCAAATATCTCTGCATCGACACCGCTGCCTGATCTTGGCGCCCAAGCACAATCGAAAGGAAAAACCATGTCCGACAGACGTAACGAACTCACCGCCTGGGACCGCGACCACTTCTTCCACCCCTCGACCCATATGGGCATGCATGCCCGTGGCGAGACGCCGACCCGCGTCATCGGCGGCGGCGAAGGCGTCTACATCACCGATACCAACGGCAAGACCAGCCTCGACGCCTTTGCCGGCCTCTATTGCGTCAATGTCGGCTACGGTCGCCAGAAGATCGCCGACGCCATCGCCGTGCAGGCCAAGAACCTCGCCTATTACCATGCCTATGTCGGCCATGGCACGGAAGCCTCGATCACGCTTTCCAAGATGATCATCGACCGCGCGCCGGAGGGCATGAGCCGCGTCTATTTCGGCCTGTCCGGTTCGGATGCCAACGAGACCAACATCAAGCTGATCTGGTATTACAACAACATCCTCGGCCGACCGGAGAAGAAGAAGATCATCTCGCGCTGGCGCGGCTATCACGGCTCGGGTGTCATGACCGGCTCGCTGACCGGCCTGCATCTGTTCCACAATGCTTTCGACCTGCCGCGCGCGCCGATCCTGCATACGGAAGCCCCCTATTTCTTCCGCCGCCCGGATCGCGCCCTGGACGAAGAACAGTTCTCGCAATATTGCGCCGACAAGCTGGAGGAGATGATCCTCGCCGAGGGGCCGGAAACCGTCGCCGCCTTTATCGGCGAGCCGATCCTCGGCACCGGCGGCATCGTGCCGCCGCCGAAGGGCTACTGGCAGAAGATCCAGGCTGTGCTCGACAAATACGACATCCTGCTCGTTGCCGATGAAGTCGTCACCGGCTTCGGCCGCCTCGGCACGATGTTCGGCTCCGACCATTACGGCATGAAGCCGGCGCTGATCACCATCGCCAAGGGCCTGACATCCGCTTACGCGCCGCTCTCCGGCACTATCGTTTCCTACAAGGTCTGGCAGGTGCTGGTGAAGGGATCGGACGAGCTCGGCGCCATCGGCCATGGCTGGACCTATTCCGCGCATCCGATCTGCGCCGCCGCCGGTGTCGCCAATCTCGAACTCATCGACGAACTCGGCCTGGTCGAGAATGCCGGCACCACCGGCGCTTATTTCCGCTGCGAGCTTGCCAAGGCGGTCGGCGATCACCCCAATGTCGGCGAGGTGCGCGGCGACGGCCTGATGGCGGCCGTTGAATTCGTCGAGGACAGGGACGACCGCGCCTTCTTCGATCCGGCCCGGAAGATCGGCCCACAGGTCTCGGCCGCCCTTCTCGAACGCGGCGTCATCGGCCGAGCCATGCCGCAAGGGGATATCCTCGGCTTCGCACCGCCGCTCTGCCTGACGCGCGAAGAGGTCGATATCATTGTCAAGGCGACGGCCGATGCTGTGAACGCTGTCCTCGGCTGAGACTTGAAATGGACGGGGCGGCGATTAGGCTGCTCGGCAATTCGCACCTGCCCTTCCCCCAAGGCCCACCCATGACATCCGCGCCGCCGTCGATCGGCTTTTCGACGATCAGCTTCTGTTTTCGGAAAAGCTGGTGCGCTTCAAATCCCTGCGCAACGACGAAGCCGGTGCGCAGGACTTTATCGCGGCGGCGTTGAAGCAGCGCAGCTTCGATGTCAGCCGCGTCCGCACGGATGCAGCAAGGATCGGCCATCACTCCGCCATTTCGCCCGCGACCGCCGCTTATGACTGCTCCGGGTAGCTTGAGCACACCGGCGACGACTACGCTTTGCACCATTTAATCCAGCCGCCAGCTGATGAATGCGAAACTCCCGAGACAGAGGCGGCGCGCGAAGGATTGACCAAGCGCACGTCCGACGAGGCGAGCGGATAGCCTAACCACTGGCATCAGCTCTCAACGTTTTGGTTAGCTTGTCGGGTCAACTACCGCCGATGGAGTGCCTCCGGCCTCGATTGCCTCTCCTGCTGAGAGACACAGATCCTCTCGGAAACGCGCGGCTACGAGCTGCACTCCAACGGGGACTCGCCGGACTAGCCCCGTCGAAACAGAAAGTGCTGGGAGCCCCATCAGTGGGATGGAGACCTGCGGCATTTGCGCGTGCCATACGCGGTCCAGTGATGCCTGATCTTTAAGATCAAGATTGTCGGGGGATGGAAGCTCTCCCGAGATTGGCATCAATAAAACAGGATAACTTTCAAGAAACGCAAACCATGCCCGTACCAACATATCGCGACGGCTTAGAGCTGTCGAGAGATCGAACGGATGGACTTTTTCGCGCATTCCGTTCAAGCAAGCCAGGGCACCAGGATCGCCTTCACGCTTTGCCATTTCCAGTTGGAATTCGTAGCCATCGCCGAGCCATAGTTTCGCTTGGATGTCGGCCGCCTCTTGCATTGGGGGCGTTTCAGTAATCTCTTCGACATCCCAGCCTGCCTGTCGCAGACGCTGCCCGGCATCTAACACGGCAGCGACAACCTCCGGCACCGGATCCAGGCCATCCGGGTTGATGCACATCCCCGCACGCTTCGCTTTGGGCGGACCTATGAGAGGCGCTGGTGCGTACCAAGGATCAAAGGGATCTGGCGCTGCCATCGCTTGCAGAGCAATACGAAGGTCGCTGATTGATCGTGCTATGGGGCCGGATACAGCTCCAATTTGGCCACCGATTGAACGACCTACGGAAGACGGATTGAAATGCGGAACCCGCCCCAGACTTGGGCGCAGGCCGTGAACGCCGCACGCATAGGCTGGGTATCGGATCGAGCCTGCAATATCGCTGCCATGTGCGATCTGTCCGATACCAGCCGCGACCGCTGCTCCCGCCCCGCCCGATGATCCACCAGGGGTAATATTCGGATCGCGAGGATTCTTGGTATTGCCATGAAGCAGATTGGTACTGAACCAACGATAAGATGCCGCCGAAGAATTCGTACGACCGAGGAGAATTGCACCACTCTTGCGTAGGTTCGCTATCGCCGGATTATCGGTCGATGCGATATTGTCACGCTGTAGCTTCATCCCGTCGCTTGTCGCAAAGCCCTCCTGATCGGCACCGATTTTGGTCGTGACCGGAACACCGGCTAGCGGGCCTAACTCTTCTCCGCGCGCGATGGCCGCGTCAATTGCCTTGGCCTGCATCATCACATCGTCCGGACGATAATCGACCACTGCATTGATCATCGGATTGACGCTATATAAGCGCGTTAGTGCCGCTTCAGCAGACTCTTTTGCCGACACTTCTTTAGACTTGATCAGGCTGGCTAGCTCCGTAGCCGACATACGCCAAAGATCCTGCATGGATACTCCGTGAATTACCTTATATGAAGATAAGTGAGCCTGGTATCGGGTTTGTAATCAAATATACGGAGGTCACTATTTTACCTGCAGCATTTAATACAAATGCTCATTGCCTATGTTGAGGCAGGCAAATCAGTTTTCGTCGCTGATATGTTCGGCTTCAGAAGCTCTCGAAATCGCGGGCGATATTTGAAGCATGCGGCGGGACGACGCTTCTTAAGTCTGTGCTTATATCGACGGGCGTCGGCCAAGCGATTGAACGGGACTCGCCATTAAGACGCAGAGATTTAAACACGGCCCGCGCCTCTCTTTCCTTTGTTTGCCGAACGCCATTGGCGACAAGTAGCTCAGCGAAGAAAGGCATCTCATAAGAACCGAGGCTGCGTTTCCAAGAGCGGGAAGCACTGTCAATCGTCGGTCGCCTATCACCTGCACGGTAGAACCGGATCTCGATAGTTGAACCGTACCACACTAGATCCCCATCGACCCTCATTCGCGCCGGGCGGTTATGGAGAATGAGCATACCATCGAAGGTCTGCTCGATGTCGCCCCAAGTAGCAGGCGTTCGAATCTCAAGCGGACCGTAAGAAACCGTTCGCCAGTCCAATCTGAAGATCCGCCGCAGCACACGCGAGCCTTTACGTGCACTGCTGACAACGTACCCAGCCCCATATGCGATAAGCGCGAGTGGAAGCACGCAGACTGCGGCAAAATCTCTTAAGGGCGTGCGAATAGCTTGCCTCCGCGCTTCGAGAGAACATCAATATATACTGCGACATTGAGAACGATGCCACTCGTGATATTTTGGTATGCTGTCGGCACGTTCAGAAGCGACAGGCCATTGCCGAGGCTCTGCATCAAGAGTGCGCCCAACAGTACCCCTGAGACTTTCCCAGTCCCGCCATAGAGACTTGCACCACCAATTACGACTGCAGCGATTGCGTTAAGCTCGAGAAAGAGCCCGGATTCCGGTGGAGCAGAACCGAGGCGACCAACGAACATCAGCGTTCCAATTGCAGTTAGGACACCGATTAGAATGAAGGACGTTACCAAATGCCTTGTAATGGGAATACCTGCTGACTTTGCGGCCGCTCGATTGCCACCAACGGCATAAACGTGCCGACCCCATACTGTGTTGCTCAGCATCCAGGCTAGGAAGCCAGCGGCTGTCAGTGTGATGAACACTGGCATTGGCAGACCGCGGTAGGATACCGTTGCCCAGGCCAACAAAACGACGCTCGCAAAGCCGAGGCACACGCGGATAAGCATCGGACGAGTGTGTTCGTTTTGCTTGAGCGTACGCAGTGGCCAGAGTGAGACCAACGCAGCCACGGCAATGAATGCCCACAACGCTGGTCCTGTCACGAACGCACCTCCGAAAAAGCGGATGCTGTCGGAAATCCCCGATATCGTGCGTCCGCCCGAAAGCGCCAGAGCCAAGCCTCTGAGCAGCATCAATGATCCAAGCGTTGCTACGAAGGATGGAAGCCCGAGCTTGGCGATCCAAGCGCTGTTCCAAAGCCCGAGTGCCACTCCCATTGCGAGCGCTGCCATGATCGTTACCCAGGGACCGACGGTGCCACTTGCCTCGATCATGGCGACTACGGTCACGCACAGACTCATAAACGACCCTACCGAAAGGTCGATCTCTCCTTGGGCAATCACCACAAGCATCCCCAGTGCAACGATAGCGGTAATGGCTGTTTGACGCATAAGGTTACTCAAATTTCGATCGCTGACAAATATCCCGTCAGTGAGAATGGAGAAGACGATCCAAACGAGCGCGATTGCGACCAGCAACCCGGCTGCCGACCGTAATATGGAGATAACGGAGTTTGCGCGGTTCGGTGTTGCGTTCTTCGCCTCCGAAGTTGTCACCGTAACCACGTCGCTCTTTAGATTGGCTACATTTGATTTCATTGCTGTTCCACCGTTGTCTTTATTGCAGTGCCGCCGGCCAAAGCGAGAAGCTCGTGGCGATTTGTATCCCGTGTATTGAGGAGTGTGACTTTCCTACCATCTCGCAACACAAGGATGCGGTCGGAGAGTTCGAGTGCCTCATCTTCTTCCATCGTCGCGTAAAGCACGGCCGTTCCAGCCGCCGCCACATTCCGGATGAGGCGATACACATCCTGCTTCGCGCCTAAATCGATGCCTCGGGTCGGCTCGTCGAGCAGCACGAGTCGCGGCTCGTTCATAAGCGCCCTTGCGAGCAGCACTTTTTGCTGATTGCCACCGCTAAGATTGCTGATCGGCTGATCTGGCCCTTGCGTGCGGATTGCCAAATCGCGAATGTAAGCTCTGCAGAGTTCGTTGGATTTTTCTTGGTTGACCACTGAGCCCTTCCGAGGAGTTCCACGGTGCCATCCAAGCATCATGTTTTCCATGACCGAAAGATGGGGGACGAGGCCATCCTTTTGGCGCTCGGCCGAAACATAGGCAATGCCCTGAGAGATCGAATCCCTGGGACTGCGTGGGTGAAACCGACCGCCACCGAGCTCAACCGAGCCACTGGTTAGCTCAGGCGTGAAACCGTAGATTGACTCGACAAATTCAGTCTTTCCAGCGCCGAGCGGACCGTATACGGCAACGATTTCGCCAGCCTCAAGGTCGATGTTGATCGGTCCGACATCACGCGGAGACTCTGGCGTTCGCGCGCGACTCCAATCACGCAGCCGAACCGCCGTCCCACTTCGCCTTAATCGATCAGTTTGATTAACGTGTGTCGTTTCTGCAAGTGCACTGCCAAGCATCGCCCGAACGATGCTCGCTTGATCGAGCTCCGATCGATGCGCTTCCAATGCGACGCGCCCGTCTCGCAGAATAACCACCCGGTCACAGACTTTCAGGATCTCGTCCGTTCGGTGGGAGATGAAGATGATACCTGCACCTTGAGCCGCCAGCTCGCGCATGCGCTGCAGGAGAAAGCCTATTTCATCAGCGCCGAGAGCCGATGTCGATTCGTCGAATACGAAAACGCGGCTTCCGCTTGCGATAGCACGGGCAATTTCTACTTGTTCCATCAGTGCAACGCCGCCCTGCCCAGCAAGGGGGCGCCGCGTATCGATATCAAGTCCAAGCCGTCGCATAGCGGCGTCCGCCCGTGCGTAGAGCCCCTTCCAATCAATGACGCCAAAACGTGAAGGCTCAATCGTCAGCATGACGTTCTCACCAATCGTCAATTGGGGAACAACGGCTCCTTCCTGGTGGACAAGCGCAATACCTGCGTCATGGGCGTCGCGAGCATCGGCAAACGCCGTCGGCCTGCCGTCACATGTTACGGTACCGCTGTAAGATCCATGGGGAATTTCCCCGACAATCACCTTGGCGAGCGTGCTCTTACCCGCGCCATTTGCGCCCATAAGCCCGACGACTTCGCCGGCGCGCACATTGAAGCTAACATTGCTGAGCGCTCGGGTCGCACCGAACTCGACGGTGATGCCGTCGAGTTGCAACAACTCGGCGGCGATCTGCTTGCCTGAAAAAGCGAGCGTTGTGGACATTTCCACTTTTCCTATACTCCTACTGGACCTTGAGGCCGATATCGTCGGGCTTCAACCAGTCGGTCAACTTGAGGAATTCGGGCAGCGTCTCCTTATTCACGACGCGCGACTGAATTCGCATGCCAGGTATTTTCCTGCCGCCAACCTCAATGCTGTCATTGCTCTCTGGCGTCTCGCCTTTGATGAGAGCGTGAGCTGCATCGGCTGCGACCCGCCCCATCTGGATAAGGTCGGTCCAAGCGCTCATGGCCATATCCCCCTTGACGATTGCGCGAGCACCTTCCGGCCACACGTCTTCGCCGCAGATCCAGACTTTGCCGTTAAGGCCTTCTTCCGTCAGAGCCTTGAGTGCGCCGAGAGCCAGTCCCTCTTCGTTTGCAACCACGGCTTGGATATCGTTGCTGTTCTTAGTGAGCGCATCCTCCATCTGCTTCAACGCAGATTCAGGCCGCCAATTATCGTGCCATTGGTGCGATACGATCTTGATCTCACCGGAGTCGATAAACGGCTGCAAAACCCGCAGCGCTCCTTCGGTCTTCTGACGCGCAACGTCGATCCCCTCAGGGCCGCTGACGATAGCCCAGTTCCCCTTTTTCGCCTCCTTGAGCGCTTGCTTCGCTTGAAGCTCGCCAACCAGGTAATTATCGCGCCCTGCCCAGTAATCGATGCCCGCGGACGGAATTACATAATTATAGGAAATGATTGGAATGTTTGGAGAGTCAGCCTTGACGCGCTCGACAATCTTCGCGCCGGACTCGACATTTACGGGGATGATGATGAGCGCTTGGATACCCTGCGAGAGCATCGCATCGATCTGCGAATCCTGTGTGGACACATCTTCGTTTGCGCCCTGGATGATATAACGCAGACCGAGTTCGTTTGCCCGCATTTCGAAATAATGGCGGTCGTGCGGCCAACGAAACGCGTCGAAGCTCGGGAAACTGAAGCCGACCAAAGGGCCCGTTTCGGCTTTTGCGGAGAAAGCAGCCGAACCCAAGGTTGCAGAGGCAGCGCCGTAAGCTGCCGCCGTTTTCATAAAACTGCGACGCGAGATGCGCCCAGCGGCTAGCATCTTAGCCAGCGAGAACAAGTCACCCATGAAATCCTCCGGAGAATTAAGTCTGTTGAGAGGTGGCGAACCGTGTCGGTCTTCTTCCCCTATCAAACGTTCCCAATCTGATCGTCGTTGCGATCTGATTTATATAGAACATCCTATCTAAAAAAAATTGTCAAGGATGCTTTCTCAATTTAACAAGCTTGTTAAGCAGGGCTACAGTTTGCGGGGCGCATTCACTGTACCCGTCACAGATCTAGAGCGAGGGGTTTGTGAGTGGCAACCTAAGGCGAGCACGGCCATGCTCGGTCGCGTTGACTTCCCAGTTGATTGCCACATGTCGCGACGCGACCGCGATATCGCGATAGTAGCTCGCGATCAGATTGGTCGCGTAAGCGCCGCGCGCGCCTATAAGATCCCAGACGATCTCAGCCGCTCGTCGTGCAAGTTGTCCGGCATAGGCGGAGTTTGAGCGATAGTTAGAGCGCTCTGTCGGAGAATAGCTCGAGTCAGCGGCGGCAAGCTCCATAATTTCCCTACAGTCTGCGCGAATAAGCATCTCGGCTGCCTGAAGAGAGGCCGATACTTCTCCAACGCGCATTTGGTGCGTGGGATAGCTTGCGGTGTCCTCGCTTGTTCTGAGAGACTTTCTGTCGCGCGACTGTAGCAAAAAACTCTCAAACATCGCCTCTGTCATGCCGATGAGGCAAGCAGCCGGCAGTATCCCGCTAATCATGAGCAATGGCGGACGGTAGACCGCGCCACGATTGACGGATTTGCCTGGAAAGTCCCCACCCTTCATGTGTTGGATAGACAGAGTAAGGTGTTCAGGGATAAAGAGGTTCTCGACCTTGACGTCATGACTGCCTGACCCGTGGAGACCAATCGGATCCCACGTATCGAGAATGGTCAGGGACGATGTCGGAACGAGAAAATATCGCTCCTCGTCCAGCGCCTCTTCCTGCTCTACCATTCCCGAAAGAATACACCAGTCGGATGGCTGAACGCCGCTGACGAACGGCCATTGCCCCGTGAGTTCGTAACCGCCTTCGACTCGTCGTCCCTTGCCGAGACGCGGCACCAGAATGCCGCTAACCAGGTTCATCGGGTCGTTCCAAACTTCTTTCTGCGCTTCAAGAGGCCAATGGGCTATCATGTAGTTATGGAAAAGGTATTGCGCCAGACACCAGGCCGTCGAGGGACATCCACTGGCAACCGGGATCAATATGTCGACGAGCTGCTCCAGCGAACCTTCAGCCCCACCGAAGTTTGCCGGTTGAAGGAGCCGCGCGATACCAGAACGACGAAGATCCTGGCCGGTTGCATCAGGCAAGCAGCGATTCGTTTCGGCCTCCTTCGCGCGCGCTCTCAGAACCGGAATTAAGTTGCGCGCTGCATTTATGAGGGCTTGGCTGTATACGCGCTGTCCCTTGAAGCCGTCCGGGTAGATAATTGTCAACGAAAGCGCTCCTTGAGATGACGAGCCAAGCATGCAGCGACCGTGCGAAGGTCACCCTCATCATTTACGAACGCGCAGCACCTTGGAAGAGGGCGGCGCGCTAAGCGCAACGCCAAGATCCTGGCCCAATATATCGAGTAGTACCCGTCGGCAGCGCTCCGCAGGCATGTCCTCAGGATCTGCGACCATAAGCGTGCAGAGCCCGAATGACGTGCTGACAAATTTTACCGCAATATCCTCTGGAGCGCGAGTCGGATGGAAGCTGCGTTCCTCAACGCCGGCTTGAACAAGTCGCGTGATGATTTCACCGTAAAGCCGGTGAACTTTTTGAACCTCTGTCTGCAAGACCCGGTCGAAGGGCATCCGCCCGAAAAGACTCAACCAAAACCGCCATTCCGGAATTCCCTCGGGAGAAGGCTGGCTGACATAGTCCACGAGCTCTATCAAGCGATCCACTGCATTGCTACGGCGATGCTCAAACTTGCTGAGCGCCTTGACGAACTGCAGCGTGGCGTCATTGATCGCGTCAAGCGTCAGAGTGCGTTTATTACTGAAGTAGTGGGTAACGACGCCCGAGGAAATACCGGCGACATCGCTGACTTCTCGGATTGTTAAATCGCGCCAACCGTTCGTCGATAGGATGTGAATAACAGCGTCCATTACCTGCCGCCGGCGGATCGCTTCCATTCCGAGTTTCGGCATACTTTCCACCCCTTTTCGAACAGCCATTCTAAGATAGCAGTATCAAAGTTGCGGCGCAACAGCGGCTTCAACGTCGCGAATACGCATGGCTTAAGGCTTGCGCTATTTTTTTATATAACATATGTTTTAAAAACCACTGAACGGGAGCATAGATGTGAGCAACTTCTCCGCACATAAGGCAGACGAATTGCCGACAATCGAGCGTGCTGGGACGCCCGAGGAACTAATCAGACGATCTGAAGAACTTGCTCCGGCTCTCCGCAAGCGCGCAGCCGAAACCCAAGCGCTTCGTCAGCCACCGGAGGCAACGCGTCTCGATGTGAAACGGGTCGGCATCCACAGGTTGTTTCAGCCTGCGCGTTTCGGCGGTGCCGATGCCCCATTCAGAGCTGCTGTCGATGTCATGCGCCCGCTTGGCCAAGCATGTGGTTCCACGGCCTGGGCTATCGTGCAAAACATTTCTCACAATTCGATGATGTGCCGTTGGCCCGAGCAGGCACAGGAGGACGTCTGGAGAGAAGACCCCGCAGCGCTTCTGTCCGGCATTCTCATTCCAAACCTTGGGAAGGCCCGGCGCGTAGATGGTGGATACATTTTGTCAGGTCGTTGGCCCTTCGTGAGCGGCGTTAGTCTTGCCGATTGGGCGATTTTCACCGCATTTACTCCCGGGCCGAACGGCGAGGAAGAGGATCGCCATTTCCTGGTCCCCAAAAAAGACTACCAAATCCTCGACACGTGGCACGCGATCGGACTGAAGGGGTCGGCAAGCCATGATGTCGTGCTTGAAGAAGCATTCGTTCCCGAGCATCGTACCACCACCGTCGACACCATGCGCGCTCGCAAGCCACTTTTTGCAACAGAAGCAATCAATATGCGTGCGCCCCTCTATTGTATGTTCGGTGTCTATATCGGCGGCACGGCGCTCGGTATCGCAGAGGGCGCTGTCAATACCTATCTTGAACAAGCTCGCAGCAGGGTTTCGCGCGTGTCCGCAAAAGCCGTCAGCGACTTCCCCACTCAGCAAGTCAAGATAGCCGAAGCATTGTCGTGCCTGAGAGCGGCACGCTTGCTGATCTACGGCGCGTGCGAAGAGATGACAGACATCCTTGAATCCGATCGTCTGCCCACGGAAGAGGAACGTGCGCGCTGCCGCGCGGAGGCGACCTTTGCGGGCCAGCTTGCAACGCGTGCCGTCAACGTCGTTTGGGACGCTGCTGGTGGCGGCGCGATTTACGAGCGAAATCCGCTGTCGCGCTATTTCGCCGATATGAGCGCCGCGAACCGCCATATTACCCAGAACTGGGACGTCAGCGCAATCTCGCACGGTCGCACGGTTCTGGGTTTGCCGCTCGATAACCCGACGCTCTAGTGATCCGTCTGCGGTGCCGCACTGCGCCACCCATTCGCAACTCATATAGAAGGCCCAATGTGCCATGACATCCACCGTCTCATCGATTACCAGCACCTCTAGCCTCCTTCGTGACCAATTCGTAGCGGCGATGAGCCGAGTGCCGCTTAGTGTTGCCGTCGTCGTGGCCGGTGGGGCTGACGAACGTGTCGCCCTCACTGTCGGAACCTTCATTTCGGTGTCCGCCGACCCGCCAATGGTGTTGGTCGCCGTCAAAGAGACGAACCCTCTCTGCAAAGCGGTCGCCAGCCACCGACGTTTTGCTATCAATGTGCTCTCGGCCGAGCAGGTAGAACATTCCGAACGTTTTTCCGGTCGTCCGCGCACAGGGCAGCCCTACGACCTGACCGCCGCTCGTTGGGTTAGCGCAGGGGACGAACTGCCACGCTACCTCGAAGGTGTCGTCGCAGCCTTCGATTGCGAGCTTGTGGAAGCGCGATCTATTGCATCGCATGTTCTGCTGATCGGCCGTGTCGACGAAATCGTGTCGGGCGCGGACCAGCCCCTTGTCTACTGGTCTCGCTCATACGGCATCCCCTCGCCGTTTAACAACGTCGGCTAATACCTGGATCGGCTGCCTCGACGGTCCGTGATTTCGATGTGATCTCCGTCGGGACTCTGTTGATTTTCGCCAACACGGCTCAATTGCACCAAGAAAAATAGGGAACTTGTCAGTGAGTGCTTTGCAAACTTCAAGCCATCGATCTCTTCCATTTGACCAAGCACGTCTCGACCGCCTGCTCGACGAGGCCGGCATTGATATCTTGATCGCCACGTCCAAGCATAACGTGCAATATCTGCTTGGAGGCTACCGGTTTTTCTTCTTCGACTATATGGATGCGGTCGGATTGAACCGGTATTTGCCGGTCGTTGTCTACCAAAAGGGAAAGCCGGACCACACCGCTTACTTCGGGGCGGCCTTGGAAGTCTTCGAAAGACAACTTGGAAAGTTCTGGCCGCCAGTGGTCGAAACCAAAACGTGGAGCGGCACGGACGCCATCCAGCTTGCCGTTGATCATATCAAGAAGATTGGGGGCGCCATCTCAACAATCGGCGTCGAAAAAGCTTTCATGCCGATGGATGCCGGTCAGTTGTTGCACGACAACGGCTATCGCATTTCCGATGCGACGTTCGCTCTCGAACGGTTACGCTTGATCAAGACAACAGAGGAGCTCGATCTGTTGCGCGAGGCGTCCGAGCGCGTCGTGCAATCGATGGCGGCGACCTTCGACTATTGCCTCCCCGGGATGACCAAGAATGATCTGGTCGCCAAGCTTAGGTGTGAAGAAGTCAATCGGGACCTGAAATTTGAATATTGCCTGCTCACGGCCGGCCATGATCTTAACAGATCGCCATCGCACCAAAAGCTGCAGGCCGGGGATGTCATATCCCTGGATTCGGCCGGCAATTTTCGCGGTTACATTGGCGATCTCTGCCGGATGGGTATCCTTGGTGAACCCGATGCTGAACTCGAAGATCTCCTGAGCGAGATCACCTATATCCAAGCTGAGGCGCGCAAGCCGATCAAGGCTGGGGCACGCGGTGGCGACATCTTCACAATTGCAGATGCGATCGTCGATACATCACCCCACAAACCCTACATGGAGTTCCTTGCGCACGGCATGGGGCTCGTCAGTCACGAAGGCCCTCGGCTGACGAGCGTCGGGCCGGTGCCATACCAGGGCTACGATGAAGACCGCCCGCTGGAAGCCGGAATGGTGATTTCAGTCGAAACAGCAATCAAGCATCCGAAAAGAGGATACATCAAACTCGAGGACACCGTTGTCGTGACCGCCACGGGATCTGAAGGTTTCGGCGATGAGTTTCGCGGATGGAATCGCGCCGGTATCCACGGCAGGATCTAATCGTGAAAATCCGGCGGTCCCTCGCGTCGACCCCGCCGCCGGCGAACTTTTCAAACGATGCCCGACGATTGGGCGAAACGCGTCATCGAAGCGGTCAAGTCTTGACAATTTCTAGCGGGCGACCGCCACACTTATGGAGACAGGCATGAAAGCCGTTGGGTATCAGAAATCGCTGCCGATCGAGGCTGCAGAGTCGCTGGTTGACTTCCAGATCGCCAAACCCGAGCCAACGGGCCGCGACATCAGGGTTGCCGTAAAGGCGATTTCGGTTAATCCGGTTGACTACAAGGTGCGCAAACGGGCCGAGCCACCGAAAGGCGAATATAAGATCCTCGGCTTCGATGCGGCCGGCATTGTCGATGCCGTCGGTCCAGATGTCAGCCTCTTCAAGCTAGGCGAGGAGGTCTTTTATGCCGGCTCAAACCAGCGTCAGGGCACCAATGCCGAGTTTCATCTGGTCGACGAGCGGATCGTTGGCAAGAAGCCTGCAGCACTTTCATTTGCTGAGGCAGCAGCACTTCCGCTGACCGCCATTACCGCGTGGGAATTGCTCTTCGATCGGCTGGGCGTTACGCTTGGCAAGCGTTTTGATCCGCGTACACTGCTGGTTATCGGCGGCGCCGGGGGTGTCGGATCAATCCTGATCCAGCTCGCGCGCCGTCTCACCGGACTTACAGTGATCGCCACCGCGACAAGGCCGGACTCGCAGAAATGGTGCCTTAATCTGGGCGCCCATGCCGTCGTCGATCACTCACTTCCCATCAAGGAGCAGATAACTGCGCTAAATCGGGATCCTATTGGCCTGGTAGCCAGCCTCAATTTCACCGACCAGCATTATAAGGACATCGCTGACATTATTGCTCCGCAGGGCCGGTTCGGGCTGATCGACGATCCTGCGGAATTCAATATCACTGTATTCAAGACTAAGGCCGTGTCGATTCATTGGGAGTTGATGTTTACACGCTCCACCTTTCAGACGGCGGATATGAGTGCGCAGGGTCAATTGTTGAACGAGGTCTCGGATCTCATCGACAAGGGCATTCTGCGAACCACGCTCGACCAAACCTTCGGCCTCATAAACGCCGAGAACCTCAAGCGGGCGCATGCGTTGCTTGAAAGCGGCAAGTCACGCGGCAAGATCGTGCTGGAAGGTTGGTGAGTCTTCAATGATCTCTCAGTCCGACTTCTCATTCCATCCTGCCTGACCTGCATTGGAAGATGTGAACTAGACGTCGAGCGCCGAGATCAACACGGCCTCGTTTCCAGCGGCCGCGTCAAGAGCGCGGCGCCCGTGACACATTTGAAGGATCAGATGATATGACAGTCACTATAGCGGCAGTATCCGTACCCAAACCTTCGGCAGCTTTGATCGACAGATTCCGTGACGCACCATCCGCTGTAATCTCCGACAATCTCGACAGACTGCCTGGATCGATCGGTTTGCGGCCATTTCATCGTAGCGGAAAGCTTGTCGGCTCGGCGTTTACGGTTCGCACGCGACCAGGCGACAATCTGGCAATTCATCGGGCGCTCGAAATGGTCGGGCCGGGCGATGTGATCGTGGTGGACGGCGGTGGTGACGAAACGCGCGCATTAATCGGCGAGATCATGAAGGAAATCGCTGAGTGGAGAAAGGCGGAAGGCTTTGTCATCGACGGCGCGATCCGCGATGTCACGGCCTTTGCCGCGTCTGATTTTCCCTGCTACGCGCGTGCTGTCATTCATCGGGGGCCGTACAAGAACGGCCCCGGCGAAATCAATGTCCCGGTATCAATCGGGGGATGCGTCGTCTCGCCCGGCGATATCGTGGTTGGCGATGGAGACGGAATTGTATCGTTTCCGGCCGAAATCGCCGCAACCCTTCTGAGCGCGGTACAAGCGCAGCTTGCCCGCGAAGAACAGATGATCAAGACGATCCGCGATGGCCGCTACGAAGGCACTTACGCTCGATCCTGACATCGTTGTCGAGGCTGCGCGCTTGGAATAATCTGTAATGACGTGGAGTCAGATATGACAACGCCTGTCGTCGCAATCTTTGTCGCCAAGCCAGGCGCAGAAGAGAAACTTGAAGCCCTATTTCGTTCTGTGATCGCAACGACATTGAAGGAAGATGGCTGTATCAGCTATCAACTAAACCGCGAGCTGGACAACCCGCGCCGCTTTGTCTGGACAGAAGAATGGGAAAGTCGCGAGCTATTGAACAGGCATGCGGCCGCTCCGCATATCAAAGCTATACTTGCCGAGATTCCCGAGCTCGTCGAAAGCGCGGAGGTCATTCCTCTACGTAAAATCGACGGTGGACACGCCTTCTGAGCGCGTTTCAGTCTGGTATCCTAAGCCGCATCAACCCGCAACCGGCGCGCTGCCCGGCCGCCTCCCGGGAGCAATCCAGTCCTGCCACTTGTCGATCGAGCGGGCGCGGAAATTCCTGGCAAAAGCGCTGCACGGTCATACGGTCGAACGAAAAGGCAACGACGGCGCGCTCGTCATGGTATAGGTCGATATCGACATGCCAAATCATTGCGTCGTCTGGCCCTTTTGGGAAACCTAAGTGCGTCTGACGCTATGGCTCCGAGGCTCCAAACGGTGTTCGACACGACGATATCATGCGATTCGGCATACTGAACTATTGGTGAGTCGGGGTTTCTCCTGACCCGACCACGGCAGGACGCCTCTTTCCGGCTTAACCCTTGGGAAGTCGAGCCATCGCCTGCTGGATGCTGGCAATCGGGGCATCGCGATGGTCGGAGAACGATGGCGACATAAATGAAACGGGTCGGCAGGAAACATAGGTGATGTCGCTGGCTCGAAGCTGATTGGGACCGCGCGGGACGATATCCTTCGCCAGGTTCGGAAAGATCGGACCATCGTGGTCACTGTCCGTCGTGGCAATGAAAAATCGCCTGATTTCCTGCCTTAGATCGTGTTCGCGCATGAGACGACGAATCTCTTTGTGGTTCACGACAAGACCTGCTGCCGCGCCGACGCGGCGCTAACCGTAGAGCTCGAACTCGTCGCAGATCGCGAACACCGCTTCGACAATGGCAGTGTCGTCGGCCGGCCGTTCTTGAAGGTTATTATAGGTGGAGCGCGCGATTTCCATCAGCGGTCATTCTTCCGCGACGGAGATGCGCAGGGCCGGTGATGACGGATGTAGTCTCGCTTTCGGCCGCGGTGCGCTTGCCAACCAGCCGCTCCAGTGCCGCGATCCAAGCCTCGTATTCCTAGATGAGATCGGCGGCCTATGCATCTTCGTCGGATGCGCTTTGCTTGGGCTTCTGAACCCAGATGCGACAAAGCCTCGCGACACATAGCATTTCCCCAGAGAGGAATTCCTGCGCGACCTGATGTTTAAATTCGACGCTGTGACTGCGGTGTTTTGCCATAGAGTCATCTTTCCGAAAGCCCGGAAGGCTGGTCAATTCCTCACCGCGATCTGTCAATCCCGAGGGGCGCACTCCATGACTTGGCCGAATATGAGTCCATGTTATCATGAGCAATGCGATCGAACGGCTTCAGGACGACCTTGCCAATGCGCTTTCGGCTCTGGCGCAGGAACGTGCTCGGCGTGCTGCCACCGAGACCGAAGCTGCGACTGAAAGCAGAAGCCGCCAATGCAGAAGCACTCGTATCGCATTCCGAGGAGCTGATCACGAGGCTGAAGCCGGAGATCGAAAAGGTTCGCCGCGAACTCTAAGACAGCCGGTCGGAGCGCAAGGTGCGGCTCCCGGAGCGGATGAATTGCAGTTCGAAGAGCTCGAAGCACATGCTGGTGAAGAAGAGCTGGCCGCGAAGGTCAGCCGCTAACGATTCAGCTGTCAAAGCCTTCGAGTGCAAACTTCCGTCACGCAAGCCCTTTCCCGAACACCTGTGGCGCGAGCGCGTCCTCATCGCCGATACGCTAGAGGTCGTCGAGCGTCATTGGCAGGTTATCCAGACGGTGCGAGGAGAAGTTTACCTGCCGCGGGTATGAGAAGATCACCCAGCCCCTTCTACGTGACACCCGCGGTTTTGCCGGGCCGAACCTGCTGGCAATGATCCTGTTCGGCATGACCGCCCCTCCCCGCGTCGGCGCCTGTAACACCTGGATCACGGATCGTAAGCCGAATGGCTTCGGTGCTGCCAGCCGCCGGCGACGGCAACGATTTCGCATGGCCGGTCATGCAGCTCGGCTTGGAGATCATCGATCAGCAGGTCGATGCTGCGATCCGTTCCGACAACGCGCGCCAGCGTTTCGAGGATGAGCGGCTCCGCCGAAGTAAACATTGCCGCCTTGACACGTAGCATCCATTCACACCAGCGCAGCGCCAGCGGCAAATCGACCAGCTCGCGGACAAACAGGACATCCCTCTCCGACGCTCCCATGCGGCTCAGGGAAACCTTGCTCGCTTGCTTGCCAATCATAGCCCGAAGATCCGAAAGGAAGTGCGAACGATACGATGCATATATCGGCGCTAAGATCGAGCGCATTATGGGTTCTGAAGGAGGCCTCGTGGCGGGCTCGTCAAGCGATATGCGGTTCGACTCGCACGTCCGCGGGTGCGTGACTTGCCGCAAGCCTCCGTTCGATGGTGGCCGTGGGTCTCGTCAAGGGCGGATGGGAGATCGACCATTTCGGTCTTCATCACAGCACCCCGACCGCCCGTCCTCCGACGGCCTCTATCCTGCAAGTTTCTCTGAGACACGGACGAACTTTGCAGAGGGCAGCCGACAGGCCGCAGCTCTTTGCCAAATTCAAGACCTCGCGCCGCATCGCAACCCAGCATAACCGTCGCGCGCATACCTTGCTTTCAAGCATATGCATCGTAGCATCCGTTATCTTCTGGCTCTGATTTGACGAGTCCTCCCATCCTAATTCAAACTGAATAAAAAGCGTGCGCCTCGCATCAACACGCAAAGTAATCCCGCCTATAATCGCCCGGTCGGCAACACATCGCTGAGCGCCGGCCATCGACTCATGCGCGTCAGATGCGTCATGAATCAAACCTGAAGAGGGCCTGAGTCGCTGTCTTTCTCAGCTGATTCCATCAGTCACCAACACACCCCACCCTAACCAGCTAGGCGATTGTCAGCTGACAATCTGGTCATCCATCTGTTTTTACAGAAAAATATCTCGTCAAACATTGCGTCGTTTTTCGTTAACCAAAAAGCGCTTGACGCAATGGCGCAATTGCCGATCATTTGCGCTGAATTCAACGAATTATTGGAATTTGCGCGAATGGCGACCAAAGCCGCGATTGTCGAGAAAACACAGAAGGGCACGCAGGTGTCGATCGACGAGACAATCTCTCACGATTCGAGCATTCTGAGCAGCCAGCTTCAGGTTCTGTACGAGCGGCTGTTCTCCCCGCACGCCAAGAAAACCCTGCGCCGCTTCAGCAGCGCCGAGGCGGCCAAGCTGCTCGGCGTCACCGACAGCTATGTTCGCCACATCGCCTCGCAGGACGATACGGTGACGTCGGAGAAATCCGCCGCCGGCCGCCGCACCTTCTCGCTGGACGAGGTCAATACCATCCGCCAGATCCTGGGGCGGACGAAGGCGTCCTATCTTCCGGGACGGCGCGAGAGCGATCATATGCAGGTCATCGCCGTCACCAATTTCAAGGGCGGCTCCGGCAAGACCACGACCTCCACCCACCTCGCCCAGTATCTTGCGCTACGCGGCTACCGCGTGCTGGCCGTCGATCTCGATCCACAGGCTTCGATGTCGGCGACACTGGGCTTCCAACCGGAATTCGACGTCGACGACAACGAGACGCTTTACGGCGCCATCCGCTATGACGATCAGCGTCGCCCGGTCGAGGAGGTGATCCACAAGACCTACTTCCCCGGCCTCGACCTCATTCCCGGCAATCTCGAACTTCACGAATTCGAGCACGATACGCCGCGCGCGCTTGCAGCGCGCGACTCGGCCGATGCCGATATGTTTTTCATGCGCGTCGGCAATGCGCTGGTCGAACTTGACGATCGCTACGACATCGTGGTGATCGACTGCCCGCCGACCCTCGGTTTCCTGACACTGTCGGCGCTGTGTGCGGCAACCTCGGTGCTGATCACCGTGCATCCGCAGATGCTCGACATCGCCTCGATGAACCAGTTCCTGGCGATGACCTCCGACCTGCTGTCTGTCGTCAAGGAGGCCGGCGGCAATCTCGATTACGATTGGATGCGTTACCTGATCACCCGCTACGAGCCGAACGACGGCCCGCAGGCGCAGATCGTCGCCTTCCTGCGCAGCCTGTTCGGCGAGCGCGTGCTGACCTCGATGATGGTCAAGTCGACGGCGGTCTCCGATGCCGGGCTTTCCAAGCAGACGATCTACGAGGCCAGCCGCGAGACGATGCATCGGCAGACCTATGATCGCGCGGTCGAGGCCATGGACAGTGTCAACGCCGAAATTGAAAATCTGGTGCAAGCCGCATGGGGTCGGGCATGAAGGGCAGGGATATCCTGAAGAGCATGGTGAGCGGGGGCGAACAGCCGAAGCCGGAAGCATCGCATCCGCCCGCCCATCAGAAGCCGGCCGGCGCCGTGCGCGCCATGAACCTGTCGCTCGGGCGGCTGAATTCCGAGGCCGCTGCCGCCAAGGAGTTGCGCGACGCCATCGCCGCCGGTGACCGCGTCGTCGAAATCGATCCGGCGCAGATCGAGACCTCCTTCATCCCGGATCGCATTCCGCTCGAAGCCGATCCCGATCTCGACGAACTGATCGCTTCGATCGCCGAGACCGGGCAGAAGGTGCCGATCCTGGTGCGGCCGCATCCAAGCCGCGACAAACACTATCAGGCCGCCTATGGCCATCGCCGGCTGCGGGCGGCGGCGGCACTTGGCCGCCCGGTGCGAGCCATCGTCAAGACGCTGACCGACGAGGAGGTAATCCTCGCGCAGGGACAGGAAAACAGCGCCCGTGTCGACCTGAGCTTCATCGAGCGCGCGCTGTTTGCCCGGCGCATGCAGGAGCATGGTTTCGACCGGGAAACGATTTCGCGCGCCCTCTCCGTCGACAAGCCGGAAGCCTCCCGCCTGCTGCAGGTGGCCGACAGCATTCCGACCGCGATGATCCTTGCGATCGGCCCGGCCCCCAAGGTCGGCCGTCCTCGCTGGCTGGCACTTGCCGACCGTCTGAAAGATCCGGCGCTGAACCGGCGGGCGGATCGCGAAATGCGGATCGCCGATTTCGGCAGCGCCGACACCAATGCCCGCTTCGAGCGGCTCTGGAAGGTGACTGGCGAAACCAGGAAGAAGGAAAAGGCCACGGAAACGGTACGCACCCGCAAGGGCCAGCCGCTCGCCACGATCGAGCATGGCGGACGCGGCGCGAAGATCACCGTAACCTCGGGAGAATTCGCTGCTTTTCTGTCTGCGAAAATGCCGGACATCGTTTCGGCTTTCGAGCGGGAAAATGCAGCTTCGTCAAACAGCTAACGGAATTGTCACCTGACAATTCCGCCATTTGAAGACAGGAGACCGCACAGCAAAAGAAAAAGGCCCCCAAACGTTTCCGTCATGGAAGCCTTCCTCGTATGTCGCAGTTCGAGAATCGCATTTCCATGAATCTTCGTCAAGAGTTTCGGCACCGTTTTGGTGAGCAAATTTCTTTTGCCTTGGGAAAAGGTGAAGAACGATGCGAAGTGGAAGTGTGACGACGCCCTTTGGGCGGCGGCCGATGACGCTTGCCTTGATGAAGGGACAGGTCAAGGCCAATCAGATCAGGGGGCCGAAGGCCGCCGACAAATGGAAGGTGTTTCGCGATCTCTCGGAGGCAAGGGCAATCCTTGGTCTTCAGGACCGGACGTTGGCCGTGCTCAATGCGCTGCTGAGTTTCTATCCCGGCACGGAACTGAGCGAACGGCAGAGCCTCGTGGTCTTTCCCTCCAATGCCCAGCTATCGCTGCGTGCCCATGGCATCGCCGGCACGACGCTGCGTCGGCATCTGGCGACACTGGTCGAGGCGGGCATCGTGCATCGGCGCGACAGCCCGAACGGCAAGCGGTATGCGCGCCGGGGCAGGGCAGGGGATATCGAGCAGGCGTTCGGCTTCAATCTTGCGCCATTGCTGAGCCGCGCCGACGAATTCGCCCGTCTCGCTTTGGAGGTCGCAGAGGAGCGGCGGTTGCTGCGCCAGGCCCGGGAGACGCTGACCATCTGCCGCCGCGACGTGCGAAAACTGATCTCGGCAGCCCTTCAGGAAGGCGCCGATGGCGACTGGCTGGCGATCGAAGCCCGCTATGCCGACCTCACCGCCCGTCTTCCGCGCGTGCCGAGTCTCGTGGATGTCGAAGGGGTATTGCCTGCAATGGAGGCTTTGCGCGAGGAAATCGTCAACGCTTTGGAAAAACAGATGAAATTGCGCGAAACGGCCGCCAATGACATCCAAAATGGTCGCCACATACAGAATTCACATCCCGAATCCATTCCTGAATCTGAACCGCAAACGAAGCCACCAGGGAAAGACATTTCGGTTCGAAATGTAGCCAACCTCGTCCAGGCGCCAAAAGCATTTCCGCTGGGCATGGTGCTAAAAGCCTGCCCCCAGGTTAGCAACTACGCACCGGATGGGAGGGTGACGCAGTGGCGAGACCTGATGTCGGCGGCAGCTGTCATTCGCTCGGCGCTCGGCGTCAGTCCCTCGGCCTATCAGGAGGCCTGCGAGGTCATGGGGCCGGAAAGTGCGGCGACCGCCATGTCCTGCATCCTCGAAAGGGCAGGGCAGATCAACAATGCCGGCGGCTATCTGCGCGACCTCACGCGAAAGGCGGCGACCGGCCGGTTTTCACCGGGACCGATGCTGATGGCGTTGATGCGCGCCCATACAGGCGAAAGGCGCTCGACATGACGGATGGCTGAAGCCGATGGCCTCGTCAGGCCGAACCGCGTTCAAACCCCGAGAGCACATTGACGGCGTTGACACCCAGCAGCTCAACGGCATAACCGCCCTCCATGACGAACAATGTCGGCAGGCCGAGGGCTGCGATACGTTCGCCGATGGTGACGAAATGCGCGCTTTCGAGCCTGAACTGCGAGATTGGATCGTCCTTGAACGTATCGACGCCGAGCGAGACGACAAGTGTGTCCGCACCATAGGCGGCAATGCGGGCGCAGGCATCCTCGAAGGCATTCCGCCAGCGTGGCCAGTCGGTGCCGGAGGGCAGGGGATAGTTGAGGTTGTAGCCGGTTCCGGCACCTGACCCGGTCTCGCGGGCATAGCCGAGATGGAAGGGGAACTCGAAGTCGGGATCGCCATGCAGCGAGGCGAGCAGCACGTCGTCGCGGTCGTAGAAGATTTCCTGCGTGCCGTTGCCGTGGTGATAGTCGATATCGAGGATGGCGACACGCCCGGCCCCCTGGTCACGAAAATATTGCGCGGCGATGGCGGCGTTGTTGAGGTAGCAATAGCCGCCGAAGAAATCGCGGCCGGCATGGTGGCCGGGCGGGCGGCACAGCGAAAAGGCCGATCGGGCGCCGTTCCGGACGATCTCGGCGCCGGCAAGCGCGGTATCGGACGCACGCTTGGCCGCCCTCCATGTCGTTTCGGTGATCGATCCGGCCATGTCGAAGGAATAATAAGATAGTCGCGCATCGAGGCCGGAGGGGGGCGTATCGATCGGCGGCATGGAACGGTGCCGCCAGCTATAGGGCCAGACTTCGCCGTCCCGGCCCGCCGCGCGCCATTCGTCGAACACGCTGCGCAGAAAGTCGACATAGCCGGTGTCGTGGATCCGCTTGATGAGGGCGATGTCGAATTCCGCCGGTGTCTCCACCGGACCGAGGCCGACTTCCCGGACGCGAGCCAGCACGATTTCGGCGCGCGTAGGCATTTCGAAGGTCTCGACGATCTTGCCGAAGGAGAGTTCCATGCCGCTGTGATGGAGATGGTGGTCGGACGTGTAGAAGGTTTTCATCGGTGGCTTCGCCTCGCAAAAAAAATTCTCTAAAAACAATAGAATAACGCCGCCCCACGATGTTTGCAGGGCGGCGTTTCGGTCTTTGATCGGCGTGGTGTCAGAGCTTGCAGTAAGGCGTGACCGGCTCGATGGCGCCGAAGCTCTTCACCACCTCGTAACCGACGCCGTCGTCCTTGGCTTTGCCGACGAAGGAATTGACGACACAATGATTGTTGGAGCCATCGATGCGCACCTTGCCCTGCGGCGCGTCGAATTCGACCGAGGGCAGGGCGGCCAGAACCTTGGCGTCCTCGAAGCTGCCGGCCTTTTCGGCGGCGAGCGCATAGAGATGCAGGCCGTTATAGCCGGCCTCGCCGATGCCGTTGACCATCTTGTCCTGGCCGAAGCGCTGGCGAAAGCCATCGATGAAAGCCTTGTTGGCGGGGCTGTCGATCGACATCCAGTAGGGCTGTGGCGCATAGGTGCCGGCGGCAACGCCGGGTGGCAGGGCATCCTTGTTGAACACCTCGTCCAGCGGCGCGATCAGCGGCTGGCGCATGTCGAAGCTGCGATATTGCTTGAGCTGGGTGACGGCATCGTTGCCGACCACCATCGACCAGACGATATCCGGCTTGCTGTCCTTGATCTTCTGGAAGGCGGGGCCGAAATCCTGGGTGCCGAAGGGATAGAAATCGGCGCCGACGACCTTGCCGCCGGCCTTTTCCAGGGCCGCAGTGATCGCCTCGGTCATCTTGCGCGGCCAGGCATAGTCAGAGCCCATGATATAGACGGTCTTGCCGAGGCTTTCGACGATCCACGGCGCCATGGGATCGACCTGCTGCATCGGGATCGGCCCTGTCGCGACGAAGTATCTGTCGCATTCGCCGCCTTCGAAATTGGTGGGATAGAAGAACAGCTTTTTCGCCCGCGAGGTGACCGACAGCGTGGCGCTGCGCTCCAGCGAGATGATGGTGCCCATGACCACGTCGACCTTGTCCTGACCGATCAGCTTGCGGGCCTTGTCGACGGCGCCCTTGGTGGTCGTCTGGTTGTCCTCGACGATCAGTTCGACCTTGCGGCCGGCAATGCCGTTTGCGGCGTTGAGTTCGTCGGCGGCCAGCTTGTAGCAATTCATCAGCGTCTCGCCGAGGATCGCCTGCAGGCCGGTGACGGGGATGGACAGTCCCACCTTCACGGTATCGGCGGCCCGCAGGATGCCGGGGAAGGAAAGCCCGGTGCCGGCGAGCATGGCCGCGCCCGCGCCTTGCTTCAGGAGATCGCGTCTGTTGATCATGGTCTTCATCGTTACACCCTCTTCGTCGTCAAGGCGGGCCTGGTCCCGCTTATAAAGCCAGGAACTGCGCAAGAAGCTCTTCATTGCGGAAGGCCGATGTCTCGGCCGCATGGACGATCAGACCCTTGTCCATGACGATGCAGCGACCGCTGGCATGGAGGGCGAGATCGAGATTTTGCTCGACCAGCAGCACGGCGATGCCGCGTTCGCGCGCCAGGCGCGGCACGAGTTCGCCGATCTCCTGGACGATGTTCGGCTGAATGCCCTCGGACGGTTCGTCGAGCAGCAGCGCCTTCGGCTGTCCGCACAAGGCGCGGGCAATCGCCAGCATCTGCTGCTGGCCGCCGGAAAAGGTGCCGGCCATCTGCCGACGCCGGTCGCGCAGGATCGGAAAATGGGCATAGGCTTCGTCAAGCAGACGTTTCACATCGATCTTCCCGGCGGCGCGCGTGCCGACTTCGAGGTTTTCCTCCACCGTCAGCCGGCCGAAAATGCCGCGTCCCTGCGGCACATGCGCAATGCCGGCGCGGGCGCGCATATAGGTGCGGCTGCGGCTGACATCGCGGCCATCGATGCGGATCGTCCCGGCTTGCGCGACCAGCGCACCGCCGAGCGTGCGCAGCAGCGTGGTCTTGCCGGCGCCGTTGCGGCCGAGCAGGCCGACGACCTCGCCGGCCGAAATCGCTAGGTCGACGCCGTGCAGCACGGGAAGCGCGCCATAGCCGGATTTGAGCCCCGAAACCGTGAGCATCTAGCGCCTCCCCAGATAGACGTCGCGCACGGCGGGATCGGCTTCGATCTCGGCGAAGGGGCCGCGACGGAAGAAACGGCCCTGGTGCAGAACCAGCGTATCGGCGTCCAGCGCCCGCACGAAGCTGATGTCGTGCTCGACGGCGATGATCGCCAGCCTCGCCTGCAGGCGGTGGATCAGCCGGGCGGTCGCCTGGGTTTCCTGCGGCGTCATGCCGGCGGTCGGTTCGTCGAGCAGGAGCAGGCTCGGGCCGGTTGCGATCGCCATACCGATCTCCAGCCATTGCTTTTCGCCATGCGGCAGTTCGCCGGCCTTGACCTCCCTTTTGGCCGAAAGGCCGATCAGTTCGATGACATCGCCCTCCAGCGCCGGCGCGCTGCCGGTTCCGCGGCGAGCGATGTCGAGGTTATCGGCGACCGACATGCTGGGAAAGACCGAGGGTATCTGGAATTTGCGGGCGATGCCGGCGCGCGCGATGCGATGCAGCGGCAGGCCGCTGATCGGATTGCCGCGAAACAGGACGCTGCCGGCGGTCGGTTTCTGTGTGCCGGTCAGGACGTTGAGAAAGGTGCTTTTTCCGGCGCCGTTCGGGCCGATGATGCAGGCGAGCGACCGTTCGGCAATCGAGAAGGAAATGCCGGAGAGCGCATCCAGCCCACCGAACCGCACGCCGATATCCTTCGCTTCGAGAAGCGCCGTCATCGTGTCCTCCCCGGCAGAACGCCGCGCAGGCGCTGGGCGATGGAGAGAATGCCGTCCGGGAGCAGGAAGACGATCAGAACGAAGATGCAGCCGATGATCAGTGGCCACAGGCTGGGATTGTAGCTCGAGATTTCCTGCTGCGCCCGCTGCACCAGAACCGCGCCGACGACCGGCCCGATCAGCGTGCCGCGCCCGCCGATCGCCACCCAGACGACGACCTCGGTGGACAGAAGCAGGCCGATGAGATCGGGCGCCACCAGCCCGGCCATGGCGACATAGAGCGCCCCGGCAAGGCCGGCGATGGCCGCCGACAGCGTAAACGTCAGCGTCAGGCGCTGGGCGGCGTTGTAGCCGAGGGCGGCGGCGCGCATCTCGTTGTCGCCGATGGCGGTCAGCACCTTGCCCCAAGGCCCGACCGAGACCAGCCGCAGGCCGAGCAGGCAGACGACCAAGATGACGGCGACGGCGGCATAGCTGGCGATGTCGCCGGAGAGATCGAGCGCGCCGAAGGCGAGCGGCGGCACGCCGAGCAGGCCGGTATCGCCGCCGGTGACGTCGCTCCACGAGACCGCCACCTGCTGGGCGATGACCGCCAGCGCCAGCGTCACGATGGTGAAGTAGCTGCCGCGCACCCCGCCGAAAAACATGAAGTAGCCGATTACGGCGGCCAGCAGGGCGCTGGCCGCCACCGCCGCGACGAGGCCGAAAAGCGTCTGTTGTGCCAGGTCCGGCATCATGCTGACGATTGCCATGACATAGCCACCAAGGCCGAAGAAGCAGGCATGGCCGAAGCAGAGAATACCGGTGCGGCCCCAGAAGAAATCGAGGCTGGCGGCGAACAGGCCGAAGATCAGCGCATCGCGCATGACGCCCAGCATATAGCCGTCGACGACATTCGGCAGCAAGGCGAGAAGCAGGATGCCCGTCGCGAAGGTGACGAACCAGGTGCGGTTGCTCATGCGCGGCCTCCGATGGAAACGAGGCCATGCGGGCGGAAACGGACGATGACGATCGCCGACAGGAGCACCAGCGCCTGCGCCAGCGACGGTGAAATCTGGTAGTTGAGGATGCTCGTCAGGCCGCCGACGAAGGTGCTGCCGGCAATCAACCCGAAGACCGAGCCGGCGCCGCCGACAATGACCACGAAAAAGGCATTAGCGAGATAATTGACGCCCATCTGCGGCAGGACGGTGGCGAGCGGCGAGATCAGCGCGCCGGCAAGCCCGGCGACCGCCGCCCCGAAACCGAAGGCGACGGCGTAGGTGCGGCGCGTGTTGATGCCGACCGCTTCGGCCATGTCGCGATTCTGGATGACGGTGCGGATATCGAGTCCGAAACGGGTGCGGGCGACCAGCAAGACGACACCGGCCAGTGTCAGCAGCGCGATGGCGATGAGGATCAGGCGATAGACCGGATAGGCGGAGACGCCGAGATCGATGACGCCATCGAGCGGCGGCACCACCGGTTTCGCACCCAGGCCGAAGGTGAGTTCGATGCCCTGCTGCAGGATGAGGCTGACGCCCCAGGTGGCCAGGATGGCGCCGACCGGCCTTTCGTAAAGGCGGCGCAGGATGATGCCTTCAAGCAGCAGCCCGACGGCGGCGCCGACCACCGGGGCCGCGACCAGCCCGAGCCAGAAGGAGCCGCCATGGCTCTGCACGAAATAGACGGTGAAGGCGCCGACGGTGACGAATTCGCCATGCGCCAGATTGGTGACGTTCATCAGCCCGAAACTGATCGTCAGCCCCAGCCCGACAAGCGCCAGGATGCTGATCAGCGTCAGGGCATTGAGAAGGGTGGTGACGGCAAGGTCCATCACCGGCCCGTCCTTGCCGAAAGACGGGCGGCGAGGCGATCGACCAAGCCCTCGGCCTTGGCGATCATCGCGTCCTGATGCGGCTGAAGCGCCTGCCAGCCCCATTCGTCGATATGGTCGGTGAGGGGATCGACGACCTCGGTGCGCACGCCGGCCAGCGTTTCGATGACGGCATGGCCGCAGAAAGGCACGTAGCCTTCCGAATAGCCGCCCTCATGGGTCATCACCAGGCGGCCGCCGCAGAGTTCCGCCGCAGCCCCCGCCAGCCGCCGCGCCAGGCGGCGATAGCATTCGCTGTTGAGCATCATCCGCCCCAGCGGATCGAAGCCGGCGCCGTCGAAACCGGAGGTGACGACGATCATGTCGGGGCGGAAAGCCTGCAGGGCAGGCAGTACGACGCGGTCGAAGGCCGCTTCGTATGCGCCGGTGCCGCTGCCTGGAGGCAAGGGAATATTGATGTTGAAGCCTTCGCCGTCGCCCGATCCGTTGTCGGCAACGGCGCCGCGGCCGATCGGATAGAGATTGTCCTGATGGATGGAGATCGCCAGCACCGAGGGGTCGTCGTAGAAGGCCGATTCCGTGCCGTTGCCGTGATGCACATCCCAATCGACGATGGCGACGCGGCCGAGCAGGCCTTCCGCCTGCAGCCGGCGAATGGCGACGGGGGCATTGCCGAACAGGCAATATCCCATGGCGCTGTCCGGCTCGGCATGATGGCCCGGCGGGCGCACCAGCGCATAGGCATTGTCGACGCGGCCGCTCAGCACCGTCGCCATCGCCATCCAGGTGCCGCCGGCCGACAGCAGCGCGATCTCGTAGCTGCCGCGCCCGATCGGCGCCTGCGGCCCGGCATAGATGCCGCCGACCTTGCTGAGTTCCTGGATGTTCTCGATGTGGTGGCGGGTGTGGACGCGGGCCAGATCCTCGGCGGTGACCGGCTCGGGCTCGATGCGCACCAGATGGCGGGCGAGGCCGCTGACATGCAGCAGGCCGTTCAACCGCCGCTTGGTGGCGGGCGCCTCGACATGCAGCCCCGGCTCGACGAACCGGTCGGGCGGCATCATCTGGGCGCTGGTGCCCGTATCGTGCCAGAGATAGTGCTCGTGAAAGACGTAGCCGGTTGTCATGACGCCGTATCCTGTTGCGGATAGGAGGTCTAATACGGCCCGTCCGCCTTGTCCCGATCCGAAAGGAGGGCAGGCGCCGAAATTTACCCCATCCTTTCGGAGGGGTTCTGGGGCGCTTCGCCCGCCAGCAGCGGTCATTCTCCTTCATAGACGAAATTTTTTTCAACGGTGACGGTGGCCGCGGGTCGAATACAAGCCGTTGTTTTAACTGCGCTATTTCGTGAGAACCTAAGCGGTCCTTGGAGAATGTATTCTCAGATAGTTTCTGATGTATAACAGAATTATACATTTTGATTGACTCGGCCACCGCGCCATGAGAGCTTTCCTCCATCGACAAGCCGATGCCGAGGAGGGGCCGGTGAAGGGCGGCAAGCAAGATCTCTACGACGACCTGAAGCGGCAGATCCTGACGATGGAACTCGATCCCGACGAGGCGCTGATCGGCGAGCGCTACGGTCTTTCGCGTACGCCGGTACGGGATGTCTTCCGGCGGCTGGCGGGAGACGGCTACCTGGAGATTCGCGAAAACCGGCGCGCCCGGGTCATCCCGATGAACCACGAGACCCTCCGCAATTTCTTCCTCGGCGCGCCGATGATCTATGCGGCGATCGGCCGGCTGGCGGTGCAGAACGTCAAGCCGCGCCAGCTCGCCGACCTGCGCGACACGCAGGAGCGTTTCCGCCGTGCCAGTCTGTCGGGCGAGGCCCATGCGATGGTTATCGAGAACAACCGGTTCCACGAGATCATCGGCGAGATGTCCGGCAATGCCTATCTGCGGCCGAGCCTCGGGCGGCTTCTGATCGACCATGCCCGCATCGGCCACACCTTCTTCCGGCCGAAGAACGAGGACATGCGTCGCCGCCTGCAGCTTGCCGTGGATCACCACGACGGATTTATCGCGGCCATCGCCGCGCAGGACGAGGACGCCGTCGTCGACCTGGTTTTCGAACATTGGGAACTGTCGCGCGAGAACATGGAGATGTTCATCGCGCCGCGAGGAATGAAGGCGGACGCCCGTTTCGACGCGCCTGCCGCAACCATGGAGAGATCGTCTTGAATTTCGAAGGCATCTATACGCCGGCGATAACGCCGCTCGACCCGGACGGGCAGATAGACAGGCAGGCATTCGCCGTCGTGCTGGAATCGCTGATCGAGGCGAAGGTGCATGGCATTATCGTCGGCGGCTCGACCGGCGAATATTATGCCCAGACGGCACAGGAGCGCTTCGATCTCGGTGCTTACGCCAGACAAGTGATCGGCAATCGCCTGCCGCTGGTCATCGGCACCGGGGCGACGCGTACCGAGGATTCGGTCGAATATGCCAAGGCCGCGAAAGAGATCGGCGCTGACGCCATCCTCGTCTCCTCGCCGCCCTATGCCCTGCCGACCGAGCGCGAAAACGCCGTGCATGCGTTGACCGTCGATCGCGCCGCCAATCTGCCGATCATGCTCTACAACTATCCGGCCCGCATGGGCGTGATGATGGGTGAGGAGTATTTCTCCCGCGTCGGCAAGTCGAAGAATGTCGTCGCCATCAAGGAAAGCTCCGGCGAAACCGCCAACATGCACCTGCTGGCCCGAAAATTTCCGCATATCGCGCTCTCTTGCGGCTGGGACGACCAGGCGCTGGAATTCTTCGCCTGGGGGGCAAGGAGCTGGGTCTGCGCCGGCTCCAACTTCCTGCCGCGCGAGCATGTGGCGCTCTACGAGGCTTGCGTGCTCGAAAAGAACTTCGACAAGGGCCGGGCGATCATGACGGCGATGCTGCCGCTGATGGATTTCCTCGAAGGCGGCAAGTTCGTGCAGTCGATCAAGCATGGCTGCGAGATCATCGGCCTCAAGGCCGGGCCGGTGCGCGCGCCGCTGCGCCCCATGAACTCCGAAGAAAAGCGAACCCTCCAGACTGTCGTCGCCACCTTGAAGCGCACGGTCGCCCAGATCACGTCGGGAGCCAACCATGCATGAACCCTTGACCGCAGCCGAATACAAGGCCATCGCCGCCGGCCTCGACCTGCCGACCAACGCCTTCATCGACGGCGCCTTCAGGCCGGCCAATTCCGGCAAGACGTTTCAGACCACCAATCCGGCGACCGGCGCCGTGCTCGGCGATATCGCCGCCTGCGATGCCGGCGACGTCGATTTCGCCGTCGCCAAGGCCAAGGCCGCTTTCGATGACGGCCGCTGGTGCCTGCTCTCGCCCGGCGAGCGCAAGGCGGCGCTGCTGAAGCTCGCAAAATTGCTGGAAGACAACCGCCATGAACTGGCGGTGATGGAAAGCCTCGACAGCGGCAAGCCGGTGCGCGAATGCCAGACGGTCGATATTCCCGACACGATCCAAACCATCCGCTGGCACGCGGAGCTGATCGACAAGCTCTACGACAACACCAACAATGTCGGCGCCAATGCGCTGGCCATGGTGGTGCGCGAGCCGATCGGCGTCGTCGCCTGCGTGCTGCCGTGGAATTTCCCGCTGCTGATGCTCGCCTGGAAGATCGGCCCGGCGCTGGCCGCCGGCTGCTCGGTCATCGTCAAGCCGGCGCAGGAGACGACGCTGACCACGCTGCGCGTCGCCGAACTGGCGCATGAGGCCGGCATTCCCGCGGGTGTCTTCAACGTCGTCACCGGCGGCGGCAGCGCGGTCGGCGAACCGCTTGGCTTGCATATGGATGTCGACATGGTGGCCTTCACCGGCTCGACGCCGACTGGCCGGCGCTTCCTGCGTTATGCGGCCGATTCCAACCTCAAGAAGGTGGTGCTGGAATGCGGCGGCAAGAACCCGGCGGTGGTGCTGGCCGATGCCGAAGACCTCGATCTCGTCGCCGAGCAGGTGGTCAACGGCGCTTTCTGGAACATGGGCGAGAATTGCTCGGCGACCTCGCGCCTGATCGTCCATGCCAGCATCAAGGATGAGCTGCTGCAACGCATCGGCGCCTATATGCGCGACTGGAAGACCGGCGATCCGCTCGACCCCGAAAACCGCATCGGCGCGCTGGTCAGCAAGGCCCATTTCGAGAAGGTAAAGTCCTTCCTCGATGACGTGAAAGCCGAAAAGCTGTCGTTGGCCCATGGCGGCGAGACCTATGAGGGCGCCTTCATCGAACCGACGGTGGTCGATGGCGTGACGCCGAAAAGCCGGCTGTTCCAGGAGGAGATTTTCGGGCCGATCCTGTCGGTGACGAGTTTCGAGACCCTGGCGCAAGCCGTGACGCTTGCCAACGACACCAATTACGGCCTGACGGCGTCGATCTATACGGGCAGCCTGCGCCATGCGATCCGGCTTTCCCGCGATATCCGCGCCGGCCTCGTCACCGTCAATTGCTTCGGCGAGGGCGATGCCTCCACCCCCTTCGGCGGCTACAACGAATCCGGTTTCGGCGGGCGCGACAAGTCGGTCTTCGCCCATGACAATTACTGCGAGCTGAAGACCATCTGGATCGACATTTCCGAACGCTCCCTCGACGAGACTGTCCGATGAGCACGACGTCCGTCCGGCGCTTGCCGGTGGAAAATGGCGTCTCCGGCTGGGAGGCGATCAGCGCTCGGCCGTTTGCCGCCAGAACCCTCGAAGGCAACGTCACGGCGGACTGGCTGATCATCGGCGCGGGCTTTGCGGGCCTGTCCGCGGCCCGCCGGCTGCTGGAACTGCGCCCGGACGACCGCATCGTCATTCTCGAAGCCGGCGAGGTCGGCAAGGGCACGGCCGGGCGCAATTCCGGCTTCATGATCGATGTGCCGCACAATCTGTCGTCCAGCGAATATTCCAGCGGAAGCGCCGATGCAACGCGGCTGGAAATGGCGCAGAACCGCTCCGCCATCGCCTTTGCCAAAGCCGCCGCCGAGGAATACGGCATGTCGCGCGAGACCGTCGATCCCGCCGGCAAGATCAATGCAGCGGCAACCGCCCGGGGCATGGCGCTGAATGCCAGCTTCGGCCAGTCGCTGCGCGGGGCCGGTGAAAAGCACGTCTTCCTCGATGCCGGCGAGATGCGCGACATCACCGGCTCGGATTATTACCTCGGCGGCCTCTATACGCCGGGCGCAATGCTGATCCAGCCGGCGGATTACGTCCGCGCCTTCGCCGCCGGCCTTGTCCGCCGCGCCGACCTGTTCGAGCGCTCGCCGGTCACCGCGCTCCGGCGGGGCGGCGGCACCTGGACGGCGGTGACGCCGCGCGGCACGGTGACGGCGCCGAAAACGATCGTCTGCGTCAACGGCCATATCGACGATTTCGGCCATTTTCGCGGGCGGCTGATGCATATCTTCGCCTATGCCTCGATGACCGCGCCGCTGCCGGCGGGGGCGGCGGGCCGCGACCGCTGGGCGCTGCTGCCGGCCGACGCCATGGGCGCGACGGTGCGCAAGATCACCTCCGGCGGAAAGGCGCGCATCGCGATCCGCACCCGCTACACCTATGACACCACGGTTTCGCTCTCCGCGCGCCGGCTGGCGAAGATGGCGCAGGAGCATCGCCGCTCCCTCGACGCCCGGTTTCCGGAACTGGCGGGCGTCCCCTTCGAGTATAGCTGGGCCGGGCGGCTCTGCCTCAGCCGCAACCATGTGCCGGCCTTCGGCGAGGTCGAGCAGGGGCTCTATTCCGCCTGCTGCGACAACGGGCTCGGCACCGTCAAGAGCACGCTGGCCGGCATGATGGCGGCGGAACTGGCGACCGGAACCCGGTCGCGCGAACTGGAAGACTACATGGATCACCCGCAGCCGGCGCGGCTGCCGCCGCAGCCCTTCGCCTGGCTCGGCATCAATTCGGTGATCCGTCTGCAGGAATTGCGTGCCGGCCGCGAGGGCTGACCTTGGCCGCGCAATGGCGACCGGATGTGCCGGAAATCGCGAGTGGGAACCAAGACAAGAGGAGAGAGTGAATGATGAAGACGTTGTGGAAGGTGCTGTGTGCGGCCGCCATGGTCGGTTTGACCATGCTGCCGGCTCGTGCCGAGGAAAAGTCGATCACCATGGGCACCATGTCCTGGGAGGACCTGACGCCGATCACCGGCATCACCAAGAAGGTGCTGGAAGACCAGGGCTACACCGTCAAGGTGGTGGAATTCGCCGAGTGGGGCATCGCCTATGCGGCGCTTGCCAAGGGCGACGTCCAGATCCTGGCTTCGCAGACCGATTATGTCGCGCAGGATTACTGGAACAAGAACAAGAAGAAGCTGGAAAAGATTTCGCCGGTGTCGCATGGCCTGTTCCAGGGCGTCGCCGTGCCGAAATACGTCACCATCGACAGCATGGACCAGCTCAACGATAATGCCGACAAGTTTGGCGGCAAGATCGTCGGCATCGAGCCGGGCGCCGGCCTGATGCGCGACACCGGCAATGCGGTGAAGGAATATGGCCTGAAGCTGCAACTCGTCGAGGGCAGCACCGCCGCCATGACCGCGGCGCTGAAATCCGCCATCGACCGCAAGGAATGGATCGCCGTCACCATCTGGGAACCCTCCTGGATGATGCAGAAATACGACGTCAAGTTCCTGCAGGATCCGAAGGCCGTCTTCCCGCCGCCGCAGAGCTATTACTGGATTGGCCAGAAGGGTTTTTCCGAGAAGAACCCCCATGCCCGTGAAGTGATCGCCAGCGTCTACGTGCCGCTTGCCGATATCACCGGCATCAACGGCGCCGTCAGCGACGGCAAGACCATGGACCAGGCGGTGTCGGACTGGACCACGGCCCATGCCGATCTCCTCAAGCGCTGGGAAAACATCAAGGGCGAATGATCCCGCAAAGGCGAGCCGCCCGCGCCGCGCGCGGCTCGCCAGCAGCCGTACAACAAGGAGCCGACCGGAACCGGCTCGTGGGGGAACATCATGAACATTGCGCACAAAGACGTGAGCGAGATCCTGGTCGATTGCCGTTCGGTCTGGAAGATTTTTGGCACGCGCGCGGCGGCGGCCATCGAAGCCGTCGAGACGCGCGGACTGTCGAAGAAGGACATCCTCAAGGAATTCAATTGCGTGGTCGGCGTCTCCGACGCCAACCTGCAGGTCCGCCGCGGTGAAATCTTCTGTATCATGGGTCTCTCCGGCTCCGGCAAGTCGACGCTGATCCGCCTGCTCAACCGGCTGATCGAGCCGAGCCTCGGCACGGTCATGGTCAAGGGCAAGGATGTCGCGTCCCTCGATGCGGCGGCCTTGCGCGACATGCGGGCGCGCAATATCGGCATGGTGTTCCAGAGCGTGGCGCTGCTTCCCTATCGCACCGTGCTCGAAAACGCCGCCTTCGGCCTCGAAGTACGTGGCGTCGCCAAGGACGAGCGTAATAAAGTCGCCCGTGCTGCCCTCGACAAGGTCGGCCTTTCCGACTGGACGGAGCGTTATCCGTCCGAGCTTTCCGGCGGCATGCAGCAGCGCGTCGGGTTGGCCCGCGCGCTTGCCGCCGATCCCGAGATCATCCTGATGGACGAGCCGTTCAGCGCCCTCGACCCGCTGATCCGCCGGCAGCTGCAGGACGAATTCCGGCAATTGACCAAGTCGCTCGGCAAGTCGGCCGTGTTCATCACCCATGACCTCGAAGAGGCGATTCGCATCGGCGACCGCATCGCCATCATGAAGGACGGCGTCATCGTCCAGATCGGCAATGCCGAGGAGATCGTCACCAAGCCCGCCGACGACTACGTCGCGGACTTCGTCGCCGGCATCTCCCGCATCCATCTCGTCAAGGCGCATTCGATCATGCAGCCGGTCGCCGCCTATCGCGGCGATATAAACGCGCTGCCGCGCGCCGCGCCGGAAGCGGATATCAGCGCGTTGATCGAGCTGACCATGCAATCCGAACACGATGCGATCGCGGTTGTCGACAACGGCGCCGTCATCGGCGTGGTGACGACCCGCGACCTGCTTCGCGGCGTCGCCGCCTGACGAGGGAGGAAGGGCATGGACATGTCGACGCTTCCGGACACTTTCGACAGCGCCATCGACGACGCGCTGTCCTGGATCAGCGACAATGGCGAGGGCCTGTTCGATTTCATCCGGGCGATCCTCGAAGGCACCTATGACGGCGTTCTCTGGCTGCTGCAGCTTTTGCCGTTCTACGGCATTGCGGCGATCGCCGCCGTCTTCGGATGGCGGCTGGTGGGCCTGCGCTTCGGCATTGCCGCCGGCGTGGCGCTGGTCGTCTGCGCGCTGATGGGCCTGTGGGGCGAAACCATGGGCACGTTGGCGCTGGTGGTCACCGCAACCGTGCTGGCGCTCGCCGCCGGCATTCCGCTCGGCATCGCCGCCGGCTTCCTGACCACGCTCGACCGTATCCTGCAGCCGGTGCTCGACCTCATCCAGACGCTGCCGCCCTATATCTACCTGCTGCCGGCCATCGCGCTGATGGGTTTCGGGCCGGCGACGGCGCTGATCGCCACCGTTATCGTCGCCATGCCGCCGGCCATCCGCCTGACGGCGCTCGGCATGCGCATGACGCCGCGTGAATTCATCGAGCTGGGACAGGCGAGCGGCTTGACCGGCTGGCAGATGTTTTCCAAGATCCGCCTGCCCTTCGCGCTGCCGAGCATCATGGCCGGCATCAACCAGAGCCTGATGATGGCCTTCGGCATGGTGGTCATCGCCGGCATCGTCGGCTCCGGCGGGCTTGGCGAAACCATCTACGGTTCGGTTCGCACGCTCGATATCGCCACCTCGATCAATGCCGCCATCGCCATCGTGATCCTGACCATGGTTCTCGACCGGCTGACGCAGAGCGCCGGTAAGGGAGGGAAAGCATGACCCTGGAATCGCTGCAGTTTTCGCCCGGCGCCTATCTCGCGCCGTCGGTGGATTGGCTGAACGCCAACTTTCACGCCGTTTTCGACCTGGTGACGCGGGCAATCGAGGCGCTGCTCAGCGCCATCGAATACGGTCTCGTCGCGCTGCCGTCCTACGCGGTCATCGCCATCGCCACGATCCTGGCGGGCATATTCGTCAGCCCGGGCATCGGCATCATGACCGCCGTAGCGCTCGGCTTCTGCCTGGCGGCCGGCCTGTGGACGGCCTCGATGCAGACGGTGGCGCTGGTAACGGTCGCGGTGGCGATTTCCGTCGCCATCGCCTTTCCGCTCGGCATCCTCGCCGCCCGCCACAAGCGGCTGGAGGCGGCGTTGCGGCCGGTGCTCGACATCATGCAGACGGTGCCGCCCTGGGTCTATCTCATTCCGGCGGTGATGATCTCAGCCTCGGGCGCGTGCCGGCGATCATCGCTACCATCGTCTACGGCATTCCGCCGATGCTGCGCCTGACGACGCTCGCCTTTAACCAGATCCCGCGCGATCTCGTCGAGCTTGGCAAGGCGATCGGTGCGCCGCCGCGCGCCATCCTGTTCAAGATCGAGATACCGTCGGCCATGCCGACGCTTCTGGTTGGGCTGAACCAGTGCATCCTCCTGTCGCTGGCCATGGTCGTCCTCGCCGGCCTCGTCGGCGCCGGCGGGCTGGGAGCCGAGGTGACGCGCGGCCTGACGCGCATGGAAATGGGGCTGGGCCTGCGCGCCGGCCTCGCCATCGTCGCCGTCGCCATCCTGCTCGACCGGCTGTCGCGCGGCGCGCTCCACCGGCCGCGCGCGACAGCCAAATCCTCCTGAAGGGAAAACCATGCGCCACAGCTTCTTCTGCATCGACGCCCATACCTGCGGCAATCCCGTCCGCCTCGTCGCCGGCGGCGGCCCCTTGCTGCCGCATTTGCCGATGGCGGATCGCCGCGACCTGTTCGTGCGCGATCACGACTGGATTCGCAAGGCGCTGATGTTCGAGCCGCGCGGCCACGACATCATGTCCGGCGCAATTCTCTATCCCGCTTTTCGCGAGGATTGCGAGGTCGGCGTGCTGTTCATCGAGGTCAGCGGCTGCTTACCGATGTGCGGCGCCGGCACCATCGGCACCGTCACGGCGGGCATTGAGGAAGGGCTGATCACGCCGCGCGTGCCCGGCCAGCTCTCACTCGAAACGCCGGCCGGCCGGGTCGATATCCGCTATGAAAAGCCGGGCGAGCACGTCGAATCCGTGCGCATGTTCAATGTCGCGAGCTATCTTCATGCGGCCGATGTCGCGGTCGAGGTGCCGGGGCTTGGCCGGCTCGTCGTCGATATCGCCTATGGCGGCAATTTCTATGCGGTGATCGAGCCGCAGGCGGCCTGGGCCGGCCTCGACCGCATGTCGGCCGGCGATATCGTCGATCTCAGCCGCCGTCTGCGCGATGCGTTGGCGGAAGTCTGCGATCCCGTCCACCCTGAGGACGCCCGTATTCGCGGCGTGCACCATGCGATCTGGTGCGATGCGCCCAAGGGCGAGGGCAATGACGGGCGCGGCGCCGTCTTCTACGGCGACAAGGCGATCGACCGTTCCCCCGGCGGCACCGGCACCTCGGCGCGATTGGCCCAGCTTCACGGCAAGGGTCGCCTGAAGGTCGGCGACCGTTTCCGCCAGGAAAGCCTGATCGGCACGGTGTTCGAAGGCCGGATCGAGGCCGAGGAGGCGGTCGGCCCCTTCGCCGGCATCCGCCCCAGCGTCGGCGGCTGGGCGCGCATCATCGGCCACAACACCATTTTCGTCGATGACCGCGATCCGCTCGCGCATGGATTCCAGATCGGATAACCGCCCTTTGCGGCGCTCGCGGCCTAGAAACCACCCGAGGCCTGCGATATCTGTATACAAGGATAATTATTCGATGTTTTGCAGAGCGTGCGGATGCAGTGCAGGCGTAAAAAAGGGTGACAATGATGAAGGGCGGCAAGTCGGCGCTCCATGAAACGCTGAAACGCCAGATCCTGACGCTCGAGCTGGAGCCGGACGGCGATCTCGACGAGGTGAAGCTCAGCGAGGAATACGGGATTTCGCGCACGCCGGTGCGCGACGTGCTGCGCCAGCTCGCGGTCGACGGCTATGTCGATATCCGCGAGAACCGCGGCGCTCGCGTCGTGCCGATGAATCATTCCACCTTGCGCGATTTCTTCCTCGTCGCGCCGATGATCTACGAGGCGATCGGGCGGCTTGCGGTGCAGAACTGCCGCGCCGGCCAGCTCGACATCCTCAGGGCCTGTCAGGAGCGGTTTCGCGCTGCGGTGATGGCGCGCGACGCGGAAAAGATGGTCATGGAAAACAACCGTTTCCACGAACTGATCGGCGAAATGGCGGGCAGCGCCTTTCTGAAGCCGACACTGAACCGGCTGCTGATCGACCATGCCCGCATCGGCCATACCTTCTTCCGCCCCGCGACTGCGGAGATGGAAGACAACCTCGCCAAATCCTGCCTGCATCACGACCGGATGATCGAGGCGCTGGCGCAGCGCGACGAGACCGCGATGATCAATCTCGTTTTTGAACACTGGGATCTGTCGCGGCAGAACATGGAGCTGTTCATCGCGCCGAAGGCCCTGACCTCGGAAACCAACCGCCGCGTCGCCGCGCGCCGCGACAGCGAAGAAAGCCTGTCCGAGGTTTCATCGTAAGCGGCGTTATTCGCCGCCCGCCCGCCATTCCTTGATGGCGAGATTGGCTTTTGCGCCGATGGTGGTGAAGGGTTGCGGCGGCAGGCGTCTGGGCGCATCGAAGCGTGCGAAGATCTCCGTCAGCCGCGATGTGTGGCCAAGCATCAGCTCGGCGGCCGCGATGCCGTTGGCGGTGGCCTTTGTCGCGCCGACGCCGTTGCAGCCGCAGGCGGCGAAAATACCCTTTTCGATCTCGCCGAAGGCCGGCACCGAATTCCAGGTCACGGCCATCGCGCCTGCCCAGCGATATTCCATGGGAATATCGCCGGTCCCGGGAAAACGCGCCCGGAACTTGCGGTCATGCACCGCGCCGGCGCGCCGCAACGTGCTCTCGCCGGCCTCGATGGTCGGATGGTAGGTGTAGCGGGAGCGGATGAGGACACGGTCGCCCTTTTCGCCGGGAATGCGCCGGACGGTGGTTCCCATGGGAAGGGCAGGGGTCGCGGCCCATTGGCGCTGTCCCGCCAGATGGCCGGGATCGAACTCGCGCGTCATCGAGGCGAAGGTAAAAATATGCAGCAGTTCGGATTTGAAGAAGCCGAAACTTTGCGCATGGCCATTGTTGGCGAGAATAATCCGGCCGGTGCTGATCGATCCTTCAGGTGTTTTCACGAGCCAGCCGTTGCCGGAACTCTCCAGCCGGACGGCCGGCGTACGTTCGTAGACGTGGACGGGATCGTGCAAGCAATCCGCCACGCCACGGATATAGGCCGCCGGCTGCACCATGACGGTGCCGGGGGTGAACAGCGCCGATGTATAGGCCCGCGAGCCGGTGACTTCGGCGATCTCGCGCTGGCTGAGGAGCTGATGCTTTTCCCCGAGGTTTATCAGAGCCCTGGCGTAGTCGATGAGATGCCGGTCGCCGGCGCTGCTGATCGCGACGCTGTAGCGGCCGCAGGGATCGAAAATGTCCCGGCCCCAGCCTTGCTCGGCGGCAATCGAGCTGGCCAGCCTGATGGCGGTGCGGTTGATCTCGATGGCTTCCCGGCTTTTCGTCATGGTGTCCCCGCCGTAATCGTCTGAAGAGACGTCATGCGGCAGGTCGATGATGAAGCCGGAATTGCGGCCGGCGGCTGCCTCGCCGATCACGCCCGCCTCCAGTACGGCGACCGTGAGGCTGGGGTCCAGTTCGGAAATTCGTCGCGCCGCGGAAAGCCCGGCAAAGCCGCCGCCGAGAATGACGATATCGGCGGTCGCGTGCCCCTGAAGCGGGGGATTGCCCTTGCGGGGCGGGAGCATCGCGACCCAGGCGGAGACCCCGTTATTCTTCGGGAGCCTCGCGGCCACGAATACCGTCTTGGCGGCCGCGACCATCGGCTCAGGCTTCCAGCGCGATGAGATCGCCGAGGGCGGCGCGAAGGGTTTCGATGCGCTCGGCGGGCAGGGGGCGCAACGGCTTGCGCGGATTGCCGGCGCCGCAGCCGGTCAGTTCCGCCGCCGCATAGACGGACTGGACGTAGTCGCCTTCCCAGATCAGCGACATCGCCGGTTCGAGCGCCGACCAGATTTTTCGCGCCTCGTCCCACTTGCCTGCGGTTGCCGCAGCAACAAGGGCGAGGCAGGTGCGCGGCGCGAAATTCGCCCCGCCCCAGATCAGGCCGCTGGCGCCGGCAAACAGGGCGAAGGGCACGAGATTGTCGGCGCCGTTCATGACCGGCAGGCCGGTGCGGATCAGCGAGGCCTGCTTGCCGAGATCGCCGCCGCTATCCTTGACGGCACAGAAATTCGGGATGGCGCACAGTTCCTTCAGCAGCGCCGGCGTCACCGTCACCCCGACCGCATGCGGCACGTTGTAGCCGATGACCGGCAGGCCGGCGGCGGCGACCTCCGTGTAGAATGCGACAATGCTCTCGTCGTCGGTCGGGCCTTCGAAGAAGGGCGGCAGCACCATGACGCCATCGGCGCCGCAGTCGGCAGCAAATCTGGTGCGATCCACGACATCGGCCGTCAGCAGGGCGGAGGTCTGGGCGATGACCTTTGCGCGACCGTTGATGATCTTTGCGCCGCGCCGCACCAGTTCCTTCGATTCCTCCCGCGACAGATAGACATGCATGCCGGTGCCGGAGCTGAGCACGAAGCCGGGAATACCAAGCGTCAGATAGCGCTCGATGTTTTCTTCGAGTCTGGCGAAATCGATACGGCCTTCGGCATCGAAGGGTGTGGCGATCGCGAGATTCAGTCCGGGAAAGGGGAAATTCGTCATGTCACGGGTCCGCGGGCTTGGGCATCGGGTGCCGGTTCATCGGGGCGAGCATCGCTGGCGTGGATCAAGGCGGCTGGTTGCTCGTCGCCGATCATTGATAATACAATAGATAGACAATTGGTAGACTGTCAAGGCGTCGGACGTTGCAGCTTTCCGTCACTCTGGAAAAAACCATTTGAAACTGTTAGGTCTATCTTTTGTAGACAAATCTCGGAGGCCGCCATGGCGATTGACCATCTTTCCGGCGCGCTTGGCCAAGGGGCCGACAGGAAGACGGCGCTCAGCACCACGCTGCGGCAACGGATCCTGACCATGCAGGTGGCGCCCGGCGCGGTGCTGGACGAAGTGGCGCTCAGCGAGGAGTTCGGCCTGTCGCGGCCGCCGGTGCGCGAGGCGATGCGCCAGCTTGCCGGAGAAGGCTTTATCGAGCTGGAAGCGAACCGACCGGCGCGCGCCGCCTCGATGAGCTACCGGACGCTGCGCGATTTCTTCCTGGTTGCGCCGATGATCTATGTGGCGGCGACGCGGCTGGCGGCCGAGAACGCCTCGAAGGCCGATATCGCCGGTCTGCGCGACATTCAGGATGAATTTCGCGCAGCAGTGCGCAACAACGATGTCGACAGCCGCGTCTTCCAGAACGACCGCTTTCACCTGCGCATCGGCGAGGTCGCCGACAATGCCTTCCTGCTGCCGAGCCTGCGTCGGCTGCTGATCGACCACGCCCGCATCGGCAAGATTTTCTATCGCCCCAGCAATGCGCGCATGGTCGATGAACTGGAGGAGGCCTCGCGCCAGCACGACGATATCGTCGATGCCATCGCCGGTCATGATGCCGACCGCGCCGAGGTGCTGGTGCGCGCCCATCTCGACCTGTCGCGTCGCAACATGGCGATGTACGCCGCGCCGGAGGGCTTGCAGATGTCGCTGGAGTCCTGACGTCAGCCCTCGGCGAAGCGCTTCAACGCCTCGAAGACGGCGCGCGGCATCGAAAGGCTTTTCTGAGAAGACGGTTCCCGGCGCCGGCTGACGCCGGGAATGTGGACGCCGAGCTGCTGCAGGCGCTGCGTCTGGCCGTGGGCGCGCTCGACGCGGCCGTCTTCGGCCGGGCCGGGCATCATGGCGATGATCGTCAGGCCCACGGCCGGCGAGGCGTTGCCGGTATTGAAAGGTGCGGCGTCCAGCGACCAGAAGCCGCCGGACAGGCCGGCGGAAAGCATTTCCACCATCAGCGCGATATTCGCGCCCTTGCGCCCGCCGAAGGGCAGCAGCGCGCCGGCGAGCGCCTTTTCCGGATCTTCGGTATCGGCGCCATCGGCATCGACGGCCCACCCCTTGGGGATCGACCGACCCTCGGCCGCGGCGGCGATCAGGTTGACATAGGCGGTGGCGCTGGCGGATTGGTCGATGACCAGCGGCGGCGTCGCCTCGCCGAGCGGAAAGCCGAAGGCGATCGGATTGGTGCTGTAAACGGCGGGGCCACCGCTCCTGGCGACGAGCATGGCATTGGCATTGGTCGCCGCCAGCGCCACCAGCCCCTTCTCTGCCAGCCGGCGCACGTAATAGCCGAGTTCGCCCGTGGTATAGCCGTTCGACTGGGTGAAAATGGCGATGCCGAAGTTTTGGGCCGCTTCGACGATCTCGGTAAAGGCGAGATCGAAGCCGAGCTGAGCGATGCCGCCATCGGCGTCGGACGCCAGGAACGCCGGAAACGGCCGCGTCAGCTTCGGCTGCGGAGCGCCATTGATGCGCCCTTCACGAAAACTGTCGAGGTAGTCGACCATATGCGGGAAGCCCAGCGTCGATGGCCCGAACTGCGCCGCCGAAAGCGTGGCGTCGACCAGCGCGCGCGCCGTTGCCGGACTGACGCCGGCGCCGAGGCAGGCCTTCAGCGCCAGCGCTTCCGCCTTGGCCTGGCCGAGTTCGACGATATCCGCCATGTCAGATCTCCAATCCCGCTTTCCTGCCTTCGAAAAATGCGTAAGGCGCTTGCCGCGGCGCGGCGCAATCGCCGATCTGACGGATCGGCAGGCCGAGTGCGGCCAGATCCGGCATCAGCCAGTCGGCGGCCATGTTGGTGGTCGCGGTAACAAGCGTGTCGGCCTCGACGAAGCGGCGGTCGCCGGTATTGTGATCGATGAGGGTCGCGCCGTTGCCGTGCCATTCGGCGATGCTGGCTTCGACGATCCATTGCACGCCGAGCTTCTTGAGCGCTTGGCGCATCGGCACGTCGGCGGCAGTTCGCTGCAACTCCTTGCCGACGAAGGGGTCCGGGGTGACGATGGTCACCGCATGGCCTTCCTCGGCGAGTTTCCAGGCGGTGCCGCCGCCGCGCCAGCCGCCGCCTTCGTCGACGAGCAGCACGCGATGGCCGGGCCTTGCCTGCCGGGCCATGATCGCCTCGACGGTGAAGACATTGCCGTTTTCGATGCCCGGCAGCGTCTCGACGGTCGGCAGCGCCTTCTGAAAACCGGTTTCGGGCGAATAGGAGCCCGTCGCGGCAATGACGATATCGAAATCGGCCGGCGCGATATCGCCGGCCTCGACATAGGTGTTGAGGCGGACCTCGACACCGAGCTTTTCGAGTTGCTGCTCATACCAGGCGATGAGATCGAGAATCTGCGCCCGCCGCGGCTGCATTCCGGCCAGCAGGAAATTGCCGCCGAGGCGGCTCGACGCCTCCGACAGCACCACATAGTGGCCGCGCTCGGCTGCAGCTCTTGCCGCTTCCAGCCCCGCCGGGCCGCCGCCGATCACCAGCACGCGTTTCGGCTCCCCGGACTTGCGAAAACGATCGCCACCCCATTCGGCCTCGCGCCCGACCGAGGGATTGATCAGACAGCTTATCCAGTAGTCGCGGGAGCGACGGCCCCAGCACATCTGGTTGCAGGAAATACAGCCGCGAATGTCGTCGGGGCGATCCTCCCCGGCCTTGGTGGCGAGATGCGGATCGGCGATCTGGCCGCGAACGATCGAAACGAGATCGGCGGCGCTTTCGCCCAGCACCGTCTCGGCATTTTCGGGCGTGCGGATATGGCTTTCGGCGATGACGACGGCTTTCTTGACGACGCCCTTCAACACGGCGGCGAGATCGGCGCCGAGCTTTTCGGGATAGAGGAAGGTCGGCATCAGCTTGTAAAAATCGAGATAGCCGCCGGAACCGCAGGTGACGTAGTCGATGAGGCCGAGGTCGTCATGCAGCTTGACGATCTCGGCAAGCTCGTCACGCTGCAGCGCGACCTTGACGTCCGGCTCGTCGCTGACGGCAAGGCCGACGATGAAATCCGGGCCGCAGACGGCGCGGATACGGGACAGGATTTCGCGCGACATGCGCGTGCGGTTTTCTAGCGATCCGCCCCACCGATCCGCTCGCCGGTTACACCACGGCGTCCAGAACTGATCGACCATGCCGAGATAGGCGGCCCAGACTTCGACGCCGTCGAAACCGGCCTCGCGACAGCGCCGCGCCGCCTGGACGAAACCATCGATGGTCTCCTCAATCTCCGCCTCGGTCATCGCGTGCGAGCCGTCGCTGTCGTGATAGCTGGGCAGGCCGGAGGGCGACCAGTGCGGATGGAAGGAATTGTCGGAATCGCCATGCGCGCCGATATGGTAAAGCTGCTGGATCGCCACCGCGCCATGCGCCTTGATCGCCTCGACCACGCGCTTGAAATGCGGGATGACGGTGTCATCGGATGGGCGAAAATTGCCGCGCGTGAGCACGGCTGCCGCATGGACGGGCATCGGCTCCACGACGATCATCGCCGCCCCGCCCATCGCCCGCTCGGCGTAATAGGCGGCATGGCGCTCGGTCGGCAGGCCCTCGACCGCCATGTTGGCGGTGTGGGCACCAAAGACGATCCGGTTCTTCAGGACATGCGAACGCAGCTTGAGCGGTGAGAACAGGCGAGGAAATTTCTTGGACATCGCGCAATCCCGGGCAGGGTGAGTCCTGGATTTTACAGGGGGAGGACGCGCCCATTCGGGCGGACGGACGACCGGCCCTTGCGGCCGGCCGTTCTGGTCAGGCGACGGCGCGGTGGCCGGGCTCGTGAGAATTGACCATGGCGCCGGCAAGCTGCCGGAAGGTGACGCGGCCGATCGGCTGGCCGGCGGCATCGACGACGGTGACGTCGCCCTCGGGGGCGGAGGCCAGCGCCCGCACGGCCTCCTCGATGGTGACGTCGGCGGCGATCGTCGGACCATGGCCGGCAGCGGCGGGACCGAGCGGGCTCATGACGGCCTCGACCTGGACGACGCGGCCGCGGTTCACTTCCTTGACGAAGTTGGCGACATAGGCGTCGGCGGGGCGCAGCACGATATCCTGGCTTGTGCCCTGCTGGATGACCTCGCCGTCGCGCAGGATGGCGATCTGGTCGCCAAGCCGCAACGCCTCGTCAAGATCGTGGGTGATGAACACGATGGTCTTCTTGATCTCCTTCTGGAGGTCGAGCAGCACGGTCTGCATGTCCGTGCGGATCAGCGGATCGAGCGCCGAATAGGCTTCGTCCATCAAAAGCACCGGCGCGTCGTTGGCGAGCGCGCGCGCCAGGCCGACGCGCTGCTGCATGCCGCCGGAGAGCTGGTTGGGATATTTCTGTTCGAAACCCTTGAGGCCGACGCGCTCCAGCCAGCGCATGGCGGTGTCGATGCAGGTGGCGCGGGCAACGCCCTGCAGTTCCAGCCCGAAGATGGTGTTGTCCAATACGTTGCGATGCGGCAGCAGCGCGAACTTCTGGAACACCATCGCCGTCTGGTGGCGGCGGAATTCGCGAAGATCGGTCTCGTTCATCTTCACGACGTCGGTACCGTCGACCAGCACCTCGCCGGCGGTCGGGTCGATCAGCCGGTTGACGTGGCGGATCAGCGTCGACTTGCCCGAGCCCGACAGGCCCATGATCACCTGGATGCAGCCGGATGGCATCTCGATGTTGATGTCGCGCAAGCCCAGCACATGACCGAATTTCTCGTTCAGTTCCGCCTTGGTGAGGCCGTTCTTGACGGCCTCGATATGCTTGGCGGCGTCGGGGCCGAAGATCTTGTAGAGATTGCGGATACGGATGCCGCCGAGGGCATGATCAGCCATGGACGATCTCCCGATGCTTCTGCAGCCGGTGGCCATAGGCCTGGCTGACGCGGTCGAAGATGATGGCGATGCCGACGATGGCCAGGCCGTTGAAGATGCCGAGCGTGAAATACTGGTTGGCGATCGCCTTCAGGACGGGTTGGCCGAGGCCCTGCACGCCGATCATCGAGGCGATGACCACCATGGCGAGCGCCATCATGATCGTCTGGTTGATGCCGGCCATGATGGTCGGCAGGGCCAGCGGCAACTGCACCTTGAGCAGTTTCTGGCGCTTGTCGGCGCCGAAGGCGTCGGCTGCCTCGAGCACGTCCTTGTCGACCAGGCGGATGCCGAGGTCGGTCAGGCGGATCATCGGCGGGATCGCGTAGATGACGACGGCGATCAGGCCGGGGACCTTGCCGATGCCGAGCAGCATGACGACGGGGATGAGATAGACGAAGCTCGGCATGGTCTGCATGACGTCGAGCACCGGATTGACGATGCGCTGCACCCGGTCGGAGCGCGACATCAGGATGCCGATCGGCAGGCCGATGGCAATCGACAGCACGGTACAGACGAAGATCATCGAGATCGTCCGCATCGTGTCGTCCCACATGTCGAAATAGCCGATCAGCATCAGCGTCACCAGGCAGCCGGCGACGATGCGCAGATTGCGCGTCGCCGCCCAGGCGATGCCGAGGATGAGCAGGATGATGATCGGCCATGGCGTCAGCGTCATGAAGCGCTCGGCGCCGATCAGGAATTTCTGCAAGGGCGTGAAGAAGCTTTCGATGGCATCGCCATAGCTGCGCGTGAACGCGCGAAACCCGTCGTCGATCGCCTTCTTCAGATTGCGAAGTGCATCGTCGTCCATATGCGGAAATTTGTAAAACCAGTCCATTCGGTTCCCCTTCTCGAATAGCGCCGACCGTTTTTATTGTTGTTTCCGGCAAGAAAGATGCGATGGGCGCTTCAGGCCCATCGCACCGGTGTCGATGCGGCGACTTATAGCGCGGCCTTGACCTTTTCGGCAGCTTCGGGCGAGACCCATTTTGTCCAAATATCGGCGTTTTCCTTGAGGAAGTGCTTGGCGCCGTCCTCGCCGCTCGCCTGGTTGTCGGTCATCCAGGCCATCAGCTCGGCAATGGTGGCGTTGCTCCACGAGCGCTTGCCGAGGTAATCCATGACCTCGGGGCCGACCTTTTCGGAGAAGGGCTTGGCGACCAGCGTCACGATCGTATCGACCGGCCAGCCGTTCGGCTTCGGATCCGTGCAGGCCTCGACGGTGTTGCAACGCTTCCATTCGGCCGGGTCGTTGTCGACGCCCTCCTGCAGGCGCACCATCTGGTATTTCCCGAGCAGCGCCGTCGGCGCCCAGTAGTAGGTCACGAAGTTCTGCTTGCGCTCGTAGGCCTTTGCGATCGAGCCGTCGAGACCTGCGGCCGATCCCGTATCGACGAGCTTCCAGCCCGCCTTTTCCGCATCGAATGCCTTGAAGAGCTGCGAGGTGACGACCGTACCGCCCCAGCCTTGCGGACCGTTGAAGATCGCACCCTTGCTCTTGTCTTCCGGATCGGGGAAAAGCTCGGGGTGCTTCAGCACGTCGGGAATGGTCTTGATGTCGGGATGGGTGTCGGCGAAGTATTTCGGGATCCACCAGCCCTGGACGCCGCCATCAGGCAACGGCGAGCCGACCTTGATGATGCGGCCTTCCTCGGTGCCCTTCTTTACGACCTCGGGCAGCAGATCGATCCAGGCTTCCGGCGCGATGTCTGGCTGGCCCTTTTCAGCCATGGACGTGATGGTCGGAACGGTGTCGCCGATGGTGATCTCGGCATTGCAGCCGTAGCCCGCGTTGAGGACGATCTTGTCGAGGTTGGAAATCACTTCCGCGCTCTGCCAGTTCATGCTGGCGATGGTGACGTTGCCGCATTCGGCGGCATTGGCCGCGGAGACCCCGGCCAGAACGCCGAACACCAGGCAGGTCGATGCAAGCAGTTTCTTCATGGTTCGTTCCCTTTTTCTTTTGTCGCGGCTGGTAACGGAGGAACGGGGCGCCACGAACCCGCTCCGACGGGGGTCAGGAAGGGTCTCCCATACGCACCGATTTCGTAAAGGCAGCCGCCAGCCCGCGCGCCACGGCGGCATCGAGACCGGCGGCGCGCATTTCCTCGATCGCCGCCGCCGTCGTGCCGCGGTAGGCGAGGAAGGTGTCGACGATATCGGTGGGACAGTCGTCACGCCTCTCGAGCAGCCGGCCGGCGCCGACGATCAGCGTGTTGACCGCCCGTCGGGCGACGTCGTGGGCGAGACCATGCGCCACGGCATCGTTCATCATCGCCTCGGCGAGGAGGGCGGGGAAGGCCGGGCCGGAGCCGGTGAGGCCGGTGAGATAATCGATCTCGGTCTCGCTTTCCACTTCGTCCTGCAGACCGCAGGCATCGAAGATGGCGCACACGATCGCCCGGTCGCTCTCGCCGACTGCGGCGGTGGCGATCCAGGGGGTATAGGAGCTTCGCACTTCGGCGGCGGCATTCGGCAGAGCGCGCACGGCGCGAACCGTGCCGTGGCGGGAACAGAGCGCGTCGAGGCGGATGCCGGCCATGACCGAAATGACGAGCTTGCCTTCGGCGCGCACCGTCATCTCCTGCCAGTCGGCCGGACGCACGCAGAGAAGAACGACGTCGCTGCGATCGGCGAGCGCCTGATTGTCAGCGGTCCAGAAACTCCCCGTGAAACGATCCGGCTGCCGGCTGCGATAGGAAAGCGACAAATCCCCGGCCTGAACGATGCCGGCCTCCAGCATCGCCTCGGCAATGGCGCCGCCGAGCCAGCCGGCACCGCCGACAATGCCAACCTTCAATGGTCCGTCCATTCCCAAATTGCGCCTCCTCGAGCATTTCCGGCCGAAGCGGATTCGCTTCGGCGTCGGATAATGCGGCAAAACAAAAACCTAGAGCCTTTCCGGCGAACCGGCGTTCACCGGAAAGGCTCTAGTCGGGCTTGTAGCCATGCCGGGCGAAGAAGCGATCAAGCTCCTTCTGCCGCGGCACCTGGCCGGTGTAGATCGCGATATATTCCGGAATACGCTTCATGCGCAGCGCGATATCCTCCTTCGACTGCATCGAGATGTATCCGATCTGCACGAGATAGGTGGTTCGGGCGCGCACGTCCGCTGCCGTCTCGTCGCAGCCGAAGCGCATGAACATGCGCGACAGCGCTTCCATTCTCGTCTGGTCGGCTTGCTGCACCTCGTCGAGGATATCGGGTGATTGCAGCGCCCAGCTGCGCACCGCGAATTCGAACTGGGAATCGAAAAGCTCCTTGTTCAGCCAGCAGTCGAAGACATTCAGCATCGCTTCAGCAAGGGATTCGGCATAGGCCTCGGATTGCTTGACGATATTGCCGGTATTCTTCTCCCGCCAGCGGGAGATCAATGCATTCAGCAGTTCCTCTCTGTCTCTGAAGAACCAGTAGAAACTCGTCCGGGACAGGTTGAGCCGCTTCGCGAGCGGGAGAATCTTGACGGAATCCACCCCGGATTCGAGCAGCGAATCGTAAGCCGCCTCGAGCCATCCCTCGTGAGAACCACGCCAGCCGCTGTCACTCGTCGCCTGTTCCATGCATATCTCCTAACAAACCCACCGCCCCCTTGCAAGCAGAATGTACATGAGTGTCGATATTATGGACTTGTCTGTTTTTGAATATTGACAGATATGTACATTTCCGCTTAGCGTCGCGCCGAATTCCATAAACCGGAGCCCGTCGCATGTCGAACGATCCTCTGCTTCAGCCTTTCCAGCTGAAGCATCTGACTCTTCGCAACCGTATTATCGTCACCTCGCACGAGCCCGCCTACCCCGAGGATGGCATGCCGAAGGGGCGTTACCGCGCTTATACGGTCGAGCGGGCCAAGGGCGGCGTGGCGATGACGATGACCGCCGGCTCCGCCGCCGTCTCCAAGGACAGCCCGCCGGTGTTCAACAATCTGCTGGCCTACAAGGACGAGATCGTTCCGTGGATCCGAGAAATGACCGACGCAGTGCACGAACAGGGCGCCGCGATCATGATCCAGCTCACCCATCTCGGCCGCCGCACCCGCTGGGACAAGGGCGACTGGCTGCCGGTCCTTGCCCCTTCCCATCACCGTGAGGCGGCGCACCGGGCGTTTCCCAAGAAACTGGAAGACTGGGACATCGCCCGCATCATCAAGGATTTCGCCGACGCGGCCGAGCGCATGAAGGCTGGCGGCATGGACGGCGTCGAGCTGGAGGCCTATGGCCATCTCATCGACCAGTTCACCTCGCCGCTGACCAATGAGCTCGACGGCCCCTATGGCGGCTCGCTCGAGAACCGCATGCGGTTCTGTCTCGACGTGTTCAAGGCGATGCGCGAGCGTGTCGGCGACGACTTCATCCTCGGCGTGCGCTACACCGCCGACGAATGTCTTCCCGGGGGCACGGGCAAGGCCGAAGGCCTTGAAATTTCCCGTCGCCTCAAGGAAAGCGGCCTGATCGACTATCTGAACGTCATTCGCGGCCATATCGACACCGATCCGGGTTTGACCGACGTCATCCCGATCCAGGGCATGGCCAGCGCCCCGCATCTGGATTTCGCCGGCGAGATTCGCGCCGCCACCCGTTTCCCGACCTTCCATGCCGCGAAAATCCAGGACGTCGCCACGGCCCGTCATGCGATCGCCGCCGGCAAGGTCGACATGATCGGCATGACCCGCGCCCACATGACCGACCCGCATATCCTGCGCAAGATCATCGAGAAGCGCGAGGACGATATCCGTCCCTGCGTCGGCGCCAATTACTGTCTCGACCGCATCTACCAGGGGGGCCTTGCCTTCTGCATCCACAACGCCGCAACCGGCCGCGAGGAGACCATGCCGCACGACATCCCCAGGGCGGATGTGCGCAAGAAGGTGGTCGTCGTCGGCGCAGGCCCTGCCGGGCTCGAGGCGGCGCGCGTCTCGGCCGAGCGCGGCCATGAGGTGGTGGTGTTCGAAGCCGCCGGCAATCCGGGCGGCCAGATCCGCCTGACGGCGCAAAGCGAGCGCCGCCGCGAGATGATCGGCATCATCGACTGGCGCATGGCCCAGTGCGAGAAGCGCGGCGTCACCTTCCATTTCAACACCTGGGCGGAGGCCCATACGGTTCTCGCCGAAAACCCCGATGTCGTCATCATCGCCACCGGCGGCCTGCCGCATACCGACGTGCTGACCAAAGGCAACGAACTGGTGGTCTCCTCCTGGGATATCATCTCCGGCGACGTCAAGCCCGGCGCCAATGTGCTGATCTTCGACGATGCCGGAGACCATGCCGGCCTGCAGGCGGCGGAATTCATCGCCAGGGCCGGCGGCAAGGTCGAGATCATGACCCCGGATCGCGCCTTCGCGCCCGAAGTCATGGCCATGAACCTCGTGCCCTACATGCGCTCGCTGCAAAAACTCGATGCGACCTTCACCGTGACCTACCGTCTGGAAGCGGCGGAGAAGAGCGGCAACCAGCTTATCGCCCATGTCGGCAGCGATTACGGTGGCGTCGCCAAGCAACGGACTGTCGACCAGATCGTCGTCAATCATGGTACCATTCCACTGGACGAGCTGTATTTCGAGCTGAAGCCGGGTTCGAAGAACCTCGGCGAGGTCTCTTACGACGAATTGCTGTCCGGCGCGCCGCAGACCGTCGCGCACAATCCGGCCGGCAACTACCAGCTCTTCCGCATCGGCGATGCGGTCGCGGCCCGCAACACCCATGCGGCGATCTACGACGCGCTGCGCCTGGCGAAGGATCTCTGAGGATGGAACGGCCCACGGCCTTGCAGGATTTTCTCGACGCGGCCTCCCTGGCTTTCGACGAATGCGCGCATGATCCGCAGGGTCGTGCCTCGGTCGAGCGGATTTTCGCCAGGCTGGCGACCGTGCAACCGGTGCGGACGAAAATCGGCCAGCGCCTTCCCGTTTGCGACCGGCATCTTGACGACGCGCTCGCCAATGCCACCGGGCGGCCGGTCGTCGACCGGCTGGTCGAACGGTTCCGGGCGCTGGAGCCGCAGCTCGAATGGCGGGCGCGCAAGGGCGACGAAACCGCCGGCGCGGGTTTTGCCGATGGCCATGCCAATGTCATGATCGTCGGTCCCGGTGGCTTCGAGAACCGCGACGATCTCTGGTTCGGCGTCAGCCTGCTGGCGCCGCGGGTGCGGTATCCGGATCACGACCATGCGCCGGAGGAAACCTATCTGGTGCTGTCCGACGGCGAATTCATGCATGGCGATTCCGATTGGTTCTCACCGGGCGTCGGCGGATCCTTCTATAATCCGCCGGGTATCCGCCATGCCATGCGCGCCGGCGACAGGCCGCTTTTCGCCTTCTGGGTGCTGCTGCCCGAGCAGCGCGAACATTGATCGATTGACAGTCGGGATGACCGGCTGTGGGAGGAGTATGACGATGAAAATCCTGGTCCCGGTCAAACGCGTTGTTGACTACAACGTGAAGATCCGCGTCAAGGGCGATGGTTCGGGCGTCGAGCTTGCGAATGTGAAGATGTCGATGAACCCGTTCGACGAGATCTCCGTGGAAGAGGCGCTGCGGCTGAAGGAAGCCGGCAAGGCGTCGGAAGTGGTGGTCGTCTCCATCGGCCCGGCCAAGGCCGAGGAAACGCTGCGCACGGCGCTGGCCATGGGCGCCGACCGCGCCATCCTCATCGAGACCGACGAGACGGTCGAGCCGCTGGCCGTCGCCAAGCTGCTGAAGGGCGTTGCTGACGCCGAACAGCCGGGCCTGGTGATCGTCGGCAAGCAGGCGATCGACGACGACTCGAACCAGACCGGCCAGATGCTGGCGGCGCTGACCGGCTGGGCGCAGGGCACCTTTGCCTCCAAGGTCGAGATATCAGACGGCAAGGCGACGATCACCCGCGAGGTCGACGGCGGTCTGCAGACCATCGAGGTCAAGCTGCCGGCGGTGGTGACCACCGACCTGCGTCTCAACGAGCCGCGCTATGCCTCGCTGCCCAACATCATGAAGGCCAAGAAGAAGCCGCTCGACAAGAAGACGCC
>JAFKJU010000054.1 GCA_017305935.1 Hyphomicrobiales bacterium | reverse complement strand
GAGAAGCCGAATGCGCCGGTGGAGTAGCCGAGACCGCCGACAACGTTGACCTTGTAGTTGTCGTCATCAACGTAACGGGCATTGCCCCAGACGTCGGTGCCGTTGCGAGCGAGGCGAGCGTCTTCAACCGAGACGACAGCCTTGAAGCCATTGCCGCCATCGTAGTTGTAGGTGATCTGGTTAACTTCGAAGCCACCGTAGGAGATGACGTCGTCGTTGATGATGTCGCCAGCGTAGTTCGTGAAGACGGTGTAAGCCGAGTCAGCGAGACCGACGGTGAAGCCAGCGAGCTGAATGTTGGCAGCGATCAGCGAAGTCGTGGTGTGAACGCCGTCGTTGTAGGTGCCGTCAAAGTCGAAGCGGGTGACGATCTGCGTCTTCAGCGGGCCGTATTCGGTGTCGCTGGCCGAGTCGAGGTAGATTTCAGCGCGCGACTTGGTGCGCCAGCCGAGGTCGCTGTTGGCGACGTAGGAGTTTGCAGCCTGAACGTCGAAGCGAACGCGACCGCCGACCTTCAAGCAGGTTTCGGTGCCGGGAATGTAGAAATAGCCAGTGCCGTAAGCGTCGCAAACGCGGACATATTCCATCGGCTCAGGCTCGGCAGCAACGATGGCGTCGGCAGCCTGGGCACCGGAAACTACAGCGAGGGCTGCAGCGGAGCCGAGAAGAAGGCTCTTGATGTTCATTTTTGACCTCCAGTCAAAGTTTCATTTGGGTTTGGGTTCTTTTGCTGAAGGACAGCGTTCCCTGCCCCATTCCCGTGTTACAGAAGACGGACGATCCACCGCCTCGCTTCTGAGGGTGAAAATACAAGACCGGGCGGCGCGCGCAATCATCAACTTGTCATCCAGACGTCATTTGCACCGTGTTGCATCGGGCCTGTTGCCAAAAAAACACAAACACCCCTTCCGGCCGCCCCAGTTGTTAACAAGGGATTAATAAGTACCTGGAAAGAGAGGCTGTTTTACCAATGGCCCTTCTATCGGCAATATGCTTTTAAGAGCATAGGGCGGCGATTATGTTTATCTAAAGTTGTATTTTCTTGTCGAGCTTTGCGATTCCCTGAAGCGGGGACGCAGACTCGCTGCTGCGCGTTCACGGTCGAGGCCTCAAATCCCTTTCGAATCGTCGCTGCGACTCGTCCACGGAATCGGCGGAAGATTCGCGCGGAATCGCTACTCACCCCGCAACGAACGGCCGGATGAACGGCATCGCCTCTTACGCATGCGGCAAAGCCCAGAAAAGGTCAGTCCATTTGCTGAAAGCTATATCGCAATTTCAGACAGGAGGCATAACGGCATGGATACGCGTGCGCGATCGTTGTCATCCCAGATGAAAGAATGGACTCTCGCATCCGCGCTGGTGTGGATCGTCCGAAGGTCTGTCAAAGAAGTTGACCGGCTCGCTCCAGACAGTCGTCTTTATATTGGCCGCCTTGGCGATTTGATAGCCGATTGCGAAGAAGCGTGGATTGAAGAACTCCGCCCATCGCTTTTCACCGGTACTCTCCAGGTGGTTGCCGCAGGTTCACCGGCAACGGCGGGCGTTGGGGCATTGGCCAGCTTCACCGTGTTCTGACCCGCCGCACCTATATCGGCGAGCATCGCTTCAATCACCGCGCCAACAAGGTCGTGGTGAAGCCCGAAGAAGAAATCATCAGCGTCCCCGCGCCGCCCCCGATCGACCTTGAGATATTCAAGGCCGTTCAGAACCGTTTGAAGGTCAACAATCCGAAGATGACGCCGCCGCGCGTCGTCAGCGGCCCGAACCTGCTGACCGGCATTTGCCATTGCGGCAATTGCGGAGGCGCCATGACGCTGAGCACCGGCAAGAACGGCCGCTATCGCTACTATGCCTGCTCGATCCGGGCACGGCAGGGCGACACAGGCTGCAAAGGCCGCGCGATCCCAATGGATAAGCTCGACCGCGTGGTGGTGACGCATATAAAGTAGAGGCTACTCGATCCCGAGCGGATCGAAGACGTGCTCGCCTCGCGTCTGGATCGCCGGCAGGAGGGCGTCGAGCGACGCAGCCAGCATATCGCCGAGTTGAACCACCGCGCGGCCGAAGCCGACAACCGCCTCAAGCGCCTCTACGACGCCATTGAAGCCGGTTCGCTCGACCCTGCCGAATCCTCCCTTGGCGAGCGAAGCACGCACCCGACTGCGGCTTGGAAAGGGCGGCTATCGGCGGGAACACGTCCGGGCCTTCGCCCAACACGTCGAGGTCGCAGACGACGCCATCTACATCAAAGGAAGCAAAAACGTCCTGTTGAGGACGCTGGTAGCCGCCAAGGGAGGGAAATCGGCGGGATTCGGCGTTCCCGGTTTTATACCGAAGTGGCGGAGAGGAAGGGATTCGAACCCTCGATACCGTTCCCGGTATACGCCCTTAGCAGGGGCGCGCCTTCGACCACTCGGCCACCTCTCCGGTGGAGCCCTGATATGGGGAAACGCTTTGGCGTTCAAGGCCTTTTTTCAATGTTCCGTCATTTTTTCGCGCTGGGACTTTTACAGAACAAAACATGTCAATGCGGAACGTGACAGGAACGTGCCAGCCACTTCGTCACGTGGCTGGCACGTGGAGTCTCGGTTTGTTCACGGTCCTGCTGGCCTTGTCCGCTCCAGCGCGCCCCGCAATCCCGGTCATCTTTTCTGGCGTGCCATTTCGAGCATAAGTTTGCTGATCTGCTCGCCGTGGTCCTTGATCCGGTCTCCCAGGTCTTCCGCGATCCGCTCTTGAGACTTACGGGTGTTGATCATTTCGAACGTCTGCGCCTCAAGAGCAGCAGTTGCCTTGTTCAGCGCCGTGGGATCGACAATGACCGCCGCGACCTGCGCCGACGTGGGTGACCGCTCCGGGGAAGAACTCCGCCCGCTCAGCAGCCCCATGTATCGAACGCCGAATATAATGGCGAGCGTCACCCCGAACACGACGATGGCAAGGGGCGGCAGCTTATCGAGTTGTTCCATCCCTGCCACCTTGATCCCTTGCTGCGCGATGAATATTGACCAACTCGCCGACCGCAAACAGCGGATAGATGGCGAGCCAGGTGCTCACGACATCAGAGGATGCAAAGCCATATGAGATGCCGGTCCATATCACGCATCCGATCCCGGCAGAGAACTGCCGTATCTGGGGCGTGACGTTCTTTCGAGCCCCGTTGATGACAAGGCCGATGATGCGAAGGCAGCCGATCAGAAGCATCAGCCAGCCGAGGAAGTTTTCCGACGGCACCAGGTCGCGGAAGGCCCAGAACGATGGTTGGTTGAAAGTCTCTGTCGGATAGAGCAGGACGCCGCCGAACATCATCATGTGCCCGGCCATAAACCATTCCATCATCCTTGGGCCGAAGCGATGTCTGATCCGTATCCAAATGCCTGGCCCGGCGTAGGATTGCCCGCCAATCATTTGCGACACCCCGGCTGCTTCTCACAAGACCGATTGTTCGAATAGATCGCGGGGCCGGCCGTCGCGTCTTGCGACGCGGCGCGAGCGGCGGCAGGATCCGAGAACCGCACCATCTGAAAGCCGGCGCCTTCAGTTGCAGCCGTCCGCTGGCAACCCACTGTCATGCATGAGAGCAAGGCAACGCTCGCGAGCCGGAAGATTGCGGAAGTTGGCATTGCTCTTCTCCATGTCGGTAATGCGTTCGACGGCTTCCTTGGCCGCTTCGACGCGCGTTTCGTTCTTCCCGGCGCTCTTGCCGGCGGCGTAGATGCCGAATGCCGCAGCAAGCAGCGCGCCGGCCGCGACGATGATGATCGTGATCCGGTCCATCACCTGCGCTCCCCTGCCGCGTAGGCCTCTATGCCTTTCTGCTCACCGTGGCGCGCAACGAGATACAGACCGCCAGCAACAGCCGCCACGCCAACGAGCCATACCCATCCCGGAACGTCTCCGACCATATCCTTCAGCGGATCGACATAGCCGCGCGCCGCGCTGATGTTGCCGAGGATGCCGTCGAAGAACGCGCCAACGGCGGCCGGGATCGCGACGACCGCCGCACCGATCTTGGCCAGCCAGTTCGTCTTGACCTCTGGCGCCGCCTTTCGGACCTCTGCCGGCGCAGCGTCATTGCGGGGCAGCTCGCGCGGCTTGGCCTGTCCAAGCGCAATGAGAAGGCCGTCGTCGATCGTGTCAGAGAGCGGTAGATCGTTTTCGTTGCGGAAGGCGAGGATGGCGGTTTTCGTCATCTTTCCGAGCTGACCGTCGAAAGCGCCCGTCTTCGGATCGCGACTGCCGACTTCAGTATAGCCGAGCTCCCACAGGCGGGCTTGAACGAAGGCGACGGTCTCCTTGGCCTTGTTCTCGGAAGGAACGGGCTTGGGAGCGTTCCACGTCTCCGGCGTGACCTTGCCGCCATCTGCCGCTAGGAATTGCGCCCGCTCCTTCTGTCGACGATCGGTCAGGCCCTTGATCGCCACCTTCCTCCCTTTCACAGTCCCCTTGTTCCAGACGAGGAACTGATCGGCGGCTTTCTGGTAGTCACGCGAATTCAGAGCCTTGAGCAGCGTGGACTTCTGGAACGACGGCGTGCCGATGTTGAAGACGAGAGAGACAAGCGCGTCGAACTGGTTCTGCGAGATCGGCACCTTTACGAGCCGGTTCACATCAGCCTCGACGGCGCCGAGGTCGCGCGCGAGGATTTCGGCTGACTCTGTCGCCGTGATCCTCATCCCCTTCTTCACCGTCGGCGGGCCAGCCGCTGTCGTGTGCCCTACCCCGACCGTCCAAACGCCGACCGAATCCTGATAGGCGGTCAGCCGTTCGCCTTCATGCGACCGAATGGCCGCAAGCCCTGCTGCACTGGTTTTCATGGTGTGTTCCTTCGTGGAGAAGCTTTGCCCCGGTCAGGGCAGTTTCGCGAATATGCGATAGTTTTTTGCCGGCAGGCCGGCATTGGTCAGCACTTCCCAGTTGAGGCCATCGGCACTGATACCAAGTTCGCCCGTCAGCATGCAGACAAGCCAGTGATCGGTATCCCAGAACCCGGCACTAAGTCTCTTCCCCACGTTCGGGCGGGCGGTAACATTCGCCCATGTTGCCGCATCAACAGACGTGATCAGCTTGTCGATACCCGAAATCAGCCAGCGCGCATTGCCGTATGCCGCCCAATCGTTACTGCCGCCAACCGGATCGGTGCGCGCCGTCCAGGCCGTGCCATTGTTGAGTGGCGCAGTCGAAAGCTTACCGCCGCCAGCCGCCAGCAACACATTGCCGGCAACCAGTTGCGTGATCGGTGTCGTGCCGAATTGCGAAGTGCGGGAGGTAAAAGCGCCCGAAGCGCTCGCCCCCGTGAACAACTGGCCGGCGTCGCCGCCGACAGCGACGACGCCGGTTCCGACCGCAATCGCGTTCGCCTTGCCGGTGAAGGCGATGGCGGAATATCCGGTGAAGCTGGCGCCATCGGTCGAAATCGCCCGCTCGCCGTTGTTGCAGATCAGGACAAGGTTTCCGGCCTCGACAGCGGCGGCCGAGAAATACCGGATGCCGGTCGCACCCTTGACGCCATCAATGGGCGTCACGACCCGATTGAACTCGCCGCCAGACAGCTTGAAGACCACCGCGCGGGAATTGTCGCCATCGTCCCATATGCGACCATAAACCCAGAGCGCCGAGAAGGCGACGATTGATCCCTCTGGAAAGAAAGCGCCAGATTGATCGGAGCGTAAATGCGCATTGATATCGCCCTTCAATGGCTTTTTGTACCACTTCAGACCATTTTGCGAGACCCGATAGTCTAGATCCGTAACCACGGGATTGTTGGCGCTGATGTAGCCCCGCGCCATGGCGATGTAGCGAACAGGGCCGCGGTAAACCGGTCCGCGAGCGAGGAATGGCGTGGGGCAGATGATCATGCGCTGTTCCCGCCCCAGTTCAGCAAGACCTTGCCATCGGGCCGCACGAAATAGGCAATCAGCGTCAACGCACCGGCCACTGTCGGCCATGTCGGTTGATCGCCCATCCAAAGATAGTCCGATCCCCAAGTGGTAATTGTCTTGCTGCCACCGGTGCCTTGAATGACGGTGAGCAAGCCGCTCTTGCCGATGACCTTGGCCGAGGGGTTTGCAAGCGCGCGCCCCGACGCCGTAATGGTGACATCGAAATTAATGCCCGAGCCCATATTCCAAGCGATCGATGCTGCATCGGTCAAAGCGACAGGAGCGTTTGCGCTATAGACGTTGCGGATCGACAAATACATGGCAGTCAGGCCGGCGCGAATGTTGGCGACTGTCGCCTCTGTACCAGACCCGGCGGCCGCGCTCGCAGCGTCCGTCTCGACCTGGTCCGCGAGCGCGTCGAGATAGTCTCCCGCCAGCTTCACGAAGTTGGCGAGCGCCACAATAGCGTCCATGCCCTCTGGGAAGTTCTGACGATGGCCACCGGCGCCAAGCCCCTCCGGGTTGGATTCCGCATCGTATGGATCGCTGTTGAGCGCCGCGGCAAATGTCGCTTCGGACGTGGGGTAGGTCGGCATGGGCATCAGCGGATTTCCTTCAGTTCCATTGCCATCGAATGGTAGTTGGTGTCGTAGCCGTACATGACGGTTTCGAGGGGGTTGAGCTGCCGTAGGCGAGCCGGGAAGTTGCGCTGCATCGCGTAAACAGCATCGTCTGGGTCGGCGATGACGAAGATTTCCTTCCAGACACCCGCGCGCCGCGTCAGCTCAAGAGCGCGGGTATAGCCTTCGGTGTCATCCAGATATTGCAGTTGGAAGCGCATGACGCGGATCGGTTCACGAGGGTCGAAGAATTCGGCGCCATTGAGCGCTGTATCGACGCCAGTCGCGTCCTCGTATCCGAGGTCCAGGCCGAGTGCCGGGTTGTAGGTCGGCACGAGAAATGCATCGCCTAGGAAAAGGCGACCGACTTGGATGAAACCGGCCGAATTGGACTGGTCGAAGAAGGTCACCCGCCAATAGCGCGCCACGATGTTCTGCGGGAATAGGATTGACGCTATTGCCGTCTGGCCGACCGTATCTTCTGCGGTATAGGAGCCAAGCCAGTAGTTATCGTTCTCCCACTCCAAGGCGTTGATATCCCAATCGCTGCCCGCTAGAGACGCGAACGCATCATAGGTCTGGTTGTGAACTGGAGACGAGATGTCTGCCGAATTGCTCGCTTCGATCTTGATGCGCGCCGAGACCGTGAGATTGTGCGCGATGAACGAGAACAGACGGATCGGCCAAGTGCGACCGAAATCAATGGTGAAAGTGGTATTCTCCGGGTCGAGGTCGATGGATCGGGCCACGCGCGCGAAAGCCCGATCCTTAAGATTGTCGAGCGGCATGGCCTCTACCCATGCCCCGCCGGAGTATGTCGCGATATCGCTACGGTTGGGATAGATCAGCATGATGTTGGCCATGTCACCCCCAGACATCCAGCGTCGTGATGCCGGTTTCGAGATTTTCCGTGATGCCGATCACGACGAAATCTTTTCCTTCGTCGAGGCCGAAACGGTTGACCTGCAGCCGCACGATATCGCCGAGGTCAATCTTTTCGACGAGATAGGCCTTGACCGGCACAAGGAACCGATCACGCGGGACCGAATGCAAAGCGAGGCGGCGCTGCGCTTCTGCGATGGCGTCGGCTTCATTGACGAGATAGGTTTCGTAGGTCAGTTCCGGCGCAAGCTTATGGATCGCCTTCACGTCATCATCCTGCGCGACAGCAGATCGCCACTCGTTTTCGGCGAAGGCCTTATAGTCGTCCGACGTGTCGGTCTCCAACTCGTTGCGAGATGCAACGGCCCAGGTGCGGGCATACTTGACCGTGACCTTCCAAGCCGGCACCCCCTTGCCTTCGTCGCCCGTGGCAAGCAAACGAAAGCCGCGGCCCTCTGTTTCAAGGATCTCCGCGCGGGTGAGCGTGACCTTGGGATACGTCGCCGGTGCATCGAAGCGAAACATGCGGAACACGCCAAGACGATCCGGCATGATCATTGCGCCGATCGACCCCAGAACCTCGCCGATCGCCTCAAGCGCGGTCACTTCGTCCGTTTCAGTCCAGTAGCCGACAGGCGCGCTGTTGAGCGTGTCAAGGCGGGTGATGTCGGCCGTCTTGAACGAAACGCCTTCGACCAAACCCATCCGCATCAGCATGCGGCGAGCAACTTGAGCCGCTGTCCGCGCTGCTGCGTTGGCGCCCTCGATCGGGGCTGCGCTCACCTGCCCGATTGGCCGCAGACCTAATCCGATCTGACCTTGAGCAAGGCAAGTCGAGAACTGTCCACTCGGCACGTTGGCCGCGATAAGAAGAGCCGTGGTCGCATAGTCTATGCCTGTCGCAGTCAGCAACACGCCCTTGTCGCGCACCTCGCCGACCGATTGCAGGCCGTTCTGCCCAAGATCGAAGATGAGATCAAACTGATTGCTGTTGATCGCCGCAACCTGTTTCGGCTGTCCCCAGGCTGTAGGCTTGAGCGAATCCTTGAGGTCGTCCGGCTTGCCTTCCGCCTCGCTCATGCCGCCCGAGATCGTCGTCCCGGCATATTTCACGGTCTGCAACGGCTTATCGAGTTCAGCGAGGCGATCACGGATACGGACTGCCGCACGCTCCCATGAAAGCTCAACCTGTTCGGCAGTACCGCTGAAAACGAGAACCGCGTCCTCATATTTCGGGGTTCGGCGCGGGATAGCCAGAATGCGCAGCTCGTATCCGTCGAACGCAATTGACCGGAGATAATCCAGTTCGCCGTCCATGTTGACGAGTTCGATCAGCCCTGCCCCGACACTGATTTGCCCCGACGTCGTGCCCGACGAAAACAGCGTGCGCTCGTAATTGCCGGGCACCTTTATGCGACCGTTGTATTCGACGTTCGGCTTCGGGTCCGAAGGCAATGAATTAAAGCCGTCCGTGGAAAAGTAGACGTCGATCGCGTCTCCAGTCTCGTTGTCAGCGCCAGCCAGTTCCAGAAGATAGGCGGTCCCGCCGACCGTATCGCGCGGGATGATGACGATGTTGCCTTCGCTGGTGCCGGCGAAGTCGGCCACAAGGCCGATATGCAGGCCAGCGGCCATCGTGCCGCGGACTGCGACAACGCCGGCCACATTGGCGGCAAAGCCCGGTGACAATGTCGCGGCAAGAACGCCAGCAATGCGAACCGTTCCGATGAAGGTGGCGGAGAACGATGGCGAGACGACCGCCGCCATCGTGCCGGACGTCGGCCCGGCGACGATCTGGAAAGAATCGTTCTGAAATGCGTCGGACTGAAACGCCATGAAGGATCAGCCCTCTACGCCCGGCCATGCGCTTTCGATATCGATCGCATCGAGCGCGTCGTGATCTGCCGAGGCGGTGACGGCCTCGACCAGATCGGCCTCCCTGTCAAAACACGCCTGAATATGCTCTGCGCCGGCCCGCTTGATTGCAGCAAGGTGAGACGCGGTGATCGGCACGAAACCGAACGGCATCTTGAACTTGATCGGGCCCGCGATGTCGCCGTCGCTCAGCGCTTGCATCGTGCGCGCGATGATCGCCTGCGTTTCCCGGTCTGTCGGAATGCGCATTGCATCAAACGTCAGGCCGCCGGTCTCGGCGCGCCAACGGCGCTCTGCAATCGCGGCGACCATCTGCGCCTTGCGCTCGTCGAGCGGGAGTTCCTCGGTTATGTAGACGAACCGCACGACGCCGTCGACGCGCGCAACGTCGGTCGATACGATGCGATGATGCGGGGGAACATCTTCAGCCGGGCCGGGCCGGTAGAGATGCAGGATCGCCAGTTCCTCATCCGTCCAATGATGCTCGATGGAAAGCGGATGGCTGACCGGTTCGTCAACGGTGTGCTGCAAGCGCACCTGCATGACCTGGCCATCCTGCTCGACCGTTTCGGGCTCGCCCCAAACATTGAGCGGCGTCGGGATCGGCTGGCCAGCCCAGGCGACAAAGCCATCCGGCGTTTCAAGATAAAGCGTCATGGGATCAAAACTCCTGAAATTGCCCAGTCGTCGAAAAAGGCACTCGTCGAACTCCCTTCGAAGCGCATGGTGACATCGTCCATGCCTGGGTTGTCGAATGTGCCGGTTAGCTGGGCGTATGTGATCGATGTATTTGTTACCGAGCCCAACGAAACAAAGCCGCCGGCTCCAATTGCATATGAAAGCGAACGGGTACGATTGATCCCACCGGGGGCGGATCGGTGCCAGATGGACATCGTGATGCGGAGGCGGCCAGCAACTGCGGCGGGGATAATTAGGATAGCGGTCCCACCCGCCGAGCTTACCGCAGCGCAACTGCTTCCGGTTCTCGGCGTTCCGGACGACGTGGCAAACATGTTGGTGAACGTAAATCCATCATTGCTTGGCCCCTCGAAGGATCCCGACATTGCAAATGGAACCGGCCCGCCACGGCTAAGAATAGGTTTCGGAAATCCGGGCAACATCACAGCGCCTTAATGCTGGAGACGACAATATGTGTGGACGTGTAAGCCGTCAGGCCGACCAACAGGTAAGCCGTGCTGGTCACCGTTTGCGTCGGCAGATCACCCTTGTAATTGGCGCCAAACGAGATCGTGCGTGCCGTCGCATCATTGCCGGCGAGCAGGACGAATTTGGTTTTGCCGACCTGCACGTTGCTGGGATTGGCGAGCGTGATATTGCCTGTGCAGGTAATGAAAGCGTTTTCGAAGGTCGAGAGATCGAGCGTCGTCGTCGCGGCATAGGTGACCGTGACCCATGATAGCGCTGACAAGACGCCATCGGCGGCGATCAGCTTGTTGGCGGCCGCCGCGCGGATATTGGCGGCAGTCGCGATATCGGCGGCGAGCGAACCGGAGGACAGCACCAGGCCATTGCCAACCGAGATTTCCTCGGCGTCACCTGCGCCCGAACTCGTTCGACCGATCAGCCGAGCCGTAGCCATCTGGATTTTGTTGCCCTGGTTCCAGCGGCTCGGCGTGACCTTGCCTGCCGAGCTGTCGGCCGGGTTGTCAGAAACGGTGCTGGTGAAGAGCGGGGGGACGGTGATGGTCATGCCGGCCTCACACGTAGGTCATTGTCGCCGAGGTAATCGTCACCGACTGGCCTTGCGAGATCGATACGTTGTCGAGCTTGATATCGGCGCCAGAGCCGGTCAACCCAACCGTCAAGCCAGTGATGAGGGCTGCGGCTGAGGTGTTTTTGATACGGGCTGCGGTTGCGGTCGTGCCAGTGCCTGAGGCCACGGTGCCCGTTGTCGCGCCGCCGGCATCAAAAGCCAACGTCCAGACATCGCCGGAAACCGTGCCGCCCGTTGACGAAAGCCCGAAGATTGCCAGCACTTGGTTGGACGCCGACAATAGCTCGAGCGTGCCGTCAGCGACGGTATCGCGCAAAGCGGTCATCAGCGCCGTGCGCGCCGAAGCGGCAAGCGTAACTGCCATGGAGTATCTCCTGATTTATCGTGAGGCGTTGGCGCGCTTCAACTCGCCGCTGACGTCCGCCAGATTGGCATTCGTCTTCTTCTGCTCTTCGATCTGCTGATTGCCGGCATAGGCAACCGTCTCGGTTTGCCGGCGCTGCTCGGCGCGAAGGGCTGCGACTTCCTGACGAAGCGCCTTCAGTTCCGAGACCAAATCGCCGTTGTTGTTGGCTGGCTGGAGCATCGCCCGCGTCTGGCTGGCGCTCCAGATGCGAGACGGGCCGGTTGCTTCAAGCTCCGGGCCTCGCTCGCCAACAATGCGCAGGCCACCATCATGCGTGCCGCCGTTGGCAAATGCGCCGATGGATTTCGCATAGGTGAGGTCAGCTTCGATCTGCGCGATCGTCTTGTTGCTGGCCATCCAGTAGGCAGCGCTGGCAGAATCAATGCTCCGGCCGAAAATCTGCTTGTAGAGCCGATTGATCTGCGCCTCGCGGCTGTCGGCAATGCTGCTTTGAGCCTGCGATACCGACATACCGTTCTTGATCTGCTGCTGCCAGTAATCCATGCCGGCCTTTTCAGGGGCGCGGTCGAGCTGATCCGCGTAAGCCTGCGTGATGGCGGCGGTATTGTTCGCCTGGGTCATGCCGAGCTGTGTGCGGATCGCATCGAGATTGGCGGCGAGCGCCGTATTGTATTGGGCCAGCGCATCCTTGACCGACAGGACGCTTTCGTCGACCTTGAGGATGCCGTTCACCGAGGCCTTCAGCGCATCAAGCTGACGCTGGGATTCGGACAGATTGCCCTCGCTCGACTTCTGCACCTTGTCGAGCGTGGCGTCGACCTCTTTCCAGATCTCGAAATATTTCACCGACGAGGTGTAATAGGCCTGCGCCTCGTCGAGATAGTCCTGGCTGATAGAGGTCAGCTGGCCGAGGGCTTCCTCATCACCGCCCATAGCCTTTGCGGCGATATCGCGGAACTGCTTCGCAGCCTCTTCCACCTTCTCGTTCGGCGCCAACGGCGAGTTGTCGTTGATCTTCATCGCATCGCGGAACTGCTTGATGGATGCGATCCACGCCTTGTTCTTGCTGATGGCGTCTTCGAGGGCAGAGGATTCGTTCTCGTAGGCCGCCTGCAGCTGCGACGTTGCATCCGCCAGAGTGAGGGTATCCTGCGACCATCCCTTGAGCGCAAACTGCAGTTCGGGGAAGGTCTGCGAGAGAAGGCTGATTTCCTCCCTCGTCAGGCCGGCAGACGACACGATTTCCTTGAGCGACAGGGAGAGTTCCCGAAGCGCGAAGGAGCTATCTATGCCGAGCGCCGCCGAATCCTTCAGGCGAGCCTGATAAGCTGCCTGGGCGTCCATGATGTCGTTGATATAACCCACGCCGGAAAGCTCGTTCAGGCTGGACGTGATGTCCTTCATGAAGCCGTCGCGCAGCTTCTCCAGAGCCGTCTTCGTGGCGCTGTCGATCGACACCGCGGCCTCTTCGGCTGTCATCCCAAGCTGCTCCAGCGTCGTCTGCAACGACGTGGTGGCGCCCTTCACCCGAAGAAGCTCTTCCTCCATTTGGCTCAACGGTTCGACGCCGGCAAGAGCGGCAAGTGCCATCTTTTGAGCAGCTTCCTGCGCTTGCTTTACTCGCTGCTCCAGCTGCTCGGGCGTGAGGTCGCGATTGTGCTTGAGCTGCATGTCCCCGAAAGTTTGGGCGTCAGCGACAAAGTTTTTCAACTCGTCGGAAAGCTTCTGCATCTGATCACGAGCCTGCACAAACGGGCTATTGGACCCCAGGCCGCTTTCAAAGGCCTCAATCATCCCATTCCACGATCCAACAAAATCCTTCTCCATCAGGATGAAGAACGAATTGAAGTTGTCGCGGAGCTTCTGAACGAGCTTGTCGTCGCCTGCTTTCTGAGCGACTTCGTCGAATTCAGCCGTCTTGTCGTACATCTCGTTGACGCTCTGAGTGTACGTACCGACGCCACGGCCTTCACCAAGCGCAAAGAGTTGCTCCAATGCCGTCCGGTTCTGGTCAAGCTGCCTTTGGGCTTCCTTTTCTTCCTTCTTCCGCTTGCTTCGAGACCCAAAAATCCCACCGATCGCGCCGGCAATCCCGCCAAGGACGGCGCCGATAGGCCCCGCAGCCATGAAACCTGACAAGGCCCCGCCTATGGCCCCCATACCAGCGCTTTGAGACTGGTAGCCAAGCCCGAGGCCGCCAACGATGGCGTTGAGGCCCCCGCTGATGCCGCCTCCGTTCGCAGGTTGACCAGCGGCGACAGAAGCTGACGCACCGCCGGACGCGCCGGCACCTCCGCCGAGACTTGCGACAGCTTTCAAGCCGTCCTTTGTCCCGGTCTCTGTCCCCGCTGCGACTGCTGACGTAAGGTCAGTTTGATTGCCAAGCGCGGCTTTGAACTTCTGGACGTATTTCGATGCGGTGGTCCCGAGGACGTCAGCGTCATTGCCAGCCTTGGACATGGGACGGCCAGTCAACCAAGCAGACGCGGCATCCAGATCGTTGCCGAAGCGGGTGACATACTTCCCGAACTGCTGGGCAAAAACGCCGTCTTGGATGCTCTTGCTCTTCAAAAACTCCTGCGTCGATACCGAATATCCGAGAAGCTCCTTCGTCCAAGATGGAATGTTGTTCCCCATGACCTGATAGGCGCCATAAGGCCGGTCGCCCTTGCGGGAAAGAGGTCCGATTGCAGAGTAATTGCCGCTGCTTTCGATGGACTTGATTGCGTTGGCATAGTTGCTCATCGAGGATGTAAGCGTTGAAACCGTATTGGATACGGTGCTGCCAACGGTGGCCATCACCTTTTGCAACGGCTGTGCAGGCACGCGTGCTGCGGCCGTGGTAACAGCCTTGTTCTGTGCCGACACCATACGACGGTCGGTGAAGATGTTCCCGAAGAAATCCCCGATTTGGCTAATGACGCCGCCAGAACCAGTCGACGAGCTTGAAGACCGCGAAGCGTTCCTTCCAGTTTGAGGATCGCCAAACAGCCCCTCAAATGCGCGCTGTAGATTGGCCTGCCCAAGTTGCGCGAATGCGCTCATGACTTTGTCGACGAAATCGTCCAAGCCTTTTATCGGCGCAGACCAGAGATCGGCCAACGTCGAGCCGAGAGTGTTCTCGATCTCTTCGGCCATATCCTTGCTGGTCTTCTTCGTCTTTTGATCAAGATTGCGAAGCCCAAGCTCTGACGCCTTGAAAAGATTACCAATCTCCATCTCAACAGCTTTGCGCTGAACACTATCAAGCTGGTCGCCGAACTGGCGGAGGAGCGAAGAAAGCTCTTCCGCTTCACGACGAGCCGCCTCACCTGGGAAAAACTTCTCGACCAGACCGTCGGCCCGGCTACGCAAATCCTTCAACTGATCGGCAAGCTTCTTCGCCTCTTCGGTCGTGAGCGAAACGGGCGCCGGCAACTTTTTCAGGGCGTCTTCGACCTTTGCCGCCTCTTCACCGGTTGAGCGCATGGCGTCTGCCATACCGCCAAGGCGACTTTGGCTCATGATCATCTCGAATTTTTCAACGTGCTTCCGCGCTGCCTCCTCAAGCGGGCCAGCATATTCGTTTTCAAACTCTTTGACCGGATCGATCGAAAGCGTTGAGAGGCCCTCACCTGGCAAGATGGAATTGATGCTGGTGATCAGGTCATTGAATTGCGTCGTGACCGTCTGGATCATCGAATTGACGGCGCGCACGACCATGTTGGCGGCACCGATCGCGGCGGCGCCGAGCATGTTCGGAAGCTGCGCCCAGACAAACTGGACGTCGTTATAGGCCGCTTCGAACGAGTTGATGATATAGTCGCCAGCTGTCGCGACAGCATCGACCACGTCAAAACCGAAGATCCTCTTCACTTCATCTCGGAACACGTAGGCGGCGGTGATCACGCCCGCGATTGCGACGGCTATAGCCCCAATCGGATTAGAGGCCATTGCAACCGTGATCGCACGGATCGCGGCGACGGCAGCGCTGGAGAGCGCAGCCAGGCCGGTGATAGCGGCGCCGATAACCACAGGTCCGAATGCGGCAGCCAGCGCTGTTCCCGCTACAACCGCCGCGCCGGCAATTTCACGAAAGTTCGCCCGGAACGCCTGCCCGAAAGCGTCCACACGCTGCGACAGGCCATCAAGCATCATGCCGATAGACTGAATGCCGGACGCAATACCGCTGCTGACGCCCAACTCTTGGTCGATTGATCCGACGAGGCGCGTGAAGGAGTTCGAGACAACGTTGAGAGAGCTTTCAACCGTGAGCGACATTCCCGCAGCAAGGGCCTCGGTGGTCGTGAACCCTTTGAGAAGCGCCTGGAAGAACGCCTGAGATGTGACCTTTCCGTCGGCAACAGCCTGACGAAGTCGCGCCACACTCCCGCCCATGCCATCCATGCCGCGTGCTGCGGCTTGGGCAATCGGGTATGCGCCCTCCAAGATGCTGTTGAACTCTTCGGCCCGCACGATGCCTGCGCCGAGAGCCTGGCCAAGCTGAAGCAGCGAACCACTCGCGGCCTCTACCGAACCGCCTTGAACGCGCAGGGCAGCCGAGACGCCATCGACGAACTTCAGAAGCTCTTGCTGCGTGACGCCAAGCTCGCCGGCCGACATTGCGGCCTTGCCATAAAGCTCGCCAAGGGCGCTGACAGCGACGCCGTTGCGGTTGGCTGCAGAAAACAGGCGCTCTTGCACCATCGCCATGTCTCGCGAGGCAACGCCGGCAACGCGAAGGCTGTTTTCGAACTTGGTGAAACGATCCGCGGCAGCAATGAGAGCTTGAGCGCTGAAGGCTGCGGTCAAAGCTACGCCCAACCGCGCCAGCGCCGAAGTCATCGCCGCAGAAGATCGCTCCATTGCTCCCATGGATTTTTCGGCATGGTCGAGTTCGCGGGCCATGCGAGACGTCGCTGATGCGTTGTCGTTTGCTACCTTGCCGAACCGGGCAACATTCCGTTGTGCGCGGTCGCTGGTCTTCGACACACCGTCTGATGCCTTCTCAGCCTTCGACGCGGCTTTCTCGAATGCAGAAAGATCGCCAACGGCTTTGACGACCTGCTTGGTTTCGACGGCCAAGCCCAGGGTTGCCAGATCAGTCATCCGATTGCCTTTCAAGAAAGCGTGCGCTAGCGTCCGCCGAATTCAATCGGAGGATGGTATGAAGAAGATTCTTGTGATTTCCGCAGCGCTATTGGCCGGCTGCACGACCACCACGCCGGAGATGGCAGCGGTGCAAGTAGTCGGATCTCCACAGGCTGTCGCCGGTTGCAAATATCTCAGGAGCGTTCAAGGCGACCAGAACCTGATCGGAGGTGTCATGCTGCAAGGTGCCGCTTACAAGGATGCGATCAATCAGATGAAGAAGCAAACGGTAGCCGTCGGCGGCAATCGTCTCTATGTCACCAATGCGACCTCTGGCATGGGCGGAGCGAACGCTATCGGCGATGCCTATAAATGCTAACGGAAAAAGGCGGCTCGAAAGCCGCCTTTCCTTGCCTTGCGAGAGACTTGCCGTGACTGGCCTCAACTAGCCAATCCTCAACTTGCCTAGCCGCGCCTGCCGAAGCGTGCCGTGGCCCGCCTAGCCTCGCCACACCAGGCCTGGCCGGGCCTAGCCTGCCATGCCTCACCTCGCCTGACCACACCCCACCTTACCTAGCCTTGCCTGCCCTACCATGATCCTTGCCAACCGAACGGGCATTCGGTTCCGCCCTATTGCACCCCGATTTTTTTCAGTTTCTCGGGGAAATCTTCGTCAATGCGGTCAATGATATCGACCAGAGAAGCGAACTCTTCAAGGTCTTTGTATCGCTGCTTCCACGCCTTCAATTCGCGCCATGCCCGGTCGAGAACCAACGCCCTCGTCTTGCGTTGTGACATCGCGTGCGATGCCTCGCGATAGTGTGGCGCCTGCGGTTCGGGAACGTGGACGAACATTTTTGTCCGCATCGCTGGCTTGTCCTCGCGAACATAGATCGCGACGACAGCCTTGATCAGACCACGCGCCTGCTGCAGCCGGTATTGTTCGGCGGCAGCATTGTCGTCCCACTCGAAGAACGAATGAAGCGGGCTGTTATTGTTCCGGGCGTCGTCGACCACATCCTTTGGGGTCAACTCGCCCTTAAACTTTTGCCGCAGCATGTCGAGGTGTTCCCCGACAGCCTTGGCGTTCTGGTCCGCATCCTTCTGGAAACGAGCACCTTCCGAGAATTCGTAACCCGCGATCCTCATGCAGCGATCGACTGGTTAGCCGCCTCCAGCTTCGCCATGTCCGCTTCCGAGGCGACATGGAACATGCCGTTCATGCCATCTTTCTCAGGGCGCCACTCTCCGACGCCGACAGCAAAACCCGCGACGTTGATGATGTTCAGAATCTGGCTTTCGCTCAAGACGTTTGCGTTGTAGCGCACCAAGAGCTTTGCGTGCCAGTCCGCGAACTCGCCGCGATACCGAAGATCAGCCGTTCCCATGCCGACACGCACCATGTCTTCGCGCATTGATGGAGAACTGCCCTCGATGCGAACGAGATTCAGACGGGCTTTGGTACCCTCGAAAGCGCCAGTGACGTCGATGTCCTCGCCGAGAATATGAAACGCCTGCCTGGCAGCGATCTTCGTAATGCCGGCGACCGACGTGCAGGCGGTGACGGCTGCAGCCTTGAAGCCAACCGAGGGGAAGCCGAAGCCGTCACCGAGACGATAGAGCGAACTTTCGTAGTCCTCTTTCGGGTTTTTCGGAGCCTTCGCCTGCTTCGCAGTCTTCATCTGCTTATCGAGCATTTCTTTCTTGGCCTTTGCGGACCAAGCGTGAACGATGAGCGGGGTATCACCGCAAACGGTTACTTCCATGAGTTGGATCGCCAGCGGCGGAAGAACGATACCGACTTCTTCTTTTGTAGGTGCTTTAGCCATTTCAGTCTCCATAGGCGTCCGGCCCGCCAAGCCCGGTACACACAGGGGTTCGCTTTCACGAACGCCGGAGCCTATGAAGCTCGTCGTTCGCGTACATCCTCATTGGCGGCGAGGAATTGGTTCTGCGTAATTTATGCCGCTAGGCTCTCAAGGTAGTCGAGCGCGGCCTTGACCATGCGGTCCTGTGTTTCCGATCCGTTGACACCGCCTGAGTCCAGCAAGGAGATTTGCAGCGCCGCTATGGCGCCCTCCATGCTTTTCGCCGGCTCGGCCCACTGCCGAAGTTTCGCCAGCGGCGGCCCGAAGGTATAGGACTCGAATTCATCCCATTGCCTATCGTCTGAAGCGGCATCCGCAAGACGGTTGAAATCGTCACAGCCGCACTGATAGGCGCGGATTGTTTCGAGGAGAGGGTCGACAATCACCGGGGCTAGAGCTGCGGTATGAGCGGTGGCGGCCAAGACAAGGCCGCCCTTGAGAACTGTTCGCCGATCCATCACGCAGCCTCCCCACCAACGAGGACGGGAGACTTCGGCGCCGTGATCGCAAATGCCGAGCCGTCGTCACGCTCAGCGCGGCGGAAGGCATCAGCCACGACAGGGTTTCGAATGAGCGCGGAAAGGGGTATACGGGGGTTAGCCATATCAATCTCCAACAAGATTGGTTTCGGTTAGACCGCGCTTGAGGATTAGGCCCCTCTTGTGCGGTCGATTATTTTATGGCACCTTTTATTCATGACGTCAACAATAAATGTGCCCAAAAAATCAAGAGGCAGGCCGGCGGTCGAAAGTGACCGAATTGTCCTGCGCGTCCAGCAGCCTGACTTGGGCGCCATCGATGCTTTTGCCGCGGAACACGATAGCATCAGCAGGCAAGAAGCCATCCGCCGCATCCTACGCGATTGGCTGATAGGGAACGGCTATCTCAAGGAGTGATCACCTCGCCAGCGCCGCCGTCACCACGGGGTAGCGGCGGATGAGGTCGGCGACGGCTTCGTCAAACGTGGCCGGGGGCTTCCAGTTTCGACGAAGCCAAGCGTCGATCCGGGCGATATCTGCACTCGGGCCGTCTGCTTTAACGACGTCGGCACGAAGGCGCAAAACGGCTGATACACTATTTTTAGCGATTGCAGATTCTACGCCTGTCTGCATGATGTTTGCTGCCCCATACCTATAGACGCGCAAAAGGCGCCGGTCAGGGCGCCGTCTAAAAAATTAAATTGCCATTCTCGACCGGCAACCAGCGTGTCTTGCAGCGAACAAGCTGCTAGCTGATAGCATCTTTTTGCCCGAAAATCAAGATATCACGGTCATTGACCGGCCATTAATGGACCGTATGTTTCATTATGCAAGTCACAACAAAAGCGCTCAGAAAATGACAAACGACCATCCGTTCAAAATTACCGTTTGCTTCGAAGAGCGTCCAGGTGGTGGTCTACGTGTATGGAGCGAAGACATACCAGGCCTGGTGCTCTCAAGCTCAAGTGTCGACCGCGTTCTCGAAGACGTCAAGGCTGCTTTGGAGGCGATAATCTCGCACGATCTTAAGGAGCCAATCGTCGTCGAACCGCTTGAGGATATTCGCCGCGCCTTAGCGCGCGAGGGAGTGATCGAC
>JAFKJU010000011.1 GCA_017305935.1 Hyphomicrobiales bacterium | reverse complement strand
GGCGATCCGCCGATAGCCATAGGTTGGCTTTTGATCCACCAGCCTGCGGATGATGGGCAGCAACTCTGCATCCTCGGCCTTGCGATAGGACCCGCGCGGCTTTGATCTGCCTTTCAACCGCTCGACGAGGTTGGAACGGGAAACGCCCAACGTGTCTGCGACGGTCTTCATCGGAACCATCCTTCGGCAACAAGATCGGCCGCGATATTTGTATTTTGGGCCTGCTTTCGAAAGGGCGTCGGGGGAACTCGACCTCCATCGTCTTGCGACCAAACATGCGTTCCAGTTCGCGGACACGCTCCTCTAGCTTCTTCACCTCGGAATTGCCGGTGACCGGCTCATCGAAATCCAAAGCAGTCATTCCTTGTTCCCTCAGAAGTCTGCGCCATCGACACAGAAGATTCGGCGCAACCCCATGAAGTCTGGTGATCGACGAAACGGTCTCGCACGGCTCAAAACTCTTCTCGAGAATCTGCAGCTTCCGCTAGGACGGCGCCGGTGATCACTTCGATGCGTCGATAGTCGTTATTCATAAGCCTGTCCGGTCGAAAGGGGGCACTCCACGATGGTTTCGTTTTGCGGCGTGGACGACCACGAACTCTCCGCTGGCATCGACAAAGAACGCATCGGTCATGACACTTAGTATGCCAATTGTTTTCAAGCTATTCTTGACGCGTTTTTTCAAGTCATTTCTGCAGTTCTCCCGAGATTCTTCCAGGCGACACCTGCGTCCAGATTTCGGTCGCAGACCCTGGAATAGAAGTCAGCTCTCGAAATCGCCAAAAATGTCCTGCAGGCGCGTGAGCGTTTGGACGCGCTCGTCCACCTGGTTGCCGATGAGGACGATGATGTTGGAGAGCATCAGGTCCATGACTGCCGTCATGGTGGCGGCGCCGTCCCAGAGGGGGCCATGCGAGCCGGGCACGATCAGGGCGATATCGGCGACCTCGCTGGCCCAAGGGCAGAATTCGTCGGTGAGCAGGATGACCTTGACGCCGGCGCGGCGGGCTTCGGCCGCCAGCGGCCGGGCCTTGGAGGCGAAGCGGCGCACGTCGTGCAGGAAGAGCACGCGGCCCTCGACCGAACCGTCGAGCGCTTCGGCATAGGTGCCGTTCAGCCCGTCCATGAAGGAGACGCGCGGGCGCGAATAGGAAAGCTGCGAGGCGAAATATTGCGCGATGCCGCGCACATTCTGGTAGGCGGCGACATAGACTTCGCTGGCCGAAATCAGCGCATCGATGGTCTGCTGCCATTCGGGTTGGGTCATCAGCTCGTAAACGACCCCGAGATTGTCGATCTGCTGCTGCACGAGGCCGGCGAGCAGCTTGCCCTCGCGGATATCCTGCTGCAGCCGGGCGACCGGGCCTTTCACCTGCCAGGCGGGATTGGAGCGGCCGCGCCTGAGCGCCGTCTTCATCTCGTCGAGGCCGTCGAAGCCAAGGCGGCGCAGGTAGCGCCCGACCGTCATCTGCGAAATGCCCAGCCGCGTGGCGATGGATTTCGCCGTCTCGAACGGCAGTTCGGCCAGATTGCGCTCGATATACTGGGCGATCAGCTTGTCGGTCTTCGATTTGCGCAGGTCTGCGCTTTGCAGGCGCGTGACAATATCTTTCGCCACAGTCGTCCCCTCCGAGTATTTTCTCCGCCCGCCCTGGCGGGCGGAGTTTGAAACGCGCGTTTTACTGCGCGGTCTTCACCTTGGTCCAGACCCGGTCGAACTGGCGCAGGCCGGCGCCCAGATCCTGGAAAATCTGCAACCGCTCCATGGTCTGGTCGGTCGGATTGATTTCCTTGCTATTCTTGATGTTTTCCGGCGTCAACTGACGGGCCGGGACATTCGGCGTGCCGTTGGTCTGCTGCGAGACGTTGAGCGCGGCGATCTCCGGGCGGGTGTAAAATTGCAGGAATTTCTTGGCATTGTCCTTGTTCGGCGCGCTCTTCAGCACGCAGATGTCTTCCTGGTACATGGTCGCGCCTTCCTCGGGGATGACATAGCCCAGATCCTTCGGATTGCCGAAGACGTCGATCATGCTGCCGACGAAGAAATGCGCCGCCGCAACGTCGCCGGAGCCGACCATCGGGCGGGAATCATAGGTGAAGGCGGCGACATAGGGCTTCATCGCGATCACCGTATCGGCCGCCTGCTGCAATTCCTCCGCATTGGTCGAATTCACCGAATGGCCGTTGAGGATCAGGCCGACGCCCAGCACTTCGCGCATGTCGTCGAGCAGGGTGATCTTCAGGCCCTTTTCCTTCACCGTCGCCAGCAGATCCTTCCAGCCGACGATATCCTTGCCGAGAACCTTGCGGTTGTAGAGGATGCCGACCGTGCCGAAGGCATAGGGCAGGCAATATTCGCCCTTCGGGTCGCTCTTGGCGCGCAGGAAGCGCGGATCGATGTTCTTGAAGCCCTCATAGGTGTCGATGTCGGTCTTTTCGAGCAGATCGAGCTTGGACATGATGTCCTGCATATGCACGGACGGGAAGACGATATCGTAGCCGCTGGCGCCGCCCTGGATCTTGGCGAGCATTTCCTCGTTGGAGGAATAGGTCGAGAGGTTGACCTTGATCTTGGTCTCGTCCTCGAATTTCTGCAGCACGGCCGGATTGATGTATTCGCCCCAGTTGTAGATGTTCAGTTCGTCGGCGAAGGCGCCGGCGGGCAGGCTGAGTGCCGTAAACGCAATAAGGCTCAGGCGCCGGAGGGCGCTTTTCAACGTCGTCATTGGTGTTCCCCTTGTCGGATTTCCCTTCGGGATCCCGCTCGTTTTTTCCGCAAGCAAACACGGAAAGACCGGATCCTTCGGGGCGTTGACTTGTACGAAAAAATGATATCAACATACCGAAATCACGCAAGAGTTAATTTGATAACATTTCGGGGAACGAAACATGCGGGATGCAATCGTGCGGCTGGTCTCGGCCGCCAAGGCCTTTGCGACGCCGGAAGGCGGCAAGGTCACGGCATTGGACGGTATCGATCTCGATATCGGCCGCAATGAATTCATCACGCTGCTCGGGCCATCCGGCTGCGGCAAGACCACGCTGCTGCAGGTGATCAGCGGCTTCGTCGAGCTGGATACCGGTCGCATCGAGATCGACGGCGTCGACATGACCGACAGGCCGCCCTATCGCCGGCCGGTCAACACCGTCTTCCAGAATTACGCGCTGTTTCCGCATATGACGGTCGGTCAAAACACCGGCTATGCGCTTGAGGTCGCCGGCATCGGCAGGGCCGAACGCACCGAACGCGTCCGGGCGGTGCTGCAGATGGTCGGGCTTTCCGGCATGGAGGGGCGCCTGCCGCGCCAGCTTTCCGGCGGCCAGCAGCAGCGCGTGGCGCTGGCGCGCGCCATCGTCGCGCGGCCGAAAGTGCTGCTGCTCGACGAGCCGCTGTCGGCGCTCGACAAGAATTTGCGCGAGGCGATGCAGCTCGAACTGAAGTCGCTGCAACACGATCTCGGCATCACCTTCATCTTCGTCACCCATGACCAGCAGGAAGCGCTGACCATGTCGGACCGGGTGGCGGTGCTCGCCAATGGCCGCATCCAGCAGCTCGATGCGCCGCGCACCATCTACGACAAGCCGGTCAATGCCTTCGTCGCCAGCTTCGTCGGCGCCAGCAACCTGCTCGACGGGCGCGACGAGGCCGGCGGTTTCGTACTGGAGGACGGCACGGTGCTGCGCCATGGCGGCCATGGCCGTGCATCGGCCAGGGGCACGGCGCTGGTGCGGCCGGAGCATTTTTCGCTGGTGTCGCGTTGTGACAATGCCCCGGCGCTGGACATCACCCTCGACCAGATCGTCTTCGTCGGCTCGTCCTTCGAACTTTTCGGGCATACCGCCTCCGGCCGCCGGCTGGTGGCGCAGGTGCCGGCCGGCGAAAGGGGCGCGGTCGGCGCCCTGCAGCCGGGGCAGACGGCGCGCTGGTATTACGATCCGGACAGCGTCCATCTGCTCTGCGACGGGGAGGGGGCGCGATGAGGCTCGCCAACCAGCGGCGTTTGCAGATCGGCGTCCTGCTCGGGCCGGTGACGCTGTTCCTCCTCGTCTTCTTCGCCATTCCGCTCGGCATCATGGTGGTCACCAGCTTCCTGGCGCCCGGCCTCTATGGCGGGGTGGAATGGACCTATTACCCGCATAATTTCGGCCGCATCCTCGGCTTTGCCGACCCGGCCTTCGAGGAATACGATCCGGTCTATATCGCCATCTTCTTCCGCTCACTGAAGATCGCGGCGGTGACGGTGGTCGCGACGCTGCTCGTCTGCTACCCGGCCGCCTTCCACATCAGCCGCCTCCCGGACAAGTGGAAGAATTTCTGCCTGTTCCTGATCACCCTGCCGTTCTTTTCCAGCCTGATCGTGCGCCTCTTCGTCTGGGTGATGATCCTGCGCCCGACCGGGCTGATCAACGAGACGCTGATGGGGACGGGCATCATCGCCCGGCCGCTGGAGATGATCTATACCGACGGGGCGATCGTGCTCGGCATGGTCTATGTCTTCATTCCCTTCATGTTCATGCCCGTCTATGCCAGCATCGAGAAGCTGGACTGGCGGCTGGTGCAGGCCTCGCTCGATCTCGGCGCCGGGCCGGTGCGCACCTTCTTCCGCATCATCCTGCCGCTGACGGCGCCCGGTATTCTCGGCGGTTCGATCATCGTCTTCATTCCGGCGCTCGGCAATTTCGTGGTGCCGGCGGTGCTCGGCGGCGCAAAGGTGATGATGCTCGGAAATCTCATCGAGGGCCAGTTCCTCGCGGCGCGCAACTGGCCGTTCGGCTCGGCGCTGGCGATGATGGTCATGGCCGTGATGCTGGTGCTGCTGACCGGTTACGTCATCCTCTCCGGCCGGCGCAACGCCGCCGAAGCCCTGTCGCGCTAGGAGGCTGCGCCATGAAAATCGCCCGCGCGCTGTTCAACGGCACCCTGACGCTCTACACCGTGCTGTTCTTCGCCTTCATCTATATCCCGCTGGTGCTGATCGCCGTCTATTCGTTCAATGCCAATCCGGTCAACATGATGGTGTGGAGCGGCTTCACCACCGAATGGTACGCCCAGGTTCTCGGCTTCAAGACGACGGTTTCGGAAAGCGCCCTCTATATCGAATCCACCGACCAGCTCGTCGCCGCCGTGTTCAACAGCCTGAAGATCGCCGGCGCGACCACCCTCGTCTCGACGGTGCTGGGCACGGCGATGGCGCTTGCCCTGCATCGCTACAATTTCCTTGGCAAGCGTTTTTACCAGGTGGCGCTGTTCATGCCGATGCTGATGCCGGATATCGTGCTCGGCATTGCGCTCCTGATCTTCTTCGTCAGCGCCGGCATTCATCTAGGGTTGACGACGATCATCATCGGGCAATGCACCTTCCTGATTTCCTATGTGTTCATCGTCGTCTCGGCGCGGCTCGCCGGCATGGACCGGACGTTGGAACATGCCTCGGCCGATCTCGGCGCCAATGAATGGGTGACCTTCCGCAAGGTCATCCTGCCGCAGCTGATGCCCGGCATTCTCGGCGGCGGGCTGCTCGCCTTCATCATCTCGATGGACGATCTCGTCATCACCTATTTCATCGCCGGCGTCGATGTCACGACGCTGCCCATGTTCATCTTCGCGATGCTAAGACGCGGCATCAAGCCGGAGATCAATGCGATCGCGGTGATGATGCTGACCTTCTCTTTCCTCGTGGCCTCCTTCGGCCTCTATCTTCGTTCCCGGCAGAAATGACATGACCTTCCAGACTTTTAAACCCAATTCTCCCAAACCTCGTGGCCGCGATCTCGGCCTGCCCTTCACCGGCCGCAGCGGCCAATACAATGCGATCACCGATGTCGCCGGCATCGGCGTCGGCTACCGTACCATGATCGAAAACGAGCCGCGCCCCGGCCGCGCCCGCCCGGTGCGCACCGGCGTCACGGCCATCCTGCCGCATATGTTTTCGGAAAGCCCGGTGCCGGTCTATGCCGGCGTCCACCGCTTCAACGGCAATGGCGAGATGACCGGCACGCACTGGATCGAGGACGGCGGCTACTTCCTCGGGCCGGTCGTGATCACCAACACCCATGGCGTCGGCATGGCGCATCATGCGACGGTGCGCTGGATGATCGACCGCTATGCCTCGGCCTACCAGACCGACGATTTCCTCTGGATCATGCCGGTTATTGCCGAGACCTATGACGGGGCGCTGAATGACATCAACGCGCTCGCCGTCACCGAGGCCGACGTGCGCGCCGCCCTCGACAGCGTCGCCTCCGGCCCCGTGCGGGAGGGCAATTGCGGCGGCGGCACCGGCATGATCACATACGGTTTCAAGGGCGGCACCGGCACATCCTCGCGCCTCGTAGACTTCGGCGGCCGCACCTTCACCGTCGGCGCGATGGTGCAGGCCAATCACGGCCAGCGCGACTGGCTGACCATCGGCGGCGTGCCTGTGGGACGCCACATGCAGGACGGCACGCCGCAGAGCCAGTTGCAGGAGCGCGGCTCGATCATCGTCGTCATCGCCACCGACCTGCCGCTGATGCCGCATCAGCTCAAGCGGCTGGCGCGCCGCGCCGCCATCGGCATCGGCCGCAACGGTACGCCGGGCGGCAACAATTCCGGCGATATCTTCCTGGCCTTCTCCACCGCCAATGCCCGCCCGATGCAGCATCGCGCCGAGCCCTTTTTGCAGGTGGAGATGGTCAATGACGAGCCGCTCGACCCGGTCTACATGGCCGCCGTCGATGCCGTCGAGGAGGCGGTGGTCAACGCCATGCTGGCGGCCGAGGATCTGGGCGGCACGGTCTATGACCGCTTTCTTATCCGCGCCATCGACCACGGCCATCTCTGCGAGGTGATGCGCAGTTATAGCCGCTTGGCGGTCTGAGCCGCCCGCCACAGGCCGGGAGGCAGGTTTTCGGAGGCCTTGAAGACGCGGGAAAAATAGGCCGCGTCCTTCAGCCCCAGCTCATAGGCGATGTCTTCCACCGAGCGGACGGTGAACAGCAGCAGCCGCTTGGCCTCCAGCATCCGCCGTTCGCTGACGAATTCCTTGGGCGCGAGACCGAAGGCCTCGTGGCAGGCGCGCGCCAGCAGATGCGGCGTCGTGGCCAGCGTCTCGACGTAACGCTCCATCCGCCAGTTGTCGCGAAAATGCCGGTCGACCAGGGTGCGAAACCGCCGCGCCAGCGCCAGCGGCCCGGCCTCGGCCGCTTCCGCCGGTCCGTCATGGGCAAGCCTGGCGATATCGGTCAGCACCACGCCGGTGAGCGCGGCCAGCACCTTTTCCATGCCGAACCGGCCCTGGTGGTATTCGCTTTCGAGGCGGCGCAGGATGGCGTCGATGCCGGCCCAATGCGGGTTTTCGGCAGGCTCTGCGAGAAACAGCGGCCTGTCGAGCGGCAGGATGGTCTGCGCCCTAATCGCCATCAGCGCATCGTCGGCGATGGAGACGACGATGGCATCCGAGCTTGCCGGATCGACCTCGAAGCCATGCACGACACCGCTCGGCATGAAACCGATGGCGGGCGCGAAAAAGTCCATGGCCCGGTCTTCGTAGAAATAGCGGCCGCGCCCTTTCGTCCAATAGGTGATCTGCGACAGATGGTCGTGGCGATGGGCATCGACGGTGCCGAGATGCAGGCCTTTCCGGGCCATGACCGTCTCGACATGGATGAATCCCACATCCAGCGGCCTGTCCGGCTCGCCATAGACGAAATAGGAGGGAACGGCGCCCGTCATGCATCCCGCCGAAAAAAGTACAATCGATTTTGCCATTCTGTCCATGGAGCTTGCGGCTGGCAAGGTCTATTCCTGACGAAAGTCAAAGGAGGAATGCATGCACACCCATCTTCGTCAGGCTTCGCAGCGCGCCGAGGACCACCGCGCCGACAAGACCCGGCCGTTCACCGGCGCGGAATATCTGGAGTCGCTGCGCGATGGCCGCGAGGTCTATATCAACGGCGAGCGTATCGCCGATGTGACCACGCATCCCTCCATGCGCAATTCCGCCCGCTCGATTGCCCGCATGTACGATGCGCTGCATGACGAAAAGACCAAGGCGCGGCTGACCTCGCCGACCGATACCGGCAATGGCGGCTATACCCACAAATATTTCCGCGTCGCCCGTTCCTCCGAGGAACTGGTCGCCCAGCAGGGCGCCATCGCCGATTGGGCCCGCATGTCCTATGGCTGGATGGGCCGCACCGCCGATTACAAGGCGGCGCTGATGAACACGCTCGGCGCCAATGCCGACTGGTACGGTCCCTTCAAGGACAATGCACTCGCCTGGCACAAGCGCGCCCAGGAAGCGGCGCTGTTCATGAACCACGCCATCGTCAATCCGCCCATCGACCGCCACAAGCCGGCCGATCAGGTGAAGGACGTCTTCGTCCACATCACCAAGGAAACCGATGCCGGCATCTACGTTTCCGGCGCCAAGGTCGTGGCGACCTCCTCGGCGCTGACGCATTACAACTTCCTCGCCCAGAGTTCGGCGACCGTCACCGAAGACCCGTCGCTGTCGGTGATGTTCATCGTGCCGATGAACGCGCCGGGCATCAAGATGTTCTGCCGCGTCTCCTATGAGCAGACGGCCAATACGGTCGGTCATCCCTTCGATTATCCGCTGTCGTCGCGTTTCGACGAGAACGATGCGATCCTCGTGCTCGACAACGTCTTCGTTCCCTGGGAAGACGTGCTGGTGCTGCGCGATGCGCAAAAAATCCTGTCCTTCCATCCGGCCTCGGGTTTCATGCATGGCTATTGCTTCCAGGGCTGCACGCGTTTCGCGGTGAAGCTGGATTTCATCGCCGGCCTGCTTGCCAAGGCGCTGCGCGCCACCGGCGGCGATGCCTTCCGCGGCAACCAGGCGGCGCTTGGCGAAGTCATCGCGCTGCGCCACATGTTCTGGAGCTTCTCCAACGCCATGGCCTATAATCCGCAGCCCTGGGCGAACGGCGCGGTGCTGCCGAATATGGAAGCGGCGCTTTCCTATCGCACCTTCATGTCGGAGGCCTATCCGCGCGTCATCGAGACGGTGCGCAAGGTCGTCGCCTCTGGCCTGATCTACCTGCCGTCCTCCGCCAAGGATTTCGGCAATCCCGAGATCGACCGCTATCTGGCGCAATATGTGCGCGGCTCCGACAATATGAGCCACAAGGAGCGCATCAAGATAATGAAGCTGCTCTGGGATGCGACCGGCACGGAATTCGGCGGCCGCCATGCGCTTTACGAGCTCAACTATGCCGGCGCGCCGGAAGAGGTTCGCCTGCAGGTTCTGCGCGGTGCCGAGCGCGGCGGGCGGATGCGCGAGATGGAAGCGCTGGTCGACCAGTGCATGGACGATTACGACGAGAACGGCTGGACGGGCGATACCTGGCTGCCGCCCCTCGGCCAGGCATAAGGGAGGAAAAGCGATGGAGGAGCGCATTTCCAAGGCCGATTTCCGCAATGCGATGGCGCGGGTCTGCGCCCCCGTCAACGTCATCACCACAAACGGACCCGCCGGACGCGGCGGGTTCACCGCCACCGCGATGTGCTCGGTCACCGACGAGCCGCCGACGCTGCTGGTCTGCATGAACGGCCGTTCGGAGCAATGCGGGCTGTTTCTCGAAAACCGCCGCTTCTGCGTCAACGTGCTCGCCCATGACCATCAGACGCTTGCCGGCTATTTTGCCGGCCAGCAGGCCGATATGTCGGCGCGGTATGCGGCGGCGGAATGGGTGGATCTGCCCTCCGGCAGCCATGCGCTGGCCGATGCCATCGTCTCCTTCGATTGCCGGCTGACGGAAGCCCGCCTCGTCGGCACGCATCACATCCTTCTCGGTGAAATCATCGACATCCGCTCGCGCCCCGACGGCAATGCGCTGCTCTATTTCGACCGCGCCTATGTCAACATTCCCAGTCAGATGGGCAGTTTCGGCGGATGACATGAAACCGGCGAGCCTGTCGCTCGCCGGCCGGCTTGCCGAAACCATTTCTGCGAGACATTCTGTCTGCCAGTCATGGCATCATGCACAAGGACAAGCGGAATGGATCAAGGAGAATTCATCGGCTACGTCGTCTCCGAAATGATCCATCATACGAGGATGCGCGGTCTTTTCCTTGGCGGCAGCTATGGGCAGGGAACCGCCGACAGCTTCAGCGACATCGATCTGATCGCGCTTGTCGAGCCCGACGCCCATGAAGACATGATTGCAGTATGGCGTGGTATTCTGGAGAGCATCGCGCCGATCGTTTTCTGGAACCGTCGTGGCCAGGGAAAGGTGCTGCTGAATGCGATCACCGCCGATTGGCTGCGCTGCGATCTCTCTCTGATGCCGCCTTCGGCTTTTGCCGGCCGCGCCCGCAAAAGCGTCAAGCCGCTGATCGACCGAGACGGCCTTTACGAGACCCTGCCGGAAAGCCTCGCCGAGAAAGGCCCGGATCCCGACAAGGTTAAATTCTTGATCGACGAATTCATCCGGGTCCTCGGCTTGCTGCATGTCGTCATCGGCAGGGGTGAATACCTCGTGGCCGTCACCGGAGCCGGCATATTGCGCGACCATCTCACCAACCTGATGCTCGAGGAGACCGCTTCTGCCGATCGCGGCGGAGCGCTGCATCTGAGCAAGGCGCTTCCCCCGCCGGATATGGCCCTGCTGCTATCCCTTCCATTCCCCAAGCCGGACAGGAACGAGATCATCGAGGCCCATTTCCATATCGCCCGGCAATTCCTGCCGCGCGCCTATGGTTTGGCGGCAAGGCTGGGTCTTCCGTGGCCGGAAAGCTTTGAAAGAGCCACGCTCCGAAAACTCGGCGTCGCCCTCGGCGATTCTGTCGACTGGCAGGGGCTTGCGGCGGCGCCGAAGGCCGGCGGTGGACATCTGTGAAAAAGACCGCATCGGAAACGATGCGGCCTTTTCCGTATTGGCTCAGGTACGGCCCAAGAAGTCCAGCTTGCCGACGGCGACGCCGTTGTGGCGCAGGATGGCGTAGGCGGTCGTCAGGTGGAAGTAGAAATTCGGGATGGCGTAGGTCAGCAAATAATCCTTGCCGGTGAAATGAACCTCTTGCTGGCGCGTCTTCAGCACCACGTCGCGTTCCTCGGCGCCGGCATAGGCGGATTCCGGCACGGAGGCGAGATAGGCCGTGGTCTTGTCGATGCGGGCGCGCAGGTCGGCCAGCGTCACCTCGTCGTCGGGAAAGCTCGGGGCTTCGGTGCCGGTCAGGCGGGCGGCCGCACCCTTGGCGGTATCGCTGAGGCGCTGGATCTGGCCGGCGAGCGACAGCATGTCCGGTGCCAGCCGCGCATTGACCAGCACTTCCGGCTTGAATTTCTTCTCGTCCGCCAAGGCCTCGGCCTTGTCGAGCAGTTTGGAAAGCACGGCAAAGCCGCGCTGGAAGGTTGGGATGGAGAGGTCATAGGCGGAGATCGACATGGGAAAACCCTCTGGATGAAAGACGGCGCGGCCATGAGGCCGGGCTACAGATAGGTGCTGTGCAGCCGTCTTTCAGGAGGCGGCGCCATCATAGTGACGCCGCCTCCTGAGTTTTCCTTTTTACGCGGCGGCGGCGCCGAGATAGAGCTTGTGCAGATGGGCGGGATCGCGGGCGAGCGCCTCGCAGCCGCCGTCATAGACGATCTGGCCGCGGCGCAGCACATAGGCGCGGTTGCCGATGGCGAGCGCGAGCGCCGCGAACTGCTCCACCAGCACCACCGCCATGCCGTCGTCGGCAAGCTGGCGCACCGCCCGCATCAGGCGGTTGACGATGACAGGGGCGAGGCCGGAGGACATTTCGTCGATCAGGATGACGCGCGGCCGGTTGACGATGGACCTTGCGATGACCACCATCTGCTGCTCGCCACCCGAGAGCATGCCGGCCTTGACGTCGCGGCGCTGCAAAAGCTCGGGAAACAGGTCGTAGGCCTCTTTCAGGTCGGCATCGGGATGCAGCGCGACCTTGAGGTTTTCTTCCGTCGTCATCTCGGAAAAGACAGTGCGGCCCTGCTCGACATGGCTCAGCCCCGCCTTGGCGCGGGCGCCGGCGCGCAGCTTGGTCAGTTCCGTGCCGTCGAGGCCGATCGAGCCGGCGCGGGCGGGAATGATGCCCGACAGGCTTTCCAGGAAGGTGGTCTTGCCGGCGCCGTTGGAGCCGAGCAGCACGCTGATCTCGCCGCCCTTGGCCTCGACGTCGATGCCGCGAATGACGGGGATGCTGGCGCGGTCGACCTGCAGGCCCTTGATCGAAAACGTGGTCATTCCGCTGCCTCCTCGAATTCGATGCCCATATAGGCCTTTTGCACGACCGGCATGTTCAGCACTTCGGCCGGCGCGCCGGAGGCGATGACGCGTCCGAAATCGAACACGGTGATCGCCGAGCAGGCGCGGCGGACGAGGTCCATGTCGTGCTCGATCAGCAGCACGGCGCTGCCGAAGGTCGCGGGGATGGCGGCGATGCGTTCGCCGAGCTTCAGCGCCTCGTCATAGGAAACGCCGGCGGCCGGCTCGTCGAGCAGGATGACGGGCGCACGGGAAGCGACCGCGCCGGCGACGTCGAGCAGGCGGCGCGTGCCGACGTCGACAGTGCCGATCGGCGTATCCGGGCCGGGGCAGCCGAACCAGGCGAGCAGGCTTTCCAGCTCGGTGGCGCTGATCGGGCCGCTGGCCAGGCGGATATATTCACCGACGCGCAGTTCCGGCGCGATGCGGGTCGTCTGCCAGGTGCGGCGGATGCCGATATTGGCGCGCGACGTCGCCGACAGGCCTTCGAGCGGCTTGCCGTTCAGCAGGATGGAGCCGTCATAACGATAGAGGAAGCCGGCGATGGCATCGACCAGTGTCGACTTGCCGGCGCCGTTCGGGCCGACCAGGCCGACGACCGTGCCGGCCGGCACCGTCAGGTTGACCCCCGAAAGGGCGGTCACCGCGCCGTAGCGGACGGTGACGTCGCGCACTTCCAGCGCGATGCCAGCGGGATGGGCGGTCTTTTCCGGCAAGGCACCGGCGGCGACGGCGGCTTCCACCTTGCGCTTCGGGCCGAGCTTGCGGGCCAGCCGCGTCCAGGTCTCGGCGATGGTCTCGCCGCTCGAGAGGGCCTGCACCGCGCCGACGGCGAAGAAGACGTTGCCGACGTCCTGCGGCAGGTTCAGCCGGCGCAGGAGTTCCGGGAACAGCACGATCATCATGCCGCCGGCAATGGCGCCGAGGGTGAAATGCGCGCCGGCCATGGTGGCGACGGCGAACAAGGCGAGCGACTGCATCATCGAGAAGTTCTCGGAGACCAGGGTGCCGAGATAACCGGCCAGCAACCCGCCGGAAACGCCGGAGATGAAAGCGCTGATCGCAAAGGCGCTGAGTTTGGCGCGCGGGATGGAGATGCCGTTGGCGGCGGCGGCGCGTTCGGAATGGCGCACCGCCAGCCAGGAGGCGCCGAGCCGCGAGCGGCTGACGAATTCCAGCGCCACGGCGATGATGCCGTAGACCAGCAGCACGAAGAGGAAATAGCCGCGGTCGGTGACGAAGGCATCCGGGCGGGCGACCTGGGTGAAGCTCGTCTGGCCGGGGAAGGTGATGGTCGCCAGCACCGTGTCGAAGGCAGCAGCAAAACCAAGTGTGACGATGGCGAGGTTGATGCCGCGCAGGCGCAGCGCCGGCAGGCCGATGGCGACGCCGACCGGCACGGCGGCGAGCCCGCCGACCAGCATCCAGACGGCAAGCCCGCCCGGCGCCTCGATCAGGTTGAGATAACCCGTCACCCAGGCGCCGACGCCGGCAAACGACATCTGGCAGAGCGAGATCATGCCGGTGCGGCCGGTGACGAGGCCGAGGCTCTGCAGCGCGATGCCGACGATGAAGACGGCGGTCAGCAGGAAGACCCAGTATTTCGGCAGTAGGAGCAGGATGATGGCGCCGAGAACGGCAAGCGACAGGGCGGTAGTGACGGCGGCGCGGAAACTAGCGTGCTTCATCCCAGCGGGCTCCTCTTTGCGACCACAACAGGACGGCAAGAATGACAAGGAAAGGTACGGTGCTGCGGTACTGGCTGACGGCATCGATGGCGCTGACGCCGCCTTCGAGAAGGCCGATCATCACGCCGCCGATCAGCGCGGCGCGAAAACTGGAGAAAGCGCCGATCAGGGCGGCGGCCAGCGCCGGCACGACCAGCAGGCTGAGCGACGAAAAGTCCGGCGAGCGCAACGGCGCGATGATCATCAGCGCGAAGGAGGTGACGGCGCCGGTGACCGCCCAGACGCCGAGCGCCAGCAGGCGCACGCGGATGCCGATCAGCTCGGCCGCCATCGGCCGCTGCGACAAAGCGCGAAGCTGCAGGCCGGTGCGGGTGCGGGCGAGGAACTGCTCGGTCAGCACCGTGAAGGCGACCGACAGGATGAGTGTCGTCACCGCCGCCCAGGTGACCTCGACGCCGGCGAGGCGGAAGGCGGAGCCGGGAATGACCTCGGGAAAATAATGCGGGTGCTGGCCGCCGGTCAGGCGCAGGCCGACGGCAATGATGCCGACCAGCAATGCCGCCGTCACCGCCGCCTTGGTCGAGGCGTTGGTGTTGGCGAACCAGGTGGTCATGACCAGGCCGATCAGCACGCCGGCGAGCGCGCCTGCGGCGACGCCGAGCAGCACGGCCGGCAGCAGCGGCATGCCAAGCTCGACGAAGGTCACCATGACGAAGGTTCCGATGGCGCCGATGGCGGCCCCGGTGAAGTTCACCACGGCGACCAGCCGATAGGTGAAGATGGCGCAGACGCCGAGTATGGCGTAAGCACCGCCGGCCGATAGCCCGGCGACGGCAGCCGTAAAGAGAGAATTCATGTCCGGAACTCCGGGGCCGATGCGCAAGCGGCGCATCCTGTCTTCGGTCGCTTCCCTTGGGGCGGCCCTCCTCCGGGCGCGGCCAAGGGGTCGGAAAAATCGGCGCTGGAACGGTTCCGCAGCCGTGTTGGCCCGCCCCGCTTGCGGGGCAGGCCGTCTCGAAGGATGTTACTCAGCCTTGGGCAGGACGAACCAGTCCTTGGTCTTGACCGTCCACTTGCCGTCGACGAGCTGCATGACCTTGGTGGCCTGCATCGGCGAGTGCGCCTTGGCGTCGCCGAAGACATAGGTGCTGCCGGCCATCGGGTACTTGAGTTCCTTGCCTTCCTTCAGCGCGGCGGTCACCGCTTCGCGGGTGACTTCACCGTCGATGCCGGAGATGGTGTCGATCAGCACCTTGGCGGCGAGATAGCCGCCCTGCGAGAAGGCGGTCTTGGCGAGGCCGGCCGCATCCATAGTCTTGATCCAGTCGGCATTGGCTTCGCTGCCGGTCTCGGTGTAGGGCTCCCATTCGGTGCCGACATAGACCGGCTGCTTGCTGTCGGCCAGCGCCTTGGCGACGCCGTCGGTGTAGCCCGGGGCGAGGAACAGCCAGTTGATGCCGCTGACCTTCTGGGCATCGGCCGTCTTGACCCACTGCACGACGCCCGGCTCGACCTGGTTGGTCATGACCGCGTCGCAGCCGGCATCGCGGGCCTTGATGACGTAAGGCGTCAGGTCGCCCTGCGGCGGCAGCGTCATGTCGATCAGGGTGATCTTGTTGCCGCTCATCTTTTCCCAGCGGGCGACGGCGGCGGAATAGGCCTCCTGCGTGCCGCCGATGATGATGAAGAAGGCGCAGAGCTTCTTGGCGCCGAGATCCTTTGTCGCATAGTCGAGGACGGCGGTGCTGAGCGTATAGGGGCCGACATTGACCGGGGCGACGCTCGGCGCGTTGAAGCAGAGCGGATCGACGCCGACGCCCTGCACGGCCATGACGTCGTTGCGGCTGTAGGTGGCGGCGTTGACGGCGCAATCGAGCAGGCTGGCGCCACCGGCGAGCGCCACGACGCCCTTGTTGTCGATCAGGTCGCGGGCGGCTTGGGCTGCGACCTGCGGGTCGCCCTTGTCGTCGGCGAGCGTGAATTCGATCTTGCAGCCATTGATGCCGCCGGCATCGTTGAGCTGCTTGAAGACGGCGCCGGTCGCCTTGGGCGCGTCGGAGAAGTCCGAGACGCCGGTGACGGTGGAGACGGCGCCGATCTGGATCGGGCCGTTCGCGCAGGTCGGCGCGGCCTCAGCCGAGGCGTTGGCGGCGAAGAGGCCGAGCGCCGTCGCCGCGGAGGCGAGGAAAATGGTTCTGGTGGATGTCATGCTGCTCCCTTTCCCTGTTTACCCTTGGCTGCTGCCGCAGGCGTTCTCCCCTGAAGACGTTAGCGCCGATAAACGGCGCGGCCTTCGAAATATGTCGTCACGACCTTGGTGGCCGCGATGCGGTTCGCCGGCACGTCGAAAACATTCTGGTCGAGGACGATGATATCCGCCGACTTGCCGGGCTCGATCGAGCCGGTTTCCTGCGAAATGCCCATGGCGATGGCCGAATTGAGCGTGAAGATGCGGATGGCGGTGGCCAGATCGATGGCCTGCTCGGCCCACAGCGAAACGCCGGGGAAAGCGCCGGACGGGTTCTGGCGGGTCACCATGCCCTCGATGCCGGTCAACGGATCGGGCACGGGGATGACCGGCCAGTCCGAGCCGCCGGCCAGCAATGCGCCCGTCTTCTGAAGGTCGGCAATCGGCCAGAAGCGGGTGGCGCGTTCCTCGCCCATGGCTTCCTTGTGGCCTTCGAGGAAGGTCGTCGGATACCAGATCATCGGGCAGAGATCGGCGACCACGCCGAGGGGCGCGAAGCGCGCGACATCCTCATGGCGGATATAGCTGGCATGGGCGATGTGGTGCAGAACCTTGGTCGGGCCGTTGAAATGGCGCACCGCCTCGACGGCGTCGAGCATCTCGGTGACGGCATAATCGCCGGCGCAATGGATCTTCAGGCCCATGCCGAGCTTTTCCGACTTGTCGACATATTTGACGAGATCGGGATAGGTGACCAGCACTTCGCCGCGATAGCCGTGCGGATGGGCCGCATCGTCGACATAGGCGTCGTGGAAGGCGCCGGTGCGCGCACCCGGAACGCCGTCGAGGAAGATTTTCGTGTAGTTCGGATGGACGTGGCGGGTGCGATAGTCGTCGCGCAGCGCCAGCAACTCGTCACCGGAAAGGCCGAACATGAAGGAGGGCTCGATCAGCGGCAGCGAGGTGACGGCCCAGGCGGTCAGCTCGCCCTTGGCGTCGAGGCCGGTCAGGGCCTTGAGGATCGGCAGCACCGAGGCGGCGTCCTGGAAGGCGGTAACGCCGTAGGAATTGACGATCTCGACGGCGCGGGCGACGGCGGCTTCGCCCATCGCTTCGGTGAAGTGGTCGGCGGCGACGCGCTCGACGATGCCGGCGGCGGATTCGATCAGCAGGCCGGTCAGGCGGCCGGTCGCCGGGTCGCGGCCGAAGGCGCCGGCCGGCGGATCGGGCTGGTTGTCGGAAATGCCGGACAGGCGCATCGCCTCGCTGTTGACCCAGCGATTGTGCATGGTCTCGTCGCGCAGCAGTACCGGATGGCCGAGGCCGGCGGCATCGAGCTTGGCAAGCGACGCCTCGCTGTTCAGCGCCGTGATCATGTCGGCGCCCCACTGGTTGGCGACGATCCACTGGCCGGGGCCTGCGGCTTCCGCCTGCCGGCGCACATGGGCGCAGATGTCGTCGACCGAGGCGCCGGCGGCGATCTGGGTCTCGAACAGGTCGGCCTGGCCGCCCATCATGATGTGGTTGTGGATGTCGACGAAGCCGGGCATGGCCATGCGTCCCGCGAGATCGACGACCTCGGTGCCTTCGCCCCTGTAGGCTTCGATCTCGGCGGCGCCGCCGACGGCGAGAATGCGTCCGCCCGATATGGCTACGGCTTCGGCCCAGGAATTGTTCGGATCGACCGTGTAAATGCGGCCATGGGTGAGGATGAGATCGGCGCGTGGCGCAGTCGTCATGATGTCGTTCCCGTTATGGTTCATTATTTGAACCTATTATTCAATATCAGATTGCCGCAGGTGCGGGCCGGTGTCAATATAATTCACACGTTAAATATTTTTTGATCCGATCCGCAGTGACCGGTGGGCGGCCTTTGCGGCCACCCGCCGGGCGGGGCGATGCCTCAGAGCTGAATCCAGGCGGTCTTGAGGTCGACGTATTTGTCGAGCGCGTGCAAGGACTTGTCGTGGCCGTTGCCGGATTGCTTGACGCCGCCGAGGGGCACGGTGTTGTCGGCGCCGCCATAGGTGTTGACATGCACGACGCCGGCGCGGATGCCGCGCACCATGCGATGCGCCCGCGACAGGTTGGCGGTCCAGACGGCGGAGGCAAGGCCGTATTCGCTGCTATTGGCGATGCCAAGGGCATCCGCTTCCGTGTCGAAAGGAATGATCGACAGGATCGGCCCGAACACTTCCTCGCGCGCCAGCGTCATCGAAGGCGTGACGTCGAAGACGGTCGGCTGCATGTAGAAGCCGCCGGTCTCTTCGAGGATGCGGGTGCCACCGGTGCGCAGTTTCGCGCCTTCGGAGAGCGCCTGTTCGGCAAAGCCCAGATCCTTCTGCAGCTGGATTTCGCTAGAGATGGCGCCGGCTTCGGTGGCGAGATGCAGGGGATCGCCGACGTTCATCGCGGCGGCGATGGCCGCCACCTTCTCGGAAAATTCCTCGGCGATGGCGCGCTCGACCAGCAGGCGCGAGCCTGCGACGCAGACCTGGCCGGAATTGCGGAAGATGCCGTAGGCGGAAACCTTTGCCGCCTGGGCAAGGTCGGGCGCATCGGCGAAGACGATGTTGGGCGACTTGCCGCCAAGCTCCAGATAGACGCGCTTGAGGTTGGAGCGGGCCGAATATTCGAGCAGCTTGCGCCCGACCGGGCCGGAGCCGGTGAAGGCGAGCACGTCGATATCCATGTGGAGACCGAGCGCCTCGCCGGTGACGCGGCCTTCGCCGGTGACGACGTTGAGCACGCCTTCCGGCAGGCCGGCCTCGGCGCAGAGTTCAGCAAGGCGCAGCAGTGTCAGCGACGCGCCCTCGGCCGGCTTCAGCACCACGGAATTGCCGGCGGCGAGCGCTGGCGCAATCTTCCAGGCGCCGATCATCATCGGGAAGTTCCACGGCACGATGGCGGCGACGACGCCGACGGGGGCACGGTGGATAAGGCCGAGCACGTTCTCGGCGGTTGGGGCGATCTCGCCATAGACCTTGTCGATCGCCTCGGCATAATAACGGAAGGTGCCGGCGGCGCTGCCGGGCTCGGCCTTCAGCGCCATGGAAATTTCGGTGCCGTTGTCGCGCACGCCGAGAACGGCGAGTTCCAGCGCATGCTTTTCGATCAGCTCGGCGATCTTCAGCAGCACCTTCTTGCGCTCGGCGGGCGCGGCTTTCGCCCAGATGCCCTTTTCGAAGCTGTTGCGGGCGCCGGCGACGGCGCGGTCGACATCGGCAGCACTTGCGGCGGCGAGCGTCGTCAGATGCCTGCCGTCGATGGGCGAGACCACCGCCATGGTGCGGCCCTCGGCCGCCTCCTGCCAGCGCCCGTCGATGAACAGGCCCTGCGGGGAAACCGCCTGCTGGCGGAGATGATCGATCTTGTCTTGCATGGCGGTATCCTCGAAATAGCGAATTTTGACGGCGGCCGTTTCCGGCCGCCGTCCGTTGCAGATCAGGCGGCCTGGCCGGCGCCGAGCCGGGCGAAGCCGGCCGCATCCGCGCCCTTCAGCCGGGCGGCGAGGATGAAGCCGATGACGACGGCGATCAGCACCAGCCCCGGCAGGAAGACGGCGAGAGCGCCGCTGGCGCCGGCGATGCTGCCGAAATTGACGGCGATATAGACGACCAGCGCTGCGAGGATGACGCCGGTCAGCACCGGCAGGATGCGGGTGGCGAGCGCGCTGCCGCCCAGCTCCGGCCGGCGGCCGAAGAAGACGACGATCGCAAAGGCGGTGAAGGTCATCAGCAGCATGATCGCCAGCGTACCGACATTGGTGAGCCAGGAGAAGAGCGCCAGCACCGGATCCTGGCCGGTGACCGCAAACAGGCCGACGACGAGGACGGCGATGATCGTCTGGACAACGGAGCCGACATGCGGGCTCTGGAACACCGGATGGGTGACGCCCAGGCTGCGCGGCAACAAGCCTTCGCGACCGGCGACATACATGTAGCGGGCGACGCCGTTATGGAAGGCGACGACGCCGGCAAACAGGCTGGTGACGAACAGCAGGTTCATGACCGGGATGATCCAGTGGCCGACGTAACGCTCGGCCAGGCCGAACAGGAAGGTGGTCGGATCGGCCAAGGCCTGCAACTCGCCGACCAGCTTGTCGGAACCGGCGCCGGTGACCATCAGCCAGGAGGTCAGCATGTAGAACAGGCCAATGATCAGCACCGAGATATAGGTGGCGCGCGGCACGGTGCGGGCGGGGTCGCGGGCTTCCTCGCTGTAGATGGTGGTCGCCTCGAAGCCGATGAAGGCGGCGAAGCAGAACAGGATGCCGATGGCCGGCGTGCCGCTCATGAAGGCGGAGGGCGTGAACGGCACCGCCGTCAGCCCGCTGTCGCCGCCCTTGAACAGGATGGCGGCATCGATGACCAGCACCACGAGATATTCGAGGATGACGAGCACGGTCAGCACGCGCGCCGAGAGATCGACGCGGCGATAGCCGAGCACGGCGACGGCGGCGATGCCGACATAGGTCCAGACCCACCAGGGCAGGTCGATGCCGAGCCCCGCGAAGAAACCGGAGGTGGCAGCCCCGAACAGGCCGAAGACGCCGATCTGCATGGCATTGTAGGCGAGGATGGCGACGAGGGCGGCGGCACCGCCCATCATTCCGCCAAGCCCTTGCGCCGTATAGGCATAGAAGGCGCCGGCATTGCGGATATGGCGGGCCATGGCGACATAGCCGACCGAGAAGAAGAGAAGGATGGCGGTGACGAAAAGGAAGGTCAGCGGTATGCCCGGGCCGTTGCCGAGCAGCATCGACAGCGGCACGCCGCCGGCGACCGCCGTCAGCGGCGCGGCCGCGGAAACGACGAGAAAGGTCACAGCCCCGACGCCGAGGCTGTTCTTGCGCAGTTGGTTGGCCTCCTGGGCCGGCACTTGCGGATTGGTCATGATGTCAGCTCCCCTTGGATTTGCGGTGGCCGCGCTCCAATCGCGGCCCATAGGCGGAAGCTTGCGCCCGGCATTTTTCTTCATCTTGAGGCCGGAAAACGCTGGTTCATTATGTGAACCTATGCTTCAAATATAGACTTGCAAATCGCTCCGCTTCCTGTCAAGTTAATTCGCATGTTAAGTATCTCTGCCATGCGAAACGCCCGGAGAGGCGTGGTGGACAGGTTCCGGTGCTTGACCTGAGGAGAACACAATGAGCACCATCGGCAAGGCCCTGACGCTTCTGGACGTCCTGTCCCGGCTCGACTGCGAGGCGGGGCTGACGGAGATCGCGCAGGCCTGCGGCTACGACAAGGCGACCACGCGTCGTTTCCTGGTCGAGCTGGAAAAGCACGGCTTCGTCGAACAACTGCCCGAGACGCGGAAATACCGCATCGGCGCGGCACCGCTTCGGCTGGCGCGCATCCGCGAGGCGCGCTACCCCTTCCTTAGCACAGCGCTGCCTTTTCTACGCCAGCTTGCCGAGCGCACGGAAGAGACCGTGCACCTCTCCGAATTTTCCAACGGCCGCCTCTCCACCATCCATGTGGAGGAATCGCCGCACGCCCACCGCGTCTTCGTCAACGTCGGCACGGTGCTGCAGCCGCATGCGACCGCCTCCGGCCTTGCCTTTCTGGCGGCCTCTCCCGACGAGGTGATCGAAGCGGAGCTGACCAAGCCACTGGCCGCCTATACCGAATTCACCATCGTCGATCCCGCCATTCTGCGTCGACGCTTGTCGGAGGCGCGGGCGCGGGGGTTTTCCATCAGCCGCCAGGGCCGCGAGCTCGGGGTCGTCAGCATGTCCTCGGCGATCGCCGGGCCGGGTGCGCGACCGATCGGCTGTATCACGGTCGCCGCGCCGCTGGTGCGCACCGGAGAGGACGTCGTTCTGGATTATGGCGCCGCAGTCCGTGCGGCCGCCGAGGCCATTTCCGCAGCTTTTTTCGGGACCGATCGGCAGATCCGTCCCCCCAATCAATCGAGGAGGAACGGTTGATGAGCGCAAGCGCCCGTCTGCCCAAAATTCTGGTGATCGGCACTGGCGACACCAAGAGCGACGAACTGCTGTTCATGGCCGATGTCATCGGCCAGGCCGGCGGTCTGCCGATCATGGTCGATGTCAGCGTGCTCGGCGATCCGCCCTATATGCCGGATCATTCCAAGCATGACATCGCCGCGAGCGCCGGCACCACCATCCAGGCGATCATCGATAGCGGCGACGAAAACACCGCCATGGTGCTGATGGCCGAAGGTGCGGCCGGGCTAGTGCGCCGTCTCTACGAGGCCGGCGAAGTCGACGGCGTGATCGCGCTCGGCGGTTCGCTCGGCACGGATCTGGCGCTCGACGTCGCTGCCGTTCTGCCGATCGGCGTGCCGAAATTCATCGTCTCGACCATCGCCTATTCGCACCTGCTGCCGCCGGAGCGCATCGCGCCCGACCTGATGATGATCCTGTGGGCCGGCGGGCTCTACGGCCTCAACCCGATCTGCCGCGCTGTGCTGTCGCAGGCCTGCGGCGCCGTGGTCGGCGCGGCCAAGGCCAGCGAAAAGCCCGGCCGCGAACGGCCGCTGATCGGCATGACCTCGCTCGGCTCCTCCTGCCTCAAATACATGAAGATGCTGAAGCCCGAGCTGGAAAAGCGCGGCTATGACGTCGCCGTCTTCCATTCCACCGGCATGGGCGGGCGCGCCTATGAGGCGGTAGCTGCCAAGAAGGGTTTTGCCGCCGTCTTCGATTTCTGCATCCAGGAAGTCACCAATGCCCATAACGGCTCGGTGGTCACCTCGGGGCCGGACCGCCTCGAAAATGCCGGCCGCGCCGGCATTCCGCAGATCGTCGCCCCCGGCGCCATCGACATGGTCGATATTCCCGCCTGGGCCGCCGCGCCCGAGCGCTTCGCCGACCGGCCCTACCATGCCCATAACCGGCTGATCGGTTCGGTGACCGTCTCGGCGCAGCATCGCCGCGACGTCGCCCATGTCGTCGCCGCCAAGCTGCAAGCCGCCGCCGCCCCGGTCGCCTTCATCCTGCCGGCCAGGGGCATCCAGGAATGGGACCAGGCGGGCGAACCGCTGCACGAGCCGGAAGCGCTCGACGCCTTCCTCGACGAGATGCGCAAGGCGGTGCCCGCCTCCGTCGCCTTCGAGGAGGTCGATACCCATATCAACACCCCGGCTTTCGCCGCCAAGGCATTGGAAGTTTTCGATCGCTGGGTCGCCGAAGGCATCATCGAGAAGGGCCGCATTGCATGACCGGAAATGCGAAAAAACAAAAAGCATTGATCCTCGATTTCGGCGGTGTCGTCACCCGCACACTGTTCGAGACGCATGACATCACCGAGCGGGCGCTTGGGCTTGCCGCTGGCACGCTGACCTGGCGCGGCCCCTTCGATCCCTCGACAGATCCGCTCTGGGTCTCGATGCAGGCGCGCGAAATCACCGAGCGCGATTACTGGATGACCCGCACCCGCGAAGTCGGCGCGATGCTCGGCGAAGAGTGGGACGACATGAAGACCTTCGTGCAGCGGGCGCGCGGCGCCGATGCCGAGCTGGTGTTGCGCCCGGAAGCGCGCGACGCCATCCTGCGCGCCAAGGAGGCCGGGCTGAAGCTCGCCATCCTCTCCAACGAGCTCGACCTGTTCTACGGCGTCGAATTTCGCAAGCGTTTCCCGCTGATCGAGCTGTTCGACGTCATCGTCGATGCGACTTATACAAAAATCCTCAAGCCCGATCCGCGCGCCTATGAGCAGGTGCTGGCGGAAGTGGGCATCGACCGGGCGGATTGCGTTTTTGTCGACGACCAGAAGAAGAATATCGAGGGGGCCGAAGCCGTCGGCCTTCCCTATGTGCATTTCGACGTGACCCGGCCTGCCGACTCTTATGCACAGGCCCTGAAAATGCTTGGAATTTGAAAGGATATCCCCATGCGCGATTCCAACTTCCTGATCGAGAACAATGCCCGCCATCTCTGGCATCCCATGGCGCATCCGGCCGAGATGCAGGCCAAGCCCCCGCGCATCATCAATGCCGCCGAGGGCGTCGAGGTCGTCGATATCGAGGGCAAGAAGGTACTGGATGCCGTCGGCGGGCTGTGGAACGTCAATCTCGGCTATTCCTGCGAGCCGGTGAAGAAGGCGATCCGCGACCAGCTCGACGAACTGCCCTATTACTCGACCTTTCGCGGCACCACCAATTCGCCGCTGATCGAGCTTTCCTACGAACTGGCCGAATTCTTCAGGGAAGACGGGCTGACCCGTTCCTTCTTCACCTCGGGCGGTTCGGATTCGGTCGAGACGGCGCTGCGCCTTGCCCGCCAGTTCCACAAGATCAACGGCCAGCCGGAGCGCACCAAGTTCGTGGCGCTGAAGAAGGGTTATCACGGCACGCATTTCGGCGGCGCCTCGGTCAACGGCAACGCCAATTTCCGCCGCAACTACGAGCCGCTACTGCCGGGCGTCTTCCATCTCGCCGCGCCCTATCCCTATCGCAACCCGTTCAACACCACCGATCCGGCCGAGATCGCGCAAGCCATCGCCCGCCAGTTCGAGGACGAGATCGCCTTCCAGGGCGCCGATACCATTGCCGCCTTCATCATGGAGCCGGTGCTGGGCGCCGGCGGCGTCATCGTGCCGCATGAGACCTTCATGCCGCTGATGCGCGCCATCTGCGACAAGCACGGCATCCTGCTGATCGCCGACGAGGTCATCACCGCTTTCGGCCGCACCGGCGCCTGGACCGGCTCGCGCGGCTGGGGCGTCAAGCCCGACATGATGACCACCGCCAAGGCGATCACCAACGGCTATTTCCCCTTCGGCGCGGTGATGATCTCCGACAAGGTGGCGAGCGTGTTCGAAGCCGACAAGACCGCTTTCGGCGCCATCGGCCATGGCTACACCTATTCCGGCCATCCGGTGGGGGCTGCGGCAGCACTTGCGACGCTGAAGGAAACCGCCCGCGTCAACACCGCCGCCAATGCCGCCGCGCGCGGGCCGGAGCTGATGGCCGGGCTGGAAGGCCTGAAGGAAAAGCATGAGCTGGTCGGCGACGTGCGCGGCAGGGGCCTGATGGCGGCGCTGGAGCTGGTCTCCGACCGCGCCAAGAAAAGTGCCGCCGCCAAGGACGTGGTGCAGAAGGTCTATGACGTCGCCTATGACGAGGGCGTCATGGTCCGCACCTCCGGCCCGAACGTCATCATCTCGCCGCCGCTGGTCATCACCGCCGCCGACGTGCAGAAGATCGTCTCGGCGCTGGATGCCGGCCTGACAGCCGCGAAGGGGCAGTGAGATGAGCGGCGAACAGGCATTGCGCGAGCGCCGCGAGCGGCTGCTCGGCAAGAACATGTCGCTGTTCTACAACGACCCCGTCCATCTGGTGAAGGGCGAGGGCGTGTGGCTGTGGGATGCGGACGGGCGCAAATATCTCGATTGCTACAACAATGTGCCGCATGTCGGCCACTGCCATCCGCGCGTCGTCGAGGCGATCTGCCGGCAGGCGTCGACGCTCAACACCCACACGCGCTACCTGCATGAGGGCATTCTCGACTATGTCGAGCGGCTGACGGCGACCTTCGACAGGAGCCTCGACACCGCGATCCTGACCTGCACCGGCAGCGAGGCCAACGACGTGGCGCTCCGCATGGCGCAGGCGGTGACCGGCAAGACCGGCGTCATCGCCACCGACTTCACCTATCACGGCAACACCACGGCGGTGTCGCAGCTTTCGACGCGCATGCCGCCGGTCGGCGGCTATGGCGGCCATGTCCGCCATGTGCCGGCCCCGGATGCCTATCGTCCGTTCGGCGGCGAGGGCGGACAGGCGTTTGCGGATGCCTGGGCGGCGGAGGTGGAAAAAGCGATTGCCTCCTTGCAGGAAAGCCCCTTCGGCTTCTCGGCGCTGATCATCGATCCCTTTTTCGCCAATGAGGGTTTCCCGGACCTGCCGGAGAATTTTCTTGCACCGGCGGTCGCGGCGGTGAAGAAGGCCGGCGGCCTCGTGCTTTGCGACGAGGTGCAGCCCGGTTTCGGCCGCACCGGCACCCATATGTGGGGCCACCAGAAGGCGGGGATCGTGCCCGACGTCGTCACCCTCGGCAAGCCGATGGGCAATGGCCATCCGATCGGCGGCGTCGTCGCCAGCGCGGACACGCTGAATGCCTTCCGCAAGGCTTTCCGCTACTTCAACACGTTTGGCGGTAATCCGGTCTCCTGCGCGGCGGCCATGGCCGTTCTCCACGTGCTGGAGGAGGAAAAGCTTCAAGCCAATGCGCTTGAGGTCGGCGCTTACGCCCGGCAGGGCCTGCAGAAACTGGCGGAAAAATATGCGCTGATCGGCAATGTGCGCGGTAGCGGGTTGTTCTTCGGTGCCGAGCTGGTGCTCGACCGCCAGGAAAAGACTCCGGCCTCCGACATCGCCACCCGCGTCATCAACGAGATGCGCGAGCGCGGCGTGCTGATGGGCAAGCTCGGCATTCACCAGAACGCCACCAAGATCCGCCCGCCCATGCCGTTTACGAAGGAGAATGCCGACTTCATGCTGTCGACGCTCGACGACGTGCTGGGCGTGTTGTGAGGCCATGGACGGCATCGTCGAAACCCTGACGGCGACGGCGACGGCCGCCCTTGCCCATTGGAACCTGCCGGCCCAGGTGCCGCAATTGCTGAAATACCGCGAGAATGCGGTGTTCAAGGTGCGCCTCGCCGATGGCCAACCGGCGGCGCTGCGTCTGCATCGCCCGGCCTATCATTCGCAGGCGGCGCTGGCCTCGGAACTGGCCTGGATGGCGGATCTGCGCCGCCAAGGCCTCGCCGTGCCGGAGCCGATCCCGGCCGTCACCGGCGCCTTGCTCGTCGCCTTGCCGGCGGATGGAGACGTGCCGCATTATGCCGATCTGATCGGCTGGGTGGAGGGCGAACCGCTTGGCGAAACCGGCGTGCCGCTGCCGCGCGAAGGCCGCGACCTGCCGGCGATCTTCGCCGCCATCGGCCGCGACATGGCGCGCATGCATAATGCCGCCGACGCGTTTTCGAAAGCCGACGGTTTCGAGCGCCCGGCCTGGGATGGCGCCGGCCTGCTCGGCGAAGCGCCCTTCTGGGGCCGTTTCTGGGATTGCGAGGCGTTGCAGCCCGAGGACCGCGATTATCTTACTTGCCTCAGGGACGATCTCGCCGTCAAGCTCGCCGGGATTGCGGCAGTGCTGGATTACGGCCTGATCCATGCCGACCTCGTGCGCGAAAACGTCTTCGTGCAGGGGGAGGGGGTCGCTTTCATCGATTTCGACGATTGCGGCTTCGGTTTCCGCCTGTTCGAGCTGGCGACGGCGCTGCTGCGCAACCGGCGCGAGGCGGATTTTGCCGATCTGCGCGACGCGCTGCTGGCGGGTTATGCCGAGGTGCGGCCGCAAGCAAAGGCGGAATTCGTCCACCTGCCGCTGTTCCTGCTGTTGCGGGCGCTCACCTATATCGGCTGGGCGGCGGCGCGGCCGGATCTGCCCGACAACGCCGCCCGCCTGAAGCGCTATGTCGCCGATGTGCGGGCGCTGGCCGAAGAGGTCAGTCGTTGATGGTGGCGAGTTCGTCCAGCATGTCGAGAAGCTGGTCGATGCGCTCGCCGCCGAAGCGCTTTTCGAGCGTTTCATAGATGAGGCGGCTTTCCGGGGCCACTTCGTCGATGATGGCGAGGCCGGCCGGGGTGATGCGCAACAGCACCCGCCGGCCGTCATTGTCGTCCTTGGCCTTGGTGATGATGCCGCGCTCTTCCAGCGAACGGATGATGCGGGTCAGGCTGGGCGCCAGGATGAAGGCGCGGTCGGCCATGTCGGAGGCATCGACGGTGCCGGCTTCGGCAAGGATGCGGATGACGCGCCATTGCTGCTCGGTGATGTCATGCTCGGCCAGCATCGGGCGGAAATGCGTCATCACCGCTTCGCGGGCGCGCAACAGCGCGATCGGCAGGGAACGGCGGGTGTTGCGCGGCAACAGCGCATCCTGCGGCAATTTGGATTTGGACGGAGTGTCTTGCATGCTGGCTCTATGGTGCATTTTTCCGTCCTTTTCAATCGCGCGCCGATTTTTCGGGCGAACAAGCCGCTTGACACATCGGGCGATATCATTAACATGTTAAATATAATAAGAAAGGCCCCGGCAATGCGGGGCAATCCTAAAGGGAGGGACCATGCCGCATTTCACCATGGAATATTCCGCCAATCTCGATGTATCAGTCGACTTCGACGGGCTGTGCAAGGCGGTGCATGCGACGATCCTGTCGACCGGCCTGTTCGAGCTCGGCGCCGTGCGGGTGCGGGCCTTGCGCGCCGATGCCTATGCGGTGGCCGACCTGCTGCCGGAGAACGGCTTCATCGACATGTGCTTCCGCATCGGCAAGGGCCGTAGCGCCGAGGAGAAGAAAAAGACCGGCGAGGCGATCTTTGCCACGGTCACCGAATTCCTGTCGCCGCTGTTTACCACCCCGCATTTCGCGCTGACGCTGGAAATCCGCGAGATCGACGCGGAGCTGAGCTGGAAGAAGAACGCCATCCATCCCCGCCTGCGCCACAAGCAGGCCTGATCCCGATTTATTCACCGGCGCGAGAGCCGCTGCCGGCACCTCTTTTGCTGACGGAGTGACCCCATGTCCAAGCTCGACGAAAACATCGCCAAGGCGAAAGCCTATCTGCAGACATTCGAAAACGGCGTCCTGAACCGCATCGGCGGCGAGGATGTGCCAGCCGCCGACGGCGCCACCTTCGAGACGATCTCGCCTGTTGACCTGAAGCCGCTGGCCAATGTCGCGCGCGGAAAGGCGGCCGATATCGACCGCGCCGCCAAGGCAGCCAAGGCCGCTTTCCCGGCATGGGCGGCGATGGACGGCACGGCCCGCAAGAAGCTGTTGCACAAGATCGCCGACGCCATCGTGGCGCGCGCCGAAGAAATCGCCTTCGTCGAATGCATGGACACCGGGCAGTCCTTGAAGTTCATGGCCAAGGCGGCGCTCCGCGGCGCGGAAAACTTCCGCTTCTTCGCCGACCGCGCCCCTGAGGCGCGTGACGGCAAGACGCTGCGCGGCCCCGGCCAGGTCAATCTGACGACCCGCGTGCCGATCGGCCCGGTCGGCATCATCACGCCGTGGAACACGCCGTTCATGCTGTCGACCTGGAAGATTGCGCCGGCACTGGCCGCCGGCTGCACCATCGTCCACAAGCCGGCCGAATTCTCGCCGCTGACCGCCCGCCTGCTGGTCGAGATCGCCGAGGAAGCCGGCCTGCCCAAGGGCGTCTGGAACCTCGTCAACGGCCTCGGCGAAGATGCCGGCAAGGCGCTGACCGAACATCCCGCGATCAAGGCCATCGGTTTCGTCGGCGAAAGCCGCACCGGCTCGATGATCATGAAACAGGGCGCCGATACCCTCAAGCGCGTGCATTTCGAACTCGGCGGCAAGAACCCGGTCGTGGTCTTCGCCGATGCCGACCTGGAGCGCGCGGCGGACGCCGCCGTCTTCATGATCTATTCGCTGAACGGCGAGCGCTGCACCTCCTCCTCGCGCCTGCTGGTCGAGGAAAGCGTCTACGACAAGTTCACGGCACTGGTCGCCGAAAAGGCCAAGCGCATCAAGGTCGGTCACCCGCTCGACCCGGAAACCGTCGTCGGCCCGCTGATCCATCCGGTGCATGAAAAGAAGGTGTTGGAATATATCGAGATCGGCCGTGGCGAAGGTGCGACCGTTGCCGCCGGCGGCGCAAAATTCGATGGTCCGGGCGGCGGCTGCTATGTCTCGCCGACGCTGTTCACCGGCGCCCATAACCAGATGCGCATCGCCCAGGAAGAAATTTTCGGCCCGGTCCTGACCGCCATCCCGTTCAAGGACGAAGCGCAGGCGCTGGAACTGGCCAACGATGTGCAATACGGCCTGACCGGCTATCTCTGGACCAACGACGTCACCCGCGCCTTCCGCTTCACCGATGCGCTGGAAGCCGGCATGATCTGGGTGAATTCCGAAAACGTCCGCCACCTGCCGACGCCGTTCGGCGGCGTCAAGAACTCCGGCATCGGCCGCGACGGCGGCGACTGGTCCTTCGATTTCTACATGGAAACCAAGAACGTCGCCTTCGCCAACTCGGCGCACGCCATCCAGAAACTCGGCGGCTGAGCGCCCACTCGCCGCACCCGACACTTTGAGGAGGAAAACATGGCCTTACCGACACCCAATCTCTACCCGGCCTTCAACATCGTGCGCCTCAGCCACGTCGAACTCGCCGTGACCGATCTCGCCAAGTCGCGCGCCTTCTACGTCGATACGCTCGGCCTGCAGGTGACCGACGAGGACAAGGATACGATCTATCTGCGGGCGCTGGAAGAGCGCGGCCATCACTGCATCGTGCTCAAGAAGGCCGACAAGGCCGAAGCCCGCGACCTCGGCTTCAAGGTCTATTCCGAAGAAGACCTCGACAAGGCCGAGCATTTCTTCAAGGGCAAGGGCCTGCCGGTCGAATGGATCGAGCGTCCTTACCAGAGCCGAACCTTCCGCACCCGCGATCCGCATGGCATTCCGCTGGAGTTCTACTCCAAGATGGACCGTCTGCCGCCGATCCATCAGAAATACGCGCTCTATAAGGGCGTGAAGCCGCTGCGCATCGACCATTTCAACTGCTTTTCGCCCAATGTCGACGAGAGCGTCGCCTTCTACAACGAGATCGGTTTCCGGGTGACGGAATATACCGCCGACGAGGAAACCGGCCGTCTCTGGGCTGCCTGGACGCACCGCAAGGGCGGCGTCCATGACATCGCCTTCACCAACGGCAAGGGCCCGCGCCTGCACCACACCGCCTTCTGGGTGCCGACGCCGCTCAACATCATCGACCTGCTCGACCTGATGTCGACCACCGGTTGGTTGCCGAACATCGAGCGCGGCCCCGGCCGCCACGGCATTTCCAATGCCTTCTTCCTCTATATCCGCGATCCCGATGGCCATCGCATCGAGATCTATTGCTCGGATTATCAGACGGTCGACCCCGACCTGGAGCCGATCAAATGGGATCTGAAGGATCCGCAGCGCCAGACGTTGTGGGGCGCACCGGCGCCGAAATCCTGGTTCGAGGAAGGCAGCTTGTTCGCCGGCGCCGAGCCGCGCGACAGCGTGCTGAAGGCACAGCCGATCGTCGCGCCGTAAGGTAGAATGGCTCCTCACCCTGACCTCTTCCCGCTTGCGGGGAGAGGGGACTTCGTTGAGGAATACGGGGCGGCGAAGCCCCGGCACAGACAGAAAAGCGAGGCGCAGATGGCCAGATTGTTGAGTTTCTCGACCGCCAAGGGCAGCGGTTACGGTTTGCTGAAGGAGGACGGCGTCGTCGATCTCTCGGCGCGGCACGGAAAAACCTGGCCGACGCTGCGCGAGGTCATCGAGGCGGGCGCGCTGGCCAGGCTGGCGGAAGAGGGCGAGGGCCTCCCGGCCGATATCCCGCTCTCCGAGATCACCTACGAGATCCCGATTCCATCGCCGGAAAAGATCATCTGCGTTGGCGTCAATTTCCCCGACCGCAATGAGGAATACAAGGACGGGCAGGCAGCGCCTTCCAATCCCTCGCTGTTCATCCGCTTCCCGCGCTCCTTCACCGGCCATGACCGGCCGCTGATCCGCCCGCCGGAAAGCCCGCAGCTCGATTACGAGGGGGAGGTCACCATCGTCATCGGCAAGGGCGGCCGCCGCATCGCCGAGAAGGATGCGCTCGACCATATCGCCGCGCTCACCCTCTGTAACGAGGGTACGATCCGCGACTGGGTGCGCCACGCGAAGTTCAACGTGACGCAGGGCAAGAATTTCGACGCGACCGGCTCCATCGGCCCCTGGCTGGTGCCCTATACCGACGAGAGCCAGCTTGCCGACATCAGGCTCGAAACCCGCGTCAACGGTGAGGTGCGCCAGCAGGATCGCACCAGCCGGATGATCTTCTCCTTCCGGAAAATCATCAATTACATCTCCACCTTCACGACGCTGGTTCCCGGCGACGTCATCGTCTGCGGCACGCCGACAGGCGCTGGCGCCCGTTTCGATCCGCCGATCTGGCTGAAGCCGGGCGACGTGGTCGAGGTCGAGGCCGAGGGCATCGGCATGCTGCGCAACACCATCGCCGACGAGAAGGTGTAAGCCATGCTGAACGCGCAAGAGATCGAAGCCGCCGCCAGCGCCCTTGATGGCGCCGAGGAAAGCCGCAAGCAGATCGGCCTGCTTTCCTTAAAACATCCCGGCATGAGCATGGACGATGCCTATGCCGTGCAGGCCGCCTGGGTGAAGCAGAAGATCGCCGGCGGCCGCAAGGTCATCGGCTGGAAGATCGGCCTCACCTCCAAGGCGATGCAATATGCCTTGAACATCGACATTCCCGATTCCGGCGTGCTGTTCGACGACATGCTGTTCGAGGACGGTGCGGTCATCCCCGCCGACCGCTTCATTCAGCCGCGCATCGAGGCGGAAATCGCCTTCGTGATAAAGGCGCCGCTGAAAGGCCCCAACGTCTCCATCTTCGACGTACTCAACGCCACGGACTACATCACCCCGGCGCTGGAGATCTTGGACACCCGCGTCTTGCGTGTCGATCCGGAGACGAAGAAGGCGCGCAGCATCGTCGATACGATTTCCGACAATGCCGCCAATGCCGGCATCGTCATCGGCGGGCGGCAGATGCGGCCGGATCAGGTGGACATGCGCTGGATGGGCGCCATCGTTTCGCGCAATGCCGAGGTCGAGGAGACCGGGCTGGGGGCTGGCGTGCTCAACCATCCGGCCCGCGGCATCGCCTGGCTCGCCAATCGCTTGGCACAATATGGCGACGGTATCGAGGCGGGGCAGATCGTGCTTGCCGGCTCGTTCATCCGTCCGGTCGAAGCGCGCCATGGCGATACGATCAATGCCGATTTCGGCCCTTACGGCACGATTGCCTGCCATTTCCTCTAAGGAGTGTTTCCCATGCCTGCTCCCAAGAACACGTTCAAGGCGGCGCTGAAGGAAGGCCGGGCCCAGATCGGCCTGTGGCAGGCGCTGGCCAATCCCTATACGGTGGAAATCTGCGCCGGCGCCGGTTACGACTGGCTGCTGCTCGATGCCGAACATGCGCCCAACGACGTGCCGCTGCTCGTCTCGCAATTGCAGGCGATGAAGGGCACGGCGTCCCATGCCGTCATCCGCCCACCGATCGGCGAGACCTGGATGGTCAAGCAATTGCTCGATATCGGCGCCCAGACATTGCTGATCCCGATGGTCGACAGCCGCGAACAGGCGGAAGCCATGGTCAAGGCCGTGCGCTACCCGCCGCATGGCGTGCGCGGCGTCGGCGCGGCGCTGGCCCGCGCGTCTGCCTTCAACCGCATTCCCGATTACCTGCAGACGGCCAATGACGAGGTCTGCCTGCTGCTACAGGTGGAGAACCGCGCCGGTATCGCCAATCTCGATGCGATCGCCACCACCGAGGGCGTCGACGGCGTCTTCATCGGCCCGGCCGATCTCGCCGCCGACATGGGTTATCTCGGAAAGCCGGGCGCGCCGGAGGTGCAGGCGGCGGTCGAGGATGCGCTGAAGCGCATCCAGGGCCATGGCAAGGCGGCCGGCATCCTGACCGGCGACCTGGCGCTCGCCAAGCGTTACCTCGATCTCGGCGCCACCTTCGTCGCCATCGGCAACGACGTGACGCTGCTCGCCAATGCGACGACCAAGCTGCTCGCCGATTTCAGGGCTGCGGAGGCGGCGGCGCATCCCGGGCCTGACAGCAAGGTCTACTAAGCTCCAAAAACAGAGGCGGTCCGGTCGGGCCGCCTTTTTTCGTTAGAGCGGGATCTGCCAGTGCAGTCTCAGACAAAAGGAAGTGCAGGACCGGACGCGACGGGCGTTCCGCTTCGGCGCATGATCGAACGACAGAAAGGGAGGACCATATGCGTTTCCAGAACAAGGTTGCCATCATCACCGGCGGCGGCACGGGCATCGGGGCGGCGGTGGCGCGGCGCATCGCGTCCGAAGGCGGCAGGATAGCGCTCGTTGGGCGTCGGCCGGAGCCGCTCAGGGCCGTGGCCGAGGAGATCGGCGCCTCCGTCTTCGCCGCCGATGCCGCCGATACCGCCAGCATGAAGGCCGCCGTCACCGCGACCGCCGAGCAGCTCGGCGGCGTCGATATCCTGATCGCCAATGCCGGCGGCCATGGCGTCGGCCCGACCGTTTCGATGAGTGACGAAACCTGGGCTCTGGCCACCCGCCTCAACCTCAACACCGCCTTCGTCTCGGCGCGCGAGACGCTGCCGCATCTTATGCGTTCCAAGGGCAGCATCGTCGTGCTGTCGTCGATCGCAGGCCTGTTCGCCGGGCCGGATGCCGCCGGCTATGTCACCATGAAACATGCCTGCATCGGCCTCGCCAAGTCGCTGGCGCGCGATTACGGCCGCCTTGGCGTGCGCACCAATACCGTCTGCCCGGGCTGGGTCTCGACGCCGATGGCGGATGAGGAAATGCAGATGGTCATCGAGAAATTCAAGCTGAACTCGGTGGCCGAGGCCTATGCGCTGGTCACCAAGGACGTGCCGCTCGGCCGCCCGGCGACGGCGGACGAAGTCGCCAATGCCGTCTGCTTCCTGGCCTCGCCCGAGGCGGCGATGATCAACGGCGCCATCCTGACCGTGGACGGCGGCGCCGGGACCGTCGATTTGCCGACGCTGGCTTTTGCCGATTGAGGAAACGCACCACACGGTCATGAAATTCCGAAAGGACCTGCTCACGGTCCGTAAGTGAATTCTAACATTTTAATATCGCCAAGGAGTTTGCCCGATGCGCACAGCCTTCGAAATCGTCAAGAGCCACTACGATGCCAATGATCGCCGCGACTTGGACGGCATGCTTGCCGACATCGCCGAGGATTGCCGCTGGACGGAGATGGACGGCTTTCCCTGCGCCGGCACCTATGTGGGGCCGCAGGCCATCGTCGAGAATGTCTTTGCCGCGCTCGGTTCGGCCTGGGACGATTACACCTTCACGCTCCAGCGGTTGCTGGATGCCGGCGACGATGTGGTGGCGATCGGCAATTATACGGCCCGTTGCAAAGCAACCGGCAAGGCGATGAACGTGCGTGTCGTGCATGTCTGGTGCGTGGCTGACGGCAAAATCCGCCGCTTCGAACAGTTCACCGACACCTTGCGGGTCGCGGAGGCAATGCGCGCCTGAAGGGCGAAAGCTGCGGCCTGGTCCGCCGGCGCTTGCCATCCGCGCCGGCGAAGCAGGTCAGCGCGGACCGCGTGCCATGAAGGCGGCGGCGCGGGCGCCGATCATCATGCAGGGGGCATTGGTGTTGCCGGAGACCAGCGTCGGCATGACAGAGGCGTCGGCGATGCGCAGGCCGTGGACGCCGCGCACCTTCAACTCCGGCGTCACCACCGCCATCGGGTCGTCCTCGCGGCCCATCTTCGCGGTGCCGGCCGGATGGAACACGGTTTTCGCGGTCTGGCGGATATAGGCTTCCAGTGCCGCCGCATCGTTTTCGACGCCGGGGCGCGGCAGGAGGCGGCGCTTGACGATCGCCTGCATGGACGGCGTATCGAGGATGCGGATCGCCGCCTTGACGCCGCGCATCAGCGTCTCGACATCCTCGCGATCGGCAAGCGCATTGGCGTCGAATTCCACCTTGGCGGCGGGATCGGCCGAGACGATGCGGATCGAGCCGCGCGAGCGCGGCCGCAGGTAGCAGGGGCCGATGGAAAAGCCATGGCCCGGCTCCGGCTCGCGGTCGACGAAGCCGATCAGCACCGGCAGGACATGGAACTGCACATCCGGCTGGCCGGTGCCGGCCGTGTCGACGAAACCGCCGCATTCGACGACGTTCGAGGCGAGCAGGCCCTGTTTCGAGGTGAGGTAGCGCAGCATGTGACCGACCGCCTTCAGGCCCTTGTCATGGCCGAGGATGGAGATCGGCTGGCGGGTTTCGGCTTGCACCGGCACTTCCAGATGGTCCTGGTAATTCTCGCCGACGCCGGGCAGGTCGGAGACGACCTCGATGCCGAGCGACGACAGGTGCGCGCCATTGCCGATGCCGGAAAGCTGCAGCAGGCGCGGCGTGGCGATGGCGCCGGCGCAGAGCACGATCTCGCGGGCGGCGCGATGGACGGTGCCGTCGAGCAGCGCGACGCCGACGGCGCGGCGACCTTCGAACACCACCCGCGCCACCTTGCTTTCGGTCAGCACCGTGACGTTCGCCCGCTTTTCCGCCTCGCGCAGGAAGGCCATGGCCGAGCTCCAGCGCCGGCCTTTGTTGGTCGTGCTCTGGTAGAAGCCGACGCCCTCCTGCTCCGCGCCGTTGAAATCCGCATTCGGCTTCAGGCCGGCTTCGACGGCGGCCTTGACGAAAGCTTCCGACAGCGGATGGCGGTGGCGGGGATTGGACACGGCAAGCGTGCCCTCCCGGCCATGATAATCGCCATTCAAGGCCTTGTTGTTTTCCAAGGCCTTGAAGACCGGCAGCACCTCGTCATAGGACCAGCCGCGGCAGCCCATCTGCGACCAGGTGTCGTAGTCGTTGCGATGGCCGCGGATATAGATCATCGCATTGACCGAGGAGCCGCCGCCCAGCACATTGCCTTGCGGCACGATGGAGGGGCGGCCGTTCAGGCCCGCCTGCGGATCGGAGGCATAGGGGTGGATGTCGATGCCCTTGCCCAGCACCTTGAAGAAGGTGGCCGGGATGTGGATCCAGGGATCGCTGTCGCGCCGGCCGGATTCGATCAGCAGCACGCGATTGGCGGGGTTTTCCGAGAGGCGGTTGGCGACGACGCAGCCGGCGGAACCGCCGCCGACGACGATATAATCGTAAACCGTGCTCATCAGCTCAGCACCGTCTGGATGGTGGTGAATTCCTTGAGGCCGTCGACGCCGAATTCGACGCCGATGCCGGATTGCTTGACGCCGCCGAAGGGGGCGTTCGGCTGGATGGCGCCATGCTTGTTGATCCAGACCGAGCCGCATTCGAGCTGCAGCGCCACAGCCCGGGCCTTTTCGGGATCCCCCGACCAGACCGAGCCGCCGAGGCCGGCGGGATTGTCGTTGGCGCGGCGGATCACCTCGTCGAGATCGCGGTAGCGGATGATCGGCAGCACCGGGCCGAACTGCTCCTCGTCCACCAGCCGCACGCCGTTGTCGACATCGGCCACCAGCGTGACCGGATAGAAATAGCCGTCGCCGACCGGCGCCTCGCCGCCGATGAGGATGCGGCCGCCATGGGCCTTGGCATCCTCGACCAGCTCGCGCACCTTGTTGAACTGCATGGCGTTCTGGACGGGGCCGAGAATGCTGGCCTCGTCGAGACCGTCGCCGACGCGGATATTGGCGGCGTAATCGGTCAGCCGCCGGCAGACTTCGTCATAGAGGCTGTCATGGACATAGAGCCGCTTCAGCGCCGCGCAGGTCTGGCCGTTGTTGATGAAGGCGCCCCAGAACAGGCCTTCGGCGATCTTGGCCGGATCGGCATCGGGCAGCACGATGCCGGCATCGTTGCCGCCGAGTTCCAGCGTCAGACGCTTCAGCGTCGCGACCGCCGAGGCCATTACCTTCTTGCCCGTTTCGGTCGAGCCGGTGAAGGTCATCTTGGCGATGCCGGGATGGGCCGAGAGCGCTGCGCCGATGGCATTCTCGCCGGTGACGACGTTGACGACGCCGGCCGGCAGCACCTCGTTGATGATCTCGACCAGGCGGATGGTGGAGAGCGGCGTCAGCGGCGAGGGTTTTATCACCACCGTATTGCCGGCGCGCACGGCCGGGATGATGTGCCAGCAGGCGATCATGACCGGCCAGTTCCACGGCGTGATCGAGCCGGTGACGCCGATCGGCTTGCGGTGAAGCTCGACGCGGCCCTGCTCGTCGTCCTGCACCACCTCGACCGGCAGGCTGAGTTCGGCGGTGTGGCGCGTCCAGGCGAGCGCGCCGCCCAACTCGAAGCGCGAGCCGAGCCCGCTCAGCGGCTTGCCCTGTTCCAGCGTCAGCAGCCGGGCGACCTCGTCGGCATGGTCGGAAAGCTTTTCGGCGATGGCGCGGCAGGCGGCGGCGCGTTCGGCATCCGTCGTCTTCGACCAGCGTTCGAAGGCGCTGCCTGCGGCGGCGACCGCGCGGTCGAGATCGGCTTCGCTCGCCAGCGGCATCAGGCCGACGACCGCGCCGGTCGACGGATTGCGCACTTCGGCGTGATTAAGCGTGGCGACGCGTTCGCCGCCGATGAGCAGCGTGTACTGCTTCAAAGTCCTGTCCTCCCTTGACGTGTCGGGAGGAGTATCGCCGCGCGGCCATCGGCCGTCTTGGGGAGAAGCGCGCCCCGGCTTGGACCGGAGCGCAGCGCCTTACCGTTCCGTGCTTCTCAGCAGGTCGGTGGGCGCGCAGTCGAACAATTCCTTGAAGCTGCGGTTGAAATAGGAAATGTCGTTGAAGCCGGCGGAATAGGCGACCTCGGCGATGGTGCCGCCGGATTTCTGCTCCTTGAGCTGCTCGATCTTTTCCTTGGCGAGCCGCAGCCGCTTGTCGCGGATGACGGTGGTGCAGGTGACGCCCACCCCTTGAAAATCCTGCTGCAGCGTGCGGATCGAGATGCCGAGCCGCGTCGCCAGCCAGCGGGCGGATAGGTCGTTTTCGGTGAGATGCCGGTCGATCAAAAGGTCGACCATCTGCAGCCGCTTGCTGGCGCTGTCATGCAGGGCATGCAGCGGCTCGCTGTCGCGGCTGGAATGAAAGGCCTGGCGGGTGGCGGTGAACATCAGCTGCCGCAGATGCGGCGAGGCGGAATCCGTTTCCGCCGTCATCATGATCTTGGCGATCAGCGCATGCAGCATCTGCGCCATCGGATCGTAGGCGGAGAGTTTGCGGGCGATGTCGAAATGGATGCGGCTGTCGGAATACATCATCTGGCGCGGCAGGTGCAGCGAGATATGGTTGGAGAACCGGCCGCCGAAATAGAAGGTGGTGGGACGGGTGGAATCGACGAGAATGCATTCGCCGATATCGAGGACGGCCTGGCGGTCGCCATGCTCCAGCCCGCAGCTTCCCTCGATCTGGACGATCAGGAACAGATGTTCGTGGGGATCGCGGCGGATGTCGTCCCAGCCACGGCGCACGCAATCGAGATCGTTGGAGACATGGGCGAATTCCATGCCGCAGACATCGATGCGCCGGGCGGCGCCGAGCACGGCGTCGCCGCGCTCGACCGTCTTGGGATTGAAATTGCCGCAGATCGAACGCAGGTCGTCGGCCCACTGGTCGTAGGATACGGTGGACCATGCCTCGGGCACGAGGCTCTTGTGCTGAACGAGATCCAACTTTGCCTCCCAACAAAGATCGGTCGCTTCGCGGCGAACGTGCGGCGGAGGATGCGCCCGGCGCTTGCGGGAGTCAATGTAATTCACCTGTTAAGCAAGTCGGAGTGGCATCGCGTTGGCTTCTTCCGGCGGATATGGCAAAAGCGAAAAGCCATTTTATCGTTTGAGGATAGGACGTCGTGATCACTGGACTTGCCCATGCTGAACTCATCGCGGTGCTGGCGGCCGTTACCGGCGACGCGCCGCGGGTGATGACGGTGCAGGGCGGGTTCGCGCTGCCCTCCGGGCCGTTCGAGCTGGGGCATCGCAGCCTGCAGGCGGGCCTGCGCGAATGGGTCGGCGACCAGACCGGCCATCCGATCGGCTATCTCGAACAGCTCTATACCTTTGCCGACCGCGACCGCACCGACGAGGCGACGGGGCGAACGATCTCGATCAGCTATCTCGGGCTGGTGCGCGAGCAGGCGGCGCCGGGGGCGGGTCGTCCCGGCTGGCATGGCTGGTACGATTATTTCCCGTGGGAAGACCATCGCCAGGGCCGGCCGAAGATTCTGGACGGCATTGCCGCGCGGCTGACGGAATGGGCGGGCGCGGAGCCGAAGCGGCGCGACCTTCGCCAGCGGCGGGTGGATTTCACCTTCGGTCTCTCGGGCGCTGCCTGGAACGAGGATCTGGTGCTGCAGCGCTACGAGCTGATGTACGAGGCCGGGCTGGTGGCCGAGGCCGGCGGCGCGGCGCATCCGGCCGGCGGCCGGCCGATGTTTGCCGATCACCGCCGCATCCTCGCCACCGGCATCGCCCGGCTGCGCGCCAAGATCAAATATCGCCCGGTGGTCTTCGAGCTGATGCCGGAGAATTTCACCCTGCTGCAATTGCAGCGCTCGGTGGAGGCCTTGGCGGGGCTGACCCTGCACAAGCCGAATTTCCGCCGCCTGATCGACCAGCAGGAGCTGATCGAGGAAACCGGCGAGACGACCAGCGGCACCGGCGGCCGGCCGGCCAAGCTGTTTCGTTATCGCCATGCCGTGCTCGAAGAGCGGGCCATGTCGGGCACGAAACTCCCTCTTTCCCGCAATTGACATAAACTCAAATCGAGAATAACACTGCGTCCCTGATATACTCAAAACGAGTATAAAAGGAGTCGCCATGAATTCCCCGGTTTCCGCAGCCTCGCTCTATCATCGTGTCAGCCGCGTCATGCCCCGGGCGGAGTGGATGTCGCACGAGGCGGATGTCGAGGCCATCCTCGACCTGAAGCGCCGCCGCAATGCGGTGATCCTCGCCCACAACTACCAGACGCCGGATATTTTCCACGGCGTCGCCGATATTGTTGGCGACAGCCTGGCGCTGGCGCGCAAGGCGGTGGAGGTCGATGCCGATGTCATCGTGCTGGCCGGGGTGCATTTCATGGCGGAGACGGCAAAACTCCTGAACCCCTCGAAGACGGTGCTGATCCCTGACATGCAGGCAGGCTGCTCGCTGGCGGATTCGATCACGCCCGAAGACGTGGCGCTGCTGCGGCAAGCCCATCCCGGCGTGCCGATCATCACTTATGTCAACACCTCGGCGGCGGTGAAGGCGGCCTCCGACATCTGCTGCACCTCGGGCAATGCCCGCAAGGTGGTGGAGTCGCTCGGCGTGCCCAAGGTCTTGATGATCCCCGACGAATATCTGGCGCGCAACGTGGCGCGGGAGACGAATGTCGAGATCCTTGCCTGGCATGGGCATTGCGAGGTGCATGAACTGTTCAACGTGCAGGATGTGCGCGACCTGCGCGAGGCCCATCCCGGGGTCGTCGTGCTCGCCCATCCGGAATGCCCGCCGGACGTGGTGGCGGAAGCCGATTTCGCCGGCTCGACGGCGGTCATGTCGGATTATGTCGGCGACAAGAAGCCGGCCCGCGTCGTGCTGCTCACCGAATGCTCGATGAGCGACAATGTCGCCGTGCAGCACCCGGCGGTGGAGTTCATCCGCCCCTGCAATCTGTGTCCGCATATGAAGCGCATCACGCTCGCCAATATCCGCACCGCGCTGGAGGAAAACCGTCATGAAGTGACGGTCGATCCCGCGGTGGCCGAGGGCGCGCGCCGCGCGGTGGAAAGGATGCTTGCGATATGACCGAATTTTTGGACAGGCTCGCCGGCCGCGTTGCCGTGGTCGGTAGCGGGCTGGCGGGGTTGATGACCGCGTTGGCGCTTGCCCCGCGTCCCGTTGTGTTCCTCACCCGCGCCGGGCTGGGCGAGGAAACGTCGAGCGCCTGGGCGCAGGGCGGCCTCGCCGCCGCCATCGGCGCGGATGATGCCGTCGGCCTGCATCTGGCCGATACGCTCGCCGCCGGCGCCGGGCTTTGCGACGAGGCCGCAGCCTCCGCCATTCTGGCGCGGGCGCCCGATCTTGTCGCCCGTCTCGAAGCCTTCGGCGTCCGCTTCGACCGCGATGCGGATGGCGCATATGCCCTCGGGCTGGAGGCAGCGCATAGCCGCCGCCGCATTCTCCATGCCGAGGGTGACAATTCCGGGGCCGCAATCATCCGGCCGCTGATCGCCGCTGTCAAAAACACGCCATCCATCGCTGTTCTCTCCGGTTTCGAAGTCCGTCGCCTCGTGATGCGGGACGGAAAAATCGCCGGGCTGCTCGGCAGCCATGCCGGCGGCGCGGCCTTGCTGTCGACTGCGCAGGTGGTGCTGGCGACCGGCGGGCTCGGCGGGCTTTACGAGGCGACGACCAATCCGGCCGGCAATTGGGGGCAGGGCATCATGCTGGCCGCGCGCGCCGGGGCGGCGCTGGCGGATATGGAATTCGTGCAGTTCCACCCGACCGCGCTCGACGGTCCCGGCCGTCCCCTGGGACTGGTCAGCGAGGCGGTGCGCGGCGAGGGCGCGATCCTCATCAACGAGCGCGGCGAGCGCTTCATGGCCGACCGGCCGGGCGCGGAGCTGGCGCCGCGCGATGTCGTGGCCCGCGCCATCAGTGCCGAAATCGCCCGGGGCGGTCGCGTCTTCCTCGATGCGCGGCCTGCGCGGGGTGATCGCTTCGCGGCGCGCTTTCCGCGCATCGACGGGCTTTGCCGGCAGGCCGGCATCGATCCGGCCCGCCAGCCGATCCCGGTGCGACCGGCCGTGCATTACCATATGGGCGGCGTCGCCACCGATCTCAGCGGACGCAGCTCCGTCGAGGGCCTCTGGGTCGTCGGCGAGGCCGGTGCGACCGGCCTGCACGGCGCCAATCGGCTGGCCAGCAATTCGCTGCTCGAAGCGGCGGTCATGGGCTTGAACGCCGCCGAGGATATTGCTGGGCTGCCGGTGGGCGAAGCCCGGCCGGTCGCCGATGCGGTCCTACCGCCATCAGCCGATCCGGCGGCGGTGCGCGCCGTGGTGTCGCGTCACCTCTCCGTCCTGCGCGACGGCGAAAATCTGCGTGATGCCGTCGAAGCCCTGCTGCCGCTGGTGGAGGCGGAGGGGGTCGCGAGCGACCCGGCTATGGTGGCGCTCTCCATCGCCGTCTTCGCGCTGCTGCGCGCGGAATCGCGCGGTGCCCATGCCCGCACCGATCATCCCCTGACCGCGCCGCTGCCTGCGCGGCAGCGCATGACCTTTGCCGAAGTCTGCGCCCATGCCGGCGCGACGCTCACCCATCCCCTTGCCCGGAGTGCCTGAGATGTTCCTTGCTCCCCTGCCGCATGTGATCCTCGAACCCATCGTGCGCGCGGCGCTGATCGAGGATCTCGGCCTTGCCGGCGACATCACCTCGAATGCGGTCATCCCGGCCGAGCATCGCTCGACGCTGGTGGCGGTGGCGCGCCAGCCGGGCGTGGTCGCCGGCCTCGATGCCGCCGAACTGGCCTTCCGGCTGGTCGATCCGGCGCTGACCGTCATCCGCCATGTCGCCGATGGCGCAAGGCTTTCGCCGGGCGAGCGCATCCTCACCGTCGAGGGGCCGTCGCGGCTGCTGCTGACCGGGGAGCGCACGGCGCTGAATTTCCTCGGCCATCTCTCCGGCATCGCCAGCGTCACCGCCGGCATCGTCGCGGCCGTTGCCGGCACCAAGGCCTCCGTCGTCTGCACCCGCAAGACGACGCCGGGCCTGCGGGCGCTGGAAAAGCAGGCGGTGCGCGCCGGCGGCGGCATGAACCACCGCTTCGCGCTCTACGACGCCGTGCTGATCAAGGACAATCACGTCGCCATTGCCGGCGGCGTAAAAGAGGCGATCCGCCGCGCCAAGGCCAATGTCGGCCATCTCGTCAAGATCGAGGTCGAGGTCGATACGCTCGACCAGCTGCGTGAGGTGATGGCCGAGGGCGTCGATGCCGTGCTGCTCGACAACATGACGCCCGACCTGCTGCGCGAAGCGGTCGGCATCATCGATAACAGGGCGATTGCCGAGGCCTCCGGCGGCATCACGCCGGCGACCGCCGCCGCGATTGCCGAAAGCGGCGTCGACCTGCTCTCGGTCGGCTGGATCACCCACAGCGCCCCGACGCTGGACATCGGCCTCGACTATGTCGGCTCGGCCTGACGGCGTTTGCTGTCAGCGCTGTCCAAAATAGGTGGAAATCGCCTGGATCCGGGTGGCGACGCCCAGTTTGCGCAGGATTTCCCCCATGTGATAATCGATGCCGCGCTTCGACATGCCCATGATCGTGGCGATATCGCTGTTGGATTTTCCCTCCGCCGCCCATTTAAGGATCTCAAGCTGGGTGGCGGTGAGAAGCCGCCCGGCAATGCTCTCCTCGATGGCCGAAGCCTTGCCGAGGCCGAGCAGTTCGGCACGCATCATCGCCGCCTGGGTGACGATCGACACGGCTTTGACGATATCAAGTGAAAAGCTCTGCGCCGTCGCCATCTCGGCGGAGATACCACTCATGGTATTGCCGGTGGCGACATGGACGATGACGCCGCTCTGGATGCCGCCATCGCGCAGAAAACCCATGTAGCGCTGGTAATCGGTGTCGGTGGGATTATCGGCCGCACTCCAGGCGAAGGTGTTGCATTCCAGTATCGAGCGTCTCAGCAGCGGATTGGTCGCGTTCCAGTCCTCGCGGCGATAGGCCTCGAAAAAATCCCCCGCCCAGGCGCAGCAGGTGGGATCGTAAACCAGCTCGTCCTTGTCCTTCTTGAAGCAACTGAAATGGAAGGACTGAAAACCCAGATCTCCCAATGCCCGGGAAATCGCGTTTCCGAGTTCGTCCTTGTCTTTCGCTGATCGTATCTGCTCGACGGCTTTTTCCGAAAGGAAAAGGTACTTGTTATGCATTCCGACCCGAAGCGATGAACTGTTCTGCCTGCCGCCCGCCAATATTACGATTGCCATATCGCAAGTTGCAAGAGCTATTCGGGACAATCGAACGAACGCAATGATTGTATTTCGTTCGAGAAATTCGCCTGTGGCGAGCTTTCGAGCAAGGAACGAGGCCGGGACTTTCAAAACCGCCCGGTAAAGCTATTGGATAAGAGGCTGGAACAACTGGCAAAATCGGCGCATCCGATGGGAATAGCCCGCCAAACCTTTGATTTGCGCCGAATTCTATTGTTCTGCGACGCGATTAACAAGTGTTTACCCTAGCGGTTTGCGCGGTCGCCGGCTGCGGCGAAAATGGCGGACCGGCCCGTTGCCCGGTAGCGGGGTGGCAGCCAGACACGGAGCATGGACATCGATTCCATGTCCGCTGTTTCGCCGACGCCGACGGGAAACAAGCCGCCGCCGCGCAATACGGAGGGAGTGAACATCGCGGGTTGCAAGCCGACCGCAGGCATCTGGAGGAGGTGGTCGGGCCAAGCCATCGGCCGGTGACGACGGGGGCGGTGAAAGAAAAGACTGCAGGCATGAGGGGAGGAATGTCGGAAAATGCTGGACAAGAACAAACCGGAACCCGGATGGCGGTTCCAGGGCAGCGGTTTCGAAAGCATGCACGATACGCTGACTGCGGAATTCGGGGGCTTCGACGCCGCGCCCACGACGGCGCTTCGGGATTTCCGCTGGCGGGCGGATTTGCGCTCCAACGGCCTGATGACGCTGGTCAGCGGCCATTATCGCGGCGAGTGGGATCTGCGCTCCAATAGCGACACGCCGGAAATGCTGTCGATCGCCCTGCCGCGCATGGGGGCGCTGAACGCCAGGCTTGGCCAGACCACGATCGAGGGCTTTCCCGGCCGCATCACGCTCACCAACAATTGCGAGGCGGAGCGCTTTTTCGTGCGCGGCGACCTCAATGTCCACGATGTCGTCTTCCTCGACTGGTCGCTGGTCTCCCAGACCGTCGCAGCCCTGATCGACAAGCCGTTCAGCGGTTCGCTCGATCTTCGCCCCATCCTCGACACCGCCACCCGGGAAGGGCAGGTGATCGACATGCTGCTCCAGACCGTGATCGACGGCATGCGCCATGGCGGGCCGCTGCTGCAATCGCCGCTGGCCATGGCGCATCTGGCGCAGGCGCTGACCGATCTGCTGGCGCGCAACGTGCCGCATCGCTTTTCCTACCTGCTCGACCAGACCCCGTCACTCATCGCGCCGCGCCACATTCACCGCGCTGTCGAATTCATGCGTACCTATATCGACAAGCCGATCACCATGGGCATGGTCGCCGCCGATGCCGGCATTTCGGTGCGGGCGCTGGAAAACGGCTTTCGCGCTTTCAAGGACACGACGCCGGCGGCCTATCTGCGCGGCATCCGTCTGGAGGCGGCGCGCTCGGACCTTTCCGATCCGCTGAACGACCGCTCCGTGAAGGCGATCTGTCTGAAATGGGGCTTCTTCCATTTTGGCCGGTTTTCCGCGACCTACCGCATGGCCTATGGCGAAAGCCCGTCGGATACGAAGCGGCGCGCCGCGCTGGAACAGCCGCTCAGCCGGGTATAATTTGTCCGATTTCCTCAAACATATCCCTTTTGCGCAGCCAAAAACGGCGCGTCCTGCAGAGCTAGTGTTTTCTTTACTTTCCGCAACCAGGGTCAACTCATGCGGGAACCCCGATATCCACGCGGGTATTCGAACCCGATGCTTTCCTTCACGCCGCTCGAATGAATTGAAGCGGCATTCCTCACATGCGGCGGGCCGGATGTCTCGGTCTGCGGTCCCGGTCGGCAAGCCGAAAACCTCGGATGCTCGCGATCCCCGTGTTCGCCGCCGCATGCCATGGCGACTTCGGGATTGGCGCATCGACCGGACCGCAACCGCCATTTTCAGATATAAAGGTCAGGCAATGTCTTTTCTGACAAGCGCAAAAATCAAGGTCAAAATATTGTCGGTGCTGACGGCCGTTTCGGTGGTCGCTCTTGGTGGTGCAGCCTATATGGGCCGAGAATTCCAGACCAGCGACACGGTCTATACGCGGTTCGTGAATGCGGATGCGGTCGCGCTGCGCCAGATCGCCCGCGCCGACCGCAATTTCGTCAGCCTCTTCTACGATGCCTACAGGACAGGTCTTCACGATCCTCAATCCGGCGAAATCGGCTTCGCACTCGACGACCTCAAGACGAATTCGCAACAGATGTACGAACGGATGAACGAAGCCAGGGGTCACCTGCCCGAAAAGGCGGCCGCAATCGACGGTTTCGTCGCCGAGATGCACGGCATCGAGACGGCTCTGCAAGCCTTGGTCGATGGAAACGCCAGGGGCGAGGCGCAGGCCTTCCGCGAAAGGATCGCCGATCTCGATATGCAGGCCGCCGATTTCGGCAAGCGCCTGCGCGCCTTCACCGACGCGTTGCGCATCGAGCTGGAAAAGCGGGCGGCAGCGATTTCGGACGGCAACAGCAGCACCGTCATCTATTCGCTGGCGGTGATCGCGGCCGCGCTCGCCGCCTCCTTCGGCGCCGGCCTGCTGGTCGCCACGCGCGGGATCACCGGGCCGCTCGGCAGCCTGCAGGAACGGATGCGCAGCCTCGCCAGCGGCGATGTGCAGGACGCCATTCCCGGCATGACGCGCGGCGACGAGGTCGGTCAGATGGCCAAGGCCGTCGAGGTCTTCCAGCAGAATGCCCGCGAGCGCATCCGGCTTGAGCAGGAAGCCGACGCCAATCGCAGCCTGTCGGAGAAGGAGCGCCTGGCGCGCGAGGAGCAGCGCGCCCGCGAGGCCGCCGATGTCCGCTTTGCCGTCGACAACCTGGCGATCGCGCTTGCCAAGCTGTCGGACGGCGACGTCTCCTATCGCATCGAACAGCCGTTCACCGAGACGCTGGATGCGGTGCGCAGCGATTTCAACGCATCCGCGGGCAAGCTGCAGGAGGCGCTGGCCAGCGTTTCCGAAAACGCCCGCGGCATCGATGCCGGCGCCAGGGAAATCCGCGCGGCCGCCGACGATCTTGCCAAGCGCACCGAGCAGCAGGCGGCGGCCGTCGAGGAAACCGCCGCAGCCCTGGAGCAGATCACCACGACGGTCAAGGATTCCACCCGCCGTGCCCAGGAAGCCGGCGCGCTTGCCAACCGCGCCCGCCACGATGCCGAGCAATCCGGCGAGGTGGTGCGCCGCGCCATCGGGGCGATGGAGCGCATCGAAAAGTCCTCCGAGGAGATCGCCAACATCATCGGCGTGATTGACGAGATCGCCTTCCAGACCAATCTCCTGGCGTTGAATGCCGGCGTGGAAGCAGCGCGCGCGGGCGAAGCCGGCAAGGGCTTCGCCGTCGTCGCCCAGGAAGTGCGCGAACTGGCGCAGCGCTCGGCCCATGCCGCCAAGGAGATCAAGGCGCTGATCACCACCTCGAACGGCCAGGTGCAGGAAGGCGTCGAACTGGTCGGCGAGACCGGCAAGGCGCTCACGACCATCGTCTCGGAGGTTCACGACATCGACCGCAATATCGCTGCGATCGTCGAGGCGGCGCAGGAACAGTCCTCCGGCCTGCAGCAGATCAATACCGCCGTCAATCAGATGGACCAGGACACGCAGCGCAACGCGGCCATGGTCGAGGAGTCGACAGCTGCCAGCCATGGGCTGGCGCGCGAGGTCGCCTCGCTCAACCAGTTGCTGGCGCAGTTCAAGCTCGGCACTGCCGCTGCCGCACCCCGCCCGGTGCGAACTGTGTCCGGCGCCGAAGCTCCGGTCGCTTCGCCGGTGCGCGCGCTGGGCCGCAAGGTCGCGGCCGCCTTCGCCGGCAATGCCGCCGTGGCGGCGCAGGATAACTGGCAGGAGTTCTGAGTCCGCGATAACCGTAAAAACCCTCCGCACAACCGTGCGGAGGGTTTTTCGCCGAAAATAACAAGGGAAAGATGCAGGTTTGATAGAAGGCGACTGGCTGTCTTTGCAAAGATTTAGGGAAATTGTCTCACGTTTTCGCGACAGAAGGGAGATCCCATTGGGAGCGGCGCGAATTCTTTTCGGTCTTTTGGTTCCTGCATTCCTGGTCGCGCATGGCGCTCTGGCGGGCGACCTGCCCGCGCCGACCGGAGCGCCGATCCTCAGCATTTCCGGAAAGATCGCCATCACCAACACGGGCGACAGGGCCGAATTCGACCTCGCCATGCTGGAGGCGATGCGGCAGGCGACGGTGATCACCCATGCGCCCTGGTATGACGGCACGCTGAGATTCGACGGCGTGCCGCTGGCCGAGCTGATGGAGCGGGTCGGCGCCACCGGCACGACGGTAACGGCGGTGGCCCTCAACGATTATGTCGTGGATATCCCGATCGAGGATTTCGGGCGTTTCGGGGTCGTGCTGGCGCTGAAGCAGGATGGCGCCTATATGCCGGTGCGTGGCAAGGGGCCGCTGTTCATCATCTATCCCTTCGATTCCGATCCGCGGTTGCAGGCCGAGATCTTCTATCGCCGCGCCGCCTGGCAGGTGCGCCGGCTGGTGGCCCGGTAGGTGGCGCCATGAAGAAACTGCTCGCCATCGTCATCGTCTGCTTTATCGTCGCCACGAGCTATATCGCCTATGTGATCACGCAGCGGCAGGCGATGCTGAAGAACGTCGCCCATCACAACGATTCCTGGGCGGTGAGCCAGTCGGTGTCCGAATACATGCGGCTGGAGCATCGCCTGGCCGCTTACGGGCTCGGCGTCGAAAGCGGCACGCTCGACGAGGTGCGGCTGCGCCTCGACATCATGATCGGCCGGCTGGATATCCTCCAGCACGGCACGCTGCGGCAACTGATCGACGCCGATCCGCACCAGCAGGAGACGCTCGACCGGCTGCATCAGGTGCTGACGAAGCTGGAGGCGGGGGTCTACGGCGACGCGCCGCTCGACGTGCGCGCCATGCTGGCCGAGATGGCCGACCTCGATGGCGCCATGACGGCCATGGCGTCCTATGCCGCCGAATACGACGCCCAGCGTATCGATACGCAATACGAGGCGCTGACCCGGCTGCATCGGATTTATACCGGGCTGGCCGGCGGCCTGATCGTCTGCGGCATCAGCCTGATCGTCCTGTTGCTTTATCACAACCGGCTGCTCAACCGCGCCCATGACGGCATGCAGGTTCTGGCTGCCGACCTGCGCATCGCCTCGGGCGAATTGCAGGTGCGCAACGACAAGCTCGCTCATGCCGCCCATCACGACGCGCTGACGGGGCTTCCCAACCGGATGCTGTTTCGCGAGCAACTGGAAGCGCGCATCGCGGCCCGCGCGGAAGGGATCCATGTCGCCATTCTGCTGCTCGACCTCGACGGCTTCAAGAACGTCAACGACACGCTCGGCCACGATACCGGCGATGCGCTGTTGCGGGCGGTGGCCGGGCGGCTGTCGCGGCTGGTCGAACCCGGCGATCTCGTCTGCCGGCTGGGCGGCGACGAGTTTATCGTCCTCAGCGCCGCTTTGTCGGAGCGCGAGGCCTGCGCTTTGGCCGATCGGGTGATCGCCGAGATCGCGCTGCCTTACCTGCTGGCCGAGCGCGAGATCGCCGTCGCCACCAGCGTCGGGCTGGCGCTGTCGCAGGAGGGTGTCGGGTCGGACGAACTGCTCAAGCATGCCGATCTCGCGCTTTACGAAGCAAAGCGGCTGGGGCGTGGACGCGTCTGCGTCTTCCGGCCGGAGCTTCATACCCGCATCCTTGACCGCACCTCCTTCGAGGTCGATTTGCAAAAGGCGCTCGCCAATGGCGAGATGGAGGTGTTTTACCAGCCGGTGGTCGATGCCGGCACGCGCGCGGTCAGCGGCTACGAGGCGCTGCTGCGCTGGAACCACCCGCTGCGCGGCCAGGTGGCGCCCTCCGATTTCATCCCGGTCGCCGAGGAGACCGGCATCATCCAGGAGCTCGGCGAATGGGTGCTGCGCACCGCCTGCGCCGATGCCGCGCGCTGGCCGGCGCCGTTGAAGGTCGCCGTCAACCTGTCGCCGGTGCAGTTCCGCAGCAAGGCGCTGGTGCAGACGGTGACGTCGGCGCTCGCCCATGGCCGGCTCGAGCCCGGCCGGCTGGAACTGGAAATCACCGAATCCGTGCTGCTCGACCGCAACGCGCAGACGCTGCAGACGCTCAGAAGCCTGAAGGGGCTCGGCATCCAGATCGCCATGGACGATTTCGGCACCGGCTATTCCTCGCTCGGCAGCCTGCGTGGCTTTCCCTTCGACAAGATCAAGATCGACCGTTCCTTCATCCGCGACGTCACCACCGGTTCGGATGCGATCGCCATCGTCGAGCTGGTCATCGGCGTCGCCCGCAACCTCGGCATGGCAACGACCGCCGAGGGCATCGAGACCGAAGAGCAGTTCGAATGCCTGAAACGGCTGGGCTGCGACCAGATGCAGGGATATCTCTTCGGCCGGCCGATGCCGCTTGGCGACCTGCCTGAGCTTGGCGAGACACCAGCCCACGAGCCGGCCACAAGAGCCGGCGTTTTCCTGCCGCCGCTGTCACGCATCGGCCTCGGCTGACCAATCCTCCACGCATGAAAAAAGCGCCCGCCTTGCGGCGGACGCTTTCTGTTCGATAGCACTGCCCGATCAGGTACGGGGCTTGAGGTTTTCCGGGTCGTAAAGCGGCTTGTAGCCGATACCGACCACCTCGACCGGATAGGTCTCTGCGAAATATTCGACCTGCAGCTTGCGGCCGACCTGGCAATGCGACCAGGGCAGGTAGGCGAGCGCAATGTTCTTGCCGATGGTCGGGCCGAAGGCGATGGAGGTCGTGTAGGAGCGGCGGCCGAGTTCGTCGACCAGCACCGCGCCGGTGTCCGGATCGATGACCGGCAGCGAGCCGACCGGATACCGCTTCACGCCCTTGGCGTCGGTGTTTTCGGTCATGACCAGCGTGCAGAGCATGGCCGGCTGGCGGTCGCGGGCCTTGTATTCCAGATGCTTGGCTTTGCCGCGGAAGTCGGCGTCCTTGACCTTCGGGCGAGCGAGATCGGCCTCGATCAGGTTGTATTGGGTCAGCAGGTCGGCGTTCTGCAGGCGCAGGCTCTTTTCCATGCGGCGCGAGTTGGCATAGGTCTCGACGCCGAAGGCCATGACGCCGGTGGAGCGCAGCGCATCCCAGACGGCGAGGCCGTCCTCGTATTTCATGTGCAGCTCCCAGCCCTGCTCGCCGACATAGGAAATGCGGAAGGCGGTGACCGGCTTGCCGGCGATCTCGATCTGCTTGATCGATGCGAAGGGGAAGTTTTCGACATCGAGGCCGGCGGGATCGGCAACCACCTTCTTCAGCGTCTCGCGGGCGTTCGGGCCCCAGATGCCGATGGTGATGAACTTTTCCGAGACGTCGGTGATGGTGACGTCGAGGCCGCGATCCTCGGCGACGCGCTTCATATAGTGGAAGTCGCGCGGACCGGCATCGGCGCCGTTGACGAGGCGGCAGCGATCGGCCATGCGGAAGACGGTGAAGTCGGCGCGTACCATGCCCTCGTCGTCGAGGAAGTGGGTATAGATGCCCTTGCCGATATTGGCGTCACCGCCGATCTTGGCGGCGCAAAGCCATTCCAGGAGCTCGACATGGTCGGGGCCCTCGATATCCACCATGTGGAAATGCGAGAGGTTGACGATGCCGCAATCCTCGCTCATCGCCAGATGCTCGGCATTGGAGACGCGCCAGAAATGGCGGTTGTCCCATTCGTTTTCGCGCACCGGTACGCGGTCGCCGTATTTTTCGAGCAGATGCTCGTTGGCGGCGTAGCCGTGGGCGCGTTCCCAGCCGCCGAGTTCCATGAAGTAACCGCCAAGCTCCTTCTCGCGCGCGTTGAAGGGCGAGCGCTTGACGTTGCGGCTGGTGGCATAGGGTTCGCGCGGATGGATCGCCGGGAAGTAGATCTTCTGCGCGGCCTCGCGGCAGCGGTTTTCGATGAATTCTTCCGTCAACTGGTGCGGATAGAAGCGCGCATAGTCGATCGAGGCATGGTCGATCTCGGTGCGGCCGTCGGTCATCCAGTCGGCGATCAGCTTGCCGTAGCCGGGGCCGTCCTTGACCCAGATGGCGACGCAATACCACAGGCCGCGCACCTTCTGGCTCTCGCCGCAGGATGCGCCGCCGCCGGCCGAAACCTGCAACAAACCGTTGAAGGAATGGCCTTCGTTGTAGCCGAGTTCGCCGAGGATCGGCGTCAGTTCCATGGCGCGTTCGAGCGGCGCGAGGATCTGTTCCATTTCCAGGTCGCGCTGCGAGGGCGACAGGCGGGCCTCATGCTTTTCGAGCAGGTCGCGCGGATGGCAGAGACGCGGATTGTCGGTCTCGTAATAACCCCATTCGATCTGGCCGCCCTCGGTGGTCTTCGGGTCGCCGGTATCGCGCATATAGGCGGAATTGCCCTGGTCGCGCAGCAGCGGGAAGCCGATTTCCTTGCCGGTGCCTTCGAATTCGTTGTACGGACCGAAGAAGGTCAAGGGATGGTCGACCGGCATGACCGGCAGATCTTCGCCGACCATTTCGGCGATCAGGCGGCCCCAGAGGCCGGCGCAGACGACGACGTGATCGGCCATAATCGTGCCGCGATGGGTGACGACGCCCTTGATGCGGCCGTTCTCGACGATCAGCGATTGCGCCGGGGTGTTGGCGAAGGCGGCAAGCTTGCCGGTCTTTTCGGCGGCGTCGATGAGCTTGCCGGCGACCGTCTGCGAGCGCGGAATGACCAGGCCGGCATCGGGGTCGAACATGCCGCCCATTACCTGGTCTTCCTCGATCAGCGGGAACATCTTCTTGATCTCGGCCGGCGAGACATAATGGGCGCGGGTGCCGAAGGCCTTGGCGGAGGACAGCTTGCGCTTGATTTCCTCCATCCAGGCTTCATCGCCGGTACGCACCACTTCCAGGCCGCCGATGCGGGCGTAGTGGCCCATCTTCTCGAAGAAGTCGATGGAGTACTGGGTTGTCCAGACCGACAGGTAGTCGTGGCTGGTGGTGTAGCAGAAGTCGGAGGCGTGCGCCGTCGAGCCGATATCGGTCGGAATGCCCGACTTGTCGATGGCGACGATGTCGTCCCATCCACGCTCGATCAGGTGATGCGCGATAGATGCGCCGACGATGCCGCCGGCGCCGATGATGACGACTTTCGCCTTTTGCGGAAACTCTGCCATGCTGATGAGACCCCATTTATGATATTGCCGCGAATTCTAGGGCTTGTTCCCGGGGAATTGAAGCCTGTCTGCGACATTCTACGCTCATGCTTCCGACCCGTGGGCAAGAAGGCGCCCGCCCCCATTCCGCCGCGCATGGTTAAGGCTTCCTCGAAGAGTTGCCTCGCCTGGCGCGTTTTTCGATGTTATGATGGCGACCAGCCGGTGTCGGGACAGGCCTTTCGTCCCGGAAGGGAGCATGTTTCCTGTGTCGCGGCGAGACAGCCTGGCCTGAATCGGCCGCACGACGGGGGAAAACTGGCGGCTCCCATAGGTTGCGGCGGTAAAATTAACCATCGCATGCGAGCATGTTTGTTCTTGTCGCTGTATGGCCTGTATGGTTGGGACTGGATTTGAGACGATACGGATGCCCTCCGTGAAAGGCTGGGAAAGATGCTGCGGGCTGTGAACGAGGACAACGGATCGGCAGGGCCCGCGCCCCGCTGCCCGCCGAGTGTACGGCTGGGAGGGCTGCAGATCGCCCAGGTGTCGATGGATGCGGCCGCCGACAGTTTCATCGCCCATGCGCTGGCCGCGCGCGACGGCGCGCCACGTCCCTATTATTCCACCTCGGCCAACGGCCAGGTGATCGCCATGTGTCGCGCCGATGCGCGCTTTCGGGCGCTGATGCACGAGGCGGATGAGATTCATGCCGACGGGATGCCGATGGTGCTGATCTCGCGCATGCGCTCCACGACGCCGATCAGCGAGCGGGTGGCGACCACGGATCTCGTCCATGCCGTGGCCCGCCGGGCCGAAAGCGAGGGTGTCTCCTTCTATTTCCTCGGCGGCAGCGAAGAGGTGAACCGCCGCGCCGTCGAGGCGATGCGCGCCGCCTATCCGGGGCTGACCTTCGCCGGGCGCCGCAACGGCTATTTTACCCCCGAAGAGGAGGAGAGGGTGGTGGCGGATATTCGCGAGGCGCGGCCGGATATTCTCTGGATCGGCCTTGGCTTTCCGCTGGAACAGGCCTTCGTAAAGCGCAACCTCGACCGGTTCACCGGCGTCGGCGTGGTGAAAACCGCCGGCGGGCTGTTCGATTTCCTGTCGGGCAAGAATGCGCGCGCGCCGCTCTGGATGCAGAAGGCGGGGCTGGAATGGCTGCATCGCATGTGTCTGGAGCCGCGCCGGCTGGCGCGGCGTTACCTGGTTACCAATCCGGTCGCAATCTATGCTCTCCTGCGCAATTCGGACTAGGATTTTTGGCGCCATCCTGTGGCTGATGCCGCTGGCAAGCGCGGCCGGGGCGGCGGAATGCGCTCTGCCGGATTTCCCCAATCCGTCGATGTTGCAGGCCCTGCAGCGCGGCGTGAACCTCACCGGCTGGGATGCGCCGGAAGCCGAGCGCCACCCGACACTGCAGCAGTTGCGGGCATTGCGGGCCGACGATTTCACCCATATCCGCCTGCCGATCGATCACAGCCGGCTGGAGGGCGCGGATGCCGCCGCCTATCTCTCGGCGATCTACGACCAGGCGATCTTCCTCATCAGCCTCGATTATGCGGTTTCCCTCGACCTGCATGCCGGCGGCGAGATCGGGCCGCAATTCGCCGCCGACCCGGAGGGCGGTTTCCGGCGGCTCTCCACCCTATGGAAACGGCTGACACCGGTGGCGCGCAGCCTCGATCCCCAGAGGGTCGCCATCGAACTGCTCAACGAACCGGAGATCGACCAGGCGGTGTGGATGCGCACCGCCGACCGGCTGATCCGGCAATTGCGCATCGATCTGCCCGAACATACGGTCATCGTCGGCCCCTCCGGGCCGCAGCGGCACGAGATGCTGGCTGGCATGCCGCCTTTCGCAGACCGCAACGTCGTATATGCCGTCCATTATTACGACCCCTTCGCCTTTACCCATCAGGGCCTGACCTGGGGTCCGGCGGACGACCCCTTGCGTCTCCTGAAGGGCCTGCCTTTCCCGGCGACGCGCGAGACGCCGGCGGTGCGCCGGCAGCTTGCCAAGCTGAAGGCCGAGGGCCATGCGGAGGCGGCGCAGCAACTGGCCCGCTCGCTGCAGACGCCATGGGACGAGGCGCTGCTGACGGGTGCTTTCGACACCATGGCCGACTGGTCTAAGCGCAACGACCGGCCAGTCATCGTCAACGAATTCGGGGCGCTGACCTTTGCATCGCCACGGGAATCGCGGCTCGCCTGGCTCGGCCTCGTCGCGCGGCTGGCGCGCGACCGCTGCATCGGCTGGACCCATTGGGATTTTCAGGACGGCTTCAGCCTGATGGATGCGCGGACCCACCTGCCGGATGCCGGCGTCGTCGAGGCGCTCACCGGGATCGTCAAGCCCTGACGGGTTGCGGTGTGGTGGAGACGGGCTCGTAGAGCCGGTCGATCAGCCGGGCGGCGCTTTCCCATTTCGGCCGAAAGACGCCGCCGTCGATGACTTCGAGATCGCCGAAGCGGTTCAGCGTGTGCAACTTGCGGCCAGGCCAGCCGGGACCGGGTTTCAGCCAGGTCTCGACAACCTGCTCGAAATGTTCCTCGTCGAGCCGGGTGATGCGCGCCAGCCCCAAGCCGGCGCCGTAGCCATTGCGGCAATCCTGCACCGGGCGCAGCAGAGCGCCGTCGCGATGCAGCATATGGCCGGCGGGGCGGGCAAGCCGGTCGTGGATCAGTACCGGATTGCCGCCATGCGGCCGCCACGGGCCAGTCAGGCGATCGGCCATCCAGATCGCCAGCGTATCCGAATAGCCGCCGATGTCCTGGCGGGTGACGGCGAACATCCACAGCTTGCCGCCATGGGAGACGATGGTCGCATCCGCCGCCTCGACATTGTCGACCAGCGTGGCATGGCGCTCCCAGCGCAGTGGAAAATCGGTGGCGCGGTACAGCGTGATTTCGCTGCTGAGAGAGGATTCCGGGATCATCCAGGTTGCTCCCTCCGCCTCGAAGACGAAGGGATAGGACATGTGCCATGGTTCCTCGATGATTGGGACGGCGGGGCCGGGCTTGCCGTCCGCGCCGAAGACCGAGCAGGCGATGATGCCTTTCTGCGTGCGATGGTCCAGCGCCTCGAAAAAGATGTGGCGCCGGCCATCGCGGATGAACGGGAAGGGGTCGGCATAAAAATGGTCGACGGGATCGCGCAGCACGTTCCAGGTGACGCCGGCGAGGTCGCGCCGATTCCAGACATCGTCGGCGGCATCGGTGATGCGCCAGCCGATCCGCCAGTGCGGCCCGTGGAAGCAGAGGCGATAGGCGGCGCGGGCAGCGGTTGCAGCCAGAAGCCGGACGCTGTAGCGCACGAGATCGCGCCGGCGCACGGCGCGCGCCGGCTTCTGCGGCGGCTCGCGCATCGGCGAGACCATGCCGCGCTTCTCGATGGCCGCAAGCAGCATCAGCAGCAGCCGCGACCAGACGGCTTCCATTCCGCCGCCGATTCCGGCCGCGGCTTCCAGCGAGGCGACGCCGTGGACCAGTTCCCGCGGCGCATCGCCGCCGGGTTCCATGCGCTCGACGACGATTTCCGGAGTGATGCCGAGCAGCAGCAAGCCGGCGAGCCCGGCTTCGCCCAGCCGATCCTGGAAGGTCGGCCGCAGGATCGGGATGGAGGGCGAGGCGACGCCGGCGGCGGTCAGGTCGACGATCAGGTCGGCCGCGCCGATAGCGCGCTGGCGGTATTTGCCGAGGCAATCGGGGGTGATGCGGTCGGACCAGCAGGCGCGGCCGCGCCGGACCACCAGCGTTTCGAGGTTGAGCAGCGTGCCGAAGGCCGGTTCGCCGGAGCCGCCGGCGAGATCGCTGACGACGACGGCGATCTCCGCGCCGATGCGGCTTTCCAGGGCCTTGGCGAGCGCCATGACCCACAGCGACAACGCATCCCGCTCGACGAGGATGGCGATGCGCGAGAGGTGTGGCGGCGCACTCATGCCGCTTTTCCCGTCCGTGCGGGCTGCGGCAGCGGCCGGCCCGCCGGCGTCGTACCTTCGATCAGGGCGCGATAGCTGGCGACCATCGCCTCCAGCGAATGCGCAGCGCCAAGCTGCCGGCCGAGCGCGGACAGCTGGTCGTATTCGGCGCGGTCGGTAAGCAACCGGCGCACCCGGGCCGCAAAGGCTTCGGTATCGGCGGCATCGACGAACAGGGCGCAAGGCGCCCCCTCCACCTGCAGGACTTCGCGCATCACCGGCATATCGTGGGAGACGACCGGGATGCCGGCATCGGCGGCCTCGACGGCGGCGAGGCCGAAGGTTTCGGCTTCGCTGGGAAAGACGAAGACATCGAGGCTGGCAAGCAGCAGGCCGATCTCGTCCGGCCGGCGTTCGCCGAGGAAATGCACCCGGTCGCGGATAGCGAGGGTGGCGGCGACCGCCTGCAGCCGGTCGGCATCCGGCCCCTGGCCGGCGATCGCCAGATGCAGGTCCGGATTGCCGGGCAGCAGCTTCATGGCGAGGTCGATGCGCTTGAGCGGATGCAGTCGCGCCACCGTGCCGAGCAGCGCCGCCGTTTCCGGCAGGTTGAGCGCGCGGCGGGCGGCGGCCTTGTCGAGCGTCGCGGTCTTGCGCGCGAAGCCGTGCGGCACATGCACGATGCGGCGGCGGTAGCGCTCGGGATAGGCCATGTAGTCGCGCCAGGTGGATTGCGAATTGACCGTCATCACGTCATAGGCGCCGGCCATGCCGAGAAGCCGGTCGAGGCGGCGCACGGTGCCGCTGATCGTCGCCGGTGCAGAAACATGGTTGGCGATGATGCGGCGCGTGCCTATCAGGCGCGCCAGCGGCCCGGCGACGATATTGCCGTAATGCTGGAAGGGCAGCACGACATCGGCGCCGATCGCGCGCATCATCAGTGCCAGACGGGCGAAGAAGGCGGCCTTGGCCAGCGGATTTCCCGGCCGCTCCCGTGCTGCGAAATGGGCGTTGGGAAAATCGTCGCAGCCGGCGGATTTCCTGTAGAGGAACAGATGATGCACGTCATAGGCCGGCTCGCCGGCCGGACCGGCGCGCGCCAGCGCCTCGCCAAGGATGCGGGAGATTTCCTGCGCACCCGCCATTTCCGCCTGCGTCTGGACAAACAGCAGGCGCGTGGGGCGTGTCGTGCCGCGAACCGCCATGATCTTCCAACTCCCTACGGCGCTCTCGCCACGATCCCCGCGGGCGACGCGCCTTCAGTCTTCCGGTTGCGTGCATGTCCTTGCCCGCAATCCCTGCCGGCGGCATGCCGATTGGACCCATGCAAACGTCAAACCGGTAAGATTGGCTTAAAATAAGCGCGCTGGATGCATTATAGCTGCGGGATCATGGCTATTTAACCGTAAATTGCGGGCTGCCGATCGCGCCGGTGCGCACGCCGGCGCCGAGCATCATGCCGGCCAGCGCCATGTAGATGGAGAGCGCCAGCGGCGCGAAATAGGCCTCTTCCTGGAACAGGCCGTTGACGATCAGCGCCATCAGCGCGAAGGCGAATGCGGCATGCAGGGCATTGCGGGTGAAGCGGGCGAGCGCCAGCAGCCGCCAGGCGATCCAGGCATAGACGCCGATGACCGCGAAGGCGGCGATGCCCATCTGGTAGAGCAGCACGCCGACCGAGCTTTCCACCGGAAAAGGCGTGCGTCCCACGGCCTGGGCTTCGTACCAGTTGATGGTCGAAAACAATGGCGACAGGTTGCCGCCGGCGCCGATGCCGCGCCCCAGCGGATTGGCGATGAATTCGGCAAGGCCCGCCATCAGCCCGAGCACATGGAAATCGCCGATGCGCATGCCGAGGATCACGCCGCTGACGGCATAGACGGCAAGCACGAGGAGATGCAGCGCCAGTGCGACGCGGCTGCCCAGCAACTGGAACACGATCCAGCTCACGCCGGCCAGCAGAAAGACCAGCACCGGCCCCTTGGCGCTGGCCAGCACCAGCAGCACGATAAAGGCCAGCGCCTGCAGCATGCGGCCGCGATAGAGCGTGAACAGCGAAAAGAAGGCCAGGCAATAGGCGAAGCTGATCGCATGCATGTTCGGACCGAACAGGCGCAGCATGGCGATCTCAAGATCGGCGAACAGCGGCGAATTGAACAGGCTGATGCGAAACGTGTCGAGCAGGCCGCCGGCGACAAGGCCGGTCTCGCGCACCTGCTTGTCGAGGGCGAGCGTCGCCCAGTTCGGTCCGGTGGTGAGGTTCCAGTAGGCGGCGCCGTTGGTCACCACCAGCCAGTCGTTGCGAAACAGGAATTCGGCAAGGCCGCAGAACAGCAGCAGCAGGCCGATCAGCGTCAGCGCTGGCCCGGGCCGCAGCGGCAAGCTGGCAAACAGCACGACGCTGATCTGAAACAGCAGGAGCGGCGTGGCGATGTTGCGCAGGTTGACGATCGCCAGCGTGCCGTACAACGCAAAGCCGAGCAGAAAATAAACGCCGATCAACGCCAGTGCGGCGACGGAGGCTTTCAGGAACGGCATCAGGGCGGGCTGGCCGGGAAGGCGACCGGCCAGAAACTGAGAGGCGACGGTTGCCCAGGCGATGCAGACGGTAAAGAAATTATAGGCGCGCATCATGTCGAACTCGGCCTTCGTCGCCACCCAGCCGGTGAGCATCGAGACGATGGTGTTCTGGAAGATGAAGCCGCAGAAGATGGTGGCGACCAGGGTCGCCGGCGACAGCAATGCACAGGGAATGACGAGGGCGGTGAGCGTCAGCAGGCCGAGCGCGGAATGGGCGGCATTGGCGACCAGCGGCAGGGCGACGATGAAGAGCGCGCCGGCGACGGTCGCCAGGGCGCGGATCGCTGTCTCGAGCAACGGCCTGTCCGTTTCGGGCGCCGTGCCAGCGGCGCGTTGCGGCCCGTCATGCCGTATGGACACGTTCGCCATGGCGCCTGCCGCTCCCGGTTGATCCCGCCCGCAGTCTAGTTGCCTGCGGTCACCGTTTGGTTAACCGCAGGTTTAACAATTCCCTCTACGTTCGGTAAAGCCCGTCCGCGGGCCTGCGACGAGGAGCCTTTTTGGATGTCGGCTTGGGATATGCCCGGCAGACCTGTGCGGTCATGGAACGCGCCCGGAAAACGGGAGCGGCTGAGCGCGCGCGACATCGAGAATCCGCCCGCCGCCGCCCGGCCCGCCGTCGAGGAGAAGGAAGAGCGGCCGCCGCGCGAGGCTGCGCCACCGCCGCCCGGCCCGCCGCGCGACGGGTTTTTCGATCCGAGGGCGTTGCTGGCACTCATCCTGCGCCGCGACCTGACGATCGCGGTCATCGCGGCGGTGTTTTCGGCGCTGGCGCTCGCCGCCATCTATTTCATTCCCTTTCCGTTCAAGGCCTCTGCCATCGTCTTCATCGATCCGCGCGACGAGAAGGTGACGCTGCAGCAGGAGGTGCTGCCGGCGATCGGCACCGATGCCGCGGTGCTGGAAAGCATGGTGCGCGTGGTCGGCTCGGACGGGTTCCTGATCGACCTTCTGGAACGGTTGAAGCTGCTGCCGAACGGCGCGAGTTGGACCGGCAGCGTCGACGACCTCAAGGCGCTGGCGAAATTCCGCAAGGCGGTCACCGCCGAACGCATGGGCGCCACCTATCTGGTGGAAATTTCCGCCAAGGATCGCAGCGGCGCCGAAGCCGCGCGCATCGCCAACGGCGTCGCCACGGCCTTTGCCGAAACCCAGAACGGCTCGCGCAGCCGCGCCACCGAAAACGCCGTCCGCACCCTGTCGGACCGGTTGGTGGAGATCCGCAGCAAGGTCAACGCCTCGGAGGAGGCCGTCGCCCGCTTCAAGGCCGACAACAACATCGTCTATCTCGACGAGCAGAATACGGTGCAGACGCGCCAGCTCAGCGACATCAGCCAGCAGCTCGCCGCCATCAAGAGCGCGGCCGAGGAGGCGCAGGCGCGCTATGACGAGAGCAAGGCGACCGGTACCTATACCCGCACGCCCGGCCAGACCGACGAGGAAAGCGAACAGCTTTCCTATCTGCGCCGCCAGCGGGCGGCGCTGATGCAGCAGCGCGACCAGCAGACCCTGACCTACGGCCCGCGCCATCCGCGTCTGGCCGAAACCCAGCACATGATCGACGGGCTGGATGCGCAGATCGCCCAGCAGCGCCAGCGCATGGTCGGCCAGCTCAAATCCGAGCGCGACGTCAATGCCGAAAAGCAGGCGCAGCTTGAAAACCAGGTGCGGGAACTGGCGAAATCGATCTCGCGCACCGACGCCGCCAAGGTGCAACTCGCCGCGCTGGAACGCGAGGCGACCGCCAATCGCGAGCTTTACCAGCAGCTTCTCAGCCGCAACAAGGAAACCTACGAGCTGGCGCTGCTGCCGAACGACAATGTGCGCATCGTCTCCGCCGCCGTCGCGCCGCTTGTCTCAACCCGGCCGCCGATGATCCTCGTCGCGCCGGCCGTCGTCGTCCTCGGCATCATCGCGGCCATCTTCCTGGTGGTGCTGATGGAGTTGAAATCCCTCCGCCGCGCCCGCTGAGCGGAGGAATCGCACATGATTTCGCGACTCGCATAACGGCAAGACATTGTCTATCATATTGAAGAGACCGGATTTTGGCCGGTCCAAACAATGATGTCTTAAGGCAGGGATGGTAGAGCGTTTCGCGGACAATGCGTGAGGATTTTGCGTGAGGACAAGGAAAGCGGCACCTTTGCGCGGCTAAAGCATGTCCGGAAAACGTGCGCGGCGGTTTTCCGCCCGGAGAAGCGGATGGTGCTTTCGACGCGGATCGGGCTCCTGACGCGCGAACGAGGCAAAGGGCGACGGGGAAGTAGGCAAGCGTGAGCGACAAGTCATTTCGTATTCGATTGTGGGGCACACGCGGCAGCCTGCCCGTTTCGGGACGGCAGTTTCGGGCGTTCGGCGGCAATACGATCTGCGTCGAGATGCAATGCGGGCCGCACCGGCTGCTGTTCGACGCCGGCTCTGGCCTGCGCGAGGCGGGCGACGCGCTGCTGGCCGAAGGTGTCGCCGATATCGATATCTTCTTCTCGCATTTTCATTACGACCACGTCATCGGCCTGCCCTATTTCGTGCCGCTCTACAAATCGCGCGCCGCGGTGACGTTGTGGTCCGGCCATATGGGCCCGAAGATGACCACACGCGAAATGGTGCGGCAATTGATGCGGCCGCCATGGTTTCCGGTCGAGCCTGATATCTGTTCCGCCCGCGTCGAGACGCGCGATTTCCATCCCGGGGATGTGTTGCATCCGCGCCCCGGCATCACCATCAGGACCGCCAATCTCGTGCATCCCGGCGGCGCGGTCGGTTATCGCGTCGAATGGGGCGGCCGCAGCGTCGTCATGGTCACCGATACCGAGCATACGCCTGATATCTTCGATCCGGTCGTCCTCAAGCTGATCGACGGCTGCGACCTGTTTCTCTACGACTGCACCTATCTCGACAGCGAGATGGAGCGCTATCGCGGCTACGGCCATTCGAGCTGGCAGCAGGCCGTTCGCCTCGCCAAACTGGCCCAGACCAAAAGCGTCGGCTTCATCCATCACCTGCCGGCGCGCACCGATGACGAGTTGCTGGATATCGAGAAACAGGCCCAGGCCGACTTCCCCGGCGCCTTCGCCGGCCGCGACGGTCAGGTCATCGATCTGTGAACTCCGCCACCCTGCGCCAGCGGCAGGCAGGGTGCCCCGCCGTGATCGACAGCAGAGCCGCGCAGAATGCCCAGGCGGCCTCGTCATGGACGAGATGGTGGGTGAGGAAGCCCATGACCCCGCCGGTGGTTTCCATCTCCTGAAGCCGCGCCACGATCTCCGCCACCAGCGCCTCGGGCGGCCGGCCGCCGCGCGTGCCATGCCAGTCGATCAGGTCGACATGGGTGTTGATCTCCAGCATCGCCCCGCCCTTTTCCGGCCCGAAGACGGACAGCGCGCGAAACCCGAGGCCGCCAAGTTCCGGCAGCAATGCCCGGTCGATGCGGTTCCACGGCGGCACCAGAAGCGGCGCGAAGCGGGCGGCATGCAGGCCCTGCAGCTTCGCGAAGCCCTGCTGCAATTCCGCGAGCACGACCGATGCCGGGCGATGCCCGCCCAGTTCCTGCTTCTTCTCGGAAGGCGGCGCATGGTTGACATGCGCCCAGCCATGCACGGCGACTTCCGCCAGCGGCGCCGTCGCCAGCCGTTGCACTAATGCGTCGCCGGTCGGCGCGGGAATGACGGCGAGCGTCACCGGCGCGCCGTGTCCGGCGCAGAGCGCCAGCAGCCGGTCGAGTGCCGGCGACGGTTCGGTGGCGTCGTCGTCGCGCAGCCAGAAATCGGCGATGCGTCCCGCCGCCTGCCAGCGATCCAGTTCCCGCATCAGCGGCGTGAATGCTTGCGTCATGCTCATTGCCCGGCCATCGCCTTTCCCAGATAATCGTCGATCACGCCCGAGGCCCGGTCGAGCGACCGCTCCCGGAGCACGAAGGCGCGCGCCGCGCCGGCCATCTCCCGCCGCAGGGCGTCATCGCGCAACAGGCGCCGCAAAGCCGCCGCATAGGCAGCGACATCGCCCTCCGGCGTCAACAGCCCGGTGACGCCGGCGCGCACGACCTCCGGCACGCCGCCGGTCGCCTGCGCCACCACCGGCAGGCCGGCCGCCTGCGCTTCCAGATAGGCCAGCCCATAGGCCTCGCCGCAGCCCGGCCAGACATAGAGCGCGCTGTCGCCGAGAAGGGCGACGATCTCGTCCGCCGAGCGCTCCCCATGAAACCGTATGCGCTCCGGCCCGAAACCGGCGAAACGCCGCTCCAGCTCGCCCCGCATTTTTCCATCGCCGACGATCGACAGCGTCCAGTCCTCGTCGGCGATCCGGTCGAGCGCGTCGGCGAGCATGGCAAAACTAGCCATTTTGTCGCCCGGCCGCATCATGGCGACCGCGATCAGCTGGCCGGGGCGCGGATGCGGCGTGACGGCCGCGAAGGGTGCGGTATCGAGGAAGGGCGCAAGCGCTGCGAAGCGCGCCTCGGGCGCGACCTGTTCCAGTCCCTGCCGGTCGCGGGCGGTAAAGCAGAAATTCACCGCCGCCAGCCGCACCGCCTCCAGAACCTCGGCCTGCGCGCGTGCCCATTGCCCGAGGTTGCGCCGCCGCGAATAGGAGGCCTCCGCCGTGACATAGGCGAGGCCGAAGCGGCGGCAGAGCGCCGGGCCGATCAGGTCGGGCGTCTTGTAATAGGGATGATAGGCGAACCAGACATCGGGCGCACCCTGCGCCTGCCAAAGCGCCGAAAGCCGCTCGATTTCGTCCAGCGCCGCCGCCCTGATATCCGCATCGGCGGGGTCATCGGCTGCGGCGGTAAAGCTGCGCAGTTCAGAGGCGGCGAAGACGATATGGCCGGCGCGCCGCATCGCCTCGATCAGCAGCCGCGCCATCAGCCGATCACCGGAGGGTACGGGATGCGAAGGCGATTTGAGCGGCGCGTAAAAGGCGATCTTCATGCCTCTTGCTAGAAAGCCCGCTCCGCCCTGTCAATTGCCGGCGCGCGCGCCCAGCAGGTTCGACCTGCGATGCCAGTTCCAGGCGGTTTCGACGATGGCGTGCAGGTCATGCTTCGGCTCCCAGCCGAGCACGGTTTTCGCCCGGGCATTGTCGGCGACCAGAAGTGGTGCGTCCCCTTCGCGCCGCCCGGCAAAGGTCACCGGAAAACCGGCGCCGGAGACATCCTCGACGGAGCCGATCAACTCACGCACCGTCACGCCGGTGCCGGTTCCGAGATTGATTGCCGTCGAGGCGCCGCCTTCCATCAGATAGCGCAGCGCCCGCACATGCGCATCCGCCAGGTCGAGCACATGGATGTAATCGCGCACGCAGGTGCCGTCGCGGGTGTCGTAATCCGTGCCGAAGACGGTGAAGCCGGGACGCCGACCGAGCGCGGCATCGATGAGCAGTGGGATGGCATGGGTTTCCGGCTCGTGCCATTCGCCGATGCGCCCCTCGGGATCGGCGCCGGCGGCATTGAAGTAGCGCAGGATCGCCGAGCGGAAACCGCCGTAGCGATCGAGATCCCCCAGCGCCTGCTCGACGATCCATTTGGTGCGGCCATAGGGGTTGATCGGTGCTTGCGGATGCGTCTCGTCCATCGGCATGCGTTGCGGCAGGCCGTAGGTGGCGCAGGTGGAGGAGAAGACGAAGGCCGATATGCCCGCCGCCCTGGCCTCGGCGATCAGGCTCAGCGCTCCGATGACATTGGTGTCGTAGAAGGCCGCCGGTTCCTTGACCGATTGCCCGACCTCGATCAGCGCGGCGAAATGCATGACGCCGACCGGCTGGTACTGCCGGAAAATAGCCGCCAGCCGCGCGCGGTCGCGGACATCGCCCTCCTCAAGCGGCCCCCATTTGACGAATTCACGGTGACCGTTGGAGAAATTGTCGTAGACGACGGGGGTGAAGCCGTGCTCGGCCAGCGTCAGGCAGGTATGGGAGCCGATATAGCCCGCGCCCCCGACGACCAGCACGTTTCCATTCGACATCGTGTTCCCCCCATCCAGCCGACAGACGATACGACCGCCCAGATGATTTTATTCTTAACCGGGCGCGGCGATACGCTTTGTGAAACGGCGTGACGCGGTTCCGGCGTCACGAATTGCGCTGGCGGCTGCGGGCCTCGGTCAGTTCGGACGTGGTGTGGCTGAGGCGCTCGGCGAGCACCCGCAACACCTCGATGGTGATTTCGGGGAAATCCGCCAGCATTTTCAGGAAGATTTCCTTGCGGATGCGCAGGGCCTCCATCGGCATGGCGGCCATGACGGTGGCGGTGCGGACGCCGTCGCAGAGGATGGCGATCTCGCCGACGATGGAATTGGTGCCGAGTTCGGTGATCTTGATCGGGCCGTTGGGAGAATCGGCGAGAATTTCGGCGCTGCCGGAGAGGATGACATAGGCTGCGTCACCGACATCGCCCTGCCGGAACAGAACTTCGCCGGCGCCATAGCTGACCCGATCGGAGGTGAAGGCAAGCAGCTTCAGCTTTGCCGGCGGAATGCCCGCAAACAGCGGCACTTGCTTGAGCGATTGCACTTCGTCTTTGAGCAGCATGGTGTTCATCATCCTCGGACCCTCAATCGATCCGCTCCCGCCTCTTCGCTTCTGCAAGTCCGGCAAAACCGCTTGTCGCGCTTTGCCTGAACCGCTTCTAGCCGCTCAAGATGACACGCGTTCTTTCCGTCCTTGCGCTTTTTCCGCCAGTGTTTCGGGTGGACCGTCCGCTGTCAACACACCGCGGTCAAAAACCACCACGCGATCGAACTGTCCCGAGAGCGACGGATTGGACAGCACCCAGATGAGCGCCGGTTTTTCGCTCGCCTGATCGACGAGTTCGAGCACCCGGTGAACGATATCGTCCTGAAGGCGATGGTCGAGGCCGGGTAGCGGCCGGTTGAAGAGGTAGTAGTCCGAACGGCGGATCAGGGCGCGGGCCAGTCCGAGCTTCTGACGTTGGGTGACGGCGAGGCGTCGTCCGCCGGCGCCGACGTCGAAATCCAGCCCGACCGCCAGCACGTCGTCGTAAAGCCCCTGCTTGTTGACGACATTGCGCACCATGGCCCGGACCCGCTCGGCGCCATCGGCATGCTTATGGCTGATGCGGCCGATCAGCACGTTGTCGAGCAGGCTGGCCGATGCCATGTATTTTTCGGCGTCATAGCGCTCGAATTCGCTTTCCAGCTCCTCCGGCAGGTTGTCATGGAAGATGTGGCGAGCCTCGACGATCTTGGCCATCAGCTCGTCGTTCAGCAGGCCGAAACGGTGGCGGGGTTCGATATAGGCGAAGCTCAGCTTGATGATCTTGTAGCGATCCTTGTCGCTGGCCTCCTCGAAACTCTTGCCTTGCAGCTTCTGCAGCAGTTGCTGGTATTCTGGAATGTCGTCCGGGGTCATGAAGGTGAGCTGCTGGAAGAAGGGATGGTCCGGCGGCAGGTCGGCGAAGAGTTCGACGGCGTTTTCGGCGATCTCGTAGCCCATGCGGAACAGGCGCGGTCCCAGGCCCGTGCGGTCCATGACCGAGCGGAAATAGGGGTTCTGGCCGATGGCGCGACCCTTGAGGCTCAGGCCGGTGGCGGTGCCGAACAGCAGGTTTTCCCCCACCGTCGCCTCGCGATTGTAGGAATCGGCCTCGAACATCGACACGAGACCGCGCAGGCCCGCCTGTTCCAGTTCGTCGCGCAGCGCGCTGCGCATGTCGACGATGTGATCGGCAAGCTGGGGATGACGGGCGGGATCGAAGGTCGAGCGTAGCGCCAGGTCGAAGATATCGTTGGAAAGCTGCACGGCATCGAGCACGGCCCGCACCGGACGGAACAGCTTGTCCGGACCATCGGCGCCAGCCTCGGCATAGTCGATCCAGTCGCCCTTGATGTCGTATTCGGGGTTGCCGGCCAGCCTTGCCTCTGTCAGCGCCCATTTGTGATCGATGGCGGCCTCGCCGTCATAGGTGGGCGGCTTCAACGGCGCATGCTTCAACCCGTAGAACAGGTTGTCGCCGAGCGTGCCGGAAAACAGGTAGACGTCGCTGGCGGCATAGGAAATACGCCGGCCGGTCAGCGATTCCGGCAGATCCCAGATGTCGTCGCCGCCGAGCGCGATGCGGCCGGCTTCCGGGGCCAGGATGCGGGCGGCGGCTTCGGCCAGCGCCTCACCGCCGATGATGGCCACCCGCTCACCCTTGGCGATCTGCAGCGACACCCGCTCCATCAGGCGCGCGCCGCTGTCGTCGACCAGCGACAGGTTGACCGCGGCCAGCGGGTGGCGGGAATCGCCCGCAGCCTTAGACAGCGCCTGCAGCGACGGGTCCATCATACGGTCGACCTGGAATTGCTCGACCACCTGTACATATTTGACCTGCACGTCCTGGCGCGTCTGGTCCCAGTCGATCAGATCCTTCAGCGGTCCCGGCAGGTCCTTGTAGGCATTGATGACGGCGACGAGCTGGCCGACGTCGAGCCGGCCGTTCAGCGCCAGATAGCCGCCGATGCAGTAGAACAGGAAGGGCGTCACCTGGGCGAGAAAATTGTTGATGAACTTGACCAGGAATTTCCACTGGTAGAGATCGTAGCGGATCTTGAAGATGCGTCCGAGGCGGGCGGAAATGTCGGCGCGCTCGTAATTCGAGGTGTCGTAGGCGTGGATGGTGGCGATGCCCTCGACGATCTCGCTGACGCGGCCGGAGAGTTCGCGGGCGGTGATCTGGCGCTGGCGGCCGAGGACGAGCAGCCGCTGGCGCATGCGCGGAATCAGCACCGCCTGCACCGCGACGATGATCGCCGCCACCATGCCCAGCCAGAAATGCTGCATGAAGATGAAGATCAGCGCCGTCAGCGCCTGGCCGCCGAGCAGGGCCGGCTGCACGAAGGCATCGCCGGTGAAACCGCCGAGAGGCTCGACCTCGTCCTTGATCATGCTGGCGAGCTCGGCGCCCTTGACGCGCTTGAACTGGCTCGGCGGAAAACGCAGGATCCGGTCGACCAGCTCGAAGCGGATGCGGCGCAGCAGCCGCTCGCCGAGCCGGCCCTTGTAGGTGTTGATATAGAGCTTGAACAGGCCGTTGATGACGACGAGCAGCAGGAAGACGAGGCTGAGCGCGAACAGCGTCTGCAGCCGGTTGAGCTCCAGCCCGTTGAACAGCACGACATGGCCGAGGAGCGGCATGTCGAAATCGATGCGCATGAAGGTCTGCGTCGCGCCGGCGGTCTCGAAGCCCTTGCCCTGGATCGGGCCGTTGACGATCTGCTTGGGCAGGTCGAAGGACAGGAAATAGGGGATCATCGACAGGGCGACGATGAAGAGAATCCAGATCTGCTGCCGCTTGGTATGGGTCCAGATATAGTGGCCGAGTCTTTGGTCCATGGAGGGGGTCAAGCGGTAAAAGCTCCGTCTGTCGTCTTCGAGCCGGCAGGCTTTCGACTCGCCCGGCCCTTGGGGCCGGGGACGAAATCATATCAAGTTTTCGGCCGGCTGTAAGCCGCCTGCGTCGCGGCGGCGAATTCGACGGGTTCGCGTGGCGGTTTTGCCGCTATGCCAGTTCGCGCAGGATCGCGGCCGTGCGGCGGGCGCCGTCGAGATCGAGCGTATAGGGTGGCGGCGCGGGGAGGGCATGCGCCGCCCGGATGGCGTCGGCGAGGGTTTGCGGGTTCACCTCCGTCTCGGCGAGGATACGGGCGAGCCCCATGGCCTCGAGATGGCGGGCGCGGGTCGGCTGCTCGGTCTCGCCGCCGGCGGCGAAGGGGATGAGCAGCGATCGGCAGCGGCCGCGCAGGATGTCGCAGACGGTGTTGTAGCCGGCCTGCGATACCGAGAGATGCGCCCCGCCCAGCAGGCTGGCGAAATCCTTGCGGAAGCGGAAGACCTCGACGCCTTCGGGCAGGTCGGCGGCCAGCATGTCGTAATCGGCTTGCGGCAGGTTGGGGCCGGCGATCAGGCACCAGCAGCCAAGGCGGGGAAGCGTGCGCGCCGCTTCGCGGGCGCCAAGCACCAGATCGCGCCCGACCGCGCCGCCGCCGGCGGAGACGACGATATCGAAACGCTCGGCGGGCGGTGCCGGCGGCGGAGCGGCGACGAGGCCGGTATAGATGACCTTGCCGGCAATTTCGTTGGCCAGCGGAAACGTATCCTCGATGCGGATGAAGCTTGGGTCGCCATGGACGAGCACATGGTCGAAATGCCCGTTGATCAGCGTTACGGTTTCTTCGTCGCGGCCGGGTTTCGACCGTTCCTGCAGGATGTCGCGCAGCGAGGTCAAGAGTTTCGGCTTGGGCTCGGCCCTGGCGATGGCGTCGAGCAACGGCAGCAGTTCGAAGCGCACCTGCCGGCGGCCGAAGGGGAAGGCCTCGATGATGACGATATCGGGCTTCGCCGTCGCGAAGGCTTCCAGCAGCAGCGCGGTGCGCCGCGCCTTGAAGGCGTCGTCGACGGGATTGCCGTGCTCGTCGGCGATGCCGGAAAAGCCGGTATCGCCGGAGACGATGGCGGGCAGCGTCACATGGTTCACGCCCGGGCCGGGAAAGCCTGCAACCGGCGTACCGCCCGTTACCATGGTGACCGTGAACCCGTCCTCGACCATGGCGGCGGCGATGCGGCTGGCGCGCGCCAGATGGCCGATGCCGAGCAGGTGCTGGACGTAGAAGAACACCTTTGGCCCGCGGCCCGTCGCGGATGTCATGCGTTCCACTCCTGGCGGAAGAGGCCGGCCAGTTGGCCGATGCTGGCGTGATGGTCGAAATGGGCGCGCACCCGCGCCTCTGAGGCCTGGCCCAGACGGCGGCGCAAGCCCGGATCGCGGATGGCGCGTTCCAGCGCGGCGGCGAGCGCCTCCGGATCCTCCGGCGGAACCAGCAGACCGTTCTCGTCGTCGGTGATCAGTTCCGGCACGCCGGAAATATTGGTGGAGATACAGGGCAGGTTCTGGCTGGAGGCCTCGACCAGCACGTTCGGCAACCCGTCGCGGTCGCCGTCGGCGGTGATGCGGCAGGCGAGTGCGAAGAGATCGCTGTTGCGATAAGCGGCCAAAACATCCTTCTGGTCGAGCGCGCCCTGCCAGCGCAGGCGCTCGCTGATGCCGAGTTCTTCCGCCAGCGCCTTCATCGCCGCCGTTTCCGGGCCGGCGCCGATATGGTCGAAGCGCCAGTGAAGATCGGCAGGCAGACGCGCCAAGGCCTTGAGCAGGATGTCGTAGCCCTTTTTCGGCACGGCGCGGCCGACGCTGAGGATGGTGACGGGATCGGCGGGGTCGCTGCCGTCGCGGTCGGGACGCGGGGTCCGGTTGTGGCCGAAGCGGTCGAGATCGAGGCCGTGATAGCTCAGATGGACCGCGCCATGGCCGTTGGCGAGGGTCTTGAGGTGCTCATAGCCGCTGCGGGTGCAGGTCACCGTCCAGCGATTGGCGGCGAGCTTGCCTTCCAGCTCCCAGTCCGGCGAGGTCCAGATGTCCTTGGCATGGGCCGAGCAGGTCCAGGGCGTACCGGTCATCATGCTGGCATAGTGGGTCACCGAGGCCGGCGTGTGGATGAAATGGGCATGCAGCCATTGCCCATCGTCGGGCCATTCGGCGGCGAGCACGGCGGCCTGGCCGAGGCGGCGGACGCGATTGCGGGTGAAATCGCGTTTGAGATCGGACAGGAAAGCGGAAAAGGCCTTTTTGAACCCCGGCAGCCTGTGCGCCTTGAGCAGCGCGCGAAAAACGCGCAGCGGCTCCTCATGCAGATATTCCGGCAGATAATGCACCGGCGCACGGATCTCGTCATGGACGGGATGACGCTTCTTGTCGGTCGGACGGCGCAATGCCACCAGCGACAGCGTAAAGCCCGCCTTTTCCAGCCCAAGCAATTCCTGCGCGATGAAGGTTTCCGAAAGGCGCGGATAGCCCTTCAGCACCACGATGATCTTCCTGTCCGGCTGCACGCTTCTATCCCTTGATGACCTGCAGCTTGCCGTGCTCGCGGTTTTCGAGCCATTCGCCGACGATGCGGGAAATGTTCGGCAGGCCTTCGAGGCGCAGACCACCGGCGGCGCCGGTCGAGGGCGGCTTGCGGTCGGGCAGCGTCTTCAAGGCGGCGGCGACGCGCAAGGGATCGCCGGCCTCGTCGGGATGCAGCATGTCGATCAGGCCGAGTTCGGCGGCGCGGGTGGCGCGGATCAACTGTTCCTCGCGCGGCATGACGCGCGGGATGATCAGCGCCGGTTTGTCGAAGGAGAGGATCTCGCAATAGGTGTTGTAGCCGCCCATGGCGACCACGGCGCTGGCACCGGCGATCAGCTCCTCCATGCGGTTGTCGAATTCGATGACCTCGATATAGGGGATTTTTGCCGCGCTCTCCATCATCTCCTGGCGCTGGTGGGCGGGCATGTAGGGGCCGAGCACCATCAGCGCCTTGTGGGTCAGGGTCGGGTCTGCCTCATAGGCGCGGATGACGTCGCGGATCAGATCCTCGCCATCGCCGCCGCCGCCGGTGGTCACCAGGATGTAATCGCCGCGCGGCACGTGCTCGGGCGCCGGCAGCGACGAGACGCTGCGCTGCAGAAAGCCGACGAAATCCATCTTCGCCCGCACGGCCGCAGGCACGTCCATGCCGCCCAGCGGATCGTAGAAATCCGGCGGGCCGTAGACCCAGACGCGGTCGTAGAATTTGGCGATCTTGTTGAGGACGTCGCCGCGCTTCCATTCGGCTTCCAGCAGGTGCGGCGCGTCCATGACGTCGCGCAGGCCCAGCACCAGCGTCTTGCCGCGCGCCTTGAGATAGGCGAGCGTCTCCTCCACTTCGCCGCGCAGGCCCATCGGCTCCTTGTCGACGATGAAGATGTCGGGATCGAAGGTTTCGGCGGTGTGGCGGATGATCGACTGGCGCATCTTCAGCGTCTCGCCGAGATCCGTATGGGTCTTCATCGAGGTGTATTCGCCATTGCGCAGCTTGATGACGCTGGGGATTTTGACGAAATCGACCCGCACCCGATAGTCGAAGGCGCCGGCGATGGTGGCGCCGGAGATGATCAGGACATTGAGGCCGCGATAGTCCTCGACCAGCGAATGGGCGATCGTGCGACAGCGGCGCAGATGGCCGAGACCGAACGTATCGTGGCTGTACATCAGGATGCGGGCATCCTCGAAGCGGTGTGTCATCGGACGAGAGTTCATGGGCGAACCTGTTGTGCGGGCCGGGCGGGGTTCAGGGCGTCGGCGCTGGTGTTGTTCGACATTGCGTCATCACTTGTATGGATCGGCCGCGTCGCGCAAGCCGTCTCCCAGAAAATTGAACGCCAGGATCACAAGAACCACCGGCAGGGTCGGCAGCAGCAGCCAGGGATAGAAGGCGATGACGCTGACGCTGCGCGCCTCCGTCAGAAGAATGCCCCAGCTGGTGATCGGCGGGCGCAGACCAAGGCCGAGGAAGCTCAGTGCCGTCTCGCCGAGGATCATGCCGGGGATCGAAATGGTCGCCGTGGCGATCAGGTGCGACATGAAGCCGGGGATCAGGTGCCGGCCGATGATGCGGCTGGTCTTCGCTCCCATCAGTTGCGCGGCGAGCACGTAATCTTCTTCGCGCAGCGACAAAAGCTTCGAGCGCACGGCGCGCGCCAGCCCAGTCCAATCGAGCAGGCCGAGGATCATGGTGATGCCGAGATAGATCAGGATCGGGCTCCAGGTTACCGGCATGATGGCGGCGAGCGCCATCCACAAGGGTATCGAGGGGATCGACTGAAGCACCTCGATGATGCGCTGCGTCACCAGGTCGAACAGCCCGCCGCGATAGCCGGCGAGGCCGCCGATGACGATTCCGAGCACGAAGCTGACGGAGATGCCGATGAGGCCGATGGTCAGCGAGATGCGCGCGCCATAGATAATGCGCGACAACACGTCGCGGCCGAGACGATCGGTGCCGAGCAGGAAGAACTGGCCGCCCTTGGCCGGGCAGACCAGATGCAGATTGGCATCGAGCAGGCCCCAGAACCGGTATGCATCGCCGCGGCAGAAGAAGCGCAACGGCTCCACCTGGTCGGTGCGATTGGTATAGATGCGCCGCAGCGTATCCATGTCGAGGCGCATGTCGCGGCCGTAGACGAAGGGGCCGACGAAGCTGCCGTCATGGAAGAGATGCACGCGCTGCGGCGGCGAATGGATGAAATCGACATGGCGGGTATGCAGGTTGTAGGGCGCCAGGAACTCGACGATCAGGATCGAGGCGTAGAGCAGCGCCAGGAAGACGCCGGAGGCCAGCGCCAGCTTGTGGCGCTTGAACTTCCACCACATCAGGCGCAATTGCGAGGCCTTGCTGATTTCCTTCTGCGCATCGGTGATCGGCGGCACCTCGTTCGGGTCGAAGGGCGCGGTCGAGACGAAATGGGCAAGCGGGGCGCCGGGTTCCGGCAGCGGCGATGACGTCACTTGGCGCTCCCGCCTTGCAAACGGATACGCGGATCGAGGAAGGCGAGCGCGATATCGGAAATCAACATGCCGATCACGGTGAGGAAGGCGAGGAACATCAGGAAGGAGCCGGCCAGATACATGTCCTGGCTTTGCAGCGCCTTGATCAGCATCGGCCCGGTGGTTTCCAGCGAAAGCACGATGGCGGTGATTTCCGCCCCCGAAATGATCTGCGGCAGGATCGAGCCGATATCGGCGATGAAGAAATTCAGCGACATGCGCAGCGGATACTTGATCAGGGCGCGGAAGGGTGAAAGCCCCTTGGCGCGGGCGGTGACGACATATTGCTTCTGCAATTCGTCGAGCAGGTTGGCGCGCAGCCTTCGGATCATGCCGGCGGTGCCGGCCGTGCCGACGATGATCACCGGGATCCACAGGTGCTCGAGGATGGATTTCGCCTTTTCCCAGCTCATCGGCTCGCCAAGGAAGCGCTGGTCCATCAGATGGCCGATGGTGACGCCGAACCAGATATTGGCGAAATACATCAGGATCAGCGCCAGCGTGAAATTCGGGATGGCGATGCCGAGCAGGCCGAAAAAGGTCAGGCCGTAATCGCCCCAGCTATATTGATGGGTGGCGGAATAGATGCCGATCGGGAAGGCGATCAGCCAGGTGACGATGATCGTACACACCGAAACGAGGATGGTGAGCCACAGTCGGTCGCCGACCACCTCGCTGACCGGAAGCTGGTACTCGAAGGAATAGCCGAAATCGCCGGTCAGCATGCCGCCGACCCAGTGGAAATAACGCAGGATCGGCGGCTTGTCGAAGCCGTACCGGGCGCGCAACTGCTCGATCTCGGCCATATCGACGCCTTCGCCCTGGGCCTGAAGCTCGGCGATGTAGCTTTCGAAATAGTCGCCCGGCGGCAATTCGATGATGGTGAAGACGAGCGCCGAAATGAGGAACAGCGTCGGGATCATGGCGGCGATGCGCCAGAGAATGTAGCGCGCCATCAGGCTGTATCCTCCGAATACCAGAACGTATCCGGCATATACACGCCGAGCAATGAGGTGGGATTGAAGCCGTAGAGCGCCGTGTCCGGCACGTTGCGCAGATGCGCCGAGCGCAGGACGGGCTGGCGCGTCTGGTTGACGATGCCGATCGAGAAGACCTGCTCCGCCCAGTTCGACAGCATCTGCTCCCAGATGGCGGTTCGCTCCGCGTCGCTGCGCGCCTGATACCATGTGCGCAGCAACCGGATCTGCTCGATGGCTTCCGGCAGGTCCGGGGCCTGGCCCTTCTGGCCGCGCGAGAGATAATACATCCCCCAGGCCGGCCACTGCAACTGGTCGTCCAGGGTGGGCGCCAGTTGCCCGGGGTTCATCTCGGCGGTCGGCACGCCGTTTTCGAGGCCCGGCCACATGGTCATCATGATCTGCCCGCCCATGGTGCGCGAGCGGAAGACCTCGCGCTGCGAGGTGCGCACGAAAAGCGAAATCCCGATATCGCGCCAGTGATCGCCGACGAGTTCGAGAATGTCGGTTTCCAACGTGCTTTCGCCCGCCGTCTCGACCACCACCTGCGCAACGCGTCCGTCGGGCAGCAGGCGGATGCCGTCGTCGTTGCGATTGGCCAACCCGATCGCGTCCAGCAGCGCGTTGGCGGCGGCCGGATCGTGATTGGCATAGGCTGCGGCGTATTCGGGTTTGTAAAGCGGGCTGTCCGGCAGGATCGTGTCGGCGCTCGGCGTCGCCAGGCCGAAGAAGGAGACCTTGTTGATCTCGTCGCGATCGATGGCCAGCGACAGGGCGCGGCGGAAGCGGACGTCGCGCAACAGCGCCCGCCAGACGGGGTCGGAAACATTCTGATTGGGCAGCAGCGCCACCTTGGAGCCGCGCGTCGCCTTCCACAGCCCGACGCGCACAGGATAACGTTTCTCGGCGTCCTTCATATAGGTGTAGTCGGTGAAATCGACGCTGGTCGCCTGCAGGTCGCTCTCACCGGTGCAGGCCTTGGCGGCGATGATCGACGCCGAACTGACGTTCAGCACCACCTTGTCGATATAGGGGAGCTGGGCGCCGTTCTCGTCGACCCGGTGGAAGAAGGGGTTGCGCTCGAAGACGAACTGTTCCGCCGGCGGCCTGGTGCGGTTGCGCCACGGCTCCAGAACCGGGAGCTCCGGATTTTCCTGGCGGTAGCTGTTCGACATCTTGATGTGCAGATCGACCCATTCGTCGACCCGCTGTTCCTTGACGAGGCCGGCCAGACGGTTCGGCTCCTGGTATTTCTGGTGGAAGTTGCGCAGGTAATGGGCGGGCATGCAGATGACGAGTTGCTGCGGCGCGGCAAGGCTCGGCAGGAAATCCGGGTTCGGACCATGCCAGGTATAGCGCACCGTACGCTGATCGAGCACCTCGAAGCGCGGCTTCTGGCCTTCGACCAGAAGCTCGGAAGGCGGGCCGCCCTTGCGCAGCCGCTTGTTGAGAATGACGTCTTCCCAGCAGTAGCGGAAATCTTCGGAGGTCAGCATATGGCCGTCCGACCAGCGATGGCCGGTGCGCAGGCGGAAGGTGAAGACGCGGTTGTCGACGTTCTCGAAGCTTTCGAGGATGTCGGGAATGAATTCGAGCGTGGGGCTGTATCCGACGAGACGGGAATAGCCGCAGATGGTCATCAGGCGGATGTCCTTGGACCCGCCGATCAGCATGCGCAGCGTGCCGCCGTTGCGGCCGGGCTGGCGGCCCATCTCCGCCAGCTTCACGACGCGTGGTTCGCGCGGCACGCGGTCGGAAAGCGCCGGCAGCATGTCCTCGTAGACGAGCGGCGCCAGCAGCGGCGGCTCGAGCGCGGCGGCAAGGGCGCGCGGCATGGGCAGCGCCGCCGAAGCCATGAGGCCCAGAATGCCGCGGCGTGTGATTGGAAACCGGTCGCTGCTCATGGGCAAAGCTCCCGCGCATCGACATCGCGCCTGGCCAGCACCAGATGGCCGTCCCCGAGATCGGCGGGCGCCAGTGGCGCCTCGCCCGGTTCCTCGCGAAAGCGGCAGTCCCAGTTGCCGGCCGCGGCCGCGCCGCTTCTGGTGATCGCGGAAAAATCGAGCGGATGGTCGGGATCGGCAAAGGGAACGGCCGCCAGCAGTGCCCGCGTGTAGGGATGCACCGGCCTGCGCATCAGCACCTCGCGCGGGGCAAGCTCGACGATGCGCCCGCCGCACATCACGGCGATGCGGTCGGCCATGTAATCGACGACCGCGAGATTGTGCGAGATGAAGATGTAGGTGAGGCCGAGATCGGCCTGCAGATCCTTGAGAAGATTGAGGATCTGCGCCTGCACCGAGACGTCGAGGGCCGAGACCGGCTCGTCGCAGATGAGCACCTCCGGTCCGAGTGCGAGCGCGCGCGCGATGCCGATGCGCTGGCGCTGGCCGCCGGAAAAGCTGTGCGGATAGCGGTTGAGGGCGCGCTCGTCGAGGCCGATCGCCTCCACCAGCCTGGCCACGTATTCCTTGCGCTGTTTCGGCGTGCCGCGCCCATGGATCTCCAGGGGCTCGCTGAGGATGTTCTGCACCGTCATGCGCGGCGACAGCGACGAGATCGGATCCTGGAACACCATCTGGATGCGGGCGCGCAGCGCCTTGAGTTCCTCGCCCTGCGCATTCAAGACGTCGATCGGCTTTTCGCCGAAATACATGATCGTGCCGTTGTCGGGTGTGACGGCGCGCATGATCATCTTGCTGAGCGTGCTCTTGCCGCAACCGCTCTCGCCGACGATGCCGAGACATTCGCCGCGACGCACGTCGAGGCTGACATGATCGACGGCCGGATGGCCGGCTGCCTTCGGCTTGGTCAGCCAGCCGGATTTGCGGGTGGTGAAGGTCTTGCTGAGGTCGCGCACCGACAGCACGATGTCGGAGCCGCCCTGCGGGCGCTTCGCGCGCTTGGCGATCAGCATGTCGGCCTGTACGGGGATGTCGCGCAGCGCCTGCAGGCGCTCGCCGGGCTTCATGTCGAAATGCGGCACCGCCGCCATCAGGCCCTTGAGATAGGGATGGGCCGGGCGGCGGAAGATGTCGTCGACCGTGCCGGCCTCCATGATCTCGCCGCGATAGATCACCACCACCTCGTCTGCGACATTGGCGACGACGCCGAGATCGTGGGTGATCAGCAGCATCGCCATGTTCAGCCGGGTTTGCAATTCGCGCAGCAGCTGGAGGATCTGCGCCTGGATGGTGACGTCGAGCGCCGTGGTCGGCTCGTCGGCGATCAGCAGCGCCGGGCGGCAGATCAGCGCCATGGCGATCATGGCGCGCTGGCGCATGCCGCCGGACAGCTCGAACGGGTACATGGAAAAGGTGCGGGCCGGGTTGGCGAAGCCGACGAGGCCAAGCATTTCCTCGGTGCGTTCGCGCAGCTCGGCACGCGATACCGGCTCGTGGATGCGCAGCGCCTCGCTCACCTGGTCGCCGATGGTGTGCAGCGGCGACAGCGAGGTCATCGGCTCCTGGAAAATCTTGCCGATGCGGCTGCCGCGAAGGCTGCGGATGGCGCGTCCGTCGCGGGGCATGGCGAGGATATCGACCGGACCTGTGCCGCGTTCGGGATCGGAAAACAGGATGCGTCCCCCGGCGCTCGCCGTCTGCGGCAGGATGCCCATCACCGCCTGGCTGATGACCGATTTGCCGGAGCCGGATTCGCCGACCAGCGCCGTTACCTTGCCGGGCAGCACGCGCAGGCTTGCATCCCGGACGGCGGTCAGCGTGCCGCCGAGCATCCCGAACGAGACTTGAAGCTTTTCGATGCGCAACAAATCGGCGCCTGAAGTCATGCCAGTAGCTTTCCCGCCTCGCTTCTCCGAACCTTCCCGCTTCCGTCGGAATTGTTCTCAGACGCCCGTAATATCCAAAGCTTAGCGAAGCACTTCCGGCCTGTCCATGGGGTCTTCGTCTGGCTTGACAACCGGCTCAGTCCAGCTTTGCGCAGAGGGATTTTTCAGTGAGAACATCCTCGCATTTCGCCGAGCGGCGGAAATCGTCGTAATAAAGCGTCCAGTCCGTCGTGTCGGCGGCGCGATAGGGGCCGAACTTGAAATACTGGTTCTTGCCGAGCCCCATGTCCGCATGGCCGATATGCCCCTTGACGGTCACCACCCACCGGTCGTTGGCGAAGATCTCGATGCGGCCATCGCCGTCCGGTCCCGGCTTCGTCATCACGGCGAAATCGATCCAGCCGGACGAGGGTCGCGGCAGGGCAGCGCCGCGATGCGTCACAGTGATCTTGTCGGTGCAGGCGTTGAAGATGGCGCCGTCCTCGGGTTTGAAGGCGCTGTCGGTCGCCACGAGAGCCCGCATCTGGTTGGTTTCGGGTCTCAGCCAGACCGGCGTCTGGCCGGCCGGGCATTCGGCCATGCCGCCTTTGGGGCCGATGCTGGCGCCGTCATGAAAATTGGTCTCGACGGTGACGAACAGCTTGCCGTTGTTCATGCGGAAGCCGAGAAAGGGGCTGAAATCGCCCCCCGCCTCCGGGCCGATCTCGCGTTTCCACTGGGCGATCAGGTAGCGGTGGTCCTGCGAGGGGATGGGGTCGGCGAAGCGCACGGCGAAACCATACCAGACGCCGGCATCGTAGGGCACGCGCAGCTTGGTCTTTTCCCAGATCTCGGCGCGCTCGCTGCAGTTCTCGCTGTCGGCGGCGCAGAAGGGTTTGACGCTGAGTTTCAGCGCGCCGGCGCCGCTGCGCTTGACCGCGCTCTGGAAGGTGACGGTGCCGGCGCTCTGTTCGGCGTTCTCGCGGTAATAGAGCCCGCCCTCGGGCGAAAAATCCTGGCCGTCGAAACCATCGACCAGGACGTCATGCAGGGGATCGGCGAAAAGGGGCGTGGCGGCGGGCGCGGCAAGCAAGAGCGCGCCGGCAAGAGCGCCCCGGATCGTCGATGTCGTCATTGCAGCAGCGTCTCCAACATGTCCTTGCTGTCCGTCTGCCGCCGCTGGCGATAGGCCAGGATGATGCGTTCGGCCTCGGACTGGACGTCCAGCCTATCGCCTTCGATGCATTCCGGGCAATCGGTTTTCAGCATGTCCTCGCCGGGCAGCAGGATGGTGACCTTCTGGCGCATGCCGCGCAGCCGTTCCTGGCCGAGCGTCACCCAGTCGCCGCCGCAATAGGTGGAAAAGGCCTGGCTGGCGACGATCGGCTTGTTGAACTTCTTCGTCAGCCCCTGCAGCCGTTCCACCTCGTTGACGGCGCCGCCGAAGGCGGAGAAGGTCAGCCGGTCCTTGAGGCCGACATTGCCGAACATGACGTTGCCGATATGCAGGCCGATGCCGTAGCGGATCTCGGGCAGGCTCTTGCCCTTGCGCGCCGCGTTCAGTTCCGCCATGCGCAGTGTCGCCTGGCGCACGGCGGCCATGGCGGTGCGGGTCGCGGTTTGCGAGGGCTCGCGGTGACGCCCGCAAGGGTAGACGGCCAGGAAGCCGTCGCCGACGAAACTGAGGATCTCGCCGCCATTGCGGTTGAACGGCGTGGCGATGGCGTCGAAGAACTGGTTGAGCGTATCGATATAGGCCTGCCGGCCCTCGCGCTCGGCGAGCAGCGTCGACTGGCGCATGTCGGCCATGACCAGCGCGGCGCGGATCGTCTCGCCGTCGCCGCGGCGGATCTGGCCGGAAAGCACCCGCTTGCCGGCATTGCCGCCGAGATAGGTGGTCAGCATGTTGTCGGCGAGCTTGTCGAGCACCGCCATCTTGGCGGCGACCGCCAGGCTGTTCTGGATGCGCAGCAGCGCCTCGATGATGTCGTCGCTGAAGCCGCCCGGCTGATCGGTCGTCCACGAGCCCAGCATGCCCTGGCCGCTGCCGTCGCCGAAGGATTGCACGAAGGCGAAATAATCGGTGGCGCCGAGCGCGTAGAGTTCTTCGAAGATCGGGAATTCCGCCGGCGCCGAGGGGTCGAGGCGGCGGCGCAGGTGGTCGAGATTGTTGCTCAGCAGGTAGAAATAGGGGCTGCGCAGGATGCGCTCCGAATCCGGCCCCTCGAGCACCTTTCGAAAACTTTCGACCGAAATGCCCTTGCCGCGCTCCCAGGTGAAGCCGAGCGCATCGTAGAGCGGATGCAGCATGGAGAAACTCAGATGCACCCGGACGAGCGGCAAGCCGGCGGCGGCCAGCCTTTCGCAAAAGCCCTTGATCAGCGTTTCGAGATCGACGCCATGCAGGGCGGAGGTCTTCAACCAGGAGCTGACGCGGTCGAGCAGGGTGCGGGAAACGGTGGCGCGCGGTGTGGTCATCGCAAGTCCTTACAAATCGCGGCGTCGAACCGGCGCATGACCCTCCGGGAGAGACGACTCGCTGCACCTGCCGCTGGCAAGATATAAGCACGTCCGAGGGTAAAACCAGACGAACGGGCCGACAAATTTCCACCGGCCTCATCGCGGTCTCGTGAAGCTGCCCCCGCCGCCACACCGCTTGACACGGCCGCGAATTGATCCCAACTGCATCGGGGTCAGAGATTCTTGACCCCAGCACATCGCCACCATCCCGGATACCGATCTGTCGTGACCCCATCTTCCAGCCAGGCCGAGCGCCTTCATTCCCGCATCCTGTCGCGCGAGGCGCATGCCGGGGTCATCGGCCTCGGTTATGTCGGCCTGCCGCTGGCGATGACCGTCGCCCGCAACGGCTTTCGCGTCACCGGCTTCGATATCGACGCCGCCAAGATCGTTTCGCTGGAAGCCGGCCGTTCCTATATCGAGGCGGTGCCGGATGCGGTGGTCGCGGCCGAGACGGCGGCGGGGCGTTTTCGCTCGACCACGGATTTCGCGGGGCTTGCCGATTGCGACGTGATCGTCATCTGCGTGCCGACGCCGCTGACGCGCCATCGCGATCCCGACCTGTCCTTCGTGACCAGAACCACGCAGGCGATCGCCGAAAGATTGCGCCCCGGCCAGTTGATCGTGCTGGAATCGACCACCTATCCCGGCACCACCGACGACGTGGTCAAGCCGATCCTGGAGCGCACCGGGCTTGCCTCCGGCGCCGATTTCTTTCTCGGCTTCTCGCCGGAGCGCGAGGATCCCGGCAATCGCGATTTCGAGACCTCGACCATCCCCAAGGTCGTCGCCGGCGACGGACAGGACGCGTCGCGTCTGATGCAGGCCTTTTACGGCGCGGTGGTGCGCACCGTCGTGCCCGTCTCCTCCAACGGCACGGCGGAAGCGGTCAAACTCACCGAGAACATTTTTCGCGCGGTGAACATCGCCCTGGTCAACGAGCTGAAGGTCGTCTACGAGGCGATGGACATCGACGTCTGGGAGGTGATCGAAGCGGCCAAGACAAAGCCCTTCGGCTACATGCCCTTCTATCCGGGGCCGGGGCTCGGCGGTCACTGCATCCCGATCGATCCGTTCTACCTCACCTGGAAATCGCGCGAATACGAGCTGCCGACCCGTTTCATCGAACTGGCCGGCGAGATCAATTCGGCGATGCCCAAGCACGTCGTGACCAGGCTGGCGGAAGCGCTGGACATCCACAGCGGCAAGGCGCTCAGCCGCTCGAAGGTGCTGGTGATCGGCCTCGCCTACAAGAAGAACGTGCCGGATACGCGCGAAAGCCCATCGCTGAAGCTGATCGAGCTGATCGAGGAGCGTGGCGGCGCGACCTGCTATTTCGATCCGCATGTGCCCGAAATCCCGCCGACGCGCGAATACGGCGCGTTTCGCGGCCGCAGGTCGGTGATGCTCGATGAGGAGACAGTCAAAGGCGTCGACGCGGTGCTGATATCGACCGATCACGATTCCGTCGATTACGAGAGCCTGGCGCGCTGGGCGCCGCTGATCGTCGACACCCGCAATGTCTTCCACCGCAAGGGGGTGTCCGCCCCGCATATCGTCAAGGCGTGAGTGCCGCCGCCTTGCGTTTGAGGTCTAGCGCGGCGGCGGCATAGCCGCCCGAGGCGCCGTCGATGAAATGCATGTGGTCGCGCTGCAGCGGCGTCGGCACCAGGCAGGTCATCAGCGCCTCCTCCTGCATGTGCACGCCGTAGCGGCAGATGCCGGCCTCGGAGGCCCGTTCCAGCCGCTCTGCGATGCGCGCCAGCCGGTCGCGGTCGATGTCCAGCGTCATCTTCAGCCCGTCGTCGAATTTCCTGAAATCGCTGTTGGTGGCGATGTCGCGGCGATAGCGGCCGGCATCGAAGCTGCCGAGCGCAAGCCCGGTGCGCGTGAGCACGCGCACCAGCGCTGCCTGGACCAGGATGACGAGCCTGTGGCGCAGGCGCAGGCCGGGCAGGCGATTCGCCTTCAGCTCCAGCATCATGCCGGCATGGGAGAGGCCGGGCGCCGGCCCGTCCTCCGGCACCGGATGACCGGCGCGTTCCGCGCCGCCGGCCAGCCCGAGGATATCGCCGACGAGGCCGCGGAAATCGCTGTCGGCGGCGGCCTCGTCCGGCACGGCGATGATCGAGGCGATGACGCCGTGGCGCGAGCGGATCGGGTTCCAGCGGCAGGAAAGGCCGGTGAGGTCGGGCTTTTCGCCGATGGGGGCGAGGTCGACGGAAAAGCGTCCGGCCTTCATCTGCCGTTCGGCCCAGCTCGCGCCGCCGCCGGCAAACATCGCATAGGTGACGAATTCGCTTGGCCGGAAGCGGGCGACGCGCACGTCCTGGCCTGCCTCGCGGGCGGCCGTGACCGGCACCATGGCGGCGCGCATGGACAGGCCGAGCTGCTCCAGCGTCCAGCGCCGGGTGCTGGCCAGCGCCTGCGTGGCCGCCGCCGCGCCCGAGGGCGGCAGGGCGACGAGCGCGCCGTCGCCGCCGAAGACGAAGGGCAGGTCGTCGCGCCCGAGCGCGTTCAGCACGCCCGAAATGACGCTGGCGCCGGCCATGTTGACGTCCTTGTAGCGGCCGGCATCGATCGCTCCGGTCGAATCGACGATATCGGCGACCGCCAGCCACCAGCCGTCCGGCAGCGGCGCATAATTGCCGATCTCGGTGACCCCTTCGAAGCGGTGGAAAACCGGCGCCTCGAACCGTTCTGCCTCATGCGTCGCGACCATGGTCAAGGCAATTCCTCCCGATATCGTCTTGCGCCCGGCGCTTGCGGACGCAATATCACGGCCATATTACGCCTTGCCGGATGCTTCGGCCAAGATCGGGACAGCATATGAGTCGACTGGACAGTTTTATTCGCCGCGTCAGCGCCCAACGGGATGTGCTGAACGCCGTCGCGCCGCCGGTGAACGCGATGGAGGGGCCGGTGCTGGAACTGGGGCTCGGCAACGGCCGCACTTTCGATCACCTGCGCGAGATGCTGCCTGGCCGGCGCATCGTCGCCTTCGATCGCGATGTGCGCTGCCACGCTGCCTCGCGTCCGCCGGCGGGCGACATCGTGCTCGGCGAGATCGCCGAGACGGCGCTGGCCTGGCGCGGCTGCGGCGCCGCCCTCGTCCATGCCGATATCGGCACCGGTTATGCCGAGAAGGACGCGGTGACCCTGACCTGGCTGCCGGCGCTCGCCGCCGAAAGCCTGCGCCCCGGCGGCATCGCCGTCAGCGGTCTGCCGCTCGACCATCCGGACCTCGATCCTTTGCCGTTGCCGGACAGCGTTTCCGTAGGGCGCTATTTCGTCTATCGCCGGGCGTGAGCGCAGGGACGGTGATGCGAGGCTGCATCATCGCCCCGGCAATGGCGGAAATCGCCCGGTCGGCCCATGATTTCCGTGGAACGGCACGGAGGTCGGATCTATGACGGGCGCATGTCTACGAAAACCCGCGGCTACACCTTCGCCTTCCTGGCGATCGTCATCTTCTCGCTTCAGGATGCCATATCGAAGCATCTCGGCGGCGCCTATCCGCCGATCTTCATCACCATGATCCGCTTCTGGGCGTTCGCCGCCTTCGCGGTGGTCATGGCGCGGCGCGGGGCGGGCAGCCTGCGGCAGGCGGCGGCGACGAAATGGCCTCTCCTGCAATGGCTGCGCGGCGTCCTGCTCGCCACCCAGATCGTGCTGGTCATCACCTCCTTCAAGCTGGTGGGACTGGCGCATTCGCAGGCGATCTTTTCGGCCGGGCCGATCATGGTGGCGCTGTTGTCGATGCCGTTGCTTGGCGAGCGCGTCGGCTGGCGGCGCTGGAGCGCGATCACCATCGGTCTCATCGGCGTGCTCGTCATCCTCAAGCCAGAGGGCGAGGGCTTCGATCTCGGCGTCGTGGTGCCGCTTGCGGCGGCGCTGACCTTCGCCCTCTACGTCATCGCCACGCGTTATGTCAGCCGCGACGATTCGGCGATGACCAGCTTCCTCTACACCGGCATCGGCGGCGCCGTGGTCATGACGCTGGTCGGGCCATTCTTCTGGGTGACCTTCTCGCCGACCGATTCGATCTGGATGCTGCTGCTCTGCTTCACCGGCATCTCCAGCCACTATTTTCTGATCCGCGCCTATGACGTGCTGGATGCGGCGGCAGTGCAGCCGATCATGTATCTGCAACTCGTCTTCGCCTCGGTGCTGGGCACGACGATCTTCGGCGAGACGCTGGGCGTGAACGTGGTGCTCGGCTCGGTCATCGTGGTCGCTGCCGGCATCTTCACCATCTGGCGCGAGAGCGTCATCGCGCGACGCCTGGCGAAGAAGACCATGGCGGAAAACGTCACCGCCTGAAGGGCGGTGGCGCCCGCCTTGCCGTTATTCGCGGAAATTGATATGCAGGCGCGCGTTTTGCAGCCTGCGAGGCCTTTTTGCTACACACAGTCGGAGCTCTTTTGAAGCGCCTTTTCGATTTTTCGATCGCCCTGGTCGCGCTCGTCGTCCTTGCCGTGCCGATTGCGCTGGTCGCGCTGGTGGTCAGGCTGACGTCGCCGGGGCCGGCGCTCTACTGGTCGGATCGCGTCGGCCGCAACAACCGCATCTTCCGCATGCCGAAATTCCGCAGCATGCGCATCGATACGCCCGAGGTCGCGACACACCTGCTGGCGCGGCCGGAGAGCTACCTGACGCCGGTCGGCTCCTTCCTGCGCCGCAGCAGCCTCGACGAATTGCCGCAGCTCTGGTCGATCCTGAAGGGAGACATGAGTTTCGTCGGCCCGCGCCCGGCGCTGTTCAACCAGCACGACCTCGTGGCGCTGCGCACTGAGCGCGGCGTGCATGTGCTGGCCCCCGGCCTCACCGGCTGGGCGCAGATCAACGGTCGCGACGAGCTGTCCGTCCCGGAAAAGGTGCGGCTGGACGAGGATTACCTGCGTCGCCGCTCGCTGATCTTCGACGTGCAGATCCTGTTGAAAACCTTTTTCCGCGTCGCCGGCCGCCATGGCGTCGCCCATTGATACCGAGGCTTTCGGGAGACAGGGCGGGGGAAACGCGCCGATTGGCGGTTGTGATGGCAGCGGACATCAAATCGTCGTGATATAAGGCTTACAGCGGTTTGGCACGAACCAAACGCTTCGGGACGTGCCGGGCGCGTCTGAAAGGTTGAGTGGCAGTCGATGCTGGCGGAAAAATATGCGGCGCCGTTCCTGGCCCTGCCGCGCTTCATCAAACGGCTTCTGGCGCTTGGCGTCGATGCGAGCCTGTGCGTCATCACGGTCTGGCTTGCTTATTGCTTCCGCCTCGATGGCTGGGTGGCGCTGTCGGGCATCGAATGGCTGCCGGTCGCCGTGTCGTTGATGCTGGCCTTGCCGATCTTCATCGTCATGGGGCTCTACCGCGCCATCTTCCGCTATGCCGGCTGGTCGGCCTTCATCACCGTCTTGAAGGCGGTGGCGATCTACGGGCTTCTGTTCGTGGCGCTGTTCACCGCCGTCAGCGTGCCGGGCGTGCCGCGCACCGTCGGCCTGCTGCAGCCGCTGCTTCTCCTGATCGCCATCGGCCTGTCGCGCCTGCTGACGCGTTATTGGTTGGGGGATGCCTATCACCGGCTCTTGCGCCGCAATTCCATGTCCAAGGTGCTGATCTATGGCGCGGGCAATGCCGGGCGCCAGCTCGCCGGCGCGCTCGCCAACAGCCTCGAACTCAAGGTCGCCGGTTATCTCGACGACGACGAGCGCCTGCAGGGCTCGATCATGGGCGGCCTGCCGATCTACGATCCGCGCGACCTCGCCGGCATCGCCGAGGCCTTCGGCATCAGCGACGTGCTGCTCGCCATTCCCTCCGCCGACCGCAGGCGCCGCAACGCCATCCTCGAAAGCATCCGCAAGGCCAAGGTCAATGTCCGCACTTTGCCGGATCTGACGGCGATCGCCACCGGCCGTGTCGCCGTCTCCACGCTGCGAGAACTCGATATCGAGGATCTGCTCGGCCGCAATGCCGTCGAGCCCGAGCGCGACCTGCTGGAGCGCAACATTCGCGGCCGCGTGGTGATGGTGACCGGCGCGGGCGGTTCGATCGGCAGCGAACTGTGCCGCCAGATCCTCAAATGCGGACCCTCGACCCTGCTGCTGGTCGAGCAGAGCGAATTCGCGCTCTATGAAATCCTTTCGGAACTGACCAAGCTGCGCGACCATGCCGGCGCGTCGGATATCCAGATCATTCCCTTCATCGCCACGGTGCGCGACGCCCAGCGCCTGCGCCACATCATGGCCAGTTGGCGGCCGGAGACGATCTATCATGCCGCGGCCTACAAGCATGTGCCGCTGGTCGAATACAATCCGGCCGAGGGCATCCGCAACAACGTGCTCGGCACGCTGACCGCCGCGACCGTGGCGCGCGAGGCGGGGGTGAAGAATTTCGTGCTGATCAGCACCGACAAGGCGGTGCGCCCGACCAATATCATGGGCGCCAGCAAGCGGCTGGCGGAGATGGTACTGCAGGCGCTTGCCGCCCAAGGCGCAGCCAGTGGCGAACCTGCGACCAACTTCTCCATGGTGCGCTTCGGCAATGTGCTCGGCTCCTCCGGCTCGGTGGTGCCGCTGTTTCGCCAGCAGGTGCGCGACGGCGGGCCGGTGACGCTGACCCATCCCGACATCACCCGCTATTTCATGACCATCCCCGAGGCCTCGCAGCTCGTCATCCAGGCCGGCGCCATGTCGCAGGGCGGCGATCTCTTCATCCTCGACATGGGCCAGCCGGTGAAGATCATCGATCTCGCCCGGCGCATCATCGAGCTCTCGGGCTATTCGGTGCGCGACGACGACAATCCCGATGGGGATATCGAGCTGGCGGTCATGGGCCTGCGTCCCGGCGAAAAACTCTACGAGGAATTGCTGATCGGCGACAATCCGATGCCGACCCAGCATCCGCGCATCATGAAGGCGCGCGAGGACTTTCTGCCGTGGCCGGAGCTTGAAGCAAAACTGGCGGAACTGGACGAGATCCTCGACCGCAACGACATCGTCGAGGCGCGCGCCTTCCTGCAGACCCTCGTTTCCGGCTACAAGCCGACCGGCGAGGTCGTTGATCTCATCAATGCCGAACGGGCGTCGGCGCCTTCGGAACATGCGGCCTGATATTATCGGCCCCCGCTTTTCCCTGAAAAGCGTCAGGCCTTTTCCTCAGGCCAGCCTTTTTCCTGGATCTCGATCAGGATCAGGCAATGGAAGGCGATGGCCGCCACGATCATGAAGAAGCTTTCCCCGATCGCCAGGCGATTGTTGGAATTGCTGAGCAGCGTCAGGCAGAAATAGGCAATCGACGCGTAATAGGCATGCGCCGCCTGCAGCGACATCAGCCCGAGACGCCGGGCGCGCCTGATGGCATCGACGAAGACGGCGAGCAGCAGGGCAAAGACGGTGAGCCCGAACAGGCCGTGGCGCACGAGGATCTCCAAATAGCCGTTGTGCAGCAGCGTATAGCCGACATTGGCATATTCGGTCTTCTGCCAGCTCTCCAGCCAGTCGTTGCCCTGGCCGAAGACCGGCGAGGTCCGAAAGATTTCCCAGGCATTGGTCCAGAGCTGCATGCGCTCGTTCATCGACAGCGGCGTGTCCTCGGAGCGGATGGCGTCATGGACGGCGGAGGAGACGTCGCCGGAATTGGAAAGCTCCTGCACGGTCGCGCCGATGGCGTTGATCGTCGGCCCCGCCGTCTGGGCGATATTGCCCCAGAACAGCGCGATGCCGGCCACCAGACAGATCGCCATCGCCGCGCCGAGAACGCGGATGAAGCGGGCGCGCATATAGCCATGCGCCAGCAGATAGATCAGCGGCAGGGTGATCGCCATCGCCATCCAAACGCCCTTCGATTTGGAGCCGAAGATGTTGAGCAGGCTGAGCAGGACGATCGGTGGCGTACAGGTCACCGACAGGCGCAGCCGCCAGTCGGACCATGCATGGTGACAGAGATTGTGCATCATCCAGAAGAACGCGCCGATCAGCATGAAGCCACAGGCGACGGCGCCATGGATGCGGTTGTGCTGGATCATCGGCGTCACCGGCTCGCCCGAAAGAATGCCGCGGTAGTCGGTGAGGATCAGCAGGAAGATCAGCGCCAGCACGAAATAGCCGGCGAGAATGCGCGACACATAGGGACGGTAGACGACCAGCGCCGCCCCCAGGAAGGGAAAGAACAGCGGGAAGAAATACAGCCATTCCGACGCGCCGCGCTGGCGGTCCGGCGAGCTGTAGATCAGAAGCAGGAAGCGGGCGACGGCATAGAGCGTCCAGGCGATGCACAGCCAGCCGGCCCAGTGCATGCGCACGAAGGACAGCCGCGTATAGGAATAATAGCCGCCGATCAGCGTCAGCAGCACGGTGGCGTAACGGTAGGTGTCGCTCTCGATGACCGTCGCGGTCGCCATCAGGATCCACAGAAGGCTGCCGAGAACGGCAAGGGCCACGGGCAGTTTCACACGGGTTTCGATAGCGTTCAGGGCATCCAAGTGTTCGTCTCCACCGCATTCGGGCCGTTCGGTTCGCAAGCGCCGCCTCATCGCCTGCGCGTCATTCCGGGCATAATTTCGGCGGCGGCGCGCCGCCCCCGAACATCGGTCGATCCTCGAATGGATCGCAGCCCGATGATCACAGCTTGTCGCCTTTTGCAACAGGGCTTAGCGAGCCGTTAGCAATCGCGGTGCTAGAAAGCGGCCGGGTGCGGTCATGGCGCAACGTTTTGGCGTGTCGTCCGGCATAAGGCAAAGGTTTGCAGATATGGTTCCTCCGCTTCGTCCGGTCCTCTCCACGCTGCTGGCGGCGACGCTGTCGCTTACCGGTCTGAAGACGGCGCAGGCCGCCTGTCTGCAGGGCGTCAACCTCGCGGGGGCCGATTTCGGCCAGGGGCGCGGCGTCTACGGCAAGGATTATATCTATCCCTCGGTCAAGACGATCGATCACTTCGCCGCCAAGGGCATGAACGTCATCCGCCTGCCGTTCAAATGGGAGCATCTGCAGCCGAAGCTCGACGCGGCGCTCGACCCGCTCGAACTGCGGCGTCTCAAAGAGACCGTGGCGGCGGCGCGGGCCCGCGGCATGGTCGTCATCCTCGATCCGCACAATTATGCGGCCTATGACGAGGAGAAGATCGGCACGACAAGCGTGCCCGTCTCCGCCTTCGCCGGCTTCTGGGGCCGGCTGGCAGCGGAATTCCAGGACGACAGACATGTCTATTTCGGTTTGATGAACGAGCCGAACCGTATCGACGCGCGCCTCTGGCTGGAGGCTGCCAACGCGGCGATCACGGCGATCCGCGCGGTGGGCGCCAAAAACCTGATCCTGGTGCCCGGCACCAACCATACCGGTGGCCAAAGCTGGCACGAGAACACCCCGAACGGCGTCAATGCTGATGTCATGGGCGGCGTACGCGATCCCGTCGACAATTTCGCCTATGAATTCCACCAGTATCTCAACCATGACTTCTCCGGCGGTGGCAGCGATTGCGACAGCGAGGCGGCCGGGCTGAAGGCGATTTCCGACGTCTCCGGCTGGCTGCGGAAGCAGGGCAAGAAGGGTTTTCTCGGCGAGATCGGCGTACCCGCCAACAAGACTTGCCTGCAGGCGCTGTCGAATGTGCTGCGGCGGCTGGAGCGCAACGGCGATGTCTGGCTCGGCTGGAGCTATTGGGCGGCCGGCGACTGGTGGCCGGAAAGCGAAGCACTCAACATCCAGCCGACCGCCAAAGGCGATCGCGGGCAATTGCCGGTGCTGATCGACGCCATCGGCCGCCGCAAGAAGGGCGGCAGTTGCAAGGCCTGAGCGATCCGGGAAAACGGTCCTCGCATCTTGACACTGCCGCGCCCGCGCCCTCAATCAAGGCACGGACAGGCAAGCGGAGGCGGCGATGACGGATACGGCGGTGAAACTGGAGGAGAGCTGGAAGCTCGCGCTCGGCGATGAATTTTCCAGCCCCTACATGCAGCAGCTGCGCGAGTTCCTGGTGGAAGAGAAAGCCAAGGGAAAACACATCTTTCCACGCGGAGCCGAATTTTTCCGCGCCATGGACCTGACGCCGCTCGACCAGGTGCGGGTGGTGATCCTGGGCCAGGATCCCTATCATGGCGCGGGGCAGGCGCATGGGCTGTGCTTCAGCGTGCGGCCGGGCGTGCGCATCCCGCCGTCGCTGGTCAACATCTACAAGGAGCTGGAAACCGATCTCGGCATTCCCCCCGCCCGCCACGGTTTCCTCGAAAGCTGGGCGCGCCAGGGCGTGCTGCTGCTCAACAGCGTGCTGACGGTGGAGGAGGGGCGCGCCGCCGCCCATCAGGGCAAGGGCTGGGAGCGTTTCACCGACGCCGCCATCCGCGCCGTCAACGAGCAGCCGCACCCGGTCGTCTTCATGCTCTGGGGCTCCTATGCGCAGAAGAAGGCGGCCTTCGTCGATACCAAGCGGCATCTGGTGCTGAAATCGGTGCATCCGTCGCCGCTCTCGGCCCATAACGGCTTTTTCGGCTGCCGGCATTTTTCCAAGGCGAATGCCTTTCTCGAAGCGCAGGGGCGCGAGCCGATCGACTGGCGGCTGCCGGAGCGGGTCGAGGCCGCCTGATATCATTCTATCATGAACGATAAAGGCTTGTCGTCAACGCCAAGTGAACAATCCGTAGAGATCCCGGAGGCTGGCGCAAAAGCCGGCTTGGCATCATCTTGAGCCCAGAGCAATTCCAGCAAAAGTGCGTAGCGATTTTGCGTCCGGAATTGCGTGAAACAAAGGAAGCAACCGGCCGTTTCCGGTCCGAAAGGGGCTTATCATGATCGATCAGATCAAAGGGCTGCACCACGTCACCTCCATGGCTGCCGATGCCCGTACCAACAATGCGTTCTTCACCCATACGCTCGGCCTGCGCCGCGTCAAGAAGACGGTGAATTTCGATTCGCCCGACGTCTACCATCTCTACTACGGCGACGAGACCGGCACGCCGGGCACCGTCATGACCTATTTCCCGTTCCCGGATATCGCCCGCGGCCGTCCCGGCACCGGCGAAGTCGGTACGACGCTTTTCTCTGTGCCCAAGGGCTCGCTCGGTTTCTGGCAGGAGCGTCTGTCGGGCCTCGGCCTCAACGGCATGAAGGCCGACGAGGCTTTTGGCGAGAAGCGCTTGCATTTCTCCGGCCCCGACGGCGACGGCTTCGCGCTGGTTGAGGTCGAGAAGGATAGCCGCGCGCCTTGGACGGCCGGTAGCCTCGACGCCGATCACGCCATCCGCGGTTTCCATTCCGTGTCGCTGCGTTTGCGTGACGAGGGCGCGACCAAGGAGTTGCTGAGCTTCATGGGTTATCAGCCGCTGGAAAGCCGTGACGGTGTCACCCGTATGATTGTGCCCGGTGGCAATGACGCGCATACGATCGACCTGGAGACTATGCCGAGCATCGCACGCGCCGCGCAGGGCGCAGGCTCCGTCCATCACGTCGCCTTCGCGGTCGAGAACCGCCAGAAGCAGCTCGAAGTGCGTAAGGCGCTGATGGAGACCGGCTATCAGGTGACCCCGGTCATCGATCGCGATTATTTCTGGGCGATCTATTTCCGCACGCCGGGCGGCGTGCTGTTCGAAATCGCCACCAACGAGCCCGGCTTCGAGCGTGACGAGGACAAGGCGCATCTGGGCGAAGCCCTGAAGCTGCCGAGCCAGCACGCGCATCTGCGCAGCCTTCTGGAACAGCATCTGCAGCCGCTCGAAGGCTGAGGAGGACAGAACCATGACCACTGAGTCCGAAACCTATGTGCACCGGGTTCGCCCCGGTGCACCCGGCAAACCGATCCTGTTCGCCTTCCACGGCACCGGCGGCGATGAAAACCAGTTCTTCGATTTCGCCAGCCGGCTGCTGCCGGAGGCGAGCATCGTTTCGCCGCGCGGCGACGTTTCCGAATACGGTGCGGCTCGCTTCTTCCGCCGCACCGGCGAAGGCGTCTACGACATGGCGGATCTGACACGCGCCACCGCCAAGATGGCCGATTTCGTCGCCGCGCAGACGCAAGCGCATCAGGCGGGCGCGGTGCTCGGCCTCGGTTTTTCGAACGGCGCCAACATCCTCGCCAACCTTATGATCGAGCGCGGATTGTTCGACGCGGCGGCGCTTTTGCATCCGCTGATCCCGTTCCGGCCGGCCGACAATCCCGATCTCGCCGACCGCGCGGTGCTGATCACTGCGGGCGAGCGCGATCCGATCTGCCCGCCTGATCTCACCCGCGCGCTGGCCGATTACTTTACCGCGCAACGCGCGGATATGACGCTCGTCTGGCATTCCGGCGGCCATGATCTCAGACCGAACGAGATCACGGCTGTCGAGACCCTGTTCAAGCCTTACCGCTAAACCCTGCCGCAGGGGCGCATTGCGCCCCTCGCCGCCCGAAAAGAATTTTTCACAAAGGCCGGTTTGCGTCCGCCGGCCGCTTGTCGCGGCCCGCGCGCGGCGATAGGAATTTCAATCTTCAAACTTTCCGGACGATTCGAGATGACCCTGGCGGAACAGAGGCAGTATCGGCTTGGCGTGCTGTACGTCTCGCTGTCGGCGCTGGCCTGGTCGCTGTCCGGCCTGTTCATGCGCAGCATCCAGGCCGACCTGATGACGATCATCTGCGTGCGCGGCCTGTTTTCGGGCACGGCGGTCGGGCTGTTCTTCCTCTATCTGGAGCGTCGCCGCGCCTGGAGCATCCTGCTCGCCATGCGCTGGCCGACGCTGTGGGCGACGGTGCTGTCGACGACCGGTATGATCACCGGCCTCGGCGCGATCTATTACACCAGCGTCGCCGATGCGATGGTCATCTATGCGACGCTGCCCTTCATGACAGCGGGCGTCGCCTATCTCACCATCGGCGAGCGGCCGAGCCGGGCGACCTTGATCGCCGCCTCCGTGGCGCTGGCCGGTGTGCTGGTCATGCTCGGTGATGTCGGTAATGCCAGCGGCAACAGCCTGCTCGGCAAGGGGCTGGCGCTGGCGATGACGCTGAGCGGCGCGCTGTTCGCCACCGTCATGCGCAAGCATCGCGACGTGCATATGCTGCCGGCGATGATGTTTTCGGCCTGGCTGTGTTCGCTGATCACCATCTGGTTCGCCGCGCCTATGGCGCTGGCCGGCCATGACGTGCGGCTGATCATGCTGTTCGCAGTGGTGCAGAATGCGCTCGGCCTCATTCTCTATACCTTCGGCTCGCGCTGGGTGCCGGCCGCCGATGCCAGCCTGCTGACGGCGCTTGAAGTGCCGATCACGCCGCTCTGGGTCTGGCTGTTCATGAATGAGATGCCGTCTCAGGCGACGCTGATCGGCGGCCCGATCGTACTCGCCGCCCTGTTCGGCCATATCTGGGCGGAAATGCGCCGCAACCGGGCGCCGGCAACGGCTTGAGATCTTATTCTATCGCTTTCCCTACGGAAAACCGGTGTCCACTTTTCCTGCAAATGCTTTGGTCAGAACGTCGGCGGCGTGTTGATCCACAACAGCACGGTCTCGCCATCATGGGCGTTGCGCCAGGAATGCTGGCGGTGGCTGGCGAAATAGAGCGAATCGCCGGGGCCGAGATCGAAGAACTGGTCGCCATCGAGCACCATCTCGACACGGCCGGCCAGCACATGCACGAATTCCTCGCCCTCATGCTTGTAGGCGCCGTCGCTGGCCGCGCCGGGGGCCAGCACGAAGCGATGGCAATCCATCATCAGCGGCCCTTCGGCCAGAAGCTGCACGGTGACGCCGGGCGAGGTGGCCGGCCAGACGCGCCAGTCGCCGTTGCGCACCAGTTCGCGGCTGTCTTCGGTATCCTCGCCTGACAGCCGGGAGACGGTGGTGCCGTAATAGGCGGCGAGGTCGTGCAGCACCTTGAAGGTCACCCCTTGCGAGGTGCGCTCCAGCGTCGACAGCACCGAGGCGGCGACGCCGATGTCGCTCGCCACATCCTCCAGCGTCTTGTTGAGGCCGTGGCGCAGCGCCCGCAGCTTGCGCCCCAGGCCTTGCGTCGCCGCATCGGCCTCGAAGGCGGCGGCTTCCGCTTTCGGGGCGCTTTCCTCGGCATCGAGCGCGGCGCGGATTGCGGCGGGATTGAGGCCGCGCTCGCTGCGCAGCCAGGCGATGCGCTTCAGCCGCGCCACGTCCTCGGCGCTATATTGCCGGTGGCCTGTCTCGGAACGATGGGGGACGACGAGGCCCTGGCTTTCCCAGAGCCGCAGCGTCGAGGCGGAAACCCCCGCCAGCCGTGCCGCCTCCGCCACCTTGTAGCGTATCGCCGGGCCTTGCCTCATGCCTGCCTTGCACTCCATTGGTAAACCGTCCTCCACGCTTGTAGCGCGAATGGGCGGCGCGTCAAAAGAAAACGCCGGCGGGGCCAGGGCGCTGTGGACAGCATCGACGAAGGGTTTGACTTCCAGCGGCTATGCCGGTTCGACTGGGCGAACGCCTTGCCGGAGCCTTGCCCATGAAGCCGAACGTCCTTCTCATCACCGCCGACCAGTGGCGCGGCGATTGCCTGTCCGCCGTTGGCCATCCGGTCGTCAAAACCCCGGCCGTGGACGAACTGGCGGCCGGGGGCGTGCTGTTTCGCCGCCATTATGCCGGGGCCGCGCCCTGCTCGCCGGCCCGCGCCAGCCTCTATACCGGCCTCTACCAGATGAACCACCGCGTCTGCCGCAATGGTTCGCCGCTGGATGCCCGTTTTGACAATGTGGCGCTGATGGCACGCCGCGCCGGCTACGATCCGACCCTGTTCGGCTATACCGACACTGCGCCCGATCCGCGCGCCTTGCAGGCCGGCGATCCGCATCTGAAGACCTATGAGGGCGTGCTGCCCGGCTTCACCACGCGGCAATTGCTGCCCGAGCATGAGAAACAATGGCTCTCCTGGCTGCGCGCCCGTGGCCACGGCGAGGCGACGAGCCGCGACGTCCATCGCCCGGCGGGCGACCTGCCCGAGGTCAACCGCGCAGCCCCCGCCTATTCGGCGCAGGAAACCCAGACGGCCTTCCTCACCGGCGAGTTCATCCGCTGGCTCTGCGAGCAGGATGCGCCATGGTTCGCGCATGTGTCTTTCCTGCGCCCGCATCCGCCCTTCGTGGTGCCGGCGCCCTATAACGACATGTATGCGCCGCCGGGGCCGGAGGTGTTTGCCCGCGCGCGCGACCGGGAAACGGAGGCGGCGATGCATCCTTATGTCGCCGCCAATCTCGCCGGCCAGTCGAAGGGCAGTTTTGTCCATGGCGCCAAGGGTCGCGTTGGCGATTGGAGCACGGAGGAGATCGCCACCATCCGCGCCGTCTATTACGGCATGATTTCCGAGGTCGATGCCCAGCTTGGCCGCCTCTGGCAGGCGCTTAAAGACAGTGGCGTGTGGGACAACACCATCATCGTCTTCACCTCCGACCATGCCGAAATGGCTGGCGACCACTGGTCGTTCGGCAAGAGCGGCTTTTTCGACGGCTCCTATCATATTCCGCTCGTCATCCGCGATCCCGCTTATGGCTCAGGGGCGGGCGGCGTGGTCGAGCAGTTCACCAGCGCGGCGGATATTTTTACGACGCTCGCCGAACGGCTGGCGAGCCCGGCCCGTAACCATCTCGACGGCGGCTCGCTTGTGCCCTTCCTGCAGGGCGAGGCGCCGGCGCAATGGCGCGACGCCGCCTTCTGGGAATTCGATTTCCGCGATGTCGCGGGCGGAGCGGCGCAGGCGCATTTCGGCCTGCCCTCGACTGCCTGCAACCTCGCCGTCCTGCGCGACGCCGATTTCAAATATGTCCACTTCGCCGGGCTGCCGCCGCTGCTCTTCGATCTCCGGGCCGATCCGCAGGAATTGCGCAATGTCGCCGCCGAGCCCGCCTATCTTTCGACCCGGCTTGCCTATGCCGAAAGGCTGCTCGCCTTGCGCGCGCGCCATCTTGACCAGACGCTGGCGCTGACCGAACTGACGGCGGAGGGGCCGGTGCGTCGGGGCTGACGTATTCTCAAGGGAAAGATCCGCCCGCCCGTTGCGCATTTGACCGCGAAGCATGAAGATGGCGGCAACGAAACAAAAACTGCATGGGCGGGGACATGGCGAAACGGTCTGAGACGGGTGGGCGGCTTGACGATGCGGCGCGCGCCGGCTGGCTTTATTACGTGGCGGGCCGCACCCAGGACGAGATCGCCGGCGCCATGGGCATTTCGCGCCAGTCCGCCCAGCGCCTCGTGTCGCTGGCCGTCGCCGAGCGGCTGATCAAGGTGCGGCTCGACCATCCGATCGCCGCCTGTCTGGAACTCGGCCGCGACCTGATGCGCAAATACGGCCTGAAACATGTCGATATCGTGCCGAGCGATCCGGCTTCGACCTCGACCACCGTCGGCATCGCCGAGGCGGGGGCGGCGGAAATCGAGCGCTGGCTGAAGAAGCCCGATCCGATCGTCCTCGCCATCGGCACCGGCCGCACTCTGAAGGCCGCGGTCGACCAGCTGCCGGCGCTTGACTGTCCGCAGCACCGCGTCGTGTCGCTGACCGGCAATATCGGCCCGGACGGGTCGGCCGCCTATTACAACGTCGTCTTCTCTATGGCCGACGCCATCAAGGCGCGGCATTTTCCGATGCCGCTGCCGGTGCTCGTCTCCTCCGCCGAGGAGCGTGAGCTTCTGCACCAGCAGGCGCTGGTGCGCTCGACGCTGGCGCTCGGCGCCCAGGCCGATGTCACCTTCGTCGGTGTGGGCGAACTCGGCCCCGACGCGCCGCTCTGCGTCGACGGCTTCCTCGCCGCCGACGAGATGCAGACGCTGATCGCCGCCGGTGCGGCCGGCGAGATCTGCGGATGGATCTTCGATGGGCAGGGAAGGTTGCTGAATGACCCCGTCAACGAGCGGGTGGCGAGCGTTCCCATCCCCTCGCGCGAGACCTCCGTGGTCATCGGCATCGCCATGGGCAAACGCAAGGCGCGCGCCATCGCCGGTGCCTTGAAGGGCGGGCTGCTCAACGGGTTGATCACCGATGAGGCAACGGCCGAATTTTTGCTCAATGTCTGAGCAAAAATTTATCGATTTGTTTTCAAGGCGGTGAGTTGTGGTTTCGGCATTGCAGCACGGAATCCGGGTTGACATTTTATTTGCATTGATGAGTAATTGCCCATGAGCAAAGCGAATGCTCATCTTTTCTTCTGGGAGGAAGATTTATGACATTGAAGACTTTTCTGCTGGGCGCCTGCTCCCTGCTGGCGCTGGGCGGTATCGCCTCTGCCGAAACGCTGACCATCGCCACCGTCAACAATGGCGACATGATCCGCATGCAGAAGCTGACGGACGACTTCACCAAGAAGAACCCGGGTATCGACCTGAAATGGGTGACGCTGGAAGAAAACGTCCTGCGTGAGCGTGTCACCACGGACATCGCCACCAAGGGCGGCCAGTACGACGTCATGACCATCGGCACTTACGAGGTTCCGATCTGGGCCAAGCAGAGCTGGCTGCTGCCGCTCGACAAGCTCGGGGCCGATTACGACGTCAACGACATCCTGCCGGCCATCCGCGGCGGCCTGTCCGCCGACGGCAAGCTCTATGCCGCGCCGTTCTACGGCGAAAGTTCCATGGTCATGTACCGCAAGGATCTGATGGAGAAGGCCGGGCTGAAGATGCCCGACGCGCCGACCTGGGACTTCGTCGCCGACGCCGCCCGCAAGATGACCGACCGCAGCGCCGGCATCAACGGCATCTGCCTGCGCGGCAAGGCCGGCTGGGGCGAGAACATGGCCTTCCTGACCGCCATGTCCAACTCCTTCGGCGCCCGCTGGTTCGACGAGAACTGGAAGCCGCAGTTCGACCAGCCCGAATGGAAGGAAACGCTCGACTTCTACGTCAAGCTGATGAAGGACGCCGGCCCGCAGGGCGCTTCCTCCAACGGCTTCAACGAGAATCTGGCGCTGTTCCAGCAGGGCAAGTGCGGCATGTGGATCGACGCCACCGTCGCCGCCTCCTTCGTCTCCGACCCGAAGAACTCGACCGTCGCCGACAAGGTCGGCTATGCGCTCGCCCCCGACAAGGGTCTCGGCAAGCGCGGCAACTGGCTCTGGGCCTGGACGCTGGCCATTCCTGCCGGCACCCAGAAGGCGGAAGCGGCGGAAAAGTTCATCGCCTGGGCAACCTCGAAGGACTATCTGAAGCTGGTCGCCGACAAGGAAGGCTGGGCCAACGTTCCCCCGGGCACGCGCCAGTCGCTCTATGACAACCCGGAATACCAGAAGGCGGCGCCCTTCGCCAAGATGACGCTCGAGAGCATCAATGCGGCCGACCCGACCAAGCCGACCGTCAAGCCGGTTCCCTATGTCGGCGTGCAGTTCGTCGCCATTCCGGAATTCCAGGGTCTCGGCACCACCGTCGGCCAGCTCTTCTCGGCAGCCCTTGCCGGCCAGACGAGCGTCGACGACGCCCTCAAGCAGGCCCAGGACGCTGCAACCGCCACCATGACCGAAGGCGGATACATCCAGTAACGTCTCCCGAGGACGCACTTGCCGCCCGGTTCGCCGGGCGGTCTTTTTCAAAGCGCGCGCCCGGCCGCGCCGCATTTCGCGCCGGCAACACAATCTCAGAAAACGTTCAGGGAATTTCACGGCCGGCCGCCATCCCCGTTTCCGGGAGCCCGGCAGGGCCATGAGACATGGGAGGGGCATGGGAATGGCCACGCAACAAACCAGGACACTGGCGCGCTTCATGCTGGCACCGTCGGTGGGCCTGCTGCTGATCTGGATGGCGGTGCCGCTGGCGCTGACGCTGTGGTTCTCCTTCCAGCAGTATAATCCGCTGAACCCGATCCGCGACGGCTTCGTCGGCTTTTCGAACTACCTGCTATTCTTCAACAATCCCGCCTTCCTCTGGTCGATCCTCAACACGCTGCTGATCGTGGCGAGCGTGCTGGTGATCACGCTGGTCGGCGGCATCCTGCTGGCGCTGTTGCTCGACCAGCCGATGTGGGGGCAGGGGTTCGTGCGCATCCTCGTCATCTCGCCCTTCTTCGTCATGCCGCCAGTCGCGGCACTGGTTTGGAAGAACATGATCATGCATGCCCAATACGGCGTGCTCGCCGACCTGATGCGCACCGTCGGCCTCGAGCCGATCGACTGGTTCGGGCGGTATCCGCTGCTGTCGGTGATCATTATCGTCGCCTGGCAATGGCTGCCGTTTGCGACGCTGATCCTCTTGACCGCGCTGCAATCGCTGGACGGCGAGCAGAAGGAAGCCGCCGAAATGGACGGCGCCAATTTCCTCAACCGCTTCATCTACCTGACGCTGCCACATCTGGCGCGCGCCATCACCGTCGTCATTCTCATCCAGACGATCTTCCTGCTCTCGGTCTATGCCGAAATCCTGGTCACCACCAATGGCGGACCCGGCTATGCATCGACCAACCTGCCTTTCCTCGTGGCCCAGAAGGCGACGCTGGAATTCAAGATCGGCCAAGCCTCCGCCGGCGGCATCATCGCCGTCATCCTCGCCAACATCGTCGCCTTCTTCGCCATGCGGGCGGTTGGCAAGAACCTCGACCGATAGGAGCGCATCATGGCAAGATCCGTCTCGACAAGGCGTACCGCCGTCGTCACCCTCGTGGCCTGGGCCGTCGCGCTGCTGATCTTCTTTCCGATCCTCTATACGATCATCACCTCGTTCAAGTCGGAGCAGGAGGCGATCCAGGGTTTCGACCTGATCCCGTCCTTCACGCTGGAAAGCTACCGCGACGTCCAGAGCCAGTACGACTATTTCACGCCGTTCATGAATTCCGTGATCCTGTCGCTCGGCTCGACGATCCTGGCGCTGATCGTCGCGGTGCCGGCAGCCTGGTCGATGGCGTTTGCGCCGAGCCGTCGCACCAAGGACATCCTGATGTGGATGCTCTCCACCAAGATGATGCCGGCCGTCGCCGTGCTGTTTCCGATCTACATGCTGTTTCGCGATCTCGGCCTGCTCGACAGCCGCATCGGGCTGACGATCATGCTGATGCTGATCAACCTGCCGATCGTCGTCTGGATGCTCTACACCTATTTCCGCGAAATTCCGGGCGAAATCCTGGAGGCGGCGCGCATGGACGGGGCCTCGCTCTGGGGCGAGATCGTCTATGTGCTGACGCCGATGGCGGTGCCGGGCATTGCCTCGACCATGCTGCTCAACATCATCCTCGCCTGGAACGAAGCCTTCTGGACGATCCGCCTGACGACCACCAATGCCGCGCCGCTGACCGCCTTCATCGCCTCCTTCTCCAGTCCGCAAGGGCTGTTCTGGGCGAAACTTTCGGCGGCCTCGACGCTCGCCATCGCCCCTATCCTGATCATGGGCTGGTTCAGCCAGAAGCAGTTGGTGCGCGGCTTGACCTTCGGCGCGGTTAAATAAGAAATTCGGGGAAACAGAAACATGGGCAAGATCGTCCTTAAGAAAGTCAACAAATCCTTCGGCGACACCGCCGTCATTCCGGGCATCGACCTGACCATCGAGAACGGTGAGTTCGTGGTCTTCGTCGGTCCCTCCGGCTGCGGCAAGTCCACGCTGCTGCGCCTGATCGCCGGCCTCGAGGACACCACCTCCGGCGTCATCGAGATCGACGGCAAGGACGTCACCGGCGAGGCCCCGGCCAAGCGCCAACTCGCCATGGTGTTCCAGTCCTATGCGCTCTATCCGCATATGAGCGTGCGCAAGAACATCGCCTTCCCCCTGAAGATGGCGAAGATGCCGCAAGCCGAAATCGACCGGAAGGTCGAAGATGCCGCCCGCATCCTCAACCTCACCAATTATCTCGAACGCCGCCCCGGCCAGCTTTCCGGCGGCCAGCGCCAGCGCGTCGCCATCGGCCGCGCCATCGTGCGCCAGCCCTCGGCCTTCCTCTTCGACGAACCGCTGTCGAACCTCGATGCGGCGCTGCGCGGCTCGATGCGCATCGAGATCAGCGAGCTGCACCAGCAGCTCAAGACGACGATGATCTATGTCACCCACGACCAGGTGGAGGCCATGACCATGGCCGACAAGATCGTCGTGCTCAATGCCGGCAATATCGAGCAGGTCGGCTCGCCGCTGGAACTCTACCGTTCGCCTCGCAACCTGTTCGTCGCCGGCTTCATCGGTTCGCCGAAGATGAATTTCGTCACCGGACCCTATGCGCAGGCGCGGAATGCCGCCACCGTCGGCGTGCGGCCCGAGCATATGACGATGTCGACCAGCGAGGGCGAATGGCGCGGCACGGTGACGGTCGCCGAACATCTCGGGGCCGACACCTTCCTGCACATCAATGTCGACGGCATCGGCCTCGTCACGGCGCGCGCCAGCGGCGAATTCGCCGTAAATCACGGAGACACCGTGTTCATCACCCCCGACCCGAACCGCATCCACCGGTTCGACGCCAACGGCAATGCCCTTGCCTGACCGGCCGGCGGCGGACACTGCCGCCGGACAATGCCTCTTCTCCAAGACATTCCCGGAGACACAAGATGACTGTGAAACTTTCGCTCGCCACGCTGCCGCAAGCCTCCGCCACCGCGGCGGTGCCGGCCTATGACCGCGCGGACCTGTCGGCCGGCATCGTGCATTTCGGCGTCGGCAATTTCCACCGGGCACACCAAGCCGTCTACCTCGACGACCTGTTCAATGCCGGCGAGGATCACGACTGGGCGATCATCGGCGCCGGCGTGCTGCCCTCGGATGCGGCGATGCGCGACAAGCTGGCGGCCCAGGATTTTCTGACCACCGTCGTCGAGCAGGACAACAACAAGAGCGGCGCCCGCGTCACCCAGCCGATGATCGGCATCCTGCCGGTCGGCGATTCCCGGGCGATCGTCGAAGGCCTCGCCGATCCGAAAATCCGCATCGTCTCGATGACCATCACCGAGGGCGGCTATTTCATCGACGCCTCAGGCCAATTCAACCCCGGCCATCCCGCCATCGTCGCCGACGGCAATGCGCCGTCCTCGCCGAAGACCGTGTTCGGGCTGATCGTCGCCGGGCTGAAGGCGCGCCGGGCGGCGGGCATCGAACCCTTCACCGTCATGTCGTGCGACAACATTCCCCATAACGGCAAGGTGACGGCCGCCGCCGTCATCGGCACGGCGCGACTGTCCGATCCCGATTTCGCCGACTGGATCGCCAGGAATGTCGCCTTCCCGAACGGCATGGTCGACCGCATCACGCCGGCGACCGGGCAGCGGGAAATCGACCTGCTGCGCGACGAATACGGCATCGAGGACAATTGGCCGGTCTTCTGCGAAGAGTTCAAGCAATGGGTGCTGGAGGACAAGTTCCCGCTCGGTCGCCCGCGTCTGGAAAAGGTCGGCGTCCAGTTCGTGCCCGATGTCACGCCCTATGAGCACATGAAGATCCGCATCCTCAACGGCGGCCATGCGGCCATCGCCTATCCGGCGGCGCTGCTCGACATCCATTTCGTCCACGAGGCGATGGAGGATGCCGATATCCGCGCCTTCCTCGGCAAGCTGGAGCGCGACGAGATCATTCCGGTCATCCCGCCGGTGCCGGATACCGACCTCAACGACTATTACGCGCTGATCGAGCGCCGCTTCTCCAATCCGAAGATCGCCGACACGATTCCGCGCCTCGCCCAGGATGGCTCCAACCGCCAGCCGAAATTCATCCTGCCGTCGACCGCCGACCGGCTGGCGCGCGGCGAGGATATCGTCGGCCTGTCGCTGGTCTCGGCGCTGTGGTGCCGCTATTTCGCGGGCACCTCCGACAGCGGCAAGGCGATTGTCTTCAACGATGCCAATGCCGACCGGCTGCAAGCGGCGGCGGCGAAGGCCAAGGACGACCCGGACGCTTTCCTCGTCTTCGACGACATTTTCGGCGACGTCAGCAAATCCGACCTGTTCCGCCGTCGCTTCGCCCATGCCTTGCGCACGCTCTGGGAAAAGGGTACGCGGCAGACATTGCAGCTTTACCTCGACGGCAAGCTGGCGGAGTAAACTCAGGAAGCGAGCGGCGTCATGGCGGTGAGTGCGGGGAAACTGGTGATCTTCGACTGCGACGGCGTTCTGGTCGACAGCGAACCGGTCTCCATCTCCGTGCTGGTCAATGCCATGCGCGATATCGGCGCCGACATCGACGAGGTCGGCGCCTATGAGCGCTTTCTGGGGCGCAGCCTGAAGGCGGTGACCGATTGCCTGCACGACGAATTCGGCCTGGCGGTGGGCGATGCCTTCCTGGAGCGCATCCGCACCGACCTTTATGCGCGCTTCCGCAGCGAGCTGAAGCCGATCTCCGGCATCGCCGAGACGCTGGATGCGCTACGCTTGCGGCGTTGCGTCGCCTCCTCCAGCCAGCTCGAACGCATCCGCCTGTCTCTGACCGTCACCGGCCTGATCGACCGGCTGGAGCCGCATATCTTTTCGGCGCAGATGGTGACGCGCGGCAAGCCGGCGCCCGATCTCTTCCTGCATGCGGCTGCTGAGATGCAGACGGCACCTTCCGATTGCATCGTCATCGAGGACAGCCCGGCCGGCATCCAGGCGGCGCGGGCGGCAGGCATGACCGTCTTCGCCTTCACCGGCGGCTCCCACACCGTCCAGCCGGCCTATCGTCAACAGCTTGCCGCGCTTGCGCCGGACGCGACATTTGACGCGATGACCGATTTGCTCCACCTTGTGGACCGGTACGGGAAATAGGGCGGAGAAATCAACCGGATGCGGGATCATGTCGTTGCGGTCGACGTCGGCACGGGCAGCGCGCGCGCCGGCATTTTCGATCTTGCCGGCCGGCTGAAAGCCCGGCGCGAACATCCCATCCTTATGCACCGGCCATGCGCGGATCACGCCGAGCATGATTCGGAAGACATCTGGGCCGCCGTCTGTCATGCGGTGCGCGCGGCGCGCGAGGCGGCGGAGATCGAGCCGGCGCAGATCGGCGCCATCGGGTTCGACGCTACCTGCTCGCTGGTGGTGCGCGACCGCGACGGTCGCCCGCTCAGCGTCTCGACCAAGGGCGAAGCCAGCCTCGATACCGTCGTCTGGCTGGACCACCGCGCCACCGCCGAGGCCGACCGCTGCACGGCGAGCCGGCACCCGGTGATGGATTATTCCGGCCAGTTCATGTCGCCGGAAATGCAGATGCCGAAGCTGATGTGGCTGAAGGCCAACCTGTCGCAGATCTGGGAACGGGCGGGCTACATCTTCGACCTCGCCGATTTCCTGAGTTGGCGGGCCAGCGGCAGCCATGCCCGCTCGCGCTGCACGCTGACGCCGAAATGGAATTATCTCGGCCATGTCGCCCCTGGCTGGCAGTCCGATTTCCTGCAGGCCATCGGCCTCGACGATCTGCTGCAACGCGGCGGCCTGCCGGAAACGGCGGTGGCGGTCGGCGCCAGCGTCGGGCAACTGACATCGCAGGCGGCGGCGGATCTCGGGCTGGAGACGCAGACGCGGGTCTCGTCCGGCATGGTCGATGCCTATGCCGGGGCGCTCGGCGTGCTCGGCGCCTTCGCCGACGATCCCGAGCGGATGGAGCGACAACTGGCGCTGATCGCCGGCACATCGAGCTGCCTCGTCAGCCTGTCGACCGACGCCAAGCCGACGCGCGGCCTCTGGGGGCCGTACTTCGACGCCCTGCTGCCCGGCTACTGGCTGGTGGAGGGCGGGCAATCGGCGGCGGGCGCGCTGCTCGATCATGTGGTGCGGATGCATGCCGCCGGCGGGCCGCCGACGCCTGAGCTGCACGCCCGCATCATCGTCCGGGCGCGGGAGCTGCGCGCTATCCATGGCGCAAGCCTTGGCGAGCGCATCCATATCCTGCCGGATTTCCATGGCAATCGCTCGCCGGCCGCCGATCCGCATGCGCTCGGCGTCATCAGCGGGTTGACGCTCGATACGTCCTTCGATGGGCTCTGCACGCTCTATTGGCGCGCCTGCGTCGCCATCGCGCTCGGCATCCGCCATGTTCTGGAGGTGATGCGCGATTACGGCTACGGCATCGACCGGCTGCATGTCACCGGCGGGCATCTGAAGAACCCGTTGATGATGGAGCTTTATCCCGATGTCACCGGCTGCACGATCATCGTGCCGGACATGCCCGATTCCGTGCTGCTCGGCACGGCGATGGGCGCCGCCGTTGCCGGCGGCCTGCATCCCGATCTCGCCGCCGCCGGCCGGGCAATGACGCCCACTGGGCAGGAGCGGCGTCCCAATCCCGATGTCCGCTCAGGCTATGACCGCGACTACCGTCGCTTTCTCGCCATGCTGCGCCATCGCGCCGAACTGGACACGATGGCGTAAGCGGCCTTCAAGCCGGCTCGAACAGCGGCTGGATGCGCATTTCCGGGACGAGCACATTCCCCTTGTCGGTGATGCGAATATCCGGGATGACGGAGAGCGGAATGAGGTTGAAGCCCATATAGGCGATGGTGCAGCCGGCTTTTTGCCATTCGACCTTCAGCGCCTTCACCGCGTCCGCCACCTCATGCACGCGTTTGTCGGAGAGCAGGCCGGCGATCGGCAGCGGCACCATGGCGGTGACCTTGCCCTCGGAGACGACGCAGACCCCGCCTTGAGTCTTGCCGATGGCTTCCAGCGCCACCTGCATGTCGGCCTCGTTGGTGCCGGCGATGATGATGTTGTGGCTGTCATGGCCGACCGAGGAGGCGACGGCGCCGTTCTTCAGGCCGAAATTGTTGAGCAGGCCATAGGCGACATTGCCGTTGGACTTGCCATGACGCTCGATGACGGTGACGAAGCACAGGCCATGGCGGTCGAAATGCGCCTGCCAGTCGTTGGCCGGCTCCAGTTCGACGGTGACATGGCCGAGGGTGATGCCCGGCAGCTCCGTCTTGATCGTATGGGCGATCACCTTTTCGGTCGGCAGTTCCGGCGTCAACCTGATCGCCCTAGGCAGCTTGACGGTGTGATAGGCGGCTTCCGGATAGCGGTAACGGTTGGAAAGCGCTGCGTCGAGCAGCGGCGTCACCTTGCGGTCCTCGACCAACAGCTCGCCGCCATACCAGGTATTGACGGGCTTCAGGTCGTCGTCAAGCAGCACGAGGTCGGCGCGGCGGCCGCCGCCGAGGCCGCCGATCTCGTTATCCATGCCGAAGCGGGTGGCGCCGTGCAGCGAGCCCATCGACCACGCCTGTTCCGGCTTCATGCCGTATTTGACCGCCTCGCGCGTCACCCAGTCCATGCCGAACAGCAGTAGGTCGTCGGCATCGCGGTCGTCGGTGCAGACCGCGATGCGCTTGTGCGAGGCGCCGAGCTCGGTGATCGTCTTGATCGCCTGCGGCAGGGAATGCCAGGGCGTCGTCGGCGGGCCGCCGCGCAGGAAAAGCCAGACGCCGGCCTCCAGCAGGTCATCGGCGATATCGCGGTCGATGGCCTCATGCGTGTCGGTGACGCCGGAGGCGGCATAGGCGGCGACGAATTCGCGGCCATAGACATGGCCGCTGACCGGCCGGCCGCGCGACAGGGCGGCGGCGAGGATGGCATGGCTGCGCTCGTCGCCCATGGCGACGGGCACGAAATCCATCTTCTCGCCGAGCGCAACCGCCTCCGGCCACTTGTCGAACAAAGCGGCGATCTTGTCCGGCGTCAGGTCGCCGCCGGCGGTTTCCAGCTCGGCGGAGGTCGCCGGCACGGTGCTGGGCACGGTCAGGAAGATCGACAGCGGCGCCTCGCGGGCATCCTCCAACATCGCCTCGACGCCGGCGACGTCCATGACGTTGCCGATTTCGTGGCTGTCGCAGAAGATCGTCGTCGTGCCGTTGAGCAGGGCGGCCTCGGCATAGGCGCAGGCCGTCACCATCGAGGATTCGATGTGGATATGCGGATCGACGAGGCCCGGCGCGATGATGCCGCCCTTCGCGTCATAGCGTTTCGCGCCATCGCCGCGATAGCTGCCGGCCGGCTTGACGGCGGCGATGCGGCCGTTGCTGACCCAGATCTCGCGGTCGGGCAGGATGCGTTCCGAATAGGTGGAGAGCACGCGCGCCCCGCCGATCACCAGGTCTGGCGTGGCACGGCCGGAGGCGACGTCGGCCAGCCGGCGGGTGAGGGTGGACAGGGGCGCGACGGAAAAACGGGTCAAACGGCTCATACTATCGTCCAATCAATCATGGGGCCTGCAAGGCGGCCGGCGGCGCAGGGCCGAATCCGGCGGAAACCGCGCCATGATGGACAGCAATCGCCCCGCAAGGCAAGGGCGGTCCCGATTTCTCGAAATAGGCTTCTCACGAAACTGTGATCGGGCGGGCTTACCCGCATGGGCCGGTTGGGCATCCCGATTTTTCCTGCTAGCTTGCACCAGGGGATAGTTTCGCATTTCCGGGCCGGCCTGATCTTCCGGAACTGCGCCAGCAGGAGTGACCGATGCCGATCGCCACCGGGACTTTCGAAACGCCGCTCGCCATGCGCTACGTACAGCAGATGTCCCGGGAGTTCACCGATACCGAACCGGATGCCGGCGGCGGCTGTTCGCAGGTTTCGCTTCCAGGCGGCGGTATGGCGCGGCTGCAGGCGGGCGAGCACGGGCTGACGGTGACGCTGATCTCCGACGACCCGCAGGTGATCGCCCGCTCCAAGCGGATCATCGAGGGCTATTTCGAGCATGTGGCGGCCGGTCTGCCGGTCGCGCCGGTCTGGATCGATTCCGACGCCTGACACCCTTGCCGTCATCGCCGGCGCTGCCTAAATCGTGGGGCGCAACCACGAAGGAAGTGCGCATGATCATCGACGCCGCGAGGCTGGCTCTCGTCAATCTGTTCGCGGCGGAAACGCGCGCGGTGTTCTGGAAAGTGCTGGGGCTGACGCTGGTGGTGCTGGTCGGCCTGTGGTTCGGCCTGCGCTCCCTGTTCATCGCCTTCGCGCTACCGTGGATCGATGCCTTCCTGCCTGGCATTCCCGATTGGGCCGGCTGGCTGAGCTTCGTCTTCGCGATCTTCGCCGGCATCGGGCTGGCGCTGGCGCTGGCCTTGCTGATCTCGCCGGTGACGGCGCTGATCGCCGGCCTGTTCCTCGATGATGTCGCGGAGGTGGTGGAAAAGCGCGATTACCCCGCCGATCCGCCCGGCCGGGCGCTGCCGCTGTTCGAGGCGCTGCGCAGTTCGATTGGCTTTCTCGGCGTCCTTATCGTCGGCAATATCGTCGCGCTGTTGCTTCTGTTCGTGCCCGGCGTCAACCTGGTCGCCTTCTTCCTGGTCAACGGGTACCTGCTCGGGCGGGAATTCTTCGAGTTCGCCGCCATGCGGTTTCGAACGCCGGCCGAGGCGCGGGACTATCGCGCCCGCCATGGCCGCACGGTGTTTGCGGCGGGACTGCTGATCGCCGCCTTCCTGGCGATCCCGATCGTCAACCTGCTGACGCCGCTGTTTGCGGCCGCGCTGATGGTGCATCTGCACAAGATGCTGTCGAAGCGCGACGGTTTCGCCTGATCCGTCAGGCGGGAGCGTGCTGGGACGGCAGTTCCACCAGCGGCGCGGGGATGTCGCAGGTCTTTTCCGGCGCCCGGCAGAGATCGGCGATGATGCAATGCTCGCATTCCGGGCGACGGGCCTTGCAGACATAGCGGCCATGCAGGATCAGCCAGTGATGGGCATGGCGCAGGTAATGTTTCGGGATGGTGCGCAACAGGTTCTGCTCGACCTCGTCCGGCGTCTTGCCGGGCGCGAGTCGGATGCGGTTGGCGATACGGAAGATGTGCGTATCGACCGCCAGCGCGATCTCGCCGAAGAAAGTGGTCAGCATGACGTTCGCCGTCTTGCGCCCGACGCCCGGCAGCGACATCAGATCCTCGCGGTTACCCGGCACCTCGCCGCCGAATTCGTCGATCATCCGCCGACAGAGCGCGATGACGTTCTTGGCCTTGTTGCGGAACAGGTTGACCGTCTTGATATGCTCGCGCACGCCGTCTTCGCCGAGCGCCAGCATTTTCTCCGGCGTGTCGGCGATCTGGAAAAGTTTGCGCGTCGCCTTGTTGACGCCGGCATCGGTCGCCTGCGCCGAGAGCACCACGGCGATCAGCAGGGTAAAGGCATTGATATATTCCAGCTCGGTGGTCGGCTCCGGCCGCTGCACCGAGAAGCGGCGGAACATCTCCTCCACCTCCGCCTTGCTATAGGCGCTCTTCGCCAAGGCCGGCTTGCGGCGCGGTGCGGCAATTGACTTTTTCAAGGTTTGGGTGCTGGATTGCGGCTTCGGATTTTTCATGAACATGCTATAATCTCGCATCATGGCCCAAGGCAACGCCGATCCAACCAACGAGCAGCCGGTCTTCGCCGCCGAACTCGTGCCATACCGCTCGCTCGGTGCGAAGGGCTTTCGTGTGCTGCTGCTTTTGACCGGGGTGCTGTGTTTCGGGCATGGCGTGTTTTTTCTGGTCTCGGGCGCCTGGCCGGTCGGCCTGTTCTTCGGGCTTGATTTTCTGCTGCTCTGGGGCGCTTTCCTGCTCAACTATTATTCCGGCAAGGCGCGCGAGGAAGTGACGGTGTCGCGCACCCGCCTGTCGATCCGCAAGTTCGCGCCTTCGGGGCGCATGGTGGAGCATCGCTTCAATCCCTTCTGGGCGCGGTTTCGCGTGCGCCGCCATTCCGAGATCGGCATCGTTTCCATGCATGTGACGGGCGAGGGGCAGCGTACCGATATCGGCTCTTTCCTCAATCCCGACGACCGCGAAAGCTTCGCACGCGCCCTGACCGGCGCCTTGGCAACCGTCAAGCGACGCGTTTAGTTCCGTAGCGGCAAGAAACGGGTGGTATCCAGCCGCCAAAGGGTGTTTCCTCGGCTTTCAGGAGATAGACCCATGAATATCGTTGCCACTCTCGAAAAGGACATCACCCCGGACGGCTCCGAGTACGAGACCGTTCGCCAAGTGATCGAACTCATCAGCGCCGATTATCGCGACCAACCGTCGCTGGAGGCAATTGCCGCCGAACTCAGTCAGTCGCCGACGCAGTTGCAGAAGACGTTCACCCGCTGGGCCGGCCTGTCGCCCAAGGGGTTCTTGCAGGCCGTGACGCTCGACCATGCCAAGCGCCTGCTGCGGCAGGAGGCTATGCCGCTACTCGAAACCTCGATCGAGGTCGGCCTGTCCGGCCCCGGCCGGCTGCACGACCTGTTCGTCACCCACGAGGCGATGTCGCCGGGCGAATGGAAGGCGCGCGGCCAGGGACTGACGATCCGTTACGGTTTCTACCCGTCGCCCTTCGGCATCGCGCTGGTGATGGCGACCGAGCGCGGGCTCGCCGGCCTGGCCTTCGCCGATCCCGGCGAGGAAAAGGCCTGCCTCGACGACATGACCTGCCGCTGGCCGAATGCCGCCTATGTGGAAGACAGTGCCGCGACGGCCGATTACGCGAAACGCATTTTCGAGCCCGGACAGTGGAGCGCCGACCGCCCCTTGCGCGTCGTGCTGATCGGCACGGATTTCCAAGTGCGTGTCTGGGAAAGCCTGCTGAAGATTCCGCTCGGCATGGCGGTCACCTATTCCGACATCGCCCACGACATCGGCCAGCCGACCGCCATGCGCGCCGTGGGCGCTGCGGTCGGGCGCAACCCGATCTCCTTCGTCGTGCCCTGCCACCGGGCGCTCGGCAAGAACGGGGCGCTCACCGGCTATCACTGGGGCCTGACGCGCAAGCGCGCCATGCTCGGCTGGGAATCGGCACAGGTTTAAACTTTTTCGTCCGCCGTGATTTCGGCCTCGGCGGGCGGTTCCGCCAGATCCAGAAGCGCGCGGGCCGCACTCTCGTCCGTGATCAGGGTGTTGCAGCCGATGCGGCGGATGGTGGCGCGGATCGCCTGGGCGCGATGCGTGCCGCCGGAGGACAGCACGATGTGCTTCGCCTTCTTCAGCGTGTCGAGATCGATCGACATGACCCGCTGGTTGATTGAGTGATCGACGGAATTGCCGTCCTTATCCAGGAAATTGAACATCGTGTCGCAGACGCAGCCGGCGGCGATCAGCTCGTTCAGCTCCGCCTTGGAAATCCAGCCCTCCGACAAGGACGTCGAATGCGGCCCGATATCGCCGCAGCTGACGATGGCGAGGTCGAGCTTTTCCGCTAGCCGATAGACGCGGTCGAGGCCGCATCTGTCGATGAGGTTGCGCTTGGTCTCGACCGAATCGACCAGCAGCGGCGCCAGGAACATGTAGCATTCCGCCCCGAGCTGGCTTGCTAAGCGCCAGGAATAATCGATGGGGTTGGTGACATGCACGGCGACGATGCCGCCGAGCAGCGACACGACCTTGCAGTTTTCCCGGCGCGGCGGGCGAAAGCTGGCGAGCGAGGCGGTCATCGTCCGCCCCCAGCCGACGCCAATGGTCATGTCGTCGACGATGACCTCCGACAGGAACTGGCCGAGCGCCACGCCGACGCCCTTGGCCAGTGTCTCGGCATTGGCGACGGCCGGTGCCGGCACGACGATCGCTTCGTCCAGCCCGTAGGCGCGCTCGAGCTTGATCGCCAGCTCGACGCAATCGTCGATGCCCTCATTGATCCAGATCTGCACTTCCTGCCGCTTCATGGCCTCATCGAGCAGGCGGATGACGGTGGTGCGGCTGATGCCGAGCTGGCTTGCCACGTCTTTTTGCGTCAGGCCCTGGTTGTAGTAGAGCCAGGCGGCCCTGAGCCGTAGCGAATTCGCCTCGGAGAGGGCCGTATGCGTGCCGCGTCTGAGCTTGACCACGAAGCCTCCCGCCAAAATCTTTGTGGCGAAATATTGGGTAGTCTGACACTTATGTCAATCTTGGTAGGCAAATGTTCTTGACTTTTCCCGCAGATGCGGTCGATAGTCCGGGGCAAAGAACCTGCCCCAAGGTCGAGCGTTGTGCATGTAGACCGCAGGCATGGTCCCCGATATCCAGGAGGATTTGCGAGATGACTTCCAAGCTTGAGCAATTGCGCGACATGACCACCGTAGTCGCCGATACCGGCGATATCGAGGCGGTTTCCCGCCTGAAGCCGGTGGATTGCACCACCAACCCGACCATCGTGCTGAAGGCGCTGGGCACGCCGATGTTCGCCGACGCCGTCAAGGAAGCGGTGAAATGGGGCAAGTCGCAGAATGGCGGCAATGACGCCGTCGTCGCCTCGGTCGCCGACCGTCTGGCGATCTCCGTGGGTGCGGCCCTCGTCAACCTCGTTCCCGGTCGCGTCTCGACCGAGGTCGATGCCGACCTGTCCTTCGACACCGAAGCCTCGATCGCCAAGGCGCGCCGGATCATTGCCGCCTACAAGGAGCGCGGTATCGAGCGCGACCGCATCCTCATCAAGCTGGCTTCGACCTGGGAAGGCATCCGCGCGGCGGAAGTGCTGCAGAAGGAAGGCATCGACTGCAACCTGACGCTGCTGTTCAGCAAGGCCCAGGCGATCGCCTGCGCCGATGCGGGCGTGTTCCTGATCTCGCCCTTCGTCGGCCGCATCCTCGACTGGTACAAGAAGTCGACCGGCAAGGACTACACGGCCGAGGAGGATCCGGGTGTCGTTTCCGTGCGCGCCATCTACAATTACTACAAGGCGAACGGCATCAAGACCATCGTCATGGGCGCCTCCTTCCGCAATGCCGGCGAAATCGAAGCGCTGGCCGGCTGCGACCGCCTGACGATCAGCCCGGCGCTGCTCGATGAACTGGCCAAGGACGAGGGCAAGCTGGAGCGCAAGCTCTCGCCCGACGCGATCACCGCCGACGCGCCGGTCAATATCGACGAAAAGACTTTCCGCTGGATGATGAACGAAGACGCGATGGCGACCGAAAAGCTCTCCGAAGGCATCCGCGCCTTCGCCAAGGATCTCGGTGCGCTGCGCGAGCTCGTCAAGAAGGAACTGGCCGCCGCCTGATCGGCCGCCCGCCATTTTCGAAGCATGACGCCGGTGGCCGGAAGGCCGCCGGCGTTCGTATTTGTCGAGGGGGAAAAGCCGTGTTAGACCAAGGGCATCGCGCACAAAGGTCACGCATGGATCCGAACAGCAACCTTCCCTCCCGCCGGCTGACGCCGCTGGTCTTCATGCGCCGGCACCAGAGCATCGTGGTCGGCGTGGTCGTCGGGATCGCGGTTTTCCTGCTGACCTCCGCCGTCTGGTCGACGGACAATCTGCTGACGAGCTGGGTGGCGGGCGCCGTCGTCTATGTCGTGCTCACCTGGCGGCGGATGCTGACGGCGAGCGTTACCCGCATCCGCCATCGCGCCGCCGATCTCGATTCCTCCGATGTCGTGCTGCTCATTCTGGCGAGCGGCGCAACGCTGGCCAGCATGGGCGGTATCGCGGTGGAACTGCACGGACTGAAGGATGCGGGTGCAAGCGAAGCACTGTGGCGTGGAGGGCTTGCTGCGGCGACGATCCTGATCTCATGGCTGTTCCTGCATACGCTGTTCACGGTTCACTATGCCCATGGCTATTATGCCGGGCAGGATGGTGGCGGCGGGCTGAAATTTCCCGACAATCCACAGGAGCCGGTTTTCTGGGATTTCCTGTATTTTTCCTTCACCATCGGCGTGGCGGCGCAGACGGCGGACGTTTCCGTCACCTCCATGCCGATGCGGCGCCTCGTCTTGTTGCATTCGGCCGTTTCGTTCTTCTTCAACACCACCATCCTCGCCCTTGCCGTCAATGTCGGCGCCAGCATCGTCTGAGGCGAGAATTATCCGGAAGCGGCCGGGGCGGCTGTTCCCCGGGGAACGTCAGTCCATGTGGAACAGGGTGGGCAGCGGGACGGCAACCGGTTCGTTGTCCGGCTTCGTTTCCATGATATCGGCCATATGCGCCCACCAGCGCCGCATGACCGGATGCGCCGGCAGGGCGGCCATGCCATGATCGTCCCTGCGCCAGAGGACGCCGAACAGCAGGCCGGTCTCCTCGTCGAGATGGATGGAGTAATCGGAAATACCGGCCTCCTTCAACAGCGTGACCAGTTCCGGCCAGATGGCATCGTGGCGCGCCTTGTATTCCGCCGCCTTGCCGGGATGCAGTCGCATCCGGAATGCATATTTTTCCATGCCGTCCTCTCCTGTAGAGCCGATCAGGGGCGCGAGACCTCATCGAGATACCAGTTGATATAGCGCAACTCGTTCTGCTCCATCGGCGCGATCGGGCCGGGCTCATAAAAATGCGAGCGCACGCCGCGGGCGGTATGTTCGATGATCGCCTTGTCCTCGTCGGTCGTCACCTTCCACAGCCAGGTGAGTTTTTCGAGGTCGTAGTCGCGGCCTTCCTCAGCCTTGGCGTCCACCAGCCAGATCAGCTCCATCTCGCAGACATCGACGCTGCGGGGAATGAAGCGGTAGATCATGCCGTGGTCGGCATAGCAGACGAGGAAGGTGGTGCCGCCGAGATGGACGGAGGTGACGCCGCCGTCGAAATCGCTGAAACGGCCCATCAGGGTGGAGAGTGCCGAGCCGTCCTTGCTGCCGGTCTTGACGCCGTCATAGAGCGCATAGCGGAAGGCATGGATCGCTTCCTTGCCGTTTCGCGAGGTCTGCCAGTGATCGCCGGCGCCGACATCGATGCCGAGCGCGCAGGTGCGCGCCTCCATCCTGGCGTTCAGCTCCTCGATCATGTGCAGCGGCTGTTCCAGCGCATGGGTCTGCGAATATTCGGGATGGGCCGGGCCGCAATGATAGCATTCGACATAGTTTTCGACCGCCAGCTTCCAGTTGGCGTTGATCGTGTACATCTCGCGATGCGCGACCTTGGCCTCACCCCAGCCATACTGGCCGGCGGTGGCATGCAGCAGGTTTTCCACTTCCGAAAAATCCAGCGGTTCTTTCGCGAAGGAAATGAAGACGAGGCCTTCGACGGTGCGGACATGGAGCTTCTTCAGCCCATGTTCCTCGCGCTTGAAATCCTTGGGCATCAGCCGTGCCGCCCTAAGCGCGCCGTCATTGCCGTAGGTCCAGGCGTGATAGGGGCAGACGAAGGCCTTGGCGTTGCCTTTCGGTTTTGTGCAAACCTCGGCGCCGCGATGGCGACAGAGGTTCAGCATGGCATGGATGCTGCCATCCTTGGCGCGCGACAGGATGACGGCTTCCGAGGCGAGCTTGAAGACTTCGAAATCGCCGGGATTGGGAATGACGCTTTCATGCGCCAGACAGTGCCAATGGCGATAGAAGACGCGTTCGAGATCGCGCTCGTAAATGTCCGGGTCCATGTAGAAGGGGCGTTCCAGCGCATGGCCGGGCTTATGCGCCGCCACCAGTAGGTCGATGCGATCCTGCGAGGCACTGTGATAAAAGCTTTCCGGCGCGAGCATGGGTTGTCTCCTTGGAAGAACAGGCCGGAATGGTGTCGCGTTCCGGCGCGCGGGTATCGATGCATTGTGCCAAGCCCTTAACCGGCCTGTCGGCCACCTTCTCGCCGAGGGGAGGTGATGTGGCGGAGGCTTCCCGTCTCTGGGGCGATGAAGAGACGGGCATGTCACTGGCCCTTCCGATGCGGAGAGGGAATGCTGCGGTTCCTATATCTCCCTTCTCCCCAACGGGGAGAAGGTGGCCGGCAGGCCGGATGAGGGGGCCTGCGCCAGCCTTGACCTACATCCTGACTCGCTCCGACTTCGGATCGTACATCGGCGCCAGCGAGGCCTCGGCCTTGACGCGCGTGCCGGCGATTTCGATCTCGTAGGACGAGGCGAGCACCTGTTCGGCGCTTTCGCCTTCGCAGGGCACGTAGCCGAGGCCGATGGCGCCGCCGAGATAATGACCGTAATTGCCAGAGGTGATGGTCGAGACGATTTTTCCGTCGCGCACCAGTGCCTCGTTGTGGAACAGCAGCGGCTGCGGGTCGGTCAGCCTGAACTGCACCAGCCGGCGCTTCAGCCCCGTCTCCTTCTTGCGCAGCACGGCATCGCGACCGATGAAATCGCCCTTGGCGGCTTTCACAGCGAAGCCGAGGCCTGCTTCCAGCACATGGTCCTCGTCGGTAATGTCATGGCCGAAATGGCGGAAGGCCTTTTCGATGCGGCAGCTATCCAGCGTATGGATGCCGCAGAGTTTTAAGCCCAGATCGCTTCCGGCCTCTTCCAGCGTCTCGAAGACATGGGCGGTCTGGTCGGAGGAAACGTAAAGTTCCCAGCCGAGCTCGCCGACATAGGTGACGCGATGGGCGCGGGCGAGGCCCATGCCGATCTCGATCTCGCGCGCCGTGCCGAAGGGATGCGCTTCGTTGGAGAAATCATCGGGGCTAACGCGGTTCATCAGCTCGCGCGCCTTCGGTCCCATGACGCAAAGCACAGATTCGGCTGATGTGACATCGGTGATAACAACGAATTCGTCGCTGAGATGCCTGCGCAGCCAGGAAAGATCGCGCTGCAGCGTCGCGCCGGGCACGGCCAACAGGAAGGCCGTTTCCGAAAGCCTTGTGACCGTCAGGTCGCTTTCGATGCCGCCCCGTTGGTTCAACAGCGGCGTATAGACGATGCGGCCGGGCTCGACATCGATCTGGTTGGCGCAGATGCGGTTGAGAAAAGCCACGGCATCGCGGCCCTCGACGCGGATCTTGCCGAAGGAGGTCATGTCGAAGAACCCGACGCCGTTGCGCACGGCCAGATGCTCCTCGCGCTGGTTCTCGAACCAGTTCTGCCGCTGCCAGCTATAGCGGTATTCGCGTTCCTGACCGGGTTTGGCGAACCAGTTGGCGCGCTCCCAGCCGGCCACTTCGCCGAAGACGGCGCCGCGCGCCTTCAGGTGTTCATGCAGCGGCGTGCGGCGCACGCCGCGGGCGGTCGCCATCTGGCGATAGGGGAAATGGTCGGCATAGAGCAGCCCTAGCGTTTCCGAGACGCGTTCGCGCAGATAGGTGCGGTTCTTCTGGAAGGGCTGGGCGCGGCGGATATCGACTTCCCAGAGGTCGAAGGGGGCTTCGCCGTCGTTCATCCATTGCGCCAGCGCCATACCGGCGCCGCCGGAGGAGACGATGCCGATGGAATTATAGCCGGCCGCGACCCAGTACCCTTTCAGCTCCGGCGCCTCGCCGAGATAATAGCGGTCGTCGGGGGTAAAGCTTTCCGGGCCGTTGAAGAAGGTATGGATGCCGGCGGTCTCCAGCATCGGCATGCGATTGATGGCGTTTTCGAGGATCGGCTGGAAGTGGTCGAAATCCTCCGGCAGCTGGTCGAAGCAGAAATCGGCGCGGATCTTTTCGCCCTTGGCCGGCCAGGGCTTGGCCTTCAGCTCGAAGGCGCCGATCAGCATCTTGCCGGCATCCTCCTTGTAATAGGTGCATTCATCCGGCACGCGCAGCACGGGGAGTTGCTTGAGATTGGGGATCGGCTCGGTGACGATGTAGAAATGCTCGCAGGCATGCAAGGGCACGGTGACGCCGGATTGCGCGGCGAGATCGCGGCCCCACATGCCGCCGGCATTGACGACGTTTTCGGTTTCGATGGTGTAGATTTCGCCTGCTTGCTCGCAGGTGACGCCGGTGACGCGGCCGTCCTTCTGCTGCACCGAGAGCACGGTGACGCCCTCGATCACCGTCGCGCCGTTCTGGCGCGCGCCCTTGGCCAGCGCCATGGCGATATTGGCCGGATCGCATTGGCCGTCGAGCGGTAGATGCACCGCCGCCTTCACATCCGCCGTGTTGAGATGCGGATACATGGCCTTGACCTCTTCGACCGAGATCTCGCGCACATCGACATCGAAGGCGCGGGCGAGCGAGGCCTGACGATAGATCTCTTCCTTGCGCTCGTCGGTCAGCGCCACAGTCATCGAGCCGTTCTGCCGCATGCCGGTGCCGATGCCGGTTTCGGCTTCCAGCTTGACATAGAGGTCGGCGGAATATTTGGCGAGCCGCGTCATGTTCTGCGAGGCGCGCAGCTGGCCGATGAGGCCGGCCGCATGCCATGTCGTGCCTGAGGTGAGCTGCTTGCGTTCCAAGAGCACCACGTCGGTCCAGCCGAGCTTGGCCAGATGATAGACCACCGAACAGCCCGATACGCCGCCGCCGATGATGACGGCCCTTGCCTTGTTGGGAATAGCCTTCATCGCCTCAAGCCCTCAATCTTTCATTTTTCGCATCCCAGAGCGGCTGTTCTTCCTGCACCACCGCCGGATAGCGCTCCCCGAAAATTTCCACCTCGACCTTGGTGCCCGGTACCGCCAGATCGGCGCGCAACATACCGAGCGCGATCGATTTTTCGACGCGGTGGCCCCAATTGCCCGAGGTCGTCTCGCCGACCACGTTTCCCCCATGCCAGAGCGTCGACATATAGGGCGCATCGCAGTCGCCGGCCTCAACGACCAGGGTGACGAAGCGTTTCGCCACGCCCTGCTGCTTCTCGCGCTCCAGCGCCGCCTTGCCTTTGAAATCGGGTTTGCCCCAATCGACGAAACGCTCCAGCCCGCCCTGCAACACGGTGTAATCGGTGGAAAGATCGCCCTTCCAGGCGCGATAACCCTTCTCGATGCGCAAGGAGTCCAGCGCCTCCATACCGAAAGGTTTCAGCCCGTGCTTCTTGCCGGCGGCCCAGACGGCGTCGAACACGGCGGGCGTATCCGCAACCTTGGTGTGGATCTCCCAGCCGAGTTCGCCGGCGAAGGACACGCGCACGAGCTGGCACCAGATGCCGGCGACCTGCGCCGACTGATGCGTCAGCCAGCCCTTACCGAGATCGGCATCGGTGACCTCGGCGAGGATGTCGCGCGATTTCGGGCCGGAGAGGATCTGGCAGGTGAAGGCGTCGCTGACGTCATCCAGCGTGAATTTGGCATCGGCCGGCATATGCTTCATCAACCAGTCGCGATCATGCCACTGCGCCGTCGCCGCCGTGATCAGGAAGAAAAAATCATCGGCGAGCATCATCACCGACATTTCGGTGACGATGCGGCCCTTGTCGTCGGCGAAATAGGCAAGGCCGATGCGGCCCGGCTTCGGCAGTTTTCCTGTCGTCAGCGAAGACAGCCATTCCGTCGCGCCTTCGCCTTTGACGCGGAACCGCGAGAAGCCGGGCAGGTCGAGAATGCCGGCGGCATCGCGCACGGCGAGGCATTCCTCCCGGATGCGCGGGCTCCACGGCCCCTCGCGGTTCCAGGTCTGCGTGGATTCTTCCGACGTGTCGTCGCCGGGCTTGGCATACCACATCGCCCGTTCCCAGCCGTTATAGGGCTTGAACTGGGCGCCGAGGGCGGCGATGCGATCATGGATCGGCGACAGCTTCTTGTCGCGGCCGGCCGGCCAATAGTGTTTGGGGAAATGCATCGCATATTCATGGCCGTAGATTTCCATGCCCTTGGCGACGCAATAATCCGGGTCGGCGGCGAAATCCGTAAAGCGGCGCGGGTCGCAGGACCACATGTCCCATTCCGTCTGCCCCTCGGTGATCCATTCGGCCAGCACCTTGCCGGCGCCGCCGGCCTGGCAGATGCCGAAGGTGAAGACGCAGGCTTCGAAGGCATTGGGCACGCCCGGCATCGGGCCGATCAGCGGATTGCCGTCGGGCGCGTAGGGGATCGGGCCGTTGATGACCCGCGACAGGCCGGCGGTGCCGAGGATCGGCACGCGCTCGACGGCATCGTTCAGATACCATTCCAGCCGTTCGAGATCGTCGGGGAAGAGCTGGAAGGAGAAATCCTCCGGCATCGGGTCGTCCTCGGTCACCCAGTGCGCCCGGCAATTCTTCTCGTAGGGGCCGAGATTCATGCCCGATTTTTCCTGGCGCAGGTAATAGGACGAATCGACGTCGCGCAGCAGCGGCAGCTTGTGGCCGACTTCCCTCGTCCAGGCGGCGAGTTCGGGGATCTCCTCGAACAGCATGTATTGATGGCTCATCACCATCATCGGCACGTCGCGGCCGAAGAGTTTTCCGACTTCCCGGGCATAATAGCCGGCGGCGTTGACGACATATTCGCAGCGGATCTCACCCTTCGGCGTCGTCATCACCCATTCGTCGTTTTCCCGCCGTGCAGCGGTGACGGGACAGAAGCGGATGATCTTCGCGCCGAGGTCGCGCGCGCCTTTCGCCAAGGCTTGCGTCAACTGCGCCGGGTCGATGTCGCCGTCGTAAGGGTCGTAGAGTGCGCCGGTCAGGTCGTGGGTTTCGAGGAAGGGATAGCGGCTCCTGATCTCGTCCGGCGAGAGGATGTCGAGATCCATGCCCTGGTAGCGGCCCATGCCGACGACGCGCCGGAACTCCTGCAGCCGTTCCTTCGAATGGCCAAGGCGGATCGAGCCGGTGACATGGTAGTTCATGGGATAATCGACCAGCGTGCCCAGTTCGCGATAGAGCGAGGCGGAATAGCGCTGCATGTTCATGATCGACCAGGAGGCGGAGAAGGTCGGCACATTGCCGGCCGCATGCCAGGTGGAGCCGGCGGTCAGCTCGTTCTTTTCGAGCAGCACGCAATCCGTCCAGCCGGCCTTGGCGAGATGATAAAGCGACGAGGCGCCGACGGCACCGCCGCCGATGATGACGACCCGGGCGGAGGAGGGCAATTCCGACATGCATTCGTTCCCTTGTTTGCGCACAAGTCTTGGCAATGAAATTGATGCGCATCAAGCGGCGGAAACGGCTTTATTGATCGAGGAATTCGATTAGATTGCCGTGATCAAGGCAAAAACGCCTATTGTATTGGGTTTAGAGCCATGCAGATCGAACTCATCGAAACCTTCCTCGACCTGATGGAGACGCGCAGTTTCAACCGCACCGCCGAGCGCCTGAATCTGACGCAATCCACCGTCTCGCATCGCATCAAGGCGCTGGAGGCGGCGTTCAACCGCAAGCTTTTCACCCGCAACAAGGGCGGCACGGCGCCCACCGCCTCGGGCCTGCGCTTCCTCGACCATGCTCGCGCCCTGCAACACCAGTGGCACGAGGCGGCGCGGGCGGTGGAAAGTGCGGGCGCCTATGAGCGCTCGATGCGCATCGGCGTGCAGCATGACGTCGCCGAGCGGCTGGCCGGCCGCTGGCTCGCCGCCATCCGCGCCGACCTGCCGGAAATCTCCCTTTACGTGGAGGTGGATTATTCCGGCCAGATGAACCGCGATCTCGGGGCCGGCGATCTCGATCTCGCCATCCTCTACACGCCGCATTACCTGCCGGACCTGCATTACGAGCGCATTGGCGAAATGCCGTATCTGCTGGTTTCAACTGCCGAAACCACAATTGCCGATATCCGCCCGGAACAGTATATTCAAGCAGTCTATTCGCCGGCCTTCGACCGCGCCCACCGCCTCGCGCTGCCGCATCTGTCGGCGGCGCCCCTGGCGCTCGGCCAGAACATGGCGATCGCCGGCCTGCTGCGCAGCCTCGGCGGAGCCGCTTATGTCACGGCGGCGACCGCCGCCGAATTGCAGGCCGAAGGCACGGCGCAACTGGTGGCCGACGCGCCGCCGATTGCCCAGATCGTCTACGCCGCCACCTCCTTGCGCACCCGCCACGCCCGCCAGCATCGCCGGATCATCGCCATCATGGCCGATCTTCTGGCGGGGTGAGTTTCGGGCCGGCCGGGCGGCGCGCGACCGGTTGCAGGGCAGGCATCGCACCGGCATTGCCGGGCCGCATCAGCCGGCGACGCCGGCAAGGACGAGCATGGCACCGAAGAAGCCGGCGACGGCAAAGCCGGCGCCATAACCGGCATAGCCGACGAGGATCGAGAGAAACACCAGCGTGCCGACGACGATCTGCATCCGCCGGAAGAACGGGATGCCGGCCGGGGCATTCGATGGAGCGCCGGCGACCGGCAGGCCTGCGGCCTTCCAGTCCTCGATACCGCCGGCGAGATTGTAGATCGGCCTGCCGCCGATCCGCTCCATTGCAAGGGCGCAGGCCCTCGCCGAACGGCCGCCCTTCTGGCATTGGAAGATGATCGGCCGTTCGTCGCCCAGCGTCATCTCCGCCAGCAGGCCGGGCAGGCAGGACAACGGCGCGGAGACCGCCAGCGGGATACGCTCGGCGCGGAATTCGTCGGGCTCGCGCACGTCGATCAGCAGGGCGGAGCCCGCCCGGACGGCATTGGCGGCAGCCATGGGCGTCATGGTTTTCACATCGGGCATCAGTCTTGATCCTTTCCGCAGAAATGGCTGTAGAGCACGGTCATGATTTCCAGCACCGCCGGATGATCGATGAAATAATGAAGGGTGCGGTGGTCGCGGCGGCAGTCGACCAGCCCCTCGCTTCTGAGCTTGGCGAGATGCTGCGACATCGAGGTTTGGGCAAGGCCGGTCGCCTCGATCAACGCGCCGACGCTGCATTCGCCCTGCGACAGGTGGCAGAGGATCATCAAGCGGTGGCCGTTGGCGAGCCCCTTGAGGAAGGCCGAGACCGTATCCGCCTTGTCCGCCATCCCGGTCATGTCGGTGGGAAAGCTCATGGCTGCTCCTTTACAATTCATAAGAAGGTAATATCATAAAAATATGAATTGTGAAGGAAAGCGACATGACCAAGGATTACGCCGCCATCACCCGCGATATCTCCGCCTATACCGCCGAGATGCGCCAACTCGTGCCGCAGACGATGCAGGCCTTTTCCGGCCTGTCGAAATCGGCGGGCGCCGATGGCGCGGTCGATGCCAAGACCAAGGAGATGATCGCGCTGGCCATCGGCGTCACGCAGCATTGCGATGGCTGCATCGGCTTTCATGCCAAGGCGCTGCACCGGATGGGCGCGACGCGGGAGGAGGTGGCAGAGGTTCTCGGCATGTGCGTCTACATGGGCGGCGGCCCGGCGCTGATGTATGCGGCGGATGCGCTGCGCGCCTTCGATCAGTTTGCCGGCGCGGCGGCGGCATGACGCCGGCCGCTTGTCTGAGAGACGCTTGCGTGTTCTAACGCGCCCATGGCTTTCACCCTGCGCCAGCTTCAATATTTCGTGGCGGTTGCCGAGCAGGGCTCGGTGACGCGGGCGGCGCATAACCTGTCGATCTCGCAATCCTCGATCACCGAGGCGCTGAAGGAACTGGAAAGCGATCTCGGCGTGTCGCTGTTCGAGCGCCATCCGCGCGGGCTGTCGATCACCCATAACGGCCACCAGTTCCTGCGTCATGCGACGCGCATTCTCGCCACTGTCTCGGATGCGCGCAACAGCTTTACCGGCGAGCGGGCGGTGGCCGGCGGCAAGCTGAATATCGGCGTCACCTCGCTGGTCGCCGGCTATGTGCTGTCGGATCTGCTGGCGCGCTATCGCCGCGCCTGTCCCGAGGTGGATGTCACCGCCATCGAGGACAATGGCGGTTATCTCGAACATCTGCTGATCGGCGGCGAGCTGGATGTCGCCGTCATGGTGATCTCCAACCTGCGCGACCGCATGGCCTTGCAGGCGGAAATCCTTGAAACCTCGCCCTATCGGCTGTGGTTGCCGATCGGCCATCCGCTGGTTTCGGCCGATATCGTCACCGTCGCCGATGTGGCGCGCGAGCCGCTGATCATGCTGACCGTCGACGAAATCGAGGAAAACACCGGCAAGCTTCTGACGGCGCTCGGCGCGAGGCCGCAGGTCGCTTTCCGCACCCGCTCGGTGGAGGCGGTGCGCAGTCTCGTCGCCACCGGCGCCGGCATCGCGTTGCTGCCCGATCTCGTCTATCGCCCTTGGTCGCTGGAAGGCGACCGCATCGAAAGCCGCGATGTTTCCGCCTCGCTGCCGGTGGTGCAGGTCGGCATGGTCTGGCGCAAGGGCTCCAGCCTGCCGCAATCGGCCCGCGATTTCATCGGCATCGCCGAGGCGATGCGTTCGGCGCGGCCGCGCTGACGCATTTCCCGCCTCGATATCGGAAATTCCGATATCGATTTTCTGATAAATGAATTTGCGAATAGGTTGAAATCGGGCCAGTCTCTTCCTGGGAACAATCGCCGCAAAAGGCGGCCAACAGGGAGACTTCCGATGACGACACTGATGCGATCCTGTACCGCGCTCGTCGCGAGCCTCAGCTTTGCAACGCAGGTGCTGGCCGCCGAGCCGCTGAAGGAACTGGGCAAGGGCGAGGGCGCCGTCAGCATCGTCGCCTGGGCCGGCTATATCGAACGCGGTGAAACCGACAAGAATTACGACTGGGTCACCAGCTTCGAGAAGGAAACCGGCTGCAAGGTCTCGGTCAAGACCGCCGCGACCTCGGATGAAATGGTGGCGCTGATGAACGAGGGCGGCTTCGACCTCGTCACCGCCTCCGGCGACGCCTCCCTGCGCCTGGTCGCGGGAAAACGCGTGCAGCCGATCAACACGGCGCTCATCCCGAGCTGGAAGACCATCGACGAGCGCCTGCAGAACGCGCCCTGGCATACCGTCGACGGCGTGCATTACGGCACCCCCTATCTCTGGGGCCCGAACGTCTTGATGTACAATACCGACACGTTCAAGGACAAGGCGCCGACCAGTTGGAAGGTGGTGTTCGAGGAGCAGACGCTGCCCGACGGCAAGTCGAACAAGGGCCGCGTGCAGGCCTATGACGGCCCGATCTACATCGCCGACGCCGCCCTTTACCTGATGGCCCACAAGCCGGAACTCGGCATCAAGGATCCTTACGAGCTCAACGAAGACCAGTACAAGGCAGCCCTCGAACTGCTGCGCGAGCAACGCAAGTTGGTCGGTCGTTACTGGCACGACGCGATGATCCAGATCGACGACTTCAAGAACGAAGGCGTCGTCGCCTCCGGCTCCTGGCCGTTCCAGGTGAATCTCTTGCAATCCGAAAAGCAGAAGATCGCCTCGACCTTCCCCGAGGAAGGCGTCACCGGCTGGTCGGATACCACCATGCTGCATGCAGATAGCGAGCATCCGAACTGCGCCTATATGTGGATGGAGCATTCGCTGTCATCAAAGGTCCAGGGCGATGCCGCCGCCTGGTTCGGCGCCGTCCCCTCGGTGCCTGCCGCCTGCAAGGGCAACGAACTGCTGACCGATCAGGGCTGCGCCACCAACGGCTTCGAGAACTTCGACAAGATCAAGTTCTGGCGCACGCCGCGCGCCAAATGCGAAACCCAGAGCGAATGCGTGCCCTATCATCGCTGGGTGTCGGATTACATCGGTGTGATCGGCGGGCGTTGATCGAGGCCGGTTGGCGGATTGCCCCTCACCCTAACCCTCTCCCCGCACGCGGGGAGAGTGGACTTGCCCCGCCAAGGGGTTTTGCTTGAGGAAGCCGGCGCGGCATATCCCTTCTCCCCGTCAGAACGGGTAGATAGGCAAGCGGCAGCCGGATGAGGGGCATCCCCCACCCAAGATAAGCCCGGCCCACCTAAGGGCCGGTCCCCGAAAAGCAGGCCTCGACTGCGGAAACACCAGCGCTTCCGCCCGACCCTGCATGTCCAGAAGAGCCTGACGGAGTCCCGATGACAGCCGCCGTGGAATTTCAAAACGTGTCGCGCCATTTCGGCCAGGTCCGCGCGGTGGATGGCGTCAATCTCGCCATTGCGCCCGGCGAGTTCTTCGCCATGCTCGGGCCGTCCGGCTCCGGCAAGACGACCTGCCTGCGCCTGATCGCCGGCTTCGAGCAGCCGACCGGCGGCTCGGTGCGCATCTTCGGCGATGCGGTGGAGGGCGTGCCGCCCTATCGCCGCAACGTCAACACCGTGTTCCAGGATTACGCGCTGTTTCCGCATCTGAGCATCCTCGACAACGTCGCCTACGGGCTGATGGTCAAGGGTGTCGACAAGGCGACGCGGCTGCGGCAGGCGGAAGAGGCGCTGGAGCTGGTCAAGCTGCCCGGTTATGGCGCCCGCCGCCCCGGCCAGCTTTCCGGCGGCCAGCGCCAGCGCGTGGCGCTTGCCCGCGCACTCGTCAACAAGCCGAAAGTCCTGCTCCTCGACGAGCCGCTCGGCGCGCTCGACCTGAAATTGCGCGAACAGATGCAGGAGGAGCTGAAAAGCCTGCAACGGGCGCTCGGCATCACTTTCGTCTTCGTCACTCACGACCAGGGCGAGGCCCTGTCGATGGCCGACCGCGTCGCCGTCTTCAACAACGGCAATATCGTTCACGAAGGCACGCCGGAGGATATCTACAAGCGGCCGAAACAGCGGTTCGTCGCCGATTTCGTCGGTTCCTCGAATGTCATCGCGCCCGACGTGATGACGCGTCTCGGTGGCGAAAAGCGCTGGGCGAGCCTGCGGCCCGAAGCGATCCGGGTGCGCCCGGCCGGCGAGGGCGTGGCGGCGACCGTGCAGCAATCCAGTTTCCTCGGCGCCGTCAACCGGCTGCTGGTCGAGGCCGGCGGCACGCGGCTGCATGTCATGCTGCCCGCCGACCAGCCGGTGCCGGCCATCGGCACGACGATCGGCCTTGGCTGGGTCGGCTCCGACATCCATTACATGGACGATGCATCATGAGCGTCGCGGCCTCGCCTTCGATCCTTCCCGGCCGCGGCGGCTTTGCCGGGGCGCTCTCCGACAGCTTCTGGCGCAAGCCGAAGCTGCTCTTGTTCCTGATGCTGACGCCGCCGCTGCTGTGGCTCGGCATCATCTATATCGGTTCGCTGCTGGCGCTGCTGTTGCAGAGCTTTTTCTCGATCGACGAATTCTCGGGGATGGTGAATTATGAATTCACACTCGCCACCTATGCCGAACTGCTACGCCCCTCGAATTTCGACATCATCCTACGCACCGTCACCATGGCGGCGGCGGTGACCATCGCCTCGGCGGCGGTCGCCTTTCCCATCGCCTATTATGCGGCGCGCTATGCGCAGGGTAAATGGAAGGCTCTGTTCTATCTCGGCATCATGCTGCCGCTGTGGTCCAGCTATCTGGTGAAAATCTACGCGTGGAAGCTGATCCTCGCCAAGGAAGGCATTCTCAACTGGGCCTTCGAGAAATTGCACCTGACATGGCTGCTGGACGGGATCCTCGGCCTTCCGGTCGTCGGCGGCAATTCGCTGTCGGTCAGCTATATCGGCACCTTCCTCGTCTTCGTCTATATCTGGCTGCCCTATATGATCCTGCCGACGCAGGCCGCCCTTGAACGCGTACCGGGCAACCTGATCGAAGCTTCCTCCGATCTCGGCGCGACCCCGGCGCAGGCGTTCCGAACGGTCATCCTGCCGCTCGCGCTGCCCGGCATCGTCGCCGGCTCGATCTTTACCTTCTCGCTGACGCTCGGCGATTACATCATCCCGCAGATCATCGGTTCGTCGCGGCTGTTCATCGGCCAGGCGGTCTATACCCAGCAGGGCACGGCCGGCAATATTCCGCTCGCCGCCGCCTTCTCGGTGGTGCCGATCGTGATCATGGGCCTCTATCTGTGGCTGGCAAAACGGCAGGGAGCCTTCGATGCGCTCTGATCGCTCCGCATCCTTTTCGCTGAAACTCGCCGCTGGGCTGGGGCTGCTGTTCCTGCACCTGCCGATCCTGCTGATCTTTGTCTACGCCTTCACGACGGAAGAGAAGAGCTATCAATGGCCGCCGCCCGGCCTGACCACGCAATGGTTCGCCATTGCCTGGAACCGGCCGGATGTGTGGGCTGCGCTGGGCCTGTCGGTGAAGGTGGCGAGCATCGCGACGCTGATCGCGCTGGCGCTCGGCACGCTCTGCGCCGCTGCCGTTTCCCAGACGCGGTTCTTCGGCCGCGAGGCGATCTCGCTTTTGGTCGTGCTGCCGATCGCGCTGCCCGGCATCATCACCGGCATTGCGTTGCGCTCGGCCTTCAGTCTGCTCGACATTCCCTTCTCGGTCTGGACCATCGTGCTCGGCCACGCCACCTTCTGCGTCGTCGTGGTCTACAACAATGCGGTGGCGCGCTTCCGGCGCACCTCCGGCTCGCTGATCGAGGCCTCGATGGATCTCGGCGCAGACGGGTTCCAGACCTTCCGGCATGTGGTGCTGCCAAATATCGGCACGGCGCTGCTCGCCGGCGGCATGCTCGCCTTCGCTTTGTCCTTCGACGAGGTCATCGTCACCACCTTCACCGGCGGCCAGCAATCGACGCTGCCGATCTGGATGCTGGAGGAACTGATCCGCCCGCGCCAGCGGCCGGTCACCAATGTCGTCGCCATGGTCGTGGTGCTGGTCACCTTCCTGCCGATCCTGGCCGCCTATTACCTCACCCGCGACGGCGACCAGATCGCCGGCGGCGGAAAATAAAAACAAGGGAGAAGATTATGGACACGCAGATGCTGATCGGCGCCCGCTTCGAGGCGGGCACGGAGGCCGACGAAACCATCCTGAACCCCAAGACCGGCGAGAAGGTGCTCGATCTGCCGGAAGCCTCGCTCGGCCAGATCGACGCCGCCGTCGAGGCCGCTGAAAAGGCCTTTATCGACTGGTCGCAGACGACGCCCGGCCAGCGCTCGGCCTATCTCCTGCAGATCGCCGATGCCATCGAGCGCGAGGCGGAAGGCTTTGCCACACTGGAAGCGCTGAATTGCGGCAAGCCGATCAATGCCGTGCTCAACGACGAGCTGCCGGCCGTCGTCGATTGCTGGCGGTTCTTTGCCGGCGCGATCCGGGCGTTGCCGGGGCCGGTGGCGGGCGAATACCTGCCGGGCCACACCTCGATGGTGCGCCGCGATGCGGTCGGCATCGTCGGCTCCATCGCGCCGTGGAACTATCCGCTGATGATGATGGCCTGGAAGCTGGCGCCGGCGATTGCCGGCGGCAATACCGTCGTCTTCAAGCCCTCCGAGCAGACGCCGCTGACGGCGCTGAAGCTCGCCAAGATCCTCGCCGATATCCTGCCGGAAGGCGTGGTCAATGTCGTGCTCGGGCGCGGCGAGACGGTCGGCAATGCGCTGATCAACCATCCGAAGATCAACATGGTGTCGATCACCGGCGACGTCGCCACCGGCAAGAAGGTGCTGGCCGCCGCCGCCAAGACGGTGAAGCGCACCCATCTGGAACTCGGCGGCAAGGCGCCGGTCATCGTCTATGACGATGCCGATATCGCGGCCGTGGTCGATGGCATCCGCGCCTTCGGTTATTACAATGCGGGCCAGGATTGCACCGCCGCCTGCCGCATCTATGCCGATGCGAAGATCTACGACCGGCTGGTCGCCGATCTCTCCGCCGCCGTCTCGACCATCCGCCTCAACCGCGCCGACGACACCGAAAACGAGATCGGCCCGCTGATCTCGCGCCGCCAGCGCGACCGGGTCGAAAGCTTCGTCACCCGGGCACGCGAACACAAGCATATCGAGGTGACCACCGGCGGGTCCGTGCTCGGCGACAAGGGCTTCTTCTTCCAGCCGACGGTGATTGCGGGCGCAACGCAGGAGGACGAGATCGTCCGCCGCGAGGTGTTCGGCCCGGTCGTCTCCGTCACCCGCTTCACCGAGCCGGAACAGGCGGTGACCTGGGCGAACGACAGCGATTACGGCCTCGCTTCCTCCGTCTGGACCAAGGATATTTCCCGGGCGATGAAGACGGCGGCGCGGCTGCAATATGGCTGCACCTGGATCAACACGCATTTCATGCTCTGCAACGAAATGCCCCATGGCGGCGTCAAGCAATCCGGCTACGGCAAGGACATGTCGATCTATGCGCTGGAGGACTACACCGCCGTGCGCCATGTGATGATCGCGCACGGCTGAGTGACAGTTATCCCGCTGCCCGGTCCGTTCGCCGGGCGGCGAGCGTCACGCGGATGAAGGCGAGAATGAAGAGGGCGCTCATCATCAGCACGATGGTGGGCGCAGGTGCACTGTCGAGAAAGAAGCTGACATAGATGCCGGCCAGCGAAGACCCGACCGCAATCGCCACTGCCGTGATCGCCATGGCGCGAAAGGTGCGGGTCAGCAGGAAGGCGATGGCGCCGGGGGCGACCAGCAGTGACACCGACAGGATGATGCCGACCGCCTTCAGCGCGCCGACCACCGTCAGAGACAGCACCGTCAGCAAGCCGTAATGCAAAAGCCGCACCGGCAGGCCGATGGCGCGGGCATGCTGGGCATCGAAGGCATGCAACAGCAGGTCCTTGCGCAGCAGCACCAGGAAGGCGGTGGCGATGAGGGCGATGATGCCGGTCTCGATCAGGTCGGAGGGCGCGATGCCGAGCACGTCGCCGAACAGGATATGGTCGAGATGCACATCGGCCTGCACCTTTACATAGAGCACCAGCCCGAGGCCGAACATGCCGGAAAAGACGATTCCGAGCACCGTATCTTCCTTGATGCGGCTGTTTTCCTTGAGGTAACCGGTCGCCAGCGCGCAGATCATGCCGGCGGTGAACGCCCCGACCGCCAGCGGCAGGCCGGCGATATAGGCGATGACGATGCCGGGCAGTACGGCATGGGAGACCGCATCGCCCATCAGCGACCAGCCTTTCAGCACCAGCAGGCAGGAGAGCAGCGCCATGGGAATGGCGACCATCACCGAGATGACGAAGGCATATTGCATGAAGGGAAGCTGGAAAGGCAGGATCGCCAGTTCGAGATACTCGCTCATGCTGCGTCCTCCGTGGCAAGCCTGGCTCGGCGACGGCTGGCGATGAGCCCGTGCTTGGGCGCGAAGACGAAGGCGGCGAGGAACAGCAGCGTTTGCAGAACGACGATGACGCCGCCGGTGGCGCCATCGAGGAAATAGCTGAGATAGGCCCCGACGCCGCTGGTCAGCGCCCCGATGGTGAAGCTGAGGCCGATCACCCGCTCGAAGCGGTCGGTGAGCAGATAGGCGGTCGCGCCGGGGGTGACGACCATGGCGACGACAAGGAAGGCTCCGACCGTCTGCAGGGCCGCGACCGTGGAAGCGCTGAGCAGGGTGAAGAACAGGCCCTTGATGAAGGCGGGGTTGAGGCCGATGGTGCGCGCATGGCTCTCATCGAAGAAGGTCACCATCAGATCCTTCCATTTGACGGCGAGGATGGCGAGGCTGACGCCGCCGATGATCACCAGCTGCAGCGTATCGGCCGGCGAAATCGCCAGAATATTGCCGAGCACGATGGTCTGGATGTTCACCGAGGTCGGCGACAGCGACACCATGAACAGGCCGAGGCCGAAAAAGGAGGTGAAGATCAGGCCGATGATCGCATCCTCCTTCAGCCGGGTACGGCGATTGAGGAAAAGCATCCCCGCCGCCGCCAGAATCCCGGAGAGAAAGGCGCCGATGGAAAAGGGCAGGCCGAGCATATAGGCGCCGGCCACCCCCGGCACGATGGCATGGGAAAGCGCATCGCCGATCAGCGACCAGCCTTTCAGCATCAGATAGGAGGAGAGAAAACCGCAGACGCCGCCGACCAGCGCGCTGACCCAGATGGCGTTGAGCATGTAGTCATAGGTGAAGGGTTCAAGCAGGGTGGTCATCGCCAGCCGCCTTTTTCTCACCATTGCCATAGATGACGAAGGGCCGCTCGTCGTCGCTGATCACCTTGAGATGACGCGGGTCGGCATCGTCATGCAGGTCGGCGCCGCCGAGGATGAAATGGCGCAGCACGCCGCCGAAGGTGCGCTCCAGGTTTTCCTCGTTGAACACCTCCGAGGTCAGACCGGAGGCCAGCACTGTGCCCTTGACGAAGACGCTGCGGTCGCAGAATTCCGGAACGCTGCCGAGATTGTGGGTCGAGACCAGCATCACCCGGCCCTCGGCGCGCAGCGCCTTCAGGAGCGTGATGATCTGCTCCTCGGTGGTGACGTCGACGCCGGTGAAGGGCTCGTCGAGCAGGATGATCTGGCCTTCCTGTGCGAGCGCACGGGCGAGAAAGACGCGCTTGCGCTGGCCGCCGGAGAGTTCGCCGATCTGGCGCTTGCGGAAAGCGGCCATGTTGACCCGCTCCAGCGCCTCGTCGACCATCTGCCGGTCGCGGCGCGAGGGGATGCGCAGGAAACCCATATGGCCGTAGCGGCCCATCATCACCACATCCTCGACCAACACCGGGAAGTTCCAGTCGACCTCTTCCGCCTGCGGCACATAGGCGACGAGGTTCTTCTTTAGCGCCGTCTTCACCGGCTCGCCGAGGATGCGCACCGTGCCGCTGGCGAGCGGCACGAAACCCATGATCGACTTGAACAATGTCGACTTGCCGCTGCCATTGACGCCGACCAGCGCGGTGATGGTGCCGCGCGGCACGGAAAAGCTGGCGTTGCGCAGTGCGGTGTGGCCGTTGCGATAGGTGACGGTGATGTTTTCGACTTCGAGGCCCGGCTGGCCGGATTTCTTGCTCATCCTCATTGTGTGAGACCCTTCACGATGGTCTCGACAGTCACCCGCAGCAGGTCGAGATAGGTCGGCACCGGCCCGTCGGGGTCGCTGAGCGAATCGACATAGAGGACGCCGCCATAGGCCGCGCCCGTTTCCTGCGCCACCTGTCGGGCCGGCTTGTCGGAAATGGTGCTTTCGCTGAAGACGGCCTTGATATGGTTGGCGCGAACCTCGTCGATGACGTGGCGCACCTGCTGAGGCGTCCCCTGCTGGTCTGCGTTTACGGGCCAGAGGAAAAGTTCCTTCAGGCCGAAATCGCGCGCCAGATAGGAAAAGGCGCCTTCGCTGGTCGCCAGCCAGCGCTCGTTTTCCGGCAATTTTGCCAGTTCGGTACGCATCGGTGCGATCTCGGCCTTGATTTTTTCCGAGTAGGCCTTGGCGTTGGCGGCGTAAACCTCGGCATTGGCCGGGTCGATCTGCGTGAGGCCCTTGCGGATGTTTTCCACATAGATCAGCGCATTGTCGGGCGACATCCAGGCATGGGGATTGGGCTTGCCTTCGTAAGGGCCGCCGCCGATGGACAGGGGCGTGACGCCGTCGCTGACGGTGACGCTTGGCACGCCAGCGAGATTGGTGAGGAATTTTTCGAACCAGCGTTCGAGATTCAGCCCGTTCCACAGCACCAGATCAGCCTTTCGGGCTTTCAGGATGTCGCGCGGCGTCGGCTGGTAATTGTGAATTTCCGCGCCCGGCTTGGTGATGCTGTCGACGTCGGCGGCATCGCCGGCGACGTTGCGGGCCATGTCGGCGATGATGGTGAAGGTCGTCACCACTTTCGGCTTGGCGAGCGCCGCCTGTGGCGCAGCGAGCGCTGCAAGGGCGAAAAGGGCGGTTGCGAGAGACAGTATACGGCACATGCGGGGCGATCATCCTCGTTGCAGATGCAAATGAGTTGCATTCTGAATATAGGGACGAATTGAAGGCTGTCAAACGCTATTGCAAATCATTCGCAAAATCTGGGAAAGCCCTGCCGTTCAAGGAGAGAGACGCGCAAAGGTTCGAAGTTTAACCGGCGTTTTAAGTATTCCGAAACGTCGTTCCTCTAACGTCTGTGCCGGTATTCTAGTCCCTGCAAGTCATGACGGAGCTGTCGCTTGACGGCCAAATTGCGTAAACTCCGGTTGCCCCGGAAGACCGTTTTCATCATCGGCGGCGCCCTGCTGCTCGGTGGGGCTACGGGCGCGTTCGCGCTTTACATGACGAAAGATCATTTTCTCGGTGGCGGCGACGAGGGAAAGACCGTCGCCTCGCTCTCCTGCACCACGGTCAAGACCTTCAAAATCAAGAAGAAAGACCGCTACTGGGTCCGGAAATTCATCAAGACCGCGCCGGCTGACGGGCTGGTGAGGGTCGCGACCGCGCTGCGCGTGGCGGAGGCGGTCTACACCACCGACAAGCCCGACCTCGTGCAGGTCGTGGTGCTCGACGAGCGCGGACCGGAGCAGCGCGCCGACATGCGCGGTCGCGCCATCGGCGCCGACGTCGTCTACGTGCCGCATCCGGAAAATATTCCCGACCTCGCGGGCACGCCGGTCTATACTGCGAAATATATAGACGGCCAGGCCAATGAGACCGGCCAGTTCTACGGTGAGAAGATCCAGCTTCCGCCCGAACATATCGACAGTCTGGTCGCGATGCTGACCGATCATGCCGATTGCGTCGATCCCGCAGCGCCGGAAGCGGGGGCTGCGAACGAGAAAAAGAAGGGCGGCGAGCAGGGCGGCGGCGAAGAAAAAGCCGCCGAGGCGGGCGAGGCCGAGCCGACCGCGCCCGAAGGCGAAGCCCCGTCTGCCGAAGCACCGTCTGCCGAAGCACCGGCGGCGGAAGCGCCGGCCGAAACCCCGGTTGCGGAAGCGCCGGCAGAGGTTCCCGCAACGCAAGAGGCCGCGGCCCCTGCCGAACCCGCCGTCCGGCAAGAGGCGGTCGCGCCTGAAGCCGCCCCGGTCACGCATGAGGCGGCCGCGCCGGCGGTCGAGCCCGGACCGATGGACGAGCCAGACGTGGCCGATGTCCCGGCCGTCTCGGGCGAACAGACCTCCGCGCCCGGTCCGGTCCGTGCCGGCGGCAAAGCCGCAGCCCCGGCCGCCGAACATGCCGCACCCGCCGTCAGCGAAAACCAGCCGGAAGCCAAGCCGCCAGTCACGGAAAAAGCCGAACCCGCCAAGCGCGAAGTTTCCGAAAAATCCGGGAATCAGGCCGCCAAGCCCAAGCACGGCAAGGCCAAGCCGGCCGCCGAGCCGGAACAGGCCAAGGCCGAGCCGGCAGAGGATTTTTACGACGAGCCGTCCGTCTCCGGCAGCGAGTGACCGCGCATGAAAAAGCCGGCAAGGGGATGCCGGCTCTTTTCGTATCCGTGGCAGACCACGACATCATGCCCGGATGTGTCCGGGATATGGATTTCGCCTGCATCTTCCTTGAAAAATACGAAATCTCGCATGCCCGCTTGCTCGGCAGACGCGCGGGCATGACGAAAGGGAGGTTATCGCGCTCAGCGCCGGCAATCTCGCATCGCCGGCGTCGGATGCTTACGTCCGATCAATCCGCCTTGCCACGACGGGCGGGGAAGAGGATGACGTCGCGGATCGACGGGGCGTTGGTGAGCAGCATGATCAGGCGGTCGACGCCGATACCGAGGCCGCCGGCCGGCGGCATGCCCTGGTCGATGGCGTCGAGGAATTCGTCGTCCAGTTCCTTGTCCTTCTCGCCGCGGGCGTGAGCCTGCTGGAGTTGCTCGACCATGCGGGCGCGCTGCTCTTCGGGGTCGTTGAGCTCGGAGAAGGCGTTGCCCAGTTCCCAGGCGTTGCAATAGGTCTCGAAACGCTCGACGAGGCGCCGTTCCCCCGGCACTTCCTTGGCGAAGGGCGAGATGTCCTTCGGAAAATGCGTGACATGGCTCGGCTGGATCAGCGTGCCCTCGACCTTCTCCTCGAAGATGAAGGCGAGGCATTCACCCCAGGTCCAGTCCTTCTCGACCTCGAAGCCGGCAGCCTTGGCAGCGGCGCGGGCGTCCTCGTCGGTCTTGATGGCGAGGAAATCGATGCCGGTCACTTGCCTGACGGCGTCAGGCATCGGCACGCGCTTGAACGGGCCCTTGAAGGAGAGTTGCTTGTCGCCATAGGCGAATTCGGTCGAGCCGTGGATCTTCATCGCCAGCTCGGCGAACAGCCGCTCGACGAGGTCCATGATGTCCTCGTAATCGGCATAGGCCCAGTAGCATTCCATCATGGTGAATTCGGGATTGTGCCGTGTCGACACACCCTCGTTGCGGAAGTTCCGGTTGATCTCGAACACCTTGTCGGTGAGGCCGGAGACCAGCGTGCGCTTCAGGAAAAGCTCCGGCGCGATGCGCAGGTACATGTCCTGCTTGAGCGTATTGTGATGCGTCTTGAAGGGCTCGGCGGTGGCGCCGCCATAGACGGAATGCAGCATGGGGGTCTCGACTTCCATGAAGCCGTCGTCTTCCATGAAGCGGCGGATGCCGGAGACGATCTTCGACCGCTGCTGGAAGCGCAGCTTCGATTCCTCGTTGGTCATGATGTCGAGATGGCGCTTGCGATAGCGGATCTCGATGTCGGAGACGCCGTGCCATTTTTCCGGCATCGGCAGCAGCGACTTGGTCAGCATCTCGATCTTCTGGGCGTTGATCGTCAGTTCGCCGCGCTTGGTGCGGCGCACGACGCCGGTGACGCCGATGATGTCGCCGATGTCGATCATCGGCAGCAGCGCGCGCGCCTCTTCCGGCGTCGTATCCTTGTGCGAAAAGATCTGAATCTTGCCGGCGGCGTCATGGATATCCATGAACATGCCGGAATTGCGCGAGGAATAGACGCGGCCGGCGACGGTCACCACGTCGCCCGTTTCGACGTCGGCTTCCAGGCCTTCGTATTTCTGCGCCAGTTCGCCATTGGTCAGCGTGCGATGGAAATGGGCCGGATAGACGTCGCCGATCTTTTCGCGCAGCAGCTTGAGTTTTTGCGCGCGCACTTCGGTGGCGTCGGAGGAGAGGGCGGTATCTGGCTTGATGTCGGTCATCGGTCTTTTCCTGTCACGGTATCGGCCGCGTTTATGTGCTGAATTTTCTTGAAATGCCTGCACGGCCCGATCCGGCGGGAAGCGGGCCGTGGAAAATTTTCAGGGAAGGGCGGAGCCTTCCCGAAGCTTATTTGCTTCCCGCCATCGACGCCACCACCTGCGTGGCGAGCTTGAGGCGCTGGCGCACGACCGAGCGGCCGAGGATCGCCATGGAATCGAACAGCGGCAGCGAGCGCGACGAGCCGGAGACGGCGACGAACAGCGGCGCGACGACGTTCTTCAGCTTCTTGCCCATGCGGTCGGCGATGGCGCGCAGTTCCGCTTCGATGGAAGCGGTGTTCCACTCGAAAATCTTTTCGAGATCGGGCTGCACCGTCTGGAGAATCTCCAGGATTTCCTCCGGGCTCAGCTTCACCTTGGCGAAGGCGGCAGGCTCCAGGTGGAGGTCCGACTTCAACAGGAAGGAGGCGAGGTCGGGCAATTCGCCGAGCTTGGAAATGCGCGACTGCGACAGCTTCAACCCGTCCTTGAGGCGGTCGTTCTCCATCGCCCAGGCGAGCACGCGGGCGGCGAATTCCTCTTCGGAGAGCTTTTCGCGGATCCAGCGGCCGTTCAGCCAGTCGAGCTTCTGGATGTCGAAGATGGCGCCGGCCTTGGAGAGGTTTTCCGGGTCGAATTTTTCGGCCAGTTCCTGCATGGTCAGCAGTTCCTCGCCTTCGGCGATCTGGATGAAGAACAGGCCGAGGAAGTTCATCAGCGCTTCCGGCAGGTAGCCGAGCGCGGTGTAATAGGAGATCGAGGTCGGGTTCTTGCGCTTCGACAGCTTCGACTTGTCGGCATTGCGCATCAGCGACAGATGCATGAAAACAGGCGGTTCGAGGCCGAGATACTGGTAGATCAGGATGTGCTTCGGCACCGAGGCCAGCCATTCCTCGCCGCGCGCCACATGGGTGATCTTCATCAGATGGTCGTCGACGACATTGGCCATGTGATAGGTCGGCATGCCGTCCGCCTTCAGCAGCACCTGCATGTCGACGGCTTCCCACGGGATCTCGACTTCGCCATAGACGCCGTCGACGAACTTGCAGGAACCCTCGGTGGGGATCTTCATGCGCACGACGTTGGGCTCGCCGGAGGCGATGCGGGTCGTGACTTCCTCGGCGGTGAGGTTCAGACAGCGGCCGTCATATTTCGGGGCCTTGCCGGCGGCGCGCTGGGCGGCGCGCATCTCTTCCAGGCGCTCGGGCGTGCAGAAGCAATGGAAGCCGTGGCCGTTTTCGACGATCTTGTCGACGTAAGGCTTGTAGATGTCCTTGCGGTCGCTCTGGCGATAGGGGCCGTAGGGGCCGCCGATATCCGGGCCTTCGGCCCAGTCCAGCCCGCACCATTTCAGCGCGTCGAGCACCTTCTGTTCGAATTCGGGCGTCGAGCGGGTGGCATCGGTATCCTCGATGCGCAGGATGAAGGTGCCGCCGTGCTTCTTGGCGAAAAGATAGTTGAACAGCGCGATATAGGCGGTGCCGACATGCGGCTCGCCGGTCGGGGAGGGGGCAATGCGTACGCGGACGCCGGAAGTGGTCATAATCTCTGCCTGTGCTGACAATGCGCAATGCACCCCGCGCGGCGGCGTGGATGCGCTGCCGGAGGGATGCGGGGCCGGGGATGGCGCGGAAGTCCGCTCGATACGGGCGGGTCTCCGGGTGTCATCCGTTCGCTGGCCTTAAGGCCACAATCCCCCGTCAACGTCAAGGAAAACCGCAACGGCCATGCCTCAAGAGACCGGCCAGACCATCATCAGCGCCGGCACCGAGACGAGAATCACCAGAAAGGAGAGCGGCAGGCCGAGGCGCGGATAGTCGGAAAAGCGATAGCCGCCCGGCCCCATCACCAGCGTGTTGCACTGGTGGCCGATGGGAGTGAGGAAATCGCAGCCCGCGCCGATCGCCACCGCCATCAGGAAAGCCTCCGGCCGGAAGTCGAGCGTCGTGGCGAAACTGGCGGCGATCGGCCCCATGACCAGCACGGTTGCGGCATTGTTGAGAAAAGGAGTGACCGCCATGGCGGTGATCAGGATCAGCGCCAGCGCGCCATAGGGCGGCATCCCGGTCGCGACCGTGCCGAGCCAGCCGGCGACGATATCGCTGGCGCCGGTGGTGCGCAGACTGTCGCTGACCGGTATGAGGGCAGCGAGCATGACGAGGATCGGCCCGTCGACGGATTTGTAGACGTCGCCGGCGGGCACGGCTCCGAACAACACCATGGCGAGCGCCGCCGTAAAGAAAGAGACCGAGACCGGCGCAAGGCCGAAGGCGGTGGCGGCCATGGCGGCGGCAAGGATGGCGAGCGGAATGGCGGCGCGGCGATGAGTGCCGAGCAGCACCTCGCGTTCGGCCAGCGGCAGCAGGCCGAAATCCTGAACCATGGCGGCCAAGGCCGGGGCGCGGCCCTGCAGCACGATGACGTCGCCGGTTTCCAGCGGCAGTTCACCCAGTCGCTCGCCGATGCGCTGGCCGTGGCGGCTGAGCGCGATCAGGTTGACGGCGTGGTTGTAGGATAGCGCCAGGTCGCGGGCGGAGAGGCCGGCCAGCCGCGAATCGCGCGAGACCACCGCTTCGATCGACATGATGCCGCTCGTCGACTTGCCGTCCTCGGCAAGCTGGGCACCCGGCAGTTTCAGCTTGCCCTGGGAGACCACGCGATCGAGCGCGGCAGGATTGCCGGTAATCAGCACGGTGTCGCCGGTTTTGAGCGTCAGGTCGGGAAACGGCGCCATGCGCTTGTGGCCGCGCAGCACCGTGGTCGCCACCACCGCGCCGTCGCCGGGTTTCACCAGGTCGCTCAGGGGCTTGCCGGGCAGCGGCGAGTCGGCCGGCACGGTTGCCTCGCAGGCGTAGGAGGCAATGTCCATGGCCTCCTGCGGCGCGGATGTCTGGCGCACGCGATCGGGCAGGATGCGGTGGAAAAAGATCAGGAACAGACAGCCGATCACCGCCAGCAACCCGCCGACGGGGGTGAAATCGAACATGGTGAAGCTCTGCCCGGTCATTTCCTCGCGGATCCGCGAGACGACGATGTTGGGCGAGGTGCCGATCTGGGTCATCAGCCCGCCGAGCAGGGCGGCGAAAGCCATCGGCATCAGGTAGCGCGATACCGGCACGCCGGTCTTGCGGGCGAACTGCATGGCGACCGGCATCATGATCGCCAGCGCGCCGATATTCTTGATGAAGGCCGAGAGCACGGCAACGACGACCAGCAACAAAGCGATCTGGGTGCCGACGCCGCGCAGATCGGGAAAGAAGCGCTTGATCGCCACGTCGACGATGCCGGAGCGAGCGACGCCGGCGCTGACCACCAGCGCGCTGCCGACGATGATGACGATATCGTTGCTGAAGCCGGAAAAGGCTTCCTTGGCCGGCACGACGCCGATCGCCACGGAGATCACCAGCGCGCAGCAGGCGACAAGATCGTAGCGGAAGCGATCGACGATGAAGGCGGCCATCATGGCGGCGATCATGGCGAAGGCGAGAATTTGATCAGTGGTCATGCAGCGCCCGTTCCCCCTTGCCGATTCGCGACCCGACGTTGCATGAAGGCATCCGGACGGCGTAATTTCAACGCTTGCGGCGGGCCGGCGGTTCCGGAGGCGGACGCAGGCCGAAATTTTCCGGGGAACATTTTTCCCGCCGGCCGGTTCGATCACCAGAGGCGACGGGTTGTGCCAACCGGACGCGATGGAGAGGAAGAACGCGGAAATTTTTCCGGTTTCTTTCCGCGGCCAACGAAACGGCAGGCGAGCTTCGAACCCATCCGACCCTTCGCCTCGCTCCCGCCCTTTACGGAAAAGGCCCGCATCGACGATGCGGGCCTTCTGTATGGGGAGCGTCAGTGCTTTCCGGTCCGTTGGCGGCGGTTGCGCGCCACCATGTTCAGAACCTCGACAAGGCCGGAGAAGGCCATGGCGGCGTAGACATAGCCTTTCGGCACATGGAAACCCATGCCCTCGGCAATCAGCGTCGTGCCGATCATCAGCAGGAAGGCGAGCGCCAGCATGACGATGGTCGGGTTGCGCTCGATGAAATTGGCGAGCGGCGTCGCGGCCAGCAGCATGACGGCGACGGCGATGACGACGGCGACGACCATGACCGGCAGATGCGGCGTCATGCCGACGGCGGTGATAATGCTGTCGACGGAGAAGACGAGGTCGAGCAGCAGGATCTGGCCGATGGCGGAGGCGAAGCTGTTGATCGCCGCGCCCCCCACCATGTCTTCCTTGTGGTCGACCGGATCGACATTGTGGTGGATTTCCTTGGTCGCTTTCCAGACCAGGAACAGGCCGCCGGCGATGAGGATCAGATCCTTCCAGGAGAAGCCGTGGCCGAAGAGTTCGAAGACCGGCTGGGTGAGCTGCACGATCCAGGCGATGGTGCCGAGCAGGGCGAGGCGCATGATCAGCGCCAGGCCGATGCCGATGCGCCGCGCCTTTTCACGGTTTTCCGCCGGCAGCTTGTTGGTGAGGATCGAGATGAAAATCAGGTTGTCGATGCCAAGGACGACCTCCATGACAACGAGCGTAACCAGCGCGATCCAGGCGGCGGGGTCCTGCGCCAGCGTGACGATTTCCTGCATTCGATCCTCTTTTGTGTGGGGAAGCCTGCCGATAGGGCATAGCACGCCTGCATCTAGGCCGAAAGCGGGGCGACGCAAGTCCGCCGCTCGTCGCCGGGCGGGCGATTATCGGTAAACAGGCGGGCTTGCGCTTGAGGAAAGGCCCGTCAGGCGGCGCGGCGGTAGGCGGCCATGAAGACGCGCACCGCGCTGCCGATCACGCGGTCGAGCTCCTCGCGCGGCGGTGGCTTCTTCATTTCGCCAAACAGGCGGAGCTTGAAATAGCTGCCGCTGCACATGTCGATGAGCTGGCGGGCGGCGAGATCGGTGTCGTCGATCGCGAGCTTTCCCTGCATGCGCTGCATTTCGAGATAGTCGCGAAGAACGCTGCGCACGTTGACGGATTCGGAGGAAAAGAAGCGCCGCGCCAGCCCCGGCATCCGGTCGATGACGCCGATGACGCTGCGCATCGAACAGATGACGTCGTCGTTCATCATGTGTTGACAGAAGGTCATGCCGAAATGAAAGAGCGCGTCCTCGACACCGGCGGGTTTTTCCAGCGCATCGCGCGTCGACAGCGCGAAGCGGGTGCGCTCGCGCTCGATCAGGTCGGCGAACAGGTCTTCCTTGTTCTGGAAATAAACGTAGATCGTGCCCTTGGAGACGCCGGCCTCGCGGGCGACGTCATTCATGCTCGCCGCATCGAAACCCTTTCCCATGAAGATGCGTTTGGCCCCGTCGAGGATCTGTTCGCGCTTGGCCGGATCCTCGCCGGCCGCGTGACGGCCGGTGATCGGTGGCGTCGGTGCGGCCGCCTCGGTCGCCTGCTTTCGGGTGTCGGTCATCGCCATGCCTGAATTGTTAACTTAATTGAACCGCGCGGTTCGATTTGATCTTGATATGCACTTAAAAAGCCTCTATGTCAAATCGAACTGAACCGTTCGGTTCGATTTAAGATTTCGCGGATGGTGTTGCCATGGCTGGCTCGAAGAAAACAAATGTCGCTCGCGTCGTGAGCGTTTCGGAAGGGGAAGCGGCAGAGAACGAGGCCGTCTCCGCCGAGATGCGCGACAAGGCCGAGGCGCCCGCCGCCGCAGCGCCGGTCGAAACCAAGGCGCCGGAAGCGCCCAAGAAGAAGCGCCGCAGCCTGCTGCTGCCGCTCTTCGTTCTGGCCGCGCTCGGCGCCGGCGGCTGGTATGGCTACAACTGGTGGATCGACGGGCGTTTCCTGGTCTCCACGGACGATGCCTATATCCATGGCGATATCGCCACCATTTCCCCCAAGGTCAGCGGTTACGTGGCCAAGGTGCATGTGATCGCCAACCAGACGGTCAAGGCCGGCGATCCCCTGGTGACGCTCGACGATGGCGACTACACCATCGCCGTCGACCAGGCCAAGGCGCAGATCGCCACCCAGAAGCTGTCGCTGGATCGCATCGATGCCCAGATCGCCGGGGCGCAATCGTCGCTGAAGCAGGCCGAGGCCCAGCAGGGCGCGCTGGAGGCGGCGCTGCGCGGTGCGGAAATCAATCGCAAACGCGCCGCCGAACTGCAGCAAAAGTCCGTCGGCACCGTCGCCTCGCTCGACAATGCCGAAATCGCGCTGCAACAGGCCCAGGCCAATCTCGCCGCCGGACAGGCGAGCGTCACCGCCGCCGGCTCCAACATCACACTCCTGCAGGCGCAGCGCAAGGAAGCCGAAAGCACCGTGCGCTCGCTGGAGCTGACCCGCGACAAGGCGACCCGCGACCTCGGCTTCACGATCCTGCGCGCCCCCTATGACGGCATCATCGGCAATGTCTCGGTGCAGGTCGGCGACCTGGTCTCGCCCGGCACGCGGCTTGCCGCGCTGGTTCCGGTGAAGGAGCTTTATATCGAGGCCAACTTCAAGGAAACGCAGATCTCGCAGCTGAAGACCGGCGAGAAGGTGCGCGTCCATGTCGATGCCTTTGACGACAAGCCGGTCATCGGCACGGTGCAGTCGATCGCGCCGGCCTCCGGCTCGGTCTTCTCGATGCTGCCGCCGGAAAACGCCACCGGCAACTTCACCAAGGTGATCCAGCGCGTGCCGGTGCGCATCGCGCTGCCGCAGGACGCCCTCGACAGCGGCCACCTGCGCGCCGGCCTCAGCGTCGTCGTCGACGTCGACACCCGTACCGCCCCGCAGGGCGGCGCGATGGCGGCCGAACAGAAGTAACAAGAGCGATAGCTAAAAAAGAAAGCGCGGAGGCCGACGGCCATGGCGACTGCAACGATGAACGGGACGGCGCCCCAGGCGCCGGCCGTGGACCATGTCGATACGAAGCGGATGATCGCTTTCTTCGCCATGGTCTTCGGCATGTTCATGTCGATCCTCGACATTCAGATCGTCTCCGCCTCGCTTGCGGAAATCCAGGCGGGCCTGAGCGCCGGCTCGGACGAGGTCGCCTGGGTGCAGACGGCCTATCTCATCGCCGAGGTGGTGATGATCCCGCTCTCGGGGACGCTGGCGCGCATCGTCTCGACGCGCATCCTGTTTTCCGTTTCCGCCGCCGGCTTCACGCTGGCGAGCATGCTGGCGGCCACCGCAACGAACATCGACCAGATGATCATCTACCGCGCCCTGCAGGGGTTCATCGGCGGCGGCATGATCCCGTCGGTCTTCGCGGCCGCCTTCACCATCTTCCCGCCCTCCAAGCGTAGCGTCGTTTCGCCGATGATCGGCCTCGTGGCCACGCTGGCGCCGACCATCGGCCCGACCATCGGCGGCTATCTCAGCCACGCATTCTCCTGGCATTGGCTGTTCCTGATCAACGTGATTCCGGGCATCATCGTCACCGTCGTCACCTGGAACCTCATCGATTTCGACAAGCCGGAATGGCATCTGTTCCGCAAGTTCGACTGGTGGGGGCTGATTTCGATGGCGGTGTTCCTGGGCGCGCTCGAATATGTCCTGGAAGAGGGTAACGCCAACGACTGGTTCAGCGACGAATTGATCCGCTACGGCGCGGTCGCCTCCGCAATCGGCGCGGTGGTGTTCTTTTACCGCGCCTTCACGGTGGATTTTCCGGTCGTCGATCTGCGCGCCTTCACCAACCGAAACTTTGCCTTCGGTTCGCTGTTCTCCTTCGTCATGGGCATCGGGCTTTATGGCCTGACCTATCTCTATCCGCTCTATCTCGGCCGCATCAGGGGGTATGACAGCCTGATGATCGGCGAGACCATGTTCGTCTCGGGCCTGGCGATGTTCTTCACCGCCCCGGTCGCCGGGCGGTTGTCGGTCAAGATGGACCCGCGCGTCATGATGATGATCGGTTTCGCCAGCTTCGCCTCCGGCACCTGGATCATGAGCTCGATGACGGCGGACTGGGATTTCTACGAGCTGCTGCTGCCGCAGATCCTGCGCGGCGTCGGGCTGATGCTGTGCATGGTGCCGATCAACAACGTCGCGCTCGGCACGCTGCCGCCGGCCAAGATCCGCGGTGCGTCCGGCGTGTTCAACCTGACGCGAAACCTCGGCGGCGCGGTGGGGCTGGCGGCGATCAACACCATCCTGACCCAGCGCGAGCAGGAGCATTACGCACGCCTTGCCGAGCATGTTCAATGGGGCAATCCGGAGGCGATGGAGAAGCTGCGCAACATTGCCGGCAACTACAGCTCCTACGGGCTCGACGGCACCGCCATCGCCATCCGCAAGCTCTCCGGCATGGTGACGCAGCAGGCGATGATCATGTCCTTCATCGACGTGTTCCTGATCCTGACGGCGCTGTTCTCGATGCTGATCGTGCTTGCCATGCTGATCAAGAAGCCGCAGGCCGCGCCGACCGGCGGCGGCGGCGGGCACTGACGGCTGGATGTCGCGCCTGATTCCCGCATGGGTGCGACACCGGCCTTGCCATTTGCCTGTCACCTCCTATCTCACGCAATCCGTAAGCAACGGTAAGGGGTGAATGCAGCATGAATCGCAATGGGCTTTACGCACTGGTCGGGGCGCTCGTGGTGGTGGTCGTCGGCCTCGGCATCTATGTCTACCGCCAGGAGACCAAGCCCTCGGGCGTCGAGATCAAGGTCGGGGAAAACGGGATCTCGGTACAGGAAAACTGATATCGACCAGGGCTGCCGCCGCCATCGCGGCCGTGCAGCCCCAATTCCCGAAAGCAGCCTGCAACGTTGCAGGGCGGACTGTACAAAACTCTCCTGTTCGATTAGAGCATTTCCGGTGAACACGAGTTCACCGGAAATGCTCTATCTTTTTGTTTTTATCGCATTGTCCGGCGCCGAAGCGATCTCGCTTCGGCCGGAAATGCTTTAGTCACCTCCGGCCCACATCCGATCCACAAGGCGGTTTGAGATGATCGATCCGAAAGACCTGTCCGCGCGCTTTCCCGGTGATTTCCTGTTCGGCGTCGCCACCGCGGCGTTCCAGATCGAAGGGGCGTCGAAGGCGGATGGGCGCAAGCCGTCGATCTGGGATGCCTTCTCCAACATGCCCGGTCGGGTCCATAATCGCGACAACGGCGATATCGCCTGCGATCACTACAACCGGTTGGAGGCCGATCTCGACCTCATCCAGTCCATGGGCGTGAAAGCCTATCGCTTCTCCATCGCCTGGCCGCGCATCCTGCCCGATGGCACCGGCCCGATCAACGAGAAGGGGCTGGATTTCTACGATCGTCTCGTCGACGGCTGCAAGGCGCGCGGTATCCAGACGTTTGCGACGCTATACCATTGGGATCTGCCGCTGACGCTGATGGGCGACGGCGGCTGGACGGCGCGCTCGACGGCCTATGCCTTCCAGCGCTATGCCCGCATCGTCATGGAGCGGCTGGGCGACCGCCTCGACAGCGTCGCGACCTTCAACGAGCCCTGGTGCTCGGTCTGGCTCAGCCATCTCTATGGCATTCACGCGCCGGGCGAGCGCAACATGGAAGCGGCGCTCGCCGCCCTGCACCACACCAATCTCGCGCATGGCCTCGGCGTCGAGGCGATCCGCGACGCGGCTCCCTCGGTTCCGGTCGGCCTGGTGCTGAATGCCCATTCGATCTTCCCCGGCAGCGATGGGCCCGCGGATCGCGCCGCGATGCTGCGCGCCTTCGATTTCCACAATGGCGTGTTCTTCGATCCGGTCTTCAAGGGCCATTACCCGCCGGCCTTTATGGAGGCGCTCGGCAAGCAGATGCCTGAGATCGCCGAGGGCGATCTTGCGACTATCAACCGGCCGCTCGACTGGTGGGGCCTGAATTACTACACGCCGATGCGCGTCGCAGACGATCCCTCCGAGGGTGCGGTCTTCCCCGCGACCGTCGCCGCGCCGCCGGTCGAGGAGAGCAGGACCGACATCGGCTGGGAAATCTGTCCCTCGGCGCTGCGCTCGCTGGTCGAGGAGCTTTATGCCCGCTACGACCTGCCCGACCTCTACATCACCGAAAACGGCGCCGCCTACAACATGGGCATCGAGGACGGCGCGGTCGACGACCAGCCGCGCCTCGATTATTATGCGCAGCATCTTTCGGTCTGCGCCGATCTGGTCGGCGAAGGTTATCCGCTGCGCGGCTATTTTGCCTGGAGTCTGGTGGACAACTTCGAATGGGCCGAGGGTTACCGGATGCGCTTCGGCCTCGTGCATGTGGATTACGAGACGCAGGTGCGCACGATCAAGAAGAGCGGCCTATGGTATGGCGCTCTCGCCGGCCGGTTTCCGCACGGGAATCACAAGGCAGGCTAGCACTACACCTCAGAGGCGAATCGCGGCTACACGCGCAAAGGCAGGTATTCGCCGCCGCGTTTAACCTAATCTGAAGGTTTTTCCCTAAGCTGTATCGATTGTATGGAGTCAAGGGATGCAGCTTTTGTCGCGGCTTATTCCAGAAACGAGCGAGGGACGCCGGCAGCTTGCCGTGCTTGCCGTTCTGGTGGCATTCGCGATGGTTGTCGTCATCGTGACCTCCATCGTGCTGGCCGCCATCGGCCAGGTCGCGCGCCATGCCAACGACCTCGATGACGGCCGCTCGCAGGAAACCACCAATGGCGCCCTGCAGACCTTCGTCTGGCAATTGAAGGCGACGCTCAACGACTACGCCGCCTGGGACGACGCCGCTCAATATGTCTATGCGCCCGACCAGCAGGACTGGGTGATCAGCAATATCGGCGACATGACCGTCAACAGCGACCTGTTCGACACCGCTTTCGTCGTCGGTCTCGATCGCAAGGTCTACATGGCCTATCGCCATGGCAAGCCACTGGAGGAGACGCTGGACAGCTATTTCAGCCCGGCGATCGCCACGCTGTTCATCAATGCCAGCGCGCCGCAGTCGCGCGCCGCGCCGGAGGCGGCCGGATTCGTCGAAACCCGCGACGGAATCGCGGCGGCAGGCGTGTCGCTGGTGCGCATGAAGAGCGGCGAGCTGTCGGTGCCGGTCAGGGACCAGCGTTATCTCGTCTATGCCCGTCACCTGAACGAGGACAAGGTCCGCAAGCTCTCCGACACCTATGTCATTCCCGGCCTGCGACTGGTCGGCCCGGAGGTGATGAGCCCCTATTTCGCGCCGATCATCGATGCGACGGGAAAACTGCTCGCCAAGCTGGTATGGACCTCGCGGGTGCCGGGCGATGCCAGCTTCGAGCAGGCGCGGCCGCTGGTGCTGGTGGCGGTCGGCATCGTCGGCTGCTTCTTCCTCGGCCTGTTGCTGCTCGGCGTCATCGCCATGCGTCGCCTCAAGGAAGACGAGACCAGGGCACAGAAGCTTGCCATGGAGGACCGGCTCAGCGGGTTGCTCAATCGCTCCGGCTTCTATGCCGGCCTGGAAAAGCTGATCCGCACCGCCCGCGACGAGAAATGCAGCGTCTTCCTGCTCTATCTCGATCTCGACGGCTTCAAGGAGGTCAACGATGCCTATGGACATGGCACTGGCGACCAGCTCATCCGCGGCGTCTCCGCGGGTTTGCAGGTGCTGGTGCCGCCCGACGCCATGCTGGCGCGCATCGGCGGCGACGAATTCGCCGTCGCCATCGCCACACGCCAGTCGGAGGAGGTGGCGCGCAAGCTGGGAGAGGTGGTGCTGTCCTTCTTCGCCGAGCCGCTGGTCATCGGCGAGCGGGTCGCGACCGTCGGCGCCAGCATCGGCATTGCCGCGTCGCCGCTCGGCCTCGTCGATTGCGACGAGGCGCTGCGCCGCGCCGACCTCGCCATGTACAAGGCCAAGGAAAACGGCCGCGGCCGCATCTTCGCCTACGATCCCGACATGGATGCCGATCGCGAGGAGAAGAACCGGATAGAGATCGACCTGCGCCGCGCCATCGAGAATGGCGAGCTGACGGTGGCCTACCAGCCGGTGGTGCGCGCCATCGACTGCGCCATCGTCGGCGTCGAGGCGCTGGTGCGCTGGACGCGGGCCGGGCACGGGCCGGTGCCGCCCGACAGTTTCATTCCGGTGGCCGAAACCACGGGGCTGATCGATGCGCTCGGCATGTTCGTGCTGCGCACCGCCTGTCTGCAGATCCTCGAATGGCCCGATCTGCATGTGGCCATCAACATTTCGCCCGGGCAATTCCGCAACCCGGCTTTTACCGTGAATGTCGCCGATGTCATCCGCCAGACCGGCGTCGATCCCGAAAGGATCACGCTGGAGGTCACGGAGGGTTATTTCATCCAGAACCCGGCGCGTGCCCGCTGGACCATCGACCGGCTGAAGGCGATCGGCGTCAAGATCGCGCTCGACGATTTCGGCGCCGGTTTCTCCAGCGTCGGGTACCTGCGGCAGTTCGGTTTCGACCGGATGAAGATCGACCGCTCGCTCGTCGCTGCCGTGCATGACAGCGTCAAGGCCCGCGACCTGCTGCAGGCTACCGTCGCCATGGCGCGGGCGCTGGATATTCCCGTCACCGCCGAAGGCATCGAGGAAGAGCGTCAGGCGCTCGCACTGCGCTCCTGCGGCTGCGACGAGATGCAGGGTTTTCATTTCGGCCGGCCCGCCCCGGCCGCCGAGATCGCCGCGCTGCTTTCCGAACGCGGCGGGCGGGTCATCGCGGCGTAGGCTATTCCAGCAAAAGTGTAGAGCGGTTCTGCGTCGGCAATTGCGCCAGAGGAGAACCTTCTAACTTCCGAGGTGCTTTTGGCCGCGCTTCTTTGCAAGCGCGATCTGGCGCTGGCGTTCGCGAAAACGCTGGCGGTCGGTCTCGCTCTGGGTCTCGGCGCAATGCGGGCAGGTGACGCCTTCCTCGTAGAGCGGCGAGGCGACGTCCTCAGCCGTCAGCGGCTGGCGGCAGGCGCGACAGAGGATATGCTCGCCCTCCTTCAGGCCATGGGTGACGGAGACGCGGTCGTCGAAGACGAAGCAGGCGCCTTCCCAGAGGCTGTCCTCCTCCGGCACCTGTTCGAGATATTTCAGGATGCCGCCCTTGAGGTGATAGACCTCGTCGAAACCCTGTTCCTTCATGAAGGCGGTGGCCTTCTCGCAGCGGATGCCGCCGGTGCAATACATGGCGATCTTCGGCTTGTTGTGCAGGCCGGGATGGTCGCGCACCCAGCCGGGGAACTCTCGGAATGTCTTGGTCTTCGGGTCGACGGCGCCGCGGAAGATGCCGATGGCGGTCTCGTAATCGTTGCGGGTATCTATGACGATGGTGTCGGGATCGGAAATCAGCGCGTTCCAGTCCTTCGGCTCGACATAGGTGCCGACGACGCGGTTTGGGTCGATATTCTCGACGCCCATGGTGACGATTTCCTTCTTCAGCCGCACCTTCATGCGCAAGAAAGGCATGGCCGAGGCATGGCTTTCCTTGTGCTCCAGCCCCTTGAGTTCCGGCTGGGCGCGCAGGAAGGCGAGTACCGCCCCGATGCCGTCCGGCGGGCCGGCGATCGTGCCGTTGATGCCCTCATGCGCCAGAAGCAGCGTGCCCTTGACGCCATTGTCCTCGCATACCCGCTGAAGGGGCGCGCGCAGCGCCTCGAAGCGCGGCAGCGCCACGAAATGATAGAGCGCGGCGACGAGAAACGCGCCGTCCGCATTCGTTTGGTCGAAAAGATGATCGGTCATGGTCCGGAAATACCGCTTTCGGGCCGCGCACGCAACGGTAGCCCCCTGCGGCATCTGGCGTCAGGACGCAGTCGGAAGCGGCAACCCCATTTCGCCGCGCAGATCCTCGGTCGCCAGCGACTGGTTGGAATAGCGCGAGTCGCCGGTGACCTCCGGTCCCAGCCAGTCGGGCAGCGGCGGGTTCTGGTGTTCCGAATCGAGTTCGACTTCGGCGACCACCAGTCCGTTATAGGCGCCGTGATAGACGTCGACCTCCCAGACATAACCCTCATGCGCGACCTCGTGGCGGGTCTTGTCGAGGACGATGCCGATGGCGTTGCCGAGCATTTCCTCGGCGTCACCGAGGGGGATGTCGTATTCGAACTCGTCGCGGGTCATGGCGCTGCGGCCGATCTTGATCGTCAGCTTGGCGGATGCGCCGTCGAGAATGCGCACCCGGAGCGACCGGTCCTCCATCGAGGCGATATAGGCCTGTCGCATCGAGGTGTGGTTTCGGGCGGTCTCCCGCCAGCGCTCGTCGAGAACCAGAAACTTGCGCTCGATCTCTTTTGCCATAGGTTATCCGTGCGAGAGCCCTTGCCAGGGCGAGAGGCTAGCGGATAAGGCAGGCCCGCGTAAAGCCGCGGACGGAATTTTCCGGCTTATTTGTCTCGACATCGTCATAGGGGCGGGGTATTCGAAAAGCAATTCTAATCGTTTTAAGGACTGTTCGGCCATGGGCGAAAAAACCGAAAAGCTTCTCTCGATCCTGAAACTGCAGCCGGTCGTACCGGTGCTGATCGTCGAGGATGCGGCATCCGCCGTGCCGCTCGCCCGGGCGCTGGTCGCCGGCGGCCTGAAGGCGATCGAGATCACCATGCGCACGCCCGCCGCTCTCGATGCGGTGCGCGCCGTGGCGGCGGAGGTCGAGGGCGCCCATGTCGGCGCCGGCACGATCCTCAACCCCGCCCATTTCGAGGCCGCCGTCGCGGCCGGCTCGACCTTCATCGTCAGCCCCGGCGCGACGCAGGAGTTGCTGGACGCCGCGCGTGGCTCCGCCGTGCCGCTGCTGCCGGGCGCTGCGACCGTCAGCGAGGTCATGGCGTTGCGCGAGGAAGGCTATCAGGTGATGAAGTTCTTCCCCGCCGAACAGGCTGGCGGCGCCGCCTATCTCAAGGCGCTCGGCTCGCCGCTCGCCGGCACGCTGTTCTGCCCGACCGGCGGCGTCTCGCTGAAGAACGCGAAGGACTATCTCGGCCTGTCGAACGTCGTCTGCGTCGGCGGCTCCTGGGTTGCGCCGAAAGAGCTGGTGCAGGCGGGCGACTGGGCCGGCATCACCAGGCTTGCGGCGGAAGCGGCGGCGCTGCGCGGCTGAGAGCATGTTTTCGAGGCGTGGCGGCATGATCGCCGCGCCTGAGCCCTTTCGAAACCGCGCCGGCCTTCCTATCTCTGGGCGGCTATGACCAACAGGGAGACGGCAGACATGTTCGATGCGCGAAAGCTTCTGGATCAATTCCTCGGATCGCAGATCCCCGGGGTCGGCGGCACGGTGCGCGACCGCGCCGAGCAGGCCGTCCAATACGGCAGGGACAACCCGCTGAAGACCGGGGCGCTGGCGGCCGTTCTGCTCGGCACCAAGACCGGGCGCGACGTCGCCGGCAATGCGCTGACCATCGGCGGGCTGGCCGCCATCGCCGGCCTCGGCTATCAGGCCTACAGGAATTACCGCGACGGCGCGGCGCCGCAGCCGCAAACCGCGCCGGTTGATCCGCAGCAGATCGAAATCCTGCCGCCGCCGGCCGATTCCGGCTTCAGCACCGAACCTTCGGTGATGCGCAACGATTTCGTGCTGGTGCTGGTGCGCGCCATGATCGCCGCCGCCAAGGCCGACGGTCATATCGACGACGAGGAGCGCGGCCGCATCATGGACAAGGTGAGGATTTCCGGCCTCGATGCGGAGGCGGAAGCCTTCCTCGAAAAGGAACTGGCTGCACCGACCGATCTCGATGCGCTCGTCGCCGCAGCACAAACGGACGAGCAGAAGGTCGAGCTCTACACAGCCTCGCGTCTCGCCATCGAGCCGGATACCCGCGCCGAGCGCGGTTATCTCGATCTGCTCGCCGGCCGCCTCGGCCTGCCGGATACACTGGTCGACCATATCGAGGCAACGGTTTCGGGCGTCAAGGTCTGAGGCCTGCGGCAAGCTGAGACCTTGCCTTTCCGCGTCCGCCGCTTTACAGCGGCGGACCATGGATCAGGGAGAAGCATCTATGAGTGCCGACCAGCAGAAGCCCCGCTCGCCGGCCTTGGCCGCCGGCATCATTATGCTCTCGGTCGGCCTGCTGTTTTTCCTGATGCCGAAGATCATGCTGTGGCTGGGAGACTATTCGCCCTGGCTTGCGGCCGTGTTCGGCACGCTCGCCGTGCTCGCCTTCTTCCTGATCTTCTGGCTGCGCGCCCGCTACCAGCGCAACAAATAGCTTTTTGCCGCATTGTCCAACGCCGAAGCGATTGGAAATGCTTTAGGCAAAGCCGCCGCCCTGCAGCGACGCGCCCAGCAACAGCAAGCCCATCAACAACACGAAGACGGCGCCCAGCAGCTCGATGCCGTGGCCGATCCAGGCCGCGCCAGCGCCTTTTCCGGCAAAGCGCAGCGCCATGCCCTTGGCGGTGACGGCCAGCGTCGCCAGCGCCGAGACGGTGATCGCCGTGCCGAAGGACATGGCCAGCACCGACAGCGCGCCGCCGAGATAAAGCCCGTTCAGCAGCGAAAAGGTCATGACCAGCAGCGCGCCGGAGCAGGGGCGCAGGCCCACGGCAATGATCGCCGACCAGGCCTCGCGCAGGTCGAAGCGCTCGGCATTCAGGAGGCCCGGGTCGGGCGCATGCGCATGGCCGCAGGTCTCGCAGACGAGACCGGCCCCATGATGGTCGTGGCCGCAGCCGGCATGGTGATGGTGGCGCGCGGTCTGGCTGCCGGCGGAAAAGGCGTGGCTCGACTCCGCCTCGGTATCGGAAAACAGGTGGCCGGTGACGCCGGCCGCGGCCAGCTCGGCCGGGGCGGGCTCGGGCAGGGTCAGGCGCAGCGAACGCAGCTTCTTGTAGATCAGCCAGGCGCCGAACAGGGCGATCATGGCGAAGCTCGCGGTTTCCAGCGCCTGTGTCGCCTGTGTCATCGAAATCGTCGTGCCGCGCAACACCAGATATGCGGCGGCGACCAGCAGGATGGCGACGATGCCTTGCATGAAGGACGACAGGAAGGCGATCAGCACGCCGCGGCGCAGCTGGATCTCGTTGGCGATCATGTAGGAGGAAATCACCGCCTTGCCGTGGCCGGGGCCGGCGGCGTGAAAGATGCCGTAGGCGAAGGAGAGACCGATCAGCGATGTCAGCGCCCAGGGGTTTTCGCGCATCGCCTTCAGCGCCCCGGTCAGCGCCCGGTAGAAGGCCTGCTGGTGCTGGTTGACCCAGAGGAACAGGCCGGCAAAGGGACCGCCGATCTGGATGCCGGGTTCGGCCGTGCCGATGCCGAGCGGCGATTGCGCCTGCGCCAGGTCGATGCCGGCGATCAGCGCCAGGCCGGCCAGGGCGAGCAGGACAGCGATGCGGCGGTCGCGCGAAGAATTCAGCATGACAGCTCCAGTCTCGTGGCGAAGAGTTTCGACATGTTGGTGCCGGTGGGGTCGTTGAAGAAGGCGTCGGTCAGGGTCGCCTGGTTCTGGGCCAGCACCTGATCGGGATCGGGGCGGATGACGGCGCGCTTGCAGGCTTTCAGCGCATCGCCGATGGTCGCCATGTCCTCGTCATGGGGAAAATCGATCGAGGTGTAGAAGGTCGGGTCGTAGACGCCGAAGGCAAGCCTGCCTTTCAGCGGGATCGGTTGCGCCGGCTTGACTGCGAAGAACATCAGTAACTGCCCGTCCTTGTAATCGACATGGATGATGTCGGGTTTCTGGACCGGCACGGTTTTGCCGTCGACGGTGATCGACATGTAGTAATTGAAGTCGGCCAGCGAATCGCGAACCGTCGTGCCGACCGCATCCTGTTCCGGGGGGTCGAGCTTCAGGTTGGTGTTCTTGTCGAAATCCATCAGCACGCTGGAGGAAAACACCTCGTCGAAGCGCCAGACATTGCGCAGCTCGGTGATCGTGCCGTCGTCGCCGGCCACGACTTCCAGCCGCGCCTCGGCGAAGATATGCGGATGTGCGAGTGCCTGCGACGCGCCAAAGGCGATAGGAAGCGCGAGAAGGACCAAACGTTTCGACATCGAGGAAGCCTTGAGAATCGGTCGCCTTTTCTCGGGCGAGACTTGGACGGAATTGCGTCAGGCCCGCTTGCGGAACCAGTTCGAGAGGAAATCCACGAAGGTGCGAACCTTAGCCGGCAGATAACGCCGGTGCGGATAAACGGCATAGATGCCGCGATCGGTCGGCAGGTAATCGGCAAACAGCGACACCATCTCGCCGCTGTCGATGAGCGGCTTGGCGATGAAATCCGGCACGGCTGCGACGCCGAGGCCGGCGCGGGCGGCGCGCAGCGTCGCCTGCGGGCTGTTGACCTCGATCGGCCCGGAGACCGGCACCGAGAAGATCGTTCCGTCCTTCTCGGCGAAGCGGATATTGTTGTGCGAGCGGGTGTTGGTGTCGATGATGAAGGGCACGCCGGCCAGGCCGCCCGGATGATCGAGCCCGGGATGGGCGGCGACGAACTCCGCCGTGGCGCAGATGAACACCCGGAAATCGGACAGCTTGCGCGCGATCATACCGGAATCCTCCAGCCGGGTGATGCGGATGGCGACGTCGAAACCCTCCTCGATCAGGTCGACGAATCTGTCCTCGGAGAGGATTTCCAGGGACAGATCCGGGTGGGCGATGGCGAAATCGATCAGCGACTGGCCGATCTCGGCATCGACATAGGTGCGCGGCGCCGAGATACGAAGCTTGCCCTTGAGGTCGGTGTTGTTCTCGCGCACCAGGTCGGCGAGGTTGTCGATTTCCTTGAGGATATCGGAGGCGGTGCGGTAATAGGTATGGCCGGCCTCGGTCAGCGAGAATTGCCGCGTGGTGCGGTTGAGCAGCAGGGCGCCGAGCTCGTCCTCCAACTCGCGCACATATTTCGACAGCAGCGCCTTGGAGCGGCCGACCTTGCGCGCCGCTGCGGAAAAACCCTCCGCCTCGACGACGTCGATAAAGGCGCGAATGCGCGTCAGCGTGTCCAAAAGTCGTTCTCCTCTATGGTTAAGGAATAGTGAACAAACCGCTCGCGTCGTTCAATAAAAAATTCCCGCATCCGGTTAAAAAACCGCTTGATTATGACGTCGAATATTCTTACATCCGCGCTTGCCCAAAGTCGCACGTGCCTGTGGGTGTCCGCCGACCCTCGATGTGGTGAGGAAATCGGTAAGGTACCTGGAACTAACCGCTCCAGTCGCTATTCCGGCCAACCGGGAAATGCGAGGACACCTTGAAGCAACGACGGTGCGGGCCTTTCTGGTGTCTGCCGGCTTTCCATCAGCCGGGGTTACTGAAGAGGCACACCTTCATTGCCGGACGTGCGGTTGGGATATCCCCTCCAATCCATGGCAGACAAAGCCGAACCATGCTGCTTGTGTGGCGTTGGTTCATCATCGCGCTGTTCATGCGCTCGCAAGGATTCCGGGGTCTCCATCGGCCGGGTCCGCGCGAGGCGTTGACGGCACTTTGTCCTCCGGTTTCCGGAGCTTCGAACCGTTTGGGGAATCAAGACCATGACCACCGCCCGCATCCTCGACTTCATCAACACCCGCCGTCCGGAAGGCCCCTGCCTCGTGGTCGATCTGGATGTCGTGCGCGACAATTACCAGGCTTTCCGTCACTCGATGCCGGACAGCGCCATCTATTATGCCGTCAAGGCCAACCCGGCTCCGGAAATCCTGTCGCTGCTCGCCTCCATGGGCTCGAGCTTCGATTGCGCCTCGGTCGCCGAGATCCAGATGGCGCTCGACGCCGGCGCCACCGCCGACCGCATCTCCTTCGGCAACACCATCAAGAAGGAGCGCGACGTCGCGCGTGCGCATGCGCTCGGCGTCGACCTGTTCGCCGTCGACAGCCATGAGGAAGTCGAGAAGATTTCCCGTGCCGCTCCGGGTGCGCGCGTGTTCTGCCGCGTCCTGACCGATGGCGAAGGCGCGGAATGGCCGCTGTCGCGCAAGTTCGGCTGCGTGCCGCAGATGGCCGTCGACGTGCTCGTCTATGCTCACCAGCTCGGCCTGGAGTCCTACGGTGTGTCGTTCCATGTCGGTTCGCAGATGCTGCGCGTCGAAGCCTGGGATTCGGCGCTCGCCGATGCCAAGCGCGTCTTCGCACAGCTTGCCAAGCAGGGCATCCACCTGAAGATGGTCAACATGGGCGGCGGTTTCCCGACCAAGTACCTACGTGACGTGCCGGCGGCGGAAGCCTATGGCAAGGCGATCTTCGCTGCGCTGCGCAAGCACTTCGGCAACAACATCCCGAAGACCATCATCGAGCCGGGCCGCGGCATGGTCGGCAATGCCGGCGTCATCAAGGCGGAAGTCGTTCTGATCTCGCGCAAGTCCGACAATGACGACGCGCGCTGGGTCTTCCTCGACATCGGCAAGTTCGGCGGCCTCGCCGAAACCATGGACGAAGCCATCCGTTACCCGATCCGCACCAAGCGCGACGGCGACGAAATGGAGCCTTGCGTCATCGCCGGCCCGACCTGCGATTCGGCCGACGTGCTCTACGAAAAGAACCTCTACCCGCTGCCGCTCTCGCTCAGCATCGGTGACGAGATCCTGATCGAAGGCACCGGCGCCTACACCACGACCTACTCGGCCGTGGCGTTCAACGGCTTCGAGCCGCTCAAGGCCTACGTTATCTGACAGGCCTGGCTTCAGGCCATTCCGGCATCGCCCTCCCACGGGTGGCGATGCCGATGCTGCCCCGTTTTCGGGGTTTTTCCACCCGACAGTTCCGATGACCGCTTGTGGCGGCAGTCTTGGTGCAGGAGGCCGACATGGCCGCTGTTTTCAATTCCGTGCGCGCGGTGTCCGCGCCGTCCGCTTATCTGATCGACCGCGAGACGCATGACGACGTCGCGGCGCGGGAATCCCTGCTCGACCGGGCCATGGGGCCGAACCGCCGGCGCAAGTCGTCGGAAAAGTTGCGCAAGGGGCGGCTTGCCGCCGAAGGCCTGTCTCTCGTCGCCCGCGATGTCGGGGGCGAGGTCGTCGCAACCGTGCGGCTGTGGCATGTCGAGGCCGGCGTCGATCGCCTCGGCCAGCCGGTTGCAGCGCTGCTGCTTGGGCCGCTTGCGGTCGATTCCGCGCGCGAGGGCCAGGGTATCGGCGCCGCCTTGATGCGCGCGGCGATCGCTGAAGCCAAGCAGCGCGGCCATGGCGCGATCCTGCTCGTCGGCGATCCCGAATATTACGAGCGTTTCGGCTTCTTCGCGGACAAGGCGCGGCATCTGGTCATGCCCGGCCCCTTCGAGCGCCGCCGTTTCCTCGGCCTCGAACTGACCGAAGGCTGGCTGGACGACGCGGCCGGCGTGATCGTCGCCAGCGGGGCGCGGGCCTGATCGGCTCCGCACCCCGCTCCGAGTGGCCTATTGAAAAAACCTGCGATCGGCGGGAACCTTTTTGCGAGCTCGTGTGTTATGCGTCGGGCCGTGTCCTGTGACACGGCCTTGTTTCGGTAACGCCCAAGAGTTTTCATGCAGGTTTCAAAACGGCGCTTCTCTCTTCGGGAACGCACATCCCATCTTCATGCCGCCGTCGATGCGGCGGTCGGATCCTTCGAGACGACACAGGATTACGGCCGCTATCTCTGCGGCATTCACCGTTTCCGGGCGGATGTGGAGGTTGGACTGACGGGCATGGCATGGCCATCGACGTTCGGCGGCTGGCGCCCGCAAGCGGTCGCGTCGCTGGCGGCGGCCGATCTCGATGACCTGCAGCTCAACCAGCGCTCCGGCTTTTCCGTCGTTTTCGACCTCGCCGATCGTTCGCGGCTGGCGGGTGCGCTGTATGTGCTCGAAGGCTCCTCGCTCGGCGCGCGCGTGCTCTACGCGCGGGCGCAGGGGCTCGGGCTGTCGGAAACATTCGGCGCCCGGCACCTGGCGCGGCAGGCGAACGGGCTCGAGAACTGGCGCGGCTTTCTGGCGATTCTCGATGGCATGGCCGATTTCGACCTGGACGGCGCGGTAGATGCAGCGGGCGATGTCTTTCGCCACGCCGCCCACGCCTTCGAAGACGGCGCCCGCCATGCTGCATGACCGCACCATCGATCTCAGCAATTGCGATCGCGAACCCATCCACATTCCCGGCAGCATCCAGACGCATGGCTGCATGTTGGCCTGCGACGACCGCGGCGGCACCGTCGTGCGCCATTCGCTCAATGCCGCGGCCATGCTCGGCCTCGGCGGCGCGATCAATGGGGCGGCGCTGTCCGACCTGATCGGCGACAAGGCGGCGCATGATTTGCGCAACGCGCTGGCGACCGCCTCCGTGCCGGAGCGTCCGGCGCTGCTGTTCAATCTGGCGCTCGCCAACGGCGCGCATTTCGATGTCGCCGCCCATCGTTTCCGCTCCACGGTCATCTTCGAGTTCGAGCCGGCCGGTCCGGAAGCGCGCCAGCCGCTGGCGCTGATGCGCGAGATGATCGGGCGCCTGACGCGGGCCTCCGACATACCCGCCATGCTGCGCGATGGCGCCCGCCTCGTGCGCGGGCTGCTCGGCTACGACCGCGTCATGGTCTACCGCTTCGGCCATGACGGGGCGGGGCAGGTGGTCAGCGAGGCCAAGCGCGGCGATCTCGAAAGCTTTCTCGGCCAGTATTTTCCGGCCAGCGACATTCCACGCCAGGCGCGGGCGCTTTACCTGCGCAACACCATCCGCATCATTTCCAATGCCGCGGGGGCGGCGGTGCGCATCGAGCCGCAGGAAGACAGCGCCGGCGAGCCGCTCGACCTCTCCTATGCGCATCTGCGCAGTGTCTCGCCGATCCATCTCGAATATCTGCGCAACATGGGCGTCTCCGCCTCGATGTCGATCTCGATCATCATCGACGGGGCGCTCTGGGGCCTGATCGCCTGCCATCATTATACGCCGCATGTGCTGCCGATGGCCGAGCGGGTCGCGGCGGAAATGTTCGGCGAATTCTTCTCGCTGCATCTCAATGCCCTGCAGCAGCAGCGCAAGCTGGAAAACGCCCGGCAGGCGCGGATGTCGCTCGACCGTTTCGTGCAGTTCGCCTCGCATTACGGCGAGGTCGACGAACTTCTGCGCGAGCGCATCGCCGATATCGCCGCGCTTGTGCCGTGCGACGGTGCCGGGCTGTGGATGAACGGCATCTGGAGCGGCATCGGCGTCACCCCGCCGTCGGCGGCGGTTCCCGCGCTTGCGCGCTTCGCCGGCGAGGTGACCGAAGGGCGCATCTGGGGAACGCACGCCCTGTCGCAACGACTTTCGCAGGCCGAGGATTACTACAAGGACGTCTCCGGCGTGCTGATCGTGCCGCTGTCGCAGATGGCGCGCGACTACCTGTTCTTCTTCCGCCGCGAGGTGGTGCAGACGCTGGACTGGGCCGGAAATCCCAGCAAGACCTATGAGACCGGTCCGCTCGGCGACCGGCTGACGCCACGCAAGAGCTTCGCCATCTGGAAGGAGGAGGTGCATATGCGCGCCGAGCCCTGGACGGATGCCGACCGCGAGATCGCCGAGGCGATCCGCGGTGCGCTGGTCGAGATCGTGCTGCGCCACAACGAGATGATCGCCGACGAGCGCCGCAAGGCCGACGTGCGCCAGCGGATGCTCAACGAGGAACTGAACCACCGGGTCAAGAACATTCTTTCGGTCATCAAGTCGCTGGTCGGCCATCCCGTCAGCGAGCAGCGGGCGCTTAGCGATTACGTCACGTCGCTGAAGGGGCGCATCCAGGCCCTGTCCTTTGCCCATGACCAGGTTGTGCGCAGCGACGGCGGCGGACTGCTCGCCGACCTGCTCAATGCGGAACTAACGCCCTATCGCAACCAGTCGGCGGCGATCACCTTCAGCGGCCCGCCGGTCTGGCTCGACAGCCGCGCCTTTTCGGTGATGGCGCTGGTGCTGCACGAACTCTCCACCAATGCCGCCAAATATGGGGCGCTGTCGATCTCCGGCGGGCGGCTCGACGTCGCCTGGGCGCTGACGGCAGAGAAGGATTGCCGGCTGGAATGGCGCGAAAGCGGCGGCCCGCCGGTCGAGCCGCCAAAGCGCCACGGGTTCGGCACCGTGCTGATCGATCGCAGCGTACCCTACGATCTCGGCGGCGAGAGCGATGTCGCCTATGCCCGCGACGGGTTGCGGGCGCATTTCCTGCTGCCGCGCCGCCATGTCTCGGAAATCGCCGAAAGCGACGCCCTTCCGGCCGCCGACAGGCCGGCGATGGCGGTGACGGCGGGAGACGCGGAATCGCTTGCCGATATCCAGCTTCTGCTGGTCGAGGACCAGATGCTGATCGCGCTCGACGTCGAAAGCATGCTGGCCGACCACGGCATCAGCCGGGTGACGACGACGGGATCGGCCATGGACGCTTTGCATCGCCTCGACGTGCTGATGCCCGATATCGCCGTGCTCGACCTCAATCTTGGCGCGACAACCTCGCTGCCGGTCGCCGAGGAACTGGCGCGGCGGGGCATCCCGTTCCTGTTCGCCACCGGCTATGGCGAAACCTCGATCCTGCCGCCGAGCATGGAGACCGTGCCGGTGGTGCGCAAACCCTATGATGCCGAAGTGCTGATGGCGGCGATCCGGCGCACCCTGAAGCGCGTCGGGAAGCTCTGAACAATCAGGCGCTGATGTCGATGACGCCGCAATCGCCGGCTTCGGAGGCGAAGGCGAGAAGGCGGCCGTTGCCGCTCCAGGCCATGGAGGTGATGGCGCCCTTGCCGGGGCGGCGCAGCAGCGCCTCCTTGCCATCGGCGATCCGCACGCCGAGAACCATGCCGTCGACGAAGCCGATGGCCAGCACCTCTTCGGCGGGATGGAAGGTGACGTTGGTGACCATGATGTTGGCGCGGGTGCCGAGTTCCAGGGGCGCCTTGCCCATCGGGCCGTCCTTGCCGGAAAACGGCCAGACGATCGCCGCCGGGGCACCGGAGGAGGCGAGCCACTTTCCCTTCGGCGACCAGGAGACCGATTTGACCTTGGACGGATAGCCGGACATGCGCATGTGGCGCGCCTCGGTGCCCGGCTTGACGTCGAGCTTCCAGCCATGCAGCGCGTTTTCCTGCATGGTGGTGACGACGAAGCGGTTGTCGGGGGAAAAGGTGACGCCGGTATGGGCGCCCTTCCATTCCAGATCCAGCGGCTGGCCCGGCGTCGCCACCCAATGCAGCGACACGCCATTGTAGCGCGCGGCGGCGATGCGCAGACCTTTCGGCGCGAAGGCGAGGCCTTCGACGGTGCGCGTCTCCGGGAATTCGCGCGTCGTGCCGTCGGCAAGCCGCACGAAGCTGGTCTTGCCATGGGCATAGGCGACCGCGCCTTGCGGGCCGCCGGCGACCTGCGCAATCCATTTGCGCGGCGCTTCGGCCAGCAGCGAGGTGGCGCCATCGGCGGCGATGCGCATCACCTTGCCGTCTTCGCCACCGGTCAGGAGAGAGGCCGACCACGGATCGCGGACGGCGGTCAGCAGGCCGGCATGGGCCTCCACGACCTTTTCGCCGCCATCGAGACGGTGGACCGTGCCGCTGGCGGCGGCAAAGAAGGGGATGTCACCGAGAAAGGCGGTGGCGAGCACGTGGCCCGATATGTCGAGGGGGGCGACGGTCGGCATCAGGCGAGCGCCTCGATGACCCGTTTGTCCCAGCCGAGAACCCTGACTCCGTCTATATCGATCACGCGCATTCCATCCCCATGTTCATAGCAGAACCAGCGGTTCCAGTTTTCCGTCAGCCAGTCGGTGTCCAGCGCCCGCATGCCGTCCTTGAGGGACTCGCGTGGCAAAAGCGCATAGACCAGCCCTGCCTTATAGCCGGAGATCACCAGCAGGCCCAGCCCGCAGTCCTCGTCCTGCGGTTCGTAGACCATCAGGTCCACCGGGGCGGAGCCGGGGCCGAGATCGTAGTTTTCCGGCAGGCGGAGGATGTCGCCGATGCACAGCGCTCCGCCTGCGGTGTCCTTCAGCCGGGCCATTCAGCCGGCCGTCGCCTCACAGGCCTTGAAGCTGCGTTCCAGCTTCTCGCGGTCGAGGTCGCGGCCGATGAAGACGAGACGCGTCTCGCGCGGTTCGTTTTCCTTCCACGGGCGCTGATGATCGCCCTCGATGATCATGTGGACGCCTTGGACGACATAACGCTCCTCGTCGCCCTTGAAGGCGATGATGCCCTTGAGGCGCAGGATGTTCGGGCCATCGGTCTGCGTCACCTTCTGGATCCAGGGGAAGAAGCGGTCCGGGTTCATCTCGCCGCCGCGCAGCGACACCGACTTGACCGTCACGTCATGGATCGGCGAGGGCGCGTGGTCATGGTGGTGATGATGCTCGTGATTGCAGTCCGGCCCGCAGGCATGATCGTGATCGTGATGGTGGTCATGATCGTGATGATGATGGTGGTGATCGTGGTCGCAATCCGGGCCGCAGACATGATCGTGGTCATGCTCGTCATGGTCGAGGAAGTGCGGATCGTTTTCCAGCGCACGTTCGAGGTTGAAGGCGCCCTGGTCCAGCACGCGGGCGAGATCGACGCCGGAGCGGGTCGTCTTGTAGATGCGGGCGGACGGGTTGATGGCGCGCACCACATCCTCGATGCGGGCGACGTCCTCGGGCGAGACGAGATCGGTCTTGTTGATGACGACGACGTCGGCGAAGGCGATCTGGTCCTCGGCCTCGCGGCTGTCCTTCAGGCGCAGCGGCAGGTGCTTGGCGTCGACCAAGGCGACGACGGCGTCGAGCTCGGTCTTGGCGCGCACGTCGTCATCCATGAAGAAGGTCTGGGCGACGGGGACGGGGTCGGCCAGGCCGGTTGTCTCGACGATGATGCCGTCGAAGCGGCCGGGGCGGCGCATCAGGCCCTCGACGACGCGGATCAGGTCACCGCGCACCGTGCAGCAGACGCAGCCATTGTTCATTTCGTAGATCTCTTCGTCGGATTCGACGATGAGGTCGTTGTCGATGCCGATCTCGCCGAACTCGTTGACGATGACGGCATATTTCTTGCCGTGAGCTTCGGTCAGAATGCGGTTGAGCAGCGTCGTCTTGCCGGCGCCGAGATAGCCGGTGAGGACGGTCACGGGAATGGGCTTGGCAGCGGATGTTTCGGTCATGGGAAGCCTCGTCTGGAGCCTGACGCTCGAAGGAAACGCGTTGCCCTCCATATAAGGAGGCAATCGGGGCAGTTCAAAGCCTTTATGCGCGGGAATGCGGTCGCGGCGCAAACTCGTCCACATCGAAGGCGGCGACATCGGCCAGCAATTCGAGAATGCCGGTCACGGCATGATCGATCAGGGCGCGTCCCTTCTCCGCCGTTGCCTTCTTCGCATCGCCGGCGACACCTTTCGCATTGAGGTCGGACATCTTCCAGCCGAAGGCATGCGGACCATAGGCGCGCAGATGCCGGAAACGCTGCGCAAACTCGCTCTGGCGCGAGGAAAATCTCTCCGCTTTCGCCATGTCCACCCTGTCGGGATAAAGGGCGAGCATCGCCGCCGTCTCGATCTCGCCGCCATGGATGTCGATTGCCTTCTCGGCCGGGTCGATCCAGCCCTCCGGCTGGCCGAAGCGCGTCCAACTGGTGGCGGCCGCCAGCATGTCGAAGCGCATGCGGGCTTCGGTGGCGACGATGGTCATCAGCGGCGCATTGCCGCCATGGGCATTGAGCATCACGAATTTGCGGATGCCGAGACGGTTCAGCCCCTCGGCGATGGCCAGCCAGCGGGAGATCGCCTCGTCATAGGCAAGCGTGCGGGTGCCGCGCACATCCATGTGCTCGACGGAATAGCCGGTATCCTCGACCGGCAGGAAGGTGACCGGCAGGTCTTCCGGCAGGCGGGCGATGGTTTCCTTCACGATGCCGGCGGCGATCAGGTTGTCAGTCTCGAAGGGAAGGTGCGGACCGTGCTGCTCGTATGCACCGAGCGGCAGCACCGCGATCCAGTCGCGTCGCGCCTCGGGGGAAAGGGCGGGATCGTTGTCCTGGAAGCGCGGCTTCGGTGGGACCGGGGGTATTGGCATCTGGCGATTGCCTTCCGCATTGGTTAAGGATTGGGCAGGCATACATACCGCCTTCGTCCAGCCACGAAAAGAAAGCGTCATGGGGAAAAAGAAGGAAGGCAAGAAGAACAAGAGCGCCCGCAAGAAGAACCGGGAGGAAGTGACGCTGGATTTCGCCCAGGCGGTGACGCAGGCGGCGCGTTCGGTGCGCACGGCGTTGTCGCGAAACCTGCTCGACGGCGGGCTCTATGCGGGGCAGGACGGCGTCATCATGGCGCTTTTCGAGGCCGACGGCATGACGCCCGGCGCACTTGCCCAGCGGCTCGGCGTCAAGGCCCCCACCATGACCCGCACTATCGGCCGCATGGAGGCGCAGGGCTTCGTTCGCCGTCAGGCCGATGCGCAGGACCAGCGCCAGACGAAGGTGCATCTGACCGAGGCCGGCCAGGGCAGCGTCGAACTGATTTCCCGCGCCGCCGCCGCCTGCGACGAACTGGCGCTGAAGGGTTTTTCCGACAAGGAAAGGCGGGTGCTGATCCGCCTGCTGCGCGCCGTCGATCTCAACCTGCAGGGCATCGAGCCGCCCGCCGCCGAGGAGGAATAGGCAAGGCCGACGGCTCATTCGCCGGAATGCAATTTTTACGATTGCCGAAGCAGGCTAAAATCGTTTAATTAAACAATTTAATTACAGATCGAGAATCGACGGCTGTTCGTTGGGCTGAAGCGGAGGACTTTTGTGGCTCAAAAGATAAAGCTCTCGACGATCGCCGAAACGCTTGGCATTTCAACGGCGACCGTCTCCCTTGCCTTACGTGACAGCCCGCTGGTGGCGTCGGCCACACGCGACAAGATCAAGGAGCAGGCCAGGGCGCTGGGTTACATCTACAATCGCCGCGCCGCCAGTCTGCGCACCTCGCGCTCCGGCATCATCGGCGTCGTGGTGCATGACATCATGAACCCGTTCTACGGCGAAATCCTGAAAGCCATCGAAAGCGAGCTGGATCGCAGCCAGCACACTTTCATTCTTTCCAACCATTACGATTCGGTCGAGAAGCAGCGCAATTTCATCGAGACGCTGCTGCAACTCGGCGGCGACGGCGTCATCATGTCGCCGGCCATCGGCACGCCGATGGAGGACATCAAGCTTGCCGAGCAGAACGGCATGCCGGCCATCCTCGTCGCCCGCTCGATGGAGGGCGTCGACCTGCCCACCTATCGCGGCGACGACAGTTATGGAATTTCGCTGGCGACCAACCACCTGATCGGTCTCGGCCACCGCACCATCGCCATGATCGGCGGCACCGACCAGACCTCGACCGGCCGCGACCGCTACCAGGGCTATGTCAATGCGCTGCGCAAGGCCGGCATCGAGGTCGATCCGGACCTGCGCATTCCCGGCCCCCGCTCCAAGCAGGGCGGTTTCGAGGCGGCGGTGCATTTCCTGTCGCTGCCGCAGAAGCCGACGGCGGCCGTCTGCTGGAACGACCTCGTCGCCATCGGCCTGATGAACGGCATCGCCCGCGCCGGGCTGGTGCCGGGCGTCGACATCTCCGTCACCGGCTATGACGACCTGGAGGAAGCGGCGATCGCCACACCGGCGCTGACGACGGTGTGGAACGGGCAGGCCGAAGTCGGCCGGCTCGCCGCCCGCGCCCTGCTCGACCGTCTGCTCGGCAGTCACGAGCCGGATGGCATCCATCTCATCAAGCCGGAAATGCGCATCCGCCAGTCCACCGGCCCGATCAACAGGCGGTAAGCTCATGACCGATATCTCCGTGCTCGTTCCGGGCCGTATCCATACCCGCGTTATCGAGCGGCTCGAAGGCCGGTTCACACTCGTGCGGGCCGATGTGGCGACGCTGGATGCGGCGACGCTTGCCGGCATTCGTGGCGTCGCGGTCTCCGGCAGCTTCCCGGCGGCGGCGATCGATGCGCTGCCCAATCTCGAAATCATCGCCAGCTTCGGCGTCGGTTACGATGGGGTGGACGTGTCGCGTGCCGCAGCGCGAAACATCGTCGTCAGCAATACGCCCGACGTGCTCAATGACGAGGTGGCCGATACAGCCGTGGCACTGGTCATCAACACCGTGCGCCGCCTGCCGCAGGCGGAGGCGTTCTTACGTGCCGGGCGCTGGGGCAGGGGAGAAAGCTTTCCCTTGTCGCCGCTTTCGCTGCGCGGGCGCAGGGTCGGGCTGTACGGCCTCGGGCGCATCGGGCTGGAAATCGCCCATCGCCTCGAAGCGCTGAAGCTGGAGATCGGCTATCATACCCGCAATCCGCGCGCCGACGTGCCCTATCGCTATTTCGGCTCGCTGCGGGAGATGGCTGGGGACGTCGATATCCTGCTCTGCATCGTGCCGAAGACGCCGGAGACGCACAAGGCTATCGATGCCGATATCCTTGGGGCGTTGGGGCCGCAGGGCGTGCTGATCAATGTCGGGCGCGGCTGGAGCGTCGATGAAGCGGCGCTGATCGCGGCGCTGGAAAGCGGCACCATCGCCGGCGCCGGCCTCGATGTCTATTATGACGAGCCGCATGTGCCGGAGGCATTGCTCGGCTTCGAGCAGGTCAGCCTGCTGCCGCATGTCGCCTCGGCCAGCGTGCCGACCCGCAACGCCATGGCAGATCTCGTCGCCGACAATATCATAGACTGGTTTTCGATCGGCCGCGCCCGAACGCCTGTTCCGGAGACGCCGCAGCCCATTTCCGGCTGACATGCGTTAACCTAGATCGGCAACGCTTTCTTAACCCTCTGGCAATTTTTCCGGCGCATGGTGGGGCCATGTATCGATTCCAGGAGAATAGCCGATGAAAGCCTTTGTCCTCGCAGCCGCTGTCGTCATGCTGGGCGGTGTCGGCGCAGTGCTGCTGCACCAGGGGTCTCAGGCTGTCGATCCCCTCGTGTCCGGCTCGATCGCGCCGATCGCCTCGGCCTATACCGCCACCAACCTTAACGGCAATGCCTCCTGCCGCGTCATGCGCGGCCAGCCGGTCTCGCATCGCAGCCGCCAGTTCAGCGCGACGGCGGAATGCGACACGGTCTGGCCGGGACTGGCCGAGGCAAAAACCTGGACGGAGAACGAGGACGGCACCGTCATCCTCGCCGATTCCAGCGGCGAGGCGGTGCTGACCATCGTCGAGGGCGACGGCCCGGGCTATGAAACCATGGAGCCGCAGGGGGCATCGGTGATGCTGCGCGCCGTTCAATAAGGGAATGGATGGCGCCGGCTTCCCGGCGCTTTATTTTTACGACTTGATGGCCTTTGCCGCCGCATAGGCGCGCACGGCGTCGCCGAAGGCTTCGAACAGCTTTCGCGAGGGCGTATCGGTTTCGGCCCAGTATTCCGGATGCCATTGCACGCCAAGCGCAAAGCCCTTCGCGTCGATCACCGAGACGGCCTCGACGGTGCCGTCCTCGGCGACTGCCTCGACCTGCAGGCGCGGGGCGGAGGCCGAGATCGCCTGGCGATGCAGCGAATTCACCTGGATTTCGCCGGCGCCGAGATAGCGGGCGATGCAGGAACCCTCGGCGATGCGCACGCCCTGGCGGATGCCATAGGCTTCTTCGCGCGAAACGCCTTCCGGCCTGCGATGATCCCAACGGCCAGGCATGTCCTGGATTTCGGTTTCCAGCGTCCCGCCCAGCGCCACGTTCAGTTCCTGCAGACCGCGACAAATGGCGAGCAGGGGCATGCCGCGCTCCAGCGCCCGGCGGATCAGCGGCAGGGCGGTGGCGTCACGGGCGGGATCGAAAGGGCCGTCGCTGTCGCGGGCCTCGGCGCCATAGAGGCTCGGATGCACGTTGGTCGCCGAGCCCGAGACCAGCAGGCCGTCGACGCGGTCGAGGATCGCGTCGGTGTCGTTGCCGGTTTCCAGGGCCGGAATGAGGAAGGTGGAGACGTTCGCCACCTTGACCACCGCCTTGACATACTGGGTCTGGACGGAATGCCAGGTCGTTGCATCGAATTCGCGAATATCGGCCGGGATGGCCACGAAGGGTCTCGACATGTCTGCTCCGCAGGTCTTTCGAATTGCCGGTTCGTTGTGAGGCCAGATCGCTGCCCAAGTCAACTGCCCGTTTTTGCAAAGCGTGCGGGGCACCGCTGGCGGCGGTGGGGAAACGGGATCGACGCAGCCTGCCGCATGCTCGAATTTTGGGCAAAAACAATAATGGTTTCAACGCTTGAAACCGGGCGGGCAACGTGTTTAGCTCGCCCCACGGGCCAGCGCGAGAGACGAGGGCGCGCAACTGGGAGGTAAGTCATGGATCGTCGTTCATTCATCAAGAAAGCGGGCGTGGCCAGTGTCGGCGCAGCAGGCGCGGCAGTGCTTGCCGCACCCGCGATCGCGCAGCAGGCCCCGAAGATCACCTGGCGACTGACGTCGTCATTTCCCAAGAGCCTCGATACGATCTATGGCGGCGCCGTGGATCTGGCCAAGCATGTCTCCGACGCCACCGACGGCAATTTCGACATCCAGGTCTTCGCCGCCGGCGAAATCGTCCCGGGCCTGCAGGCGGCGGATGCGGTCGGCGAAGGCTCGGTCGAGATGTGCCACACCTGCTCCTATTATTATGTCGGCAAGGATCCGACCTTCGCCATCGGCACGGCGATCCCCTTCGGCCTCAATGCCCGCCTGACCAATTCCTGGTTCTACGAAGGAAACGGCAACAAGCTGCTCAACGAATTCTACGCCACCCACAATCTCTATGGCATGATTTCCGGCAATACCGGCGCGCAGATGGGCGGCTGGTTCCGCAAGGAGATCAACACGCTCGACGATCTCAAAGGCTTGAAGATGCGCATCGCCGGCCTCGCCGGCAAGGTGGTGGAAAAGCTCGGCGTCATCCCGCAGCAGATCGCCGGCGGCGACATCTATCCGGCGCTGGAAAAGGGCACCATCGACGCCGCCGAATGGGTCGGCCCTTATGACGACCACAAGCTCGGCTTCAACAAGGTCGCCAAGTATTATTATTACCCGGCCTTCTGGGAAGGCGGTCCGGTCATCCATACCTTCGTCAACCTGGAGAAATGGAATGGCCTGCCCAAGGCCTATCAGGGCGTGCTCTCCGATGCCTGCGCCTTCGCCAATACCAGCATGATGGCGAAATACGACATGAAGAACCCGCTGGCGGTCAAGCAGCTCGTCGGCGAAGGCACGGTGCTGCGCCCCTTCAGCCAGGAGATCCTCGAGGCCGCTTATACCGCCGCGCAGAGCGTCTATGCGGAAATCTCGGCCGGCAACCCCACCTTCAAGAAAATCTACGACGACCAGGTCGCTTTCAAGAAGGAAGGTTATCTCTGGATGCAGCTCGCCGAATACACGTTCGATACATTCATGATGATCCAGCAGCGCGCCGGCAAGCTATAGAGCATTTCCAGGAAAAGTGTGTAGCGGTTTTCCGTCCGGAAATGCTCCAAGTATCGGAAGTTCCAGCAAAAAGGCCCCGAAGCGCTTTGCCTCGGGGCCTTTTTCATGCGCGACGCTCTTTTACTGCGCCGCGTCTTCCGCCCCTTCGGCCAGAAGGCCGAAGACGAAGGGCGAGAAGGAGCGCCAGCATTCGACGCGGAACGTATCTTCCGACATGCGCAGCAGCACGATCTCCGCCTTGCCGAAGATGGTGCGCGAGCATTTTCCGACCGGGCAGGCCTTCAGCGACAGATCCTGCGGGCAGCCGCTGTTGATCGCGGTTGCCGCGCCGGGGCCGGAAACGATGATCGCCGTGTTGCGATGCGAGACGTCCGTCGCCGAATGCATCGCGCCAGCGGATGCGGCGGCGGCCATCAGATCGGCGCCGTTCTCGTCGATCACAAGCCATTCGTCCGGGCCGAGCCACAACGCCATGCGGCCATTGGAGATGGCCGAGGCGCTCGGGCGGATCGGAAGGTCGAGGCCGAGCGCCGACGACAGGGCGCCGACGGCGTCTGCCCTGGCACGCAGCGAGATGCGGCTGGCGGGCTTGGCCGGCGTCAGGCGCACGCCGCCGGAGCCGCCATGTGCATTTGCGAGCGGCTCACGGCGGAGCGCTTGGGTCTGATCAGCCATTGATGCGGCCCCCTTCCTTGTCAAAGAACACCAGATCCGTCACTTCGACGGGGATCGTCCTGTCCGGCATCGGCACATAGAGCGTCTGCCCCATCTTCGCCCGTCCGCCGGCAATCAATGCGAAAGCGATGGAACGCCCGCAATTCTCCGACCAGTAGGACGAGGTGACGTGACCGAGCATGGTCATCGGCTTCGGCTGGTTCGGATCGGCGACGACCTGCGCGCCTTCCTCCAGCACCACATGCGGATCCTTGGTGGTGATGCCGACCAACTGCTTGCGGCCTTCCTTCACCAGATCGGGGCGCTTGAGGCCGCGAATACCGACGAAGTCCGTCTTTTTCTTGGACACGGCCCAGCCCACGCCAGCATCTTCCGGTGTCACCGTGCCGTCCGTATCCTGGCCGACGATGATGTAGCCCTTCTCGGCGCGCAACACGTGCATGGTCTCGGTGCCGTAGACGCAGGCGCCCATCGGCTCGGCTCTCGCCCAGATCGCTTCCCAGATCGCCTGGCCGTAGTCGGCGGGCACGTTGACTTCGAAGCCCATGTCGCCGGTGAACGACATGCGGAACAGACGCGTCGGCACGCCGCAAATCTTGCCTTCAGCCACGCTCATATGCGGCATGGATTCCGGCGACATGTCGATTCCTTCGACCAGCGGCGCGAGAATCTCGCGCGCCTTCGGGCCCTGGACGGCGATGACCGCCCATTGCTCGGTGGTCGAGGTCAGCCAGACGTTCAGATGCGGGAACTCGGTTTGCAGATAGTCTTCCATGTGCTGCAGCACGCGCGGCGCGCCGCCGGTGGTGGTGGTCACATGGAAACGATCCTCGGCCAGTCGCCCGACGACGCCGTCGTCATAGACGAAGCCGTCCTCGCGGGTCATGATGCCGTAGCGGCAGCGGCCGGGCTTCAGCGTATCCCAGGCATTGGTGTACATCAGGTTGAGGAAGGCGGCGGCATCCGGGCCGACGACCTCGATCTTGCCGAGCGTCGAGGCGTCGAAGACGCCGGCAACAGTGCGCACCGTCCTGCATTCGCGGTTGACCGCCTCATGCATGGTCTCGCCGGCGCGCGGGTAATACCAGGCGCGCTTCCAGTTGCCGACATCCTCGAATTCGGCGCCATGCGCCTCTTCCCAGGCATGCATCGGCGTCTTGCGAGCCGGATCGAACAGATCGCCACGCGAATGGCTGATCAGCGCGCCGAAGGTGACCGGCGTGTAGGGCTGGCGGAAGGTGGTGAGGCCCACCTGCGGGATCGGCCGGTCGAGCGCCTCGGCGGCGATCGCCAGGCCGTGCATGTTCGACAGCTTGCCCTGGTCGGAGGCCATGCCGTTGGTGGTGAAGCGCTTGATATGCTCGATGGAATGCATGCCCTCGCGCACCGCCAGACGGATATCCTTGGCGCAGACGTCGTGCTGGAAGTCGATGAATGCCTTCACGGTCGTATCTGCGCCAGCGCCTTCGCCCGCGCCCAGCATGCCGCCGGTCCAGGCGAAGCGCGCCTCGCCGCGCGGCGTGGTCGACGCCGAACCGTCGATGCCGGCTTCCCGCGCCATCGAGACACCGGCGGAAACCGCCTCGTCGATGGCCGCCTGCAGATCGTCGGTGCCGTTGCAGGCGCCGACGCAGACCATGTTCTGCGCATAGGTGTCCGGCAGGAAGCGCTGGGTCGCGGCATCGAAACGCAGCTTGCCACGCGACTGCGAGAACAGATGCACCGACGGCGTCCAGCCGGAAGAGACGATCAGCGCGTCGACCGGGATCTTGCGCACCGCGCCGCCGCCGTTTCGCGTCACATGCATGGCCGAGACGCGCAGCTTGCCCGAGGTATCCGTCACCGAATGGCCGGTGAGGACATCGATGCCGAGCGAACGGGCTTCGGCGAGCACGCCGGTCCCCGGATTGTCGCGCGTATCGACGATGGCGGCGATGGAAACGCCGGCGCGGCGCAGGTCGAAGGCCGCTTCATAAGCCGAATCATGGGCGGTGTAGACGCCGATCTTCGAACCGACGGCAACACCGAAATGGTTGATGAAGGTGCGCGCGGCCGAAGCCAGCATGATGCCGGGACGGTCGTTGTTGGCGAACACCATGTGGCGCTCGATCGCGCCGGCGGCAACGATGACGCGCTTGGCACGCACCTGCCACATGCGCTCGCGCGCCGTGTGGCGGTCTGGGCTGGCCAGATGATCGGTGACCCGTTCCACCAGCGCCACGAAATTGTGGTTGTAGTAGCCGAAGGCCGTGGTACGGGTCAGGACCTTGACATTGTCCATGGCCTGGAGCCTGGCGACCGTTGCCTGCGCCCAGTCGTAACCCGGCTGCCCGTCGATGGTGACGCCGGCATCGAAATGCAGCGCGCCGCCGGCTTCCGGCTGTTCGTCGACAAGCATGACCTCAGCGCCGGTTTCAGCCGCGGCAAGCGCCGCGGAAAGACCGGAGACGCCGGCGCCGACGACCAGCACGTCGCAATGGGCGTAACGACCGGCATAATGATCCGGATCGGCCTCGGTGGGCGCAACGCCCAGACCGGCGGCGCGGCGGATGAAGGGCTCATAGATGGAATGCCAGGCCTTCTTCGGCCACATGAAGGTCTTGTAGTAGAAACCGGCGCCAAAGAAGGGCGACATCAGGTTGTTGATGCCGCCGATGTCGAAGGAGAGCGACGGCCAGCGGTTCTGCGACTCGGCCTTCATGCCATCGAAGACTTCCTGGACGCTGGCGCGCACGTTCGGCTGGCGACGGGCGGAATCGCGGGAAATGTCGAGCAGCGCGTTCGGCTCTTCCGGGCCGGCCGAGAGGATGCCGCGCGGGCGGTGATACTTGAACGAGCGGCCAAGCAGATGCACGCCATGCGCCAGCAGCGCCGAGGCGACGGTATCGCCCTGAAGCGCGGTGTAGCTCTTGCCGTCGAATGTGAAACGGACGGTGCGGGCGGGCGTCAGCCGGCCCTTGCCCGTGATACGATTGGCGCCGCTCATCGGGCGTCTCCTTCCAGGGCCTCGTAGGTCTCGACCTTGGCGTCGGTGGCCGGCGCGGCATTTATATCCGGCTTCGGCTCGCCTGCCTTGTAGGTCTTGATGAACCGGTCGCTGACGGTGTCGCGGACCGCATTGAAGAAGCGGCCGCAGCCATGGATATGGCGCCAGCGCTCGTAGATGATTCCCTTCGGGTTCTGGCGAAGGAAGAAGAAGGCCTCGAATTCCGCGTCGGAAATGTCGGCCATGTTGGTCGGGCGCGCGATATGCGCGTCGCCGGCGCCGCGGAACTCCAGTTCGGAGCGGTCTTCACCACAATAGGGGCAATGGATGAGCAGCATGTCGAAATCCCTCAATGCGCCACGGCCGCGGCGGCGGCTTCGTCGATCAGGCGTCCGGTGCGGAAGCGGTCGAGCGTCAGGCCGGCCGCCAGCCGGTGTGGCTCGCCGCGGGCGATCAGATGCGCGAAGAGATGCGCCGAACCCGGCGTCGCCTTGAAGCCGCCGGTGCCCCAGCCGCAATTGACGAACAGGTTTTTTACCGGCGTCACGCCCTGGATGGCGGAACGGTCAGGCGTGTTGTCGACGATGCCGCCCCATTGACGCATCATCTTGACGCGGCGGAACATCGGGAACAATTCGCAGATGGCGTCCAGCGTGTGGGTGATGATCTGGATGCCGCCGGTCTGGGAATAGGAATTGTACTGGTCGGTGCCCGCACCGATGACCAGTTCGCCCTTGTCCGACTGCGAGATATAGGCATGCACCGTGTTCGACATGACCACGCAGGGGAAGATCGGCTTCAGCGGTTCGGACACCAGCGCCTGCAAGGGGCTCGATTGCAGCGGCACGCGCACGTCGGCCATGTTCATGACCACGGAGGTATGGCCGGCGGCCGAAACCCCGATCTTCTTGGCGCCGATGAAGCCGCGATTGGTCTCGACGCCGAGGACGGCGCCATCGGGGCCGCGGCGGATGCCGGTGACTTCGCAGTTCTGGATGATATGGACGCCGCGATCCGACGCGCCACGGGCATAACCCCAGGCGACGGCGTCGTGGCGGGCGGTGCCGCCGCGCCGCTGCAGGGCAGCGCCATTGATCGGATAGCGCGCCGACTTGGAAATGTCGAGCGGCGGGCAATAGGCCTTGGCCTGCTCCGGCGTCATCCATTCGTTGTCGATGCCGTAGAGGCGGTTGGCGTTGACGTGGCGCTTGAACGACTGCTGGTCATGGACCGAATGCGACAGCATCATCACGCCCCGCGGCGAATACATGACGTTGTAGTTCAGATCCTGGCTCAGGCCCTCCCACAGCTTGAGCGCATGTTCGTAGATGTCCATGCTCTCTTCGTAGAGGTAATTCGAACGGATGATGGTGGTGTTGCGGCCGGTATTGCCGCCGCCGATCCAGCCTTTTTCCAGCACTGCGACATTGGTGATGCCGTGCTCCTTGGCGAGATAATAAGCGGCCCCCAGACCGTGGCCGCCGCCGCCGATGATGATGACGTCGTATTCCTTGCGCGGCTCGGGCGAGGTCCATTGCGCCTTCCAGCCCTTGTTTCCGCGCATCGCCTCGCGGACGACGGCAAAAATCGAATATTTTTGCATTGGCGTTTCAACTCCTGTGAGTGAGGCCGTTCCGAAAAAGATGGGCCAAGAAATCGCAAATCCGCGCGCGACACAACGGCTGTTTTGCGACGCATACGCCCCAGGCTTTCGACACGAATGACGCAAAAAGGCATGAGGTCGGTTTTTTCGGCGCGAACGATATGGGACGGCTGGACTTTCCCGGAGCGATCTGATACTCCGCTCAACCAATCGCGCGGCTCCGGCTTGTGCGAACGTTATGTTTATTGCCTCTTCGCCCCAATCCCTGACTGTGGCGTCGGCATCAACCAAACCAAAGGAACGGGATTTCACGTGCAGGTACTTGTCCGCGATAACAATGTCGACCAGGCGCTCCGCGCCCTGAAGAAGAAAATGCAGCGCGAAGGCATTTTCCGCGAAATGAAGATGCGGGACTACTACGAGAAGCCCTCCCAGAAGCGCGCCCGCGAAAAGGCCGAAGCCGTTCGCCGCGTCCGCAAGCTGGCACGCAAGCGCGCCCAGCGCGAAGGCCTCATCGCCACTGGCCGCCCGGCTGCTCGGTGATCGGTCGTCATTTCGACGTAATCAATTCGCATGAATGGCGGGGGCGGCTGATGTCGCCGCCGCTTTTTTGATTCCCCTCGCGCGGAGGACGAGACGGCGTTGAGCCGCCTGTGACGCGAGCCTGACGATGGGCTGACATGATCACCACACCTGCTTCTCTCCCGACCGCCGGCGCATTCCGTTTGTCCATCGCGCGGCTCGTTCCCGCAGCGGCGATGACGCTTGCGACCGCCCTGGCGCTTTCCGGCTGCCAGACGGCCTCGACGGACGACATGATCAAGGTCGACCGCGAACAGGGCTCGGAGCAGAACATCGCCTCGCTGTCCTCGGTCATCAACAGCAATCCGACCGATCCGGAAGGCTATAATGTCCGTGGCTCCGCCTATGGTCGGGCGGGTCAGTTCAAGCGCGCTCTCGACGATTTCAGCCGCGCGCTGCAGATGAACCCGAAATTCTACCAGGCCTATGCCAACCGGGCGCTGGTCTATCGCAACATGGGCAAGCAGGCGGAAGCGGCCGCCGATTACAATATGGCGCTGCAGATCAACCCGAAGTACGATGTCGCCTATATCGGCCGCGGCAATCTCTATCGCCAGGCCGGCCGCATCGACGAGGCCTTCAACGATTTCAATCGTGCGATCCAACTCGATACGACGGATGGGCGCGCCTATCACAATCGCGGCCTGATCTACCAGAAGCGCGGGGACCACGCCAAGGCGATCGAGGATTTCGCCAAGGCGATTTCGCTGTCGCCGAATTCGCCCGAGCCCTACAACGGCCGCGGCATTTCCTACATCGCGCTGAACGACGACGACAACGCCTTTGCCGACTTCAACCACGCCATCGAGCTGAACGGCAGCAATGCCGAATCCTGGGCCAACCAGGCGCTGGTCTATGAGCGGCGCGGCGATATGGCGCGCGCCAGGAAATCCTATTCGCACGCCCTGCAGCTCGACCCGAAATATACGCCCGCCAAGGACGGACTGGCCCGCACCCGCGGCGCGAGCTGAGCCTTCGACAATCGAAGCCTGTCGCAAACCGCCGTCGTGGCCCTCACGGCGGCGGTTTTGCTTTGAACAGGCGCAACGAAAAGGCCATGGCAGACGCCTGCCATGGCCTTTCAGGCAATCAACGAAATCGGCGCTTATTTCAGCAGCACAAAACCGGCGATGGTCAGGATGACGAACAGCACCAGCCCGCCGAAGAAGCCGGCTGCCGTAAAGAAACCGGCGGCCATGGCGATCAGCAGCACCACGAGGATCATTGTGCCATATTTGGCGCCGTGCACGAAAAGGTCATAGGTCTTCTCATGTTCCGAATAGTTCATCGGCGCGCCGGTCTCGACCGGTCCGGTATGATGCTCGCTCATCGTCTACGATCTCCTTGCGGGGCGGCGCGCCCCCTCGGCCTCGCCGCCTGAATATGGCCAGAATCGCCGCCCGTTTGCAGGCGGCTTCTCGTAGATCAAGCCCTACACAATACAAAGGAAAAGCGCAATCGGAGATGTCCGGTCGCGCTTTTCAAGGCATGATGAAATTGGTGTGGGCTTATCGTCGGAAAGCCCTGCCGATGGCAATGAGGATGCAGGCGCCGATGAAGCCGGCGATCAGATAGCCGATCCACCCGCCGAGCACGATGCCGAATACCGACAAGAGAGCATTGGCGACGATGGCGCCGACAATGCCGAGCAGGATGTTCATGAGCACGCCCATATTGCTGTTCATGAATCTTTCCGCCAGCCAACCGGCAATGCCGCCGATGATGATCGCTGCGATCCAACCGACCTGTGCGTCTTGCATGGAAACCTCTCCCGTTAAAAAACAACCCACGCCATATCAATGCAAAAGTCGCGTTTTGGTTCCATGGCTTTCGCGTCTCGCGCGTGGTGACAGCATTGTCAGGGGCATCGTTTCGCCCTTTCTGTTTTGCGCATGTCCGTATGGAAAACCGCTACGCACTTTTCCTGGAAATGCTTTATGCATTGCAGGGAGAATGACGGGAAAGGCGGCGAATCGTTCGCCCCCGCATTCCGAACCATAAAGGGCGACCGGTCTTGTCAGCCGGCCGCGATAAAGGGGAAGGAGGACAAGGTGACGGCACTGCTTCGATTCAGTGGCGGGATAGACGCCTTCAGCAAATCCATCGGCACTCTGTGCGAATACGCCGTTCTCATCTGCTGCCTGATCAGCGCGGCCAACGCATCGATCCGCTATGTCTTCAGCTACAGCTCCAATGCCTGGCTGGAGATCCAGTGGTATCTCTTCGCCTTCATCGTCATGATGGGGGCCTCGCATACGCTGCGCATGAACGAGCATGTGCGCGTCGATCTCATCTACGGGGCGATCTCGGCCCGCGCGCGGCTGTGGGTGGATGTGATCGGCATCGTCTTCTTCCTGCTGCCGGCCTGCGTCTATCTTGCCTGGCTGTGCTGGCCGGTTTTCCACACCTCCTATGTGCAGGGCGAGATGTCCTCGAATGCCGGCGGCCTCATCCGCTGGCCGGTCAAGCTGGTGCTGGTGGCGGGGTTCGCGCTGCTGGCGCTGCAGGGGCTTTCGGAGCTGATCAAGCGGATCGCGGCGCTTTCGGGCCGTATCGACCTCGACACCAAATACGAAAAACCCCTGCAATAAACTCGGCGGATCGGGAGGATTACGCTTTTGTTCAGTTACGGTATCATGCCGCCGCTGATGTTCCTGGGGCTGATCGTTTTCATGCTCTATGGATTTCCGGTGGCCTTTTCGCTGGCCTCGGTCGGCCTGTTCTTCGGCATCGTCGGAATTGTCACCGGGCACTTCGACCCGGTCTTCCTGCTGGCGCTGCCGCATCGCTTCTTCGGCATCGTCTCCAACGACCTCTTGCTCGCCATTCCCTTCTTCACTTTCATGGGCGCCATCCTGGAGCGCTGCGGGCTGGCGGAGGATCTGCTGGAAGGCACGGGCAAGCTGTTCGGAGCGATCCCCGGCGGCCTCGCTTACGCCGTCATCGTCGTCGGCGCCATCCTCGGGGCGATCACCGGCACGGTCGCCGCCTCGGTGATCACCATGGGCGTCATCTCGCTGCCGATCATGCTGCGCTATGGCTACAACAAACGGCTGGCGACCGGCGTGATCGCCGCATCCGGCACGATCACCCAGCTCATCCCGCCCTCGCTGGTGCTGGTGGTGCTGGCCGACCAGCTCGGCCGCTCGGTCGGCGACATGTATCTCGGCGCCATCGGCCCGTCGATCCTGCAGGTGGCGATCTTCATCCTGTTCATCATGGTGCTGTCGGTGGTGCGCCCCAACGACATGCCGCCGCTGCCGCTGGAGGTGCGCGGCAAGCTGGATGGCAAGCTGCTGTTCAAGGTGCTGGCCGGCATGGTCCCTTCGATCGTGCTGATCTTCCTCGTGCTCGGCACCATCTTCATGGGGCTGGCGACGCCGACGGAAGCCGGCGCGCTCGGCGTCGTCGGCGCGATAGTGCTCGCCGCCCTGCATCGCCGTCTCACCTGGCCGCTCATCCGCCAGGGCATGAGCTCGACCATGCACATCACGTCGATGGTGGTGTTCATCCTCATCGGCTCCACCTGCTTCTCGCTGGTCTTCCAGGGCATGGACGGCTCGCGCTGGATCGAGCACCTGCTGACGGGGCTGCCGGGCGGACCGGTCGGTTTCCTGATCTTCGTCAACATCTTCATTTTCGTGCTCGCCTTCTTCCTCGATTTCTTCGAGATCGCCTTCATCGTTATCCCGATGCTGGCGCCGGTGGCGCAATCGCTGGGCATCGACCTCATCTGGTTCGGCGTGCTGATCTGCATCAACATGCAGACCAGTTTCATGCATCCGCCCTTCGGCTTCGCGCTGTTCTACCTGCGCTCCATCGCTCCGCGCGAGGTCAAGACCACCGACATCTATATGGGCGCCTTGCCCTGGCTCGCCATGCAGCTCATCCTCGTGGCGGTGGTGATCTTCTGGCCGGAATCAGTAACGCATTGGCTCGACAATGGTCCGAAGGTCGATCCGAGCACCATCAACATCGTCGTGCCCGGCTTCGGTGAGAACGGCGGCGGCGCGCAGATGCCGAATTTCGGCCTGCCGCCGCTCGGCGGCGACGGCAAGGGCGGCTTGCCGGGCCTCGGGAGCCGGCCTGCCGAAGGCGTGCCCGGCCAGCAGCCGGCCACGGCGCAACCGGCCAAGCCGGCTGTCGACCTCAGCCAGCCACCGGTCATCCAATGAGGAAAGGCCCGCCTGTCGAAAGGCAGGCGGGCTTCCTGCTGACCAAAAATCAGCTGCCTTCCGGCCGATCCCTGGGATCGAACTGGATGATCGTCATCCAGCGGGCGGTGAGCGCCGGTTTCTTCTCGTTTTCGATCTCGACCGTGACGTCATAGGTGAGCATCAGCATGTGGGCGCCGCGAAAGCGGGCCTCGGCGAGCAGGAAACGGCCGCGGACCCGCGCGCCGACCTTCACCGGCGATAGGAACCGCACGCTGTCGAAGCCGTAATTGATGCCCATGGTTTGTTCGCGAATCTGCGGCGCGCCGTCGAAACTGAGGGCGGAGAGCAGCGACAGCGTCAGAAAGCCATGGGCGATAGTGCCGCCGAACGGCGTTTCGGCGGCACGCGCCGGATCGCAATGAATGAACTGGTGGTCATCGGTGGCATCGGCGAAACGATCGATGCGGGCCTGGTCGACGACGATCCAGCCGGAGACGCCGACTTCGGTGCCGACGATGCCGCGTATATCGGCAAGGGAGATTTCAGACGCCATTCAGGGGACCGATCCGCAGGTAGGGGAGGTTAAAGTTCGACGCAGAAGAGGACGCTGCGCCCGTCCGCATCGACCGTTTCGACCGGCGTGGCGGCGGCAGGGGAGAGCAGGCGCCAGCCGCGCCCGGACGGCGGCAGGCGAAAGCGGCGGCCCTCACGGGCGCGGTTGAGTAGGATTGCCAGCCGCGTGTCGCGGCCGGTTTCACGATCCGGCGTGCGGATGACCATGGCGAGCGTTGCTCCCTGCTCGTCCTCCCAGTCGGCCACCGTCATCGGCTCCCCGCCAGCCGTCGCCCAGACGACGTCGCCGTCCGCGCCGGTGAAGAAGCTTTGGGCGGACAGGCCGTCGAAGCGTTTTCGCAAAGCGGAGAGGAAGGCGGTGTGGGCGATCAGCCCGTCGTCGAGGCGCGACCAGTCGATCCAGGTGATGGCATTGTCCTGGCAATAGGCATTGTTGTTGCCGCCCTGGCTGCGGCCGCCCTCGTCGCCGGCGGTCAGCATCACCGTGCCGCGCGCCGCGAACAGCGTGCCGAGCAGGGCGGCGAGATCGGCGCGGCGGCCGGCGAGTACCGCGCCGCCTTCCGTCTCGCCCTCGACGCCGTTGTTCCAGGAAAAATTCTCGCCATGGCCGTCGCGATTGTCCTCGCCATTGGCCTCGTTATGCTTGTGTTCGTAAGCGACGAGGTCGTGCAGGGTGAAACCGTCATGGGCGGCGATGAAATTGACGCTGCGGGTTTCGTTCGCGCCGTCGCGCTGGAAAATATCCGAGGAACCGGCCAGCGCCGTCGCCAGAGCGCCGGTCATGCGAGCATCGCCGCGCCAGTAGCGGCGCAGGTCGTCGCGGGCGCGGTCGTTCCATTCGAGGAAGGTTTGCGGGAAATTGCCGAGCTGGTAGCCGCCCGGGCCAATATCCCAGGGTTCGGCGATCAGCACCCGGTCGGAGAGCACTTCGTCGGCATGGATGGCGGCGAGCGTCTCGCTGTCGCGGGAGAAGCCGTCGGCGGTGCGGCCGAGGACCGGGGCGAGGTCGAAACGAAAACCGTCGACGCCGGCATGCAACACGAAATGGCGCAGGCTTTCGACGATCATCTGACGGATATGCGGATGGTCGCAGGCGACCGTATTGCCGGTGCCGGTATCGTTGACGAGATGGCCGGGCTCGCCGCGATGGTGGCGATAGGCGGTGAGATTGTCGAGGCCGCGCAGCGACAGGGTCGCGCCGTGGCGGTCGCTTTCGCCGGTATGGTTGAAGACGAGGTCGAGGATGACGCCGATGCCCTCGGCGCGCAACGCCGCGACGGTGTCGGCCAGTTCGGCGACGCCGCCCGGCACGACACGCGGATCGAGCGCCATGAAGGCGATGGGATTGTAGCCCCAGCCATTGGTCAGGCCAAGCGGCGGCAGATGGCGTTCGTCGATCCAGGCGGTGATCGGCATCAGTTCGACGGCATCGACGCCGAGCCGTTTCAGGTGGGCGATGATAGCAGGATGGGCCAGGGCCGCGACCGTGCCGCGTTGCGCCTCGGGCACCTCAGGATGCAGCATGGTGAAGGGGCGCACCGCGACTTCGTAGATGAAACCGCCCTTCCTGAACAAAGGCGGCTGGCGTTTCACCGGCCTGTGGCGGCGGACGATGGCCTTCGGAACGAGATCGGCGGTCTCAGTGCCAAACTGGCTCAGCCTTGCATCATGGCGGAAGGGCCGGTCGAGTTCGGTGGCATAGGGATCGACCAGCAGCTTGCCCGGATCGAACCAAAAACCCTTGTCGGGATCGTAGACGCCGTCGGCGCGAAAACCGTAGCGGGCGCCAGGCTTCAGGTCGTCGACGAACAGGCGGTGGATATCGCCGTCGCGCTCCATCGGCAGGCGCACCTCCGCCTGTCCGTCAAACAGGCAGAGATCCACATGCGTGGCCAGCGGAGACCGGACGGCGAATTCGACGCCGCTGTCGAAAAGGATGGCACCACCCTGACGAGAGAAGCTATCCTCCATGCGGCGTCTCCATGGCGGGCCGTCAGGTGATGACGCTTGGTGCGTCGCGGCCGGTGCGGGCCTTGATGTCGGCGATTTCTTCGGCAACGGCGATCAGGTCGGCGAGCGCCTCCTGTGTGTCCAGCCCGTGGCGGCCGGGATCGGGCTCGTAGCGCTCGATATAGACGCGCAGCGTCGCGCCCGACGTGCCGGTGCCGGAGAGGCGGAAGACGACGCGCGAGCCGCCTTCGAACAGCACGCGGATGCCCTGGTTCATGCTCACCGACTTGTCGACCGGGTCGTGATAGGCGAAATCGTCGGCCGAGGCGACGGTGAGGGCGCCGAACTGGGTGCCGGCCAGCGTCGGCAGCTTGGCGCGCAGCGCCGTCACCAGCCCGTTGGCGGCATCGGAATCGACGCCTTCATAATCGTGGCGCGAATAATAGTTGCGGCCATAGGCGGCCCAATGCTGGCGCACGATATCGGCGACGCTCTCGCCGCGCACGGCCAGGATGTTCAGCCAGAGGAGAACCGCCCAAAGGCCGTCCTTTTCGCGCACATGGTTGGAGCCGGTGCCGGCACTTTCCTCGCCGCAGATGGTGGCCAGGCCGGCATCGAGCAGGTTGCCGAAGAATTTCCAGCCGGTCGGGGTCTCGTACATGCCGACGCCGAGCTTTTCGGCGACGCGGTCGGCGGCGCCCGAGGTCGGCATCGAGCGGGCGATGCCGGCGATGCCGGCCGAATAACCGGGCGCTAGATTGGCGTTGGCCGCGAGAATCGCCAGGCTATCGGACGGCGTGACGAACATGTCCTTGCCGATGATCAGGTTGCGGTCGCCGTCGCCATCGGATGCCGCGCCGAAATCGGGCGCATCGTCGCCCATCATCTCGTCATAAAGTTCCTTGCAATAGACGAGGTTCGGGTCCGGGTGATGGCCGCCGAAATCCGGCAGCGGCAGGAAATTGCGCACCGAACCGTTGGGCGCCCCAAGCCGGTTTTCGAGGATCTCCTTGGCATAGGGGCCGGTCACGGCGCTCATCGCATCGAAGGCGATGCGGAAGCCAAGGCTGATCATGTTGCGGATGGCGCCGAAATCGAACAGCTCCTCCATCAGCGCCGCATAATCCTCGACCGGATCGATGACCGAGATCACCATGCCGGCGACCGTCTGCTTGCCGATCGTATCGAGGTTGATGTCGGCGAAATCGGCGATCTTGTAGGCGTCGATCGTCTTGGTGCGGGCATAGATGGCGTCGGTGATCTTTTCGGGGGCCGGGCCGCCATTGCCGATATTGTACTTGATGCCGAAATCTTCGGTCGGGCCGCCGGGATTGTGGCTGGCGGAAAGGATGATGCCGCCGAAGGCCTTGTATTTGCGGATGATATGCGAGGCTGCGGGCGTCGACAGGATGCCGCCCTTGCCGACCATTACCTTGCCGAAACCGTTGGCGGCGGCCATCTTGATGGCCTTCTGGATGACTTCGCGATTGTAGTACCGGCCGTCTCCGCCGATCACGAGGCACTTGCCCTGATACCCTTCCAGCGAATCGAAGATCGACTGGATGAAGTTCTCGGCATAGTTTTCCTGCTGGAACACCGGAACCTTCTTGCGCAGGCCGGAGGTTCCCGGTTTCTGATCGGCATAGGGTTTGGTGGGAACAGTCTTGTTCATGTGGCTAAATGCCTTTCGAGACGAGGCGGGCGTAGAGCGCGGCATAGGTTTCGGCGCTCTTTTCCCATGATACGTCCGATTTCATGCCCTGCTTTTGCATTTGCGTCCAGAGTTTTTGATTTTCATACAGGCGGAAGGTTCGCCGCAAGGCAAGGCGCAGGCCTGAAAGGTCGATGGGCGAAAACTGCACGCCGGTCGCCACTCTGGCATTGAGCGCGGCTTCGTTGGCATCGATGACAGTGTCGGCAAGCCCGCCTGTATGGCCGACGACGGGGATGCAACCGTAGCGCAGCGCGTAAAGCTGGGTCAGGCCGCAGGGCTCGAAGCGCGAGGGAATGAGGATCGCGTCGCTGCCGGCCTGCATGAGGTGCGACAGCGGCTCGTTATAGCCGAGCGACAGGCCGACGCGGCCGGGATAGCGGGCGGCAGCGGCCCGCAAGGCCGATTCCAGATCGGCATCGCCAGAGCCAAGCACGGCGAGCTTGCCGCCGCGGGCGACGATCTCGTCGGCGACTTCGGCCAGCAGATCCATGCCTTTCTGCCAGGTGAGGCGGCTGACGACGCAGAAGATCGGTCCCTGATCCTGGTCGAGGCCGAAATGTTCGGCCACCGCCCGGCGGTTTTCCGGCCGGCGCTTCATGTTGCCTGCGGAATAATGGGCCGAAATCATCGGGTCGGTCGCCGGATCCCAGACATGGGCGTCGATGCCGTTGACGATGCCGGTGAGGTCGGCGACGCGGGCGCCGATCACCCCTTCCAGCCCCATGCCGAAGGCCGGCGTCAGGATCTCCTCGGCATAGGACGGGCTGACGGTGGTGATCGCATGGGTGGTCTGCAATCCGCCCTTGAGGAAGCCGACATCGCCATAATATTCGACGCCTTCGATGGAGAAGGCATGCGGCGGCAGGTCGAGGCCGGCGAAGATGCTGGACGCGAACTGGCCCTGGAAGGCGATATTGTGGATGGTGACGGCGCTTGGGCGTTCCGGCACGAGGCCGTAGCGCATGTAGACCGGCGCCATCGCCGCCTGCCAGTCATGGGCATGGACGAGGTCCGGCTGCCAGCCGGAAAGCACTCCGGCCGCAATCTCCGCCGCCGCCCTGGACAGGGCGGCGAAGCGTTTCCAGTTGTCGGCATGGTCGATGCCGGCGGGATCGAGATAGGGGCCGCCCGCCCGGTCGTAAAGGCTTGGGGCGTCGAGGATCAGCAGGTCCAATCCCCGGTGCTCGACCTCCAGGACGGTGGCTTCTTCGCCCAGCAAGTCATCGAAGCGATGGCAGGCCACGGCGCCTTTCACGGCGGCAAGAACGGACGGGTAGCCGGGAATCAGGGTCCGGGTTCTGATGCCCAGCGGCTTGAGGGCGAGCGGCAGGGCGCCCGCCACATCCGCCAGCCCGCCGGTCTTGACCAGCGGGAATATCTCGGAGGCGACGGCAAGAACCTGCATGGCGTTACAGGTCCAGGCGGTCGATCATCGCCTGGGTGATCAGGCAGATGCCGCTTTCGGTGCGGCGGAAGCGCTTGCCGTCGAGTTCCGGCTCCTCGCCGACAACGAGCCCCTCGGGAATGGTCACCCCATGATCGATGACGACATTCTTGAGCTGGGCGCGCCGGCCGATGCGCACGGAGGGCAGCACCACGGCGTTGTCCAGCCGCGAATAGGAATTCGCGCGCACGCCGGTGAACAGCAGGCTGCGGTTCAGCGAGGCGCCGGAGATGATGCAATCACCCGAGACCAGCGAGGAGGTGGCCGAGCCGCGGCGGTTCTCGTCGTCATGGACGAATTTGGCCGGCGGCAGGATCTCGGCATAGGTCCAGATCGGCCAGGACTTGTCGTAGAGGTCGAGCTCGGGAACGATGTCGGTCAGGTCGATATTGGCCTGCCAGTAGGCGTCCACGGTTCCGACGTCGCGCCAGTAGGGCTCGCGCTCGAAATCGGAGCGCACGCAGGAATCGGCGAAGCGGTGCGCCTGGGCTTTGCCGTGGCTCACGATATGCGGAATGATGTCCTTGCCGAAATCGCGGCTGGAAGAAGGGTCCGCGGCATCGCGGCGCAGCGCGTCGACCAGGAATTTCGTGTGGAAGACATAGATGCCCATCGAGGCGAGCGCAAAATCCGGATTGCCGGGAATGCCCGGCGGATCGGCCGGCTTTTCAACGAAATCGATGATCCTGTCGGTGCCGTCGACATGCATGACGCCGAAGCCGGTGGCTTCCATGCGCGGCACTTCCAGGCAGCCGACGGTGACGTCGGCGCCGGAATCGACGTGCTGCTGCAGCATCAATTCGTAGTCCATCTTGTAAATATGGTCGCCGGCGAGGATGACCATATATTCCGGACCATAGGATTCGATGATGTCAAGGTTCTGGTAGACGGCGTCCGCCGTGCCCTCATACCACTGCGTCTCCGAAACGCGCTGGGAGGCCGGCAGGATGTCGAAGCTCTCGTTTCGCTCGGGGCGGAAGAAGTTCCAGCCGCGCTGCATATGGCGGATCAGCGAATGCGCCTTGTATTGCGTGGCGACGCCGATGCGGCGGATACCGGAATTGAGCGCATTCGACAGCGCGAAGTCGATGATGCGGGTCTTGCCGCCGAAATAGACGGCGGGCTTGGCGCGGCGGTCGGTCAGTTCCTTGAGGCGGCTTCCCCGGCCGCCGGCCAGAACATAGGCCATCGCATCGCGGGCAAGGGGTTGGATGCGTTTTTCTACCATGAAATCCTCCCGGTATTCTGAAAGTTTCGATGCCCGTCTCCCGAACCGATGCGCATTCGCGAGACGGGGTGCTGCCTGTTTTCGTTCGCCTTTGCGGGCGAAACCTGGAGCATTGTCCGATACCGAAGCGACCACGCTTCGGCTGGAAATGCTCTAGCCTTCCCATTCCAGCATGATCGTCGCCAGCGGCGGCAGGGTGATCGTCGCCGATATTCCTCCATTCGACACTTCAACCGCCTGGACGCGTCCGCCATTGCCCTTGCCGCTGCCGCCGTAGATTTCGGCATCGGTATTGATGATCTCGCGCCAGCGCCCGGCATGGGGCAGCGGCACGGCATAGTTTTCGCGGTAGACCGGCGTGAAATTGCTGATCACCGCGACCGGCTTTTCGCCGGGCGCCTTGCGCAGCCAGGCAAAGACCGAATTCTGGTGGTCGTCGGCGATCAGCCATTCATAGCCTTCGCCCTCGCAATCGCGCGCATGCAGCGCCGGCTTGCTGCGATAGGCAAGGTTGAGGTCGCGCACCAATCGGCGCATGCCCTCATGCATGGGATATTGCAGCAGGTTCCAGTCGAGCTGGCGCGCCTCGCTCCATTCGCTCCACTGGGCGAATTCCTGGCCCATGAACAGCAGCTTCTTGCCGGGATAGCCCCACATATAACCGTAATAGGCCCGCAGGTTGGCGAACTTCTGCCAGTCGTCGCCCGACATCTTGGCGATCAGCGATCCCTTGCCGTGGACCACCTCGTCATGGCTGAGCGGCAGCACGAAGTTTTCCGAGAAGGCATAGAGCAGGCCGAAGGTCAGCTCCTGATGGTGGTACTTGCGATGCACCGCCTCCCGCGACATGTAGCTCAGCGTGTCATGCATGAAGCCCATGTTCCACTTGAAGCCGAAGCCGAGCCCGCCCTCATGCACGGGATGCGAGACTTTCGGCCAGGAGGTGGATTCCTCGGCGATCATCATCGCGCCGGGATGGCTACCGTAGACGCGCGCATTGGTCGTCTGCAGGAAACGGACCGCGTCCAGGTTCTCGCGCCCGCCATATTCGTTGGGCACCCATTCGCCTTCCTTGCGCGAATAGTCGAGATAGAGCATCGAGGCGACGGCATCGACGCGCAAGCCGTCGAGATGGAATTTCTCCGTCCAGTAGAGCGCGTTGTTGACGAGGTAGGACAGGACTTCCGAGCGGCCGAAATTGTAGATCGCCGTGTTCCAGTCGGGATGGAAACCCTGGCGCGGATCCTCGTGCTCGTAAAGCGCGGTGCCGTCGAACCAGGCAAGCCCGTGCTGGTCGGTCGGGAAATGCGCCGGCACCCAGTCGAGGATGACTCCGAGGCCGACCTTGTGGCAGCTGTTGACGAAGCGGGCAAAGCCTTCCGGCTCGCCGAAGCGGGCGGTCGGCGCATAAAGCCCGGTCGTCTGGTAGCCCCAGGAAGGATCGAAGGGGTGCTCGGTGATCGGCAAAAATTCGATATGGGTGAAGCCGAGATCGACGCAATAGGGGATGAGATGCGCGGCCAGCTCGTCCCAGCTCATCATCTCGTTGTCGTCGCGCCGCCGCCAGGAGCCGGCATGAACCTCGTAGATGGAAATCGGCTGCCGGCGATGGTCGACGCTGGACCAATGCTTCATATGCGCCGCGTCCTGCCAGTCCTGCACCAGTTCCGGCGTCGTCATCGAAGCGTTTTTCGGTCGCAGTTCGGCGCGGCGGGCGAAAGGATCTGCCTTGAGCGGCAGCGGCACGCTCTCAGGGCCCATGATCTCGAATTTGTAGGCGACGCCGGCGCCGACGTCGGGGGCGAAGATCTCCCAGATGCCGGTGTCGCGGCGCAGCCGCATCACATGTCGGCGGCCGTCCCAGGTATTGAAATCGCCGACGACCGATACGCGGCTGGCATTCGGCGCCCAGACGGCGAAATGGAAGCCGTTGACGCCTTCATGCTTGAGCGGATGGGCGCCGAGCTTGTCGAACAACCGGAGATGCGAGCCTTCGCGGATATAATAATCGTCCATCGGCCCGAGCACGGGCCCAAAGCTGTAGGGATCGGTGACCATCCATTCGGCATCGCCACGCCGGGCGCGATAGCGCACCGGCTGTAACCGGGTGACCGTGACAGGACCTTCGAAAAATCCTTCATCGTGGCGCTGTTCGAGCGTGCCGATTTCCTGGCCGTCGAGCGCGAAGGCGGTGGCCGCCTCGGCGCCCGGAATGAAGCAGCGGGCGACATAGCCGTCGCCGGCGCGATGCACGCCCAGCACCGCGAAGGGATCGGCATGGGTGCCGTGGACGATGGCGGCGATTTCCGCCGCCGGCAGCTCGGGAGGGCGTCCGCCCCCACCGTTGCGGGCCTCGGCCTTCCTGCCCTGCTTCATCCCGCCCTCCAGATCTCTTCGGAATATTGCCGGATGGAGCGGTCCGAGGAGAACCATCCCATCCGCGCGGTGTTGTAGATGGCCTTTTCGTACCAGCTCTTCGAATCGGACCAGACCGTGTCGACGTCGCGCTGGGCGCGGGTATAGTCCTCGAAGTCGCGGGCGACCATGAACCAGTCATGGCTATAGAGGCCGTCGATCAGTCCGGAGAAGCGGCTGCGATCATCCGGGGAGAACACGCCGGAAGCGATCGCCTGCAGGGCCTGTGACAATTCCTTGGAGCCTTCGATGATGGCGCGGGCGTTCGACGGCTCGGAGCGGGCGCGGGCGACCTCCTCGGCGGTCTTGCCGAAGATGAAGATGTTGTCTTCGCCGACATGGTCGCGCATCTCGACATTGGCGCCGTCGAGCGTGCCGATGGTCAAGGCGCCGTTGAGGGCGAATTTCATGTTGCCGGTGCCGGATGCTTCCATGCCGGCGGTCGATATCTGCTCCGACAGATCGGCCGCCGGAACCATGACTTCGGCGAGGGAGACGTTGTAGTTCGGAATGAAGACCACCTTCAGCAAGCCGCGCACCGACGGATCGTTATTGACGACGCGGGCGACGTCGTTGGCGAGCTTGATGATCAGCTTGGCATTGTGATAGCTCGGCGCCGCCTTGCCCGCGAACAACTTAACGCGCGGCACCCAATCCTGTTCCGGATGCGAGCGGATCTGGTCGTAGAGGGCCACCGCCTCGATGATGTTGAGAAGCTGGCGCTTGTATTCGTGGATGCGCTTGATCTGGATGTCGAACATCGCGGAAGGGTCGATGCGGATGCCCATGCGCTGGGCGACCAGATTGGCGAGCGCCTGCTTGTTGGCCCGTTTCACCGCCGCGAAGCGATGCTGGAAGCCGGTGTCCTTGGCATGGGCGTCGAGGGCGCGCAGCGCCTCGGCATCGTCCATGAAGGCGTCGCCGATGGTTTCGCGGATGAGGCCGGTCAGGCCCGGATTGCATTGCATCAGCCAGCGGCGCGGCGTGATGCCGTTGGTCTTGTTGTTGATGCGGTCCGGATAGAGCTTGTGCAGGTCGGCAAACACCGTTTCCTTCATCAGCTCGGTGTGCAGCGCCGAGACGCCGTTGATCGAGTGCGAGCCGACGAAGGCGAGGTTGCCCATGCGTACCCGGCGATCGCCGTTCTCGTCGATCAGCGAGATCGAGCGGATCTCGCCATCGCTCATCATCCTGGTCTTGCGCGCGTCGACCAATACCTTGGCGTTGATCGCATAGATGATCTGCATGTGTCGCGGAAGCAGACGCTCGAACAGCGGCACCGGCCAGCTTTCCAGCGCTTCCGGCAGCAGCGTGTGGTTGGTGTAGCTGATGGTGCGCCAGGTGATGTCCCAGGCCTCGTCGAAATCGAGGTTGTGGACGTCGATCAGCAGGCGCATCAGCTCGGCGATGGAAACCGCCGGATGGGTGTCGTTGAGCTGGATCGACACCTTGTCGGGCAGCGAGGTGAAATCGGGATATTGCTGCAGGTGGCGGCGCAGAATGTCCTGGAGCGAGGCCGAGGAGAAGAAGAATTCCTGCCGCAGGCGCAGTTCCTGGCCGGCGGGCGTCGCATCGGCGGGATAGAGCACGCGGGTGAGGGTTTCCGCCTTGTTGCTCTCGCGCAGCGCCCCGATATGGTCGCCGGCATTGAAGGCGTCGAGCAGGATGGGGTCGATCGGCTGGGCCGACCAGAGGCGCAGCGTGTTGACGCGCTTGCCGCGCCAGCCGACGACGGGCGTGTCGTAAGCCATGGCGATGACGCGCTCGCTCGGCTTCCAGATGTAACGCGGCGCCTCGTCATAACCGCCGACGGTCTCGACCGTACCGCCGAAGCCGATTTCGTAGGAACTCTCGCGGCGCTCGAATTCCCAGGGGTTGCCGTGGGCGAGCCAGGTCTCGGGCAGTTCCACCTGCCAGCCGTCCGACATCTGCTGGCGGAACAGGCCGTGCATGTAGCGGATGCCATAGCCATAGGCGGGGATGTCGACGGTCGCCATCGATTCCATGAAGCAGGCGGCGAGCCGCCCGAGGCCGCCATTGCCGAGTGCGGCATCCGGCTCGAGACCAGCGATGACGTCAAGATCGACGCCGAGCGAGGTGAGCGCGTCGCGGATCTCGTTCATCAGGCCGAGATTGTTGACGGCGTCGCGCATCAGCCGGCCGATGAGGAATTCCAGGGAGAGATAATAGACCCGCTTGGCGTTGGTCTTGTAGACCTGCTTGGTCGAGGCCATCCACCGGTCGATGACGCGGTCGCGGATGACGAGGATCGCGGCGGTCAGCCAGTCGTGCGGCTTGGCGACCTGGGCGTCCTTGCCGATGCGGTACGTCAGCCGCTCGATGATCTCCTCGGCAAGGACGCTCGGCTCGGAACTGCGCGGGGAGGGGAGAGGAATGCCTGCCTTCGAAACATTGTTCATCATCTGGCTCTGAGCTATTTCTACCTGCGTTGTTCCGTCCGGCCGGGCGCACATGAATATAGTCATCATCCGATGCCTGAAGCACAACTGCGATAGTTTATGCATTGTTGCGAAACAGTTGCAACCGACATTTAATCGAATTAAAAAATAGATCGGACAGCGCGAAGAGACGGCAAAAGGATTTGATTCTGATCATTTTTTCCGTTCTGATGCGCGGCGATCAGTTTGACAGCAAACACCGCCCCGCAGGGATTGCGGGACGGTGCTGGCTGCTTTGGGCGATGGGTGGTCGGCGGCGCGCCGGCGCTCAGTTCGTCAGGCGCGTGGTGCGGTCGGCGGCCTTCTTGCCGATGGTCTTGAAGGCATCGACCAACTGGGCCATGCTGTCGGCGGCGAAATAGTTGGCGGTTGTGCCGGCGCAGGTTTTCAGCAGATTCTGGCCGCGGGACGGCGCCATGAAGGCCACCGTGTAGATGGTGATCTTGTCGGCGCGCGCCTTGTCGCAGATCGCCAGCGTCTGGGTGTCGTCATAGGTGTTGTTGTTGTCGCCATCGGTCATGAAGACGATGAATTTCTGCGGCGTGAGGCCGGTCTTGTCGGTATGCGCCTTGGTTTCCTTGGAATCGGTCAGGCTGCTATAGGCCTTCTGCATCGCGTCGGTAGAGGCTGTACCGCCCTCGGCGACGAGCGCGTTGACATAGGTCGTCGCCTTGGTCGTTCCCCAGTCGAGCGGCGACGGGGTCTGGGCCGACATATTGTAGGACACCGCTCCCAGCCGGCTGTATTCCGACTTCGGATCGGCGGTGACGAGTTGCGCGGCCAGCGTGGTCACGGCGGTCTTCAGGGCGGTGATCTTCGAGACATAGCAGGGGCTCGAAGCCTTCAGGTTCGGATATTTCGACCAGTTGCTTGCGGTATAGTTCGGGCAGGACGATGTCGTTCCGTCCTTGGTGTCGGTGATCCAGGCCATGGAGCCGGATTTGTCGAGCACCAGATACATGGACAAGGCATTCATCGTCGCGGTCTGGCTGGCTGTCTTGCTGTAGGCGACGATCTCGGGATCGTTGACGCCGAGCACCCGGGTGAAGCCGGTCAGGGCAACCTTGTAGTGGGCCTCGACGCTGACGGTGAATTTCTTGCCGTTGCCGGCGATCGGCGTTTCGTTGATCAGGATCGTCGGGGCGGCGCTGAAGGGCGCATTGGGATCGTCGTTCTTGGCGGCGTCGTCGCCCGTGCTGCCCGAACCCGCCATCTGGCCGCGCAGGAAGGACAGGGCAAGGAGACGGGCCTGCTCTTCCGTGAATGCCTTCTCGGCCAGCGCGGTCGCGGCGGCGAGGGCCGCGGAGTCGGCGGCGTTTTGCACGCGGGTATGCTCCTGCGTCATGCGCAGGTAATCGATGGCGACCCCGGCGACGCCGAGCAGCACCGGCAGCAGGATGGCGGTCGTAGCAGCAAAATTTCCGCCCCTGTCGGCCAGCAGGCGCGCGAAGCGGGAACGGTACGCGGTCATGGGGCATCCTCGCGGTTCGAAAGATGTTCCAGTTCTAGCGATGGTTCCCTTGCCAGGTCGTTTACCGGATGCCTCGTATTTGAGCGATCACGTGTTTTTTGCAACACTTTTTGCGTTAGAGCATTTCCAGGAACCGTGAATAGCGGTTTTTCGGTATCGGTATGCGAACAAGCAGGCGTCAGGCCTCGACGGGGATGACGTCGACGGCCTGCAAGGTCTGCTGGCGGCCATAGCTCTTCAGCGCGCCGATGACCGGGGCGACGTCGGCGTAATCGCGCCCGTAGCCGACGACGATGTGGTCGGTGCCGGCCTGGATATCGTTGGTCGGATCGTATTCGACCCAGCCCGCCAGGCCCCCGCACCAGATGCGCACCCATGCATGCATGGCGTCCGCCCCTTCCAGCCGTTCCTTGCCGGGCGGCGGGATGGTGCGCAGGTAGCCGCTGACATAGCCGGCGGGAATGCCGAGGCTGCGCAGCGCCGTGATCATCACATGGCTGAAATCCTGGCAGACGCCGCGCTTCAGTGCAAAGGCCTGCGCCGTCGTCGTGTCCACCGTCGTCGCCTTGGGGTCATAGGTAAAATCGCGGTGGATTCGGCGGCACATGGCGCGGGCGATTTCCAGCACCGTGCGGTTCTTCAGATCCATGGCCCGTGCGTAAGCCGAGATCGCCGGCTCCTCCGGCAGGCGAGGGCTGGCCCCAAGGAAATGATGCGGCGAGTCCGCGCCGAGCGACCAGCAATTGCCGAGTTCGTCGGGCAGCTTGTCGAGGGTCGGCGAGAAATCGGCGCTGACGGTCACGACCTCGACCTGCACGCGGGCCTTCATGCGGATGTCCAGCCGCTCATGGGGTGCGCGGATCAGGATGGAGGCAGCCGGATGCTGGAAGAAGTCGGTGAAGGCGGCGCGTTCCTCCGGCTGCGGCTCGACGGTCAGCGCGCCGGCGATCAGCCGCTGGCGGTCGGGGATCGACAGCGGCATGACGCGGATGATGTGGCGCGCATTGAAGGCGAAGCTGTCGTAAAGATAACCCATGTGCAGCGACAGGTCGTAGAGCATCGCCGCCTCAGCCGAGATAGGTTTGCGCCAGCAGGTCTGAAAGGTGCTCCAGTTCCTGCTCCAGCTTACGATAGGACTGCGCCGTCAAGGCCTCCGGCGTCATCACCGCCAGGCCCGAATGCAGGCGCATCGCCTCACGGGACAAGGGCGACATCTGCCCGTTGACGAGGGCGTTCGGCAACTGCTCCACCTCATTGTGGATTTCGTTGAGCTGGAACAGGATCGAGCGCGGGTTGAGCGGGTCGAGCGCCAGCAGGTCGGTGATCGTCAGCCGTGTGGTCGAGACGCTGTAGCGGCGGCGATGGGTCATGACGTTGTCGCCGATCTCCAGCAGCATGTCGAGCGCCCCGTCCGGCGCTTCGGGCCCAGCCATATGGCCGAGCAGCCGCGTCATGTGCAGCCCGCGCTCAAGATAGCGGCCGATCGACAGGAAGCGCCAGCCGGTGAACCGATACATGTTCTCATGCACGAGGCCGGCGAAACCGGCGAGCTTGCGCAGCAGCACGGTCATGGCGTGCGCCGCGTCGTCGCCCGGCTGCACATGCTCGTGGAAGCGGCGCGCGGTCTTGGCGAGGTCGTTCAGCGCCAGCCAGCCGTCCGGCGAGAAGCGGTCGCGGATGTTGCTGGCCGAATAGACGGCGCTTTCGATATTGGCGAGCAGGCTTTCCGGCACGGCTGCGGCGGTGTCGATGTCGAGGGCGGCGAGATAGGCGCTGACTTCGGCGAGCAGCGGCTGCTTCGGATCGGCATATTCGGCAAAGCGCGCGTTCCAGGCGCGCAGGATGCGCAGCGCCCCTTCCGCGCGCTCGATGTAGCGGCCGAGCCAGAACAGGTTGTCGGCGGCGCGGCTCGGCAGGCTGCCGGGCATCAGGCGGGTAAATTCGGCCTCGGCCGGCAGCAGCGTCGGCCGCGCGACCGGTTTGTCGGAGACGATCCAGACATCGGCGGCGCTGCCGCCCGCCTGCATGGCGATGGCGGCGACGTCGTCGCCGGAGCCGATGCGAGCGAAGCCGCCGGGCATGATTTCCCAGCCGTTCGTCGTGCGCGCCGCATAGACGCGCAGGCTCATCGGCCGCGGCGTCAGCTTGCCGTCGACCAGTGCCGGGGTGGTGGAGAGCGTCACCGCCTCCTGGCCGACCAGTTTTGCGCCGTCGCTTTCCAGCCAGTCGCCGATCGACAGTTGCGCCTCGTCCCTGAGCTTCGCGCCCAGCACCGACTGGCCGTTGTCGTCGAAGAAGGGCAGGCGCGAATAGGCCGGGCCGATGACCATCTTGCCGATGTTTTCGGCGACATGGGCGCGCTCCGCCTTCTGCCCGCACCACCAGGTGGCGACCGAGGGCAGCGACAGATCCTCGCCCAGCAGATGGCGACAGATGGTCGGCATGAAGGCGAGGAAGGCACGGGTTTCGAGAATGCCCGAGCCCAGCGCATTGACGATCATCACCGAGCCGGCGCGCAGCGCCTCGACCATCCCGGGCGTGCCGATATGCGAGGTCTGCTTCAATTCCAGGGGATCGGCATAGGCCGCGTCAAGACGCCGCCACAGCACGCTCACCGGCTTGAGGCCGGCGACGGTGCGCACCATGACGCGATCGTTGACGACGATCAGATCCTCGCCTTCGAGCAGCATGAAGCCGAGATAGCGGGCGATATAGGCGTGCTCGAAATAGGTCTCGTTGGCGGGGCCGGGGGTCAGCACCGCGATGCGGTCATCGGCGCTGTGCCTGCCGGTCTGCAGCGTATCGCGGAAGGCACCGAAGAAGGAGGCGAGGCGATGCACATGCAACTCGGCATAGATGTCGGAAAAGGCGCGTGTGGTCGCCACCCGGTTTTCCAGCGCGAAACCGGCGCCGGACGGCGCCTGCGTGCGGTCGGCCAGCACCCACCAGTTGCCGTCGGGGCCGCGGCCAATCTCGAAGGAACAGAAATGCAGGTAATGGCCGCCGACGGGCTTGACGCCGACCAGCGGGCGCAGGAATTCCGGATTGGAGGCCACTAGCGCCGGCGGCAGAAAGCCGTCGCGCACAAGCCGGTTCTCGCCATAGATATCGGCGACGACGGCTTCGAGCAGGTTGGCGCGCTGCACCAGACCGCGGGCGATGCCACGCCATTCCCTGTCATCGATCAGCACGGGAATGTGGGAGATCGGCCAGCTGCGCTCGCCGCTGCCCTGTGCCCCGTAGGCGCGGTAGAAAACGCCCGCATCGCGCAGATAACGGTCGGCGCGGGCCATGCGCTCGGACAGTTCATGCGCCGAGAGGCGGTTGATCGAGGAGAGCAGCTGCTTCCAGACCGGCCGCACCTGGCCGTTGGTGTCGACCATCTCGTCGGCGACACCCGGCAGGGCGCGATAGCCGAAGGACGGATCGCCCGATCCGGCCGGCGCGCTCGCCCGTCGTCCCGTCGCCGGTTTTTTCCCCATTTACAGCCCCTGCGGCCGGCGCAGGTCGAGCGTCAGCGGGAATTCCGGCGAAACGGTTTCCTGCATCAGCGGATAAGAGCCGGCTGTATGTCCCCAAGGCTCGAAACGGGCGAGGCGCCTCGCTTCCGCTTCATTGCCGTTCACAGGGAAAGTTTCATAATTGCGCCCACCCGGATGGGCAACATGATATCGGCAGCCGCCCAGCGAACGCCCGCTCCATGTGTCATAAATGTCGAAGGTCAGAGGCGTGTCGACCGGCAGAACGGGATGCAGGCCGGATGCCGGGTGCCAGGCCTTGAAGCGCACGCCGGCGACCGAGACACCGGCCTCGCCGGTCTGGCGCAACGGCACGGCGCGGCCGTTGCAGGCGACGCGGTAGCGCTCGGGATTGTCGGTCTGCAGCCGCACCTGCAGGCGCTCGACCGAGGAATCGACGTAACGCACCGTACCGCCTGGCGCGCCTTCCTCGCCCATCACATGCCAGGGCTCCAGCGCCTGGCGGATTTCGAGCCGGGTTTCGCCGTATTGCACCTCGCCGCAGAAGGGGAAGCGGAATTCGAGCTGGGCGGCGAACCATTCCGGGCGGAAATCGAAGCCGTGCTGGCGCAGATCCGCGAGCACGTCGAGGAAGTCGGCCCAGACGTAATGCGGCAGCATGAAGCGGTCGTGCAGGCTGGTGCCCCAGCGCACGAAGCGGCCGTCGAGCGGCGTACGCCAGGCACGGGCGATCAGCGCCCGCACCAGCAATTGCTGGGCAAGGCTCATACGCGCATTCGGCGGCATTTCGAAGCCGCGGAACTCCACGAGGCCGAGGCGGCCGGTCGGCCCGTCCGGCGAAAACAGCTTGTCGATGCAAATTTCCGAACGGTGGGTGTTGCCGCTGACATCGGTCAGCAGGTTGCGGAACAGGCGGTCGACCAGCCAGGGCAGCGGCGGCTGGCCCTGACCCGGTGCCGGCACCTGGGCCAGCGCGATTTCCAGCTCGTACAACCCGTCATGGCGGGCCTCGTCGATGCGCGGCGCCTGGCTGGTCGGGCCGATGAACAGGCCCGAGAACAGGTAGGACATCGACGGGTGGCGCTGCCAGTGCAGCACCAGGCTTTTCAGCAGATCCGGCCGGCGCAGAAAGGGGCTGTCATTGGGATTGGCGCCGCCGACCACGACATGGTTGCCGCCGCCGGTGCCGGTGTGGCGGCCGTCGATCATGAACTTGTCGGTGCCGAGCCGCGTCTGGCGCGCCTCCTCGTAGATCGCGGCGGTCGTCTCGACGCATTCCTTCCATGACGAAGCGGGGTGGATGTTGACCTCGATGACGCCGGGATCGGGCGCGACGCGGATGACGTCGATGCGCTCGTCCTGCGGTGGCGCGTAGCCCTCGATATGCACGGGCAGGCCGAGCGCCTTGGCGGCGCGTTCGATCGAGGCGATCAGGTCGAGATAATCCTCGACGGTGACAGTCGGCGGCATGAAGACGCAGAGCCGTCCGTCGCGGGCCTCCACCGACAAGGCGGTGCGTACATGGCCGTCGATGTCCTGTGCATAACCGCCGGTCTGGCCAGGCTGCGGCTGCCGCTCGGAAAACGGCTCGAAATGCGCCGTCTGCAGGGGGCGGCCGCCATGGCCATGGAAATCCGGCAATTTTTCACGCGGGACGGTCGGATCCTGCGGGTTGATATAGGGATATTGCGAGGGCGGGATATAGGCGAGCGCGCTCAGCGGCAGGCGATAGCCGACGGGGCTGTCGCCGGGCACGAGGAAGATTCGGCCGCGCCGCGTCGTCCATTTCTCGCTCGCCCAGCGCCGGCCGCTGGCGCGCGCATTCCAGGCCTGCACCGGCAGCACATAACCGGTCGGCCGCGTCAGGCCGCGCTCGAAGACACGGGCGATGCGGCTGCGATCCTCGGCATTTTCCAGCTTCGAATTGGCCGGATCGACGTTTTCCGGCAGGTTCGCCTCCTTGACCAGCCATTCGGCCGGATCCTCGAATGCGGGCAGGACGTGGTCCGTGGGAATGTCGAGTTCGCCGGCAATGGCGGTCAGCAGCCGGCCGGCATCCTCCTCCGTCACCTTGTAGTCGGTCGCCTCGCGGGCGACGAGGACATCGCTCTGCCAGATCGGCACGCCGTCCTTGCGCCAGTAGAGCGAGAAGGTCCAGCGCGGCAGGGATTCGCCGGGATACCACTTGCCCTGCCCGTAATGCAGGAACCCGCCGGGCGCGAAGCGCTCGCGCAGGCGGCGGATGAGGCTGTCCGCCTTGTCGCGCTTGGTCGGGCCGACGGCATCGGTATTCCATTCCGCCGACTGGAAATCGTCGATGGAGACGAAGGTCGGCTCGCCGCCCATGGTCAGGCGCACGTCCTGCGCCTGCAATGCACGGTCGACGTCATGGCCGAGCGCGTCCAGCGCTTCCCAGGATTCGTCGGAGAATGGCTTGGTGATGCGCGGATGCTCGGCGACGCGCTCGACCTCCATGGCGAAATCGAATTCCGTCCTGGCCTCGCCGGTATAGCCGCCGGAAATCGGCGCGGCATTCCTGTAATGCGGAGCGGCGGCGAGCGGGATATGGCTTTCGCCGGTCAACAGGCCGGAAGTCGGGTCGAGACCGACCCAGCCGGCGCCGGGCAGGTAGACCTCGGCCCAGGCATGCAGGTCGGTGAAGTCGACCTCAGTGCCGGAAGGGCCGTCCAGCGCCTTCAGATCCGGCGCCAGCTGGATGAGGTAGCCGGAGACGAAGCGGGCGGCGAAGCCGATGTGGCGCAGGATCTGCACCAGAAGCCAGCTCGTGTCGCGGCAGGAGCCTTTCGCCGTCGTCAGCGTCTCCTCCGGAGTCTGCACGCCAGGCTCCATGCGGATGACATAACCGATTTCCTGCTGCAGGCGGGCGTTCAGCCCGACGATCATGTCGACCGTCCCCTGTTCGGAGCGGTCGAGCGTTTCCAGGAAGGCGGCCAGCGCCGGGCCGGGCGGCTCCGCTCTGCGGTAGATCGAGAGATCGTCGGAGAGATCCTCGGGATAATCGAAGGGCCATTTCGTGGCGCTGTCCTCGACGAAGAAATCGAAGGGATTGTAGACCGTCATGTCGGCGATGAGATCGACTTCGATCTTCAACTCGGTCACCGGCTCCGGGAACACGAAACGGGCGAGATAATTGCCGTAAGGATCCTGCTGCAGATTGACGAAGTGGTTTTCCGGCGTGACCTTCAGCGCGTGGCTCAGCACCCTCGTCCTGGAATGGGCGGCCGGCTTCAGCCGGATCACCTGCGGCCCGAGGACGACGGGCGTGTCGTAGCGATAATGGGTGAGGTGATAGATGCTGGCCTTGATCGACATCGTGCTGCTTGCCATCCCCGTTTCGCCTTTGCGGCGCTTGTTATGATGCGGCGATCTTGTGCAATGCAGCGCAAGAAAGCAAGGACGAATGCCCGCCGCGATTGTGGCCTTGCGGCAGCCGTCGGGCATCTGCTAACTGCTGCCGCAAAGCCCGTGGGCCGTCTCGACTGGAACCATCATGCGCCATATCCTCATCGTCGGCATCGGTTCGGGCAATCCCGAGCACCTGACCGTCCAGGCCATCAACGCGCTGAACCGCGCCGATGTGCTGTTCATTCCAACCAAGGGGGCGAAGAAGGCCGATCTTGCCGATGTCAGGCGCGATATCTGCGCGCGCTATGTCACCAATCCCGAGAGCCGCACGGTGGAGTATGCCCTGCCGGTGCGGCGTGCCGAGGGACAAAGCTATCTCAGCGGCGTCGACGAATGGCATGCGGCGATCACCGCGATCTACGAGGAACTGTTCAGCCAGGAACTCGGCGAGGACGGCATCGGCGCCTTCCTCGTCTGGGGCGATCCTATGCTCTACGACAGCACCATCCGCATCATCGAGCGGGTGAAGGCGAGCGGCAAGGTGACCTTCGATTTCAGCGTCATTCCCGGCATCACCAGCGTGCAGGCGCTGTGCGCGTCCCATAAAATTCCGCTGAACCTCGTCGGCAAGCCGGTCGCCATCACCACCGGGCGGCGGCTCAACGAGCATTTCCCCGGCCTGATCGAGACCGCCGTCGTCATGCTCGACGGGGAACAGGCATTCAAGGCGGTCGAAGTCCCGGATGCGATGATCTATTGGGGGGCCTATCTCGGCACGCCGGACGAGATCGTCATCAGCGGCCCGGTGCAGGCGGTGAAGGACCGCATCCTCGCCGCCCGCGCCGAGGCGCGCGAACGGCATGGCTGGATCATGGATATCTACCTGCTGCAGAAGGGGACGGATTTCGATGACGAGGCAGGGAGCAATTCCCGCAAAAATGTGTAGCGGAATTGCGTAGCGAATGCGGCCCGGCGTCGCATCTTGATCTGCCGCAAACGGTTTCCCGTCGCGATGGCGTAGCCGGAACGGGTAAAAATCCGTTATCATAGGCGTGTCATGACTGAATGTAGCCCGATCGATTTCAACGGAGCGGCGATCGCCTCGACCCGGCGCGGCGTCTGCCCGGCTCTGGATGCGCCGATGCAGACCGGCGACGGCCTGCTGGTGCGCCTGCGCCCGCTGGACAGTCGCCTGACGCCCGCCGCCTTCGTCACGATTGCCGAAACCGCCGCCCGTCACGGCAACGGGCTCATGGAGGTGACGGCGCGTGGAAACCTCCAGGTGCGCGGGCTGACGCCGGCAAGCGCGCCGTTGTTTTCGGCCGAGATCCTGGCGATGGACATGCCGCTTGCCACCGGCCTCGCCATCGAGACGCCGCCGCTTGCCGGGCTCGACCCGGAAGAAATCATCGACGCGCGGCCGCTGGCGGACGTTTTGCGCGCCCGCGTTGTTTTAGAAGAGCCGGCCCTTTCGCTGGCGGCAAAACTCTCGATCACGGTCGATGGCGGCGGGCGGTTTTCGCTGAAGAACGTCTCGGCGGATATCCGGTTGACGGCCTTGCCGGACAACACTTGGCAAATCGCATTGGCCGGCGATGACCACACGGCAAAACCCGTGGCGCGCCTTCCTGCGGATGCGGCCGTCGATGCCGTCATGGCGCTGTTGCGTGCGCTGTCTGCCATGGGACGACGGGCGCGCGGCCGCGATCTCGATGCCGGGGAATGGCGGTCGCGGTTCGGATTCGAGGAGAACGGGCAGGGGGGACGGGAACACTCGGTTCCGTCACCGGCCGGCCTTCATCTCTGGGACGGTTTTTCCGCTCTCGGCCTCGCCTTGCCCTTCTGCCAGATCGAGGCGGCTGCGCTTATCGCTTTCATACGCGAGACGGAGGCGCTCGGTTGCCACGAAATCCGGCTGGCGCCGGACCATGGCTTTTTTCTGATCGGCATCGCGCCGGCGCAGTTGGCTGCGGCACGGGATGCGGCGGCGGCGCGTGGATTCGTCGTCGATCCTCAGGAACCGGCCAATCATATCGCGCTGTGCGCCGGTGCGCGCGGCTGTGCTTCGGCCTTTTTCGATACCCACGCTTTGGCGCGGACCTTGATCGCGGCGGCACCCGCTCTGCTCGACGGCTCGCTGACCCTGCATGTCTCCGGCTGTCCGAAGGGCTGCGCCCATCCGGCCCCCACGCCCCTGACGCTGACGGCAGCGCCAACAGGCTATGCGCTTGTCGTAAATGGCTCCGCATCGGGCTCGCCAGAGGCGTACATCGCTGCTAAGGACGTGACCCACGCGATTGCGCGTCTCGCCGCGCTGGTCGGCACCGCCAGGCGGGCCGGGGAGACGGCGGCCGGCTGTCTGCAGCGGCTGGGCAGGGATGCGATACGGGAAGCGGTGCGACAGGACAGGGAATGACAGACTACGATTATATCCGGCAGGGCGATGCGATCTATGAGCGCTCCTTCGCCATTATCCGCGCTGAAGCCGATCTTTCCCGCTTTTCCGAGGCGGAAGCGGATGTGGCGGTGCGCATGGTCCATGCCTGCGGCCTGGTCGAGGCTGCCCGGCATTTCGTCTTTTCGCCGGATTTCGTCGGTGCGGCCCGCGCCGCGCTTCAAGCCGGCGCGCCGATCTTCTGCGACGCGCAGATGGTGGCGCATGGCGTCACCCGCGCCCGCCTGCCGGCCAATAATGAGGTCATCTGCACGCTGAGCGATCCGCAGACGGCTGTCTTCGCCAAGGAAATCGGCAATACCCGCTCGGCCGCCGCCATCCGCCTCTGGGGCGAGCGCATGGCTGGCGCCGTCGTCGCCATCGGCAATGCGCCGACCGCGCTTTTCTATCTGCTTGAGCTTCTCCGCGACGGCGCGCCAAAACCGGCGGCGATCCTCGGCATGCCGGTCGGCTTCGTGGGGGCTGCCGAATCCAAGGATGCGCTGGCAGAAAATTCCTATGGCGTGCCCTATGCCATCGTGCGCGGCCGTCTCGGCGGCAGCGCCATTACGGCGGCGGCGCTGAATTCGCTGGCGAGGCCGGGCCTGTGAGCGGCGTTGCACCCGGACGCCTGATCGGCGTCGGTACCGGCCCCGGCGATCCCGACCTGCTGACCGTCAAGGCCGTGCGCGCGCTTCAAAGCGCCGATGTGCTCGCCTATTTCGCCAAGGAAGGCCGGCGCGGCAATGCAAGGCCCATCGTCGAAGGCATCGTGCGCGAAAACATTCCCGAACTGCCGCTCTATTATCCCGTGACCACGGAAATCGAGACGCATGAGGACGGCTACAAGAGCCGCATCACCGCCTTTTACGACGCTTCCGCCTCCGCCGTCGCCGAACATCTTTCGGCAGGGCGCACGGTCGCCGTCCTCAGCGAGGGCGATCCGCTGTTCTACGGCTCCTACATGCACCTGCATGTACGGCTCGCCGCGCGGTTTCCGGCCGAGGTTATTCCCGGCATCACAGCCATGTCCGGCTGCTGGTCGATGGCCGGCTTGCCGATCGTCCAGGGCGACGACGTGCTCTCGGTCCTGCCCGGCACCATGCCGGAGGCGGAATTGCTGCGCCGCCTGTCGGACACGCAGGCCGCCGTCATCATGAAGGTCGGGCGCAATCTCGGCAAAATCCGGCGCGCGCTCGCTGCCGCCGGCAAGCTGAGCCAAGCCGTTTATGTCGAGCGCGGCACCATGGCCAATGCGGCGATGATCCCGCTTGCCGAAAAATCCGGCGACGAGGCCCCCTATTTCTCGCTGGTGCTGGTCGCCGGCTGGCAGGACCGGGCGCGCATCGAGCAACTGGCGAGGGCGGCATCGTGAGCGGCATTCTCTATATCGTCGGCACCGGCCCCGGCAGCCCGGAGCAGATGACGCCGGAGGCGGTGCAGGCCGTCGAGGCGGCGAGCGAATTCTTCGGCTACGGCCCCTATCTCGACCGCCTCGCATTGCGCGCCGATCAGCGCCGCATCGCGTCGGACAATCGCGAGGAACTGGACCGGGCGCAGGCGGCGTTGACGCGGGCGGCTACGGGCGAAAAGGTCTGCGTCGTCTCCGGTGGCGATCCCGGCGTCTTCGCCATGGCCGCGGCCGTCTGCGAGGCCATCGACAAGGGGCCGGAAGCATGGCGCGAGATCGAGATCGTGGTGACGCCCGGCGTCACCGCCATGCTTGCGGTCGCGGCTCGCAGCGGCGCGCCGCTCGGTCACGATTTCTGCGCCATCTCGCTGTCGGATAATCTCAAGCCCTGGGACATCATTACAAGGCGTCTGCGGCTGGTGGCCGAGGCCGGGCTGGTGATCGCGCTCTACAATCCGATCAGCAAGGCGCGCCCCTGGCAGCTCGGCGAAGCTTTTTCGCTGCTGCGCGACATCCTGCCGGCGACGACGCCGGTCATCTTCGGCCGCGCCGCCGGCCGGCCGGACGAAAACATCCGCGTCATGCCGCTGGAAACAGCCGATGCGGCTGTCGCCGACATGGCGACCTGCGTCATCATCGGCTCGCCGGAAACCCGCGTCATTGCAAGGCCCGGCCGCGCCGATCTCGTCTATACGCCGCGCTTTATCGCCGGAGACAAGAGGTGAGCGATCCGGTCGAGCGCTTCTTCGGCCGTCGCGACGGCCGGAACGTCGGCAGGATGCCGGCGCTCGACCATCACGACCTCGATGCCCAGCGCGCGGGCGGCGGCGATCTTGGCATAGGTCGCTTCACCGCCGCTGTTCTTGGTGACGACGACGTCGATGTTTTTGTCCGTCAGCAAAGCGCGCTCGTCGGCCTCGTCGAAGGGGCCGATGGAGAGGATGTACTGCGCATCCGGCACCGTCAGCGGCGGATCGACCGGATCGACGCTGCGCACCAGATAGGCATGGTGCGGCGTCCGGTTGAAGACATGCGCCTCCTGCCGGCCGATGGCGAGAAAGACGCGGCGGGGGATGACGCCCAGCGCATCGACGGCCGCTTCGAGATCGGGCACGCGCGTCCAGTGGTCGCCGGCCCGTTCCTCCCAGCCAGGGCGGCGCAGGGCGAAAAGCGGCGTGCCCGCGCGCGCCGCAGCCTCGGCCGCATTGGCGGAAATACGCACCGCAAAGGGATGCGTGGCGTCGACCAGCAAATCGATGTTTTCGCGCGTCAGGTAATCGGCCAGACCGTCGGCGCCGCCGAAACCGCCGCTACGCACAGGCAATGGCAGGGCTTTGGGCTCGGCCGTGCGGCCGGCGAGCGACAGGGTGGCGTCGTAGCGCGGATCTCCGGCCAACAACCCGGCGAGCTGGCGGGCTTCGGTAGTGCCGCCAAGGATAAGAATGCGATGCGCCGCCATGTCTGATTTTCCCATGCAATGGCTGACCATTATCGGGATCGGCGAGGATGGTCCAGACGGTCTCGGCGACGCCGCGAAGGCGGTGATTGCGGGGGCCGCAACTGTCTTCGGCGGCGCGCGGCATCTGGAGCTGGCGGCATCATTGCTGACGGGCGAAGGTCATGTCTGGCTCAGCCCCTTCGAACGCTCGGTGGACGAGATCGTCGCCCGGCGCGGCCAGCCGGTCGTGGTGCTGGCCTCCGGCGATCCCTTCTTCTTCGGCGTTGGCGCGACGCTGTCGCGGCGCATCGACCCTTCGGAAATGCGGGTGATGCCGGCGCCGTCCTCCTTCAGTCTTGCCGCCTCGCGGCTCGGCTGGCCGTTGCAGGATGTTGCATGCGTGTCGCTGCATGGCCGTCCGCTCGATCTCATCCGCCCGCATCTGCAACCCGGTTGCCGCGTGCTGGCGCTGACGTCGGACAGCGACGGGCCGTCGGCGCTTGCGGCGCTGCTGACGGAAAATGGTTTCGGTCAGTCTCGGCTTACGGTTCTCGAAGCGCTCGGCGGGCCGCAGGAGCGGGTGACACATCATGTCGCCGACGCTTTTGGCAGCGACGTGTTCCATTCCCTCAACGTTTGCGGCGTCGAGATCGTCGCCGGAGAAGGTGCGAGAATTCTGCCGCTGGCGCCGGGGCTGGACGATAGCCTGTTCGAGCATGACGGCCAGATCACCAAGCGCGAGGCGCGGGCACTGACGCTGTCGGCCCTGTCGCCACGGCGCGGCGAACTGCTGTGGGATATCGGCGGCGGCTCCGGTTCGATCGCCATCGAATGGATGCTGCGCGATCCCGCCATGCGCGCCATTGCCATCGAGCAATCGCCTGAACGGGCCGCCCGCATTCGCCGCAATGCCACCGCCTTCGGTGTGCCCGGCCTGACGGTGGTCGAGGGTGTGGCGCCTTCGGCGCTGGCCAGTCTTGCCGCTCCGGATGCGATCTTCATCGGCGGCGGCGGCAGTGAGGACGGGGTGTTCGAGGCGGCGATCGCCGGCGTGAAGCCGGGAGGGCGGCTAGTCGCCAATGCGGTAACGTTGGAGATGGAAGCGGTGCTACTGTCTGCCCATGCGCGGCTTGGTGGCGGTCTGATCCGCATCGATATCGCCCGCGCCGGTCCGGTCGGGCAGATGACAGGCTGGAAGCCCGCCATGCCGGTGACGCAATGGACGTGGCGAAAGCCATCGTGAGGTTCAAGAGGATATCATTATGACAGTGCATTTCATCGGTGCAGGCCCAGGCGCGGCCGACCTCATCACAGTTCGCGGCCGCGATCTCATCGGCAAATGCCCCGTCTGCCTCTATGCCGGTTCGCTGGTGTCGCCGGAGCTCTTGGGCTATTGCCCGCCGGGGGCGCGCATCGTCGATACCGCGCCGATGTCGCTGGACGAGATCGCGGCGGAATTCGTCAAGGCCGCTGCCGCCGGCGAGGATGTCGCGCGGCTGCATTCGGGCGATCTCGCCGTATGGAGCGCGGTTGCCGAACAAATCCGCCGCCTGCAGCAGAGCGGGCTCGATTACACGATGACCCCGGGCGTGCCGGCCTTTGCGGCGGCGGCCTCGGCGCTCGGGCGCGAACTCACCATTCCCTCGGTCGCCCAGAGCCTGGTTCTGACCCGCGTGTCCGGCCGCGCCTCGCCGATGCCGAACAGCGAGACCTTGCAGGCCTTCGGGGCCAGCGGCTCGACGCTCGCCATCCATCTCGCCATCCATGCGCTGGATCAGGTGGTGGCGGAACTGACGCCGCTTTATGGCGCGGATTGCCCGGTCGCCATCGTCGTCAAGGCCTCCTGGCCGGACGAGCGCATCCTGCGCGGCACGCTCGCCGATATCGTCGAAAAGGTCGCCGCCGATCCGATCGAGCGCACGGCGCTGATTTTTGTCGGCCCCGGCTTGGCGGCCAGCGATTTTCGTGAGAGCGCGCTATACGATCCCGCCTATCAGCGCCGTTTTCGCGGCCGGCAGTAACCGCCGCTCAGAGGGTGCCGGCGAGAAGGCCGAGGCCGGCGACGGCGGCGAGCGCGCCGGCGGAGCGCACCAGTAGCGGGCCGGTCACCGTATTCAGGCGGGCAACCGCCATGCCGAGGCCGATGCCGGCGGCATGCAGCAGGGCTGTCGCGGCCATGAAACCGCCCGCATAGGCAAGGCCGTCGGCATCGGCCGGCATTTCCGCGCCATGGGCGTAGCCGTGGAAGACGGCGAACAGGCCGACGATGCCGGCCGCCGCCAGCATCGAAGTCTCGCGACTGAGCGCGACCATGCCTCCGAGGACCACGACCGAGAGCGCGATGCCGATCTCGACGAAGGGCAGGGGCAGGCCAGCCACGCCCAGCGCGCCGCCGAGTGCCATCACCGCGACGAAGGTCGCCGGCACCAGCCACAGCGCCCGCCCACCGATCTCAGCGGCGAGCAAGCCGACCATCACCATGGCCAGCACATGGTCGAGGCCGCCGACCGGATGCATGAAGCCATGGACGAGGCCGCCGGTTTCCCCAAGGCCCGTATGGGCGAAAGCCGCGGCCGGCGTCATCAGCGCCGCGGTCGCGGCAATCAGGGAAACAATCGATTTTATGGCCATGCTCGATCCTCTTGCAACGGGCGTTTCCGCAGCCCTTCGGCGATGATTTGTGGCATATCGGCGCGGCGGAGAAAATGCCGCATGCCGATGCGGTCCTCAAAAATGGTTGGGCAAAGCTGGTGTCGCGCCTTTGCATTCCGTTAACGGCTGGCTGGCATTCTTGTGTGCAAGCGCGATGCGTATCGAGTTCGCGCAACTTCGGATCCTCGAAACCCGACTTTTCCCGATGAAAAGCGCGGGTTTCTTTTTCAGACCGTACCGGTTTTGCCAAAAGCGACCTACGAGGACGCAAAAAGCCAGAGTATAGAAAGCGCGCTGCTCTGTTTTCCCCGGAGCGCAAAAACTTCAAGCCTCGCTTCTGCGGGGCTTTTTTATTGGCCGGACGAAAAAACGGCGGCCGAGGCCGCCGTCATGAGCATGGACAGGGGGCAATCAGCTGTTGCCGCCGCCGGTGCCGGCCCAGCGGTGCCATTGCTCCTCGGTGCCGCGGAAGACGTTGAGGTCGATGCGGCCCTTGACGCCATGCGACAGGCCGGAGCCCGAATATTGCCAGAAGACCCATTTGCGGCCCGGATAGACTTTCGACGGATGGGCGGCGACGGAACGTAGCCAGAAGGGGTAAGCCTGGAAGGCGCCCTGCAGGTTGTCCTCGTAGAAATCCGGCGCGGTGTAGATCACCGGACGCTTCCCGTAATGGCGCTCCAGCATGTCCATGAAGACCTGCATCTTCTCGCGCACCTTCTCGGGCGAGGGGCGCTTCTTGCAGCGCGATTCGCCGTTCCATTCGACGTCGATGACCGGCGGCAGGGCGTCGGGGTCGCGCGGCACGTTGCGGATGAACCATTCGGCCTGCTCGCCGGCGGTGCGGCACCAGTAGAAGAAGTGATAGGCGCCGCGCTTCAGGCCGGCTTCCTTGGCCCTTTTCCAATTGGTGCGGAACATCGGATCGACGTGGTCGCCGCCGTCGGTGGCCTTGATATAGGCGAAGTTGGCGCCCTGGGTGCGCAGCCGCGACCAGTCGATATCGCCCTGCCAGCGCGAGACGTCGACGCCGTGGACGGCGTGGTTGCGCGGCGAGGCCGAGCCGAAATTGATCGGATGGGCATCGCGGAAGCGATGGGCATAGATGCGCCCGCGCGGGCCGGCATCCGGCGCCTTGTCGACTGGAAAATTCACCGCCGCCAGTTGCTGCACCGGCCGTTGCGAGGGCAGCGGCATGGCAAGCGTCTGCGTTGCCGAGAAGGCGGTCGGGGATTTCGGGCCGGCGGCCCAGGCCAGCCGCTCCGCAGGCGTGTTCGCCGCCGCCGTCTGCGCGCTCGTTGCACCGACATTGGCGGAGGGCACTGGCGGTGCGACGATGGCGCCGGTCTTTTCCTGGGAGGGCGCGGAAGACAGGCTCTCCGAGCCGGAGCGCGAGGAGCAGCCCGACACCGAGAGGCTGACGACGAGAAGGACAGTCAAGGCCGATGCACGCATTTGGAACCCATGACGCAATACAAGAGGGAGGGCGGCCAGACGCGCCGCCGTGGACCATTCCAACAAAAGCTAACAGGAGATTACCGGGAAAGTTTGAATCCAATCTTTACGCGCGGCGGATGCTTCCGGTGCCGATAACCGTAAAATGGCGTCTTCGGACGAAAAACGGTGGAAAACAGGCCGTTTTCCACCGTTCGACGTTAACCGTGTCTGTCGGAAAAAGGGTTTATTCCGCCGGCTGTGCCGCCCTATCGTCCTGCGCCAGTCCGAAAAACCGCGCTGCCAGACGTCCGACCAGCACACCCGCCACCGCGCCAAACGCCTTGATCACGGCATCCTCGACATGGGCATGGCGGCTGGGAGACAGAAGCTGGAGCAGTTCGATGGCGCCGGCCCCGACCACCAGCAATACGGCGCAGAGCACGAAATGGCGGGGATATGCGAGGACGAACAGCGCACCCAGCAGCAGGAAGGCCAACGCCCGGTCGACATCGACCGGCAACAGGTCGTGCGGTCGCCAACCGATCGGCGAGACGGTGGCGAAGACAATGGCGAGCAGGCAGAGCCACGGGGCGAATTTCAACAGGTTGCGGATCATCGTCATCACCTCGTGGCGCGGGTTCTATGGCAGGCCGCGCCGGCGCTGCGGCGGGGTTTTCGATCGCGACACGCGGCAAGACAGGTCCGGGGCGGCTTGTTTCCTTATCCGCCGGTTTCTGTGTCGATTCTGTGGCGTCGCCGTCAGGCGGCTTTTCGCGTGGCGGTTTGCGTCGAGCCCGGGGCCACGACTGTGCCGGCAAGCGACAGCAGGTCGTCGACGGCGCCGGCGGGCGCGCCCGCGCGTGCCAGTTTTTCGCGCAAGGCAGCGGCGATATCGGTGACAGCGTCTCCTTCCGGCACATCCACCGCCTCGCGCCACAACAGGGCCGCTTCGACCAGCAACGTGCTGGTCGCCCGGCCGAGCCCGGCCGATTCGAACAGGGCGCGCACCGTCGGGAAACGCCCGCGCTGCAGGATGGCCATGACCCCGGTGGCGCTCATGCCGGACAGCGCCGAGATGGCGGCGGCAGCCTCTTCCACGCGTAGCCGGCAGATGGCGTCGAGCAGCAGGGCGGGAGCGAGGTTGCGATTCTCGAGGATCGCGCCCGCGAGGTCGCCGGCGGCGGCCGGGGCTGCCTCGGAGCGCGCGGCTGCGGTCTGCGGCGCGAAGAGCTTCCATTCGCTCTCCGTCTCGTTCATGGTTTCGATGGCGCGGTCCAGCGTTGCGGGGACTTCGGTGGTTGACCAGCGGTCGCCGAGGATGAGGCCGGCGCGGGTTTCCATGTCGAGATCGGGCCGGGCGGCGAGTAGCGTGCGGATATTCTCGTCCTGGCGCATGCGTTCGGCGATGCGGCGCAGCGCGACGCTCGAGATCGCCGCGTCGGTGTTTTCGAGCAGAATGGTCAGCTCCGATTCGCTGCCGGTCTCGGCGATGGTCGCAGCGACGACGTCGGAAAGTTTCGGCCGCGCGGCGACCAGGGCGCGAGCCACCAGCGGCCGCGTCGCCAGGATGTCGATGAGGTCGATGTCGGTCAGGACGGGCGAGCGCAGGATGACGACGGCGGCTATATCGGGTTCGTCGGCGGCCAGTGTCAGGATGACGTCGTGCGGCGCCTGCGGGCTGTCGGCGATGGCATAGGCCAGCGACTGGCGCACCGCCGGCGACCGGTCCGCCGCCAGCGCCTGCAACGCCTGCCCGGCGGCGGCGCGCTCCCAGGGGGTGACGCGGGATTTGAGAAATGCCCGGCCGATGGCGGCGGCGGCGCGGATGCGCTCCCTGGCGCCCGCCTGCATCGCCCATTCAAGAAATGCCTCTACGATCATCTCGCCTCGCGCCGCGATAGTGTCTGCCCGTGTTTCCTGCCGCAGGACGCGGCTGTAACGGCAAGCGATAGCAGGGCGGACTTGTTCGGAGCTTGCGGGCTTTATCAATCGGCGCATGGGCTGCGCGCGGCGACCGGGCTGAAGCCCATTCGGATGCATGCGACGTGGTCGGGTGATTGTCGTCAGCTTGGGCGCGACGCGGAAAATGCGGGGGACGCGATGATCTCCCGTTTATATCAGCCTTTTTACTTCCGCCCAGCCGTCGCTGCTTGTGATGATCGCGACGACCTTTGCCTTGTTCTCTTCTTCGGTGCCGTCGCCGACAAGCTGGAAGATCGTCGCGATAGCGACCGTGCATCCTGTCAGCGCCGATTGCACCAAGGCGCGACTGGTCATCTCCTTGGGTCTTTCCGCCTCAAAGCTCTTGCCGACTGAGTGGGCAATCTTGAACGGCAGAACCACAAGGCCGATAAGTGTTGCATAGACCGCTTTGCGCGCAAATCGTGCATGCTCCTTATCGACTATATATCCGATATTTTTACCGCATTTCCCGCATTTGCAAACATACTGCATTTCGGAGTTGGAATTCGGCCCGCTCCTGTTGGCGTCATCGCGAAGGTCGATGAAGCCGTTGACGCGTGTTGAGACCCGGCCAGCTTCAGCCAGAACAAACCAGGGCGCCAATGCGGCGCCGATGGGGGCGAACGTAACGCTGGCGCCGGCAACACCGATGGCCACGCCTGTTTTGAGCCCGGCTGCGGCGACGGCAGTGGTCAGACCCGTTTGTATGGCAGTTTTGCGGCCGCTTGCCAGCGCTGTCTTGGCGAGCGTCGCAAGGACCACCATGTATTTTTCGCTTTTCGTTCGCAGTGTGTTTTGATGAGGTTCCAGATGTTTCACCAAATCGGACAATACTTCCGGCGCAGGAATGCTCGACATTATTTGACCTCTTAAATGTATTTGAATGTGACGTATGCGATTATTGGTCTATATTATTAAATCTTGGCAAACGCAGAAAATCGGGGCCGGGGAATTTAGGTCGACGGTATGCAATCGTCATATGGCAGACTTTACGGCGGCGGTCGGAGCGTCGGCTTCATCGGTAAGCGACCGATGCGTGCGAACTGTAAGGGGATGTTTGAAGCTTCGCGTGAGCATTTCGATTTTTCGCCCCAATGCCAAGGAGCTGACATGCCCAGGAACTGAAGTGCAAAGAGGGGCGTACGGTGCGGTCGTGCACGGGAGACGGGAAGGTTGTCGCCCAATTGATAGGTTCACCGAGCCTATGGCCACAATGCAAAAAGGGCTTTCCGTTTCCAGAAAGCCCTTGCTTTTCAGCGAATTAGGATGGTGGGCGTGACAGGGATTGAACCTGTGACCCCTACGATGTCAACGTAGTGCTCTCCCGCTGAGCTACACGCCCATCCGATGAGGCGCATACACCACAAAAGCGCTTTGCCAGTCAACTGGTTTTTTCCGCTTTGTGAAAGGTTTTTACAAAACCCTTTGTTTTCCGCAGTTTCGCGCGGAAAACATGCGCAACGCTTCAGTTCCTGGCTCAGGCCGCCAGGAGTTTGTTGACCTCGTCGACGAGGTCGCGCAGGTGAAACGGCTTGGAAAGCACCTTCGCATCCTTCGGCGCCTTGGAATCGGGGTTCAGGGCGACGGCGGCGAAGCCGGTGATGAACATCACCTTGAGGTCGGGATCGAGTTCGGTTGCCCGCCGCGCCAGTTCGATGCCGTCCATCTCCGGCATGACGATGTCGGTCAGCAAAAGCGAGAAAGGCTCCTCGCGCAGCCTGTCATAGGCGCTGGCGCCGTTGTCGAAGGACGACACCTTGTAGCCTGCCTTTTCCAGCGCTTTGACCAGGAAGCGGCGCATATCGTTATCGTCTTCGGCAAGAAGAATTTTCTGACTCATGAAAATGGGACCGTTATTCATTGACTGCTGCTTGTACAGGATTGTCCGCCTTGCACCCTAGTGCGACGGGGTAAACATCCCGTGAATCGGGATATTGGCGGATGCGTTTTCGTCGGGGCGGCACTATGGACTTGCCGACAGGCAACTGGCAACATCTGCGAAGCACCAAGTTTGTGGCATGGTAAAGGCAAAAAGAGGCCAAATGCACGGAAGGCAGAACGAATCCGACCTTTTCGAGGTCCGGGAACCGGAAATCCAGCGCATTCCGTTCGTTTTCAACTCGCCGCATAGCGGTCGCCGCTATCCCGTCTCCTTCGTGGAGCGCTCGCGCCTCGATCCGTCCTCGCTGCGCCGCTCGGAAGACCATTACGTCGACGAGCTCTTCGGCGCGGCCATCGAGCTTGGCGCGCCGCTGTTGATGGCGCATTTCCCGCGCGCCTTCATCGACGTCAATCGCGAGCCCTACGAGCTCGATCCGCGCATGTTCGACGGCGCGCTGCCGCCATTCGCCAATATCGGCTCGGTGCGGGTTGCCGGCGGGCTCGGCACCATTCCGCGCATCGTCGCCGAAAACATGGAGATCTATGCCCACCGCCTGCCGGTGGAGGAGGGGCTGGAACGGGTCGAGACGATCTACAAGCCTTATCATGCCTGCCTGCGCCGGCTGATCGCCCGCACCCATGTGCGCTTCGGTTTCGGCGTGCTGATCGATTGCCATTCGATGCCCGGCAATATCCGTGTCGCCGGCTCCAACTTGAGGCCGGATTTCATCATCGGCGACCGCTACGGCACCAGCGCCTCGACCGATCTCAGCCGCGCCGCGATCGACATCCTCGAAAATCTCGGCTTTACCGCCGTGCGCAACAAGCCCTATGCCGGCGGTTTCATAACGGAACATTATGGCCGCCCGGCGCGGGGCCTGCATGCGCTGCAGGTGGAGGTCAGCCGCGCGCTGTATGTCGACGAGACGTCGCTGCAGAAGCGGCCGGAATTCGAGGCGGTCGCCGCCGCCATCTCGTCCTTCATGCGCCAGATGGCCGATTACGTGGCGCTCTATGCCGCCGACGCGGCATTGGCGGCGGAATAGATTTTCCAAAAAAAACCGCGCTTTGCGGCGCGGTCAAATCTAGGGAGGAAACACCCAAGGAGGGTATTTACAGTCGAAAGACTGTAGGGAAAAGTTATGTGTGCATCGCACAAATGTCAAGCCGGAATTCGGTCGCGATTGCTGCGATGCCGAAAGCGGCGCGGGGCCATGAAAGCGGTTTGCTTTCAAGGGGTTTTCCTCTACTAAAAGAGAAACCAAAGTCCTTTTCCGGTGGATCTCCCATGCTTCCTGATCGCGCTTTCTTCAACCGGCTGGCCGATGCGGCCAAGGCCGAGACCCTGCCGCGTTTCCGCACCGGTGTCGATGTCGTCAACAAGCAGGATGGCGGTTTCGATCCGGTGACCGAGGGCGACCGCGCGGCGGAAGCCGCCATCCGCGCCGTGATCGGCGCACAGTTTCCCGAGCATGGCATTCTCGGCGAGGAGCATGACAATGTCGGTCTCGACCGCAGGCATATCTGGGTGATCGACCCCATCGACGGCACCCGCGCCTTCATTTCCGGCGTGCCGGTCTGGGGCACGCTGATTGGCTTCCAGGAGGATGGCCGGTCGATCATGGGCATGATGGACCAGCCCTTCACCGGCGAGCGTTATTTCGCGGACGGCAAGGCCGCCTGGTATGCCGGCCCCGACGGCGAGCGCCAGATCCGCAGCCGCGATTGCGGCGGGCTTGCAAACGCCATCCTGTTCACCACATCGCCGCATATGTTTGCCGGCGAAGATGCGCGCCGCTACCGCGACGTCGAAAGCCGGGCGCGCCTGTTCCGCTACGGTATCGATTGCTATGCCTATGCGCTGCTGGCGGCCGGGCATGTCGACCTCGTCATCGAGACCGGGCTGAAGCCCTATGACGTCGGGGCGATGATCCCGCTGGTCGAGCAGGCCGGCGGCGTCATGACCGACTGGCAGGGCGGCCGCGCCGAGGCGGGCGGCAATGTGATCGCGGCCGGCAGCGCCGCGCTGCACCGCGAGGCGCTGGAGCTTCTCGCGCGCTAAAGCGCGTCGCGATCTTTCAGATTCGCTTCTGCGCTTTGGATCATCGATTTTTCGCATGTCGTTGTCGAAAAATCGCGGCACGCTTTTGCGCGACATGCTTCAAAGCTTATTCCATCGTCAGCGCGACTTCGGCCTTTTCGGCATCGCTGCCGGGAATGAAGGCAGCGATGGCGGCCAGCGCCTGCACGCGATGGACATCCTTTTCCTGAAACAGCTCGTGGCGCGCGCCCGGAACCGGGATGAGTTGGGCGGCGCGAAAATGGCGCGACAGGTTTTCCTGGTCGATATAGGGGATGACGCCGTCGCGCATCGGCGCCAGAATCAGCGTCGGAATGCGGATCGAGGCGAGATGATCGGGATCGAGGCAGCGACGGATGGCGCACAGCGATTCGCGCAGCCAGCGCGCCGTCGGCAGGCCGACCATCAGATGCGGAAAATCCTCCAGCAGGCTTTCGTTGCGGGCGAAACGCTTGGCGTCCGCCGTCAGCGGATTGTCTTCGAAGCCGAACTTGATCGTGCCGCGCCCGACCTGGAGGCCGCCGAGGCCGACCAGGCAGAACAGCTTCGACAGCCGTCGCATGGTGCCGATCGACATCTTTACCCTGGCAATGCCGACCAGCGGCGCGCTCAACACCATGCGCTCGATACGGCTTTCGAGCCGCGGTGCGGCCGAGAGCGCCACCAGCGCGCCCGTGGAATGGGCGAGCAGGAAGAAGGGCAGGCGCGTATCCGGCAGAACGACGGCATCGAGAAATGTGAAGAGATCGCGCTCGTAATCGGCAAAGCGGCGCACATGGCCCTTCAGGCCGTTGCGCACCAGCCGTTGCGAGCCGCCCTGGCCGCGCATGTCGTAGGTCGCGACCCACATGCCCATGGCGTTGAGGTCGCGAATCGTCTCGAAATATTTCTCGATGCATTCATTGCGGCCATGCAGCAGGACCACGGTGCCGCGCGCCGGCGAAATTTCCGAGCGAAAAACCGCATAGCGCAGTTTCACGCCGTCATGGGCGGTGAAAAAGCCGACTGTGTGGTTTGCGGGCGCCGGATTGGCCGGCGTTTCATGCAAGGTGGCCTCCATTCGGCGACGACTGTCCTCTTTCCGGTGAGATGAGATCGACGTTAAGCCGTTTCGCAACAGGAGAAAAGGGGCCGGAGCGCGCGAACAGGGGGAGGGGAGACAGCGCATCCGGCCCTTGAAGATAAGGCCGAGGGGGGACATGAAACCCGGCCACGAACGATGGGTGTCGTTCGATGTGCGAGAAATAGCAGGCCGTCGATGAACGGCAGCGGAATTGCCCGTTCAGCCGCCGTTCATGCGAAAAAGTGCGGCCGGGGCTTGAAGGCGCAAAGACCTCTTCCCATCTGTTTCGGGCGGATGCCAGACGGGTCCGCAATCCGGCTCCTTCATCGCCAAACGCGGGATGTGGGAGCCTCAACCCGCACAACGTCGCTTCACAGGAGGACACCATGCGTCACGTCGATTTTTCCCCGCTTTACCGTTCCACCGTCGGTTTCGACCGCCTGTTCACCATGCTGGACAGCCTCGGTCAGCCGGAACAGGCCCAGACCTACCCGCCCTACAATATTGAACGCACTGGCGAAAATACTTACCGCATCACCATGGCGGTGGCCGGCTTCGATGAAACCGAACTCAGCATCGAGGCCCGCGCCCATGTGCTCACCGTCAAGGGCGAGAAGGCCGACGAAGCCGCCGGCGACAGCGAATACCTCTATCGCGGCATCGCCAAGCGCGCCTTCGAGCGCCGCTTCCAGCTTGCCGACCATGTCGAGGTGCAGGCCGCGTCGCTGAAGAACGGTCTCCTGCATATCGAGCTTCTGCGCAACATTCCCGAAGCCATGAAGCCGCGCCGCATCGCGATTGCCGCCGAAGCGGTCGCCACGCCGAAGACCATCGAAGCCAAGGTCACCGAGACCGAACCGGCTTCGGTCAACTAAGCTTCATTCTCTCTCCTCTCGAATGAAACGAGGGCGGCGCCTGCGGGCGCCGCCTTTTTCGTTTCAGGCCTTGGCCGCGACGGCCTCGCTGCGCTGGCGCTGCGTCGCATAGCGCTGGGCGATGACGGCGCAGGCCATGAGCTGGATCTGGTGGAACAGCATCAGCGGCAGGACGATGGCGCCGATGGGCTGACCGGCGAAGATGGCGCTGGCCATCGGCACGCCGCTGGCGAGGCTTTTCTTCGAGCCGCAGAAGGTGATGGCGATCTCGTCTTCCTTGGAGAAGCCGAGCAGCCGGCTGCCGAACATGGTCACGATCAGCACCACCGCCAGCAGCACGATATCGACCACGACGACGGCGCCGAGTTCGGCGGCCGTAAAGGTGTGCCAGATGCCTTCGACCACGGCGTCGCTGAAGGCGAGATAGACGACCATCAGGATCGAGCCGCGATCGACGGGGGTCAGGATTTTTTTGCGGGCGCGGATCCAGTTGCCGATCCAGGGCTGCAGCAACTGGCCGGCGATGAAGGGGGCGAGCAGTTGCAGCAGGATCTGCTCCAGCGCATCCATGGAAAAACCGCCATGGCCGCCGAGCGAAAACAACAACCCGACCAGCAGCGGCGTCAGGAACATCCCGAAAATATTCGAGGCCGAGGCGGCGCAGATCGCGGCCGGGACATTGCCGCCGGCCATCGAGGTGAAGGCGATGGAGGACTGCACCGTCGAAGGCAACACGCAGAGGAAGAGGATGCCGGTATAAAGCGTCGGCGGCAGCACGCTCGGCACCAGCAGGCCGACCGCGAGGCCAAGCAGCGGAAACAGCACGAACGTGGCGGCGAGGATGGTGATGTGCAGGCGCCAGTGCAAGAGGCCGGCCATCACCACGTCGCGCGGCAGGCGCGCGCCATGCAGGAAGAACAGAAGCGCGATCGCCAGCTTGGTCGCCACGCCGAAATAGCTGGCAAACGCGCCTTGCGCCGGCAGCAGCGAGGCGAGGATGACGGTGCAGACGAGCAGCAGGGTAAATGTATCGGGCAGGAAACGGCGCATGGCATAGTCTCGCAATGACGGCTTTGTGGATTGAACCTGTGCTATTATGATTGGGGATGCAAGGAATAACAGTCATCACGAAACAGGATAGGCCATGCTCGACCTCACCCAGTTGCGCAGTTTCGTCGCCGTCGAGCAGGCCGGCAGTTTCACCGCCGCCGCCGAGCGGTTGGGGCTGGGGCAATCGACGGTCAGCCAGCATGTGCAGCGGCTGGAGGCGTCGCTCGGCCGGCGGCTGCTGGCCCGCGATACGCACCGGGTCGTGCTGACCGCCGATGGCGAGGCTCTGCTGACCCATGCCCGGACGCTGCTGGCGGTCGAGGGTCAGGTGCAGGCGCTGTTTTCCGATACCGGCTTGCGCGGTCGCATCCGGCTCGGCGTATCCGAGGATTTTGTCGGCAGCCAGCTGCCGGCGGTGCTGGAGGCCTTCGTGCGCTCGCACCCCTCCGTCGACCTGGAACTGACGGTGGCGCTGTCGGGCGTGCTCTATGAAATGCAGGATAGTGGGGATCTCGACCTTGTGCTTGCCAAGCGCCGGCTCGGCAACGATCTGGGCACGCTGATCTATCGCGAGCCGCTGGTCTGGCTGGCGCGCGATCCCGAGCAGGCGCTGGCGACAAGGCCGCTGCCGCTGATCGCCTTTCCGCCGCCGAGCCTGACGCGGGCCATCGCGCTGGAGGCGCTGGGGCGACATGGGGTGGCGTGGCGGATCGTCTGCACCTGCGGCAGCCTCAGCGGGCTGACGGCGGCGGCGCGCGCCGGCATGGGCGTGCTGGTGCAGCCGCGCAGCATGGCGCCGGCGGGCTTGCGGGAAATCGAGGCCGGCGCCCTGCCGAAGCTGGAGGACGTGGAATTCGTGCTGGTGCCACGCAAGGATGCCGACAAGGCGCTTGTTACCGCCGTCTCCGAGGATATCCTCCGGCGTATCCGTAGCCTGCGGCTTGGCGAAAGCCGGGGCTGATCACCCTGCCAGGCATTCCAGCAGGTTGTCGACATCCTGTTTTTCGGTGGCGAAGCTGGTGACGAGGCGGATCAGCATCTCGCTCTCGTCCAGCAGGTCGGGCGTTTCCGCCGGCACCGGCCATTCGTAGAAGCGGGCGCCCTTTTCCTCCGCAACGCGCGCGGCATCCCTGGCGACGATGGCGAAGACCTCGTTGGAGACCGTATCCCAGGCCAGCCGGGCGCGGTTGGAGGCGCTCAAGCCGGCGCGCAAACTGTCGGCCATGGCATTGGCGTGGCGGGCAAGCTCCAGCCAAAGCCCGCCCTTGAGATAGGCATCGAACTGGGCGGCGATGAAGCGCGATTTCGAGAAGAGCTGGGCGGAGCGCTTGCGCAGGAAGGGCAGCTCGCGCGCCATGTCGGGATCGAAATAGATGAGCGCCTCGGCGCACCAGCAGCCGTTCTTGGTGCCGCCGAAGGAGAGGATGTCGACGCCGCGTTTCCAGGTCATGTCGGCGGCGGTCGCCCCGTCCAGCGTCACCAGCGCATTGGCGAAACGGGCGCCGTCCATGTGCAGCGCCAGTTTTCGCGCGCGGGTCACGTTGGCGATGGCCTCGATCTCGTCCAGCGAATAGACGGTGCCGATCTCGCTTGCCTGGGTGATGGTGACGGCAGTCGGCTGGCCCTGATGCACGGCGCCGGGCGGGAAGCGGCCGATCCGGGCCTTGAGGTCGGCCGGGTCGATCTTGCCGTTTGCGCCGTTGACGGTCACCAGCCGCAAGCCGCCGGAGAGGAATTCCGGGGCGCCGCATTCGTCGTTCGTCACATGCGCCTCGTTGTGGCAGAAGGCGACGCCGCCCGGCCGGGCAAGGCTTGCGAGCGCCAGCGAATTGGCCGCCGTGCCGGTGGCGACGAAAAACACCGCCACCTCGCGCTGGAACAGTTCGCAGAAGGCTTCCTCGACCTTCTTGTCGATGTCGCTGGTGCCATAGGCGGAGGCGAAGCGACCGGATTCCTGGAACAGCCGCTCGGAAATCGCGGGATGGGCGCCCGCCCAGTTGTCGGAAGCGAAAAACATGATCGACGGCTTTCGGTCTGATGATGGAAACGGGTTTGCTGCGGCGACCTTACGAAATTGCCGCGCCGATTCAACCGCCGGGTTGAGCCTTTGGGCCGAAAAATCGTCTCGGCAATTATCTTCAAAAAATTCTCCATATAGTGTAATATTATTGCTTTACGCTTAAATAACCGGCAATCTTCCTGCTTCAGAGGCGAAGAATCTCAGGCTCGGCTCTTGCGGCGGGGGGATCTTTCTGGCATAGAACCCGTGAAATAGGACAGGGCTGCTGTCCTATTTCGGCCTCGAAGGGCCGATGTGCCGCCGAAACCCGGCGGCCGCGCCGTGAAGGGTCAGGACTGCAACGCGGCTGTCACGGCCGGCATCCATAGTGTCGGGTGCCGTGCGTGAGGCCGGTCTGCCCGCGAGACTGCGGGCTTGCGAACGGAGAGAGCAGATGACGAAGACGATACCGTCACATCAGATCGGGCATGACATCGATGGCGCGGCGACCGCGGCCACGAAAACGCCCGCCTTTCCGTCCGGCCTGCCGAAGAAGCAGGGCCTCTACGATCCGCGCAACGAGCACGATGCCTGCGGCGTCGGCTTCATCGCCCATATGAAGGGCCAGAAGTCGCACCAGATCGTCCGCGACGGCTTGTTCATCCTCGAAAACCTCACCCATCGTGGCGCCGTCGGCGCCGATCCGCTGATGGGCGACGGCGCCGGCATCCTGGTGCAGATCCCCGACCGTTTCTTCCGCGAGGAGATGGCCAGGCAGGGCATCACCTTGCCGAAGGCTGGCGAATACGGCGTCGGCCATATCTTCATGCCGCGCGATGAAAAGCAGATCGCCCATTTCAAGACGGTCATGAAGCAGGTGATCGAGGAAGAAGGGCAGGAGCTGCTCGGTTACCGTGAAGTGCCGGTCGACAATGCTTCACTGTCCAAGGCGCCGGAGATTGCCGCCACCGAGCCGCATCATGTCCAGATCTTCATCGGCGCCGGCCGCGAAGCCGCCACCAACAACGAGTTCGAGCGTCGGCTGTTCACCCTGCGCAAGGTGATCTCCAACCGCATCTATGCCGAATTCGACGGCGAGGAGAGCCATTTCTACCCCGTATCGCTGTCCTCGAAGACGGTCGTCTACAAGGGCATGTTCCTCGCCTATCAGGTCGGCGCTTACTACAAGGACCTCGCCGATCCGCGTTTCGAGTCGGCGGTGGCGCTCGTCCACCAGCGTTTCTCGACCAACACCTTCCCCTCGTGGAAGCTGGCGCATCCCTATCGCATGGTCGCCCATAACGGCGAAATCAACACGCTGCGCTCCAACGTCAACTGGATGGCGGCGCGTCAGGCGTCTGTCTCCTCGCCGCTGTTCGGCAGCGATATCGAGAAGCTGTGGCCGATCTCCTATGAGGGGCAGTCGGATACCGCCTGCTTCGACAACGCGCTCGAATTCCTGGTGCGCGGCGGCTATTCCCTGGCGCATGCCGTCATGATGCTGATCCCGGAAGCATGGGCCGGCAACCAGTCGATGTCGCCGGAGCGCAAGGCATTCTACGAATACCATGCCGCGCTGATGGAGCCGTGGGACGGCCCGGCCGCCGTCTGTTTCACCGACGGCCGCCAGATCGGCGCGACCTTGGACCGCAACGGCCTGCGTCCGGCCCGCTATCTCGTCACCGATGACGACCGCGTCATCCTCGCTTCCGAAGCCGGCACGCTGCCGGTGCCGGAAGAGAGCATCGTGCAGAAGTGGCGGCTGCAGCCCGGCAAGATGCTGCTGATCGACATGGAGCAGGGCCGCATCATCTCCGACGAGGAAGTGAAGTCGGAGCTTGCCACCAAGCATCCCTATCGCAACTGGCTGGATCGCACCCAGCTCATCCTCGAAGAGCTGAAGCCGGTCGAGCCGCGCGCGCTGCGCCGCGACGTGTCGCTGCTCGATCGCCAGCAGGCCTTTGGCTACACACAGGAAGACACCAAGATCCTGATGTCGCCGATGGCGACCACCGGCCAGGAGGCGGTCGGCTCGATGGGCACGGATACGCCGATCTCGGCCATGTCCACCCGCTCGAAGCTGCTCTATACCTATTTCAAGCAGAACTTCGCGCAGGTCACCAACCCGCCGATCGACCCGATCCGCGAGGAGCTGGTGATGAGCCTCGTCTCCTTCATCGGCCCGCGCCCGAACATTCTCGACCACGAGGGCATGGCCAATGCCAAGCGCCTAGAAGTGCGCCAGCCGATCCTGACCAATGGCGATCTCGAAAAGATCCGCTCCATCGGCCATACGGAAGACCGTTTCGACACCAAGACGCTGGACTTCACCTATGACGTCGCGCGCGGCGCCGAGGGCATGATCGAAATGCTCGATCGGCTCTGCGAACGTGCCGAGGCGGCGGTCAAGGGCGGCTACAACATCATCGTGCTCTCCGATCGTCAGGTGGGGCCTGACCGCATCGCCATTCCGGCGCTGCTGGCGACCGCCGCCGTGCATCACCACCTGATCCGCAAGGGCTTGCGCACCTCGGTCGGCCTCGTGGTCGAATCCGGCGAACCGCGCGAAATCCATCACTTCTGCTGTCTGGCGGGTTACGGCGCCGAGGCGATCAACCCCTATCTCGCCTTCGACACGCTGCTCGACATGCATGCGCGCGGCGAATTTCCCAAGGAAGTGGACGCCACCGAAGTCGTCTATCGCTACATCAAGGCGGTCGGCAAGGGCATCCTCAAGGTCATGTCCAAGATGGGCATTTCCACTTACCAGTCTTATTGCGGCGGCCAGATTTTCGACGCCATCGGCCTGTCTTCCGAGCTGGTGACCAAGTATTTCTTCGGCACGGCGACGACCATCGAAGGCATCGGCCTCGAAGAGATCGCCCGCGAGACGGTCGCGCGCCATGCGGCCGCCTTCGGCAAGGATCCGCTGCTGGCCAAGACGCTCGATATCGGCGGCGAATATGCCTTCCGCATGCGCGGCGAGGATCATGCCTGGACGCCGGACGCCATCGCCTCGCTGCAACATGCCGTGCGCGGCAATGCAGAGGATCGCTACCGGGAGTTCGCCGAACTGGTGAACGAATCGGCCCAGCGCCTCAACACCATTCGCGGCCTGTTCAAGATCAAGCCGGCGGAAGCGGCCGGCCGCACGCCTGTTGCCATCGATGAGGTCGAGCCGGCGGTGGATATCGTCAAGCGCTTCTCGACCGGGGCCATGTCCTTCGGATCGATCAGCCGCGAGGCGCATTCGACGCTGGCGGTCGCCATGAACCGCATCGGCGGCAAGTCGAACACCGGCGAGGGCGGCGAGGAAGCCGACCGCTACCTGCCGCTGCATGACGGTTCGGCCAACCCCGAGCGTTCCGCCATCAAGCAGATCGCATCCGGCCGCTTCGGCGTCACCACCGAATATCTGGTCAATGCCGACATGCTGCAGATCAAGGTGGCGCAGGGCGCAAAGCCCGGCGAGGGCGGCCAGCTCCCTGGCCACAAAGTGGATGCGACCATCGCCAAGACCCGGCATTCGACGCCGGGCGTCGGCCTGATCTCGCCGCCGCCGCATCACGACATCTATTCGATCGAGGATCTGGCGCAGCTGATCTTCGACCTGAAGAACGTCAACCCGGCGGCCGATATCTCGGTCAAGCTGGTTTCGGAAGTCGGCGTCGGCACGGTGGCGGCGGGTGTTGCCAAGGCGCGCGCCGATCATATCACCGTCTCGGGCTTCGACGGCGGCACAGGCGCCTCGCCGCTGACCTCGCTCAAGCATGCCGGCTCTCCCTGGGAAATCGGCCTTGCCGAAACCCAGCAGACGCTGGTGCTGAACGGCCTGCGCTCGCGCATCGCCCTGCAAGTCGACGGTGGCCTCAAAACCGGCCGCGATGTCATCATCGGCGCGCTGCTCGGGGCCGACGAATTCGGCTTCGCCACCGCGCCGCTGATCGCGGCCGGCTGTATCATGATGCGCAAATGCCACCTCAACACCTGTCCGGTCGGCGTCGCCACCCAGGATCCGGTGCTGCGCAAGCGCTTCAAGGGCACGCCGGAGCATGTGGTCAACTACTTCTTCTTCGTTGCCGAGGAAGTGCGCGAGATTCTCGCTTCGCTCGGTGTGCGCAAGCTCGACGAGATCATCGGCGCGTCGGAATTGCTCGAAAAGGACGACATGCTCAGCCACTGGAAGGCAAAGGGGCTCGATTTCACCCGCATCTTCCACAAGGTCGAGGCGCCGAAGGAGGCCACCTATTGGACGGCCCGCCAGAAGCACCCGATCGACGACGTGCTCGACCGCACCATGATCGAAAAGGCTGCTGCCGCGCTCGAACGCAAGGAGCCGGTCGCCTTCGAGGTCGATATCAAGAATGTCGACCGTTCCGCCGGCGCCATGCTGTCGGGTGAAGTCGCCAAGCGCTTCGGGCACAAGGGCCTGAAGGACGACACCATCGCGGTCACCCTGCGTGGCACGGCCGGTCAGTCCTTCGCCGCCTTCCTCGCCCGCGGCATAACCTTCGACCTGGTGGGCGACGGCAACGACTATGTCGGCAAGGGCCTGTCCGGCGGCAAGATCATCGTGCGGCCGCCGGCCAATTCGAAGATCGCCGCCGAGAAATCCATCATCGTCGGCAATACCGTGATGTACGGGGCGATTGCCGGTGAGTGCTACTTCAACGGCGTGGCCGGCGAACGCTTCGCGGTGCGCAACTCCGGTGCGGTCGCGGTGGTCGAGGGCGTCGGCGACCACGGTTGCGAATACATGACCGGCGGCGTCGTCGTCGTCATCGGCGAGACGGGTCGCAACTTCGCGGCCGGCATGTCCGGCGGCGTGGCCTATGTGCTCGACGAAAAGGGCGATTTCGCCAGCCGCTGCAACATGGCCATGGTCGAGCTGGAGCCGGTTCCGGAAGAGGACGACATGCTGGAGAAGCTGCACCATCACGGCGGCGACCTCATGCACAAGGGACGCGTCGACGTCTCCGAGGACATGACGCGCCACGACGAGGAACGCCTTTACCAGCTGATCTCCAACCACATGCACTACACCGGCTCGAAGCGGGCCAAGGAAATCCTCGACCACTGGGTCGAGTATCGTCCGAAGTTCCGCAAGGTCATGCCGGTCGAATATCGTCGCGCTCTGGAAGACATGGAGCAGATGCGGATGGGCGTCGCGGCCGAATAAGCCGCGACATTCCAACTCTTTGTTTTCGCACCCAGCTTTTATGAATTGAGGACGATATTATGGGCAAGGTCACTGGATTTCTGGAAATCGACCGGCAGGTCATGAAGTACCAGCCGGCTTCCGACCGCATCCGCCACTTCCGCGAATTCACCATTCCGATGTCGGATCAGGAAGTGCAGAAGCAGGCGGCGCGCTGCATGGATTGCGGCATCCCCTATTGCCACGGGCCGACCGGCTGCCCGGTGCATAACCAGATCCCGGACTGGAACGATCTGGTCTATAACGGCAACTGGGAGCAGGCGATCCGCAACCTGCATTCCACCAACAATTTTCCGGAATTCACCGGCCGCGTCTGCCCCGCGCCCTGCGAAGAGGCTTGTACGCTGAACCTGGAGGACATGCCGGTCTCGATCAAGACCGTCGAGCAGGGCATCGCAGACAAGGCCTATGAACTCGGCTTCATCGTGCCGCAGCCGGCGACGGTGCATACCGGCAGGAAGGTGGCGATCGTCGGCTCCGGCCCGGCCGGCATGGCGGCCGCCCAGCAGCTCGGCCGCGCCGGCCATGACGTGCATCTCTACGAGCGCGAATCCAAGCCCGGCGGCTTGCTGCGCTACGGCATTCCCGACTTCAAGATGGAAAAGAACTTCATCGACCGCCGCGTCGAGCAGATGAAGGGCGAAGGCGTCACCTTCCATTGCGGCGTCAATGTCGGCGTCGATGTCAAGGTCGAGCAACTGCTTGTCGATTACGACGCGGTCCTCTATTGCGGCGGCTCGGAAACCCCGCGTGAGGCCGGTATTCCCGGCGTCGATCTCGCCGGCGTCCATGATGCCATGCCCTATCTGGTGCAGCAGAACCGCCGCGTCGGCCGCGAAAACATCGAAAGCACCGGCTGGCCGAGCGATCCGATCCTGGCCGGCGGCAAGCATGTGGTCGTCGTCGGCGGCGGCGATACCGCATCGGACTGCGTCGGCACCGCCTTCCGCCAGGGCGCGGTCAAGGTCACCCAGCTCGACATCCGCCCGCAGCCGCCGGAGAAGGAAGACAAGCTGGCCGTCTGGCCGTTCTGGGCGACGAAGATGCGCACCTCCTCCAGCCAGGCCGAGGGCGCGATCCGCGAATTCCAGGTGGCGACACTCGAATTCGTCGGCGAGGACGGGGTGCTGACCGGCGTCAAGTGCTGTCAGGTGGACGAGCGCCGCAAGCCGGTTGCCGGCACGGAATTCGTCATCAAGGCCGATCTCGCCTTCATCGCCATCGGCTTCCGCGGGCCGTTCACCGGCAGCGTGCTGACGGAACTGGACGGCAGGCTGACGCTGAACACCGACCGTCGCGGCTCGACCAATGTCGTCGCCAACGATCGCGACTACCGCACCTCGGTCGACAAGCTCTGGGCCGCCGGCGACGTGCGCCGCGGCCAGTCGCTGGTCGTCTGGGCCATCCGCGAGGGACGTCAGGCTGCGCGGGCCATCGACGAGGCGCTGATGGGATCGACCGTCCTGCCGCGCTGATCGGGCGGCAGGCTTCCATGTCGAGGCGGCGCGGGGGCGCCGCTTTTTCATGATGGCCGGTTACTTCACCACGCGGTAATCGTCGATCCGCCCCGCGGGGGCGGGTTCGACCTCGCCGCGTTCGACCAGCAATTTTCGGGCGGAGACGTCGATCGCCGGGCGGGGCGGTGTGGCGCCCATCAATTCCTTGCCGCCGTCGAGATCGGGGTCGATGAGGCTGATCGGCGGGGTGCGGTCGATCTTGATCTGCTCGGTCGGCGGCAGGTGGATGAGGTCGGGCAGGTTGCTGGCATCGAGCCTGACGAGCGCTTCCGCCGGCGCAACGCCGCCGAGCAGGCGTTTGACCGATTTCTCGACGTAGAAAGCGATCTTCTGACGGCCGGCCTTGGTCATGTTGATGCCGTCGCCGCTGCGCAGGCGCACCTGCTGGCCGTTCACATCCGAGCCGGTGATCACGAACTTGCCGTTGGCATCGACGAAGCCGTCCCAGATGTCGATGAATTCGCCGCCGGCCTTTTCCACCTCGGTGCGGAAAATGCCGTTAAGCTGAACGGCATCCGCCGTCATCGAAGGCGACGGGAAAGCGGGCAAGCCGACCCAGAGCAGCGGCAGATGCCGGCTGTGGACAATGTCGGCAAGCTTTTCCGCGCGGGCGGTGTATTCGTCGAGCCAGAGCTGGGTGCGGAATTTTTCACGCGTGCCGTTGATCAGCATCTGCTGGCGGTCGTTGGCGCCGATCATCACCACCACGACTGCCGGCTTTACCTCGTCGATGGCGGCGGGCAGCTTGTCCTGCCAGTTGAAATGGTCTTCGCGCACCAGGCCGGAAGCGACCTCGCCGCGCGTCTCGACTGCGACATCGGGGGTCGCGGCGAAGCTGTCGTTCAGCCCTTCGCCGAGACCGTTCGCCAGGAAATCGCCGACAACGAGAATCTTGCGGGCATTTTCCGCCTTGGCGACCTCGGGCTCGGGCGGCGGCGCGGCGACGGCGGGTGCGGGTGTGCGCTTGCGCGGCCGGGGGCGCACCTGCTTCTTCGGTTCCTCGATCGGCGGCGGTGGCGCGGCTTTCGGCTTCACGCCGAACAGCATCTGGAAGAGCGTGCGCCGCTCGGCGCGCTGCTGCGCCTGCACGTCGCTCAACGGCAGGATGAGGACCACGGCCAGAAAAGCCATGACCCCGGTTCTTCGCCATGCTGTCGCACCGGACCTTGCCGTCACGTCTCACCCGTCCTGCTGCCGCGCCTGACCTCGAAAGGGGCGCGGCTTTACTTGCGCAGCGCCTTCAGCAGCCTTTGCGACGGTTCGCCGTCGCTTTCCATGCCGAGCCGCTGCTGTACGGCGGCGATGGCGGCCTTGGAGCCGGAGCCGAAATTGCCGTCGACTTCGCCCTCGTAGTAGCCGAGCGCCTTCAGCCGTGTCTGCAACTCGAACTTCTCCTTGACGTCAAGCGTGCCGTCCGGGCGCGGCCAGCGCTGCTGCAGGCCGCCATAGCCGGCGATTTCGTCGGCAAGAAGGCCGACGGCCAGCGCATAGGTGTCGGCGGCGTTGTATTTCTTGATCGTGAAGAAGTTCTTGGTCATCAGGAAGCCGGGGCCGTTGGCGCCGGCCAGCAGCCGCAGCGTGGCGCGGTCGTTGCCGTTCTTGAAACCCTTGCCGCTGGGGCGCAGGAAGCCGAGCTGCTGCCATTCGGCGAGCGACCGCGTCTTGCCGGCCTGGCTGGCCGCGCCTTGTGGAACGGTGACTTCGTAACCCCAGGTCTTGCCCGCCTGCCAGCCGTTCTTCATCAGCAGGTTGGCCGACGTCGCCAGCGCGTCCGGCACCGAATTCCAGATGTCGCGATGGCCGTTGCCATCGGCGTCGACCGCATAGAGCAGGTAGCTGGTGGGGATGAACTGGGTATGGCCCATGGCGCCGGCCCAGGAACCGGTCATGCGGTCGGCGCTGATATCGCCGTTTTGCAGGATCTTCAGCGCGGCGATCAATTGCGTGCGGGCGAACTTGGCGCGCCTGGGATCGGCATAGGCGAGCGTCGCCAATGCGCGGGGGACATAGTGCAGGCGATCTTCCTTTTCCAGGATTGCGCCATAATTCGATTCCATGGACCAGATGGCAAGGAGGATATTCTTATCGACACCGAAATGACGTTCCAGCGCCTGCAGGGTCACCCTGTGCTTCTTGGCCATCTCGCGGCCGATCCGCACCGTGTACGGATTGACGCGGGCATCGACGTAATCCCAGACCTGCGACTTGAATTCGGGCTGGTACTGCGCCTTCTGCAGCACATCCGGATCGGGATCGGTGACGCCGGCGAAAGCCTTGCGATAGGTGGATTGCGTGATACCCTGCTGCATGGCCGTGGCCTGGAAGCCGGCGATCCATTTCTTGAAGCCGGGGTCGGCGCTGGCAGCCTGGGGGGTGAACAATGCCGCACCGAAGGTCAGCGCCAGAGCGAGGCCAAGAAATGAGGTCCTGTTGGTCTCAGTCATCAGTTGTCCTGTCCTTGTCTTCACGAGTTGCCAGGTCTTCACGGATCTGCTGTTCGGACGCCGATGACGCATCCGGCATGGAAGCCGAGTTTAGAGGCATTTTCTCAACAAACTCTTTACCATGCGAAACCGGCGGCGTCATCTTTTGCGAAAAAGTAGCAATTATGTACTACGTCCGCCAATTGGCGAATGATTTGGCCGAAAGACGCCCAAGGAGGCATGTGTGAGTCAGCATAAGAAGGTACGCAAGGCAGTATTTCCCGTCGCGGGACTTGGGACGCGGTTCCTGCCGGCAACCAAATCCGTTCCCAAGGAAATGCTTACCGTCGTGGACAAGCCGGTCATCCAGTATGTCGTCGAGGAAGCACTGGAGGCGGGCATCGAGCATCTCGTGTTCGTGACCGGGCGCAACAAGCACGTCATCGAGGATTACTTCGATATCCAGTTCGAATTGGAACAGACGCTGCGCTCGCGCAGCAAGACGGCGGAACTGACCATCCTCGCCCAGCAGTTGCCGAAGGCCGGCACCGTCAGCTTCACCCGCCAGCAGGAGCCGCTGGGGCTGGGGCATGCCGTCTGGTGCGCGCGCGAGATCGTCGGCAACGAGCCCTTCGCGCTGCTTCTGCCCGATATGATCATGCGCGCCGAGGATAGCTGCATGAAAGGCATGGTCGAGCTTTACGACCAGACCGGCGGCAACATCATCGCGGTCGAGGAATGCGCCCCCGACCAGGCCCACAAATACGGCATCGTCGGCGTCGGCGAGGCGATCGGCAAGGGTTTCAAGATCACCGGCATGGTCGAGAAACCGGCCAAGGGCACGGCGCCCTCCAACTTCTTCATCAACGGCCGTTACATCCTGCAGCCGGAGATTTTCGGCATCCTTTCCACCCAGGAGCGCGGCGCCGGCAACGAGATCCAGTTGACCGATGCCATGCTGAAGCTACTTTCGCGACAGGAATTCGCCGGCTATCACTTCAGGGGCGAAACCTTCGACTGTGGCGCCAAGGACGGCTTCATCCTCGCCAACGTCGCCTTCTCGCTGAGCCGCGAGGATATCCGCCCGCTGGTCGAGGCGCAGATCCGGGCAATGGTCTCAGGCAAATAACCGCCGTTTGGCCGGGCCTTCTTCCTCCAGGGGAGAAGGCCGGCTGAAAAACGATCAGCGCTTCAGCGTCAGGCCGATGCTGGCGCGCAACGTCCTCGTATCGTCGCTGACCTTGCGCGATGTCAGTTCGTAGCCAAGGTCGCCCTTGAGGTCGAGATAGCGGTTCAGGCCCCAGGTGAAGCCGGGGCCGGCGGTGTAGACGGTCTCATCCTGGACACTGCCATTGGGATAGTCACGAAAGACGGTGCTGCCGGTCAGGCGGGCCACGACATTGTCGCGCACTTCATGCGAGATGCCGGCATTGGCGGTATAGGCGACATACCCGCTGGCGCCGGCCGTGGTCGAGGGCTCGATGGTCGTCGCCAGGCCGAAGGTGACGTCGGTGCCGCGCTGCGGCGACCAGGCGAGCGTGCCATCCAGCGTCAGGCCGGACAGCGCCTGCAGCCGTTCGTCGTCGAAATCGGCACGCTCGTAACCGGCGGAAAGCTCGCCGCGCAGCTTTTCGCCCATATCCAGTTCGACGCCGCCCTTCATCGCATAGGTCCAGAAGGAACGGGCATAGCCGAGGCTATCGGTTCTGAGGTCGTAGCGGGCGCGGCCGACGGCGGCTTCGAGGAAGGGAATGATCGCCGGCGACAATTCGTAGCCGATGCGGCCACGCAGCGTCCCCGACAGGCGGTCGCGGTCCTCCAGCGATACCTTGCTGCCATCGGCCAGCGTCGCATCGGTATAGATGCGCTTTTCGAGGTCGAGGCCGGTGGTGCCGCGAATCACGCCGAATTCGCGCTGCAGTTCCAGCCCACCCTTCAGCGTGTGAACGCCGGCCTGGGTGGTGGCGCCGCTGATGGCGTTGGGATCGTCCGTATCCTCGCGGTAGAAACCGTAGCCGCCACGGATATGCCCTGTGGTGCGTTCGGCGAGATCGAGGCGCAAGTCGGCGTCGATGTTGACACTCGGCTTTTCCTCGCCATCGCCGCTGATGTTTCGCTGGTAGATGCCGTCGCCGGTGACGGTCAGGGCATGGCGCGACCAGTCCGAGGCCAGCGTGCCCTTGAGCTCGGTCTGCAGGTAGTTGCGGTTCTGGGTATTGCTGCCGGATTTCTGGCGCTCGGCGGCGACGGATTGCGTGACCGAAGGACGCAGCACCATGGTGCCCAGCCGGATGCCGGGCGCGTCGTTGCGATTGGGATTGAGGCGCGGCGTCAGCGCATCGAGGGAATTTTCGCGCAGGTTCATGCGGTTGAAATCGACATCCGCCTGTTCGTCCTCGCGGCCGCTAAGACGTCTTGCGCGCGGATTGGTGCCGGTCGCCAGCGTGTCTTCGGCATTGCCCGCCGCGTTTGCCGTCGGGCGGGTGCGCAGCCCCTGCGCCGGCCGGGAGGCATCGGTGGTGAACAGGGGGGAAGTGACGGCGTTGGGATCGTTGTCCGCGCCATCGGTATTCATGCCGTAGGGGTCGGCGGCATTCGTTGCGCCGGGCGTGGCGGCCTGCTGCGGCAGGGTGCGGGCCGCGTTTGCCGGCGTCTTCGGCTTCGGGCGCGACTGGGCCGAGGATAAGGACGGCAGAACGAACACGGCGGTCGCGGCGAGCGCGACGCCGAGGGAAATCGGGCGGCAGGAGGGCATTCTTCTTGTCATTCTCGTCGTCCGCGATTGACCGCTGTTTTCCTCGGGGCTCCGGCGACGCAGCACCGGATCTGTCGATTGCTTTCCAAAGAGTAAATGTGTTTGGTTAACCATTGGTTGACGAACCCGTCTCGCGGGCGATGCGGTGGACTTCGCGGGAGAAAGGCGTTAACGATCCGCCATGATCAAGCGAGCCATCCATCTCATCGAAAACAGCGCCGTCGAATCGGCGCTGCGCACGGTCGCCACCGAAAAGAACGGCCTGCAATCGCTGGAAAACGCGCTTTCGGGCGCGCTCGCCGCGCCGTTTTCGCGCGCCGTGGAAATGATCGGCGATATCAAGGGGCGGGTGATCGTCACCGGCATCGGCAAGAGCGGCCATATCGGCTCGAAGATCGCCGCGACCTTCGCCTCGACCGGAACGCCTTCCTTCTTCGTGCATCCGGTGGAAGCCAATCACGGCGATCTCGGGATGATCACCCAGGACGACGTCATCATCGCGCTGTCCTGGAGCGGCGAGAGCGCCGAATTGCGCGGCATCATCGCCTTTTCGCGGCGCTTTTCCATCCCGCTGATCGCCATCACCGCGGGCGCGCAATCGACGCTGGGGCGCGAGGCGGATGTGCTGCTCTTGCTGCCGACCGAGCAGGAAGCCTGCCCGCACGGCCTGGCGCCGACCACCTCGACGCTGATGCAGCTTGCCATCGGCGATGCGTTGGCCGTGGCGCTGCTCGAAGCGCGCGGTTTTTCGGCCACCGATTTCCGCACCTTCCATCCCGGCGGCAAGCTGGGGGCGAGCCTCAGCCATGTCGGTGACGTCATGCATGTCGGCGAGCGCATCCCGCTGGTTCCGCTGGGATGCTCGATGCAGGAGGCAGTGACGACCCTGTCGCACAAGCGCTTCGGCTGCGTCGGCGTCGTCGACAAGACCGGCCGCCTCTGCGGCATCGTCACCGATGGCGACATCGCCCGCAACCTCAACCGCAATCTCGCGGCGATGAAGGTCGACGACGTCATGACGCGCACGCCGAAGACTGTGCGCAAGGAAACGCTGGCGACCGGCGCGATGGCGCTGTTGCAGAAGCACAATATCTCGGCGCTGATCGTCGTCGACGAGGAGAATTTCCCGGTCGGGCTGGTGCATTTCCACGACCTGCTGCGCATCGGCGTCGCCTGAGGCGATACCCTCGCTCAGCTATCGACAGGTTCGACCATCAGGTCCCCGCCGTTGCTCCTGGCGACGCGAACGCGCGTTCCCGCCGGCAGATCCGGGCCTTGAACCGTCCAGAAGGTATCGTCGAGACGGATGCGGCCCCGGCCTTCGCGGATCGGTTCGTGCAGCGTCGCGGTGCGGCCGACAAGGCTCTGGCCGCGCTGGTTGAGCAGGGGCTGGTCGCTGACATTCGCGCCGCTGGACAATAGCCGCCGCCCGATAAAGACGAAGGCGACGGAAAGGGCCGCAAACAACAGCGCCTGCACTTCCCAAGCCCAGAAGGCCTTGTCCCAGACCATGAGCGACAGCGCGCCGATAGCGATTGCCGCCGCACCGATCCAGACGAGGAAGACGCCGGGCATCACGAGTTCGGCCGCCAGCAGCGCGAGGCCGAGCAGCCACCAGCTCCACGGGCCGACTTCGGCGATGAAGGCCGCGATCATCCGTTCAGCTCTCCTGGCGCGGGGTGGGGAAGGTGACCTGCGGCGTCGAGCGGGCCGGGCCAGCCGAACGCGGCGGCGTGCGCGGCGCATCGCCGCCATTGGTGCCGAACACTTCCTTGGCAATCGCGCCGATGCCGCCGAGCGTGCCGATCAGCGACGAAGCTTCCATCGGCATCAGCACCACCTTGGAATTGGGGGCCTTGCCGACGGCGGCCAGCGCCTCGGTGTATTTCTGGGCCACGAAATAGTTGATCGCCTGCACGTCGCCGGCGGCGATGGCCTCGGAGACCATGCGTGTCGCCTTGGCTTCAGCCTCGGCCAGGCGTTCGCGCGCCTCGGCCTCGCGGAAGGCGGCCTCGCGCTCGCCCTCGGCTTCGAGGATGGCGGCCTGCTTGGCGCCTTCGGCCCGCAGGATCTGGGCGTTGCGCGAGCCCTCGGCTTCAAGAACCTGGGCGCGCTTTTCGCGCTCGGCCTTCATCTGCCGGGCCATGGCGTCGACCAGGTCGACCGGCGGGCGGATATCCTTGATCTCGACGCGGGTGACCTTGATGCCCCAAGGGCGGACGGCGTCGTCGACCACATGCAACAGCCGTTCGTTGATGGTTTCGCGGTTGGAGAGCAACTCGTCCAGATCCATCGACCCCATGACCGAGCGGATATTGGTCATGGTGAGGTTGAGGATGGCGTTTTCGAGGTTGGAGACCTGATAGGCGGCTTCGGCCGCATTCAGCACCTGGTAGAAGGCGACGGCATCGGCCGTGACGGATGCGTTGTCCTTGGTGATGACTTCCTGAGTCGGCACGTCGAGCACCTGTTCCATCACGTTCATGCGTGCGCCGATGCGCTCGATGAACGGTACGATCAGGTTGAGGCCGGGCTCCAGCGTGCGCGTGTAGCGGCCGAAACGCTCGATGGTATAGCGAAACCCCTGCGGCACCGTCTTGATCCCGGCGAACAGGACCAGGATGACGAAGACGACCAGCGCGATGACGACGATATCGAAGCCGGAAGGCTGCATATTCTTCTCCCCGGAAACGGCCGGCGACGATGCCGGGCCGTCATGCCTTTAGCATGGATCCCCATGGGCATGACAGGCCTTTCGGCAACCTTCGGTTCAGGCCGCGGCCCAGCCCTGCAATTCCCGCCGCACCACGGTTTCGAGAACCGTCATGCCCTCGCGACTGTCGTTGAGACACGGAATATGGGTGAATTTCTCGCCGCCATTGTGCAGGAAGGATTCGCCGGCCTGTTCGGCGATTTCCTCCAGCGTTTCCAGGCAGTCGGAAACGAAGCCGGGGTTCATGATGGCGATGCGTTTGGTGCCGTTCTTCGCCAGTTCCTCCACCGTCTTGTCGGTATAGGGCTGCAACCATTCCTCCGGCCCGAAGCGCGACTGGAAGGTGACCATCAACTTGTCCTTGGAAAGCCCCAGCCGCTCGCGTAGCAGCCGTGCGGTCTTCTGGCACTGGCAATAATAAGGGTCGCCCTTGTCGAAATAGCTCTTCGGGATGCCATGGAAGGACGTGATCAGCAGATCCGGCTGCCAGTCGAGGCTGGCATAATGCTTCTCCACCGATTGCGCCAGCGCCTCGATATAGACGGGATCGTCGTGATAGGGCGGCACGGTGCGCAGCGCCGGCTGCCAGCGCATTTTCAGAAGCGTCTCGAAAGCCTTGTCGTTGACGGTCGCCGTGGTGGCGGCGGCATATTGCGGATAGAGCGGGAAGACGAGGATGCGTTCGCAGCCTGCCTGTTTCAGCGCATCGATGCGCGAGGCGATCGAAGGCTGGCCGTAGCGCATCGCCCAATCGACGACGACATTCGGGTTGTCGGCCAGCGCCTTGCCCATGAGTTCGGCCTGGCTGCGCGTGTAGGTGCGCAGGAAGCTCTCGTTCTTCTCCTTGTTCCAGATCAGCTCATAGGCCTTGCCGACCTTGCCGGGGCGGGTGTTCAGCACGATGCCGAACAGGATCGGATACCAGAAAAGCCGCGACCACTCGATGACGCGCCTGTCGGTCAGGAATTCCTTCAGATAGCGGCGCATCGAGGTGTAATCGGTGCCGTCGGGCGTGCCGAGATTGACAAGAAGGACGCCGACCTTGCCGAAACGGACGGGCGGGTGGCTGGTGGGCAGGTCGGAAACAACAGCGTTCATCAGTCTCTCTTTGCGCGAGCGGTTTGTCGCCGCTGTATCTAGGGCGGCGCCTGCGGTTTTGCATTGCCTTTAATCAAGTTTGTTCGGTTTCTAAAAAGAAAAACCGGCCCGGGGAAGCCCGGACCGGTTCATGGGGGCGGGACAAATTGTCCTTATTTGGCCGGAATCTCCAGCGCCTCGCCGATGGCGAGCTTTTTCGGATTCGGCTTGCCGTTGGCAGACGAGATCGTCTTCCACGCCTCGCCATTGCCGTAGAACTTGACGGCGAGATCCCACAGCGTGTCGCCCTTGACGACGACATGGCTGGTGGGGGCGGTGGTGGCCTGGGTCGCGGGCGATTCCGCGACGGCGGTATCGGCAGGCTTTGCCTGTGTTTCCGCCGGCTTGGTTTCCGTCGTTGCCGCCGGGGTTTCGGCGGGCTTGGTCTCAGGCGTGGCCGGCGCGGTGGCTGCCGCGGTTTCCACACCCTTCACGCGCCCGTCGGTATAGGGCTTGTAGGGATTGTGGGCGGTGAGATAGTCGGCGACCGTGTTTTCGAGGCTCGGGCCGAAATCGTAGGGGTTGATCGCCTTCTTGGCGAACACGTCGTAGCCGTCGCCGCCGCGGCGGGTGTAGTCGTTGGCGACCACGCCGTAGGTCTTGTTCGGATCGAGCGGCACGAAGGTGTCGCCGTCCTTGACCTCGGCCGAGACGATGCGGCTGCCGGCGGGCTTCGACTTGTCGAAGGTGTATTTCAGGCCGGAAACCTGGGTGAAGCGGCCGGCGCCTTCCTCGATCTGGCTGGCCCCGTTCTCCAGCGCCGCCAGCACGTCCGAGCCCTTGAGCTGGAAGGTGGCGAGCGTGTTCTGGAAGGGCAGAACGGTCAGGACGTCGCCCATGCTGACATCGCCCGAATTGATCGAGGCGCGCAGGCCGCCGCCATTGGCGAAGGCGATCTGGATGCCCTGGCCCTTGACGCGGTCGAGCATGGCATCGGCGACGAGATTGCCCATCGAGCATTCGGTGACGCGGCAGACCTCGCGGGCGCCCTCGATCGGATCGCTGGACTTGCCGACGATCTTCTTCTTCAGTTCCTCGATCGGCGCGCCCATTTCCTTGAAGTGGGCGGCGAGCGCCTCATCCGGCTTGAAGCTGGAATCGACGAGGATGGGATCGCCTTTGGCGTCCTTGACGACGCCGTTGTCGTCGAAGGTGACGACGAGGTCGCCGAGATATTTTCCGTAGGACCGGGCCGTCACCACCGGCACCTTGTAGCCGCCGGGATTGTCGACCATCGTCGGATAGGGGCCTTCGGCTTTCGGATCGGTGTTGGAGAGCAGCGTGTGCGAATGGGCGCCGACGACGACGTCGACGTCGGGGATCCTGGCGATGGCATCGATATCGCGGACATAGCCGACATGGGTCAGCGCGATAATCTTGTTGACGTTCTGCTTCTTCAGTTCCTCGACGGCGGCCTTGATGGCGGAGACATCGTCGGAAATCATCACCAGCGGGCCGGGGGAGGAGGTTTCCTCGGTGTCGTTGGCAACGGCGCTGACGATGCCGATCTTCTGGCCGCCGACATCGAGCACGGTATACGGCTTGATGCGGTCCTTCAGCTTGGAGCTGTCGCCGGTCAACACGTTGGCGCTCAGCACCGGCAGCTTCACCTTGTCGAGGAAGCCGACGAAGCCGTCCTCGCCGTCGTCGAATTCATGATTGCCGACCGCCATGGCGTCGAAGCCGATGGCGTTGACGAAATCGGCCTCGGCCGCGCCCTTGAAGGTGGTGTAGAACAGCGAGCCCTGGAAATTGTCGCCGCCGTTCAGCACCAGCACGTTCTTGCCGCTGAGCGCGGCGCGGCGCTGGTCGATGGCGGTCTTCAGGCGGGCGGCGCCGCCGAAGCATTCGTTCTTGCCCTCTTCCTCGGCCGAGCAGCTCGCATCGTATTTGTTGATCGATTCGATGCGGGAGTGGAAATCGTTGATGTGCAGGATGTTGAGTTCGTAATCCGCAAAGGCGACGCCCGAGGATAGCGTCATCATCGACGCTGTCAGAAGTCCGAATGCAAAGGGCTTGATCATAGGCGATGTTCTCCGCTGTTGTCCGGGAGGCCGTTTTTGCCGGTCTCCCTCCGGGCTTATCCTACGGTCACTTCGTGACACTGTTCCCGGCGTGGATGTTTCCACCAACCCGTGCCAACTTCAAGCAAAAAGCTGCATGGCCGCCTCAACTATCGTCACAGGGCAAATATGCAAAAAGGCCCCCCGGAGGGAGCCTTCGAAAGCTTGTCTTAGCAGTCGTTTGCAGACTCAGGCGCGACGCGTCAGCGTGAACTGGGTGCCGGATTCGGCGGTGCAATTCAGGCGGCTGGGGTCGGCCAGCTTGCAGTTCACCCGCGAATTGGTCTTCTTCAGGTTGGAATAGAGATTGATCTCGACGATGCCGTTCGGCTGGGCCGTATAGGAGCCGGAAGCGAGCACGGCGTTGGAGCCATCCGTGGTGCGGGTGTCGAAGCGACCGGCATTGAAGGTGGAGACCAGGCCGTTCGGATCCGTCCACGTGCCGTCGACGGTGTTCATCGCCGGCTGCTGCGGCTGCGAGATCGGCGGCAGGGGGCGAGGCTCGGGCGAGGACTGGCAGGCCGTCAGAAGGGCCGCGGCGGCAAGGAAGGTCAGGGATTTCTTCAAGGTCATGGTCTCTCCCGCTGGTGGTCCGGCGCACAGGCTCTGTCTGGACGTCGTCCCGCAACCGCTCTTGCGTCATACGTCCTTGAAAAACCATGCCGCGAAGCCTCAGTCATGGCAAGAACCATAGCCGGCACTGCATCACTCTTTTGCCGACCGTTGCGAAAATGCCCGCAACCTGGGTTGCGGGCATTGAAAACATTGAAAGGTCAACGCACCAGGATATTGCGGAACTGCCAGGGGTCGCTTTCGTCGATGTCCTCGGGGAAGAGGCCCGGGCGACCGGCCAGCGGCGTCCAGTCGGTGTAATGGCCTTCGACCGGGCCGAGATAGGGCATCTGCACTTCGAGGCAGCGCTTGTAGTCCATCTCGTCGGTCTCGACGATGCCGGCCTTGGGGTTTTCCAGCGCCCAGACCATGCCGGCGAGAACGGCGGAGGTCACCTGCAGGCCGGTGGCGTTCTGGTAGGGGGCGATGTCGCGGGTCTCCTCGACCGAGAGGCGCGAGCCGTACCAGTAGGCGTTCTTGTCGTGGCCGTAGAGCAGCACGCCGAGCTCGTCGATGCCGTCGACCAGCTCGTTCTCGTCGAGTACATGCAGCACCGGCTGAGCATGGCCGCCATTGCCGAACATCTCGTGCAGCGACAGCACCGCGTCATTGGCCGGGTGATAGGCGTAATGGCAGGTCGGTCGATAGGAAACGTCGCCGTCCTTGTCATGGGCGGTGAAATAATCGGCGATGGAGATCGCCTCGTTATGGGTGACGAGGAAGCCGTACTGGGCGCCCGGCGTCGGGCACCAGCTGCGCACGCGGGTGTTGGCGCCTGGCTGTTCGAGGTAGATGGCGGCCTGGCAACCCTTCTTGTGCTTCTTGGCGTTCTTCGGCATCCAGGTTTCGTGCGTGCCCCAGCCGAGTTCGGACGGCTGCAGGCCCTCGGAGATGAAGCCTTCCACCGACCAGGTGTTCCAGAAGGTGTTGAACGGCTTCGGGTTCTTGGCGCGCTGGGTGTCGCGCTCGGCGATATGGATGCCCTTGACGCCGGTCTTCTTCATCAGCTTGGCCCAGCCGGCGCGGTCGTCGGCGGCGGGCTCGTCGAACTTGATGCCGAGTTCGGTGGCGACGTCGACCAGCGCCTTCTTCACGAACCAGGAGACCATGCCGGGATTGGCGCCGCAGCAGGAGACCGCCGTCGTGCCGCCCGGGTTCTTGCGCTTTTCGGCGCGCATGGTTTCGCGCAGCGCATAGTTGGTGCGGTCGGCATTCTTCATCGTGTCGTCGAAATAGAAGCCGAGCCAGGGCTCGACGACGGTGTCGATGTAGAGCACGTCGAGCTTGCGGCACAGCTTGACCAGATCGACCGAGCCGGTATCGACGGAGAGGTTGACGCAGAAGCCCTGGCCTTCGCCTTCGGTCAGCAGGGGTTTCAGGAGATCCTTGTAGTTCTCCTTGGTCACATGCGCCTTCACATGGCGTACGCCGTGACGCTCGTAGATTTCAGTGTCGGCGGCGTCTTCGCGCGGCTCGATGACGATCAACCGGTTCCGGTCGTATTTGAAGTGGCGCTCGATCAGCGGCAGGGCGCCGCGGCCGATCGACCCGAAACCGATCATGACGATCGGGCCGGTGATTTCGCCATACACCGGATAGGTTTTTTCAGTCATCTTTTTCTCCATGAGAGGGCGGGCATCTGCCGCCGAAAGGGAAAGGTCAGGCCGCCGCACCGGTTCTGCCGGCTTCGGATGTCCCTACAGCATAAAATCCCGTCACAATAAAGTCCCGATGACAGGCCGGGCGGAAAACGCTCACGCGTCGCTTTTCTCCAGCGCCGCCTGGCGCAGATAGGCGACGAGCCCGTCCTTTTTGGCGGTCATGGCCTTGTAGGCGAGCTGGTCGGGTTCCAGCCCGTCCAGCCGGTCGGCCAGGGATTGCGCCAGCACCGCGCCGTCGGGATGGCGCAGCAGGGCGGCGATGGGGTCGATATAGATACGGATGGTGAAGACGATATCGCCTGATACGGGCAGCCGGCGCAGCGTCTGGCGCTCGACACGGACGATATGGCTGGCGGCATCGAAGGGCGCGCGGCCATGGGCGGCGCTGACCTCCGGCGGCCAGAACAGGTCGCCGCGCGGATAGACCGACCAGTTGAAGCGCTCCGCCGGCAGTTCCGGCTGCAGGTTGTCGAAGATACGGTTGATGAGGCCGGCATTGCGGGTGCCGGCCTGGAAGCCGGGGACAGGGGCATGCACTTCCTCCATCGGCCGGCCGAATTTTTCCGGCAGCGACCAGGCGGAGGGGAAGGCGACATAGGCTGCGACGATATGCCAGCCGGTCTCGCGCCGGCGCAAGAGCACGAGATCGTCCTGCACCAGCGAGCCGGCGATCTCCAGCGGCGGTGTGCCCGGCGCATCCAGCGCCACCGCGCGTCCAGCCAGCGCCAGCCGCCCCTCGGCCGTGCGGGAACAGAGATGCGCGTGGTCGCGTAACAGGTGGCCGGCGACGGTATCGAGGCATTCCTGCTGCGCCGCCTCGGTTCCGGGCTCGGCCAGGAAGACCTGGGGGCGCTCGCTGGCGATCAGCCGCGCCTTTTCGTCGAGATAGCGGCCGAGATCGGCATCCGGCTCCAGCCAGGTCTCGGGCGTGATCGAGCGCAGGCCGATGGAAAACGGCTTGGCCGAGGTGTGGTAGGGCATGTGGACGAGGCGGTGGGTCATCGGGCGCTCGGGGCAGATCAGGATTTCAAGGCGTCGAGGCCGCGCCGGCGACGCGCGTCACCGCCACTTCGGTGATCTCATAGGTGCAGACGCCGTGGAGGGTGAAGGGATCGGCGGCGACCAGCGCCTCGATGTCAGCACGCCCGCCGTGGGCGAAAATGACGCCGCCGGTGCGCGGCACCTTGCGGCCGGAGGCGAGGAACAGGCCACGCTCGTAACCCGCCTGCAGCCAGTCGAGATGCGGCTGCATGTATTGATCGGCCTCTTCGGTGCCCTTGAGATAGGTGAGCGACAGGATGAACATGGGTTCTCAGTCCGTGATCAGTTGCGCGCGGATCAGGCCGCGCAGGGAATTTCCGACGAAAATCTGGCGGTTGCGCAGATCCTGAAGCCGCAGGCGCTGGCTGCGGGCCTTCTGCCGGCAGATCATGTCGGTGCGGAAGACGCCGGACAGCAGGCCGGAATTGAGCGGCGGCGTCATCAGCGGCCCACCGGTCTCCTCCACGAAGATGCTGGTGATCGTGCCTTCGCAGACATCGCCCAATTCGTTAAGCAGCAGAACCTCGTCGGCGTCTTCCTTCGAATATTCGGCGCGCGCCGCCTCGTAGACATCGCGTTTCGAGGTCTTGTGGCGCAGCAGCGGATCGGCGGAATCGAGGCGGGTCTGGGCGACGCGCAGCGTCCAGACGGTATCCTCGTCGAGCGGCGTGAACGGCGTCGAGGTGATGTCGATCTCGCCCTTCGGCGTTAGCGTCAGGCGCACGCGCAAGGGCTCGGCGGCGTCCTTCAGGTGCTCGTCCAGCTTCTTGCGGGCGGCGGCCGGCTGGCGGAAGCGCAGCGCATCGGCCGAACGCGCCAGCCGCTTCATGTGCTGGTCGATCCTCAGCGGCCCCTGTCCGGGCTCGTAACGAAACGTCTCGATCAGCGTGAAATCCATTGATCCCCTACCGCAAAACGGGCCTTCAACAGGCATTCCTCATATTCGGCATCGGCGCGCGAATCGAACACGATGCCGCCGCCGACATTGAAGACTGCGTGGCCGTTTGGAAAGAGCGAGATGGTGCGGATCGCCACCGAGAAGCGCATCGGCCCCTCCGGCGAGACGAAACCGATCGCCCCGCAATAGGCGTCGCGCGGGCCGTCTTCCAGCGCATGCAGGATGCTCATGGCGCTGATTTTCGGGGCGCCGGTGATCGAGCCGCAGGGGAAGAGGGCGGCGAAAATGTCGCGCAGGGTCATGCCCGGCAAAAGCTTCGCCTGCACATGGCTGACCATCTGGTGGACGGTCGGATAGGTCTCGATGTCAAAGAGTTTCGGCACGTCGAGGGTGCCGACCTCGGTGATGCGCGAGATGTCGTTGCGTAGCAAGTCGACGATCATGCGGTTTTCGGCCTGCGTCTTTTCGTCGGCCAGCATGGCGGCGACGATCTCCGCATCTTCCTGCGGCGTTGCGCCGCGTGGGGCGGTGCCCTTCATCGGATGCGTCTCGATCCAGCCGTCCTCGTCGGTGCGGAAGAACAGTTCCGGCGAGCGCGACAGGAGTTTCGGGCCGCCGAGATCGAGATAGGCGCCGTATTTCACCGGCTGGCGGGCGATCAGCGACCAGAAGGCGGCGAGCGGATCGCCGTTCCAGCGCGCGGTGATCGGCATGGTCAGGTTCGCCTGGTAGCAATCGCCCAGGCGCAGATGCCGGTGCAGGCGCTCGAAACGGTCGCGATAGGTGTCGAAATCCCAGGCCGCGCGGGGTTCGCTGAGGAAGGGCTGGTTTTCGCTGCGCTGGCGCGGCTGCAGGAGCGGATGGTCGTCCGCCGCCGGCGCATCGAAGAGACCGAAGCAGAGCAGCGGCGTCTCGCGGTCCTCGACGGCGAAATTTTCGAGCTTGTCCTCGAACAGATGCCCCGCCTCATAGGCCATGGAACCGGCGAGCCATTTGCCGGATTTGCGCGCTGCCTCCAGCTTGTCGAGCGCGGGCAGGAAATCGGCGCGCCTGCGCACGGTGACGATCTCGGCGGGATCGGAAAACAGCATGGCGGTGCCGGCCGGGTCGTCACGAAACAGGGCGAAGGGCGGGTGGTCGGTCATGGAAGTCGTCGTCTTTCCGCTAACCGCCGCCCGCTTGGCGGCGGGCGGCGCAATATTCGGTCTCAATCCTTATCAAGCGCTTCGAGTTCGTCGATCAGCCCTTCAATCATCGACAGGCCCTGTGCCCAGAACGACGGATCGGTGGCATCGAGCCCGAAAGGCTTCAGCAATTCCGAATGATGCTTGGTGCCGCCGGCCTTCAGCAGTTCGAAATATTTCGCCTGAAAGCCCGATTCGGCCTTCTGGTAGACAGCATAAAGCGAGTTCACCAGGCAATCGCCGAAGGCATAGGCATAGACATAGAAGGGCGAGTGGATGAAGTGGGGGATATAGGCCCAATAGGTCTCGTATCCTTCCGAAATCTTGATCGCCGGGCCGAGGCTTTCATTCTGCACCGACAGCCACAATTGCCCGATCTGCTCGGAGGTCAGCTCACCCTCCTTGCGGGCGGTATGCACCTTGCGCTCGAATTCGTAGAAGGCGATCTGGCGCACGACCGTGTTGATCATGTCCTCGACCTTCTGGGCGAGCATTGCCTTGCGCTCGCGCTTGTCCTTTGTTTTATCCAGAAGGGCACGGAACGTCAGCATCTCGCCGAAGACGGAGGCGGTTTCGGCCAGCGTCAGCGGCGTCTGGCTCATCAGCGCGCCCTGGCCACCGGCCAGAACCTGATGCACGCCATGGCCGAGTTCATGGGCAAGCGTCATCACGTCGCGCGGTTTGCCGAGATAGTTGACCAGCACGTAAGGATGGGCCGAGGGCACGGTCGGATGGGCGAAGGCACCCGGCGCCTTGCCGGGGCGCACCGGCGCGTCGATCCAACTTTCGTCGAAGAAGCGGCGGGCGATGTCGGCCATCTCGGGCGAAAAGGCGGCATAGGCCGAAAGCACCATGTCCCTGGCTTCCGTCCAGGGAATCAGCGCATCCGGCGTTTCCGGCAGCGGCGCGTTGCGGTCCCAGTAATTGAGCTGGTCCATGCCGAGCCATTTGGCCTTCATCGTGTAATACCGGTGCGACAGGCGCGGATAGGCGTCCTTGACGGCGGCGGCCAGCGCATCGACCACCTCGCGCTCGACGCGGTTAGCGAGATGCCGGCTGTCGGCGATGTCCTGAAAACCGCGCCAGCGGTCGGCAATGTCCTTGTCCTTGGCGAGCGTGTTGGTGATCAGCGTGAAGACACGCAGGTTCACCTTGAAGGTTTCGGCAAGCGCCATCGCCCCCTTGCGCCGTGCCTCGGGGTCGGCTTCCTGCAGCAGGTTCAGCGCCACTTCCAGCGGCACCTTCTCGCCGTCGATATCGAAGCGCAGCTCGGCCAGCGTTTCGTCGAACAGACGGTTGAAGGCAGTGGCGCTGGTCATGGATTTTTCGAGGAAAAGCTGTTCCAGCTTGTCGTCGAGCTGGTAGGGCTTGTCCTTGCGCAGGTCGAGAAGCCAGGGCTTGTAATGGGCGGCGAGGCTGTCGCGCGAAAGCGAGGCCTCGATCACCGAATCGTCGATGCGGTTCAGCTCCAGCGGGAAGAACAGGAGATGCGCGGCAATATCGGTGAGCTTCACCTGCACGTCGCCGTAGAACTTGCCGTTTGCGGGGTTGCTGGTGTCGGAGAAATAGGTCAGCCCGGCATAGGAGGCGATGCGGCCGAGCAGATCCTCCAGCGCATCCGACTGGGCGATGGCAGCACCCAGCCCTTCGTCGCCGGTTTTCGTCGCGGATTCCGCCAGCTTGCCCTTCCAGCGCGCCTCGAAGGCGACTGCCTCGCTTGCCGCCTTCTCGACATCGCCGAGGAATTCGGGCGAATCGGTGGCGGGATAGAGATCGGTGAGACGCCAGACCGGAAGCTCGCCGAGTGCCGCCGGCTGGCGGGCAATGGCGGCGGGGGCGGTCTGCATCACGGGGAGGGGGCGCATCGGCATGTCCTTCTTCGATCGATCCTACATATATCGTCACGCAGATGTATTCACGCCCAGGCGGCGCGGCAAGCGTTTCGCGTCGCTTTCCTGCCCGAGAGGCGACCGGTGTGCCGGAAAATGCGAATGGTTAAAATCCGAGCATTTCTCAAAACTGGATGTTCAACCCTCCCATGCCAGGGTCAGCCTCGGGTTTCGCATGATGCGACGCTCTCATGATGGATGATTGCCAGGAGTTGACCGTGACCGCGCACATTCTTGTTGTTGATGACGACCCCGTCCAGCGCCGCCTTCTCAAGAACGCCGTCGAGCGTCACGGCCATATTCCGCATCTGGCCGAAAACGGCCGCGCCGGGCTGGAGCTGCTCAAGCGCCGGCTGGGCGAGATCAACGTCATCGTGCTCGATCTGGTCATGCCGGAAATGAACGGGCTCGGCTTCCTCGAAGCGCTGCACGATCTTGGTATCGATCTACCGGTCATCGTCCAGACGGGGCAGGGCGGCATCGATACCGTGGTGCAGGCGATGCGCGCCGGCGCCTTCGATTTCGTCGTCAAGCCGGTCTCGCCGGAGCGAATCGCCAATTCCATCGCCAATGCCCTGAAGGTCGACCAGCGCGAGGCCAAGGCGCGCGCCGGCCGCCGCAGCCGCGCCGGGGCCATCGGCTTCGACGACATCGTCTCCGCCAGCCCCTCGATGCTGCGCGTCATCGAGTTGGCGCAACGCGCCGCGCAATCCAACATTCCCGTGGTGCTGGAAGGCGAATCGGGCGTCGGCAAGGAACTGGTGGCCCGCGCCATCCAGTCCGGCGGCGACCGTGCCGGCCGGCCGTTCATCACCGTCAATTGCGGCGCCATCCCGCACAATCTGGTGGAAAGCATCCTGTTCGGCCATGAGAAGGGCGCGTTCACGGGTGCGACCGAGCGTCACGCCGGCAAGTTCGTCGATGCCGACGGTGGCACGCTGTTCCTCGACGAGATCGGCGACCTGCCGCTCGAGGTGCAGGTGAAGCTGCTGCGCGCCGT
>JAFKJU010000097.1 GCA_017305935.1 Hyphomicrobiales bacterium | reverse complement strand
CGTCAGGTGCACAATCCCGCTGACCAAAAACTGATGAGGTGCACCGGATGGGCTCTTAGCTAGCGCCATCGCAAATGGACAGTCGCGCAGTTCATTAAGTGTCCCAAAGTTCCTCAGTTGATCAAGACAACCGGAAAGCGGGCGTCTCGTTTTCAAAACGTATCGTCCGCTTTTCAGCATTGTGCACCGCTACCAAACCCCCACTAAAATCGTCTTGCGTCGACCCCGCAATTGAGGACAATCCTGAGCGCCGCAAAGTTCTCGGCGGAAGGCTTGGGAGTTAAGAATGCCAATCGGCTTTATCTTGGGGCAATTGTCTCGTGGCAAAGTAGACCTGGAAAAAAATGCCGCTTCGTTCGAGGCCAATGTCCGCCAGCTAAGGCACCTTTTGTTCGAGCACAAGCTGCTTTCACCGGCCGCGCGCGAGGTGATGACGGAAGTCGAAGACGCGGCGCGCGTCATCCTCCGGCACCGGTACGAAATGGTCCTAACATCAGAAGATGTCGAAAGCTTCTACAACGCAATTGATCGGCTGAAAGTGACGCTCGACCGCTCCTAATCGGCCGGCTTGACGGAGCTAGTGCAAGGTCGCGAAGCGGTTCAGTGTGCGCGTGATCTGTTCATCGCGGTAGGGCTTGGCGAAGAAGGCGCTCCCCAATGGCATGGGAGCATCTGCTGGTGATGCGTTTCCTGAGACGATGATGATTTGCACGCAAGGATATCGTTCGCTGACAAACCGCGCCAGTTGCAAGCCATTCGTGTTGCCGGGCATCCTGACATCCGTGAACAGGATTGAGATATCGGCTCTGTTCTCCAAGACCTGCAGAGCTTCATCCCCGCTTCTTGCTTCTAAAGCTGTGAAGCCCGCGGCTTCAACGATGTCTACCGCGAGCAAACGTTGAAAAACATCGTCCTCGACGACCAGGACCACAATCTTATTCCCCACCGGATTTTCCCTTCGATCAAAACGGAGAAGGCTGGTTCCCGGTAGTCTGAGAGGGCCCTATGGTCGAACCGCGGCATTGGCGTTTAGTTCCTGAGACTATCGAAGATTTTCGCCTCTACTCAACTTCCTCAATCACATGAGGGGAGGTCAGCAATGCGACCGCGTCGAGGAGCAAGGATGATCCGCCGTCGATCATGTGACATGCCTCGATCCATGTTCCGTCCGCCGCCGTGACGCCGCCGACCTTGGGGGCGATGAATTCAGAGACTGTCTTTTCCTTTTTGATCGTAAGCGATGTTCTCAGGCCACGGCCTTTGCGATGGTCTTCTCGGCATAGGCCCAGGGCATAAGGTCATCGATGCGGCTATTTGGATGGTCGTTGACGACCTTGGTGATGACGTCCGTCAGGTAGGCCATCGGCTCGACGCCGTTTAGCTTGGCCGTTTCAATGAGGGAAGCGATGGTCGCCCAATGTTCGGCTCCGGCGTCAGAGCCAGCGAACAGCGCGTTCTTCCTATTGAGGGCGATCGGCCTGATGGACCGCTCAACAGTATTGGAGTCGATCTCGATGCGGCCGTCATTGATGAAGCGGGTGAGCCCGTCCCAGCGTGAGAGCGTGTAACTGATGGCTTCGGCGAGCTTGGTCTTCTGGCTGATAAGGGCGAGCTGCTCGGTCAGCCAGGGCGCGAGGTCGTCAACGATCGGGCGGCTCTTGTCCTGCCGGACGGCGCGGCGTTCCTCGTGCGTCCTGCCGCGGATATCGTCCTCGATCTTGTAGAGCTCGGCGATACGCCTGAGCGCTTCGCTGGCGATGGGCGCAGGACCGGCGGCCGACAACTCATAAAATCGCCGTCGCACGTGGCTCCAGCAGAATGCCAGAGATACGATGTTGCCGGTGGCGAGCGCTCGATAACCCACGTATCCGTCCACCTGCAGGACGCCGACGAAGCCATTGAGATGCGCCATCGGCCGTTCGCTCTTGCGATCAGGCGCATAGACATAGACAACGCCGGGCGGATCGGCCCCCTGCCATGGTCGGTCATCGCGAGCGTATGCCCATAGCTGCCCGGTCTTCGTCCTTCCTCGACCCGGATCGAGCACCGGGGCGGTCGTCTCGTCGGCGAAGAGCTTGGACGACGCCTTGAGGTGTTCGAGCAACCTTTGATGAACCGGGCGCAGGTGCCACGCGGCGCGGCCGACCCAGTCGGCAAGTGTCGAGCGGTCGAGTTCGATACCTTGGCGCTTGTAGATTTGCGCCTGTCTGTAGAGCGGCAGGTGATCGGCGTATTTGGAGACCAGCACCTGGGCGACGGTCGCCTCGGTCGGAATGCCACCTTCGATCAACCGCGCGGGAGCTGCCGCCTGGACGACGACCTCCTCGCAGGCCCGGCATGCATATTTGGGACGACGCGTTACCAGAACGCGGAACTGGGCTGGCACGATGTCGAGCTTCTCGCTGACGTCTTCGCCGATCCGATGCAGGCCTTTACCACAGCAGGGGCAGTCATGGCTTTCGATGTCGATGACCACATCGATGCGCGGCAGATGGGCAGGAAGGGAACCACGGTTTGTCCGCCGCCTGGCAACCCCTTCCCGGCGCAGATCGCTCGATGCCTGCTCCTTGTCTTCCAGACCGTCCGCCTCGACCTGTTCGGCCTCTTCGAGCCCAAGGAGAAGCTGATCTTCTGGAAGCGTCTCAGCGCGACGGCCGAAGCGGTGGCGCTGCAATTCCTTGATGATCTGGCGCAGCCGGGCATTCTCGAGCTCGCGCGAAAGCACCATGGCCTTGAGCGCGTTCAGGTCGTCGGGAAGCTCGTCGGCCATCATCGTCATGGCGCGACAACAGCACACTTCGACGCCCAGGACGAGGGTGTTGACGCGGCTGATTCAATAGGTCGCGGCGGCTATCCGGCCGTCTGCGGGACACGCGCCTCGGTCGGCGCATGAACGCGCTTCCAGTCCAGCCCCTCGAACAATGCCGAGAACTGGGCGGCCGACAGCCGCATCGCACCGTCCTGCACCCGGGGCCAGTGGAACTCACCATCCTCAAGCCTCTTGGACACCAGGCAGACGCCGCTGCCATCCCAGAAGACCAGCTTGATCCGGTCCGTGCGCCTGGCCCGGAATACGTAGATCGTGCCGGAGAACGGGTC
>JAFKJU010000010.1 GCA_017305935.1 Hyphomicrobiales bacterium | reverse complement strand
CGCTGCGCGCCATGGGCCATGGCGATACGCTCGTGATCGCCGATACCAATTTCCCCTCGGATGCGATTGCCCGCCAGACGGTGCTCGGCAAGCTGCTGCGCATCGACAATGTCTCGGCGGCGCGCGCCTTCGAGGCGGTGCTGTCGGTGCTGCCGCTGGATACGCCGCTGCAGCCTTCGGTCGGCCGCATGGAAGTGATGGGCGCGCCGAACGATCTGCCCGAGGTGCAGAGGGAAGTGCAGGGCGCAATCGACCGCGCCGAGGGCCAGCCGGCGCCGATGTACGGTATCGAGCGCTTCGCCTTCTATGAAAAGGCCAAGCAGGCCTATTGCGTCATCACCACGGGCGAGACCCGGTTTTACGGCTGCTTCCTGGTGACCAAGGGCGTCATTCCGCCGAAATAAGCGGCGTGGCGCGGGCCCGAAGGGGGGAGGAGAGGCAAGAGATGAAGTCAGGCGTATCGATTCTCGGAATTTTCGTGGCGGACACCGCCTATCTGGCCAAACGCATGCCGGTCGTCGGCGAGACGATCACCGGCAGCGGCTTTTCGGTCGGGCCGGGCGGCAAGGGGTCGAACCAGGCGGTGGCGGCGGCGCGGGCCGGCAGCCCGGTCTCGTTCATCTCCAAGCTCGGCAAGGATACGTTTGGCGAGATGGCGCTGAAAACCTATGCCGAGGCCGGCGTCACGCCGAAAGTCGTGCAGATGGACGACATGCCGACCGGTGCCGCCTTCATCTATGTCAACGACCAGAACGGCGAAAACGCCATCATCGTCTATCCGGGTGCCGCCGGCACCATCGGCATCGACGATGTCGAGGCGGCGCGCGAGACCATCGAAACCTCGCTGATCTTCGTCACCCAGCTCGAACAGCCGGCGGCAGCCGCACAGCGGGCGCTGGAGATCGCCCATGCGGCCGGCGTGACGACGGTGTTCAATCCGGCCCCGGCCGAAGCCTTCCCGGATGCCCTCTATCCGCTGTGCGACTATATCGTGCCGAACGAAACGGAAGCGGCGGCCATCGTCGGCTTCCCGCTTACGTCGCTCGACGAGCCGCGCCGGGCCGGCGATATCCTGCTCGACAAGGGCGCGCGCACGGCGCTGATCACGCTCGGCGAGCGCGGCGTTCTCTATCACACGCGTGAGCGCTCGGTGCATGTGCCGGCAATCGCCAGCGGCCCGGTCATCGATACGACCGGGGCCGGCGATGCCTTCGTCGGCGGCTTTTCGGCGGCCTTGGCGCGCGGGTTGGAACCGGTCGAGGCGGTGCGCTTCGGCTGCGCCACGGCGGGCATCGCCGTCACCCGCCGGGGAACTGCGCCGGCGATGCCGCGGCGCGAGGAAATCGAGGCCTTACTGGCCGGGAATGCCTGATGGTTTGACGCCTTACGGCAGGCTTCTTGTAAGAACACTACAAGAAGCCTGCCGTAGTGTCGAAATTTCTTGCCAAGCCTCTGAGATTTAACGGCTTTATTCGTCATTTTCCGCTGGATTATATGTTGACGGATATAAATTCTGTAATTATTCTACCTAATGCCGCTTGGAGAGGCGGCGCTTGGGGCGCGTGTGGGAGCATGCAACCGGGAGGATTTTCGTGATGTCTGGCTCGTTCGAGCGCGCGGGCGGCGTGGCCTTCGCCCCGCTGGCTGCTGCGTGGAATTTCGTGGATCGGCAGGCCCGGTCCGGCGCAGTAGTGCCGGGCGGCGGCTCGTCGGCTGCAAAAACGGCGGATGGTTGGGGGAGACCGGCATGACGCGCAACGATCCTATCAAGCATTTCTTCATCTGGCCGGCGCTGCTGATCGTCCTGATCATCTCGATCTTCCCGCTCGTCTATTCATTGACCACCAGCTTCATGAGCATGCGGCTGGTGCCGCCGACGCCGGCCCGTTTCGTCGGCTTCGGCAACTATGTCGAATTGCTGAGCAATCCGCGTTTCTGGCATGTGGCCGGCACGACGACGCTGATCGCCTTCCTCTCGGTCGGGCTGCAATATGTCATCGGCCTGTCGGTGGCCCTGGCGCTGAATGCGCGCGTGCCGGGCGAGGGGCTGTTCCGCTTCGTCTTCCTGCTGCCGATGCTGGTGGCGCCGGTCGCGGTGGCGCTGATCGCCCGCCAGGTGCTGAACCCGACCATGGGGCCGCTCAACGAGTTCATGACCTTCCTCGGCTTTCCCAACCTGCCGTTCCTGACCCAGACGAGCTGGGCGCTCGGCTCGATCATCGTCGTCGAGGTCTGGCAATGGACGCCCTTCGTCATCCTGATGCTGCTCGCCGGCCTGCAGACCCTGCCGGAAGACGTCTATGAGGCGGCGGCGCTGGAGAATGCCTCCGCCTGGCAGCAGTTCCGCGACATCACCTTCCCGATGCTGCTGCCGGTCTCGGTTGCCGTCGTCTTCATCCGCCTGATCGAGAGCTACAAGATCATCGATACCGTCTTCGTCATGACCGGCGGCGGGCCGGGCATCTCGACCGAAACGCTGACGCTGTTCGCCTATCAGGAAGGCTTCAAGAAGTTCAATCTGGGCTACACATCGGCGCTGTCCTTCCTGTTCCTGATCGTCATCACCGTCATCGGCATGGTCTATCTCGCCATCCTGCGGCCCTATCTGGAGAAGCACAAATGAGCGCGCGCGCACTCACGGGAAGCCGGCGCTGGCTTGCTCTTGCCGGCTGCCTCGTCTGGTTCGCCTTCACCCTGTTTCCGCTCTATTGGGCGGCGGTCACCTCGTTCAAGTCGCCGATCGGCGTCGTCGGCGGCGCCACCTATATTCCCTTCGTCGATTTCGAGCCGACGATGACCGCCTGGTACGAGCTGTTTTCCGGCCAGCGCGGCGGCTTCTACGATACCTTCACGGCCTCGATGATCGTCGGCCTCTCGGCCTCGGTGGCGGCGACCGCCATCGGCTCCATGGCCGCCTATGCGCTGGTGCGCTTCACCTTCCGCTTTCGCCTCTTGTCGGCGCTGATCTTCGTCGTGGTCGCCTTTGGCGGCTTCCTGCTCGGGCGCAATGTCATGGGCCTTGGCCAGGGCATCGCCCTGATCTACGCCTTCATCGCCGCGCTGGCGCTGGCGGTGATCTCCAGCCGCTTCCGCCTGCCGGGGCCGGAACTGGGCAACAAGGATATCGTCTTCTGGTTCGTCAGCCAGCGCATGTTCCCGCCGATCGTCGCCGCCTTCGCGCTCTATCTGATGTATACGGAAGTCGGCAAGCTCGGCTTCAAGCTGGTCGACAGCTATATCGGCCTGACCTTCGCCTATATCGCCTTTTCGTTGCCGATCGTCATCTGGCTGATGCGCGACTTCTTCGAGGCGCTGCCGGTCGAGGTCGAGGAAGCGGCGATGGTCGATAACGTGCCCACCTGGCGGATCTTCTTCGGCATCGTCCTGCCGATGTCGAAACCGGGCCTGATCGCCACCTTCATGATCACGCTCGCCTTCGTCTGGAACGAGTTCCTGTTCGCGCTGTTCCTGACCAATTCCAAATGGCAGACCCTGCCGATCCTCGTCGCCGGCCAGAACAGCCAGCGCGGCGACGAATGGTGGTCGATTTCTGCCGCTGCCCTCGTGGCCATCATTCCGATGATGGTCATGGCCGGGGTGCTCAGCCGGCTAATGCGCTCCGGCCTGCTGCTCGGCGCCATCAAGTAAGACGTCGTAATTCAGAATTTTTTCACGGGAGGAAAGAATGAAGAAATTTCTACTGGCATCCGTTTCCATGCTCGCGGCGCTCGGCGCCGGCAATGCCTTCGCCTGCGACCCGGACTATACCGGCGTCGAACTGACGGCGACGACGCAGACCGGCCCCTATATCGCATCCGCCCTGCAACTGGCCGCCAAGGGCTGGGAAGAAAAGACCTGCGGCAAGGTCAAGGTCGTCGAGTTTCCGTGGTCGGAACTCTATCCGAAGATCGTGACCTCGCTGACCTCGGGCGAAGACGCCTTCGACGTCATCGCGTTTGCCCCGGCCTGGGCGCCTGACTTCACCGACTTCCTGTCGGAAATGCCGGCCGCCATGCAGAAGGGCGAAGCCTGGGAAGACATCGCCCCGGTTTACCGCGAACAGTTGATGGTCTGGAACGGCAAGGTTCTGTCGCAGACCATGGATGGCGACGCCCATACCTACAGCTACCGCATCGACCTGTTCGAGAATGCCGACAACCAGAAGGCCTTCAAGGACAAGTACGGCTACGATCTGGCGCCGCCGAAGACCTGGAAGCAGTATCTCGATATCGCCGAATTCTTCAACCAGCCGGCCAAGAACCTGTGGGGCACGGCGGAAGCCTTCCGCCGTGGCGGCCAGCAGTTCTGGTTCCTGTTCAGCCATGTCGCCGGCTATACCAGCCATCCCGATAATCCGGGCGGCATGTTCTTCGACCCCGACACGATGGATGCGCAGGTCAACAATCCGGGCTGGGTGCGCGGCCTGGAGGAATATATCCGCGCCTCGAAGCTGGCGCCGCCGAATGCGCTGAACTTCTCTTTCGGCGAAGTCAACGCCGCCTTTGCCGGCGGCCAGGTGGCGGAATCGATCGGCTGGGGCGATACCGGCGTCATCGGCGCCGATCCCAAGCAGTCGAAGGTGGCCGGCAATGTCGGCTCGGCCTCGCTGCCGGGTTCGGACGAGATCTGGAACTACAAGACCAAGAAGTGGGACAAGTTCGACCATGTCGTCCAGACCTCCTTCATGGCCTTCGGCGGCTGGCAGGCGGCGGTGCCGGAATCCTCCACCAAGAAGGAAGCGGCCTGGAACTACATCCAGTACCTGACCAGCCCGGAAGTTTCCGGTCAGGCGGCGATCACCGGCGGCACGGGCGTTAACCCCTACCGCATCTCGCACACCACCAATCTCGATCTGTGGTCGAAGATCTTCTCGCCGCGTGAAGCGAAGGAATATCTCGGCGCCCAGAAGGAAGCCGTGACCGCGAAGAACATCGCCCTCGACATGCGTCTGCCGGGCTATTTCTCCTACACGGAAATCCTGGAAATCGAGCTCTCGAAGGCGCTGGCAGGCGAAAGCACCCCGCAGCAGGCGCTCGATAGCGTCGCCGAGCAGTGGAACAAGCTGACCGACGAGTTCGGCCGCGACAAGCAGCTTGCTGCCTATCGCGCCTCGATGGGCCTGCCCAAGAAGTAAGCCAGACCGCCCGCCTTCCGATAACGGAGGGCGGGCGCTTCCCGTATTTTCCGGCCCGGCGGGCCGGAGACCGTCACAGAGAAGGCGTTGCCGCATGTCCCAGGTCCGTTTGGAGCAGATCACCAAGTCCTTCGGGACCGTCACCGTCATCCCGCCGCTCGATCTGGAGATCGCGGACCGGGAATTCGTGGTGCTGGTCGGGCCGTCCGGCTGCGGCAAGACGACGACGCTGCGCATGATCGCCGGCCTCGAAACCGCCTCCTCCGGCACTGTCCGCATCGGCGACCGCGATGTCACCGAGCTGCGGCCCGGCCTGCGCAATTGCTCGATGGTCTTCCAGAACTATGCGCTTTATCCGCATATGACGGTGGCCGAAAACATCGGCTACGGCATGAAGGTGCGCGGTACGCCGAAGGCGGAGATCGACAGGGCGGTGACCGAAGCGGCGCGTGTCCTCAACCTCGGCAGCTATCTCGCCCGCAAACCCAGCGCGCTTTCGGGCGGCCAGCGCCAGCGCGTCGCCATCGGCCGCGCCATCGTGCGCCAGCCGGATGTCTTCCTGTTCGACGAACCGCTGTCGAACCTCGATGCCAAGCTGCGCGTCGAGATGCGCACCGAAATCAAGCTGTTGCATCGCCGTCTGCAAACGACTGCGGTCTACGTCACCCACGACCAGGTCGAGGCCATGACCATGGCCGACCGCGTCGTCGTCATGAACCAGGGCCGTATCGAGCAGGCCGCCGATCCGATCACGCTCTACGAAGCCCCGACCAACCTGTTCGTCGCCGCCTTCATCGGCGCGCCGAGCATGAATTTCCTCGAAGGCCGCATCGAGCGTGGCGAAAGCGGCCTTGTCTTCCGGGGCGAAGGCGAGGTGGCGGTCGCCATTCCGGCGGCGCGTTCCGGCCCGCTCGCCGCCGTGGTCGATCAACCTGTCGTGCTCGGCATCCGTCCTGAGCACACGATGACAACGGACCCGGACGCCCCGACTGTGACCCTGCAGGTGCGCGATATCGAGCCGCTCGGGCCGCATACGCTGGCGCTCGGCAAGGTGGGCTCGGCAAGCTTCACCGCGCAGGTGCCGGCCCATGCGCCGGTCGCGCCGGAGAACAGCATTTCTGTGCCGATCGACACCTCGAAGATGCATTTCTTCCTGAAATCCACCGGTTTTGCCATCCGGTAACGTTTCCACATTTATTCTTGACCTTCTCCCGGAAACTGGCAGGGTGGCGCAGACACTGCTTTGGGAGGAGCTGACATGAAGGCCCTGCGTCTGGAATCCACTGGTCACCTGTTCGTTCGCGAGGTGGAAAAACCCGTTCCAGGTCCGGGCGATCTTCTGGTGCAGGTTGAGGCTTGCGGTGTCTGCGGCACCGACCGGCACCTCTTCCATGGCGAGTTTCCCTGCACGCCGCCGGTGATAACAGGCCATGAATTCTCCGGCATCGTCGAGGCGGTCGGCAGCGATGTCTCGGGCTTTGCGGTGGGAGATCGCATTACCGGCGATCCGAATATTTCCTGCGGCCGCTGCCCGCAATGCCAGTCGGGCAAGGTCAATCTCTGCCGCAACCTCTCGGCCATCGGCGTGCATCGCGATGGCGGCTTTGCCGAATATGTCATCGTGCCGCAGCAACAGGCGCAGCCGCTGCCGGCCTCGCTGCCGCCGACGCATGGCGCCTTCTGCGAGCCACTCGCCTGCTGCCTGCACGGCGTCGACATGGCCGAGATCAAGGCGGGTTCCTCGGTGGTGATCCTCGGCGGCGGCGTGATCGGCATGCTGACGGTGCAGCTCTGCCGTATCGCCGGCGCGACGCGCGTGGTCATGGTGACGCGTCAGGGCGAGAAGCGAGCCTTGGCGGAAGAGATCGGCGCGACCCACAGCTTCGATCCGACCACGGGTGACGCGATTGCCGGCATCGCCGGCGCGGACGGCCTGCTGCCGGGCGGCGCCGACGTGGTCATCGAATGTGCCGGTGTCGCCGAAACCATGCGTCAGGCGCCGAAGCTGGCCAAGGCCGGCGGCACGGTCGTCATCCTCGGCGTCATGGCGGCCGGCGAGACCATCGAGATCGAGCCCTTCGACATCCTGTTCCGCGAACTGAAAATCATTGGCTCCTTCGTCAATCCCTTCACCCACCGCCGCGCCGCCGACCTGATCGCCACCGGCGCGGTGCGCGTCGACAGGCTGATCAGTCGCACGGTGTCGCTGGATGAAGCCGTCGACGTCATCGCCAATCCGCCGCGAAAGGGTGAGATCCGCGTGCTTGTGGTTCCTAACTGAGGGGGAGGGGCCGCAAATGCGCGGCCCCGCTTTCAAAGCATCGGTTTGCCGCCGGTAACGGCGATCGTCGCGCCGGAAACGTAGCTCGACAGCGGATCGGCGAGCATCACATAGGCGGTCGCCAATTCCGCCGGCTGGCCGGGGCGCTGCATCGGCACCTGCTTGCCGAAATTGCGCACCGCTTCCTCCGGCATGGTCGAGGGGATGAGCGGCGTCCAGATCGGGCCGGGTGCGACGGCATTGACCCGGATTTCCCGTTCCGCCAGCATCTGCGCCAGGCCGGCGGTGAAATTCTGGATCGCGCCCTTGGTGGTGGCGTAGGCCAGCAGATGCGGGCTCGGCGCATCGGCATTGATCGAGGCGGTGTTGACGATGGCCGCGCCCGCCTTCATATGCGCCACAGCCGCCTTCGACAGGTAGAACATGGCGTGGATATTGACCTTGAAGGTCAGTTCCCATTCGCGGTCGGAAATATCGGCAATATCGTCGAAGCTTGCCTGATGGGCGGCATTGTTGACGAGGATGTCGATGCCGCCAAGTTCGGAAAGCGCCGTATCGACGATATGGCGGCAATGCTCCGGGTTCTGGATATCGCCGGCGACCAGCACGGCCTTGCGGCCGGCCTCCTCGACCCATTTTTTCGTTTCCTTGGCGTCCTCATTCTCATCGAGATAGGCGACCAGCACGTCGGCGCCCTCGCGGGCATAGGCGATGGCGACGGCGCGGCCGATGCCGCTGTCGCCGCCGGTGATGATCGCCTTCTTGCCCGAGAGACGGCCGGAGCCGCGATAGCTATGCTCGCCATGGTCCGGCACCGGCGACATGGCGGCGGTCTTGCCAGGCATAGGCTGCTTCGGCGTGTCGAAAGGCGGTTTCGGATAATTGGTCATTCGGGGCCTCCGTTCACAGTTTGACCTTGGCATTGTCGCCCATGTCGGGCTTGGCGTTGGAAACCGCCGCTGCCGCCATCTTCACATAGCTGATGATCGTGCCGGGGCTGTCCCAGTATTCGGCAAACGACGGTGTCACCTTGAGAATGCGGATCGAGGGGTCGTCCGGGCTGTCCCACCAGGCCTTGGCCGGCGTGCCCCAGAGTTCCTTGATGCGGGCGCGATCGTTCAGCACCTCGGCCGTACCGGAGAGGGAGACGTATTTCTGCCCCTTGGGATCGGCGAAGGCGAGGCAGACATTGGGGCTGCGGGCGATCTCGTCGTCCTTGTGGCTTTCGACATCGGTGAGAAAATAGACCGCGTTTTCCATGCGCTCGACATAGGCGGCCATCGGGCGGGCGCGCAGGTCGCGTCCGGTCTGGGTCGTCAGCATGCAGAAGCCGATCTTTTCGACCAGATCCCATGTCTTGGTTGCGTCATCATATTCAGCCATGTTCGTCTCCTTCGTGAAAACGTTCAAACGAGCCGAACCCGGTTCTGTTCCCCCGGAAGGAGTGGCGAAGGGGCGCGAAATCGGTGCGTCGTTGCGCCCGCGGCATTGGAAGCGCCGCGCTCTGGCCTATATTGTGGCTGGCATCGCCGGCGCATGCCCGTTTCGTTTTATTCGCCGAAGAGATTTCATTTTTCAGCAAGCCAACAGGAGAACACCATGCCTACCGAAGCCAAATACAAGACGACAGCAACGGCCAGCGGCGGCGGCCGTGACGGCCGGACGACGCTTGCAGACGGCACGCTCGATCTTCAGCTCGTGGTGCCGAAGGAACTCGGCGGCCCCGGCGGCGATGGCGCCAACCCGGAAAAGCTGTTTGCGCTCGGTTATTCCGCCTGCTTCCTCGGCGCCATGCGCGTCGCCGCCGGCCAGTTGAAGACCAAGGTGCCGGACGGATCGACCGTGACGGCGACGATCGGCATCGGTCCGCGCTCCGAAGGCGGCTTCGGCATCACCGCCGAGCTGGATGTATACCTGCCCGGCATGCCCCAGGACGAGGCCGCCAAGCTGATGGAGGTCACCCACGGCATTTGCCCCTATTCCAACGCCATCAAGGCCAGCGTCGACGTCAAGACGACCACGCGCGGCTGATCGGACGGCGTAAAATGAAAACGGCGCGGAAGGGGACTTCCGCGCCGTTTTTACGTGAACAGGCTTTGCTTATGCGTAGCGGCTGATTGCCAGATCCGTCGCATCGATCTCCGCCTTCTTGCCGGAAACGAGGTCGGCGATGACGCGGGCGGAGCCGGAGCTCATCGTCCAGCCGAGTGTGCCGTGGCCGGTGTTGAGGAACAGGCCGGCGATCTTGGTCGCGCCGATGACCGGCGTGCCGTCCGGCGTCATCGGACGCAGGCCCGACCAGAACGAGCCCTTGCTGGCATCGCCGCCGGGAAACAGGTCCATCACCGAATGTTCCAGCGTGCGGCGGCGCGCCTGGCCGAGATCGTTGGTATAGCCGGAAATCTCCGCCATGCCGCCGACACGGATGCGGTCGCCGAGGCGGGTGATGGCGATCTTGTAGGTCTCGTCCATGACGGTCGATTCCGGTGCGCGCGCGGCGTCTGTGATCGGGATGGTCAGCGAATAACCCTTGACCGGATAGACCGGCAGCTTGAAGCCGTAACGCTTCAGAAGCAGCGGCGAATAGCTGCCAAGCGCCACGACCACGGCATCAGCCGACAGTTTTCCGTTGCCGGTGACGACGCCGCGCACGCGGCCGCCCTCGACATCCAGCCCCTTGATGTCAGTGCCCCACTGGAAGCGGACGCCGATTTCCTCGGCCTTCTTCGCCAGCGCATTTGAGAATTTGAAGCAGTCGCCGGTCTCGTCCTTCGGCGTCAACAAACCGCCGACGATCTTTTCGCGCACATGCTTGAGCGCCGGTTCGACGCGGATGCAGCCGGCGGGATCGAGCACTTCGTAGGGAACGCCATCGGCTGCCAGCGCCTTCACGTCCTTGGCCGAGGCATCGAGCTGCGCCTGCGTGCGAAAAAGCTGCAGCGTGCCCTGCATGCGCTCGTCATAGGCGATGCCGGTTTCCTCGCGCAGAGTGGCGATGGCGATGCGGCTGTAATCGGCAAGGCGCAGCATGCGGCTCTTGTTTATCGCATAGCGCTCGGACGTGCAGTTCGACAGCATCTTCACCATCCAGGAGAGCATGGCGGCATCGACCTTGGGGCGCAGGATCAGCGGCGCATGTTCCATGAACAGCCACTTCATCGCCTTCATGGGAATGCCGGGCGCGGCCCAGGGTGAGCAATAGCCGAAGGACACTTCGCCGGCATTGGCGAAGCTGGTTTCCAGTGCCGGGCCCTGCTGGCGATCGATGACGGTAACCTCGTGTCCGGCCTTGGCAAGCTGGTAAGCGGACGTTACGCCGATAATGCCGGCGCCGAGAACGATGACTTTCATAATATCCTCTCAAGGCAATTCCGGCCAAGCTAAGCGGAATCGCAGGTCAATCAAATCGAAAAATCTCAGCGATAATGCCGCTGGTAACGGTTCCCGAGGCTCGTCAGGATTTCATAGGAAATCGTCCCGGCGTCCTGGGCAATGTCTTCGAGCGTCTGGTGCGGGCCGATGACCTCGACGAGGCTGCCGAGGCTCAGGCGTCCCTCAGGCAAGGCGGTGATGTCGATTGTGATGCTGTCCATCGAGACGCGGCCGACGATCGGCAGGCGAACGCCGTCGCAGAAGACCGAGCCCTTGCCGCTGAGGCTGCGCAGCAGGCCGTCTGCATAACCGGTGGCGATGGTGGCGAGACGCGTTTCGCCCGAGGTCACATGGGCGCCGCTATAGCCGACGCGGGCGCCGGCCGGCACGGTGCGGGTCTGCACCACGGCGACATCGAGGCGCACAACCGGCTCCATCGGGTTCGGCCGGCCGGCCGTCGGCGCGCCGCCATACAGCGCGATGCCGGGGCGGGCGAGCACGCCGTGATAGGCATCGCCTAGGAAAATGCCGCCGGAATTGGCGAAGCAAACGTCGAATTCGGAGAATTCCTCGGCAATGTGGCCGATCTCGGCCAACTGATCGCCATTCTGCTCGCTTTCGGCATCGTCGGCGGAGGCGAGGTGGCTCATGATGAACAGCACCTCGACCATGCCGCAGCTCTTCAGCAGCTCGGCCAGCGCCGCGCGCTCTTCCGGCGGCACGCCAAGGCGCGACATGCCGGTGTCGAATTGCAGCACGGCCGGCAGGCGGCGCTTCAGGTGCTCGGCGGCAACGGCCCACTGGCGAAGCTGGTTCAGCGAGTTGATGACCGGGACGATGTTGCCTTCGGCGCAGGCGATCTCGTTGCCGGGCTGCAAGCCGTTGAGAACGAAGACCTGCGCATCGCGGGCGAGCAGTGGCCGCAGGCGTTGCGCCTCGACGAACTGGGCGACGAAGAAATGGCGGCAGCCATGGCCGTAGAGTTTGGCGGCGACCTTGTCGGCGCCAAGCCCATAGCCATCGGCCTTGACGACGGCCGCCGCGCGGGCCGGCGCCACCTCCGCCGAGAGCTTTTCGTAGTTGCGGGCGAGAGCGCCGAGATCGATGGTCAGATAGCCGGAAGCGCCGTCCGTAGCGCTTGCGTGGCGGGGCTGGTGATCCAAAATCGCGCTGTCCATATCGGTCTCCCTTGGTAGCGCGACCCTATTGAAAGGATCGTGAAATTACCCATCAATCAGTGATTGATCGTTGCGGCGATTTATGATTTTTGAAAGAAACAACAATTTTTTGGAATAATCTGCCATGGCCGCGTTAGATGCGATCGACCGCAACATTTTACGTCTCCTGCGGCTTGATGCGCGGATGAGCAATGCAGCGCTGGCGGCCGAAGTCGGGCTGTCGCCCTCGGCCTGTCTGAGGCGTATAAAGATCATGGAGCAGGGGGGCGTGATCCGCGGTTACACGGCGCTGGTGGATACATCCGGCGTCGAGGCGACCATCGCCGTGATCATCAACATCACGCTGGAGCGGCAGACGGAAGACCATCTCGACCGCTTCGAGGCGGCGGTGCGCCGGCACCCGGAAATCCGCGAATGTTTTCTGATGACCGGCGGCTCGGATTACCTGCTACGTGTCGAGGTCGCCAATGCCGGCGAGTTCGAGCGCATCCACAAGGAGATCCTGTCGGCGATGCCAGGGGTGTCGCGCATCCATTCCAGTTTCGCGATCCGCAACGTTCTGGCAACGCGGCCGAAGGGACGGCGTTAAACAGAAACGGGCGCCCGAGGCGCCCGTTTCCCTTGTTGCTTGATGCCTTTATCAGGCGGCGCGCTTCAGCGCGTCGCCGAGAATGGAAACGATATCGCCGATCTGCTGGCGTTCGACGATCAGCGGCGGCGACAGGGCGATGATGTCGCCAGTGACGCGGATCAGCAGGCCCTTCTGGAAGCAATCGACGAAGACGTCATAGGCGCGGGTGCCGGGCGCGCCGTCACGCGAGGTCAGTTCCACCGCGCCGACGAGGCCGAGATTGCGGACGTCTGCGACATGCGGCAGGCCTTTCAGCGAATGCAGCGCGTCTTCCCAATCCTGGGCGAGATCGGCGGCGCGGGTCAGCAGGCCCTCTTCCGCGTAGATTTCCATGGTGGCGAGGCCGGCGGCGCAGGCGACCGGATGGCCGGAATAGGTATAGCCGTGGAACAGCTCGATGGCGTTTTCCGGCCCGGTCATCAGCCCGTCATAGACCTTGCGGCTGGCAAAGACCGCGCCCATCGGCACGGCGCCGTTGGTCAGGCCCTTGGCTGTGGTGACGAGATCGGGCACGACGCCGAAATAATCGACCGCGAACGGCGTGCCGAGACGGCCGAAACCGGTGATGACTTCGTCGAAGATGACCAGGATGCCGTATTTGTCGGCAATGGCGCGGATGCGCTCCAGGTAGCCCTTCGGCGGCAGGATGACGCCGGCCGAACCGGACATCGGCTCGACGATGACGGCGGCGATGGTTTCGGCGCCATGCAGGCCGACGAGACGTTCCAGATCCTCGGCCAGTTCGACGCCATGCGTCGGCAGGCCGCGCGAAAAGGCGTTGCGGTCGAGATCCAGTGTATGGCGCATGTGGTCGGCCGGGATCTGCGGGAAGACGCGGCGGTTGTTGACCAGGCCGCCGACGGAAATGCCGCCGAAGCCGACGCCGTGATAGCCCTTTTCACGGCCGATGATGCGGGTGCGGGTGCCCTGGCCGATGGCGCGCTGATAGGCGATGGCGATCTTCAGCGCCGTATCGACAGATTCCGAGCCGGAGCCGGTAAAGAACACGCGGTCGAGCTTGGCATCCGGGCCGCCCGGCGGATTTTCGGCGAGCTTGGCGGCGAAATCGAAGGCGACCGGATGGCCCATCTGGAAGGTCGGGGCGAAATCCAGCGTCGAAAGCTGGCGTTCCACGGCCTGGGTGATGCGGCGGCGCGCGTGGCCGGCATTGCAGCACCAGAGGCCGGCAGTGCCGTCCAGCACCTTCTTGCCGTCGACATCGGTGTAATACATGCCTTCCGCCGCTGCCAGCAGGCGCGGTGCGGCCTTGTATTGCCGGTTCGCGGTGAACGGCATCCAGAAATTGTCGAGTACGGGCGTGTTGGTCTTGCTCATCTGGTCCATGACGGCCTCCTTTGGGTCTGCATGGAGTGAGCGATTTTCGTGTGCCGAACAAGTCCTTTTCTGTGCGAAATTAAACCATTGAAATCATTATAGGCCTATGCCAGTGTTTGTGTTATTTCGAACAGCGGAAACAGTCCGAGAGAGGTTCTGATGACGGTGGATATCGGCAGTCGCCTGCGCCATCTTCGCATGGCGCACAACCTGTCGCAGCGCGAGCTGGCAAAACGCGCCGGAGTGACCAATTCGACGATTTCGCTGATCGAATCGAATGCCTCCAATCCCTCCGTCGGGGCGCTCAAGCGCATCCTCGACGGTATCCCCATCGGGCTTGCCGAATTCTTCGCCTTCGAGCCGGAAAAGCCGCGCAAGGCCTTCTATGCCGCCGAGGAACTGGTCGAGATCGGCAAGGGACCGATTTCCTACCGCCAGATCGGCGACAGCCTGTTCGGCCGCAGCCTGCAGATCCTGAAGGAATGCTACCAGCCGGGCGCCGATACCGGCAAGGTGCCGCTGGTGCATGAGGGCGAGGAGGGGGGCATCGTGCTGTCCGGCCGCATCGAGGTGACGGTGGATGACGAGCGGCGCATCCTCGGCCCCGGGGACGCCTATTATTTCGAAAGTCGCCGTCCGCACCGTTTCCGCTGCGTCGGGCCTGTGCCCTGCGAGGTCATCAGCGCCTGCACTCCGCCGACCTTCTGAGAAGGCAAGCCCGCCATTGGTCCAAGACGCCGCGGGTTGAAGCCGTGTCACAAATGTGTCATGAAAGGCACAGGCTCAAGCAGCGCGGGGCCTAAGGCCCGCGCCCGGACATATCGAAGAATCCTATGCGTTCAGTACCGTGCGGAGATGTCATTTCTGGCACGAGTAGCGTTTCGTCGATCCAGCAGGCCGGCGCCGTCTGTTTTCGGCTGAATGCCCTGAGTCTCGTACCCGAAATACTGTTGATCACCAGCCGGCGGACGGGCCTGTGGGGCATCCCCAAAGGCACGATCGAGGCGGGGGAATCGGCTGCGGCCGCTGCGTTGCGCGAAGCGCAGGAGGAAGCCGGCGTCACCGGCCAGGTCTCCAATGCCTGCATCGGCCGATATTTCTACAGTAAGGGTGAGCCGGAAAGGCTCTACGAGGTGCATGTCCACGCGCTGCGGGTCCAGGTTCAGGGCGAGCCCGACGAAATGGAGCGCCATCGCCGGATGCGCTGGGCGCCTGTCGCCGAAGCGTCGACGTCGGTCTCAAATGTCGAACTGAAATTCGTTCTCCGTTCCGCTCTGCCGATCATCGAGAGCTTTTTCCCCCACGCGCTGCCGAACGTCTCCTGACGCGCCTGGCCATGGGATTTGTTAAGAAATCCCGCTGGTTTGCCTGTCGCGACCATCGAAGATCGCTTTCTTCGCGTGCGACAGCAATCGCAGGCGCCTATCGGCGATTCCATTTCCGCATGGAATAATTCCTGCCTGAAGAATTCCCTTCTAAAACAGCATCTTATGCCGATACCGCAAGACGTGGACGGTCCGCCTGCCGCCAATTTCCGCCGTATCGGATCCTTACCGCAAGGCCGGCGAAAGGCACCGGTGTTAACCCTTTGTTAACCATTTCAACCCTACAAATCATAAACGATTTGTTAACGAAGATGACCGACGTGCTAACAGACTCCCGTTCGATCAGGATCAAGGGCCGCTCCTTCCTCGCGGTCGTTTTGTCTCCGGACCTGCCGTTCGACCATTGGCTGGCGCGGCTGGACGATCTGGCGGCGCGTTCCGCCGGCTTCTTTCTCGGCCGACCGGTCGTGCTCGATGTCGCCGATCTCGATATCGACCGCGCAGATCTCCAGCATCTCATCGAGGAACTCGGCAAGCGCAGGGTCAGCATCATGGGTGTCGAAGGCGCGCGTCCTTCGCTGCTCGGCCCCGGCATGCCGCCTGGCCTCAAGGGCGGCCGCCCGGCTTCCGATGTCGAGGTGACGGCGAAAGAGCCGATGTTCGAGACGCAGCAGTCGGACGGAGGTGCTGACGCCGGGGAGCGCAAGGCGCTGCCAGTGCCGGAAATCCGCCCCGTGCTGCAAAGCACGATCATTCACGAGCCGGTGCGCTCGGGACAGTCGATCATGTTCCCGGAAGGCGATGTCACCGTCATCGGCTCGGTCGCGTCCGGAGCGGAAGTCGTCGCCGGCGGCTCGGTGCATATCTACGGGACGGTGCGCGGTCGCGTGCTGGCGGGCTCGCTCGGCAACCGCTCGGCGCGCATCTTCTGCCGCAAGCTGGAGGCGGAGATGCTGGCGATCGACGGCATCTACATCATGGCCGAGGACATGGATCCCGGCTTTCGCGGGCAGGCCGTGCAGCTTTGGCTGGAAGGCGACGTGATCATGGCGGAAATACTTTCCTGAGCCGTTCGGGGCCAGATTTCAAAAGAGGGCAAGATGGCTAAAGTAATCGTAGTGACATCCGGCAAGGGCGGGGTTGGCAAGACCACCTCGACCGCCGCTCTGGGCGCCGCGCTGGCGCAACGGAACGAAAAGACCGTCGTCGTGGATTTCGATGTCGGGTTGCGCAATCTCGACCTGGTGATGGGCGCCGAGCGGCGTGTGGTCTACGATATCGTCAACGTCATCCAGGGCGATGCCAAGCTGCCGCAGGCACTGATCCGCGACAAGCGGCTGGAAACCCTGTTCCTGCTGCCGGCCTCGCAGACCCGCGACAAGGACAGCCTGACCCAGGACGGCGTCGATCAGGTCATCAACGAGTTGAAGAAATACTTCGACTGGATCATCTGCGACAGCCCGGCCGGCATCGAGCGCGGCGCGACGCTGGCCATGCGCCATGCCGATATCGCCGTCGTCGTCACCAATCCGGAAGTCTCGTCGGTGCGCGATAGCGATCGCATCATCGGCATGCTCGACTCCAAGACGCTGCGCGCCGAGCGCGGCGAACGCGTCGAGAAGCATTTGCTGCTGACCCGCTACGACGCCTTGCGCGCCGAGCGCGGCGACATGCTCAAAGTGGACGACGTTCTCGAAATTCTGTCGATCCCGCTGCTCGGCATCATTCCGGAAAGCGCCGACGTGCTGCGTGCCTCAAACGTCGGCGCCCCGGTGACGCTGGCCGATGCCCGCAGCGCCCCGGCCATGGCCTATTTCGACGCTGCGCGCCGCCTGAACGGTGAAACCTTCCCGGTCACCGTTCCGGGGCAGAAGCAGGGTTTGTTCGGGAAAATCTTCGGACGGAGGGCCGCGTGAGCATATTCCGCTTTTTCGCAAAACGGCAGTCGGCGCCGACCGCGCGTGAACGGCTGCAGGTTCTTCTCGCCCATGAGCGCTCGTCGCTCAGTTGCGATCTCGTCGGCATCCTGCGCGAGGAAATCCTCGCCGTCATCGCCAAGCATGTGCAACTCGACAATGATTGCGTGCAGGTGAAGATGGAGCGGGACGAACGGGTCTCGGTCCTCGAGATCGATGTCGAGATCCCGCTGGATGCGGTCGTCAAGGCAGCCTGACAGCATGGCCGGGTTTTTCGCCCGGAGAGGTTGTCAGGACAAGAATTCGAGCAATTATTCATTCGATTGGCAAAAATCGGTGTCGAAAGGCGCCGATTTTCGCATTTTTTGCCTTTGTGTGCATCGATCTAAAGAAAAATGACAGGCTTCAATCTTTAAACCGATTGAGCAACTTGCGCATCGCCGAGAAGCGGTTATCTCACTCTCAGGGGCGGATATACGCCTGACGATACCAAGGGAGAGTTGATTGGCACGCATCACACTCAGGCAATTGCTGGATCACGCCGCTGAATACAGCTACGGCGTTCCGGCATTCAACATCAACAACATGGAGCAGGGGCTGGCCATCATGGAAGCCGCTGCCGCGACACGCTCGCCGGTCATCCTTCAGGCCAGCCGCGGCGCCCGCGCCTATGCCAATGACGTCGTTCTTGCCAAGCTGATCGATGCGCTTGTCGAACTGCATCCCGATATCCCCGTCTGCATGCATCTCGACCACGGCAACAACGAAGCCACCTGCATGACCGCCATCCAGCATGGCTTCACCTCTGTCATGATGGACGGCTCGCTCAAGGAAGACGGCAAGACGCCCGCCGACTACGACTACAATGCCGGTATCACCCGCCGTGTCGTCGACATGGCCCATTGGGGCGGGGTGTCGGTTGAAGGCGAAATCGGCGTCCTCGGTTCGCTGGAATCGGGCGAGGGCGAGCAGGAAGACGGTCACGGCGCCGAAGGCGTTCTCAGCCACGACCAACTGCTCACCGACCCGGACCAGGCGGCCCAGTTCGTGCGCGACACGCAGGTCGATGCGCTCGCCGTCGCCATGGGCACCAGCCATGGCGCATACAAGTTCACCCGCCGTCCGGACGGCGACGTGCTGGCCATGGCCGTCATCGAGAAAATCCACGCCCGTCTGCCCGATACCCATCTGGTCATGCACGGCTCGTCATCCGTGCCGGAAGAACTGCAGGAGATCATCAACAAGTATGGTGGCCAGATGAAGCCGACCTGGGGCGTGCCGGTGGAGGAGATCCAGCGCGGCATCCGCCACGGCGTACGCAAGATCAACATCGACACCGACAACCGCATGGCGATGACCGGCGCGATCCGCAAGGTGCTGACGGAGAACCCCTCGGAGTTCGACCCGCGCAAATATCTGGCCCCGGCCATGGCGGCGATGAAGAAGCTCTGCATCGAACGTTTCGAAGCCTTCGGCACCGCCGGTCATGCCGACAAGCTGAAGCCGATCACGACTGCTGAGATGGCCAAGCGCTATCGCGCCGGCACCCTGGCGCCGAAGATCGCCTGAGGCGACCCGTTCCAAGCATTCGAAGGCCCGGGGCATGCCCCGGGCCTTCATTGGTTCCGTGTCCCATTGCGGCATGTACAACCACTGGGCGCCCCCATCCCGGATTGTGGGAAATCTCAATGGCATTTCGTGCTTTTTAGAAGCTAGGCCTTTGAAATTCGGGCGTATTTACCCTTCTTAAGTATATTCTGAATAAACGTTCTCTGTCATCTGGTGTCGCCGGTTGCGGGTGGTTTGCCCGTGCCGAGCGGCGATTTTTTTCCCGCCCCGCCCGGAGCCATTCATGTTCCGCCTACGCATTTCGACCAAACTCTATTTGCTCATTCTTCTGTCTCTTGCGGTTCTCACGGCTTCCATGGCCGTCAGCCTGCTGTCCAGCAGCCGCCAGCTCAACGACGAACGAAAGGCCCTTCTCCAGACCGTCGACGACGTGGCGCTGACGATCGTCGCGCAGAAATATGCCCTGCTGCAATCCGGCGCCTTGTCGGAAGAGCAAGCCAAGGCGGCCGCGCTCGAGGAATTGGCGGCCATTCGCTACGGCGAAAACGGTTATGTCTGGGTCAACGATCTCAACAGTGTCGTGCTGATGCATCCGCTGAAGCCGGAACTTGACGGCAAGGATGCAAGCGGCATCAAGGATCCGAACGGCAAGGCCCTGTTCGTGGAGTTTTCCCGCGTTGCCAAGGCGGAAAAGAGCGGTTTCGTCGATTACATGTGGCCGAAGCCAGGTGTCGAGGAGCCTGTGGCGAAGCTGTCGCATGTCGTGCTGTTCGAACCTTGGGGCTGGGTGGTCGGCAACGGCGTCTATATCGACGATCTCGCGGAAAAATTCTGGTCGAGCGCATATCTGGTGCTGGCCGTCGGCGGGTTTGGCACCGTGTTCATGGTGGGGGCGGCGCTGTCGATCATCCGCTCCGTCGTCGGGCCGATCGGTCGGCTGCGTCGGGCGATGGGCCTTATCGCGGAAGAAGATTTTTCGGCCGAGGTTCCGGATGTCGGCCGCGCCGACGAAGTGGGCGAAATGGCACGCACATTGGATGCGTTGCGCAATTCGGTCAATGACCGTGTGCAGATGCGGCTTGCCCATGCCGAAGCCCAGAGCCGGCTTCTGGATGCGGAAAAGGCTGAGGCCGAGCGCCTGCGCGCCGCTCATTCCGATAACCTGCAGACCGTGATCACCGAACTGGGCGCTGGCCTCGCCCGGCTTGCGGAATGCAATATCCGCATGACTATCGACCAGCCTTTCCCCGGCGACTTCGAGCCGCTGCGCCTGGACTTCAACACCTCCATCGCCGCCTTCCAGGCAACGCTGGTCGAGGTTCTGCACCAGACACAGGCGCTGCAGGCCAATGGCGACGAAATGCGCGAAGCTTCCGACAATCTCGCCCGGCGCACCGAACAGCAGGCGGCCGCCCTGGAGCAGACGTCCGCGGCGCTGGTCGAAGTGGCGGCCACCGTCAATTCCTCGGCCGAGCGCACCCAGCAGACGCGCCAGCTCGTGCGGGAAGCGCGAAGCTGCGCCCAGTCTTCCGGCGATGTCGTGCGTGATGCGGTCAAGGCGATGCATCGCATCGAAAGCGCCTCCAACGAGATCAACCAGATCATCGTCGTTATCGATGCCATCGCCTTCCAGACCAATCTGCTGGCCTTGAATGCCGGCGTCGAGGCCGCGCGTGCAGGTGAGGCGGGCAAGGGCTTCGCCGTCGTGGCGCAGGAAGTGCGTGAACTGGCGCAACGCTCCGCCAAGGCGGCCAAGGAGATCAAGGAGCTGATTGTCAATTCCGCCTCGCAGGTCTCGGCCGGTGTGCAACTCGTCAGCGACACCGGCAAGGCGCTGGAACAGATCGGTGATTACGTCTCTGCCATCGATGAGAATGTCGATGCCATCGCCACCGCCGCCTCCGAGCAATCGGCAGGCCTGCAGCAGATCAGCGCTGCCGTCAACAGCATCGACGAGATGACCCAGAAGAATGCTGCCATGGTCGAGGAAACCACTGCCATCAGCCATACGCTGGCGGAGGAGGCGAGTGTTCTGGATAGCCTCGTCAAGCGCTTCAAGCTCAACCGGCGCAATGCGATCCGCGAGCCGGGCTCCGCCGCTGCCGAGGCTGGAAACCGGCGCCACGGCGCTCCGCGGGTTCGTGCCGCCTGACGCCAAGCCGTTCCCGTCATCAACTAAAAAACCCCGGATCGCCACACGATCCGGGGTTTTGTTTTCACACTCGCCTGATCAGCCGAGTTTGACCCAGGCGCCGTTGCGTTTCGAGGAGGCAACGCAGGCTTCGACGAAGGCAACGCCTTTCACGCCGTCATCGACGGTCGGATAGATGACCGCCGGATCGAGATCTGCACCCGTCTTGCGGGCATTGATGGCACGCGCAGCTTCGGTATAGATGGTGGCGAAGGCTTCGAGATAGCCTTCCGGGTGGCCTGAGGGAATGCGCGTGACGCGTGATGCCGCCGCGTTTGCGCCCGCGCCGCCGCGGGTGATTAGCCGCTTCTGCTCGCCGAAGGGCGTGAACCACAGATAGTTCGGATCGGCCTGCACCCATTCCAGCCCGCCCTTGGAGCCGTAGACGCGCAGCTTCAGGCCGTTTTCATGGCCGGGAGCCACCTGGCTGCACCACAGCATTCCCTTGGCCGGCCTGCCGCCGTTCTTCGGCTGGAAGCGCAGCATGACATGGGCATTGTCATCCAGCGCCCGTCCCTCGACGAAACTGTCGAGGTCGGCGGCAAGGCTATCGAGTTCCAAGCCGGTGACGAAGGAGGCGAGGTTGAAGGCATGAGTGCCGATATCGCCGGTCGAGCCGCCGGCGCCGGAGCGGGCCGGATCGGTGCGCCAAGCGGCCTGTTTCTGGCCGGTCTGTTCCACCGGCTCGGTCAGCCAGTCCTGCGGATACTCTGCCTGGACGACACGCAGATCGCCGAGCAGTCCTTCCGCCACCATTTCCCGCGCCTGCCGGATCATCGGATAGCCGGTATAATTGTGGGTGAGGATGAACAGCGCGCCGCTCTCGTCGGCCACCTTCTTCAGCTTATTGGCATCGGCGAGGTTCGAGGTCAGCGGCTTGTCGCAGATGACGTGAATGCCACGTTTCAGGAATTCCTTGGCCGCGTCGTAATGCACATGGTTCGGCGTGACGATGGCGACGGCTTCGATGCCGTTCTTCAGCTTCGCCTCGCGGATCGCCATCTCCTTGTAGCTGGCATAGGTGCGCGACGGGTCGAGTCCCAGCTCGCGGCCGGAGGCCTGCGCTTTTTCCGCCGTCGACGACAGCGCGCCGGCGACCAGATCGAACTGGTCGTCGATGCGCATGGCGATGCGATGCACCGCGCCGATAAAGGCGCCGCTGCCACCGCCGACCATGCCGATGCGGATGCGGGGGCTGCGGCTTTCGTCCTTGGAGCCTTCGATGGCCATGAGGTCAGTCTCCCTTGTCGTGTCGTCTCAAAGCCCGAGCATGCGCCGGTTGGCGGCATCGTCGGTGCCGGCGCCGGCGAAATCGTCGAAGGCCTTTTCGGTGACGCGGATGATATGCGCGCTGACGAATTCAGCTCCCTCGCGTGCGCCGTCCTCGGAATTCTTCAGCGCACATTCCCATTCGACAACGGCCCAGCCATCGAAATCGTTCGCCGTCAGCTTGGAAAACACCGCGCCGAAATCCACCTGCCCATCGCCCGGCGAGCGGAAGCGGCCGGCGCGGTTCACCCAGCCCTGATAGCCGCCGTAGACGCCCTGCCGGCCCGTCGGGTTGAATTCCGCGTCCTTGACGTGGAACATCTTGATCCGGTCCTTGTAGATGTCGATGTTGTCGAGGTAATCAAGGCATTGCAGCACGTAATGCGAGGGATCGTAGAGCATGTTGGCGCGGGCATGATTGCCGACGCGTTCCAGGAACATCTCGAAGGTGACGCCGTCATGCAGGTCTTCGCCGGGATGGATCTCGTAGCAAATGTCGACGCCGCACGCATCGGCATGGTCGAGGATCGGCGTCCAGCGCCGCGCCAACTCGTCGAAGGCGGTCTCGACCAGACCGGCCGGGCGCTGCGGCCAGGGATAGATGAAGGGCCAGGCGAGCGCGCCGGAAAAGGTGGCGTGCGCCTTGAGGCCGAGATGGCGCGAGGCGCTGAGCGCCATCTTCACCTGCTCCACTGCCCATTCCTGTCTCGCCTTGGGATTGCCGCGCACTTCGGGGGCGGCGAAGCCGTCGAAGGCGTCGTCATAGACCGGATTGACGGCGACGAGCTGGCCCTGGAGGTGGGTGGAAAGTTCGGTGATCTCGACGCCGTTCTGGCGCGCGACACCGGCGAGTTCGTCGCAGTAATCCTTGGAGGTGGCGGCTTTTCTCAGGTCGATGAGCTGGCCGGCCCAGGTCGGAACCTGTACCCCGACATAACCCTTTTCGGCTGCCCATTTGGTGATGGCGTCCCAGGAATTAAATGGCGCGGCATCGCCCGCGAATTGTCCGAGAAAAATGCCTGGTCCCTTGATCGTCTTCATGAAAACCTCTCCTCGCGATCTTCCTGCAACGTTACAGGTGTCTTGATAACATGCAATTTTTGCCCGGAACAAGGTGAAATGCTCGACAGGCGGTAAAAAGCGCCCCTCCACGGGGAAGGGGCGCTGAAGCAAATGCGATGGATCAGAACGGCGAATCCGGGAAGTAGAAGTTCTGGGCATTGTCCTTAGTGACGAGCGTGGCGTCGAGGATGTAGTTGCCGTGAACCGGAACCTGGTCGATGAGGCCGGCGGCCGTCAGTTCCATGGCGGTGCCGACCATTGCCGGCGGATACAGCACGTCGACCGGGATCATCTTGTCGCCGTCCATGACCTTCTTGATCATGTCCTTGGAGCCGGCGCCGGCGACGACATACTTGATGTCGGTGCGCTTGGCCTGGTCGATGGCCTGGAGTACGCCGACGGCCATGTCGTCATCCTGGCACCAGACCACGTCGATCTTCGGATATTTCGTCAGATAGTCCTGCATGACCTTGAAGGCGTCGTCACGGTTCCAGTTGCCATACTGGCGGTCGAGGACCTTGACGTTCGAGCCGGCGATACCCTTGTCGAAACCGTCCTGGCGCTGCTGGTCGATCGGGATCGGCAGACCGCGGATGATGACCACTTCGGCGTCCGGCGTTTCCTTGGCGATATATTTGCCGGCGACTTCGCCGAGCGCCGGGTTGTTGCCGGCGACATAGAGATCGCGCACGGAATCGTCGTTGCTGGACGGGGCGCGATCCACGAGGGCGACGAACTTGCCCTTGCTCTTGACTTCCTTGATGGCGTTGACCAGCGGATCGGGGTCGGTCGGCAGGATGACGAGGGCGTCGATCCCCTGCGTTTCCAGATCCTGCACGGCATTGGCCTGCGAGGCCGGATCCGGCGAGGTCTTGACGATGACGTTCAGGCCCGGATGCTCGGCCATCAGCTTCTTGGCGACGCGCTCGGCATGGAAGACGACGCCGGACGTCCAGCCGTGGTCGGCGGCCGGGATCGAGACGCCGATCGTGTAGTTCTTGTCCTGAGCATAGGCCGTGCCGGCAAGGGTAAGAGCGACGGTCGCAAGACCGAGCAAGAGTTTGCGCATGATTTCCTCCCAACGTTTTCAGGGTCTTGCAGTATGGGCCGGGCGCCCTGCCATCCCGGCCGAAACTTTAAGTTCCTAGCCTTTACGGACCAGCGAGCGCTGCACCAGCATGGCGATGATGATGATCGCGCCTTGGATCGCGCCGATCAGGTATTCGCTGATGAAATTCGACAAGAGCATGATGTTGCCGACGAGCTCGAGAATGAAGGCGCCGCAGATCGTGCCCCAGACGCGCCCCGCGCCGCCTTTCAGCGCCGTGCCGCCGACGACGACCGCAGTGATCGCCTGCAATTCCCAGAGAATGCCGGTCGTTGCAGAGGTCGAGCCGAGGCGCGGCACGTAGAGCAGCACGGCAATCGCCACGCACAGGCCCTGGATGACGAAGGCGATGGCGCGCACGCGGTTGACGGCGATGCCGGAATAGCGGGCGACATCGCTGTTCGACCCGACCGCGACCACATGCCGTCCGTAACGGGTGCGGTAGAGGACGAAGGCGGCGACGGCAGTCACCAGCAGGATGACGAGGATCGGCACGGGAACGCCGAAGACCGAGCCGAAATAGGCCGGGCGATAGATCGTCTGGATCTCCGTCGAGCGCAGCGTGATCGCGCCGCCCTGAGACAGCCAGGTCGTCAAACCGCGAAAGATGCCCATGGTGCCGAGCGTGGCGATGAAGGGTTCGATTCTGCCGACGGTGGTGATCAGCCCGTTGGCAAGGCCGCACAGCGCACCGACGATGACGGTTAAGAACACGGCTGCGACCAGCATCAGGGTCGGATCGGCGATCACGCCGGAATTCATCAGCAGGATCATCAGGCTGGCGACGAAGGCGACCATCGAGCCGACCGAAAGATCGAGATCGCCGGCCGAAATCACAAAGGTGGCGCCGACCGCGATGATGGCGATGAAGGCGCAACGCGTCGCGACATTGGCGAGATTGGTGATGCCGATGAAATTCGGATTGACCAGCGCGCCGACGATCAGCAGCAGGATCAGCGCCGCGAACGGCGCAACGGCTCTGAGATCGATGTCGCGCCAGAGGCGCCGGCGACTGCCTTTTGTCTCCTCGTTCATGCTTGTGTCCACTTCACGGCCTCCCCGCCCGTTTCCGGGTATTTTGTTTTGTCGTTTCGCGCTCAGGCGGCCTTGTTCTTCAGGCCGGCCGCGTAACGCACGATTTCCTGTTCCGAGATTTCGTCACCTTCCAAAACACCGACGATCCGGCCCTCGCGCATCACCGCGACGCGGGTGCAGAGGCCGATGACTTCGGGCATTTCCGAGGAAACGACGATGATCGAGCGCCCGTCGCGGGCGAGCGCCGAGATGAAATGATAGATCTGCTGCTTGGTGCCGACATCGATGCCGCGCGTCGGCTCGTCGATGATGATGATCTGAGGCTCGGTTTCCATCACCTTGGCGAGCAGCAGTTTTTGCTGGTTGCCGCCCGACATGCGTCCCGCCACGATGCTGGCGTCGCGCACGCGGATATCGAAACGCCGCCGCGCTTTGGCCAGCGCCTGCGCCTCGCTGGCCGGGCTGAGGTAGCCGTGGCTGACATGCCGCTCCAGCGATTGCAGCGTCAGATTGGTCGCCATGTCTGAGCGCAGCAACAGGCCCTTGCCCTTGCGGTCCTTGGTCATATAGGCGAGGCCAAGACGATTGGCGGTGTGAACGTCGCCAGAGGGCGCGTGTTCGCCATTGATGGTCACGTCGCCGGAGACGCGGGCGCGCAGGCCGGCGATGGCTTCCATGAGTTCGGTGCGGCCGGAGCCGATCAGGCCGGAAAAGCCGAGAACCTCCCCCTTGCGCAGATCGAAACTGGCGTCGCGGACATAGCCGGTCGTCAGGCCGGAAACGGAGAGCACCACCGCCTCGTCCACATCCGGCTCGACCTTTTTCGGATAGAGGCTGGACAACTCGCGTCCGACCATCAATTGCGCGATGGATTCGCCGTCGAGGATCGCGGTCGGGGCCGTCTTGATCCACTGGCCGTCGCGCAGCACGGTGACGCGGTCGGTGATTTCCATCACCTCGTCCAGCTTGTGCGAGACGAAGACGAAGCTGGTGCCCTTGTCGCGCAGCCGGCGCACCTGTTCGAAAAGAATGGCGGTTTCATCACGCGACAGCACGGCCGTCGGCTCGTCCATGAAGACGACGCGGGCATCACGGCTGATCGCCTTGGCGATCTCGACCATCTGCTTGTCGGCAACGGAGAGCGTATTGATCAGCGCGTTCTCGTCGATATGCGAACCCAGCATGTCGAGCACACGCCGGGTTTCGGCGCGCATGAACTTGCGGTCGAGAATGCCGAAATGCGTCACCTCACGCCCGAGGAACAGGCTTTCGGTCACCGTCAGGTGGTCGGCGAGATTGAATTCCTGGTGGATGATGACAATGCCGAGCGCTTCGGCGCCGCCGTTCGAGGGCAGCACGATGGGCTTGCCGTCGAGCAGGATCTCGCCCGATGTCGGCTGTTCGAACCCGGAGAGAACCTTGACGAGCGTGGATTTGCCGGCACCATTCTCGCCCATGAGCGCATGCACTTCACCGGCCCGGAGATCGAAATCGACGCTGAACAAAACCTGCACGCCGTTGAACGACTTGCAGATACGTCTGCCGGACAACACCACCGGCGCGGCGTCGACGCTCTCGACCGTCATATCCAGATCCCTCCCTGCGGCCTCCACCGCCTTCAACAACGATGTAAACCTTTACATGAATGATGTAAAGGTTTACATTCGTCACATACACAATTTGGTCGCACGGTCGCGTTGACGGATCGGCAAGTCTGTGTAGTTTCGCGGCGAAGACAGCCCATGGCAGAGACCCCCGTGTCGAATTCCACGCCCGCAACGATCGAAGACGTCGCCCGGATCGCCGAGGTTTCCATCGCGACCGTTTCGCGCGCGATCCATACGCCGGAGAAGGTGGCCAATTCGACGCGCCTGAAGGTCAACCAGGCGATCGCCATGACCGGCTACACCACCAATGCCATGGCGCGCAGCCTGCGGCTTGGCCGCTCCAACATGATTCTGGTGGTGGCGCCTGACATCGGCGACCCGAATTTCTCCAATATTCTCATCGGTCTGGAAAACGAGGCTCGCGCACATGGTTACGGCGTGCTGATCGGCCATACGCAGAATGACGCCCAGCGCGGCCTCGAATATCTGAAATTCTTCAGTTCGAACCAGGCGGCCGGGCTGATCCTGTTCACCGGCATCCTGCCCTTCGGCCACCAGACGATGACGGCGCGCCTGCCGCCCAGCGTCGGCGTCTTCGAGCCGGTCTTCAACGGCGGCATCTCCTATGTCGGCGTCGACGATACCGAAGGGGCGCGAAAAGCCGTCGATCTGCTGCTCGCCGAAGGCCATCGCAAGATTGCCTTCATCGGCGATTCGCGCACGCGGCTTGCCTATTCCCGCCGCCGGCAAGGTTATGAGGCGGGGCTGGATGCGGCGGGCGTTGCGCGCGATCAACGCATTGTCGTCGAAGGCGACGGCACCATCGAGAGCGGGCGCCATGCGGTCGAGCAGCTTTTCATGCGCGATACGCTGCCGAGTGCCTTCATGTGCGTCAACGACCAGACGGCGACCGGCGTGATGATCGGGCTGGGCGCGCGCGGCTACGATATCCCGCGCGATTTTTCGGTGACCGGTTTCGACGATATTCCGCAGGCCGGCTTCATGTCGCCGTCGCTGACCACCATCCGCCAGCCGCGCACCGCCATCGGCAAGCAGGCCATGGCGCTGCTGCTGGAATTGCTCTCGGACGGGCAGCCGGCGGAGACCGAGATCCTGTTGCGCCCCGATCTGATCGTGCGCAACTCCGTTGGCCCGCCGCCACGAAACCGCAACAAGTGGTGACGCCGCCGCAAGGCGGCGGCGTCGACCGGTATCAGACGTAGCGGTTGACGATGTTTTCCAAAAGTTCCTGGCGGCCCGAGCGCGGTTCGGGATTGATGTTGTCGCGCTCGACGGCAGCGGCGATCTCGTCCAGCTTGTATTCGCCGCGCAGCATCTTTTGTGCTTCGGGAGAGTCCCAGCCGGCATAACGTGCCTCCAGCGGTTTCGACAATGCTCCGTCTTCCAGCATGCGGGCGGCGGCCTTCAGGCCGCGCGCGCAGCAGTCCATGCCGCCAATATGGCCAATCAGCAGATCCTGCGGATCGAGCGACTGGCGGCGCAGCTTGGCGTCGAAGTTCGTCCCGCCGGTGGTGAAGCCGCCGGCAAGCAGCACCTGGTAATAGGCCAGCGCCATTTCCGGTACATTGTTGGGGAACTGGTCGGTGTCCCAGCCGGACTGGTAGTCATTGCGGTTCATGTCGATGGAGCCGAAGATGCCGAGCGCATTGGCGAGCGCCAGTTCGTGCTCGAAAGTATGGCCGGCGAGGATGGCGTGGCCCTGCTCGATGTTGAGCTTTACCTCGTTTTCCAGCCCATGATTCTTGAGGAAGGCATAGACGGTGGCGACGTCGTAGTCGTACTGGTGCTTGGTCGGCTCCTGCGGCTTGGGCTCGATCAGGATCGTGCCCTTGTAACCGATCTTGTACTTGTATTCGACCACCAGGTTGAGGAAGCGGCCCATCTGGTCGAGCTCGCGTTTCAGGTCGGTGTTGAGCAGCGTCTCGTAACCCTCGCGCCCGCCCCATAGCACGTAATTCTCGCCGCCGAGCTTTTGGGTGGCGTCGAGGCATGTTTTGACGGTCGCGGCCGAGTAGGCGAAGACATCCGGGTCCGGGTTGGTGGCAGCGCCCGCCATGAAGCGGCGATGCGAGAACAGGTTCGCCGTGCCCCAGAGCAGTTTCACGCCGGTCGCGGCCTGCTTTTCGGCGAAATAATCGACGATGTCGTTCAGGTTGCGGGTGCTTTCGGCAAAGCTGTTGCCTTCGGGGCGAACGTCGGCGTCGTGGAAGCAATAGAAGGGCGCGCCAAGCAGCGAGAAGAATTCGAAGGCGACATCGGCCTTGAGCTTGGCCGCCTGCATGCCATCCTGAAACCAGGGACGGAGGAAGGTCTGGCCGCCGAAGGGATCGCCGCCCGGCCAGGTAAACGTATGCCAATAGGCGACGGCGAAGCGCAGGTGATCCTCCATGCGCTTGCCGAGCACGATTTCGTCGGGCTGATAGTGGCGGAAGGCGAGAGGATTGTCGCTGTCCGGTCCTTCATATTTGATCTTGGCGATATCGCCGAAAAAGCCTGTGCTCATGGTGTTTCTCCTGTTTATCGAGCTTTGATTTACGTACCTCAATGAGGGCGTCATCCACTTCTCCCCGCAAATCGCGGGGCAATCGTACAAAGCAAACCGGTGCTGCCGCCCTTCTCCCCAGCAAAAGGGGCGGATGAGGGCGCGAGGCGGATGGAAACCTTGGCTTTCTTGCCTTCGGCATCCCCTCATCCCGCTGCGACGCCCTTCTCCCCGAGGGAGAAGGAGCTCTAGGGCAACGTTTTCCCTCCATTGCTCCTATTGCAAATGGCCAATAAACTTTACCTCAGCCGGCCAGCCCCTTCAGGGCCGGATAAAGCGCACGATAGCGCTGATATGCATCGTCATAAGCCGCCGTCAGCGCGCCAACCGGCTGGATCGTCTCTGCCGTCGCCGGTGCGGTGCAGACGGAAACCGGGTCTGCGCCGGTGGCGGCGATCAGGCCGAGGCGGGCGGCGCCGAAGGCGGCTCCGAAATCGCCGTCGGCGGGAATATCGACGGGAATGCCGAGCGCGGTGGCGATCGAGGCCAGCCAGTAGCGCGAGCGCGAGCCGCCGCCGATCGCGGTGACGCGTTCGATCGTCGTGCCGGCGGAACGCAGGGCTTCGAGGCTGTCGCGGATAGCGAAGCTGACGCCTTCGAGGACGGCCTGGGTCAGGGCCGGGCGGTCGCTGTTATGGGCAAGGCCGGTAAAGGCGCCGCGAATGGCGGCGTCGTTGTGCGGGGTGCGCTCGCCGGAGAGATAAGGCAGGAAGGTAACGCCGCTGGGCGCTTTCAGCGTTTCGCCGAGTTCGGACGTCAGCTCCGCCGCCGAGCGGCCGGTGACGTGGCTATGCCAGTTGAGCGCATCGGTCGCCGAGAGGATGACACCCATCTGGTGCCAGGTGTCGGGCAGGGCATGGCAAAAGGCATGCACGGCGCTTTCCGGCTTCGGCAGATAGGCGGCATTGGCGGCAAACAGTACGCCGGACGTGCCGAGCGACACGAAGGCCGCGCCCTCCGAGACCGTGCCCATGCCGCAGGCCGAAGCGGCATTGTCGCCGGCGCCGCCGGCAACGGTGACAGCGGCGGAGATGCCCCAAGCGGCGGCCAACTCGCGGCGCAGCTCGCCGCCGGGCTCCGTGCCCTCGACCAGCGACGGCATCTGCTCGCCGCGCATCCCGGTGGCGTCCAGCAAAGCCGTGGACCAGGCGCGCTTGCCGGTGTCGAGCCAGGAGGTGCCGGCCGAATCCGACATTTCCGAAATATGCTCGCCGGTCAGCCACAGCCGCAGATAATCCTTGGGCAGCAGAACCTTGGCGACTTTCGCAAAGATTTCCGGCTCGTTCTTCTCAACCCAGACGAGTTTCGGCGCGGTGAAGCCGGGAAAGACGATGTTGCCGGTGATCGCCCGGAAACGCGGATCGGCGTCGAGAGCGGCGGCCTCCGCGAAACTGCGGGTGTCGTTCCAGAGGATGCAGGGGCGCAACACCTTGTTGGCGGCATCGACCAGCGTCGCGCCATGCATCTGGCCGGAGAGGCCAATGCCCTTGACGGTGGCAAGCTCCGCCGGATGGGCGGCCTTCAGGCCGGCGATGGCATCCTCGCAGGCGCGGATCCAGTCGGCCGGGTTCTGCTCGGACCAGCCGGCATGCGGCCGCGAGACGTCGAGCCCGCCATTGGCGGAGCCGATGATGCGCTGATCGCCATCGATCAGCAGGGCCTTGACGCCCGAGGTTCCCAGATCAAGCCCAAGATACATGCTCATGCCTCCTTGGCCGCGTCGCGTGTCACGGCAGGTTGTCCTTCAGGAATATGTCGATGCGGATACGCTCCTGCGCGGCGATGACCGGCACGCCGTCCGCCTTTGCCTTCAGCACGCGGATGGCGCTGCGGATTTCATGGCCGGCATCCTGGTTGAGCACGGCGTCGATCAGGCCCTCGCTCAGCGCGGCGCGGGTAAAGGCGGTCAGTTCGTGGGCGATCACCACCGGCCTGATATCCGGCCGCGCCTTCAGCGCCGCGATCAGCCCGCGATTGCCGGCGCCCAGGCTGTAGATTCCGAGCAGGCCAGGATGCTCTGCCATCAAGCCGGCGACGGCGGCGCGCGCCACCTCCGGGTCGTCGCGCCCCTCGCGCACTGGCAGGATGGCGAGACCGGGATAATCGGCGGTAAGAACAGCCGAAAAACCGTCGAGCCGCTCGCGATGGTCGCGCACCAGCATCGAGCCGGCGAGTACGCCGATTTTTCCGGCGCGGCCGCGCAGGAAGCGGCCGATCAGCCCGCCGGCGGTGCGCCCCGCGGCGATGTTGTCGACGCCGGCATAATGGGCGCGGCGTGAGCCCGGCAGGTCCGAAACCAGCGTCACCACCGGAATGCCCTCGGCGGCGATGGCATCGATCGCCGCGCGCACGCCCTCGTCCTCCACCGCGACCAGCGCGATGCCGGCCGGTTGCGTGTCCCGCGCTTCGGCAAGCGTCGCAATCAGCGCGGTAGGCTCGAAAGCGGGCACTTCGACGATGCGGATATTGGTGCGTTCGCTGGCGCTGCGGGCCATGGCATGGCGCAGTTCGTCATGCAGACCGTGCATGAAGGAATTGTCGCTGGAGGGCAGGATGAAGGTGAAGGGATAGACCCGGCCCTTGGCGAGATTGGCGGCGGCGACGTCGCGGACATAACCCAGCGTCTCGATGGCCGCCTCGACACGCGCCCGCGTCGCGGCCCGCACCCCAGGCCGCCGGTTCAAAACCCGGTCGACGGTGGCGAGGCTGACGCCCGCGTGATCGGCGATATCGTGAACGGTCGGCCGCATGATTTCTCCCCTGCCGGGTGATCTAGCGGAAATTTTGATGTACGTAAATCAGATTTTTGCTATGCTCTCAAAGGTCAAGCGCCCGCCTGCGGCCTGATAGCAAAAATTTCGAAAAATCATATTGTATTATTTTTCGAGGAGTGGTTTCATGACCACAACGTCAGGGAGGCAGGCCGATGCGTGCACACGCGAGGAAAAGCGCCACCGGCGGCGTTGCCACCCTGGTGCGCCGCGCACCTCTTCGTGGATTGCGCGACCGGATATTGCATGAGCTTGGCATGGACATCGTTTCGGGACGCTATCCGGAACAGGCGATCCTGCCGGTGGAAACGGACATACCCGCCCGCTTCGGCGCCTCGCGCACGATCATCCGCGAGGCGGTGAATGCGCTGGCGGCCAAGGGGCTGGTGGAGGCGCGGGCCCGCACGGGAACGCGGGTGCTGCCGCGCCAATACTGGACGCTGTTCGATGCCGATGTATTGGCCTGGCATTTCGCAGCCGGGCCGGATGCCGCTTTCCTGCGCAGCCTGGCGGAAATCCGCGTCTGCGTCGAGCTGGAGGCGGCGGCCCTGGCCGCTATACGGCGGACGGACGAGCAGGTCGAGCGCATGATGATGGCCGTGGAGGACATGGGAAGCGCGGAAACGACCGAATTGTTCGCCGCCGCCGACCTGGAATTCCACAGCTTGGTCGCCGATGCCTCGGCCAATCCGTTCATGGCATCGATCAATGCCCTGGTGCGGGTGGCGCTTGCGGCGGCCTTCACCATGAGTTCGCCGGTAGAAGATCCCGCATCGAAGCGAGTGACCGTCGAACGGCACCGCAGGATCGCGCAGGCGATCCGCGACGGGAATGCGCAGGCCGCCCGCGAGGCGATGCAAGCGGTCATCTGGGAAGGTTTCGAACGGGCGGAGGCCCGGGCGAAATAAGTCGAAGGCAGGCTTTAAGAGAAGAAAAGCAGGCGTTTGGAAGGAAGGTACATCGCGGTTCAATTTCCGGGTACGTACCTCAAACTGCATCGACGAACGACAATTGGGAGGAAGGATTGGCGTTACTCGAACTCAACAACGTGACCCGGGATTTCGGCGCGATCCGCGCGCTGGACCGTGTCAGCTTCACCGTCGAGCCCGGCGAGATCGTTGGCCTGATGGGCGACAACGGCGCCGGCAAGTCGACGCTGGTCAAGATCATCTCCGGCATTTACCAGCCGACGGAGGGAGAACTGCGCTTCGGCGGAGAGACCGCGCATATCCATTCGCCGGGCGAGGCGAGGCGGCTCGGCATTGAGACCGTCTATCAGGATCTGGCGCTGGCCGATAATCTTTCGGCCGCCGCCAATATCTTTCTCGGCCGCGAGCTGAAGTTCAAGGTCGGGCCGTTCCGCTTCCTGCGCCACAACGCCATGCGGGCGCGGGCGGTGGAGCTGTTCCAGGAGCTGAAATCGGAAACCCGCGCCGACGATCTGGTGCGTCAGATGTCGGGTGGCCAGCGCCAGGCGGTGGCGATCGCCCGCACGCGCCTTTCCGATGCCAGGCTGATCCTGATGGACGAGCCGACGGCAGCGATCTCCGTGCGCCAGGTGGCGGAGGTGCTGAACCTCATCCATCGCCTGCGCGATTCCGGCATCGCCGTCATCCTGATTTCCCACCGCATGCCGGATGTGTTTGCGGTCTGCGAGCGGGTGGTGGTCATGCGGCGCGGCACCAAGGTCGCCGACAAGCGCATCGCCGCGACCTCGCCTGAAGAAGTCACCGCCTTGATCACCGGCGCGCTGGAGGCAGCATGATGACCAACACCGTCCAGGGTTTTTCCAATGTGCGGCACACGCGCTTCTGGCAGCGCGGCTTTCTCTCCAGCCAGTCGGCCTACGTGCTGGCGGCGCTGCTGGTGCTCATCCTGGTCATGAGTTTCGCCTCGGCGAATTTCCTGACGCCGGGCAATATCGGCAATATCGTCCGCAATTTCTCGTTCATCGCCATCGCCACCATCGGCATCACGCTGGTCATCGTCACCGGCGGCATCGATCTCTCGGTCGGCTCGACCATCGCGCTGACGGCGACGATGACGTCGCTGACCATGGTCTGGCTCGACAAGGCGGGCTTTCATCCCTTTCCGGGCTCTGCGCTGATCCTGTCGGTGCTGGCGGGACTGGCGGTGGCGGCGCTGGTCGGTTTCGTCAACGGCTTTGCGGTGGCGAAACTTAAGCTCTCACCCTTCGTGACGACGCTCGGTACGCTCTCCATCGTGCGCGGCCTCACCTATGTCGCCACCTACGGGCGCGGCACCGGGCCGGCGGGGCCGGACAAGGAATTGTTCATGGCGCTGACCGCGGGTCATCTCGGCGGCGTTCCGGTCGCCTTCATCTATCTCATCGTCATCGCCGCGCTGGTCTGGGTGGTGCTGAACCACACCGCCTGGGGCCGGCATGTCTATGCCATCGGCGGCAACGAGGCGGCGGGACGGCTGACCGGCGTGCCGGTCGACCGGGTGAAAATCCAGGTCTACATGCTCTGCGCCATGGCCGCCGGCCTCAATGGCATCATCATTTCCGGCTGGCTCGGCTCGGCGCCGGCCAATCTCGCCACCGGCTACGAGCTGACGATCATCGCCGCCGCCGTCATCGGCGGGGCCAATCTTGCCGGCGGCATCGGCGGCGCGGCGGGCGCAATCATCGGCTGCGTGCTGATCGAGGTCATCCGCAACGGCTTGGTGCTGGCGCGCGTCGACCCCTACTGGCAGCAGACGCTGGTGGGCTGCATCATCGTCGCCGCCGTCCTTGTCGACCGGTTCAGATCCCTTCGCAACGGCTGAGGAGCGTTGGCGAAGCGAAACGGGCGGTTTTCGGCCGCCTCGGAAAGGGGAGCCTGGCTCTTCCAGGCAGATAAAGTGGAGGATGCAACATGAAATCTCTGAAAGTGCTCATGCTCGCGGCGCTCGCGTCCGCGGCCTTCGTCGGCGGCGCTTCTGCCGCCGACAGCTACAAATTCGCCGTCGTGCCGAAGGCGATGAACAATCCCTTCTTCGACCTGACGCGTGACGGCTGCATGGAAGAGGCCAAGAAGCTCGGCAATGTCGAATGCATCTATCAAGGCCCGGTGGAGCATGAGCCGGCCACTCAGGCGCAGATCATCGAGGATCTGCTGACGCAAGGGGTGGACGGGCTGGCGATCTCGGTCTCCGATGCCGCAGCCGCGACAACGGTGATCGACAAGGCGGTCGCCGCCGGCGTTTCGGTCATCACCTTCGATTCGGATGCACCCGATTCCAAGCGCTCCGCCTATGTCGGCACCGACAACAAGGAATTCGGCAAGGCGCTGGGCGAGGAACTGCTGAAGCTCAAGCCGGAGGGCGGCACCTACGGCATGATCTCCGGCGGCGCGGCCGCGCCCAACCTGGCATTGCGCGTCGATGGCGTGCGCGAGGCGCTGAAAGGCTCGAAATGGACGGAAGTGCAGGGCTCGCCCACCTTCTGCAACGACGATATTGCGCTCGCCGTGCAGCAGGCCGGCGACCTGAAGACGGCGAACCCGGATATCGGCGCCATCGTCCCGGTCGGCGGCTGGCCGCTGTTTGCCCCGGATGGCTGGAAGAATTTCGTCGAGCCCCTCAAGGCAGACGTCGATTCCAAGAAGCTGGCGCTGGTCGCTGCCGATACGCTGCCTGTGGAACTCGACCTTCTCAAGGCAGGTTATGTGCATGTGCTGGTCGGCCAGCGCCCGCATGAAATGGGCGTCGTCGCCATGCAGACCCTGCTCAAGCTGAAGAAGGGCGAGAAGGTCGACGAGATCATCTATACCGGCCTCGACCGGGTGACTAAGGACAATGTCGACCAGCTGATGAAGTAAGGTCGGCTTTTGGCCGATGCCGCCGTCTCTCCCGGCGGCATCGGTGAGTTTCAGGCTTAGGTGCGGACGACGGAGATGCCGCCATCGACGCGCAGCGCCGTGCCGGTGACGAAGCTGGAGGCATCCGAGGCGAGGTAGAGCGCCGAGCGGGCGATTTCGGCCGGCGTTGCCAGCCGCTTCAGCGCGTGCAGGCCCTCGACGAAGCGGCGCGCTTCTGCTGTGGAGGCCGCTTCGCGGCCCATCGGCGTATCGGTGCCGCCCGGCAGCAGCGCATTGGCGCGGATGCCGCGCGCGCCGAATTCGGCTGATATCACCTGCATCAGTCCGATCAGCCCGGCCTTGCTGGCGGCATAGGCGCCCATGCCGGGAAAACCGACGGTATGACCGACGAAGGTGGAGGTGAAGATCAGCGACCCACCGCCCCGCGCCAGCATGGCGGGGATCTGGTGTTTTGCTGCGAAGAAGCCGCTGGTCAGGTTGATGTCGAGCACGGCGCGCCAGTTTTCCTCGCTGAGTTCGGGCACCGGCGCGCTCGCGCCCATGGTGCCGGCATTGTTGAAGGCGATGTCGAGGCCGCCGAACCGGCTTTGGGCCGCTTCGACGGCGGCAATGGCCGTCGCTTCCGCCGCTACGTCGCCGTCGATGACGGCTGCGCCGCCAATCTCGGCGGCCAGTTTTTCCAGTTCCATGCGCCGGCGGGCAACGAGCACGAGTTTCGCGCCCTCGGCCGCGAACAGCTTTGCCGCCTCATAGCCGATGCCCGAGCTTGCGCCGGTAACGATGGCGATCTTTCCGTCGAGTTGTCCCATGAAATATCTCCTTGGTTGTGGTTCGCGGTGCAATCTGCTCGGACCGCCGGCCGCCAGCCACCCGATTCCTGACGATTGACAAGGAAAGCGCAGGCGATTATCGATGGGCCCAAGGTGACGGGCACCTGCCGCCTGCGGACGAAAGTCACGGTGAAGCCCGTAAAGAAAATACCCTCACCCTCGAAGCATTTCGGCGGTGGGCAATGCAGGCCCCCATCCATACCCGGAATGCCTCTTGAGAGGAGTGAGCGATGCCTTCAAGGCAAACGCCCGACAATCCGTTCCTGACCGCGCCGCCCGGCCGGTTGTTCCTGTCCAATGCCGCGCCGATCGTCTTCGTGATGGTCATGTCCGGGCTGCTGTCCATCATCGACGCGGCTTTTCTCGGCCTCTATGTCGGCCCGCGCGCGGTGGCCGCCATCGGGCTCATCTTTCCGGCGCTGATGCTGTTCATTGCCCTGTCGACGCTGGTCGGCTCCGGCATGTCCAGCCTTTATGCCCGCCGCCTCGGGGCGGGGGAGGTATCCGCTGCCGCTTCCGTTTTCGCCTCGGCGCATGGGCTGGCGCTGACGGTTGCCGTCATCGTGATCCTGCTGATCGGCCTGTTGGCAAAGCCTCTGGTGACGCTCGCCGCCGGTGGCGATGACGAGGTCGCGGCTATGGCCCTGACCTTCCTGCGCATCGCGGCGCTGGCGACGCCGGTGCAATTCCTGCTCGGCCTGCATATCGATGCCCTGCGCAACGAGGGCCGGGCGGCGATCCTCGCACCGCTGTCGGTCGGCACGACGCTGGCCAATATCGCCCTGAACTACCTGCTGATCGTCCAGGCCGATCTCGGCGTTGCCGGCTCGGCGCTGGGCACGGCGATGGCGCAGGTGCTGGCCTTCGCCATCGTACTCGGCTTGCGGGCAAGGGGTGGGCGCGTGCCGCTCTCGGCGCTGATGCGGCATAGCTGGGTCGGCGGCTGGGGGCGTATCCTCGGGCTCGGCGCGCCGGTCAGCCTCAGCTTCATCGGCATCGCCTTCGTTTCGACCTGCGTGCTTTCGGCGCTCTCGGCCTATGCCGGGCCAGCCTATCTGCAGACGGTCGCCGCCTATGGCATCGTCATCCGGCTGATCGGCTTTGCCTGGTTGCCGATGATGGGCATGGCGCTGGCGATGCAGAGCGTCGTCGGCAACAATGTCGGCGCCGGGCTGTTGCAGCGCTCCGATGCCGTGCTGCGCATCGCGCTCGTCTCGGTGCTGGTCTATTGCGCCGGCGTCGAGATCGTGTTCCTGGCCGGGGCTTCGGTGATCGGCGGCTGGTTCGTGTCGGATGCGGCGGTGGCGGCGGAAGTCGGGCGCATCCTGCCGCGCATGACGGCGCTCTATCTCGTCATCGGCCCGGTGCTGATCTTCGCCCTCTATTTCCAGACCATCGGCCAGCCGAAACGCACGAGCCTGCTGACGCTCGCCAAGCCTTTCCTGCTGCAGCCGGTCCTGATCGTGCTGCTGTCAACGATCTTCGGCGAACCGGGCATCTGGATCGCGGTGCCGATGGCCGATCTGGTCGTCGCCGTGATCGCCGTTCTCCTGTTCCTGAAATTGCGCGGGCCGAGACCGGGCTTCGGTTTTTCGCCCGCGATGCGGGAGGTACGGGCATGACCGAACTGACCCTGCCTCAGGCAAAAGCCCGGGCAAAAAGCCTGCGGGCCGATCTCGCCACGCAAGGCCATGCTATCAGCCATGCGCAGGCGCTTGAACTGGTGGCGCGGCAGAACGGCGCGCGCGACTGGAACACGCTGCATGCAATGCTGGCGAAAGCGGAAAAACCGCTGTTCCATGTCGGTCAAGCCTTGAGCGGCCGCTATCTCGGCCAGCGGTTCACCGGCCGGCTTCTCTCCGTCTCGGCGGCGGGAGACCGGTTCTTCGATTTGACGATCCGCTTCGACGAACCGGTCGACGTCGTCACCTTCGCGAGCTTTTCGGCGCTGCGCCGGCAGATCCGCTGCAAGGTGGACCGCGCCGGCATCTCGCCGCAGAAAACCTCGAACGGCGAGCCGCATGTGGTTCTGGACATAGGTTGAAAGGGGCGGCGCTCGATGCGCCGCCCCTTTTTGCAATCAGGCCAGCCAGTCGGGCAGGCGGGCCGGGACGCGGCCCATCAGCGCGGCGGTGACGCAATCGGCGAGGCTGCCGAAGCGCACGGCGCGGCCGGAAAGGCCCGGGCCGTAATGGGCGTATTTGCCGGAATTGGTCATCACGGCGCGGGTGCGGGTCGGAAACAGCGGCTCGCTGATCGAGCACCAGCAGAGATCGGGCAGAACCTGCACGCCGCTCGCCTGTAATGCCGCCAGCGTGCCGTCGTCCTTTGCGGCGGTGATGACGTCATGGCCGGCGGTGACGATGACCGCCACGTCGTCGCGCCGCTTGCCGCCATCGAGTGCTGCGGCAAAGGCCTGGCATTCCGAGAGCGAGGCATGCGGGCTGCCGATGGCGACAAGCTCCACCTCGTCCGGCCCTTCGTTGAGCAGCGTCCAGCCGTCTTTCAGGTCGGCGCGGGTGATCGTCACGCGGTCGGCATCGTCGTTCGCGCCGAGATGCGCCTCGGGAGTGACGCCCTCAATATGCAGCATGGGGGCGGCCGAGGTGGTGCCGAAGGCGGCGCACAGCGCCTTGAGGTCGTCACGATCAGGCTTGCGGTCGGCGAGGCCCTTGAGCAGCGGGATGCGATCCGGTGCTGCCTTGCCGGCGAGGTAGCCGATCAGCGGCCAGAAGCTATCGTCGATCTTTTCCGGCATCTCGATTTCGACGATGCGCTCGGCCTTGCGGTTCTCTTCCAGATAGACGCCGGAGAGCGGTGCGCGGCCGGTCAGCGCAATGCAGAGATCGAGGAAATCCGGGTGCTTGGCGGTGCGGGCGCCGAGCACGGTATTGGCGAAGATCACCGCATTCGATTCCGCCCAGGCGATGGATTCGCCCATGCGCGGCGCGCTGTCGAGTAGATAGGGCGAACAGGTGAAGGTCGGGCGACAGCCCATACGCACATAGGCATCGGCAAGCCTTGCGGCGGGATCGCCGAAATCGGCGGGGATGCCCTGCTTTTCCCAATTGGCGCGGTCGACGGAAATGGCGTTCATCGTCGTCGGCACGCAGACTGTCGCGCCCATGTCCGCCATCTTTTCGGCAAAGGTCAGGTTGGCGGGGCTGGCATAGATGCAGCCGTCGATATGCCCTTGGGTGACGTCGACCAGCGTCGTCGCGCCCTGCTGGGCGGCCATGGCGGAGATGATGCGCATCGCCTGCGATACGGCAATGCCCTTGTCGCCCGATAGCATCGCCCGGTCGGCTTCGGTCAGGACAAGGGCTGCGGTTGCCGGCGGGGCGACCGGGATCGGCGCGCCGCCATCGGCGATAATCTGTGTTTCGCCGATCTCAAGCGTTTGCGCCTTCGACAGCGTGATAAAGGCTTCGGGGGAGAGGCGAAGCACCGGCAGCGGCTTGCCGAACATCTCGGCGGCGATCAGTGCGCCGAGGGTGAGCACGTCCTCGGCCTCGGAAAACACCAGTGCCGCCGGCGCGCGGCCGGTGAGGATGAGGTCGAGCAACACGCCCGAACCGGTGCAGGAACCACGGCTTGACGGCATCATCAGGATGCCGCCGGTGAGACAGCGCCCGTGCAGCGGGTGATGCACGTCGATGACCTTGCCGGTGACGGGATCGACCCCGCCCCAGAAGCTGAGCGCTTCCGGGGAGGCTATGACCGGCCCTTTCGCCGATCCGGCAAGAATGCTGCGTGCGGCAGGAGAGACGGTCATGAGCCAGAATCCTTCGTCAGAAACGTTGCGGCGAGAAAGCCGCCATGTCGATCGGCGTCGCCTTGCCGGTCAGCAGGTCGGCGACGATGCGCGCGGTGCCGGCCGATTGCGTCAGGCCGAGATGGCCGTGGCCGAAGGCATAGACGACGCTCGCCGTCGCCTTGGCCCGGCCGATGGCCGGCAGGCTATCCGGCAAGGACGGGCGAAAACCCATCCATTGCTGGCCGCCCTGCGATTTCAGGCCGGGCAGGAAGGCCTGCGCCTTCTTCAGCATCGCCTCGGAGCGGCGGAAATTCGGCGGCAATTCCAGCCCGCCCAGTTCCACCGCGCCGCCGACGCGGATACCGGTCGACAGCCGCGTGACGACAAAGCCGTGGCCGCCGAAGGTGACCTGCGTGCGCAGGTCGAAGGCATCGGATGGCAGCGTGGTATTGTAGCCGCGTTCGGTCTCCAGCGGAATGCTTTCGCCGAGCGAGCGGGCGATGCGATGCGAGAAGGCGCCGGCCGCCAGCACCACTTTTGACGCGCGCCGGGCAGGGCCGTTCTTCACGGCGATCTCGACGCCGCCTTCGACGGGGCGTATTGCGGACACTTCGGCGCGTTCGATGACACCGCCCATGGTGCGAAAATGATCGGCAAGCGCCAGCGTATAGAGCTTGGGATCGGCAATCGAATACCAGCCGGGGGTGAAGGTGGCGTGGGTGAAGCGCGGCGCGAGTCCGGGCTGGATTTCGGCCATGTCGGCGGCTTCGAGATGGCGGAATTCGATGCCGTGCTTTTCGCGCACCTTCCAGCCGGGCAGCGAGGCCTGCAATTCCGCCTCGCTTTCATAGACCTGCAGGTTGCCGTCCTTGCGCAGCATCGGCAGCGTGCCGGTGGCGGAAAGGAAAGGCTCCAGCTCGGCCTTGGAAAGGTCCATCAGCGCCGTCTGCGCCGCCGTGGAATGGGCGACGCGCGAGGGCTGGCAGGCCCGCCAGAAGCGAAACATCCAGGGCGCGATCTTCAGCGCATAGGCCGGCGGCACCGACAACGGCCCGAGCGGATCGAGCAGCCATTTCGGCGCCTTTTTCAGGATGCCGGGCGAAGCGAGCGGCAGGATGTCGGTGAAGGCGAAGGCGCCGGCATTGCCGGCGGATGCGCCGGCGGCCGGGCCTTCTCGGTCGAGAACGGTGACGGCAAGACCGCGCGCCTGGGCGGCAATCGCCGCCGACAGGCCGACGACGCCGGCGCCGATGACGACGACGTCGGGCTGGTTTTCGGGTTTCATCATGGCCTCAATGCGTGGCGGCGAGGAACTTCTGCAGTTCCGGATCTTTCGGTGCGCCGAACAGGGCTTCCGGAGGAGCGATCTCGGCCATCACGCCCTTGTGGAAGAAAGCGACGCGGTCGGAGACTTCGCGGGCGAACTTCATTTCATGGGTGACGCAGATCATCGTCATGCCTTCGGAGGCCAGTAGCCGCAGCGTATCCAGCACTTCGCCGACGAGCTGCGGATCGAGCGCCGAGGTCACTTCGTCGAACAGCATGTAGGCCGGCGACATGGCAAGCGCCCGGGCAATCGCCATGCGCTGCTGCTGGCCGCCGGACATGCGGTTCGGATAGACCTTCAGCTTGTCGCCGAGCCCGACATGGCTGAGCTGCTTGACCGCTTCTGCCTCTGCCTCGGCCTTGGACCGGCGGAGAACCTTGACCGGTGCGAGCATGACGTTTTCCAGTACCGTCAGGTGTGGGAAGGCGTTGAACTGCTGGAAGACGATGCCAAGCTTGCGGCGCAGCTTGTTGAGGTCGGTGCCCTTGGCATGGACATCGGTGCCGTCGACGGCGATGCGGCCGCTGTCGATGGGTTCCAGCCCGTTGATGCAGGTCAGCAGCGTCGACTTGCCGGAACCGGAGCCGCCGATGATGGTCAGTACCTCGCCCTTCTGGACGGTGAGGTCGATCCCCTTCAGGACTTCGAGCGAGCCGAAGGATTTGCGGACGTTTTCGATCTCAATCATTGGACCACCGTTTTTCGAGATAGCCGCCGAACCGGGCGATGGGGAAGCTGATGATGAAGTAGAAGGCACCGCAGATCATCAGGATGAACAGCGGTTCCTGCAGGCGGGTGACGAGAATCTGTGAGGCGCGGAGCAATTCGATGAGGCCGAGCCAGAGGACCAGCGCCGAATCCTTCATCACGCCGAGCGTCAGGCCGATCCAGGCCGGCAGCGACACGCGGGTGGCGAGCGGGAAGACGATGTAGCGCATGTCCTGCCACCAGGTCAGGCCAAGCGAACGCGCCGCGCGGCGGGTAGTCGGCGGCACGGCGCCGATGCCGCCGCGCACGATTTCGGTGCAATAGGCTGCCGTATAGAGCGACAGCACCACGCAGGAGGTGGTGAACGGCGGCCAGCCGAGACGGGCGATCGACTGGAAGGCGTTGGCGAGCACGAGCTGGATCAGCAGCGGCACGGAGCGGAAGATGTCGAGCACGAAGGTCAGCGGGATCGACCACTTGGCGCCGAGCTGGAAACGGACGACGCCGAAGATGATGCCGAGCACGGTGCCGAAGGCGACCGAGACGGCGGTGACCGCCAGCGTCATCGCCGCGCCCTGGGCGAGGAACAGCAGGTCTGGCCAGGTGAGAGCGGTGTTGAACATGTTTGCCCCTCTCTCAGTAACGGAACATACGCGCCGCAAACAAGCGGGCGGCCAGGGTGACGACCTTGGCGATGACGTAATAGATCACCGCAGCGAGCGCGAAGAATTCGAAGGTGCGGAAGGACACCGCGTTCAGTGCCTGGGTTACGCCGGCGAGATCGGTATTCATGCCGACGGTGACGCCAAGCGAGGTCATCAGGATCGCCCAGACCATCTGGTTGGTGGCGGGCAGGAAAGCGATGCGCAGCATCTGCGGCATGACGACATAACGGAAGGCCTGCATCGGGCTCATGCCGAGCGAGCGGGCGGCGCGGGTCTGGGTTTCCGGGATCGCTTTCAGCGCTCCACGAAAGTTTTCCGCGAGATAACCGGCATTGTTGAAGGCGATACCGACCAGCAGCGACGTGAAGGGACTGAGGTGGATGCCGAAACTGCCAAGGCCGAAATGGGCCATATAAATCTGGAACAGGGCCGGCGTGTTGCGCGCGATCTCGACCCAGCCGGTCGCCAGACCGCCGAGGATGCGATTGCCCGACAGCCGGAACAGCGTCAGCGCTATGGCGAGCCCCATGCCGATGATCATCGACAGGATGGCGATCTGCAGCGTGACGAGCGCGCCGTCCAGCATCTGCGGCAGGGCCTTGAAGGCCTGATTCCAGTGAAAACTGTAATTGAACATTTGCCGTCTCACCTCTCGAAAAGGAGTAACGGCGCGGAGCGTTGGCTCCGCGCCGTCAAAGAACGGTCAGATCAGCGATAGACGCCGGGGACCGAGAGGTCGGGGGCCGGGCCGCCAACCCACTTTTCGTAGAGTTCCTTGTAACGACCGGTGCGAACCTGCTGGTTTACGAACAGATTCAGGTAGTTGATGAAGCCGTACTCTTCGCGGTTGGTGAAGAGGGCGACGTAGTCGATGTCGTAGGGCGCCTTGCCGACGACCGAGATGCCGGCGAACTTGCCGCTCTTGACGTTCGACTGGGCAACCGTCGAGGTCGAGACGGTGGCGTCGATCTGGCCCTGGCTCAGCGCCAGGAAGACGTCCGCCTGCGTCTGGTAGGGACGGAACTCGCCGGTGCCCCATTCCTTGACCGACTTTTCGAGCGCGATGGCCTCGAAGGTGCCGGCGGTGGCGCCGACGGTCTTGCCCTTCATGTCTTCGAAGGACTTGATGCCCGACTTGTCATTGGCGGTGACGGCCATTTCGAAGGCGAAGTAGGGAATGGTCATCCCGACGGTCTTGGCGCGTTCCAGCGTATCCGAGGTCGAGGCGACGCCGACGTCGACGCGGCCGGACATCAGGGCCGGGATGCGTTCCGGGAACGGCGTTTCGACGATTTCCGCGGTAACGCCCAGCGCCTTGGCCAGGTCGTTGCAGTAGTCGACGTCGAAGCCGATCGGGTTGTTGTTCTCGTCGCGCGAGCCCATCGGCGGGAAGTCGAGCACGACCGCGCAACGCAGCGTGCCGGAAGCGATCACGTCGTCGAGCTTGTCGGCGAAGGCCGGGGTGGTGAGGGCGGTCGCGGCGGCGAGGCCGAGGGCGAAGACTGCAGATTTCGTCATTTCTCTCTCCCTTGTAGGCGGTGAAAATCAAGCCTGGCTGGCTATTCCACGGCGCGCGGCAGAAATCAATTGCAAAATACAATGAATATACAAAAAGTATTCTGCGACGCGCTGCTATCCGGAAAAAGGCGCCCTTGCATCTGTCGCGGCGCCCTTTCCCTGTCCCCAAGCCTATATTAGCCGAAAAAATCGTCCGGCAGCAGGCCTTCCGGCATGTTCTGGTAGGAAACCGGACGCAGGAAGCGACGAATCGACATGGTGCCGACGCTGGTGGCGCCGAAATTGGTCGACGCCGGATAAGGACCGCCATGGACGATGGAATCGACTACCTCGACGCCGGTCGGGAAGCCGTTGACCAGCACGCGGCCGGCCTTGCGTTCCAGCACCGGGCGCAGCTTGCGGGCGGCGTCGAGATCGTTTGCATCCATATGGATGGTGGTGGTGAGCTGGCCTTCGAAGCTGCGGGCAAGGCTCTGCATCTCGTCCAGCGAGCTGACGCGCACAACGAGGCCGAGCGGACCAAACACTTCTTCTGACAACGCATGGTCGCCCATGAACTGCTCGCCCGTGGTCTCGAACAGGTTCGGTGAGGCCTGGCGCGCGCTGGATTCGGTCACCAGAACCGGCTTGACGGCGTTGCGGCTTTCAAAGCGGGCCTGGCCGTCACGATAGGCCTTGGCGATGCCGTCGGTCAGCATGGTCTGCGGCGCGACCTTTTCGAGGTTTTCCTTCGCGGAGGCGACGAAACGGTCGGCGTCGCCGCCTTCGATCACCACGGCGATACCGGGATTGGTGCAGAATTGGCCGGCACCCATGGTCAGTGAGCCGGCCCAGCCCTGACCAAGCGTTTCGGCGCGGGCTTTGAGCGCTTCCGGCAGCAGGAACATGGGGTTGACTGAGCCGAGTTCGCCGAAGAACGGGATCGGCTCGGGACGGGCGGCGCAAAGGTTGAACAGAGCGCGGCCGCCGCCGAGCGAACCGGTGAAGCCGACCGCCTTGATCAGCGGATGCTGAACGAGGGCTTCGCCGACCTGGCGGTTGCCGCCCTGGATCAGCGAGAAGACGCCGGGATGCATGCCGGTCTTCTTGATGGCGGCGTCGATCGCCTGGGCGATGATCTCGCCGGTGCCGGGATGGGCGGAATGGCCCTTGACGACGACGGGGCAGCCGGCGGCCAGGGCCGCGGCGGTATCACCGCCGGCGGTCGAGAAGGCCAGCGGGAAGTTCGAGGCGCCGAAGACGGCGACCGGGCCGATGGGGCGCTGGATCAGACGGATTTCCGGGCGGGGCGCGGGCTGGCGATCCGGCACGGCGGCGTCGAAGCGACGGTCGAGGAACTCGCCCTTCTCGATGTGATCGGCGAACAGGCGGAGCTGGCCGGTGGTGCGGCCGCGCTCGCCCTGCAGGCGGGCGACCGGCAGGCCGGTTTCCTGGGTGCCGATCTCGGTGATCTCTTCGGCGCGGGCCTCGATCTCGTCGGCGATGGCGCGCAGAAAGGCGGCGCGATCGGCGCGCGAGGCATAGCCATACACCCAGAAGGCTTCCTCGGCGGCTTCGCAGGCGCGGTTTACGAGCTCAACGCTGCCGGCGGCGAATTCATGCACCGGGCCATGGGCCGGCTGCGACGGAAACGTGCCCGCGCCATCCAGCCATTGGCCGGCGATGAGATGTTTTCCCTTGGGGATAAAGGCCATGTGACGTTCCTTTCTCAAGAAGCGTGATATGTCGTGGCAAAAGCGATACGGGCGAATTGCCCTTGTCGAATATTTGTATACACTATGTATGCAGGACTTCAACCGCCTACCATGCCGTTCGGCCCCAGCAGGGAGAGATAGACGATGACCGACACCACTATTCTGACCGTCGCCGCTTTGGAAGAGCGCGTCGCCGCGATCTTTCGCAAAGGCGGGCTGAACGATGTGCAGGCGGGCGCGCTGGCACGGGTCATCGTCGCCGGAGAACGCGATGCCTGCAAGTCGCACGGCGTTTACCGCATCGAGGGCGCGTTGCGCACCGTCAAGGCCGGCAAGGTGAAGCCGGACGCCATTCCGCAATTGCTGGAAACCGAGGGTTCGGCGATCGTCAAGGTGGACGCAAAAGGTGGATTTGCCAATCCGGCCTTCGAACTCGGCGTGCCGGTGCTGGCCGAGCGTGCCCGCAAACTCGGCCTTGCCGCGTTGGTCATCAATGACTGCACCCATTTCTCGGCGCTGTGGCCGGAAGTCGAGGCGATCACCGACCAGGGGCTGGCGGCGATGGTCATGTGCCCCAGCTATGCCACGGTCGCGCCGACAGGCGGCAACAAGCCGCTGCTCGGCACCAACCCCTTCGCCTTCGGCTGGCCGCGCAAGACCGGCGCTCCCTACGTCTTCGATTTCGCCACCTCGGTTGCCGCGCGCGGCGAGATCGAGCTGCATCGCCGCGCCGGCAAGCAATTACCGCCGGGCTGGGCGATCGATGCCGAGGGCAACCCGACCACCGATCCGGAAGCGGCGCTGGCCGGCGCCATGCTGCCCTTCGGCGGTCACAAGGGTTCGGCGATCGGCACGATGATCGAACTTCTGGCCGGCATCATGATCGGCGACCTGACCAGCCCGGAAGTGCTCGATTACCTCGGCACGACGACGCTCGCGCCCTTCCATGGCGAGCTGATCCTCGCTTTCTCGCCGGAAGCGTTTTCGAAGGGCCGCCCCGGCGATCCCTTCGCGCGGGCCGAAGTGCTGTTCGAGACCATCGTCGGCCAGGGCGCGCGCCTGCCTTCGCAGCGCCGCTTTGCCGCGCGGACAAAATCGAAGGCGGAGGGCATCGCGCTCACCGCGGCCGAGATCGGGCAACTCGATCGCCTTCTCGACCAGGGTCTCGACGCCGTCGCGCTCTGATGCTTTTCGAGATGCGCGGGGCAAGCCCGCCGCGCATCTCGATCAGAAAGCCCCGGTGATCCGGGCGGCGACGACACTGGTCGAGAAATTCTCGTCAGGATCACTCTCGCGGCGCAGCAACCGGCTGAAATCAAGAACGAAGGCATGGCGCTGGTTGATGCCGACGGTCATCGAGGCTGACAGGGCATGGGTGCGGGTGCGGTAATCGTAGTACAGCCAGTCGCTGTAGTCCTGCCCGTAACCAAAGCCGATCTTGAGGCGATCCGTCAGCGCCTTTTCCACCGACAGGCCGAGTGTGCGCACATCCTCGCCAAGGGGATCGTCTATATCGGCAAGGCGGATATCCTGCGCCAGCCTGGCGGTGAGCGTCAGCCCGTCCTGCGGTTGCCAGGCAAGTTGCCCCTTCATATAGGGTCGAAAGCGGCGGACGCGGTCGCCGAGATAGGGGCTGTCGACATGGATGAGGCCAAGCTCCGCCAACATCGTCACGCTGTCTCCGAAGCGCCTTCCGTAGGCGACGGAGCCGCGCAGCGCTCGCGCCGGAAAGCTTTCCAGCGTTTCCCGGTCCTCCTCCGGCACCTGATTGTCGCGATATTGCAGGGTAAGGCCCGCCTCGCCGCCGAACAGCGGCCGGATATGGCCCCCCGTCAGGTCGAGCAGCGCGTTGTCGGCGTCGAGGCGGGTGGGGTTGAGGCCGGGCAGGGTGAAATGCGCCTTGCCATGCTGCAGGCCGGCGAGGCTTGCCGTCAGGTGGCTGCGGCCGCCATTGTGCTCGATACTGAGCCCGGCGCTGGCATTGGCGGCAAGATCGGTCTTGCTGTAACCGATCAGCGTGCCGGGCAGCGCAAGGAACAGGTCGCCGTCGCGCTGGGCCTCGACGCCTGCCTTGAGCGTCAGTTTTGCGGCCGGCGAAAGATCAATGGCATAACCGACCTCGCCGCCGACGCTCTTGCGGTCGGCGAAACGATAGGCGCCGACGCGCCGTGCGCCCGCCGCCAGCCGGTAGGTCAGATGCGAGCTTTCCAGGTCGAGACTGCCGCGCAGGCCGAGCCGGCTTTCGCTGAAACTTGCCGGAAGTTCGCTCGTGTCCTGAAAAATGTTCGAGCTTCGGCCGATGCCGGCACTGTAATCCACGGTTGAATCGCCGAAAGCCGGATCGTGGCTTGTGAGCGCCAGAACCGCCGATATCACCCCGCCAAGATAACGCATCGCGCCCGTCCCATTGCTTCCAACGATGCGCGATCATGGGCTTACATGGTTAATTTTCTTCCTATGGTAGAAAAACAAGGGACGTTGTCGGCTCGTTCTATTTCTGGATGCGGGTGCCGTTCTATCGCTAAAATTGTAGATGTTATGGTTAACTATTTGCTATAGTTGGGCTTTCCGGTTGCAGAAATGGCTCGATATATTACTTCTGATTGTGCGCACTGAGGCGCTCAACCACAAGGAGAGAGATCATGATCAAGACCAAAGCCATCTGCATCGCTGCCCTCGTCGCCTTCGCCGGCGCCGGCCATGCGTCCGCCGGTCTGCTCGGCATCGGCGGCCAGAACGGCAACATCACCGTTGCCCCGAGCATCGGCCTGGGCCCGGTCCTCAGCGGCAACAACGGTAACAATATTCTCAACGGCGTCGGTGTCCTCACCGGAAACCTCAATGGCACGCTGAACGGCGTCCTCAACGGCAACGGCATTCTCAATACCAACGGCGGCAGCGATTGCGGCTGCAAGAAGTCGAAACGCCACTAAGTCCTTGCTCGCGGGATCCGGAAGTGCTCCAGCTTCCGGGTCTCCGTCCCGGCCGCCTCCACCGGGCATGCGGCAGGCAAAAGGCCCTTCCTTGCGGAGGGCCTTTTGTGATGTGCGAATTGTCCTTAGGCCGGGCCGATCAGGGCTTGCAGGACTGCACGGCGCCCGGCAGCTTGCTCCACTGCTCGTACCAGGTATCGAACAGCTTGAGCTGGGTTTCGACATAGCCACGCTGGCTGTCGGTGAGCGCATCGGTTTCGTTGAAGTGCAGCGTGTATTCCTTGTCACCCTTCAGCACCATCATGTGCTTGAAGAACAGGACAAGATCCGGGCCTTCGTCAAAGGAGGAGAGCACGGCGAGCGCCGATTCCAGTTCCAGCGCGCGGGCGCGGGCATCCGGGTCGCCCTTGGCGGCCGCCTTGGCGAGGTTGCACATGTGGATGACTTCCTTCGGCAGCACGCAGCCGATGCCGGTGATCGCGCCGACGGCGCCGCAATCGACGAAGCCGGTGAAGACGCAGGTATCGACGCCGATCATCAAGGTGACGTCATCGTCGCGGCTGGTGATGTTCTCGGCCGCATAACGCATGTCGGCGGCGCCGCCGAATTCCTTGAAGCCGACGAGGTTCGGATGCTCGGCGCGCAGGGCGAAGAACAGGTCGGCGCGGGTGGCGAATCCGTAATACGGGCTGTTGTAGATGACGGCCGGAATGTTCGGCGCGGCCGAGAGGATCGCCTTGAAGTGGTTCTTCTGGGCGGCGACGACCGAGCCGCGCGACAGGACGCGCGGGATGACCATCAGGCCCTGCGCGCCGACCTTGGCGGCATGGGCGGCGTGGGCAACGGCCGAAGCGGTGTTGACGGCGCCGGTGCCGACGATGACCGGAACGCCGGCCTTGACCAGGCGCTCGACGCCTTCCATGCGCTGTTCGTCGGTCAGCAGCGGCCAGTCACCCATCGAGCCGCAATAGACGACGGCAGACATGCCCTTCTCGATCAGCTCCTTGCCCTTGCGCACCAGCGCATCGAAATCGGGGGTACGGTCTGCCTTGCAGGGGGTCATCAGGGCCGGGATAACGCCGGAGAAAATCTGGGCCTTCATGTCTAGCTCCTCAATCTGGTGTGGCTGGTGGCGCGGTCCCGAACGATCGTCAGGCGGCGTCCTTGATTTTTATAATACACATAGAATTTTTCTTGTCGACAAGAAAAATACAAAAACTCAAAGCTGAATATCGAGGCGTTCGTTGCGGGTGAAAAGCCGCTGCACCTGCGCGACGATCTGTTCCGCGTGTTCGCGGCCGATGCGGTCTGCGGCCTCGACGTCGCGGGCGGCGATAACGTCGATCATCTCCTGGTGCTCGTCGACGAAACGTTGCGGCAACTGGTCCTCATAGGACTGGTAGTAGAGCCGCAGGATGCGTCGCCCTTCGTCCAGCAGTCGGCGGAACAGGCTGGAGAAATAGGGGTTGCGCCCTGCATCGGCGATGGCAGAATGAAAAGCGGCGTTGGTGGCGATCATCGCCAGCGCATCCTGCGCCTTCACCGCGGCCGCATACTCCTCGTGGTAGGTGCGGATCGTCGCCAGATCCTCGGGGCGGTGATATTGCGCCGCCAGCCGCGTCGTGACACGATACATCAGGACCAGCGCATCGAAGAAGGTGTGCAGGTTGAGGAAATCGATGTTCGAGACCATGGTCGAGCGGTTCGGCAGCGTCTCGATCAGGCCTTCGCCGGCAAGGCGCACCAGCGCTTCGCGGATCGGAGTGCGCGACATCTTGAAGCGATCGGCCAGTTGCACCTCGTCGATCGGGCTGCCGGGGGCAAGCTTCAGGTCGAGGATCTCGTCGCGCAAGAGGTCGTAGACCATCTTGACGCCGGAGCCGCGCTTGCGTTCGGGAACTGCGTTGTCGTCCATGCGGTTGAATTCTCCCTGCTTTGTCGACAAGATAAATACTTAGCGTATGGACGCCAGGCAACTGTGCGAATGGCGCGGACGATTATTTTCTTGCGCGGCGGCCGGCCTCGCGGCGTTTGGCTGATGACAGCGGCAGGTCCTGGCGTTATAATATTGCCAATACCGCAGCCGGGAATCGGAGAGACCGATGGGATTGCTCGACGGACTGGGAAATGTGCTTGGCGACGTGATGAGCGGCAAGCAGGTTGATTTCCTCGCGGTGGCGGGGCAGATTTTCAACAATGTCGGCGGTATGAACGGCATTCTTGCCCAGCTTGAGCAGGCAGGGCTTGGCGATCAGGTAAAATCCTGGATTGGCACCGGCTCCAACATGCCGATTTCGGCCGAGCAGATCAAAAGTGCCCTTTCGTCCGAGCAGCTTCAGCAGATCGCGCAGAGGTTCGGCATCGATATTGACCAGCTCGCGCCGCTCTTGGCGCAGCATCTTCCGCAGGCCGTCGATCAGGCCAGCCCGGATGGCGTTCTGCCGTCCTCCTGACGTTCCCTCCCAGCATTTTCCCACCCCCACAGAGGCATGCCATGTCCAAGAAACTGATCTTTGCCGTCACCGGTGCGCTTTTCGCCACGCTGGCCTTCACGGCGCCGGCCTCGGCGCTGACCATGAAGGAATGCAGCGCAAAGTATAAGGCCGCCAAGGCCGATGGCAGCGCCAAGGATGTCAAGTGGAACGACTTCCGCGCAAAGTTCTGCGGCGCCGACGCCGCCGCAGCCGATGCCGCCGACGAAAAGGATATCACGGCGACCGCCGATAACAAGGAGCCGGCCAAACCGACGATGAAGGCGCCCAAGGGCGTGACCTTCCCCAAGGCCGTCGACAAGAAATATGCCAGCGAAACCCCCGGCAAGGGTCGCCTGCACACTTGCGTCGATTCCTACCGCGCCAACAAGGAGGCCGGCACGCTCAACGATCTGAAATGGATCCAGAAGGGCGGCGGCTACTGGAGCCTCTGCACCGCAGCCATCAAGGCAGGCGGCTGAGCGGTTTTCAGCAAATATTCATCAAAGCAAACGCCGGGCGGATCCGCCCGGCGTTTTCGTTTTGTGACAATTCTTCACCCGTCTCCATCGTCATCCTCGGGCTTGCCCCGAGCATCTTCTCACGCCAGACAATTCTTTGTCGTCGATGGCTTGGAAAGCGGAGGCCGATCCTCGGGACGAGCCCGAGGATGACGTCGAGTGCGGGACACAGGCGTCCGAAATCCGAGGCGCTTGACGGCAAGCCGCCTCATTTCCCCGACGGCAGGGCATAGGCGATAACGTAATCCCCCGGTTTCGTGCCCACCGAGCCATGGCCGCCGGCGACCATGACCACGAACTGGCGGCCGTCGTCGGTCGTGTAGGTCATCGGCGTCGCCTGGCCGCCAGCCGGCAGGCGTGCCTTCCACAGCTCCTTGCCATTGTTCAGGTCGTAGGCGCGCAGATAATTGTCCACCGCGGCCCCGAGGAAAGCGACGCCGCCCTTGGTGATGATAGGGCCGCCGATGCCGGGCACGCCGACCTTGAAGGGCAGGGGCAGCGGCGTCATGTCGTAGACGGTGCCGTTGCGATGTTTGTAGGCGATCTTGCCGGTGCGCAGGTCGGCAGCGGCCACATAGCCCCATGGCGGCGCCTGGCAGGGGATCTGCAGCGGCCCGAGGAACGGCCCCATGAACACGCCGTAGGGTGCGCCGTCATTGCGGTTCAGGCCCTGTTCGCTGCCCTTCTCGTCCTGCCCCTTCGGCGGCACTTCGGCGCGCGGCACCAGCCGCGAGGTGAAGGCGAGATAGGTCGGCATGCCGAACATCACCTGCCGCTCGGGATCGACGGCGACGCTGCCCCAGTTGAAGGTGCCGAAGTTGCCGGGATAGATGATGCTGCCCTTTAACGACGGCGGCGTGTAGCGCCCCTCGTACATCATCTCGTGGAAGCGGATGCGGCAGGCCATCTGGTCGAACATGGAGACACCCCACATGTCCTTTTCCTGCAGCGGCTTCGGCTTGAAGGAGAGTGCCGAGGTCGGCTGGGTCGGGGCGGTGAAATCCTCGGGTATGGCGCCGCCCGGCGCCGGCTCCTCGGTCACCGGCAGCAGCGGCTCGCCGGTGCGCCGGTCGAGCACGTAGATATCGCCCTGCTTGGTGGCGCCGACCAGCGCCGGCACGGTGGTGTTGTCCGCCTTGGTGATGTCGAGCAGCACCGGCTGCGCCGGAACGTCCATATCCCAGAGGTCATGATGAACCGTCTGGCGCACCCAGCGATCGGCGCCTGAATTGATGTCGAGTGCGACGATCGAAGAGGAATATTTCTCGACATTCTCGCTGCGGCCCATGCCGAGCTGGTCTGGCACCTGGTTGCCGAGCGGCACGTAGACGAGGCCGAGCGCTTCATCGACGCTGAAGACCGACCAGCTGTTCGGCGAATTGGTCGTATAGGTCTCGCCGGGCTTCAGCGGGGCGGTCGCGGTCGGGTTGCCGGAATCCCAGTTCCACAGCAATTGCCCGGTATTGACGTCGTAGGCGCGGATAACGCCGGACTGCTCCTCGGTCGAATAATTGTCGTTCACCGCGCCGCCGATGATGATCTTGCCGGCGGCGATTGCGGGCGGCGAGGTCGAATAATAATAGCCGGCCGGATTGTATTTCATACCGGTTTCCAGATGCAGTACGCCCTTGTCGGCGAAGGAGGTGCAAACCTGGCCGTTCGCGGCATCGAGCGCGATCAGCCGCGCATCCGAGGTCGGCAGGTAGACGCGCTCGGCGCAGGCGCTTCCGGGCGTCGCGGCCTCGTCCTTGTAATAGCTTACGCCGCGGCAGGTCTGGTGCTGACGGTCGGGGTTCATCCCGGCATTGGCGTCGTATTTCCATTTTTCCTTGCCGGTGGCGGCATCCAGCGCAATCGCCCAATTGTGCGGCGTGCAGAGATACAGCGAATTGCCGACCTTCAACGGCGTCACCTGGTACGTGGTTTCGCCGACGTCGTCAGGACGTTTGACGTCGCCGGTCTGATACCGCCAGACCTCCTGCAAATCCTTGACGTTCTTCACTGAAATCTGGTCGAGCGGCGAATAGCGCTGGCCATAGGGCGTGCGGCCATATTGATGCCATTCGCCTGCCGGCACATTGCCGCCGAACGCCGGGTCAGCGGCCGCCTGCTGTTGCGGCAGTTCGCCGGCCTGATCGTAAGGATCGAAGAACATCGATACGACGGCGACGACGATGGAGAGGACGACGGCGATGGCGAGCGGCGTCGCACGGACGCCGTAGCGATAGCCCGTCGGGCTGGCGAAGCCGAGCGGCACACGGATCCAGGGCGTCAGCAGCCAGATGCCGATCAGGATGATGACGCCGCCGCGCGGGCCAAGCTGCCACCAATCGAGCCCGACCTCCCACAGCGCCCAGGCAAGCGATGCGACGATGATCACCGCATAGACGCTCAGCGCATGGGCGTTTTTCTGGAAGAGCAGGATTGCGGTGATGAGAAAGCCGAGACCGGCCAGGAGATAATAGGCGCTACCGCCCAGGGAGAGAAGCCAGCCGCCGCCGGCCAGCAGCACGAGGCCGATCAATGCCAGGAGTGCCGCCGTTACTCGGATCGCCATATCGGAGCCCTTTCGCCGATAAGTTGAAATAACTCTATAAAATACTACTGCAAAATTCTAAAGTCTCTTTGGGCCAGGAATTGAACAGCAGGCGGGACGCCTGTCGGCGCTGCCGAATTGCAACGCAAAACTGCCGGAAAAGTTCCATCGGGGTTATGCAAATACGGCGCGTTCCACGCTGGCGGCGGGGTTCAGCGCAGTGGACGCGGCGGCCCCTTTTGTTCGTCGCGATAAAGCTGATGCACGCTGGCATCTTGCGCCTGCTTTTCGCCGGATGTCAGGCGGCGCTGGCGCAGCATGGCATATGCGATGGCGCAGGCGAGCAGCAATGCGCCGCCGCCCGTCGTCAACAACCAGATCGTATCCATGATCGTCCTCCAATTTCCCGTGTGAATGAGGGTCAACCGGGAAGGGGGCCGATGGTTCCGTTTGCCGCGCGTTCACCCGAGCAGGTCGTTGGTGAAATAGGCGGAAAAATCCGGCCGCGCGGCAAGCTTTTCGCCATTGCCATCCTTGAGGATGCCGGCCTCGAACAGATAATTGCCGATAGCCGTCATCTTTTGCGGGTCGAAGCGGCCGGAAATACCCTCAGCGGTGCGCAGGTAATGGCCGTCGATGAGGGCCTGCAGCGAGGCGCGCACCAGTTTCCGGTCGGTCAGCGCATCCTTGTTGGCCGCGACCAGCAGGTCGGTCGCCTCGTCGGGATGGTCGACGGCAAAATCGTATCCCCGGCGTGTCGCCTGCAGGAAGGCGCTCGCCGCCTGCGGTTTTTCGGCGAGAAACGCGCTGCTGGAGCCGATCAGGGCCGTATGCTCGTCCGGCACGCCGTAGTCGGCATAACGGAAGGCGCGTTGGGCGAGGCCGTCGAGCTTCGCCTTCACCCCTTCCCAGGTATAGACTTCGAGGGTGAAATCCACCGCGCCGCTGTCGAGCGCCTGATAGGCGGAGGTTCCGAGCGTGATCGTCTCGAAGTCTCCCTTGCCGCCGTCATGGCGGATGATCGAGCCGATCAGCGCGTTTTCCCAGGCGCTGCCGAATCCGCCATACGTGAGGCCGTCGAGATCGCGCGGGCGCTGGATGTCCTTGCGATCCGCCTTGAAGACGAGCCGGCCGGTTTCCGTCTGGGTGACGGCATAGGCGGCGACCAGATCGGCCCCGGCGCTACGTTGCGTCAACAGGCCGATGGAGCCGAGAATGCCGAAATCGGCGACATGATTGGCGACCAGCGTCGCGGCCGAGGTATCGGTATAGGGCAGGATATCCACATCGAGGCCGGTTTCGCGGTAAAATCCTTTGTCGCGGGCGACGAACAGGCCGATGTGATTGGTGTTCGGCGTCCAGTCGAGCGCGACGCTGACCTTCTGCCGCTCCTCGGCGCGCAGCGGCAGGACGGTGATCGGCAGGGCGGCGAGCGCGGTCAGCAGGCTCCGGCGCGACAGGAAAATTTGCATCAGAATGTCTCCTCGGTCTGGAACAGGGTTTTGAGAATATCGGTTTCAAGCGCGGCGGCGGTCGCAACGGTCGCGCCATCGAAGCGGGGGCGGGGAAGATCGATATCGATGTCGCGGATCACCCGCGCCGGGCGCGGCGATAGCAGGTGGATGCGATCCGAAAGGAGGACGGCCTCGCGCACGTCATGGGTGACGAGCAGCACCGTCCAGCGATGTCGCCGCCACATCTCGGAAAGCCAGATCTGCATCCGGCTGCGGGTCAACGCATCGAGCGCGCCAAAGGGTTCATCGAGCAGCAGCATCGGCCGCTCCTGTACGACGGTGCGCAGCAGCGCCGCTCGCTGGCGCATGCCGCCGGAAAGTGCCGCTGGATAATGTTCCTCGAAACCGGCAAGACCAAATTCGGCAAACAGCGGCCGCACCTTGCTTCGTGCCGCCTGCCGGCTCATGCCCTGCACCTCCAGCCCGAGCGTGGCATTGTCGATGATCCGCCGCCACGGCATCAGCGCATCGCGCTGCGGCATGAAGGCGAAGGGGCGCGCGGTCTGCGACAGCGGTGCGCCATCGAAGAAGATCGTGCCGCTTTGCGGCTGCAAGGCCCCTGTCAGCATCCGGAAAAGCGTCGACTTGCCGGCGCCGGAGGGGCCGAGAATCGAGACGAATTCGCCGGGATTGACAGTGAGCGAGAGATCGTCGAGCACGGCCAGCCTGTCGTAACCGCAGGAGACGCCGGAAAGTTGCAGGCGCGGCGGCGTCACGGCCTGTTTCCTTCCCCAGTCCTTGCCCAGGGCATGGCGAGGCGCTGAATGACGAGCGTCGCGCCGAACAGCACCAGCGTCAGCACCGCGCTGGCGACGACGGCGGCCAGCACCAGATCGGCGCGAAAATTGTTCTTGGCGTTGAGGATATAGATGCCGAGTCCCTTGGCCGCCCCGGCATATTCAGCAAAGATTGCTCCAACGACGGCATAGGTGATGGAGATGCGAAGCCCCGCGAAGAAATAAGGCAGCGCCGAGGGCAGCCGCGCCAGCAAGAAAAGTTTCGCCTTTCCGGCACCCATCGAGGCCAGAAGCGCCTCGATTTCCTCCGGCACCGAGCGATAGCCCTCGGTCAGCGCTACCAGCATCGGAAAGAAGGTGACCAGCGCCACCAGCAGGATTTTCGGCAGGAGGCCGAAGCCGAACCAGAGGACGATGAGCGGCGCGATCGCCACCAGCGGAAGCGTCTGGCTGACAATGAACAGCGGAAACAGCGCCCTGCGCAGCGGCTGGAAGAAATCAACCAGCACGGACAGGACAAAGGCCGTGACCAGCGAAAAGGCAAAGCCGAACAGCGTGGCGCGCAGCGTCGGCAGGATATTGTCCCACAGCCCCTCGCGATTGCGCCAGCCCGAGAGCAGCACCTGCGATGGCGGCGGCAGCGTCATCGGCGCGATGCCGGAGAGCCGCGCATAGGCTTCCCACAGCCCGAGCAGCGCCGCAAAGGCCATGGTTGCGGGAAGATATTGGCGGACGGCATGGCGCAAGGGCGCGCGCGCTCGCGTGCCGGACGAAGGTTCGGTCATCGAAAACTCGGATTCAGGAAAGGGTTGGCGTCAGACGGCGCTCGGACTGTTGCCCGAAACGGTCAGATCCACCGTCACATGCCCGGCCGGCGGGCCGAAGCGCAAAAAGGCCTCGCCCACCGTCGCGAAGACGGCGCTGGCATCGCCGCGCAGCTTCGTGCAGAAATTCTTGGATTTCTCGAAGGTGCCGGAGGATTTGACGACGTCGATGCAGCCATAAATCTCGTCCATGTGCCGGTCGATGCCGAGCGTATAGAGCGAGAACTGTGCCGCCGCGATCTGGCCGCTCACGGGTGCCGCCGCAATCGCGGCGAGCGCCTCGGCCTTGCGCTCGTCCATCGGCGCCAGCGGGCCGGTAAGCTCGGGCGTCTGGCAGATCGGATCGTCCGGCTCGCCGGGGCAACCGCGCGAGATCGTCGCGTGCAGCACGCAATGCTTGCCGGTCTTCGCCGCTGCGACGAACAGATCGCGCATCGCTGCGAACACCACATCGGGCGTGCCGACCAGCAGCGTCGAAATATCGTCCGTCTCGATGCGCAGCCGCTCGCGATAGGGATCGAGCGCGCCAAGCGCGGACATGATGACGCCGACGAAATCGTCGGTCATGGGATACAGGGAAATCTGCGCGCCGGAAAACATCGCTCAACCTCGCTCCGCTGGCATTATCCAGATCAGCTAAAGGGTCCGCAATCTTGTCGACCGCATCTCAGCCCCGGCATTACGGAGCACCCCTGTGATGCGCATTTGATAGACCGGAAAGGCCGCGGCTTGCAAGCCCCAATCTTGCCGAATGTGAAAACCGCTCTCAGCCGCGAAATTCACCTTCGTTTTCGTCGGCGGGGTCGTAATTCAGATCCCAGTCCTTCGGCGGCTTTTTGGTGCCAGGCGGATATTTGTGGATGGTGGCGTCTTCCGAGCCGGTGATGACGGTCGGTTTGGCGCTGGCGACGCCATCGGCCTTGCGGTCGGCCTGCGAGGGAGCGAACTGGCCGCGGGCGTCGTTTTTGGGGTTGGGGTGGTGCTTGGGCATGATCCGGGCTCCTTGTGGGTCCGGATCCCAACAGACTGCGCGCGCAGTTGTTCCCTATCGGATAATTCGGCTTAGTGCCTCGCCGGCATCGGTGAAGGACAGGGCTTCGGTGACCTGGCGTAATTTCGCCAATGTTTTCAAGCGGTCCTCATCGCCGGCATCGCCGGGATGCTCGATATAGGCGCAAGTCAGCACCGCGACGGCCTCGCCGCCGGGGTCGTAGACCGGGGCGCTCAAATCGGTGACGCCGACGAGCTGGCCGGAGGGGGCGGCGCGAACGCCATCGCGGCGGGCTTCCTCCAGCTTGGGGCCGAGTGTCTTCAACTGCGCTTCGGCATCGGCGATGCCCCAGAGGCCGAGCGTTTCCGTCAGCCGTTCGGGGCGCTGGAAGGCGAGCAGCGCCAGCCCCGAGCCGGTGGTGAACAGGTCGACCTGGCCGCCGATGCGGGCGCGGAATTCCCAGTGGCCGCCGGGGCTGGCCTGGGCGACGATGACGCCTGTGCCGAATTCCGGCACGACGAGATGGCAGGACTGGCCCATCTCGCGGGCGAAATCGTCCATCAGCGGCTGCGCCTGGGCGACGAGTCGCCTCAGCGGCGGATGGCGATTGGCGACGAGGAAGAGTTTCATCGTCAGCGCATAGCGATCGCCGCCGTCGAGGCGCATGACATAGCCGCGCGCCACCAGCCGTTCGAGCATGCGGAAAATCTGCGAGGGGCTCAGCCCCATCTCGCGGACGATCTCGGTGCGGGTCAGGCCGCCGCGCTGTTCGGCAAGGATTTCAAGGATATCCAGCCCCTTGTCGAGGGCGGGCGCGCGGTAGCGGCTGGCGCTGCTGGCGCTGTCTTCCTCGGTTTCTTCCTCCGGCCATATGTCGCTCATCGGCATTCCCCCTCGCGTTTCTTTTCGAGTTAGCGGTCTCGCGGCGGCTGCGCAAGATTTCTGTTGCAAAGAATTTTATATGTGAATAGCTTGTTCATATAAGAATAAAGCGTGACGGTTCGGGAGGGCCTCGTGCGACTGCAAGGGAAAACCATTCTGGTAACGGCCGCCGGTCAGGGTATCGGACGCGCCAGCGCGCTGGCCTGCCAGGCCGAGGGCGCCAACGTCATCGCAACCGATGTGAACGGGGCATTGCTGGCAGGGCTGGACGGCATCCGCACGAAAGTGCTCGACGTCACCGATCCGCTGGCGATCCAGGCTATCGCCGCCGAGATCGGGCCGCTCGACGGGCTGTTCAATTGCGCCGGCTTCGTCCATCACGGCACCATTCTCGATGTCAGCGATGCCGACTGGGCCTTCAGCTTCGATCTCAACGTCACCGCCATGATGCGCCTGACGCGCGCCTGCCTGCCGGGCATGCTGGAGCGGGCGGCGGTGACCGGCACGGCCTCGATCCTCAACATGGCCTCGATGGCCTCGTCGATCAAAGGCTTCGTCAACCGCACCGTCTATGGCGCCAGCAAGGCGGCGGTGATCGGCCTGACCAAGGGCATCGCCGCCGATTTCGTCAAGCAGGGCATCCGTTGCAATGCGCTCTGCCCAGGAACGGTTGATACGCCCTCGCTGCGCGGCCGCATCGCCGCGTCCGCCGATCCGGTGCAGGCGGAAAAGGATTTTATCGCCCGCCAACCGATGGGACGGCTGGCGACGGTCGACGACATCACGCCGATGGTCGTTTTCCTCTTGTCGGATGAGAGCCGTTTCGTCTCCGGCCAAGCCATGCTGGTCGATGGCGGGGTCACCATCTGAGCATAGCTTCTGAACGCGACCGGGGAGGGTGGCGATGCAGATCATCGATGCACATTGCCATTTCTGGCGGCTGGCGCGCGGCGATTATGGCTGGCTTGCCGGCGAAGGCGGGCCGCTGGCGCCGATCCGGCGCGATTTTTTGCCCGGTGACTATCCTGCGGAGGCACCGCGTCTGATCGCGGTGCAGGCGGCGCCGACCGTGGCGGAAACGGAATTCCTGCTGGCGCTTGCCGCCGAAGAACCCCGGATTGCCGGTGTGGTCGGCTGGGTGGACCTGACCGACCCCGGCGCGGTCGAAACCTTGCAGCGTCTGGCGGCGGATCAAAAATTCAAGGGCATCCGCCCGATGCTGCAGGATATCGCCGATACCGATTGGCTGCTGACCGCGCCCTTGCCGGCGGTGCCGGTCGCCGTTACCTCGCTCGGCCTGCGTTTCGATGCGCTGGTGACGCAGCGACACCTGCCGAACCTGCTGCGCTTCGTCGAGCGCCACCCCGATCAGCCCGTCGTCATCGATCATGCCGCCAAGCCGCAGCCGGAAGGCCGCGCCGGCTGGGAGGCGGGGCTGAGGCGGCTTGGCGAAAACACCAATGCCTTTTGCAAGCTTTCCGGCCTGCTCACCGAATTCTCGCTGAAGATGCTGGCCCGCCCGGCCGACGAACTGCGGGCGATCCTGTCGCGGCTGCTCGACTGGTTCGGGCCGGAGCGGCTGATCTGGGGCAGCGACTGGCCGGTGCTGACGCTGGCGGCGGATTACGACCGCTGGCGCGCCCTGACGGCGGAGGCCTTGCGCGATCTTTCGCCCGCCGAACAGGCGGCGATCATGAGCGGCAATGCCGCGCGCTTCTATGGGGTGACATCATGACCGATCTGGTACGGATGGAAGCCATCGACAAGCATTTCCCGGGCGTGCATGCGCTGAAATCCGTCGGCTTCGACCTGCGGGCCGGCGAAGTCCATGCGCTGATGGGCGAAAACGGCGCCGGCAAGTCGACGCTGATGAAGATCCTCTCCGGCGTCTATCACCCGGATGGCGGTCGCATCCTCGTCGAGGGGCAGGAGGTGACGCTGCCGACGCCGCGGGCGGCGCAGGCGCTCGGACTCGGCATCATTCATCAAGAACTGGCGCTGATGCGCGACCTGACGGTCGCCCAGAACATTTTTATCGGCCGCGAGCCGCGCCTCACCTTCGGCCGCCTCGACGAGGCGAAGCTGAATGCCGATGCGGCGGCGATCTTTGCCGGCATGAACATCGCCATCGATCTGCGCACCGTCGTCGGCGGGCTGACCATCGCAAAACAGCAGATGGTCGAGATCGCCAAGGCGCTGAGCTACCGCTCGCGGGTGCTGATCATGGACGAGCCGACCGCGGCGCTGAACGATGCCGAGATCGCTGAACTCTTCACCATCATCCGCCGCCTCAAGGCGGAAGGGGTGGGCATCGTCTATATCAGCCACAAGATGGACGAGATCAAACGCATCTCCGACCGCGTCACCGTCATGCGCGACGGGGCCTATGTCGGAACGGTCCAGGCCGAGGAAACGCCGATTTCGAAGATCATCTCGATGATGGTCGGGCGCGAATTGCAGGACGAGGCGGTCGTCATCCCCGATCTCTCCGCCGCCGAAACGGCGCTGGAGGTGCACGGCATCCGGCGCGGCAAGGAACTCAAGGATATCGGCTTCAGCCTGAAAAAGGGCGAGATCCTCGGCTTTGCCGGGCTGATGGGCGCCGGCCGCACCGAGCTTGCCCGCGCCATTTTCGGTGCGGAGCCCATCGATGCCGGTGAAATCCTCGTGCGGGGCAAGCCGGTGCGCATCGCAAGCCCGGCAGATGCCGTGAAGGCCGGCATCGGTTACCTCTCGGAGGATCGAAAACATTTCGGGCTGGCGCTCGGCATGGATGTGCGAGCCAATATCGCCATGGCGAGCCTGCCGCGCTACGCCGATGCCATCGGCCGCATCGACGAGCCGGCGCTCGAACGCATCGCCGAGGATTTTATCGCCAAGCTGAACATCCGCACGCCGGGCGACGGCCAAGAGGTGCGGCTGCTTTCCGGCGGCAACCAGCAGAAGGTGGTGATCGCCAAATGGCTGCTGCGCGATTGCGACGTGCTGATCTTCGATGAGCCGACGCGTGGCATCGATGTCGGCGCCAAGGCGGAAATCTATCGGCTGCTCAACGAACTGGCAGCGCAGGGCAAGGCGATCATCGTCATTTCCAGCGAGCTACCCGAGGTGCTGCGCCTGTCGCATCGCATCGCGGTCATGTGCGAGGGGCGGCTGACCGGCATCCTGCCGGGCGGCGCGGCCCAGGAAGACATCATGGCGCTCGCGACGCAGCGTGAAAGCAAGGCGGCGGCTTGAGGGCGGAAACGAAGGGGTTAAGGGCATGGCTTCGACGGACATATCCGCGAAAGGCAAGACGATAAGCGCAAGGCTGACCCCGAGCGGCGGCGCGCAACAGAAGCTGCTGGCCTTCGCCAGCCTGATCGTGCTGGTGATCGGCTTCTCGCTGGCGAGCCCGAATTTCTTCCAGGTGTCCAACATCATGGCCATCCTGCAGGCGACCTCGGTCAATGGCGTGCTGGCGGTCGGCGTGACGCTGATCATCATCACCGGCGGCATCGACCTGTCGATCGGCACGCTGATGACGTTTTGCGCCGTCATGACCGGCGTGGTGCTGACCTGGGGCGGCCTGCCGCTGCCGTTCGGCGTCCTGGCGGCGCTCGGCACCGGGGCGGCATGCGGGCTGGTCTCGGGCAGTCTGGTGGCGCGCATGCGCATCCCGCCTTTCATCGCCACACTCGGCATGATGCTGGTGCTAAAGGGCATGTCGCTGATCGTCACCGGCACCAAGCCGATCTATTTCAACGATACGCCCGGCTTCACCACCATCGCGCAAGGGTCGCTGATCGGCCAGATCGTCCCGGCCTTCCCGGTGCCGAATGGCGTGCTGGTGCTGTTCATCGTTGCCGGCGCCGCCGCCTGGACGCTGGGGCGCACCGTGCTCGGCCGCTACACCTTCGCGCTCGGCTCGAACGAGGAGGCGGTGCGGCTCTCCGGCGTCAATACCGATTTCTGGAAGATCGCCATCTACACGCTGTCCGGCGCCATCTGCGGCATTGCCGGCCTGCTGATCGCCAGCCGCCTGAATTCGGCGCAACCGGCGCTCGGCCTCGGCTACGAGCTGGAAGCCATCGCGGCGGTGGTCATCGGCGGCACCAGCCTTTCAGGCGGGCGCGGCACCATTCTCGGCACGCTGATCGGGGCGCTGATCATGTCGGTGCTGACCAATGGCTTGCGCGTGCTGTCGGTCGCGCCGGAATGGCAGACGGTCGTGACCGGCGTGATCATCATCTTCGCCGTCTACGCCGATCAGATGCGGCGGCGCGGCAAGGCCTGACACTTCATCGCATGAACCATCCGTGAACAACAAGGAGGAGACCATGTTCACAAGACGGACTTTGCTCGGCGCAGTTGCCGCCGTTTCGCTGCTCGCCGGCGCCACCGGCGCGGGCGCCGCGGACAAGCTCTACGTGCCGCTAATTTCCAAGGGTTTTCAGCACCAGTTCTGGCAGGCCGTGAAGGCCGGCGCCGACAAGGCGGGCGCCGAACTCGGCGTCGAGGTCAGCTTCGAAGGCCCCGACAATGAAAGCCAGGTCGACAAGCAGATCGACATGCTGGCGGCGGCCCTTGCCAAGAAGCCGGCGGCCATCGGCTTTGCAGCACTGGACAGCCAGGCGGCGATCCCGCTGCTGAAGCAGGCGCAGGACGCCAAGATCCCGGTCATTGCCTTCGACTCCGGCGTCGACAGCGATATCCCGGTCGCCACCGCCTCGACCGACAATATCGCCGCCGCAGCCCTTGCCGCCGACAAGATGGCCTCACTGATCGGCGATGCCGGCAAGGTCGCCGTGGTCGCCCACGACCAGACCTCGCGCACCGGCGTCGACCGTCGCGACGGCTTCGTCAATCGCATGAAGGAAGCCCATCCGAATGTCGAGATCGTCACCATCGAATATGGCGGCGGCGACCATCTCAAGTCGACGGAAATCACTAAGGCGATCCTGACCGCCAATCCGGATATCAAGGGCATTTTCGGCACAAACGAAGGCTCGGCCATCGGCGTCGTCAACGGCGTCAAGGAATCCGGCGCCAAGGTCGTGGTTGTCGGCTATGATTCCGGCAAGGCCCAGAAGGACGCCATCCGCGACGGCACCATGGCCGGCGCCATCACCCAGAACCCGGTCGGCATCGGCTACGAGACCGTCAAGGCTGCGGTTGCCGCCTCCAAGGGCGAAAAGGTCGAGAAGAATATCGACACCGGCTTTTTCTGGTACGACAAGACCAATATCGACGCGCCCGAAATTTCGGCCGTTCTCTACGATTGATCTTCCTTTGCCGGGGGTGCCCGCCACCCTCGGCCTTTTTAAACGAGGCTAGGATGAAACTGCTGCGCTACGGTCCTACGGGACAGGAAAAACCGGGTCTTCTGGATGCCGAAGGCCGAATTCGCGATCTTTCCGGTGAAGTGAACGACATTGCCGGCAATGTGCTGACGCCCGAGGGCCTCGCGCGGCTGGCGACCATCGATCCCGCCACTCTGCCGCCAGTCGACGGCGATCCGCGCATCGGGCCATGTGTCGGCCGGGTCGGCAAGTTCATCTGCATCGGCCTCAACTATGCCGATCACGCCGCCGAAACCGGCGCCGAGATCCCCAAGGAGCCGATCGTCTTCAACAAGTGGACCAGCGCCATCTGCGGCCCCGACGACGATATCGAAATCCCGCGCGGTTCGGTCAAGACCGATTGGGAAGTGGAACTCGGCATCGTCATCGGCAAGGGCGGCCGTTATATCGAAGAAGCGGATGCGCTGTCGCATGTCGCCGGCTATTGCGTCATCAACGACGTGTCCGAGCGCGAATGGCAGATCGAGCGCGGCGGCACCTGGGACAAGGGCAAGGGCTGCGACACCTTCGGCCCCATCGGCCCCTGGCTGGTGACGCCCGACGAGATCGCCGATGTCGGCAATCTCAAGATGTGGCTTGAGGTCGACGGCCATCGCTACCAGAACGGCTCGACCGCGACGATGATTTTCGGCGTCGCCCATATCATCAGCTATCTCTCCCGCTTCCTGTCGCTGCAGCCGGGCGACGTGATTTCCACCGGCACGCCGCCGGGCGTCGGCCTCGGCCAGAAGCCGCCGGTCTATCTCAAGGGCGGCGAGGTCATGCGCCTCGGCATCGAAGGGCTCGGCGAACAAACCCAGAAGGTTATCAGGGCATGAAGATATCAGGCCTGCGCACGGCGGATGTGCGTTTCCCCACCAGCCAGCATCTCGACGGCTCGGATGCGATGAATCCCGATCCGGACTATTCGGCCGCCTATGTCATCCTCGAAACCGATGGCGGACTGGAAGGCCATGGCCTGACCTTCACCATCGGCCGCGGCAACGAGATCTGCGTTGCCGCCATCGAGGCGTTGCGCCCGCTGGTCGTCGGCCTCGACATGGAGTGGGTGGCGGCCGACATGGGCCGCTTCTGGCGGCACGTCACCTCCGACAGCCAGTTGCGCTGGATCGGCCCGGACAAGGGCGCGATCCACCTCGCCACAGGCGCCGTCGTCAATGCGGTCTGGGATCTGTGGGCGAAGATCGAGGGCAAGCCGGTCTGGCATCTGGTCGCCGACATGTCGCCGGAAGAGTTGGTGCGCTGCATCGACTTCCGCTACCTCACCGATTGCATTACCCCGGAATGGGCGCTGGAATTTTTGACGAAGCAGGCGGAAGGCAAGGCCGAACGCGTGGCGACGCTGCGGGCGGAAGGTTATCCCTGCTACACGACGTCCGCTGGCTGGCTCGGCTATGACGACGCCAAGCTGCGGCGCCTGTGCCGCGAAGCCGTCGATGCCGGTTTCCGCTACATCAAGATGAAGGTCGGCCGCGACCTCGAAGACGATATTCGCCGCCTGACCATCGCTCGCGACGAGGTCGGCCCCGACGTCAACCTGATGATCGACGCCAACCAGGTCTGGGAAGTCGACGAGGCCATCGAGTGGGTGAAGAAACTCTCCTTCGTCAATCCTTGGTTCATCGAGGAGCCGACCAGCCCTGACGATATCGAGGGCCATCGCAAGATCCGCGAAGGTGTCGCCCCAGTGCAGGTCGCGACCGGCGAGATGTGCCAGAACCGTATCATCTTCAAGCAGTTGATCATGCGTGGCGCTATCGACGTGGTGCAGATCGACGCCTGCCGCCTCGGCGGCGTCAACGAGATCCTCGCCGTCATGCTGATGGCGGCGAAATACGGCCTCAAGGTCTGCCCGCATGCCGGCGGCGTCGGTCTGTGCGAATATGTCCAGCATCTCAGCATGATCGATTATCTGTGCATCGCCGGCACGCGCGAGGGTCGGGTGATCGAGTATGTCGACCATCTGCACGAGCATTTCGTCGATCCCTGCATCATCCACAATGCCGCCTATATGCCGCCGGAACTGCCGGGCTTTTCCATCGAAATGAAGCCGGACAGCATCGAAACCTATCGTTTCCGGGGCTAAGCGGTGGACCTGCACCTGCAAGGCAAGACGGTTATCGTCACCGGCGGCGGCTCGGGCATCGGCGCCGGCATCACCGAGGTGCTGGCGGAGGAGGGCGCGCGGCCGGTGGTGGTCGCCCGCCGGCCGCCAGATGCCGACTGGCTTGCCCGCACGGGCGCCGATTTCGTTCAGGCAGAGCTTTCCGACGATGCGGCCTGCCGGGCGGCGGTGGAAACGGTGCGCGCCCGCCACGGTGCGATCCACGGCCTCGTCAACAATGCCGGCGCCAATGACGGCGTCGGCCTCGACAAGGGGCCGGATGCCTTTCGCGCCAGCCTCAACCAGAACCTCGTGCATTACTACACGATGGTGCATCTGCTGCGGGACGACCTGCGCGCCACCAAGGGCGCGATCGTCAATATCAGTTCCAAGACAGCGCTGACGGGGCAGGGCGGCACGTCCGCCTATATCGCCGCCAAGGCCGCTCAACTCGGCCTGACGCGCGAATGGGCGGTGGAGTTTCTGCCCGATGGCATCCGCGTCAACGCGATCGTCGTGGCCGAGGTGATGACGCCGCTTTATCGCCGCTGGCTGGATACGCTGCCGGACGGCGATGCGGCGTTGGCCGAGATCACCGAGCGCATTCCGCTCGGCAAACGCATGACCACGGCACGGGAAATCGCCGACACCTGCGCCTTCCTGCTCTCTGATCGGGCGAGCCACACCACCGGCCAATGGCTGTTCCCGGATGGCGGCTACACCCATCTCGACCGCGCCATCGGGCGATAGAGGCCTTGTGACGTTTGTCTTTTCGGGAAAACCGGTTCCCACTTTTCCCTGACGAACTCTAAACGGGCAAGGCTTCCAGCTTCTTCCTCTCGGCCAGACGCCAGGCGCGCGGCGTCATGCCGGTCGCGCGCCGGAAGAAGCGGTTGAAATAGGCGGGATCGGCAAAGCCGAGGCTGCTGGCGATGAACTGCACCGACGAGGCGGTGAAGATCAACTCCTGCTTAGCGATGTCGATCTGCCGCGCCGCGATCAGCCCCTGCAATGTCAGCCCCGTGCCGGCCTTGACGATGCGGTTGAGATGTGTCGGCGACAGGCCGATCTGGCGGGCATAGAAATCCGCCTGCGGCTGTTCGCGGATATGAGCGGATATCAATGCCATCAGTTTTTCCAGCCGCAAAGCGCTGATATCGTGGGCGACAGGCGAGGTCGGGCGGGCGACACGCGCCAGCAGCGCGATGACGGTCGCGATTTGTCCTTCCAGCAGCACGGTGCGACAGGAATCGCTCACCGCTTGTTCGTCGCCGATGCGGGTCATGGCGGCGTCGATGGTGTCGAGATCGGCGCAATCGGCAAGCGGCAGCAGCATCGCGTGGCCGAAACTCTGGCGAATCAGCGCCTGCACCGAGCCGGACAGCGCCGCCGGCAGCACGGTGATGACCGTGCCGGTGACATCGCGGGAAAAGCGGAAACCATGCGCGAAGCCCGGCGGCACGAGAATGACCGCTGGCGTGGTGATCGGCTCCGGCCCGGCCTCGAAGGTCGCATCGCCGAAACCATCGCGAATGTACAAGATCTGCAGGAAACTCTCGTGCCGGTGGCGACCGATGTCGAAATGATGCAAGCTGGAACGGGAATAAAGCGTTTCACAATGCAACCAGAAATCAATGGTTGTACCATTATCTTCGCCGTAAAGCTGGTATGTCGGAACGTTTCGCATCTGCCTGCCTTGAAAGATCGATGTTCGGATAGTGCAATTTTTGGCGCGAATAATCCATTGAGAAGCGACTACCCTCCCGCCAATCTTCGCGCAAGTTGTCAGCGTGGGAGGAAACGATGCGCACTCAGGTCGTCATTATCGGGGCGGGTCCGGCAGGGCTGCTGCTCGGCCAGCTTCTGGCGCGCGCCGGCATCGAAACCGTCATTCTCGAACGCGCCAGCAGCGAATACGTGCTCGGCCGCGTGCGCGCCGGCGTGCTGGAGCAGGGAGCGGTGCGCCTGCTGGACGAGGCGGGCGCGGCATCGCGGCTGCATCGCGAAGGACTGCCGCATGACGGGTTTTCGCTCGCTTTCGACGGTCGCGACCACCGCATCGACCTGTTCGGACTCACCGGCAGTCGCGTCACCGTCTACGGTCAGACCGAGGTGACGCGCGACCTGATGGAGGCGCGAGACGCCATCTCGATCTATGAAGCCGCAAACGTCCAGCCCCAGGATTTCGACGGGGAAAACCCGTTCGTCACCTATGAAAAGGACGGCGTCACCCATCGCATCGATTGCGACTTCATCGCCGGCTGCGATGGTTTCCATGGGGTCAGTCGCAAATCCGTGCCGCAGGATGCGATTCGCGAATTCGAGCGCGTCTATCCCTTCGGCTGGCTCGGCCTCCTGGCAGACGTGCCGCCGGTCAGCCATGAGTTGATCTACGCCAACCATCCGCGGGGCTTTGCGCTCTGTTCGATGCGCTCGGCGACCCGCAGCCGCTATTATGTGCAATGTACGCTTGAGGACAGGGTCGAGGCGTGGAGCGACGACCGCTTCTGGGACGAGTTGCGGCGGCGCCTGCCGGTCGCCCATGCCGAAGCGCTGGTCACCGGGCCGTCCTTCGAAAAATCGATTGCACCGCTGCGCTCCTTCGTCGCCGAGCCGATGCGCTTCGGCCGGCTGTTTCTCGCCGGCGACGCCGCCCATATCGTGCCGCCGACCGGCGCGAAAGGGCTCAACCTCGCCGCCAGCGACGTGCATTACCTGAGCGACGCCCTGCGTGAATTCTACACCGAGAAATCGATGGCCGGGATCGATGCCTATTCGGCGCGGGCGCTGGCCCGCGTCTGGAAGGCGGTGCGCTTCTCCTGGTCGATGACGACGATGCTGCATCGCTTCCCCGACGGTGGCGCCTTCGGCCAGCGCATTCAGGAGGCGGAACTGGATTATCTCATCCATTCCCGCGCCGCCGCCACCGCACTTGCGGAAAACTATGTCGGTCTTCCCTATTGAGCGGCCTTGCGTCGCCTGACACACTCTACCCGAGGAGGAGCCGCACATGGATTTTCTGCGTATCGACGACAGGACGATTCACTATCGCACCCAAGGGCTTGGCACGGGTCGGCCGGTCATCGCGTTCATCAATTCGCTGGGAACGGATTTCCGTATCTGGGATATGCTGATCGCCGAACTCGGCGACGACTACGCCTATGTGCTGCATGACAAGCGCGGCCACGGCCTTTCGGATGTCGGCGCGCCGCCCTATGCCATGGAGGATCATGTCGACGACCTGATCGCGCTGCTCGATCACCTGAAGCTCGGCAAGGTGGTCATCTGGGGCCTCTCGGTCGGCGGGTTGATCGCGCTCGGCCTGCAGGCGCGGCGGCCGGATCTGGTGCGGGCGCTGGTGCTCAGCAACACCGCACACAAGATCGGCACCGACGAGCTCTGGAACGCCCGCATCGACAAAATTGCTGCCGAAGGCATGGCGACCCTGGTGGGACCGGTGATGGAACGCTGGTTCACGCCCGCCTTCCGTCGTTCCGACAATGCGCTGTTTGCCGGCGCGTGCAACATGCTGGCCCGCCAATCGGCGGACGGCTATGCAGGCACCTGCGCCGCGATCCGCGATGCCGATTATACCGAGGCCGCCCACCGCATCACGGTCCCGACGCTCTGCGTCGCCGGTGATGGCGATGGCTCGACACCGCCCGATCTGGTGCGCGGCCTGGCCGATCTGGTGCCGGGCAGCCGTTTCGTCGTAGTGCCCGCCTGCGGCCATATCCCTTGCCTGGAACAGCCGGCCGCCTATGCCGCGACCGCGCGCGGCTTCCTCGAAACCCTGGAGACGTAAACCCGTGACAGACCGATTTTCGCAAGGGATGGCGACGCGCCGGGGCGTGCTGGGCGATGCGCATGTCGATCGCGCCACCGCGCAGGCAACCGCCTTCGACCAGCCCTTCCAGCAGATGATCACCGAAACCGCTTGGGGCACGGTCTGGTCCGGCGAGCAGTGGACGCGGCGCGAGCGCTCGATGGTGACCATCGCGCTGCTGGCAGCCCTCGGCCAGGACGAGGAACTGGCCATGCACGTCCGCGCCACCGTCAATACCGGCGCCAGCCCCGAGGATATCCGCGAAGCGCTGATGCATGTCGCCATCTATGCCGGCGTGCCCGCCGCCAACCATGCCTTCAAGATCGCCAAGCAGACGCTGGCGGCCATGCAGGCGCCCGCCGATGCCGCCAAGGAGGAGAAAAAGTGAAGAACGAACGGCCCGAAACCTCTCCCTTTTTTGCCCGCGACCGCGACCAGCATCCCCCGGCCTACACGCCCTGGTACAAGACCAGCGTGCTGCGCTCGCCACAGCGGGCGCTGATCTCGCTGGAGGGGACGGCGAGCGAAATCACCGGCCCGGTCTTCGGCCATTCGCGGCTCAACGAATTCGACAACGACCTGATCCTCAATTACGCCCGGCCCGGCCAGATGCCGATCGGTCCGCGCATCCTCGTGCATGGCCGGGTGATGGACGAGCGTGGGTGCGGCGTCGATGGCGCGCTGGTCGAGATGTGGCAGGCCAATGCCGGCGGGCGCTATCGCCACAAGAAAGAAACCTACCTTGCTCCACTCGACCCCGATTTCGGCGGCGTCGGCCGCACGATCACCGATGCGGACGGTTATTATTGGTTCAAGACGATCATGCCCGGCCCCTATCCCTGGCCGAACGGTGTCAACGACTGGCGACCGGCGCATATCCATTTTTCGATCTTCGGCCATGGTTTCGCGCAGCGGTTGATCACGCAGATGTATTTCGAGGGCGATCCCCTGATCCCGCTGTGTCCCATCGTTCGCACGATCCCCGACCCCGCTGCGATCAGCCGGTTGATCGCGCCGCTCGACATGAACGCCACCATTCCCATGGACATGCGCGCCTACAAGTTCGATATCGTGCTGCGTGGCCGGCGTTCGACGCTGTTCGAAAATCGCAAGGAGGGTAATTGATGGTACAGCCGCTCGGATATCTCAAGGAAAGCCCTTCGCAGACCGCCGGCCCTTATGTACATATCGGCTGCACACCGAATTTCGCCGGCATCCACGGCATTTTCGAGCAGGATCTCGGTGCCGGGCCGCTTTATGACGAAAAGGCCCGCGGTGAGCGCATTGCCGTCAACGGAATGGTCATCGATGGCGGCGGCAACCCGCTGAAGGATGCGCTGGTGGAAATATGGCAAGCGGATGCGGACGGGCTGCACAACAGCCCGAGCGAGACGCGCGGAACCGCCGATCCGCATTTTCGCGGCTGGGGTCGCTCTCCGGGCGATATGGAGACCGGCGAGTTCCTGTTCGAAACCATCAAGCCCGGCCGCGTTCCCTTCCGCGATGGGCGGCTGATGGCGCCGCACATCACCTTCTGGATCGTGGCGCGCGGCATCAATCTCGGCCTGCACACCCGCATGTATTTCCCGGAGGAAGTCGAGGCCAATGCCGCCGATCCGGTGCTGCTGCGCATCGAGCACCGCAACCGTGTGCCGACGCTGATCGCCCGCAAGGAGGGCGAAGGCCTCTATCGTTTCGACATCCGCCTGCAAGGCGAGGGCGAAACCGTGTTCTTCGACATCTGAGGGCGCCCATGAGCCTGACGCCCTTTGAGCATCTTTTCCTCTCCGGTCTGTTCGGTGATGCAGAGATCGCCGCCCTGTTGTCCACCGAAGCCGAGATCGTCGCCATGCTGCGTTTCGAGGCGGAACTGGCGGCGGCGCAAGCGGCTGTCGGCATTGTTCCGGCCGAAACGGCAGGGGTGATAATCGCCGCCATCGCCGGCTTCACGCCCGATATGGCCGCGCTGCGGACGGCGACGGGCAAGGATGGCGTTGTCGTGCCGGAGCTTGTCCGGCAATTGCGCCACGCGGTCGGCGAACCGGCGGCGGCGAAGGTGCATTTCGGCGCGACCAGCCAGGATGTCATCGATACCGCGCTGATGTTGCGGCTGAAATCCATCGGCCAGATCCTCGGTGCCCGGCTGGAAAATTGCCTCTCGGCCTTTGCCGGTCTGGAGGCGGCGCATGGCGGCCGGGCGCTGACCGGTTTTACCCGGATGCAGGCGGCGATCCCGATCACCGTTGCCGACCGGATCCGCGCATGGCGCGACCCGCTCGTCCGTGACTGCGCCCGCCTCTCGATGCAGGAATTCGCGGTGCAATTCGGAGGTGCGGCCGGCACGCTCGATGCGTTGGGAGACCGGGGCCCGACCGTCAGGGCCGAGCTTGCCCGCCGCCTCGATCTGGCCGACAGGCCGCAATGGCAAAGCCAGCGCGACGGCATCGCCGGCTTTGCCGGACTGCTGTCGCTGATATCAGGCAGTCTCGGCAAATTCGGTCAGGACATCGCCCTGATGGCCGAAATCGGCACCGAAATCCGTCTGTCCGGCGGCGGCGGCTCGTCGGCCATGGCCCACAAGCAGAACCCGGTCACGGCCGAATTGCTCGTCACGCTCGCCCGTTTCAATGCCGTGCAGCTTTCCGGCTTGCACCAGGCGCTGGTGCATGAGCAGGAACGATCGGGCGCTGCCTGGATGCTGGAATGGATGCTGCTGCCACCGATGCTGATGGCGACCGGCCGGGCGCTCGGCGCTGCCGCCGAGCTGATCGGGCATATCGATGACATCGGAAAACCGTGACGGCGGCAAAATTGTCCGCGGGATATCGCCGGCGAGGGGGTGAAGGCGCGGCGCGGTTTCCGCTATGCTCGTTTTCGAAATCATAAGGGAGACCGGATTATGGCCGACGCGACGCCGCTTTTCATTCCTGACGATACCGACCCGGAAGCGATCTCTTCCGATGTGGCCGGCCTCGGCAATCTGCTGGTGACGACGCAGATTCCGCTGCGCGCGGACGGCTCTCTGGAGACAGGCGATATCACGGCGCAGGCCGAATGCACGCTGGAATGGCTGAAGACAGCGTTGGAAAAGGCCGGCAGCGGCCTCGACCATGTCCTGCACCTGACGATCTATCTCACCGACATGGCCGACCGGCCGGGCTTCAACGCGGTCTATACCCGCTACTTCAAGCCGCCTTATCCGGTGCGTTGCGCCGTCGGCGTCAGCGCGCTGGCCGACGCGAGCATGCGGGTCGAGGTGACGGCGATGGCGGCCCGCAAGACGGTATCATAACCCCGATCAGGCGCGGCGGGCGGCCGCTCGCGCCTGCTGCACCGCATAGTGCTTTTCCTTTTCCGCGTACATAGTGAGATCGGCACGGCGGACCACGGCTTCCATCGTCTCGCCAGGCTCGCTGGTCGCGGCGCCAAGTGCGATGCTGAGCGGCAGGTTGGAGTAATACTGGTTGTTCATCGCCATCAGCCGATGGATATTCTCGATCATAGCCTCGACATCGGCGCGGCCGCTGCCCGGCATCAGGATGGCGAATTCGTCGCCGCCGATGCGGGCGGCGCAATTGGGCGGCGCCACGGCTTCGCCCAACACCTCGCCGAGGCGGCGCAGCAGGCTGTCGCCGGCATCGTGGCCAAGTTGATCGTTGGCATCCTTGAGGCCGTTGAGATCGACGACGATGATTGAGACCGGCCGCAGCGACTTGCGCTCCAGTCGGTTCAGTTCATCGGTATAGAAGGCGCGGTTGTGCAGTTTGGTCAGCACATCGTGCTTGCCGAGATATTCGAGATAGGCCTCCGCCTTCTTGCGCGCGGTGATGTCGGTCAGCGCCACCTGCACCAGTGACCAGTCCGCCTCGTATCCGGGGAAGACGGAGAACTGCAAAAGCACATGCCGCTCGGACCCGTCGAGCGCATAATTCACCACCTCGCGGTGCTGCAGCAGCTTGCCGTGCCAGAGTTCGATGAGTTGCTCGCGAAAATGCGCTTCCATGTCGTCGCGAAGGATGTCGGAGAGGCGTTGCAGCAGCGTGTGGCGATCGGGCGCGCGAAACAGGTCGAGCGTTGCCTGGTTGACGTCGATGACCCGGATTTCGCTCATGCACTGGCGCACGAATTCGGGGTGGACATCGGTAAAAACGCGCAGATCCTCGATGCCGCGATTGCGGATATCCTCAAGCAATATCTTGACGCGGCTGAAATCTTCCACCCAGAGCGAAACGGGCGAATGCTCGAAAATGCCTTCGGCATAGCGGCGCTGCTGCTGCTCGCGGCGGCGGGCCTCTTCCCGTTCGGTCACATCCTCTGTGGTCAGCAGCACGCGGCCGAGGCTCTCCTCATACCCCGGCAATACCGTGCCGCGGAGCTGGATATCGAGGCGCCGGCCGCTGAGCGTGTAGTTGACGGTGTTGCTGGCGAATTCGCGTTTGCCGTTGAAGAGCTGCGTCAACTCGTTGATATGGCTGGCAAGCATGTCGTCACGGAAGACACGGTCAAGATTGGCGACCAGATGATCCCGGTCATCGGCCTCGAACAGGTCGAGTGTCTTGCGGTTGACGCCAAGCAGGCGGATGGCCTGCGAGCAGGTGGCGACGCGCGACACATCTGCATGCAGATAAGCGGCGATATCCTCCACGCCCTCCGCGCGCCAATGGTCGAAAATCGCCTTCACACCGCTGAAATCCTCGATCCACATGGCAATGGGGGCCAGGTCGAACAATTGGATGTCGTGATCGTCGGGGGCCATGGCGGCGTCTCGTATCAGATGCAGGTTCAGACAGCGTAGGCGGAAAAGGTGTTCATTTTCTAAATTTTAACAGAATCTTCAAGCTCGCGTTTGCTCTTGTTTTAGAAGTCTGGACTTTACGTCATCCAGCGTGGTCGGCGTTTTTCGGCAAATGCCGCCCGGCCCTCGCGCGCATCCTCGCTTTTGCCGAGTTCGGCGATTTGGCGTTCGGCGAAGGCGAGGCGGTCCTGTGGCGCCAGGGGCCCCATCGCCTGCAGCGCCGCCTTGCCGACCCGCATCGCCGCCGGCGAATTGCGTTTGAGGATGGTCAAAATCTCCTCTGTGGCTGTATCGAGGCCGGCGGCCGGCGCGACGCGGTCGATCAGTGCGCAGTCGGCGGCTTCGGCGGCGCTCAGGGTCTCGCCGAGATAGGCCATGGCCTGCAGCCGCCGCCGCGGGATCCGCTCTAACAACAGGGCCGCCACCATCATCGGAAACAGGCCGACCCGCACCTCCGGCAGGCCGAACTTGGCGTGGTCGGCGGCGATGGCCAGGTCGCATGCCGCGACGAGGCCCACGCCGCCGGCCAATGCCGCGCCGTTGACGCGCGCGACGACCGGCTTGCCGCAGGACTCGATGGCGCGCAGCACATTGGCGATCGGATTGGCGCCGTTTTCGGACTGGAACATGCCACCGGCGCTTTCCTTGAGATCGGCACCGGCGCAGAAGCTGCGCTCGCCTGCGCCGGTCAACACCACGGCGCGCAACGCTTCATCCTGCGAGGCCTCTTGAAGCGCTACGGTCAGAGCATGGGTCAGCGCGGCGTTCAACGCATTGTGAACCTCGGGGCGATTGAGGGTCAGCCACAACGTGCTGTCGCGCCGCTCCTGGAGAAGCAGATCGGTCATGGCGCGGCCTCCTTGAATTTTCTGGCGAGCAGCGCCCGGCCGGCGCGGCTGGCATTGGTCCGGCCGAGCGTGGCGCTGATCCAGTCACCGATTTCGGCGACCGTATGGAGATCGGCGCCGGTGCGGATACCGAGCCGTTTCAGCAGATACATCACGTCTTCCGTCGCGACATTGCCGCTGGCGCCGGGCGCGTAGGGGCAGCCGCCGAGGCCGGCGACGGAACTGTCGAAAACGGCGATCCCCTCCTGCAGACTGGCGAAGACATTGGCGACGCCCTGCCCATAGGTGTCGTGGAAATGCATGGCGATTCGTTCGCGCGGAAGATCGGTGGCCACGGTTTCGATGACGGTGCGGATGTGCCGGGGCGTGCCGACGCCGATGGTGTCGCCGAGCGAGATTTCATAGGCTCCGAGGCCGATCAACTCGCGCCCCATCACCGCCACCTCGACCGGCGCGACATCGCCCTCATAGGGGCAACCGGCGATGCAGGAGACATAGCCGCGCAGCGCGAGGCCATGGGCGCGGGCCTGTTCGGCGACGGGGCCAAGGCGGGCGATGCTCTCGGCGCGCGTACAGGCGATGTTTTTCAGGCTGAAACTTTCGGAGGCCGAGACGAAGACGGCGATTTCCGTGACCTTTGCCGCAAGTGCGGCTTCCAGCCCTTTCAGGTTGGGCACCAGCGCCGGATAGGCGGTGCCGGGCCGCCGGGTGAGGCCGGCATAGACGGCGGCGGATGCCGCCATCTGCGGCACCCATTTCGGCGAGACGAAAGCGCCGGCCTCCACCGCCGGCAGGCCGGCGGCGGCGAGGCGCTCGATCAGTTCGATCCTCGTCGCGACGGAAACGGCGGCGCTTTCGTTCTGCAAGCCGTCTCGCGGACCCACCTCGACCAGCCGGACCTCCTGCGGCATGTCCATCTCAGCCGCCCTCCGCCTCGAATTCGACCAGCACCGTCCCGGCCTCGACCATCGCCCCTTCGCCGGCATGCAGCGCGCCGATGGTGCCGGCGGAGGGCGCGCGGATGGTATGTTCCATCTTCATCGCCTCCATGACGACCAGCGCCTGGCCCTGCTCGACCTGTGTTCCGACTGAGACGAGCACCGCGCGAATGAAGCCGGGCATCGGTGCGGTCAACCCGCCGGAGGCGGCAACGCCGCTGCCGGCTTCGAGATCGTCGGGCAGGGCGATGCGCAAGTGCTCGCCATCGATGAACAGAGCAAATTCGTGGACGTCGGCAAAGAAATGGGCTGTTCGCTTTGCGCCATCGATGTTGGCGGAGAGCAGGCCGTCTTCGCTGAGCCGGCCTTCGGCCCGGATCGACTGCCCCTCCGTCTCGATATCGATACCGTCGGCATCATGCCGGACGGCAAGCGCAAGACTGTTGCCCGAGATCGTCAGCTGTAGGGTTTCTCGGGCCGGGCCGTTGAGGCGAAAACTATCGGTGCTGGCCCAGGGGCTGTGCGGATCGGCGGTCAGTGCCGCCTGCCGCTTCGCCTCCGCCTTGCGCCACGCGACGACCCCGAGTGCGGCGAGGCCGATGCCCGCCGCATCCGGCGCGGGCGTCGTCAGCAGCGCCGCCTCGTTGCGGGGAATGAAGCCCGTATCGAGGTTTGCATGGAGGAAATCCGGCAGGCGGGCGAGCCGCGCCAGAAAGCCGGTATTGGCGCTGACGCCGGCAATCGCCACTTGCCCCAGCGCCCGGCCGAGCCGCCGTACCGCCGTTTCACGATCCGGGCCGTGGACGATCAGCTTGGCGATCATCGGGTCGTAATGCGGGGTGATGGTATCGCCGGCGCGGATGCCGCTGTCGATGCGCAGCTTCGCCGTTTCCGCCGGCAGCACGAGATTGCGGATGCGCCCGGTCGAGGGCAGGAAATCATGGGCCGGATCCTCGGCATAAAGCCGGGCCTCGATGGCATGGCCATTGATGGTGAGCCTGTCCCATGCCTGCGGCAGGGCCTCGCCGGCCGCGACGCGCAATTGCCATTCGACGAGATCGAGCCCGGTGATGAATTCGGTGACCGGATGCTCGACCTGCAGGCGGGTGTTCATTTCCATGAAGTAGAATTCGCCGCCGGCATCGAGCAGGAATTCGATGGTGCCGGCGCCGGAATAACCGATGCTTTTTGCCGCCGCGACTGCCGCCTCCTGCATCCGCCGCCGCAACTCTCCGGAAAAGCCGGGGGCGGGGGCCTCCTCGATCACCTTCTGGTGGCGGCGCTGGATCGAGCAGTCGCGCTCGAACAGCGCGACGCAACGGCCGTGATTGTCGGCGAACACCTGCACCTCGATATGGCGCGGGCGGATGAGATATTTTTCGATCAGCATCCGCTCGTCGCCGAATGCGGCCAGCGCCTCGCGTCTGGCGCCGGCCAGTTCGGCCTTGAAATCCTGCGGCCGTTCGACGATGCGCATGCCCTTGCCGCCGCCGCCGGCAGACGCCTTGAGCAGCACCGGATAACCGACGCTCGCCGCCTGCCGTGCCAGATGCTCTTCCGCCTGCTCGGCGCCGTGATAGCCGGGAACGACGGGCACGCCTGCCGCCGTCATCAGCGCCTTGGCCTCGCTCTTGCCGCCCATGGCGCGGATGGCCGCCGCCGGCGGGCCGACGAAGATAAGCCCGGCGGCCGCGCAGGCCTCGGCGAAGCCGGCATTTTCCGAGAGAAAACCGTAGCCGGGATGGATGGCCTGCGCGCCGCAGCGTCGCGCCGTCTCGATGATCTTGTCTCCGTCCAGATAGGATTGCCGCGCCGGTGCGGGGCCGATGGCATAGGCCTCGTCGGCCAAGGCGACATGGGCGGCGTCGCGATCCGCATCGGAATAGACCGCAACCGTCGATATCCCCATCTGCCTTGCAGTGCGAATGATCCGGCAGGCGATTTCGCCGCGATTGGCGACCAGCAGTTTGGCAAACATCGCCGCCTCCTCACATCCTGAAAATGCCGAAACGGGTCTGCTCGATCGGTGCGTTCAGCGCCGCCGAAAGCCCGAGCCCCAGCACGCGGCGCGTCTTGGCCGGGTCGATGATGCCGTCGTCCCAGAGTCTTGCGCTGGCATAATAGGGGTGTCCCTGCGTTTCGTATTGGGCGCGGATCGGCGCCTTGAACGCCTCTTCCTCCGCCGCCGGCCAGCTCTTGCCCTGCGCCTCCAGCCCGTCGCGCTTCACCTGCGCCAGCACCGAGGCCGCCTGCTCGCCGCCCATCACCGAAATGCGCGCATTCGGCCACATCCACAGGAAGCGCGGCGAATAGGCCCGGCCGCACATGCCGTAATTGCCGGCACCGAACGAGCCGCCGATGATGACGGTGAATTTCGGCACTCGGGCGCAGGCGACAGCGGTCACCAGCTTGGCCCCGTCCTTGGCGATGCCGCCGGCCTCATAGGCGCGGCCGACCATGAAGCCGGTGATGTTCTGCAGGAAGATCAAAGGAATGCCGCGCTGGCAGCACAGCTCGATGAAATGCGCCCCCTTCAGCGCCGATTCCGAAAACAGGATGCCGTTATTGGCGACGATGCCGACGGGATAACCATAAAGATGCGCGAAGCCGCAGACCAGCGTCGTGCCATAGAGCGCCTTGAACTCGTCGAATTCGGAGCCGTCGACCAGCCGGGCGATCACCTCGCGCACCTCGAAGGGTTTGCGCGTGTCGGCGGGAATGATGCCGTAGAGATCCTCGGCTGGATAAAGCGGCTCGACCGGTTCGCGGATGTCGAGTTCCACCTGCTTGCGGCGGTTGAGGGTGGCGACGATACGCCGGGTCAGCGCCAGCGCATGGCGGTCGTCGAGGGCATAATGATCGGTGACGCCGGACTGGCGCGAATGCACGTCGGCGCCGCCGAGTTCTTCCGCCGTCACCACCTCGCCGGTCGCGGCCTTCACCAGCGGCGGGCCGCCGAGAAAGATGGTGCCCTGGTTGCGCACGATCACCGATTGGTCGCTCATGGCAGGCACATAGGCGCCGCCGGCGGTGCAGCTTCCCATGACCACGGCGATCTGAGCGATACCTTCGGCCGAAAGCGTCGCCTGATTGTAGAAGATGCGGCCGAAATGATCGCGGTCGGGAAACACCTCGTCCTGGTTCGGCAGGTTGGCGCCGCCGGAATCGACGAGATAGAGGCAAGGCAGCCGGTTTTCGCGGGCGATCTCCTGGGCGCGCAGATGCTTCTTCACCGTCAGCGGATAATAGGTGCCGCCCTTGACGGTCGCGTCATTGGCGATGATGACGCATTCGCGGCCCGCCACCCGGCCGATGCCGGTGAGAATGCCGGCGGCCGGCACCGGCTCCTCATAGACGCCATAAGCGGCAAATTGCGACAGCTCCAGAAATGGCGTGCCGGGATCGAGTAGCGCCTCGATGCGCTCGCGCGGCAACAGCTTGCCGCGCCCCACATGACGCTCGCGCGCCTTCTCGCCGCCGCCTTTGGAAATCTCCGCGACCTTGGCGCGCAAATCCTCGACGAGGGCGCGCAGTGTGGCGGCATTGGCTTCATAGGCGGCATCATGCACCAATGAGGAGGTCAGCTTCATCGCCCAGTCCCCATATGGCCTTTCAGCAATTCGCGGCCGATCAGCATCCGGCGGATTTCGCTGGTGCCGGCGCCGATCTCGTAGAGTTTCGCATCGCGCAGCAGCCGGCCGGCGGGGCTGTCGTTGACATAGCCGCTGCCGCCGAGAAGCTGGATGGCGTCGAGCGCCACCTGCGTTGCCCGCTCGGCGGTGAACAGGATGACGCCGGCGGCGTCCTGCCTTGTGATCCGCCCGGCATCGCAGGCCCGGGCCACGGCATAGACATAGGCGCGCGAGGCGTTCATTGCCGCATACATGTCGGCGATCTTCGCCTGGACAAGCTGGAATTCGCCGATGGGACGGCCGAACTGGCGGCGTTCGCCGGCATAGGGCAACACCAGATCGAGCGCCGCCTGCATGATGCCGACCGGGCCTGCGGCCAGCACCGCGCGCTCGAAATCCAGCCCGCTCATCAACACGCCGACGCCGTCGTTCAGCTCGCCGAGGATATTGACCTCCGGCACCGCGCAATCCTCGAAGACCAGTTCGGAGGTCGGCGAGCCGCGCATGCCGAGCTTGTCGAGCTTTTGCGCCGGGCGAAACCCCTTGAAGCTTTTTTCGATCAGGAAGGCGGTGATGCCGCGCGGGCCGGCGGAAGGGTCGGTCTTGGCATAGACGACCAGCACATCCGCCTCATGGCCGTTGGTGATCCACATCTTGGCGCCGTTCAGCACATATTGATCGCCGCGCCGATCGGCGCGCAGCCGCATGGAGACGACATCCGAGCCGGCCTCCGTCTCGCTCATCGCCAGTGCCCCGACATGTTCGCCGGTAATGAGCTTCGGCAGATAGCGGTTTTTCTGCTCCGGCGTGCCCCAGCGATGGATCTGGTTGATGCACAGGTTGGAATGCGCCCCATAGGACAGGCCGACCGAAGGGGAGGCGCGACTGACCTCCTCCATGGCGACGCAATGGGCGAGATAACCCATGCTGGCGCCGCCGTAATCTTCCGAGACGGTGATGCCGTGCAGGCCGAGCGTGCCCATCTCCGGCCAGAGGGAACGCGGAAAACGGTCTTCGCGATCGGTTTCCATGGCGATGGGGTCGATGCGGTCGGCGGCGAATTTGCGCACGCTCTGGCGCAGGGCGCTGATCTCGTCGCCGAGATCGGCATCGAACAGGGCAGCGAGGTCGAGGTTCATCACGTCACTCCTCCTCCGGGCAGCAGGGCTGCAAACTTTTGGGGATCGCCAAAGCCTCCTCGCTTCCGATCCGCCTTCATTATCGCATGTCGTGATCGCAAAGCCGCTTCCTATTTTCGCGCGGCCTGCTTTCAGGTCTCCGCGCCGGCGGGAAAGGATGCCGAGCGGCGCACGAAAGTCTTGATGGCGAAATTCGACTGGATGCGGGCGACGCCGGGAACGGTCGTCAGGAAATCCAGAAGCTCCTGGTAATGCGGCAGGTCGCGGACCATGGCATGGATCAGGTAATCCTGCGTGCCGCTCGTCTGGTAGCCGCCGACGACTTCGGGAATGGAGGCGACGCTATGCTCGAAATGCGTCAGCACATCCTTGATCTGCCGTTCCAGCGTCACGGAAATGAAAACGCCCATCGTGCCGAGCAGCCGGTTCTCGTCGAAGACGGCGGAATAGCCGCGGATGATGCCCTCGTCTTCCAGCTTGCGCACCCGCCGCAAGGTCGGGGTGAAGGACAGGCCGATTCGCGACGACAGGTCGCGCCAGCTCACCCGCCCGTCCTCGCCGAGCACATGCAAAATCTTCTGGTCGTAGCTATCCAGCTCAATCATGGATCATTTGATCTACAATAGTCGATATCCGTGGATCAAAGATATCTCTTGTGCGTTAGCTGTCAAATCAAAATGCTTTTGAACTGCGTTTTGCTTGGTGGTATCGTTCCCGAAACGCATGGTGTCGCGGATCGTTCGATCCACACGCGATGCGCGCTTTGCGCCCCCGGCCGGGAGGGTCGGGATGCGAAGGCCGGTTTCTCTTTTCGGGAAGGCGGCCAGGGAGGTGGAAAGTGACTGTGCATGATCCTGTGGTCATCGTCGGTTTTGCCCGCACGCCGATGGGCGGTTTCCAGGGCGACCTCAAATCCGTGACGGCGCCGGCCCTCGGCGCCATTGCCGCGCGCGGCGCGATGCAGCGCGCCGGGATCACACCCGGCGATGTCGACGAGGTGTTGTTCGGCTGCGTGCTGCCGGCGGGGCAGGGGCAGGCGCCGGCGCGTCAGGCCTCCATGGGGGCCGGCATTCCCCAGTCCATCGGCGCTGTTACCGTCAACAAGATGTGCGGCTCCGGCATGAAGACCGTCATGCTCGCCCATGACGCCATCGTTGCCGGCAGTATCGGCGTGGCGCTGGCCGGCGGCATGGAAAGCATGACCAACGCGCCCTATCTGCTCGACCGCGCTCGTGGCGGCTACCGGCTCGGCCATGGCCGCGTCCTCGACCACATGTTTCTCGACGGTCTCGAAGACGCCTATGACAAGGGCCGGCTGATGGGTACGTTTGCCGAGGATTGCGCCGAGGCCTATCAATTCACCCGCGAAATGCAGGATGCCTATGCCATCGCCTCGCTGACGCGGGCGCAGGAGGCGATCACGAAGGGGCGGTTTGCGCAGGAGGTCGTCGCCGTGCCGGTGGCCGGCGGCGCTGTCGAGATCGACGAGCAGCCGGGCAAGGCGCGGATGGAGAAAATCCCCACCCTGAAGCCGGCCTTCCGCGACGGCGGCACGGTGACGGCGGCCAATTCCAGTTCGATTTCGGATGGCGCGGCGGCGCTGGTGCTGATGCGCCGTTCCGAGGCCGAGCGCCGGGGCTTGGCCGTCCGCGCGACGATTGCGGGCCATGCCAGCCATGCGCAGGCGCCGGCCCTGTTCACGACGGCGCCGGTCGCGGCGCTGGAAAAACTCTCCGGCAAGACCGGCTGGCCGCTGGGCTTCGTCGATCTGTTCGAGATCAACGAGGCCTTTGCGGTGGTGCCGATGGCGGCGATGCACGATCTCGACCTGCCCCGCGACAAGGTGAACATTCATGGCGGCGCCTGCGCGCTCGGCCATCCCATCGGCGCATCCGGCGCACGCATCCTGGTGACGCTGCTCTCGGCGCTGGAGCAATACGACCTGCGGCGCGGCATGGCCGCCATCTGCATCGGCGGCGGTGAGGCGACGGCCGTGGCGCTGGAAAGGGAGAGGTCATGATCCTCACCGAAGCCCAGCGGCAGATCCGCGACATGGCCCGCGATTTCGCCCGCGAGCGGCTGGCGCCGGGGGCGGCGGAACGGGATCGTCAAAGCCGTTTCCCGCGTGAAGAGTTGCGGGAGATGGGTCAGCTCGGTTTTCTCGGCATGCTGGTGCCTGAGGCCTATGGTGGGGCGGAGACCGGCGCGGTCGCCTATGCGCTGGCGTTGGAGGAGATCGCCGCAGGTGACGGCCCCTGCTCGACGATCATGAGCGTCCACAATTCCGTCGGCTGCCTGCCGATCCTGAATTTCGGCACCGAGGAACAGAAAAAGCGTTTCCTGCCAAAATTGGCGAGTGGCGAATGGATCGGCGGTTTCGCGCTCACCGAGCCGCAGGCCGGCTCCGACGCCTCCAACCTGAAGACGCGGGCGCGGCGTGAGGGCGCCGATTACATCATCGACGGCGCCAAGCAGTTCATCACCTCGGGCAAGAACGGCCATGTCGTCATCGTCTTCGCGCTGACCGATCCAACGGCCGGCAAGAAGGGCATCACCGCCTTCATCGTGCCGACCGATACGCCCGGCTATGAGGTAGTCCGCGTTGAGGAAAAGCTCGGGCTGCATGCTTCCGACACTTGCCAGATCGCCTTTACCAATCTGCGCATTCCCGCCGAGCTGCGCCTCGGGGCGGAAGGCGAGGGCTACAGGATCGCGCTGGCGCATCTCGAAGGCGGGCGCATCGGCATTGCGGCGCAGGCGGTCGGCATGGCGCGGGCGGCCTTCGAGGCGGCGCGGGATTATGCCCGTGAACGCATCGCCTTCGGCAAGCCGATTGTCGAGCATCAAGCCGTCGCCTTTCGGCTTGCCGATATGGCGACCCGCATCGAGGCGGCGCGCCAGCTTGTGCTGCATGCGGCGTCATTGAAGGAGGCGGGCGAGCCCTGCCTTTCGGAGGCTTCGATGGCGAAACTCTTCGCCTCGGAGATTGCCGAACGCATTTGCTCCGACGCGATCCAGATTCATGGCGGCTATGGCTACATGGCCGATTACCCGGTCGAGCGTATCTACCGGGATGTGCGCATCTGCCAGATTTACGAAGGGACCAGCGATATCCAGCGCATGGTGATCGCCCGCGCGCTCTAGCCGCGCGGTTAAAGGAGGTGAGAAGGCATGACCGAAACCACCCGATTGAGCCTGCATGTACCCGAGCCCGCCGTGCGGCCGGGCGGACAGCCGGATTTCTCCAATGTGAAAATTCCCAAGGCCGGCAGCGTGCCGCGCCCGGAGGTAGACGCGGCCCCGGATACGATCCGCGATCTCGCCTATTCGATCATCCGCGTGCTCAATCGCGAGGGCGAGGCAGTCGGCCCGTGGGCCGGGTCGCTGACCGACGCGCAATTGCTGACCGGCCTGCGCAACATGATGCGGCTGCGCGCCTTCGATGCCCGCATGCTGATGGCGCAGCGCCAGGGCAAGACCTCCTTTTACATGCAGCATCTCGGCGAAGAGGCGGTGAGCTGTGGTTTCCGCAAGGCGCTGGAAAAGGGTGACATGAATTTCCCGACCTATCGCCAGGCGGGACTGCTGATTTCCGACGACTATCCGCTGGTCACGATGATGAACCAGATTTTTTCCAACGAGCTCGATCCGCTGCATGGCCGGCAGATGCCGGTGCTGCATTCCTCAAAGGAACACGGCTTCTTCACCGTCTCCGGCAATCTCGCCACGCAATATGTGCAGGCGGTCGGCTGGGCGATGGCTTCGGCGATCAAGGGCGATACCCGCATTGCGGCTGCCTGGATCGGCGACGGCTCGACGGCGGAATCGGATTTTCACTCGGCGCTGGTCTTCGCCTCCACCTACAAGGCGCCGGTCATCCTCAACATCGTCAACAATCAATGGGCGATCTCGACCTTCCAGGGCATCGCGCGCGGCGGTTCGGGCACGTTTGCGGCGCGCGGCCTCGGCTTCGGTATCCCGGCGCTGCGCGTCGACGGCAATGATTATCTTGCCGTCCATGCGGTGGCGCGCTGGGCAGCGGAGCGCGCTCGGCGCAATCTCGGGCCGACGCTGATCGAATACGTCACCTACCGGGTCGGCGCCCATTCCAGCTCCGACGATCCCGGCGCCTATCGCCCCAAGACCGAATCCGAGGCCTGGCCGCTCGGCGATCCCGTGCTGCGGCTGAAGAAGCACCTGATCCTGCGCGGCGTCTGGTCCGAGGAGCGGCACGCCCAGGCCGAGGCTGAAATCATGGACGAGGTGATCGAGGCGCAGCGCGAGGCCGAGAGCCACGGCACGCTGCATGCCGGCGGCAAACCTTCCGTCCGCGATATTTTCGAAGGCGTCTATGCTGAAATGCCGCCGCATATCCGCCGCCAGCGCCAGAAGGCAGGATATTGACCATGGCCAGGATGACGATGATCGAAGCGGTGCGCAGCGCCATGGATATCTCGATGGGACGCGACGACGATGTCGTCGTCTTCGGCGAGGATGTCGGTTATTTCGGCGGCGTCTTTCGCGCCACGCAGGGGCTTCAGGCGAAATACGGCAAGACCCGCTGTTTCGATGCGCCGATCAGCGAATCCGGCATCGTCGGCACGGCCATCGGCATGGCGGCCTATGGGCTGAAACCCTGCGTCGAAATCCAGTTCGCCGATTATATGTATCCGGCCTATGACCAGATCACCCAGGAGGCGGCGCGCATCCGCTATCGCTCCAACGGCGATTTCACCTGCCCCATCGTGCTGCGCATGCCGACCGGCGGCGGCATTTTCGGCGGCCAGACCCATAGCCAGAGCCCGGAAGCGCTGTTCACCCATGTCTGCGGGCTGAAGGTGATTGTGCCCTCCAACCCCTATGACGCCAAGGGCCTGCTGATCTCGGCCATCGAAGACCCGGATCCGGTGATGTTCCTCGAACCCAAGCGGCTCTATAACGGTCCCTTCGACGGCCATCACGACCGGGCGGTAACGCCGTGGTCGAAGCACGAACTGGGCGAGGTGCCGGAAGGCCACTATACTATTCCCATCGGCAAGGCGGAAATCCGCCGCCCCGGCAAGGGCGTCACCATTATCGCCTATGGCACCATGGTGCATGTGGCACTGGCGGCGGCCGAAGAAACCGGCATCGATGCCGAAATCATCGACCTGCGCAGCCTGCTGCCGCTCGATCTCGACACCATCGTCCGCTCCGTTTCCAAGACCGGGCGCTGCGTCGTCGTGCATGAGGCGACGCTGACCTCGGGCTTCGGCGCGGAAGTGGCGGCGCTGGTGCAGGAACATTGTTTCTACCATCTGGAAGCGCCGGTCGTGCGGGTCGCGGGCTGGGATACGCCCTATCCGCATGCGCAGGAATGGGATTATTTCCCCGGCCCCGCGCGCGTCGGCCGCGCGCTCACCGAAGTCATGGAGGCGTGACCATGGCCGATTTTGTCCTGAGAATGCCCGATGTCGGCGAAGGCGTCGCCGAGGCGGAAATCGTCGAATGGCATGTGAAGCCGGGTGATGTGGTGCGCGAGGACACGGTGCTCGCCGCCGTCATGACCGACAAGGCGACGGTGGAAATTCCCTCGCCCGTCGCCGGCACCGTCACCTGGCTTGCCGGCGAGATCGGCGACAGCATCGCCGTCAAGGCGCCGCTGGTGCGCATCGCGCTGGAGGGGGAGGCGGCGGAGCCGCAAGCCGCTGCCGCGCCCGCCGAGGCGAAGCAGGGGGAGCCGCTTGTCGAGCCGCCTCCAGTCGCTGCCGCAAAACCTGCGCCGGTGGAAAGGCCCATTGCGCCGAGGGCGGAACCGGAGCCGGCGGCAAAACCGCTGGCCTCGCCGGCCGTGCGTCGCCGGGCGCAGGAGGCGGGTATCGACCTGCGGCAGCTGCGCGGCACCGGCCCGGCTGGCCGCATCATCCATGAGGATCTCGACCTCTTCCTTGCCCAAGGGTCGTCTTCCGCCACGCCTGCCGCCGGTATGGTTCGAAAAACCCATGTCGAGGCGGTCAAGGTCACCGGCCTGCGCCGCCGCATCGCCGACAAGATGGCGCTGTCTGTCTCGCGCATTCCCCACATCACCTATGTCGAGGAGGTCGATGTCACCGATCTCGAAGAGCTGCGGGCGGCGATGAACCGGGAGCGCAAGCCGGACCAGCCGAAGCTGACCGTCCTGCCCTTCCTGATGCGGGCGCTGGTGCGCACTATTGCCGAGCAGCCGGCGCTGAACGCCACCTTCGACGATGCCGCCGGCATCGTCAGCCGCTATAGCGCCGTGCATATCGGCATCGCCACGCAGACCCCGGCGGGGCTGACGGTCCCGGTGGTGCGCCATGCCGAGGCGCGCGGCATCTGGGATTGCGCCACCGAGCTTGCCCGCGTCGCGGACGCCGCCCGCACCGGCAGCGCCCAGCGTGATGAACTCAGCGGCTCGACCATCACCATCAGCTCGCTCGGCGCACTCGGCGGCATCGCCTCGACGCCGCTGATCAACCACCCGGAAGTGGCGATCATCGGCGTCAACAAGATCGTCATGCGTCCGGTCTGGGATGGCAGCCAGTTCGTGCCGCGGCGGATGATGAACCTGTCCTCCAGCTTCGATCATCGCATCATCGACGGCTGGGACGCCGCCACCTTCATCCAGCGGATCAAGGCGCTTCTCGAAACGCCGGCGCTGATCTTCATCGACACCTGAGGGCCGGCCATGAAAGAGATCACCTGCAAGCTTCTCGTCATCGGCGCCGGCCCCGGCGGCTACGCCTGCGCCATCCGCGCCGGCCAGCTCGGCATCGATACCGTCATCGTCGAGCGCCGCCGGCCGGGCGGCACTTGCCTGACCGTCGGCTGCATTCCCTCGAAGGCGCTGATCCATGTCGCCGAATCTTTCCAATCCGTGCGAAAAATGGCGGAGGGGAAGGGGATGTTCGGCATAAAAGTCCAGACGCCGGACATCGATCTCGGCGCCGCAATCGACTGGAAGGACGGCATCGTCGGCCGGCTCAGCGGCGGCGTCACCGGGTTGTTGCAGCGGGCGCGGGTCAAAATCCTGCATGGCACGGCGCGGTTTCGCGACGGCAAGACGGTCGAGGTCGAGACCGAGACCGGCATGCAGATGGTTCGCGCCGAGGCGGTGGTCATCGCCACCGGTTCGGAGCCGGTCGCCTTGCCGTCGCTGCCCTTCGGCGGGCCGGTGATTTCCTCGACCGAGGCCTTGGCCTTGCGCGAGGTGCCGCGCCGGCTGGTGGTGGTCGGCGGCGGCTATATCGGCCTCGAACTCGGCACCGCCTTCGCCAAGCTGGGTACCGAGGTGACTGTGGTCGAGGCGACGCGGCAGCTTCTGCCGCAGTACGACGAGGAACTGGTGAAGCCGGTGATGGCGCGGCTCGACAGGCTGGGCATCCGCGTGATGCTCGGGGCAAGCGCCGAAGGGCTCGCGCCGGACGGGGCGGGCATTGTGGTGCGCACTGACAAAGACAAGCAAACCTTGGCCGCTGACCGTATCCTCGTCACTGTCGGCCGCCGGCCGTCCATCGACGGCTGGGGCATCGAGGAACTGGATCTCGACCGCGCCGGCCGCTTCATCCGCATCGACGACCGCTGCCGCACCTCGATGCGCGGCGTCTTCGCCATCGGCGACGTTACCGGCGAGCCGATGCTGGCGCATCGCGCCATGGCGCAGGGAGAGATGGTGGCCGAAATCGTCTCGGGGGCGAAACGCGTCTGGGACAAACGCTGCATTCCCGCCGTCTGCTTCACCGATCCGCAGATCGTCAGCGCCGGCCTGTCGCCGGCCGAGGCACAGGCGCAGGGGCTCGACGTCAAGGTGGCGCGTTTCCCCTTCGCCGCCAATGGCCGGGCCTTGACCACGGGGGAGGAGGAGGGCTTCGTGCGCATCGTCGCCCGCGCCGACAATCATCTGGTGCTCGGCCTGCAGGCGGTCGGGGCGGAAATCTCGGAACTCTCGGCGGCGTTTGCGCTTTCCATCGAAATGGGCGCGCGGCTGGAGGATATTGCCGGTACGATCCACGCACATCCTACTCGCAGCGAAGCCTTCCAGGAGGCTGCATTCAAGGCGCTTGGCCATGCACTCCATATCTGACACCGCCCCCGCCGAAACACTGGTCGAGCGCCACGGCATGCTCGGCCTCGTCAGGCTCAACCGCCCGAAGGCGCTGAACAGCCTGACGCTTGGCATGGTCCGCGACATCGACGCCGCGCTGGATGCGTTCGAGGCGGATGCCGGCATTGCCGCCGTCCTGTTCGTCGGCGAGGGCGAGCGCGGTTTCTGCGCTGGTGGCGATATCCGCGCCATGCATGACAGCGGCCGGGCCGGCGATGGGCTCGCGACGCGTTTCTGGCGCGAGGAATATCGCCTCGATGCCCGCATCGCCCGTTTCCCCAAACCCACCGTCGCGCTGATGGACGGCATCGTCATGGGCGGCGGCGTCGGGCTTTCCGTCTATGCCCGCCATCGCATCGTCACCGAGCAGACGCGGTTTGCCATGCCGGAAACTGGTATCGGTTTCTTTCCCGATGTCGGCGCTTCGTGGTTCCTCACGCGCCAGCCGGGCGAGGGCGGCACGTTTCTTGGCCTGACGGGCGAGATCGTCGGCGCCGGCGATGTCATGGCCCTCGGCCTCGCCGACCATTTCATGGCATCCGACCGGCGCGAAGCCTTGATCGAGGCGCTGGCGGCGGCCGGCGATGCGGCGCAGGTCGCGGCGGCGATTGCGCAGCTTACCGCGCCGGCCCCGGCCGCAACGCTTGCGCCCTCCATGGCGGCGATCGACCGGCTGTTCGCCTATGACAAGGTCGAGGCGATCGTCGCCGCCCTGGAGGCGGATGACAGCGATTTCGCCGGCAAGACGCTGGCGACGCTGAGCACGAAATCGCCGCGCAGCCTGCATGTCACCCTGCGGCTGTTGCGGCTGGGCCGGCGGGCGACACGGCTGGAAGATTGCCTTGAGCGGGAATTCGCGGCGACGGATGCCGTGCTCGCCAATCCCGATTTCTACGAGGGCGTGCGCGCGGCTGTCATCGACAAGGATCGCAACCCGCGCTGGCAGCCCGCGACTTTGGACGCGGTCAGCGAGGCGGATATCGCCGCCTTCTTTCCGAGCGAGCATGAAAGGTTGTTTTCCGGTTAAAGGAGGAGACGAAGATGAGCATCGGATTCATCGGCCTCGGCCATATGGGCGGTCCCATGGTGGCCAATCTCGCCAAAGCGGGGCATGACGTCACCGGCTTCGATGTCGTCTCCGCCGCCGGCGACCAGGCGCGGCAAAACGGCCTGCGCGTCGCGAATACGCTGGAAGAGGCGGTCGCCGGCTGCGACACGGTGCTGACCATGCTGCCGGCCGGCCGGCATGTGCTGAACGTCTGGTCGCAGCTCATGTCGCTGGTGCCCGAGGGCACGCTGCTCATCGATTGCTCGACCATCGATATCGACAGCGCCCGACAGGCACATGCGATGGCGGCCGCCCATAGTTGCCCGTCGCTGGATGCCCCGGTCTCCGGCGGAACGGCGGGGGCGGCGAGCGGCGGCCTCACCTTCATGGTTGGCGGCGAGCAGGCGGTTTTTGCAAAAGCCGAGCCGATCCTGCAGACGATGGGCAAGCGCATCATCCATTGTGGCGGCGCGTCCATGGGGCAAGCGGCAAAAATCTGCAACAACATGATCCTCGGCATTTCGATGATCGCGGTCGGCGAGGCCTTCGTGCTGGCGGAAAAGCTGGGGCTTGCGCATCAGGCGCTGTTCGATGTCGCCTCGGTGTCGTCGGGGCAATGCTGGTCGCTGACCACCTATTGCCCGGTGCCCGGCCCCGTACCTACCGCGCCCTCCAACGACGGCTACCGGCCGGGTTTTGCGGCGGCGCTGATGCTGAAGGATCTCGACTTGTCGCAGGCGGCGGCGGAGGTGAGCGGTGCGGATACGCCGCTCGGCCGGGCTGCGTTGCGCCTTTATCGGCAGTTCAGCGAAAGCGGCGGTGCGGACCGCGATTTTTCGGCGATCATAGACATGATCCGCGCCCAAAGCGTCGACAGGCGTGGTTGACGGAACTTTCCCGTCGGGCGGCGGTTAGCTCTTTGACAGAGGAGAGATATCATGGCGATCGATACACCCAAGACCGGCGCCCCCGGTACCACGGAACAATCCCCGCGCTGGGAAGGCCCGCAGGAAAACCGGCCTCGCGGCTATCTGCCAGCCGAGGACGATCCCGATACTGCCCGCGACGCGGTCGGCGAGAGCAATAGCGATCCGCAGAAGCGCGATCTCGGCGATGCCTTCAAGACCGCCGATGACGATGCCTCCGTCTTTGACGAGGAGCCGGTGCGCCTGCGCGCCTATGAAATCTGGGAGGCGGACGGCCGGCCGGAAGGCCAACACGAATCCCATTGGCACCGGGCACTGAAGGAACTGGGTCTTGTCAGCCCTTCCGAGCAGCCGGACGGCAGCACTGTATTCCCCTCGGTCAAGCCCGGGCTGTAACCGGGCTCTTGCTGCGAATGCTCAGGAAGAAGGCGATTTGTGGTCGCCATTGAGGCAGACTGCTAAATAGCTATGCAAACGCGGTATAGGTGAGATGAGAGCTTAGCGCTGCTCATCGGACGTAGCGTGGGGTATAAGACAGCCATCGAAGCAAATGAAGCGCCGCTGATCGGCCGCTGGCTTCGAAAGTCCGAAGAAAGAGGCTATCATGAATATCGCACGTTCATTCAACAATTGGCGCAAGTATCGTCAGACCGTTGCAGAACTCGACCGTATGTCCACGCGCGAGCTCAACGATCTCGGCATCTCCCGCGGCCAGATCCGTCAGGTTGCCAAGGCAGCTATCGCCGGCTGAACCCTAAACCGGAGATAATCCGGTCTTTTGCAAGCGCCTGTGCAATCGCCAGGCGCTTTTGCATTTTCGGGATTCCCGTTGATTCCGGTCGTGACGGCGGTGTGATGCAGCTATTCGAAAGACGCATTGCTGCGATGCAATAAAATGCCTGGCCGGTGAGCGAAAGCTCAGCTATAACTCTTTTCATCGAAGCAACGGACCTCCTCCCCCGTGTTTCGATTTTGCAGGGTGCCACCTCCTCCTCCCAAAGGCGCTCTGCAGGGAACAGCAGCACTCCTCCTCCCTTTGAGCTGCTGTTCGGTTCTTTTCAGAAAGCCTGCCGCACCTCCTCCCGCGGCAGGCTTTTTGGTTTTTGGAGGTTTTTCCCGATCAGAACTCCGCCATTGGCGACAGCCGGAACGGCGCCTGCGGCATCAGCGCCTGCGGCCCGCGCATCATGAACACCAGATCGCCGTCGACCGCGCTTGCCGTCTCCTCCCAGCCGAGACGATCCGGCGGAAACTGCACGGTCACGATTGTTGGCGCGAGACCAAGACCGGCGATGATGGTGTCCAGCGCCGGAATGTCGGCCGCGACGATATCCAGCAGCTCGAAACGGTCGGCCTGCGGTTGGCGCCAGGCAATGACCGCCTGCTCGGCCTCCAGCCAAGACAGTGTCACGTCCTCCAGCAGATAGGCGTTCAGCAGGAACATCAGGCTCTGGTCGCAGACAGCGATCCGGTTCGAAACCGGCGTGCGGCGGGCAAGCGTTTCGCGCAGCAGGGCGAGATCGACTGGGTTTTCGACCGACAGCCTGCGTGCCGTCGCGAAGGCGTTGCCCGGCGCAGGCGCGGGGCCGGTGAAGGATTGTTCCCGGAACGTCACGAAGCCATAGGGCTCGTAGAGCGCCGGCTTGTCGGTATAGAGCACGATGGCCTCGAAGCCGGCCTGTTCGCAGCGTTCCAGCGTGATGCGGATCAACTCGCGAAACAGCCCGCGCCCGCGAAATTCGGGAAGCACCGCGCCGGATTGCCAGGCGGCGGCCCGCACCCGGCGGCCATCGATGACCAGCGGCATGGAGAAGGCGGCGAAATTGGCGACGCAGCGTCCCTCGGCATCGAAATAGGCAGAGGGCATGTTGGAGCGATCATGCCCGCCGAGCGCGTCGAGCGGGCCGATATCGACGCCGAACACCGTCTTCAGCAGATCGCCGATGGCCTTCCAGCCGGCGGGATCGTCGAAATAATCCTGCAGGAAGGTCAGGTCGGGGAAGGCGAGCGGCGCGCTCATACGCCGGTCGAGCCGAAGCCGCCGGCACCGCGCCCGGTCTCGCTGGCGCTTGTGGCCTCGATGATCCGTGCTTGCACCACCGGCGACACCAGCATCTGGGCAATGCGCATGCCGCGCTCGATGACGAAGGTCTCGGTGCCGAGATTGACCAGCAGCACCTTGACCTCGCCGCGATAATCGCTGTCGATGGTGCCGGGGGTGTTGAGGCAGGTGATGCCGTTCTTGAAGGCAAGGCCGGAGCGCGGCCGCACCTGGCCTTCGAAACCGGCAGGGATTTCAAAGATGAAGCCGGTCGGCACCAATGTGCGCTCGCCGGGCGCCAACGAAAGCGGTGCATCCTGCGGCACGGCGGCGCGCAGGTCCATGCCGGCGGCGCCGGCGCTTTCATAGGCGGGAAGGGCGATGCCCGCGCCATGGGGAAGGCGGATGAGGGCCAGTGTCGGCCCGAGGATCTCTTGCATGGATGGCTCCCTGTTGCTTCCCGGTCAATTGCATATTGGCGTCCGAGACGCTAGATAGTCGCCAACTCATCAAGGAATTCCTGGAAAACCATGGCCGAAACCCTTGCCGAGGCGGTCTCCCGCCGCCGCACCTTCGCTATTATCGCCCACCCGGATGCGGGCAAGACGACGCTGACCGAAAAGCTGCTGCTGTTCGGTGGCGCCATCCAGCTCGCCGGCGAAGTCAAGGCGAAGAAGGACCGCATGCAGACCCGCTCGGACTGGATGAAGATCGAGCGCGAACGCGGCATCTCGGTCGTCACCTCGGTGATGACCTTCGAATATGACGGCCATGTCTTCAACATCCTCGATACGCCCGGTCACGAAGACTTCGCCGACGACACCTATCGCACGCTGACGGCGGTCGATGCCGCCGTCATGGTCATCGACGCCGCCAAGGGCATCGAGCCGCGGACGCTGAAACTGTTCGAAGTCTGCCGCATGCGCGACATCCCGATCATCACCTTCATCAACAAGATGGACCGCGAAAGCCGCGATCCCTTCGAGATTCTCGACGAGGTCGAGGAAAAGCTGGCGCTGGACACCGCGCCGATCACCTGGCCGATCGGCCGCTCCAAGACTTTTTGCGGCTCCTATCACCTCGCCAGCAATTCGGTGCGCGGGTCGGACACCGAGGAGAAGCGCACGCCGGTCAACGGTCCGGAAAGCGCCTCCAACCGCTTGCCGGAAAACGAGCGCGCCGATTTCATCGAGGAAACGTCGCTCGCCATCGAGGCCTGCCGCCCGTTCAACCGCAAGACGTTTCTTGAGGGCCATATGACGCCGGTGTTCTTCGGCTCGGCGCTGCGCAATTTCGGGGTGCGCGACCTCATCAATGCGCTCGGCGATTTCGCGCCGCCGCCGCGTGACCAGGTGGCGGATATCCGCACCGTGCATGCCGCCGAAGACAAGATGACCGCCTTCGTCTTCAAGATCCAGGCGAACATGGACCCGAACCATCGCGACCGCATCGCCTTTGCCCGCGTCTGCTCCGGCAAGCTGGAGCGCGGCATGAAGGCGCGGCTGGCGCGCACCGGCAAGCAGATGGGCCTGACGGCGCCGCAATTCTTCTTCGCCTCGCAGCGCCAGCTGGCCGATACCGCCTATGCCGGCGACGTCGTCGGCATTCCCAACCACGGCACGCTGCGCATCGGCGATACGCTGACCGAAGGCGAGGCGCTTGTCTTCCAGGGCGTGCCGAACTTCTCGCCGGAAATCCTGCGCCGCGTGCGGCTTGAGGATGCGATGAAGGCGAAGAAGCTCAAGGAAGCCCTGCACCAGATGGCGGAAGAGGGCGTCGTGCAGCTCTTCTCGCCGGAAGACGGCTCGCCGGCCATCGTCGGCGTCGTCGGCGCGCTGCAGCTCGACGTGTTGAAGGAGCGGCTGATGGCCGAATACGGCCTGCCGGTCTCCTTCGAAATGTCGCGTTTCTCGGTCTGCCGCTGGATTTCCGCCGATCAGCCGGCGGATCTGGAAAAATTCGTCACCCAGCGCCGCGGCGACATCGCCCGCGATCTCGATGGCGACCCTGTGTTCCTGGCGCAGGATGCGTTTTCGCTGCGCTATGAAGCGGAGCGCTATCCGGCGATCAAGATGGTCGCCATCAAGGAATACCACGTCGTCAAGGCGGCGTGAGCGGGTGAGGGGCATGCTGCCCCTCCCGTCTGCCCCGTGCGTCGCCTTGAAGGGCGCAGGTGGCGTGGGTGGACGGATCGGCGCGAGGCACATGGTTTAGGCTTGCGCTTGCATTCGGGCTATGCCATCCGTGGCGGGCCGTTTTAAAGGCCCGATGGGCTGCTGCAGTTTCTGGCGCGTCAGATATGCAATTTCCTAAATTTTTCGGGCGAATGAACGTCCTGCCCGTCGAGTTGCGTTCCCTTCGCGGCCTGTTTTCGCCGGCCGGCTTCCGGCTGCTGACGCGGCGCAGCGAACTGGGACTCGTGCTTGCCGCCATGCTGGTCGGCGTCGCCGCCGGCCTGACGGTGACGGCGATGAGCATGATCGCCGCGGCCATGCACCAGGCGGTGTTCAAGATCGATCCGTCCGAACGCCTTAGCGCCTCGTTGATCGAGGACAAGCTTGTGCTGCTTTCGGCGCCGGTCTGCGGCGGGGCGTTGCTGGGGCTGTTGCTGCTCGTCCTGGCGCGCCGGCGCAAGCGGCCGCTGATCGACCCGATCGAGGCCAATGCCCTGCATGGCGGCCGGTTGTCGCTGACCGACAGCATTCTCGTCGCGGTGCAGAACATCCTGTCGAACGGGTTCGGGGCGTCGGTCGGCATGGAGGCCGGCTATACGCAGCTTGCGGCAGGCCTTGCCTCGAAACTCGGCGTCAAGCTCAACCTGCGCCGTTCGGACATGCGCATACTCGTCGGCTGCGGCGCGTCGGGCGCCATCGCCGCCGCCTTCAATGCGCCGCTGACCGGCGCATTCTATGCCTTCGAGCTGATCGTCGGGGCCTATACCATCGCCTCGCTGACGCCGGTCGTCGTCTCGGCGCTGATCGCCAATCTCGTCGCACGGCTGTTTTCGGCCAGCAGCTTCGAGATCGATGTCGGGCACTTCGGCGCGGTCGTGCCGGCGGATTACATACCGGCGCTGGCGCTCGGCCTTGTCTGCGGCGGCGCGGGCATCCTGCTCATGAAGGGCGTCGCCTTCATCGAGGAGGTGGCGCGCCAGAGCGCCATCGCGCCGACCGTGCGGCCGCTGCTGGGGGGCATCGCCGTCGGGCTGCTGGCTTTCGTCTCGCCGCAGGTACTGTCGGGCGGGCACGGCGCGATGCATCTCAACCTGGCGACCGAGGTGACGATCTCCGGCCTCGTGACCATTCTGCTGCTCAAGGCCGTGGCTTCGGCGATTTCCATCGGCTCGGGCTTCCGCGGCGGCTTGTTTTTCGCCTCGCTGTTCATGGGGGCGCTGCTCGGCAAGATTTTTGCCTATAGCGCTCCCTATTTCGGCGATGCGACGCTGACGCCGGTCATCTACGCGGTCGTCGGCATGAGTTCGCTGGCGGTCGCCGTCATCGGTGGCCCCTTGACCATGACCTTCCTGGCGCTGGAGACGACCGGCGATTTTCCGATTACGGTGCTGGTGCTGGCGGCGGTCATCGCGTCGTCCTTTTTCGTGCGTTCGACCTTCGGTTATTCCTTCGCCACCTGGCGTTTCCATTTGCGCGGCGAAACCATCCGCAGCGCCCATGACGTCGGCTGGATCCGCAACCTGACGGTCGACAAGATGATGCGTGCTGACGTTCGCACCGCCTGGGCGGATATCAGCCTGGAGGATTTCAAGAAGAAATTCCCGATCGGTTCGGCCCAGCGTGTCATTCTCACCGATACGAACGGCCGTTATGCAGGGCTGGTTCTGGTGCCGGAAGTCTATGGCGCGGCCGTCGAAACGCCGGAGGACGAAAAGGGCGTCCTCGCCTTCCGCCGCTATGAGAACGACGTGTTGTTGCCGACGATGAATGCCCGGCAGGCCGCCGCCCTGTTCGATGCGACCGAAAGCGAAGCGCTGGCCGTGGTCAGCGATCTCATCGAGCGCCGCGTGATCGGCCAGCTCAGCGAAGCCCATACCTTGCGGCGTTACAGCGAAGAGCTGGACAAGAGCAGGCGGGAGCTTTCAGGCGAGCTTTAGCGACGGGTCTTCGAACAGGGTCAGGCTGAAAGCGCCGCGCAGGGTGCGGACAATGACGAGCATCCAGATCAGCACCAGCGCCACCGTCAGGCCTTCGCCGAAGCGGGCAAGCGGGGCCAGGCCGAGCAGGGCGGCAAGCTTCAGCGTTGCGACGGTGTAGACGCCGAGCGGGAAAGTGAATCCCCACCAGCTCATGTTGAAGGGCATCCCCTTGTGCAGGTAACGCAAGGTCAAGGCGATAGCCATTGCCATCCACCACAGGCCATAGCCCCAGAGCAGGATGGCGCCTAGCAGGCTGCCGGCGGCCAGACCGTTGCCATAGGCCGAAAGGCCATTGGCGGCCAGCACGGCCTCGGCCTCGCCGGCCATCAACGCCAGAGCGAGCGCCCCCGTGCCGATCGGACCCAGCGCCAGCCAGCTGGTGGCGGCCATGCCGGACGGCGGCAGCTTGTGCAGCACGAGGCGCAGGAACAGGATGACCAGAATACCGAGCGCCAACGGCACGGAGCAGGCCCAGAGCACCATGCCGGCGACCAGCAGGCAAAGCTGCGTTCCCGCATCCGCCACATGCGGCATCAAAAGACAGGCGCTGACGGCCGCGACCTCGCAGGCGACGACCGGCAGCAACCAGACCGCGCTCATCTCCTGGATGACATGGTCCTGTCGCGTAAACATCATGAACGGCACGGCGAGACCGATCACCACCGACAGCAGCGCATCGACGATCCACACATATACGGCGAGCGAGACGGCGCCCGGCCCGAACAGTACCATGCCATAGGACAGCAGCCCATTGACGATCGTCGCCAGCCCCATCGGGATGCAACCGAGGAACATCGACGCGACCGGATGTGAGAAAAGCGCCCGTGCGGCGCGCGGATACAGCACCCACTTGGCCAGATAAGCGAATGTGCAGAGGCCGAACAGCCCGATATTGAAGAGCCACAGCATCGCCCCGGCTTCATGCAGCAGCGGGGCCTGTGGAAACTGGCCGAGAACGATGGCGACGATGCCCGTGCCCATGGTCATGGCAAACCAGTTGGGCGTGAAATGGAGCAGCGGATGGTTTTTCGCCTGAGCGGCGAGGCGACGGGCGGCGGTACGGGGAACGGCAGGCATGGCAAAACTCCTTCGCCAATCTGGTTATGCCTTACCAATGACAAGTTCCAACGAATAATATAGGTCAAAATAATCGACAAAAACGAACGATTGAAGGCTGTCATGACGCTGGAGCAGCTCCGGATTTTCACCGCCGTCGCCGCCTGCCAGCACGTCACGCGGGCAGCGGAACGCCTGAACATGACGCAATCGGCGGTGAGCGCGGCCATTGCGGCGCTGGAAGTCCGTCACGGCGTCAAGCTTTTCGACCGCATCGGCCGCTCCATCCTGCTCAACGGGGCCGGCCAGCAATTTCTCGAGGAGGCGCAAAAAGTGCTGGCGGCGGCGCAAGCGGCGGAGGCGGTGCTGAACGATCTTTCCGGCCTCGGGCGTGGCGCGCTGACGATCATGGCGAGCCAGACGGTTGGCGCCTACTGGCTTCCGGGATGCCTTGCGGCTTTCCACCAGGGGTTTCCCGGCATCCGCCTGCAAGTGTCGCTCGGCAATACCACGGAGGTGACGCAGGCCGTTCTGGAAGGCCGCGCCGAACTCGGCCTCACCGAAGGCACGAACGCGCCCCGCGGCCTCCTTTCGCGACAGATCGCCGAGGACGAGATGATCGTCGTCGTCTCGCCCTTCCATCCCTGGGCGCGGCCGGGCGCGGTCGTCGACGATCTTCGCGACAGCGCCTGGATCCTGCGCGAGGCGGGATCGGGCACGCGACAGGCGTTTGTGCGGCTGCTCGAGGCCGCCGGGCTATCGCTCGATGCCATCGATATCGAGCTGGAACTGCCCGGAAACGAGGCGGTGATCGGTGCCGTTGAGAATGGATTGACCGCCACTCTGGTGTCGCGCAGCGTGGTCGCGGCGCCGCTGCAATACGGCCGCCTGGCGCTTGCGCCAGTCGCTCCGCTGCCGCGTCCCTATTTCCTGCTGCGGCACCCGGAGCGTTATCGCAGCAAATCGGCGGAAGCCTTTGAACGACTCCTTGAAAATAAGGCATGACCTGCCATCTTTCTCCCTCAGATCCGCCGGTTTGCGTGCGGATTGCCATTCCCGGCGGTTCAGGCCTCAAATGATTGATCGAATGACTTTTTCGCTGACCATGATTTTTGCTGCGAGGGCTTCGGCTCCATGACACCGCGAGATGGCGTGACACCCTCCAATTTCGACTTTCTGGCGCATCGCGGCGAAATGGCCCGTCTGATCGCGGCGTTCGACTGGTCGGGGACCCCCTTGGGGGTTCCGGCGCAATGGCCGCAGGTTTTGAAATCCACCATCGCACTCATCCTGCAGTCGCCGGTGCCGATCGTCACGCTCTGGGGCGAGGACGGCATCATGCTCTATAACGATGCCTATTCGGAATTCGCCGGTGCGCGGCATCCCGCGCTTCTCGGTTCCAAGGTGCGCGAGGGCTGGGAAGAGGTCGCGGATTTCAACGACAATGTCATGCGCGTCGGGCTCGCCGGTGGAACGCTCGCCTATCGCGACCAGGAACTGACGCTTTATCGCGAAGGGCGGTCGCATCAGGCCTGGCTCAATCTCGATTATTCGCCGATCATGGGGGCGGACGGCAGGCCGGTCGGCGTCATGGCCATCGTCGTCGAAACCACCGGCAAGGTGCGGGCTGAAAGATGGCGCAAGGGCGAGCAGGAGCGCCTGCGCCAGATGTTCGAGCAGGCGCCGGGCTTCATCGCCATGATGCGTGGCCCCGACCATGTCTTCGACCTCGTCAACCAGGCCTATCTGCAACTCGTCGAGCACCGCGAGGTCATCGGCAAGCCTGTGCGCGAGGCGCTGTCGGATTTGCGCGGTCAGGATTTCTACGAGCTGCTAGACCGGGTCTATGCCAGCGGCGAGCCCCATTCCGCCATCGCCATGCCGGTTCATCTGGCGCCGGCTTCCGGTGGGCCGACGGAAACCAAATTCGTCGATCTCGTCTACCAGCCGGTCACCGATCAGGACGGCGTGGTCATCGGCATCTTCGTGCAGGGCACCGACGTCACGGAGCGGGTCGCGGCCGAGGAGGCGCTGCGCGCCAGCGAGCAGCAGAGCCGCCAGATTCTCGATGGCGCCGTCGACTACGTCATTCTTGCGCTGTCGCTCGATGGCATCGTGCTGCGCTGGAACGAAGGTGCGCATCGCATCTTCGGCTGGGCCGAGGAGGATGTTCTCGGTCGCCACTGGGAAATGCTGTTCACGCCGGAGGATCGGTTGAGCGGCAAGCCCCAGGAGGCGATGGACGCCGCCATGCGGCTCGGCACCGCCCATCACGAACGCTGGCATCTGCGCAAGAACGGCGAAGCCTTCTGGGCGAGCGGCGAGATCAGCCCGATCCTGGACGGCGCCGGCAAGCCGATCGGTCTCGTGAAGGTGTTGCGCGATCATACCGCCGAACATCTCGCCGCCAGCGCCATGCGTGAGCTGGAGGCCCGGTTGCGGCGGGCGCAGGAGGCGGGCGGCGTCGGTCTGTTTTCGCTAAACCTCGAAACCAGCATCCTCGTTCCCACGCCGGAATTCTGCAAGATCTACGGTGTGCCCTATGCCGAAGCCCTGCCGATTTCGGTCATCGAGGAACTGGTTTTTCCCAGTGACCGCGACATCGCCTCCAACAGCGACAGCCGACGCGACGGCCACTCGCCACTCAACGTCGAATACCGCATCCGCCGCGCCGATAACGGCCAGAAGCGCGTCATCGCCCGCAAGGGCGAATTCGAACGGGACGAGCAGGGAAATCTGGTACGTTTCGTCGGCGTCGTGCAGGACGTCACCGAGCAGCGCCGCGCCCAGCAGGAGTTGCGCGAGAGCGAGGCGCGGTTTCGCGCCCTGACCCAGGCGATCCCCAACCATGTCTGGACCGCCCGGCCCGACGGCAAGGCCGATTGGTTCAACGAGCGTGTCTACAATTACACCGGCTGCAAGGCGGAAGAACTGATCGAGGATGGCTGGGCTCGCGTCATGCACCCCGACGATAGCGCGGCGGCAGAGGAGCGTTGGCAGGCCTGCCTGCGCTCCGGCGAGGTCTACCAGGCGGAATTTCGCCTGCGGGACCGTCATGGCGGCTATCGCTGGCATATCGCGCGCGCCGTGCCGATTCGTGCCGAGGAGGGCCGCATCGTCCGCTGGATCGGCACCAACACCGATATCGGCGAATTGCGCGCCACGCGCGAAAAGCTGGAGGCGCTGAACCGGACGCTGGAGCAGCGGGTGGCCGAACGCACGGCCGATCGCGACCGCATGTGGCGGCTTTCCACCGATATCATGCTGGTCGCCGCCTTCGATTCGCGCATCACCGCCATCAATCCGGCCTGGAAAGCCGTGCTCGGCTGGGAGGAGCGCGATCTTATCGGCCAGTCCTTCATGGACATGATCCATCCCGACGACTACCAGGCGACGTTGCACGAAGTTTCAAAGCTCGGCAGTGGCCTGACGACCTTTCTGTTCGAAAACCGTTATCGCTGCAAGGACGGCAGCTATCGGATGATTTCCTGGACAGCCGTGCCGGACGAAGGTTTCATTCACGCCGTCGGCCGCGATGTGACGGAGGAGCGGGCGGCGGCCGAGACCCTGCGCCGCACGGAAGCGGCGCTGCAGCAGGCGCAGAAGATGGAAGCCATCGGCAACCTGACCGGCGGCGTCGCCCATGATTTCAACAATTTGCTGCAGGTCATAGCCGGCAATCTGCAACTCCTGTCGAAGGACGTCTCCGGTAACGAGCGGGCGGCGCGGCGCATCACGAGCGCGCTGGAAGGCGTCAGTCGCGGTTCGAAACTGGCGGCGCAACTGCTGGCCTTCGGCCGGCGCCAGGCGCTCGATCCGCGCGTCGTCAGCATCGGCCGCCTCATCCGCGGCATGGACGAGATGCTGCGTCGGACCATCGGCGAAGGTGTCGAAATCGAAACCATAGTCTCCGGCGGCCTGTGGAACACGCTGATCGACCCGATGCAACTCGAAAACGCCCTGCTGAACCTGGCGATCAACGCCCGTGACGCCATGGACGGTTTCGGCAAGCTGACCATCGAGGCCGGCAATGCCTATCTCGACGACGCTTATGCGCGGTTGAACGACGATGTCCAACCCGGTCAGTATGTCGTGCTGTCGGTGACCGATACCGGCAGCGGCATGTCGGCCGATATTGTCGAAAAGGTGTTCGAGCCGTTCTTCTCCACCAAGCCGGAAGGCAAGGGCACCGGGCTCGGCCTGTCGATGGTCTATGGCTTCGTCAAGCAATCCGGCGGCCATGTCAAACTCTACAGCGAAGTTGGCCATGGGACGACCGTGAAGATCTACCTGCCGCGCTCGCTGCAGGTGGAGGACGTCGAAGTGCAGCGGCTGGATGCGCCGATCGAAGGCGGCGCCGAGATCATCCTGGTGGCGGAGGACGATGCCGGCGTGCGCGCCACCGTCGTCGAGATGCTGCAGGATCTGGGCTACCGGGTTTTGAAGGCATCGGATGCGGCCGCTGCGCTCAGCATCGTCGAGAGCGGCCTGACCATCGACCTGCTGTTCACCGACGTCGTCATGCCCGGCAGCCTGAAGAGCGCCGACCTTGCCCGCAAGGCGCGGGAGCGCCAGCCGCAGATGGCGGTGCTGTTCACCTCGGGCTATACGGAAAATTCCATCGTCCATGGCGGGAGGTTGGACCCGGATGTGCAACTCCTCTCCAAGCCCTATACGCGTGAGGCCCTGGCGCGGAAGATCCGACATGTGCTCGATGCGAACAAGCAGAGATTGGCCAAACCGAAGCCGCCAGCGCCTGAGCAGGCGGGGCCGCCGCCAGTCTCGGGCCTGCGGGTGCTGGTCGTCGAGGACGATGCGCTGATCCGCATGAACACCGCCGACATGCTGGCCGATCTCGGCCATGCCTGTCTTGAGGCCGCTTCAGGCGACGAGGCGCTGAAGCTTCTGGAAAGCAACAGCGTCGACGTGCTGCTGACCGATCTAGGCCTGCCCGGCATGGATGGCGAGACTTTGGCCCGGCAGGTGCGGCAGACATGGCCGGCAGTCGCCATCGTCTTCGCCACCGGCAGCGACGCCGCGCCGACCCTGCCCGGCCCGTCGCCAGCCACCTGGCTCGGAAAACCCTTCGGCGTTACCGAACTCGATGCCGCGCTGCGCCGCGTCGCAGACCGGCCGCGCAGCCCCGCCGACGTGAACTGACGATCCCGTCCCGCCGCTAGCAGACACACGGACCGTTCGAGCCGCAGGGCTCGAACGGTGTCGTTCCTCGCTTGCATTGCGCTTCCAATCGCATTACAATATAAAGATATCTTTATGCGATTATGGAAGTAGTGCGATGAATGCTTTCGACCGGCTCTTCGGTGCCGTCCAGCCCGACCCTGCGTCGCCGCGCGCGGCGCTGATGGAGGCGGCGCGTCAGCGTATCCTCATCCTCGATGGGGCCATGGGCACGCAGATCCAGGGGCTCGGCTTCGGGGAGGATCATTTTCGCGGCGACCGTTTCGGCGGCTGCGCCTGCCACCAGCAGGGCAACAACGACCTGCTGACCCTGACCCAGCCGGCGGCGATCGAGGAAATCCATTTTCGCTATGCCATGGCCGGCGCCGATATCGTCGAGACGAATACCTTCTCCTCGACCTCCATCGCCCAGGCCGACTACGCCATGGAAGACATGGTCTATGAGCTGAACCGCGACGGCGCGCGCCTCGCCAAGCGGGCGCTGCGCCGTGCCGAGGCGATCGACGGCAAGCGCCGTTTCGTCGCCGGTGCGCTCGGGCCGACCAACCGCACCGCCTCGATTTCCCCCGATGTCAACAATCCCGGCTACCGCGCCGTCACCTTCGACGATCTGCGGATTGCCTATGCCGAACAGGTGCGCGGCTTGATCGATGGCGGCTCCGACATCATCCTGATCGAAACCATCTTCGATACGCTCAACGCCAAGGCGGCGATCTTCGCCACCCGCGAGGTGTTCGAGGAAAAGGGCGTCGACCTGCCGATCATGATCTCGGGCACGATCACCGACCTTTCCGGCCGCACGCTCTCCGGCCAGACACCGGAGGCGTTCTGGAATTCGGTGCGCCACGCCGATCCCTTCTCCATCGGCCTCAATTGCGCGCTGGGCGCCAATGCCATGCGCGCGCATCTGGCGGAAATCTCCTCCGTCGCGCAGGCCTTCGTCTGCGCCTATCCCAATGCCGGCTTGCCGAACGCCTTCGGTCAGTATGACGAGACCCCGGAGGAGATGGCCGCGCAGATCGAGGGCTTCATGCGTGATGGCCTCGTCAACATCGTCGGCGGCTGCTGCGGCTCGACGCCGGAGCATATCCGCGCTATCGCCGATGCAGCCGCCCGCCATCGCCCACGGGAAATCCCGGATATCCCGCGTCATATGCGACTCTGCGGCCTCGAACCCTTCACGCTGACCGAGGCCATTCCCTTCGTCAACGTCGGCGAGCGCACCAACGTCACCGGCTCGGCAAAATTCCGCAAGCTGATCACCGCGGGCGATTATGCGGCCGCCCTCGACGTCGCCCGCGACCAGGTGGCGAACGGCGCGCAGGTCATCGATATCAACATGGACGAGGGCCTGATCGACTCGGCCAAGGCGATGGTGGAATACCTCAACCTCATCGCCGCCGAGCCGGATATCGCCCGCGTGCCCGTGATGATCGACAGCTCCAAATGGGAGGTGATCGAGGCGGGCCTGAAATGCGTGCAGGGCAAGCCGCTCGTCAATTCCATTTCGCTGAAGGAAGGCGAAGAAGCCTTCCTTCATCATGCGAAACTGGTGCGCGCCTATGGCGCGGCCGTCGTCGTCATGGCCTTCGACGAGACCGGCCAGGCCGATACCAGGGCGCGCAAGGTGGAAATCTGCACCCGCGCCTACAAGCTGCTGACCGAAGTCGCGGGCCTCGCGCCCGAGGATATCGTCTTCGATCCCAACATCTTCGCGGTCGCCACCGGTATCGAGGAGCATGACAATTACGGCGTCGATTTCATCGAGGCGACGCGCGAGATCACCGCGACGCTGCCGCACGTCCATATTTCCGGCGGCGTATCCAACCTGTCCTTCTCCTTCCGTGGCAACGAGCCGGTGCGCGAGGCGATGCACGCCGTCTTCCTCTACCATGCCATCCAGGCGGGCATGGACATGGGCATCGTCAATGCCGGCCAGCTCGCCGTTTACGATACGATCGAGCCGGAGCTGCGCGAGGCCTGCGAGGACGTGGTGCTGAACCGTGCGCCGAAGGCCGGCGGCACTGCCACAGAGCGCATGCTGGAAATCGCCGAACGCTTCAAGGGCGCCGGCGCCAAGGAGGCCAGGGAGCGCGATCTCGCCTGGCGCGACTGGCCGGTGGAAAAGCGCCTCGAACACGCCCTCGTCAACGGCATCACCGAATTCGTCGAGGCCGACACGGAGGAGGCGCGCCAGAGCGCCGAACGGCCGCTGCATGTCATCGAAGGGCCGCTGATGGCCGGCATGAACGTGGTCGGCGACCTCTTTGGCGCCGGCAAGATGTTCCTGCCGCAGGTTGTGAAGTCCGCCCGCGTGATGAAGCAGGCGGTCGCCGTGCTGCTGCCCCACATGGAGGCTGAAAAGCGCGCCAATGGCGAGGCCGGCACGCGGCAGGCGGCCGGCAAGATCCTGATGGCGACGGTCAAGGGCGATGTCCACGACATCGGCAAGAACATCGTCGGCGTGGTGCTCGCCTGCAACAATTACGAGATCATCGATCTCGGCGTCATGGTGCCGGCGACGAAGATCCTCGAAACCGCGCGCGCCGAAAACGTCGATATCATCGGCCTCTCCGGCCTGATCACCCCGTCGCTGGACGAGATGGTGCATGTGGCCTCCGAGATGGAGCGTCAGGGTTTCGATATCCCGTTGCTGATCGGCGGCGCCACCACCTCGCGCGTCCATACGGCGGTAAAGATCCATCCGCGCTACGAGGCGGGACAGGCGATCTACGTGACCGATGCCAGCCGCGCCGTCGGTGTCGTTTCCAGTCTGCTGAGCCCGGAGATGAAGCCCGGCTATATCGAGACGGTGAGGGCGGAATACCGCAAGGTCGCCGACGCCCATGCCCGCAGCGAGGCCGAAAAGCAGCGCCTGCCGATCGGCAAGGCGCGCGAAAACGCCTACAAGGCCGACTGGTCCGCCTATCGGCCGAAGACGCCATCCTTCCTCGGCACCCGCGTCTGGCAGGATTGGGATCTGGCCGAACTCGCCCGCTACATCGACTGGACTCCTTTCTTCCAGACCTGGGAGTTGAAGGGCGTCTATCCGAAAATCCTCGAGGACGAGAAGCAGGGCGAGGCCGCCCGCCAGCTCTTTGCCGATGCGCAGGCGATGCTGGAAAAAATCATCGCCGAGAAATGGTTCATGCCGAAGGCGGTTGTCGGTTTCTGGCCGGCGAGCGCGGTGGGGGATGACATCCGCCTGTTCACCGACGAGGCGCGCGATGGCGAACTCGCGACGTTCTTCACGTTGCGCCAGCAACTTTCCAAGCGCGACGGCCGGCCCAATGTGGCGCTCTCGGATTTCGTCGCGCCGCTGGAAAGCGGCAAGCGGGATTATCTCGGCGGCTTCGTGGTCACCGCCGGCATCGGTGAAATCGCCATCGCCGAGCGTTTCGAGCGGGCAAACGACGATTATTCCTCGATCCTCGTCAAGGCGCTGGCCGATCGTTTCGCCGAAGCATTCGCCGAGCGCATGCATGAATTTGTGCGCCGCGAACTCTGGGGGTATGCGCCCGACGAGACCTTCGGCCCGGCCGACCTGATCGGCGAGCCTTATGCCGGCATCCGCCCCGCGCCCGGTTACCCGGCCCAGCCGGATCATACCGAAAAGACGACGCTGTTTCGCCTGCTCGACGCGGAAAAGGAAATCGGCGTGACCCTGACCGAGAGCTATGCCATGTGGCCCGGCTCTTCCGTCTCCGGCCTCTATATCGCCTCGCCCGAAAGCTATTATTTCGGCGTCGCCAAGGTGGAGCGCGATCAGGTCGAGGATTATGCCCGGCGCAAGGGCATGGCGGTTTCCGAGGTCGAGCGCTGGCTCGGCCCGGTGCTCAACTACGTGCCGCGATCGGAAGCGGCCGCCTGAAAAAGCGGTGATTTCCCTCAGGCGCCGCCACGAATTGGGTTGTGCGGGGCGGCGGGCTGTGGTCATATCTGCCTGTCCGAGGTGCCGGCCGTTTCGAAAGAATCGGTCGGAGAATTGGGAAGCCGGTTTGAAGCCGGCGCTGCCCCCGCAACGGTAGCAGAGCGAAACGGGTGACGAGAACCACTGGGCCGGACGGCCTGGGAAGGTGTCGCCCGATCCGGAAACCGGATGGCTCTGGAGCCCGGAAACCAGCCACGGATCGATGAACTCGACTGATCGCGGTGGGCGATCAAGAGGCGTTCCGGGCTGGCCGCGGCGGCGTCATGACGCTTGCGGCATCATCTCCGGCGTTTCCCTCGGTCCACCATGCCCAGTCCTTGCAGCCACGAGGACCGACCATGGAATTCTACCTTTCAGCCGCTGCCGCCGATATGGCCGGGCGTCTGCCGTCCCCCGAGGACGTGTTTTTCGCCTGGATGCTGAACCTGCCCGCCGGCGCAGACCTGCCGCGGGCGGCGCGCGCCGAGATAGCCCGCATCGACGGCGCCGGCCGCGATTGCTCCAGGCTTCTGCATCTGCGCGGCCTGTTCCAGCAGGCCACCGCCGGCTCGCTGCAACCGGCCATGCGCCGCCAGCGCCGTATCCGCCACTGAAACGCGAAAGGGCTCCCGGCCTGGCGGCCGGAAGCCCTTGTTTCGAGAGGACGTGGTTTCAGGCCTCGATCTCGATTTCGCCCTTAGGGCGGGAGCAGCAGGCGAGGATATAGCCCTCGTCGATTTCCTCGTCGAGGATGCCGCCATTGTGTTCCATCTCGACGTCGCCAGCGAGTTTCATCACCTTGCATGTGCCGCACAGCCCGGATTCGCAGGCCGCGCCGATGCGCACGCCGCCTGCAGCACGGTGTGGCCGGGCTCGCACAGGCCGGTCTTGCCGGACATCGTAAAGATGACCTTGGTTGCTTTCGCGCCGTCGGAGTGATCGGCGACCACCACCGGCAGTTCCGGCGCACGCGGCTGGAAGGCCTCTTCATGATAATTCGCCATGTCGAAACCGGCACCCGACAGGGTGTCGCGCACCGTCGCCATAAACGGCTCCGGCCCGCAGCAGAACACGGTGCGCTCCAGAAAATCATGGGCGAGCAGAGCGATCTTGGCCTTGTCGATGCGGCCGCGCAAACCGGCCCAGAGCTGGCCGCGGCCGATCTCCTCGATGATGAAGCCGAGCGTGAAATTCGCCATCTCGCGAGCGCGCGCCTCCAACTCCCAGCGGAAGATGATGTCGTCGGGCGAGCGGGCGCAATGGATGAAGGTGATGTCGCTATCCGGTGTGCGGTCGCTCATGTCACGCGTCATCGACATCATCGGGGTGATGCCGGAGCCGGCCGAGATGAACAGGTATTTCCGGCCGGGATGCCTGGCATAGGAAAAATCCCCGAGCGGACCGATCGCCTTGAGCCGCATGCCGGGGCGCAGGTTGTCGAACATCCAGCGCGTGCCGATCGAGCCCGCCTGCGCCTTGACGGTGACCGCCACGGTATAAGGCCGCGACGGGCTCGACGACAGTGTATAGGTGCGCATCACCGGTTCCGGGGTCGCGGGAATTTCCAGCGTCACGAACTGGCCGGGCAGATAGCGGAACCAGTGGCCGGGATTATCCGGCCGAAAGGTGAAGGTCATCACGTCGGGGGCTTCCGGCGTGACGGCGACACATTCGAGGCGATGCTCCCGGTCGGACCACGGACGCATCTCGTCGACATGGCGATAGGCGGGCGAGGCGGCGCTCATCTCAGGCCACCGCCGACAGCGGCATCGGTTCGCCCTTGAGGCGGCCGGTCATGAAATTCGCATACCATTCGACGAACTGCATGACGCCGCCCTCGTGCTCGACCGAATAAGGGCCGGGCTCATAGACGGGCGAGCGGATGCCGAAGGCATTTTCCTCGACAATGGCCCGGTCCTGGTCGTTGGTCATGTTCCAGACATGCGTCAGTTCTTCGACATCGTAGTCGACCCCCTCGACCGCATCCTTGTTGACCAGCCAGGTGGTGGTGACGGCCGTTTCCTCCGGCCCGAGCGGCAACACGCGGAAGGATATCGCATGGTCGATCAGGATGTGGTTCCAGGTTGTCGGATAATGGAACAGCAGCAGCGTCCCGATCTGCGAGGTGGCGACATCGGGCGAAAGCGGCTTGCGCACCGCCGGCTGGCCGGTCATCGTGTAGCTTTCGGCGCCCTGGATCAGCGGCATGCGGGCGACGCGGAACTGGCCGGAGGGATCCATGCGGAATTCACTGGGCAAGCCGGCCGCCTCGCAATGCTGCCAGTGTTCGACGATGACCGGATCGTCCTTTGCGCCCTGCACGCCGGTCGCGGTCGGCGCTTCCGGATAGGTGCGGCAGAGTTCGGGATGGTTGCCGGCACAGTGATAACATTCGCGGTTATTTTCCCAGACCAGCTTCCAGTTGCCCTTCTCGATGATCGTGGTGCGATGCGCGACCTTGGCCTCGGAGAGCCGGTGCGGCTTCATATAGGGCTCGATCGAGGCGCGCATGGGCGCGAAATCGGCGGGCTCGGCGGCGAGGCAGATGAAGATGTAACCGGCGACGGTCTCGCAGGGCACCGGCTTCATGCCGAAATCCGCCTTGTCGAATTCGGCCCCCATCTGGCGGGCGAAGACCAGCGAGCCGTCGAGATCGTAGGTCCACTGGTGATAGGGGCAGACGAGCTTGGCGGCGGCGCCGCGCTCCTGCGTGCAAACGCGGTGGCCGCGATGGCGGCAGGTGTTGTGGAAGGCGCGGATGACGCCGTCGCGGCCGCGCACGACGACGAGCGGATAATCGCCGATCTGGGCGGTGAAGTAATTGCCGGCGCGGGGGATTTCGCAATCATGGCCGATGAACAGCCAGTCGCGATACCAGATTTCCTCCATGTCGACCCGGAAATAGTCTGGGTCGATGTAGAAGGGTTGCTGCAGGCTGAAGCCGTCCCTGCGGGCCTGAAGCTGGCGAAGCATGTCACCACGAACGTTCATTCTCATTATCCCTTTGATGGGATTGGGGAGAGATGCGTCGCGCGCAGGCCAGCGCGGCTCTTCCGCGATGGTCCCGTCGCCCGATCGCCCACCGCAATCAGTCGTTTCGTTCCATCCCAGGCTGGTTTCCGGGCTCCGGAGCCGTCCTTTCGGACTTCGTCGACGCCTTCCCGGAATAATCCAGTGGCCTGTTGTCGACGGTTTGGCTCCGCTACCGTTGCGGGGGCAGCGCCGGACTTTGACCGGCTTCCCAATTATCCGCATCGCAATCCGCGCGATGCAGCACCAAGGATGGACTTACACTAGGAGAAACCGCTGTTTCGCGGCTCTTGACTTGCGACATTCCTGCGGCGCAAACGGAACATTATGGCGTCGATGAAACAGGCGGCGTCAGGGGTTCAGTCGGCCCATTCGGGATCGGTGGTGAAGACGATGGTCAGCCAGCGATCCGGGCCTTCGTCGCCCAGCGCCTCGCCGATCTCGTCTCGCAGCGCGTCCCATTCTTCCAGGCGCTTGGCCGGCCAGTCGCGGGGGACGATGAAGAACAGCTCAATCTGCTTGCCGCGCCCGACGCGGGCGACATAGGAGCGATAGGAAAGAAAGCCGAATCGGGCGACGACGTCGCTCGCCACGGCATCGACATGGCTTTTCAACTCGGCCGGCGTGACCAGCAGGATATCGGCCAGCGCCTGCTTGACGTTGGCGAGCGGTGCGGGAACGATGAACAGGCAGATGGCGGCGAGCACGGCCGGGTCGATATAGGGCGCGGTCCAGGCGAAGCGCGTGCCCTCGACGCCGTAGCCGATCAGGAATGCGATCAGCAGCGCCGAGGTCAGCGCTGCCGACATCATCCAGGCCTTGGCGTCGAGCGCGATGAAATTGGAGCGGATCGTCCGGTTCGCCCGCTGCGCGAACACCGCCATGCCGCAGGCGACCGACATCGTCACCAGCGTGAAGGCGATGGCCGGACCGAATTCCACCGGCCGTCCGCCGGTCAGCAGGCTGTCGACGGCATTGATGAAGGCATAGATCGCCGCTCCCATCAACAGCGTGCCATTGAGACCGAGCACCATCGGCTCCAGATGCCAGAAGCCCATGGTGAAGCGTTCGATCAGCCGCCCCTTGACGGGCGGCACCGTTGCCGAACTGGCGATCAGCCGCGAGACCAGCAGCGCCAGTACGGTCATGAAGGCATCGGTCAGCGAATAGAAGCCGTCGAAAACAATGGCGAAGGAGCCGGAAACGAGGCCGATGGCGATGCCGAAGACCGCGAGCAGGACGGTGGCGACGATGGAGAATTTCAGGACGAATTGCTCGGTCATGCGGGGTCCGGCAGGCGTTTTCCGTTCGATCGGCGCGACTGTCGCAGATCCCTGCGGAAAACGCCATCGCCGCCGGCCGTCAGGCGCCGCCCTGGAGATAGTCGTCCGTGGAGACGAGATTGGCGTATCCGAAGGCCAGCGCCGACATGAAGGCGGCGTGGACATCGGCGGCGGCAACGATCCTGCCGCCGAATTCGAGATCGCGGGTGGCGACCGCATCGTGAACGACGGTCGCCGGATAGCCGTAGTCGACGGCAGCACGGGTGACGGCGTCGATGCACATATGGCTCATCGCGCCGGCGATAGCGACGTCGCTGACGCCGTTGGCATCGAGGACGTCCTTGAGGTCGGTGCCCTGGAAGGCATTGATCGCCTTCTTGACGACAACCGTCTCGCCAGGCGCGGGGGCGACGGCCGCATTGATTGCGGCCCCTTCCGTCCCGGGAGCGAAGAACGGAGCATCTGCCTCCGCCGATTCGTGGCGTATATGCACGACGAGATCGCCGCGCGCGCGGGCGGCGTCGAGAAGGCGCGCCGCGTTGCCGGCTGCTGCCGCCGTGCCGACCAGCGGAAACTTGCCGCCATCGAAATAATCGTTCTGCAGGTCGACGATAATCAGGGCCGTCTTGCGCATGTTCGCTCCATAAAAGAAGACCGGCATGCCGTTCACACCGGTCTGGATGCTCTGGAGATCATCCAATTTTCGCGATCGATGCAAGGTGATTGCGAGATGACGGCTGCAATTTTCTGTTACAGCCGTCGTTTCCTCAATCAATGTCGAGGCGCCGTTCGAAAGCCTCGATGCGCCAGAACCATCGGTAACTGACCGCGCGAACGCGGCGATCAGTTCTTATGGTCGTTATGGCTGTTGTCGCCGCCCATCTTGTCGACGGCATATTCGACGGCAACCTCGCCGGCCTTTTCGAAGGTCATGGTGCCCTTGAATTTTTCACCTTGCTTGGGCAGGCGCTTGAGTTCCTTGAACATGATGTGGAAGGCGCCGGGCTTCAATTCGACGGTGCCGCCGGCGGGAATCTCTATGCCGCCCTCGACCGGGCGCATGGTCATGACGCCGTTACCGTCGACGGCCATCTCGTGGATTTCGCCCTTGTCGCTGATCTCGCCGGTGACGGCGACCAGCTTGTCCGGCGTCGAGCCGTTGTTGGTGATGGTGGCATAGCCGGCCGCGACCTTTGCGCCGGGCGGGGTGGCGCGCGACCAGGGATGGACGATCTCGATATCGCCGACCTTGAATTCATGAGCGATGGCGGCCGGCATGGCGGCGATCAGCGCAAGGCCGGCAATGGCGCCACGCAGGGCGGCGGAACGGACGAACGGAATGGACATGGGTAACTCCCCGAAAATGGTCTGCATGAAAATGGAATGATGGCCGTGACGGCCTGTTTCATGCGCAAAGCGGCGGCGCGCGGGGATTCCCGGGTGCATGGCTGGCATGGCGGGGAAGCGCGAGCGCGCGCGGCAGTAGCGGACCGATGGCAATCCACGCCCCGGAGACGGCGAGCATCTCTCCGGCCGGTTCCGTTGGAAGCAGCGACGCGGCGGGTTGGCAGGCCAGCGTGCAGCAGCCGGGCATGGCGGTGGGATCATGCTTGCCGGGCAGGCCGGTTTCGTCCGGCATCGTGACGCAGAGCGGATTGCCGAAGGCATCCAGCGGCGCGGTGGCGACGAATGCGGCGTTGGCATAGGCACCGAACAGGCCTTGCAGGAACAGGACGATCGCGGCGGCAAGCGCCACGCCGATCCGTCTGTTTCCCGCCGTTCGATGCATCTTTGCTGCCTTTCGTTTGCGTCGTCTTATCAGCCGGTGGCCGGCTTGCAAAGCGGCCGCCTGGGAAGGAGCTTTTCGCTATTTGCGAAAATACCTCTTTGTCCTGGCGCAATTTTGCCGGTGGTCCTCAAGGAATTTTCACCGATCTGCGTCAGGCCGCATCCGGCTTGCGGCAGGAGAGAATGAAACGGCGATAAAGCAGGGTGCGCAGGCAGTTGCGCAGATCCGCCGTTCTGCGCTGCGCGGCGGCGATCGGTGCGTGCGAGGCGATGTCGATCCCGACGAAACCCGTGCGGCGAAGAAGCGCCGCCAGTTCGCCGGCCGTCAGGCCATGGCCGAAGGGTAGACGGGACATGATGCTTCGGTGGCGGTCGCCCATTGCCCCGTCATAATGCGGGTCTTCGCCTTTGAGGCGGTCTATGATCTTGATGGTCATGCCGGCCAAGCGGCCGAGGTGGGTCGGTTTGGCCCAGTCGCCGTCGAAGACCAGCAGCCTGCCGCCGGGCTTCAGCACCCGGAACCAGTCGGCGAAGGCCTCTTCCGGCCGGGTGAGTGTCCAGACCAGATGCCGGCAGACGATGGCGTCGTAAAGTCCATCCGGCTCCATGGTGTTTTCGGCATCGGCAAGGATGAAATGCACCTGGTCGCGGCCGGCATGCTTGGCGCGGGCGACACTCAGCATCGCCTCGGAGAAATCCAGCGCGGTCACCCTATGGCCGCGCGACATCAGCACGTTCGAGACCTCGCCGGTGCCGCAGGCGAGTTCGAGAACCGAGAGCGGCCTGTCCCCCAGCGCCCGCGTTACGGCGTCGCCCCAGGCCTCAAGCTCCGGCCCGGGCGGAATGCGATGGCCGAAGGCGAGGTCGAAGGTCAACGAGCGCCGCGACCAGTAGTCACGGATATCTTCCTTGAGCGTGTAGTTCGCGGTCACGGGTTTGCCGCGCGCTCGAACAGCTCTTCCAGGCGCGGCTTGGCGCGGGCGGGCATGTCGACGGCGCGGTAGCTTTCCGGCAGGCTCGCCTTGCCGACCTTGACCAGCATCACCATGCCCATGCCGTAATGCGGCGAGCATTTGATGCCGTAGAAGCCGTCCTTGTCGAAGCCGGTCTCGAAGGGCTCGTTGATCTTGCTCTTGAAGCCGGCGGCGCCGTCCGGGATCATGCCATCGATGGTTGCGGCATTGTGGCTCTTGTGGGTGGGTATGAAGCGGATGCGGTCGCCAGGCTCAAGTTCGAGATAGTCTGGCTCGAACACCATCGTTCCCTTCTCCCCACGATTGAGCATCTTCACCTCGAAGGTCTCGGCCAGCGCCGGAACGCTCAGCAGCAGGCAGGCGGCTATCGTCGGGAAAGCGATTCTGATTGTCATGTCGGTCCTTGATCGGGTGGGAGGGCGGCAGGAAACGGATGTGGCAGCGCCCGACCTCGTCAGCGGAAACCGCGGCCTCGACGCCGAAGACGGCGCGGATGCAATCGGGCGTGAGCACGTCGGCGGGTGTGCCGATGGCGACCAGCCGGCCGCGATCGAGCACGGCGATGCGGTCGCAGAACATGGCGGCGTGGTTGAGATCGTGCAGGGCGGCGATGACCGTCAGGCCCTGGCGGCGCACCAGATCGAGCAGGCCGATCTGGTGGCCGATGTCGAGATGGTTGGTCGGTTCGTCGAGCAGCAGCAGGCGCGGCTCCTGCGCCAAGGCGCGAGCGATGTGCAGCCGCTGGCGCTCGCCGCCGGAAAGGCTATGCCAGAAGCGGCCGGCCTTGTCGGCCATGTCGACGTTTTCGAGCGCGTTTCGCACCATGGCGTCGTCATGGGCCGCCCAGGGCGAGAGTGGGCCCAGATAGGGCGTGCGGCCGAGTTCGACCACCTGACGGGCGGTCATGCGCTCGGTGGTTTCCGCCTGCTGCTCGACGAAGGCGAGTTTCTGCGCCAGCGCCCGGCGGCTAAGGGTGGCGAGGGCCACGTCGTCGATGGTCACCGCGCCCCCGTCGGGCCGCCGGAGACCGGCGAGCATCGAGAGCAGCGTACTCTTGCCCGATCCGTTCGGGCCGATGATGCCGATGAATTCGCCGCTGGCAATCTCCAGCGAGATATCGCGGACGATGGAGATGCCGCCGACCGACCAGGCGAGATCGTGTGCCGAAATCCTCATGGCCGCGCTCCTTTCTGCCCCAGAAGCAGGGCGAATGCCGGCGCCCCGAACAGCGCGGTGATGACGCCGATCGGCAATACCTGGCCCGGCACGACGATGCGTGAGAGAATATCCGCCCCGATCATGAAGACGGCGCCGACGAGCGCCGCGACCGGCAGCAGCAAGCCATGGCGGACACCGACGAGCATGCGCGCCGCGTGCGGAATGACAAGGCCGATGAAACCGATGGAGCCGACCAGCGACACCATCGCCGCCGTCATCATGGCGCAGGTGCCGATCAGCACGACATAGACGCGGCGCACCGGAATGCCGAGCGCCGCGGCGGATTCCGCGCCGAAGGCGAAGGCGTCGAGGGCGCGGGCATACCACAGGCAGACGCCGAGGCCTGCCAGCATCGCCGGCAGCGCCAGCCAGACATCCGGCCAGCGGATGCCGGAGAGATTGCCGAGCAGCCAGAACATGATGCCGCGCGCCTGCTCGGCATTGGCCGCCTTGGTGACGATGAAGGATGTCATCGCATTGAAGAGCTGCGAACCGGCGATACCGGCGAGAATGATGGCGCTGTTGCCGCGCCCGGCGCGGGCGGCGAGCAGCGTCACCAGCGCGAAGGCGACGAGCGCGCCGATGAAGGCGCCGGCCGGCAGCGTGAATAGCCCGGCGCCGATTCCGAGAATGGCGACCGCGACTGCGCCGGTCGAGGCGCCGGCGGAAATGCCGAGGATATAGGGATCGGCCAGCGGGTTGCGCAGCAGCGCCTGCAGCACGGTGCCGGAAAGCGCGAGTGCCGCGCCGCAGCAGGCGGCGACGACGGCGCGGCTGAGCCGATAGCTCCAGACGATGCCTTCGTCCAGCGGCTCCAGCGCATAGGCCGCGCCGAACAGACGGTTGGCGACGGTTTTGGCGACCACATCGAAGGGGATCGCCGTCTCGCCGATCGCGGCGCCCGCCATGAGCGCCAAGACGACGATGCCGAGCGCCGCGAAGGCGGCGCCCGGCACGGCATACCGGGTCAGCGTCCGGTTCACTTCGCCAGGCCGGCGGCGGAAACCGCATCCGCCAGCGCCTCGATGCCCTCGATCGTGCGAATCGTCGGGTTCATCGCCTGTGCGTCCATCTCGAAGACATGCTTCTCCTTGACGGCAGGCATCAGGCTGGCGACCGGGTCGGTCTCGAGGAACGTGTGCTTGACGGCGATGTCATCGGCGGGGAAGCGGCGGCGCTCCATCTTGCCGGCGACGATCATGGTCGGGTTGGCCTTGGCGATGGTTTCCCAGCCGACCGTCGGCCATTCTTCCTCGCTGTCGATCACGTTGCGGATGCCGAGCGCCGACATGATGTAGCCGGGCGCCCCGTTTTTGCCGGCGACATAAGGATCGATGTCCAGCTCCGCACTGGAGAACCAGAAGACGGCTGAAAGCTTGCCATCGGCCGAAGCGATTTTTGCCTTGGCGGCCTCTTCGCGCTTCTTCAGATCGGCGACGACGGCTTCGCCGCGATCCTGCACGTTGAAGATGGCGGCGAGATCGCGGATTTCCTGGTAGATCAGGTCCATGGTGAACACCGAATGGCGCACGCCGTCGCCGCCGCCGGTATTGTTCTTGCCGATGCAATCGGCGGGCGAGGTGTAGACGGGAATGCCGAGTTCTTCGAACTGGCCGGGCTTGGCGACCACGCCTTCAGGGCCGACATGCCACTGGAACTGGGCGGTCACCAGATCCGGCTTCTTGGCGACGACGCTTTCGAAGCTGGGATCGTTGTCGGCAAGGCGGTCGATCTTGGCGTTGACCTCTTCATAACCCTTCAGCACCGGGCCAAGCCAGACGGCGGTGCCGACCACTTTGTCGGAAAGGCCGAGCAGATAAAGAATCTCGGTGCTGCTCTGGCCGATGGAGACCGTGCGGGTCGGCTCCTTGGTGAATGTCACCTGCCGGCCGCAATTGGTCAGCGTCAGCGGATAGCTGGTCTCGGCGGCGGCTGCCTGGCCGGCAAGGCCGCCGGCGGCGAGCGCGATGGCGCAGAAGCCCGCGCGCAAGGTGGATGCAAGGGAAAGGGTCATGGACGATTCCGTTCGGTTCGTTCGGAGATGAGATGAGGCGGCGATCAGGCCGGCAGCGGGCGCGGATCGGTCAACGACGCAGACACGACGGGAATCGGGTGCGAAAAGGAGGATATCCTCGCATGAGGCGTAGACATGGCGTGGCTCCTGTACCGGGCATCCCCGCCCGTAACGTTGGATCAAAGCGCGACGGCAGGTCTCCTGGCTCGCAGATATCTGCCTTTCGTCTACCTTCCCGCGCCTTGCGGCACAGTGGCACGACATCGTTTCGATGTCCGGGGACGAAAGGCAATCCGCTCACAGTTGCGGGGGCAGCCACGGTCTTGGCCCCTCCTGGGGTCTTCCGCACCGTGTTCCCTATTAATCCCCTCCACCTCATGGTCGGGGAACCGTCGACACGCACATAATGCCCGGCGAAGGGCGGCGTCAAGCATTCTTGTCTCGAATAGACATGTTAATGTTATATGGTCACACTTTTACCGCCGATGACTTCTGTCAATTCGATCCGGTTGCACCTTGTGGATGCCGAACCGTTTAGCCGCGAGATTGATTTTCGTATGCAATAGATTTATCATAGTGCATACAAGACAACGCTATGGTGACCCGTGATGGACAGGCTTTTTACAGGTGCGCGGCTCAGTGACGGATCGCTCCGTGACATCGCCGTCAAGGACGGGCGCATTGCCGCGATTTCGCCGTCCGGTTCCGGACCGGCGGCGGCCGAAACGGTGGATCTCGGCGGCGCGCTCGTCGTTCCCGCTTTTGTCGAGGGCCATATCCATCTCGACACCAGCTTTTACGGCGACCGCTGGATCCCGCACAAGCCCTGCACCAACGGTTTCAACGTGCATGAGCGCGTGGCCTTTCAGGCCAAGAACATGGCCGCCGCCGCGCCGATGGATGAGCGCGCCCGCAACCAGCTCGATCTCTGCATCGCCAACGGCTCCCTGCAGATGCGCAGCCATGTGATGGTCGACGGTTCGGTCGGGCTGCGTTCGCTGGAAACCATTCTGAAAGTCCGCGAGGATTATCGCGACCGCATCGATATCCAGCTTGTCGCCTTCCCGCAGAACGGCATCCTGAAAAGCCCCGGCACGGCGGAACTGCTGGATGCCGCCATCGGCCTCGGGGCGGATGCGGTCGGCGGCCTCGACCCGGCCAGTTTCGACCGCGATCCGCAGGCGCATCTGAGCGTCGTCTTCGGCGTCGCCGAAAAGCATGGCGTCGATATCGATATCCACCTGCATGATTTCGGCACGCTCGGCGTCTTCACCATCGAGGAGATCTGCGCGCGAACCACGGCGCTCGGCATGCAGGGCCGCGTGACCGTCAGCCATGCCTATGGGCTTGGCGATCTTGGGCCGGATGCGGCGAAGAAGGTCGGGGCGCTGATTGCCGAAAGCGGCGTGTCGATCATGACCAATGCGCCGGGCGACCACGCCTTCCCGCCAGTGGCGCTGCTGCGCGCCGAGGGCGTCAATGTCTTCGCCGGCAGCGACAATATCCGCGATTCTTGGTGGCCCTATGGCGATGGCGACATGCTGCGCCGCGCCGAAGTCATCGGCTATCGCTCCGGCTTCTATACGGATGACGAACTGTCCGCCGCCTTCGACATGGTGACCTTTGCCGGCGCGAAAGCCCTGCGTCTCGAAGGTTATGGCCTCGCGGTCGGCGCCAAGGCCGATTTTGTGACGCTGGAGGCGGCGCATATTCCCGAGGCCGTCGTTTCCGTGCCGCGTAAACGCAAGGTTTTCAAGGCCGGCCGTCTCGTCGCCGAAAACGGCCGCGTCGTTTAAAATTCGCGCCCGCCGCGCCGCAATTGCCACAGGAACCAGGGGCCGCCGATGAGGGCGGCGATCAGACCGGGCGAGAGCGGCCAGGGCCAGGCGAGCACCCGCCCCAGCCATTCCGATGCCGCCATCATCAGCGCGCCGATCAGGCCGCCGGCTATGGCGGCGGATGCCGTCTTGCGGAATCCGAGCAGCAGGGTGAAATGCGGCACCATCAACCCGATGAAACTCATGGGACCGACGACGACGGTGCCCGCTGCCGTTGCCAGCGCCGCAAGGCCGAGGCCGGCGAGGCGCGTGCGCCCGATCGGCACGCCGAGACTTGAGGCGGCCGGATTGCCGAGCGCGATCAGGTCGATGGGCCGGGCATAGAACAAGGTAGCGATCAGGCAGAGGCCACCGACCGTGCAGGCCGCGAGCGCCGAGGCGAGGTCGATGCCGCCGGTGATCCCCGAAAACCAGCCGAGCAGCGCCGCGCCGCGCTGGCCGCCGCTGGCCAACGCCAGCACCAGCAGCGCATTGGCGGTACTGCCGAGGCCGGTGCCGATCAGCAGCATGCGCGTCGGCTCAAATTGCAGCCGCCGCCCGAAACCGGCGACCAAAAGCAGCGCCGCGCCGGCCCCGAAGGTGGTGATGACAAGCTTTGCCCCAAGCCCGCTATCCGGCAGGACCAGAAAGGCGAGCGCCATGGCAAAGCCGGCGCCATGGCTGACGCCGAGCACATCGGGGCTGGCCAGCGGATTGCGCAGCAGCCGCTGCAGGATCAGCCCGGCCAGCGCCAGGCAGAAGCCGGCACCGCTGGCGCCAAGCAGCGGCGGCAGCCGCCATTTCAGGGCGATATCGAGATCGGCGGCGGTGGCAAACCCGAAACCCTCCGGCCCGCGCCCGTAAAACAGGCCGAACAGAAAGACGGCGATCAGGGCAAGGGCAAGTGCTGCGATAAGCACCGGCCCCCGGGCCTGTCGGCCGGGTGACAGGCTTGGCGAGGGTGTCGGCGCGGCCTCGCTCTGGCTGCGGTTGCGCCGGGCGAGGACGATGAGCAGCGGCCCGGTCAGCAGGCCCGCCGCCGCGCCGACCGGCAGGTCGCCGGCCACCAGCGATAGCAGCCGCATGAGCTGGTCGGTGAACAGCAGCAGCAGGGCGCCGGTGATGGCGGCGCGCAGCAGGCCCGGCTGGGCTTGGCGCCAGAGGGAGCGGGCGAGCGCAGGCGCCGCGAGGCCGATGAAGCCGATCTGGCCGAATTCCGCCGTCACCACGGCGGCGAGAACCGAGGCCGCGACCAGCAGCATCAGCTTGATGCGCCGCACGGAAAGCCCGAGGCTCGCCGCGCCGCCATCGCCGAGCGACAGCAGCCGCAAGGGCCGTTCGAGCAGCAGCAGGATCGCGGTGGCGGCCGTGACTTCCGCGATCAGGCGCAGGCTGGGCGCCCAGCCGCTCTGTTGCAGCGAGCCCGCCTGCCAGGCGAGCAGGTTGACGAGAAAATCATGGTTGAAGAGGACGAGGACCGCGTAAGCCGCGGCGCAATAGAGATTGGCCATGACGCCAGCGAGCACCAGCACCGGCGAGGACAGGCGCGGCCCCCAGGCGACAGCCAGTACCACCGCCAGCGCCAGCCCCGCGCCGCCGAGCGCCACCAGTTGATAGCCATGCGTCCACAGGGCAGGCGCGAAAATCAGGCTTGCCGCCAGCGCCAGCATTACCCCGCCGGAAATGCCGAGCAGGCCGGGCTCGGCCAACGGATTGGAAAAGGCGCGCTGGAACACCGCACCGCTGAGCCCCAGCGCAAAGCCGGCGACCAGCGCCGCGACGATGCGCGGCAGCAGGCTGTAGAACAGCACGGCCGGATCCGGCCGACCGGCCAGCCCCTGAAGAGAGAGGATTGTGGCAGCAAGGCCGAGCAGGATGGTCCAGACCGTCCCGGCAAGCGGGCGCGGTGCGGCGGCGAGGACGGTCGTCATGGCGTCGATCCGGGCTTGGCGAGGGCGGCGGTCAGGGTTTCGGCCAGATGCAATGTCGTCAGGCAGCCGCCGAAGGGATAGAACTGGCCGATGCGTACCACGCGCTTTTTCCGCACCGGCGGCAGGCGATGCCAGAGCGCGCTTTCGGAGAGCGCCTTCTCGGTCTGGAGACTCAGCGTCGGGATTTCGATCTGTACGAAGACGGCATCTTCCAGCGCCATCAGCGCATCGAGGCCGGTCTGGAAGAAGCCGCTGGCATTGGTTGGCCCCTGCCAGGCATTGGTGAGGCCGAGGCGGGTCAGCACCGCATCCGGCACGCTGTTGCGGCCGTAGATCATGGCGCGGCGGCCGCCCTGATCGGGCAGCAGCACGCAGACCGGCCGGTCACGGTTCACGCGCGCGGCAAGCTGGGCCATGCGGCGTTCGATATCGGCGAGCACGGCATCGGCGGCGCTGTCCGCTACCGCGGCGGCATGGGCGCATTGGCGCAGGATGGCGGCGGCGCGCTCGTAAGAGTGTTCGCCGGTCACCTCGGCCACGGTTTCCACCGGGGCGATCTCGGCAAGCCGCGGCGTCATGAACAGGCTGGGCGCGCCGACGAAGATCACCTCGGGCCTGAGCCGGTCGAGCAGTTCCAGGTTGATTTCCCAGAAGGGGCCGATGTCCTGCGTTTGTGCCGGCAAAGCGCGCGGCATGCGCAGGTTGAAATAGCGTGTATCGGAGACCGCCATCGGCGGCAGCCCAAGTGCCTGCAGCGATTCCGCCGCCGCCCAGTCGACGGCTGCAATACGTTTTCGCTCCTGCGCCCGCAGCGGGGCACAGGAGGCGAAAGCGGCGAGGCCGCAGGCCAGAAAATGACGTCTGTCCAGCGTCATCCCTTAGAAATCGACGGTCAGCCGGCCGATGACGGTGCGGCGGTCGCCCTCGTAGCAGGAATAGCTGGAGTCGCAGGTGGTAAAGTATTTCTTGTCGAAGATGTTGGTGGCGTTGACCGACACCTTGGCATGTTCGTTGACCCGGTAGCTGGCGCCGAGATCGACCAGCGTGCGGCCCGGTACCCGGATGGTGTTGGTGTTGTTGCCATAGGTTTCGCCGACATAACGCAGGCCCGCACCCAGCGAAACGCCGTCGAGAACGCCTTCCTTGAAGGTATAGTTCAGCCATGCCGAGGCCTGGTGTTCCGGCACCAGCATCGGGCGGTTGCCGATATTGGCGATGGCCGCATCCTCGGTGATTTCGGCATTGGTATAGGTATAGGAGCCGGTGAAATCCCAGCCGGAACCGAGGCTGAACTTGCCTTCCAGCTCCAGCCCGCGCGAGGCGACCTCGCCGGTGGCGACGGCAAAGCCGCTCGACAGGTAGTTCAGCACGTTCGACTTGGCGATGTCGAAATAGGCGATGGTGAACAGGCCGTCGAAGCCGGTCGGCTGATACTTGACGCCGACTTCCCACTGGCGGCCGACCGAGGGATCGAAGGTATTGCCGCTCGCATCGACGCCGCTGTTCGGCACGAAGGATTCCGAATAGCTGACATAGGGCGCGACGCCGTAGTCGCTGACATAGCTGAGGCCGGCGCGGCCGGAGAAGTGGCCGATGTCGAGGTTGGTGTCGAGGCCGGTCAGGCGGTTGTGGTTGTCGAGGGTCAGCCAGTCGTAACGGCCGCCGAGCGTGGCGATGAAACCATTGCCGAACGTGATCTGATCCTGCACGTAGAGGCCGGCCTGCGTATAGCGCTCGCCGTAATTGATGAACTGGTTGGTCGGCTCGGGAATGCTGACGCCATAGACCGGCGCATAGGGATTGATCGACGGGGCCGGGCCGGTATAGCGCGTCACGTCGGCATCCGACCAGCTATAGTCGAAGCCGAGCAAAGCCTCATGCGCCAGCGCGCCGGTATCGAATTCGCCATGCAGCTGGTTGTCGACGGCGAAGCTGTCGAAGCTTTCGTCGAAGCGGCGGGTGAAGCGGTTCAGCCCGTTGGCGCCGACGCCGGACAGGAAGATGTTGTCGAGCAGGAAATTGGTGTGGCCATAGCGCAGGTTCTGGCGCACGCCCCAATTGTCGTTGAAGCGATGCTCGAATTCGTAGCCGATGGTCTGCTGCTTCTGGATCGAGCGGTTGAAGGAGGGATCGCCGAGCAGGATGCCGGTCGGTGTGAACAGCATGATGGTGCCGCCGCTCGTATCCTTCAGCGCCTGCGCCGAGACGGTCAGACTGGTGTCCTCGTCGCGCTTGAAGGTGACGGAGGGCGCGATCATCAGGCGGTTGTCCTCGATGTCGGAACCGTCCGAATAGCTGAACTGCGTATTGGCATCGCGGGCGACGCCTACGACGCGGTAGAGCACGCTCTTGTTCTCGTTGACCGGGCCGCTGATGTCGAAAGCGGCCTGCTTACGCTGGTTGCTGCCGAGCTCCAGTTCGACCTGGCGGATATTTTCCTCAGTCGGCTTCTTCGAGGTCTTGTTGACCAGGCCGCCGGCATCGCTCTGGCCGTACAGCGCGGAGGAGGGGCCGCGCAGCACTTCGACGGAATCGAGCTGGTAGGGATCGGTGCGGAAGAAGCTGTAGCTGCTGGAGACCTGGCGCAAGCCGTCGAGATAGGAACTGGTGCTCTGGGCATTGAAGCCGCGCATCAGGATCCAGTCATAGCCCTTCGGGTCCGGGCCGTAGGTCTCGATGGTGACGCCGGGAACGTAGCGCAGCACTTCGGTGACGCTCTGGGCGTTCTGCGCCTCCATCTGCTTGCGGCCGATGACGGTGACGGATTGCGGCACCTCGATCAGCGGCACGTCGCCCTTGGTCGCGCCCGTGGCATTGGTGGCGACGAAGCTGTTGGCGCCCTTGGTGTCGCCCTGCACGACGATGGGTTTTAGAACCGTCGAGCCGTCGGCATTGGCGGCGTTGTTACTGGCCGCGCCGGTTGCCGGATCGTAGATCTGCACGGTCGTGGCATTGCTGAAGCGATAGGTCAGGCCGGTGCCGGACAGCAGCGTGTCGAGCGCGCCCTGCGCCGTCATCGCGCCGCGCACCGGCTTGCCGGTGGCCGGCATGGCGCGGTTTTCACGGAAGACGACGGAAAGGCCGGTGATGCGGCCGATATCGTTGACAGCCTGGGTCACGGGTTTGGCGGCGATGTTGAAGCTGAATTGCCGTCCCTGTTCCTGCGCCATGGCCACGCCGGCAAAGCCTGATGCCGTCGATGCCAGCAAGCCGGCGACCAGCCCGTAGACCACGCCGCATACCCCGATCCGTCTCATTCCGATGATCCTCTCGCTACACGTCACAAGGCCCGGGAACTGGTTTCCCGAAGCCTTTCTGACTGCTTCACGGATGAAGACCGCCGGCACTGAACCGGAAAATGCAAAATTCTTGAGAAGAATTTTCAAGTATTTGAAGGAAAAGGTCAATTTCTTAAGGAGTGATGACCGCGATGCGGCCGCCGAGGCCGGTCAGGCGAAAGCCAACGCTGGCCTGCAGCGAGGCGAGCGCCGCATCGGTATCGGCAAGCGAAAAACTGCCGGTGACGCGTTCGTCGGCCAGGCGGCTGGACGCGATGACGATGCGGCCCTTGCGGTAGCGGCCGATTTCGGCGAGCACATCGCCGAGCCGCGCCCGGTAGAAGACGAAACGGCCGTCGCGCCAAGCGAGGCTGTCGCCGAGATCGACGCTCTGTACCGGGGCGAGGCCATCGGCGCCGAAGGCGACCTGCTGGCCCGGCTCCAGCACCGTTTTGGCCTGCGCCGCTCCCGCCGTCACCGAAACGCTGCCCTGTTCGAGGGTGACGAGGCCGCTGTCTTCCAGCAGTCGCACTTCGAAACGGGTGCCGAGCACCCGGACCTCGCCATCGGCGGCGATCACCTTGAAGGGATGCTGCGGATCGTGCTGCACCTCGAAGAAAGCGCCGCCGCGCAGCAGCCGCACCTGCCGCTCGCCGCCGGCAAAATCGTCGGCCAGCGCGCTGTCGGCATCGAGCAGCACATTCGAGCCGTCCGCAAGGTGGATCTCAAGCCGTTCGCCGCGCGGGCTGACATAGTCGGCGGCGAAATCCTGCAGCATGTTCGGCCGTTCCAGCCAGACGGCCGTCCCGAGAAGACAGGCGAGGATGACGGCCGCGCCGGCAAGGCGGCGGCTCGATTTGCGCCGGTCCTTGGCGCTGTCCATCGCCTTGAGATAGACGGAAAGCTCGTCGGCTTCCGCTTCCGCGAGACGCTTGCCCGGCTGCTCGGCGGCTTCCCATGTCTGCGCCACCGCGCGAAACGCTTCAGCATGGGCGGGGTCGGCCTGCCGCCAGGCCTCGAAGGTGGCGCGGTTGCGGGCGGTCGGTTCCTGCAGCAGGCGCACGAACCAGGCGCGGGCCTCCGCGTCGATGTCGGGTTTCGAAAGCTTTGCGGTCATCGATCTGCGGCCCCGGTCAGGAGGAAAGCGTTTCCTGGCAGGCGGCGACGGCGCGCGCCATGTGTTTGGCCACCATGCGCTCGGATATGCCCATGGCGGTTGCGATCTCGGCGAAACTTCTACCGTGGATGCGGTTGAGAAGGAAGACATGCCGGGTCTGCTTCGGCAGGGCCGCCAGCGCCGCGTCGATGCTGCGCACGCCTTGCCGCGCTTCCAGTATCTCATGCGGCGAGGCGGGCGGGGCGGCATATTGCTCGGGCAGCACGCCATTGGCGAAGGCGCGCCGGGTCTGCTCGGTGCGCAGGTGGTCGATGGCGGCATTGCGGGCGCAACGGTTGAGATAGGCGGCATCGCTGCCCTTGCGCACCGGCGCGCGCTCCCACAGCCGCAGGAAAATATCCTGCACGAGGTCGCAGGCCGTCGCGGCGCAGCCGACGCGGCGGCCGATCTGCCGGCGAAGCCGGTCGCCCTCGGCGACATAGAGGCTGGTGATGTCCTCGTTTCCTGCTGTCATCTCGATGAAGGCGTCGTTTTTCGCCGCTGGATCAAACTTATGTCTCGGCGCTGCATAGAAGACGCGTTTCCTGCCGGCAAGAGCCGGCTAAACGCCGGCTAGAGCGGCATTTTTTCATTGCTTCGGAAATTGTGGTGAAGAATACTCATGTTTTCTTCGGGCTAGGCGGCTAACGGGCCGACAGGCAGCGTTCCGAGACAGTCGAAGACGTCGAATTGCCTGCCCGCTTTTCAGGAGCGTGTTGCGGAAAAAGCACGGGATTCGATCGCATGCCGCTGGAGAATCGGTGGTGCGCTTATTTTCGCAAGCGCCTGTCGGATTACTTCCGTCGGCACCGTCCTTTGGCTATCGAAACGACATAAAGAGGAACCCGCCATGTCCGACGCCAAGGCGATCAAAGGCCCTGCCTCCTATTTTCCCGCTATCGAGAAGACCTACGGCAAGCCGGTCGACCATTGGCTGACGCTGCTCGGCGGCACGGCGGCGGCGAAGCATATGGAGATGGTCGCAATGCTCAAGGCCGAGCATGGGTTGGGGCATGGCCACGCCAATGCGCTGGTCGCGCATTTCAAGGCCGGGGCGGAAAAGAGGGGCTGAAGGCGGCGCGGGTTTCGCGCCGCCACAGGCTGGTTCGTCAGCCGGAAATCTGCAATGCGACGGTCTTGGCGACCATGGCGAGCGAGATCGCGCCGGCATCGGGGTGGCCAATGCTGCGTTCGGCGAGCGGGCGGGCGCGGCCGAGCTTCGGGGTCAGTTTCGCGGTTTCGTCGGCGGCCTTGCCGGCGGCCTCGGCAGCCTCCGTCCAGGCCTGCTTCAGCGGCTTGCCAGCGGCGAAGGCGATTTCCAGCGTTTCCACGAAGGGCACGAAGGAATCGACCAGCGTCTTGTCGCCCGGCTTTGCACCGCCGAGGCCGGTGACGCCGTCGAGCGCAAGGCGCGCACCCTTGACCACGGCTGCGCCTTCCGGGCCGGCCTGGTCGGAAAGCGCATTGCTCCAGGCGCGCAGCAGCAGGCCCCAGATGGCGCCGGAGGTGCCGCCGGCGCGGTCGGCCCAGGCATCGCCCGCGGCGGCGAGAACGCTGGCCGTACCGGCGCCGGCCGCAACGGCCTTTTTCGCCGCCTCATGGGCGGCGGTCGCGCCGCGTGTCATGCCCTGCCCGTGGTCGCCGTCGCCGGCCTGCGCGTCGATGCGGCCGAGCTCGTCCTCGGCGGCCTTCAACATGGTCGAAACCGCTTCGAAGACATGGGCGATGCAGGCGCCGCCCGCCTTGCCGGCTTCGCTGGCGGCGGGAAAACGCAGGGCTTCGTTTTCATCGACGAGCGTGTCGGTGGCCGGCGTCGTGGCGATGGCGGGGCCGCGGCGCAGGACCGGACTGTCGCAGGCGGCGGTCCAGTGGGTTTCCAGTTCCTCGTCCAGCCAGATCAGGGTCAGCGAGCAGCCCTGCATGTCGAGGCTGGTGACGAATTCGCCGGCTTCAGGGGCGACGATCTCAAGCCCGGCCTGCTTCAGCAGCGCGGAGACCTGCGTCCAGAGAACGAAAAGTTCTTCGTATTTCGTCGCGCCGAGGCCGTTCAGGATCGCGCCGACGCGGCGGGTGGCGGCCGGCTTTTCGGCGAGCAGTTTTTCGGTCAGCAGCTTTGCCAGATCGGCGGCGGCGACTGTATCCTCCTCGCGGATGCCGGGCTCACCATGGATGCCGAGGCCGAGCGCCATCTTGCCCTTCGGCACGGTGAACAGCGGCTGGCCGGTGCCGGGCAGGGTGCAGCCGGCGAAGGCGACGCCGAAGGAAACGGTGTTGGCGTTTGCATGTCGGGTGATACGCTCGACCTCGTCCAGCGGCAGGCCGGCCTCGGCGGCGGCGCCGGCGATCTTGAAGACCACGAGGTCGCCGGCGATGCCGCGCCGCTTGGCCGGCGTCTCGACGGAAGCGCTGGCGACGTCGTCGGTGACCGGCACGATGCGCACGTCGATGCCCTCGGCGCGCAGCCGTTCGGCGGCGACGCCGAAATTCAGGACGTCGCCGGCATAATTGCCGAAGCCGAGCAGGATGCCGCCGCCCTGGTCGGCCTGCCGGCAGACACGGGCGACGGCCGCCGTCGAAGGCGAGGCGAAGACATCGCCCGCTACCGCCGCATCGGCAAGGCCGGGGCCGACATAGCCGGCAAAGGCCGGATAATGGCCCGAGCCGCCGCCGACCACCACCGAGACCTTGCCTTTCGGCACGGCGGTGGAGCGGACGACGCCGCCCTTCACCAGGCGCACGTACCGGCTGTAGACATCGGCGAAACCGGCAAGCGCGGTCGAGGCGAATTCCTCGGGGGCATCGAAAATCGTCGTCATGGCGTCAAGTCCTTGTCGTGCGCGGCAGGATACGCCGCAGGTAATCGCGGTTGGCGGCGCTGACCGACAGACCGTCGCCGCCATAATGTTCACAGAGAAACGCGCTTGAGAAGCCGTGCGCCAGCGCCATGCGGATAGCAGCGCGATAGTTGATGATCCCGGATTCGAGCGGCGCGGGATGGGTGATGACGACGCCCGAGGCGGGATCCTCGCTGCGCATGTAGTTCTTCACATGCCAGTATTTCGCGAAAGGCGCGACCTTCTTCATCATCTGCTGCCAGTGCTCGACCGGACGGTGCAGACGCACGAGGTTGCCGAGATCGGCATTGATGCCGACATTGGGCAGGCCGACATCGGTGACGAAACGCACGGCGCTATCGGCGGTGCCGAGATAGGTGTCCTCGTACATTTCCAGCGCCAGTTCGATGCCGACGTTCTCGGCATGGCGGCCAAGCTCGCGGATGCGCGACACGGCCTTGTCCCAGATGGCGGGATCGTCGGGGTTCTTCGGCCCGTCGGCGGTCCAGAACCACAGCGCCTTCTTCTGCGCCTCGGTCAGCGGCTCGAACAGGCCGAAGGAGACAGCGCCGGCGCCGATGGTTTTCGCCGTGTCGATGACGCGGTGGCCATAGGCAAGATAGGCGTCGCCATGGATGGCGTCGATGACGCTGCGGCGCGAGGTCGAGATCGCCGGGACGGTGAGGCCCATGGAACGGGTGAGCGCCATGAAGGCGTCGAGCCGTTCGGGGGAAAGATCGGCGATGCGCAACCAGCTATCGGTAGGGTCGAGCTCGGTGAAGCCGGCCTCGACCACGTCGCGCAGGGTGTCGGCCCATTCCTCCACCGATTGATCCTGCACCGAGCGGCCGTCCGGCAGCGTGTTCGGATACTGGATCATGGCGGCGGCGATCGGCCATGTCTCGTTGGTCCACGACATCGCGGTCTCCATGAGATGGGATGGAAGAGATCAGGCGGCGGGCGTGGCGGGCCGGCCCTTGCCGAGCTTGCCGAGCATCCAGAATAGAGCCGGGGAGAGGAGGAGGGCAAGCCCGACCAGCATCAGCGTGGCGACGAGGCCGTTCGACCAGAAGATCGACAGGTTGCCGCTCGACATCAGCATCGATTGCCGGAAGGCATCCTCGGCCTTGTCGCCGAGCACCATGGCCAGGACCAGCGGCGCCAGCGGATAATCCAGCTTCTTGAACACATAGCCCAGCACGCCGAAGACGATGACCAGCCACATGTCGGAAATGTTGCTGCCGGCCTGATAGGCGCCCGAAAAGATCACGGCGACGATGATCGGGCCGATGATCGAGAAGGGAATGCGCAGGATCGAGGCATAGAGCGGCACGGTGGCGATGACCAGGATCACGGCGACGATATTGCCGAGATACATCGAGGCGATCAGGCCCCAGACGAAATCCGGGCGGTCGGTGAACAGTGTCGGGCCGGGAGTCAGGCCCCAGATCATCAGCCCGCCCATCATCACGGCGGCGGTGGCCGAGCCCGGCACGCCGAGCGCCAGCATCGGCAACAGCGCCGAGGTGCCGGCCGAATGGTCGGCTGTTTCAGGTGCCACGATGCCGCGCGGATCGCCCTTGCCGAACATCGACTTGTCGCGGGCCGAGCGGCGCGCGACGCCGTAGCTCATGAAGGAGGCCGCGGTCGGGCCGGCCGGGGTGATGCCCATCCAGATGCCGATCAGCGTCGAGCGGACGATGGTCAGCCAGTAGCGCGGCATTTCGATGAGCGTGCGGCCGATTTCGGAAAGCCGCACCTTGGCCTGCACGCCGTCGAAGCGCAGGCCTTCCTCGGTGGTCAGCAGCAGCTCGCCGATGCCGAACAGGCCCATGACAGCGATCAGGAAGGAGACGCCCTTGATCAGCTCGGGGATATCGAAGGTCAGGCGCAGGTTGCCGGAGATCGTGTCCATGCCGATCGAGGCGAGCGCGAAGCCGATCATCATCGACACCAGCGTCTTGAACGGCGATTGCGCGCCCATCGAGATAAAGCTGGAAAAGGCAAGGAAATAGACGGCGAAATATTCCGGCGACGAGAAGCGCAGCGCGAAATTGGCGACCCAGCCGGAGAGCAGCGTGATCATCACCACGCCGGCCAGCGCCCCGAGACCGGCGGATACGAAGGCGAGCGTCAGCGCGCGCGTCGCTTCGCCGCGCTGGGCCATCGGATAGCCGTCGAAGGTGGTGGCGACGGAAGAGGGCTCGCCCGGAATGTTGAAGATGATCGAGGTGGTCGAACCGCCGAACAGTGCGCCCCAATACATGCAGGAGAGCAGGATGATCGCCGAGATCGGATCCATCGAGAAGGTCAGCGGCAGGAGCAGCGACACGCCGTTCGGCGCGCCGAGGCCGGGCAGTACGCCGACCAGGATGCCGAGCGTCACGCCGAGCATCATCAGGAGCAGATGGTTCCAGCTCAGCACATGGCCGAAACCGTCCATCAGGAGACCGATATTTTCCATGTCTTTCCTCCGAAGACACCGACCCCGTTCGGTCAGTAGATGCCGAACCAGGCCTCGACCGGCCCCTTGAGCAGCGGAACCTTGAAGCCGATTTCAAAAATGACGAAGAAGAACACCGACAGCGCGATGCCGGCGGGCAGGCCGACCCACCATTTGTAGCGGCCCTGCAGGATCATGACGCCGGCGATATAGAGCGCCGTGCCGACATAGAGGCCGAGCACGGTGGAAATGCCGGCGAAGACGATCAGTGGCACCAGAAAGCCGCCGACCGCCTTGAATTGCGGGCCGGTCGCGAAAATCTCGCCGGCCGGACGATGCTTGACGAACGAGAAGACGAGATTGACGAGGCTGCCGAAAACGATCAGCAGGCCGATATAGAAGGGGAAATAGCCCGCATCCGGCCCCATCTCCGTCCAGCCGGTGCCCGCTTCCTGCGAGCCGTAGACGGTGGCGACGCCAAAGGCGCCGGTCAGCAGCGCCATGCCGGCTTCCATGACGAAGCGCGGCACACCCTTTTCCTGTTGTTCCTGCATGGCATGAACCTTTCCATGGAGATGCGGACGCCCCCGTGAGGGACGCCCGCCTGATCTGCTTGGGAGGAGATCAGTTGGCCAGCCATCCCTCGCGCTTCAGGACTTCGCTGACGGCGGCCTGGTCCTTGTCGATGAAGGACTTGAGTTCGTCGCCGCTCATATAGGCCGGGGACTGCGAGGTATCGGCGAGATACTTCGCCCATTCCGGCGTCTCGGACACCTTCTTCAGCATGTCGGCATAGAAGGCGACGGCATCCGGCTCGACGCCGGCCGGCAGCCAGACGGTGCGCGGCATGGAATAGTTGTCGATGGCGATGCCGCTTTCCTTGCAGGTGGGGATATCGCCCCAGCCCTTGTCGCCGGCGACCTTGGCGTCGCTCTTGAGCTTTTCCGACTTGAAGACGCAGAGCGGCTTGACCATGCCGGCCTGCCACTGGCCGAGGTTTTCGCTCGGATTGTTGACGTTGGCGGCGATGTGCTCGCCCGCAAGCTGCACGGCCGCTTCGCCGCCGCTCTTGAAGGGGATGTAGCCGAGATTGGCGCCGGTGGCATTGTTGATCATCGAGGTGAGGATCTGGTCGACGTCCTTGGACTGGCTGCCGCCCACCTTCATGTCGCCGGCTTCCTTGGCCTTGGCGACGAAATCGGCGGCGGTGTTGAACTCGGACTTGCCGTTGACCCACAGCACGAATTCATCGGCGGCGAGCGAAGCGACGGGCACGAGGCCGTCGGCCTTGTAGGGAACCTTGGCGCGGATCGGCAGCAGATAGGCATTGTTGGTGCCGAAGGCCAGCTTGTAGGGGTCGCCTTCGTAACCGGCGGCATAGACGAAGCCTTCGGCGCCGCCGGCGCTGCCCTTGTTGGTGACGACGACCGGGGCCTTCATCAGCTCGTACTTGGCGATGATCGCCTGGATGGTGCGGGCGAAGATATCGGTGCCGCCGCCGGGGCCGGCGGTGACGACGAATTCGACCGGGCGGTTCGGCTCGAAGGCATGGGCGGGCGCGGATAGGCCAAGCGCGGCCGCGACGACGCAGGTGAGGGAAAGGGTCTTTTTCATGGATTCTCCTCCGTTGGGTGGTGCCGGCATGGACCTCCTCCATGCCGGAAAATCATGGGAAATGGGCGGTTTCAGGCCGCTGCGGCAGCCGAGCGGGCCGCCATGCGCGCCGCCAGCAGCAGCGCCTCGCGGCTGGCGCCGACATCGGCAATGCCCTTGCCGGCAATGTCATAGGCCGTGCCATGGGCAGGCGTGCAGAGCGGGAAGGGCAGGCCGCCCATCATGGTCACGCCCTTGTCGAAGCCCATCAGCTTCATCGCGATCTGACCCTGGTCGTGATACATGGTCAGCACCGCCTGAAAACCATCCTTGATGGCGCGCAGGAAGACGGTGTCGGCCGGGAAGGGGCCTTCGACGTCGTAACCCTTGGCCTTGGCGGCTTCCACGGCCGGCTCGATGATGTCGATTTCTTCCATGCCGAAGCTGCCGCCGTCGCCCGCGTGCGGGTTGATGCCGGCGACCGCGATCTTCGGCGCGTCGTAGCCGGCGCTTTTCAGGCATTTCTGCGCCAAGTCGAGCTCTTCGAGAATTCCGTCGACGGAAATCGAGGACGCGACGGCCGAAAGCGGAATGTGCGAGGTGACGCGCGCGTTCCAGACCTTTTCCAGCACGTTGAACTCGCGGACTTTGCCCGTAAAGCCGAGCACATCGGCGACGAAACGGATCTCGTCGTCATAGCCCGGATAGGCGAAGCGCATCGCCTTCTTGTTGAAGGGGGTGAAGCAGACGGCGTTGGCGCGGCCCGCACCTGCCAGCAGCAGCGCCTCGCGGAAATTGCGGGTGGCGAATTCGCCGCCGGCCAGCGTCGCCTCGCCGCGCGTGACGGCGGCCGGGTCGAGATGACCGAGATCGACGAAGACATGACGGTCGCGGCCGGCGGATTCGAAATTCTCCAGCGTTGCCGGTGCAAGATCGAGTGACAGGCCTGCCGAGCGTGCGCCCTCGTCGAGGATGCGGCGATCGCCGATTGCGACGATATGGGCGGCGTCGGCGATTTCGGGAAGGGCGAGAAGGCGGGCGGTGAGTTCCGGACTGATGCCGGCGGGGTCGCCCATGGCGAGCGCGATCGTCGGGCGTGCCTCACGCGATGTCATGCTGATGTCCTCCACATTGGCTTGTGGGGGGACCTTTACGTCATTCTGCATTCTGCATCAAGTGTTTTGAATGCTGTATGCAGCATTTTCTATTGACGGCGAACCGGGCCGTTGCCATTTTCGAGATTACGAACCGGACGACGAATCCGGACCGACCAAGGGATGGCGATTGAATGATGGATGATATCAATATGTTGGATCGCCAGACGGATGCGGGGTCCGGCCCCATTCGCCGCACCGCACTGCACGACACGCTCGTGAACCGCCTGCGCGACATGATCATCGAGGGCGATCTCGAACCGGGCACGCGCCTGCATGAGGGCCAGCTCGGCGAGCAGCTCGGCGTCTCGCGCACCCCCTTGCGCGAGGCGATCAAATATCTGGCGAGCGAGGGGCTCGTCGAATTGGTGCCGAGCCGTGGCGCCGTGGTCAAGCGCTTCAGCGGAAGAGACGTGCAGGACATGCTGACCGTCTTGAGGACGCTGGAGGAGCTGGCGGGGCGTCTCGCCTGCGAGCTCGCCAGCGATGCCGAGATCCGCGCCGTGCGCGAGATGCATGACGAGATGGTGGCGCGTTACCGCAGCGGCGATCGTCTCAATTATTACAAGCTCAACCAGGCGATCCACATCGCCATTGTCCGTCTCGCCAAGAATGCGACGTTGTCGGAAGTACAGCTCATGCTGCAGACGCGCCTGAAGCGCATCCGCTTCATCGGCCATGAAGGCCAGGAGAAGTGGGCGGCGGCTGTGGCCGAGCACGAGGAGATGATTGCGGCGCTCGAGGCGCGTGACGGCGCGAAGCTGTCGGAAGTTCTCGGCCGCCATCTCGCCAAGGCCTGGGAGCGGGTGCGCGACGCCATCTGAGTCGACGATTCGCTTGACGAAAGCCAATTCTCGGACTCGCCTGCACGTGATAATGTGCGGGCTGGCAGAGAACAAAGGGGAACCGTCATGCCACGTCTGTCCAATCTCTATTTTCGGACTGCAATCGTCTTTCTGGTCGTGGGCATCGGGATGGGTCTGAAGATGGCCATCTCGCAAGACCACACCACGATCGGCGCCCATGCGCACGCCAATTTGCTCGGCTGGGTAACCATGGCGCTGTTCGGCACCTATTATGCGCTGAACCCGCGCAAGGCCGAGAAGCGCCTGGCGCTGCTGCAATACGGCGTCTATACGCTCGGCGTCGTGCTGATGGTGCCTTCGCTCTATCTTTTGCTGGAAGGCCATATGGCGATGGAGCCGCTTGTCGGCATCTCCTCGCTGATCACCTTGCTCGGGGTGCTGATGTTCGCGGTGGTGATCTTCTCGCCCGATCCGGCGACGGGCCGCGCACCGATGGCGGCGGCCCGGTAAACAGCGTCAGAGCGCCGGCTGTCTGGTCTTGCGCAGATAGGGCAGGACGCGCTCGAAGGACCCGAAGCGCTCGTTGGCCTCTTCGTCGGAAACGGCGGCGGTGATGATGACGTCCTCGCCCTGGTTCCAGTTGGCAGGCGTCGCGACCTTGTGGGCGGCGGTGAGCTGCAGCGAATCGATGGCGCGCAGGATTTCCGCGAAATTGCGGCCCGTGGTCATCGGATAGGTGAGGATCAGCTTGATCTTCTTGTCCGGGCCGATGACATAGACCGAGCGCACGGTGGCGTTGTCGGCCGGCGTGCGGCCTTCCGAGGACGAGCCGGAATCGGCCGGCAGCATGTCATAGAGTTTTGCCACCTGGAGATCGCGGTCGCCGATCAGCGGATACTCGACGTCGAAGCCGGTGGCGACCTTGATGTCGTTCTTCCATTTGACATGGCTTTCCACCGGATCGACGGAAATGCCGATCACCTTGACGCCGCGCTGGCGGAATTCGCCGTCGAGGCCGGCCATGGCGCCGAGTTCGGTGGTGCATACGGGCGTGAAATTCTTCGGATGCGAGAAGAGGACCGCCCAGCCGTCGCCGATCCAGTCATGGAAGCTCAGGGTTCCTTGCGTCGTTTCGGCCGTGAAATCCGGGGCGGTGTCGTTGATACGCAGGCTCATAAGCTTTTCCTTTTCGCTGAACGCTGGAGATAGGCCAGAATAGGCCGGATCGCAGCGGATTTTGAGGAATGATTATCCGCAAGACGGGATGTGTCTGGGAGTTTCCTCGCGATTTCCGTCGCAAAAAAGGAAATGCATTTCAAGCCTTACGTTTTGCATGGGCAAAGGCGAGCGCTGCCGTGCCGACGACGCCGGAGCGGTCGCCAAGCTCCGCACGGCGGATTGGCATCGTCCGGAACGGCGGCAGGGCGCGCGCCGCGATATAGGCGCGGATGCCGCCCTCCAACTGGTCGAAGGCATTGGCGATGCCGCCGCCGATAACGACCAGATCAGGGCTATAGAGATGCAGCAGGTTGCGCACGCCCTGGCCGAGGATTTCCGCTTCCTCGGCGACGAGATCGCGGGCCAGCGCATCGCCTTCCCGGGCCGCGGCGAAGATATCGCGGGCATGGAGGCTGTCGGCGTATCTGGAAAGGCTACTGTCACGCCGTCTGGCCGCCGCAACGCGGCCGCGTGCGGTGAAGGCGGTGCCGGAGCCATAGGCCTCGAAACAGCCGGCATTGCCGCAGGGGCAGACATTGCCGTCCGGCCGAATGCTCATATGGCCGATATGCCCGGCCATGCCCATGCGCCCGTAAAGCACGCGCCCGTCTGCGATGACGCCGCCGCCGATGCCGGTGCTGACGGTCATATAGACGAGATTGTCGACGCCGCGCCCGGCCCCGTATCGCCATTCGGCGACGGCGGCGGCGATGCCGTCGTTTTCGAGGCTGACGGGATAGGGCAGTTTTTCGCCGAGCATGGCGGCGAGCGGAAAATCGTCGAAGCCGGGCAGTGTTGGGATATGCAGGGCGATGCCGTTGCGGGCGTCGAGCGGACCGGGCGCGCAGACGCACAGGCCCTCAATCGCCTCGGCTGCGATGCCGGTGGAGACGGTTTCGACGAGGCGAAGGATATCGGCGAGGATGCGATCCGGCCCGCCATTGGCCTCGGTCGGCATTTCCTCGCTGGCGAGGATTTTTCCGGCCTCGGTCATCGCCGCCGCGCGCAGCCGCGTGCCGCCGAGATCGACGCCGAGGGCGAAGCGGGGGGCGGCGCTCACGGCAGGATCTCCAGGAATGAGGCGATGGCTGCGCGCAGGTCGCGCGCATAGGCCGCCTTGTCCACTGCCTTGGGCGTGATCTCGACGAAGTCCGCACCGGGGATATGGTCGGCGAGTTCTCGCGCAAGCGTCAGCGGATGAACCTTGTCGCGGGCCTGGGCGATGACGCGGCAGGGGACGCCCAGGGCAGCGGCCTGTTCGGCCGATACTCCCGTTCCGTCCACGGAAATCGTCGTCAGCAGCGCGGCGGTGACGACGGTGGGCTGGCGTTCGAAAAAGCCGGTGAGGGAAGCGAGATTGTCCGGTGCCGACTCGCGCAGTTGCGCGGCGATTTCGCCGGCGAGGAACTGCCGGCGGGTCTCTTCGGGAACCTCGCTTTGCAGCGCGCGGCCGACTTCGATATTCGGAATCAGATTTTCCGGCGCGGCCGCAAATGCCCAGGCGGGGCGGATGAGGATCAGGCCGCGCACCAGATCGGGGCGCAGGACAGCAAGGCGCAGGGAGAGCGCCGCCCCCATGGAAATGCCGCCGATCACCACCGGCGCCTCAAGCCGGGTCTCGATGAAGGCTATGAGATCGTCGGTGAACTGCGCGATGGAAAAGCGGCCGGGATCGCCCGCCTGCGAGCGTCCATGGCCGCGCATCTCGACGGTCATGCGGCGAAAACGCGTCTCGGCGGGAAAGGCCTCGCGGGCCTGCCCGGCATTGCCGCACAGCCCGTGCTGGAAGAGCATGACCGGCCCGTCGCCCGCATCGGCATCGACGGCGAGCGTCACGCCATCGGTGGTTTCGAATGTCGTCATGATGCCTCTCCGGCCAGTTTTTCGCGCAGGAAACGGGCAACGGCGGGCGCTTCGGCGGCGTCGAGGCCATGGGTGACGAGGTTTCCCGAAAAGCCGGCCCGCTTCAGGCAGGCGATATAATGGTCGTAATCCAGCACGCCCTTGCCGGCTGCGACGAAACGACCGCCCGCGTCGCGGTCCTTGGCATGGGTTATGGCCAGCCGGTCGGCGAGAAGATCGACGGCCTGCGAGACGAGGTCGCGCTGCTTGGCCGGGCCTGCGGTTTCGAACAGGTTGGCCGGGTCGAGGACGATTTTCAGGCGCGGGCTTTGCAGCGCATCGATCAGCCGCCGTGCCTTGGCGGCGCTGTCGATGACATTGGCGACCTCCGGCTCGATGCCGAGATCGACGTCATGGCGCTCGGCGATGGTGATGGCGGTTTCCATCGCGCGCAGCAGGTCGCGCCAAGCTTCGGGCGTTGCATTGTCCGGGTGGTGCCGCCACTGGTCGTCCGGGTCGCGCGTGCCGGTGCAGAGCGTCACGAGGCGCGTCCCCATGTTGCGCGCCTGCGCGGCGATCACATCCAGCCGGCGGTGCCCGGCCTCGCGCTGCGCCGGATCGGGATGGATCATGTTGTAGGTGCCGGAGACGGCGACGATCTCGACGCCGCTTTGCCGCGCAGCATCTGCCACGGCGAGCGCCGCTTCCGGGGCGATGTGCTCCGGCATGGCGTCGAGCCCGGAACAGGCCATGTTGTATTGCGCGGCAGAAAAACCGGCCGCCTTTACCGCCGAGAGCACCGGGGCCGGATCGCTGCCGGGAAAGGTTTTGGCAAAGATGCCGAGCCGCATCACACGCCCCCGCCGACATCCGCCAGCGCCACCGCGCGTCCGCTTTCGACGGAGCGGGCGATTGCGACCATGGCGCGCACCGAGGCGAGGCCGTCCTGAACGTCCGCCCCCTGCATCGGCGCGCCGTCGAGGATGGTGCGGGCGAAGGCTTCGAGCTGGCGGCGGTAGAAATGGCCGTCGGCGCCGAGCACGCGATGCGTCGCGCCATCCGCCTCGCGAAAGATATCGACATCGCTGGATTTGTAATACCAGGGATTGTAGGTCTTGCCGATGACGCTGCCATTCCGGCCGTAGATCTGGAAACCCTCGTGCCAATCCATGCGCACGGCGACCGTCAGGTCGAGATGGCCGAGCGCGCCGGAGGCGTATTCGACATCCACGAACCAGCACCACATGCCGGCCCGCTCCGACAGCCGGGCGCGCACGGAGACAATCTCGCCGGCGAGATAGCGCGCGGTATCGATCAGATGGCAGCCATGCGCCAGCATGTAATAGCGGCGCAGGTCGGCCTTGGGGTTTTCGGCGGGTTTTTTCGCCCGGGCGCTGGTGACGATCAGCGGTTGCACGGCATCGGTCATCGGGTAGCGATGGGTGCTGTCGCAATACCACGCCTTCAGCGCGACGAGGTCGCCCATTTCGGTATCGATAAAGCCTTTGGCGGCCTGCAATCCGGCGTCGAAACGCTTCATATGGCCGACCTGCAGCACCTTGCCGGATTTCTCCACCGCCTGCTGCAGATCCAGCACCTCCTCGACGGTGACGCCGAGCGGCTTTTCGCAGAGCACATGCTTGCCCGCCTCCAGCGCCCGCTTCGCCGCCGGCACATGGAAGGCATCGGCGGTGGCGATGATGACGGCATCGACATCGGGGTCGGCGAGCATGCGGTCGTAATCCGCATAGGTCGTGGTCGCGCCATGGATGATCGCCATGCGTTCGCGCAAATCGTCGGCAATGTCGCAGATGGCGTGGAGATCGGCATTGACCGCCTTGGTGCAGCTTTCGAAATGCGCGGCCTGCGCGATCTGGCCGGCGCCGAGAACCCCGACCCGCAGCCGTCTTTCGTCTTTCTTCGGCATGTTTCGTCCCTGTTTCGACGGCTTGAAGGTTTTCGCCCGTCGATTTCTAATTTGTTTGGTTTGAAAACAAACATGAACTCGTGCATTTGTCAATGCGGGAAGCAAGGGGAGACCAGGCCATGTCGATGCCGCGCGCCGTCCGGCACATCAACGAGATCCGTGCGCTGGAAGCCCTGCTGCGCCGGGGCGGAATGAGCCGCGCCGATCTTGCCCGGCAGCTCGGCCTGACGCGCTCGACCGCCAGCAGCATCATCAATACGCTGACGACAGAAGGCCTCGTCATCGAGGACGAGGCGCAGGATGCCCGCGACAACCGCGCCGGCCGGCCGGGAACGCTGGTGCGGCTGCGCGGCGAGCATGGGCTGTTCATCGGCGTCGAGCTTGGTATCGGGCGGTTGAGCGTCGTGGCACTGGATTTCGCAGCCTGCGTCGTGGCGGAACGGCACGAGACTTTTGCGGCGGCGGAGACGGCGCCGGAAAGATTGGCCGCGCGCGTCGCGGATCAGGTCGACTGCCTTTGCAAGGCGCTCGGCGGCTATGACCGGCTGCACGGCATCTGCGTCGCCGTCCCCGGCGCCGTCGACCGCGAAGGACGGGTGATGCGCGCGCCGCTGCTCGGCTGGCGCGACGTTGCCATCCTGCCGATGATCGCCGCACACCTGCCGCAGCCGCCGCTGCTGACGGCGGAGAACGATGCCAATGCCTTCGCCATGGCCGAGGTCTATCGCCAGCCGGCCCGGCCCGGCCCGATGGAGCTTTACGTCTTCCTCGATGCCGGCCTCGGCGGCGCGATCCTCGCCGGCGGCGAGACCCTGCGCGGCCATGGCGGCTATGCCGGCGAGTTCGGCCATATCCTCGTCGGGCAGGAGGGTTTCGTCGATATGGCGACCTTGCCCGGTTCGCTGGAAACCTTTGTTGGCCGCGAGGCGGTGCTGGCACGGCATCGTTTTTACGGTGGCGGTGCCGGCGATATTGCTGAATTTCTTGGATTATTGGAAACGGGGGAAGGGGCGGCGCAGGTGACGCTTGCGGATTGGGCACATTATCTCGGCCTTGGGCTGGCGGCGCTTGCCAATATCCTCGATCCCGGCCGGATCGTGCTCGGGGGGCCGGTCGCGGCGCTCTATGGCCATTGTCGCGAGGCGGTGGCGGCGGCCATGGCGCGGCATGTGCTGAACGGCCAACCGCTGCCGGAGATCGTGCTTTCGGAGCTGGGACATGGCGGCCCGGCCATCGGGGCCGCCTGCCTGTTGCACAAGCGCCTGCTCAGCGTCGATCAGGAGATCGTCTTCGGCGCCGAAAACCTCACCAGCAGGTGAAGCCGCCATCGACCAGCACGGTTTCGCCTGTCATCAGGCTCGACGCATCGCTGGCGAGGAAATGCACCACGGAGGCGATCTCGTCCGGCTTGCCCATGCGATGCATCGGCGTGTCGCGCAGCCAGACCTCGATCATGCCGTCATTGTCATGGCGGTAACTGGTCATTTCCGTTTCGATATAGGTCGGCGCGACGGCATTGATGCGCACGCCGCGATCGGCCCATTCGGCGGCCAGCGACGAGGTCATCTGATGCACGGCGGCCTTGGAGGCGTTGTAATAGGTCTGCTTCTGCGGCCGGTTGGAGATATAGCCGGACATCGAGCCGATATTGACAATGGCGCCGCGCCCGGCCTTCAGCATGTGGCGGCCGAAGGCGCGGTTACACCAGAAGACGCCGTTGTAATTGACGTCGTTGACATGCAGCCAGTGCTCGTCCGTGACATCCTCCGCCGCTGTCCCTGAGCGGGCGATGCCGGCATTGGCGACGAGGATATCGACCTTGCCGTATTCAGCGACGAGGGCGGCGGCCAGTTCCTCGACCTCCTGCGGCTTGGTGACGTCGACCGCACGGATATCGGCCTCATGGCCGAGATTGGCGAGCCGCTGCTGGCCGGCGCGGGCAATGTCGAGATCGATATCGGCGATGATGACGCGCGCGCCGAATTCGGCCAGCGCTTCTGAGATCGCCAGCCCGATGCCGCGCCCGCCGCCGGTGACGACCGCCACGCGCCCGTCGAGGCGCAGTTTTTGCGTATACATGGTTTTCCTCCCGGGAATGCTTAGGGGATAAAGGGGTGCCGGCCGGGCGAGGGGAAGCGGGTGCGCTTCAGCTCGACCAGACGCTCCACCTCGCTCTGGTCGAATTCATGGGCGCCGCCATAGCCGGCGGCGAGATAGACGACCTTGGCGTAATAATCGAGCGCCTCCATCTTGAACCAGGCCGATTGCAGGTCGTGGCCACAGGTCAGCGCCCCGTGGTTTTCGAGCAGGATGGCGTCGTGTCTTTCGAGATAGGGCGCAATCGCCTTCGACAGATCCTCCGACGACGGTAGCGCATAGGGCGAAAGCGGCACCTCGCCGAGGAACATGGTCGATTCCGGCATGATCTGCTGGGTGATTGGCTTGCCGCAGATGGCATGCACCGTCGCATAAAGCGGGTGCGCATGGACGACGGCGCGGGCATCCGGCCGGTTGTCATAGACGCAGAGATGCATCTTGGTTTCGGTGGAGGGTTTCCACGCGCCGCCATCGACGGAATGGCCGGCGCGGTCGATGCGGCAGATCATGTCGGGGGTCATGAAACCCTTGGAGACGCCGGTCGGGGTGCAGAGCACTGTGTCGTCGTCGAGCAGGATGGAGATGTTGCCGTCATTGGCAGCCCCCATGCCCTTCTGCCAGGCGCGGCGGCCGATATCGCAGATGAATTCGCGCAGGTCTTTCGTGTCTTGCATGCGTGCCTCCTCGTTGAAGGCACGATCTCACAGACGGATTCTCAAATCAACAGAAATCAACACAAAACAACATATATAGTCATGAGGCGATTTCCAGCGCCACGCCGGCCTTTTCGATCAGCGTTCGCCATTCGCCTGAGGGCTCGCGGTCGGTGATCAGGGCGGAGACGGCCTCCAGCGGGGCGACGGAGACGAGGCCGGAGCCGTCGAACTTGTCGCCATCGACCAGCAGCAGGCTGCGCTCGGCATTTTCGAGGAAGATGCGCTTGAGTTCGGCCTCCTCGGCATTGGCGACCATCAGGCCGGAGCGTTTCGACAGCGCCTTGACGGAAATGATGGCGAGATCGGCGTGGAAACGCCGCGCGGCCTCCACCGCCAAGGGCCCGTGAAAGGTCATGACCTCGGGATGGCGCTCGCCGCCGACCGAGATCAGCCGGTGCGGCAGCGAGGCGGGATCGGTGAGCAGCGCCACCGAATTGGTGACGATGGTCAGGCCCTTGCGGCCCTTCAGCGCCCGCACCACTTCCAGCGCGGTGGAGGAACTGTCGACCATCAGCGCCTGATTGTCGGCGATGTGGCGCGCGGCGGCGCTGGCGATGCGGCGCTTGGCGCTGATGTTCAGCACCGAGCGGGCCGGATAGGACAAATCCTCGGCCTGGCGCGGCGGCACCGGCACGGCGCCGCCGTGGCTGCGTTTCAGCAAGCCTGCGGTTTCCAGCCGCTTGAGATCGCGGCGGATGGTTTCGCCTGACACGTTGAGTTCGCGGGAGGCGGCTTCCACCAGCAACCGGCCGTCACGGGAGAGCACCCGCAGGATGGCTTCGGCGCGTTCTTCCGGAAGCAGGCTCATGCGCGCCAGGCTCCGCTATCGGTGGCGCGGCGGGCGAGCGCCTGCGCCGCCTCAAAGGAGGGCAGCGCCTTGAGGCCGACGAGCTGGATCAGCGCATTGCCGACGACGCTCGCCTCCACCAGCCCGGCCTGCACATGGCAGCCGCTCGCGGCTTCCAGGAAATGCCGCCAAGCCGCGTCCTGCCCGCCACCGCCCCCGACCCGGATGGCCTCGATGGGTTTTTCGGAAAATTGCGAGAGTTCGGCGATGCTATTTGTGACGGCCCGAGCCAGCCCGAGATAGAGCGCGCGGGCGAGATCGCCGATGGGGCGGCCCTTCAGCATGGGATTAAAATCCTGCATCGCGCCGACCATGTCCTGCGGATCGAAGAACAGGCCGTGGGTGACGTCGATGGCCGGCGTTGCCGGATCGGCCTCGCGGGCCTGCCGCCCGAGCGTGGCGAAATCCACATCCTCGCCGCTGCGTGCCTTCCAGCTATCGCGCAGGCGGCGCATCAGGAACAGGCCGGGCAGGCTGCGGGTGAGGATGGCCCGCCCGCCGATGCCGCCTTCCAGTCCAAGGCCGAGCCCGATGGCGGCTTCGGGCAGATGTCCTTCCGGCACCTCGACGCCGACGAGGATCCAAGAGCCGCAGACGGCAAAAGCCTCGCCCGCTCGCGGGGCCAGTGCAAAGGCGGCGCAGGCGGTGTCATGGCCGGCGGCAGCGATCACCTCAGTGTTTTCCAGCGCCGGTCCGGTCGCCAACTCCGGCTTCAAGCGGCCGAGTGGCGTCCCTGAGGGCACGATGTGCGGAAACATCCGGCCCGGCAGGCCGGCAAGATGCAGCACCTCCGCATCCCAATCGCCCGAATGGACGTTCACCAGCCCGGAGGTGCGCGCCAGCGTGTTCTCGCAGGCCGCGATCCCGGAAAGGTCGAAAGCATAGAAGTCCGAGGTCATCAGGAAACGCTCGGTTGCGTCGAGCAGGGTCGGATGATGTTTCGCCCAGTCCTGAAGATGAAAAGGCGTGATGATTGGCAGGATTTGCACACCGGTACGGGTGGCGATGCGGGCGTGATGTGCCTCGAGCGCGTTCATGCCGCGCTGCCCGCGCGGGTGACGATAGGTGCGCGGCTGGTCGACCAACCGGCCGCTTTGGTCGACAAGCGCGAAATCCACGCCCCAGCTATCGACGGCGAGCGAGCGGATGGCAGGGCCGTCCGCCGCCCGGCGCAGGCCTTCGCGCAAACCGGCTCGGATTGCCTCGACATCCCATGCCGGGCCGTCGTCCAGCCGCACCTCGTAACCGGAGAAACGGTGCAATTCACGGACGGCGAGGGAATCGCCGGTAAACTCGACCAGCATGGCGCGGCCGGAACCGGCGCCGAGATCGAAAACCAGGCAGCGTGTGGCGTCTGTGTTCATTGTCCGCTTTTCCCACGGATCGCGCGTGGTTGGCAACATGGGGAGCGATTCCGGGAAGGGGGAATTGCATCACGATGGAAACATAAGAATGCGAGGACAGCACCTCGCATTCTCAGGATAATGATAAACCTCACATAAGCCTCCGCGTCATGCGCGGTCAGGCTTTTTTGATGGTCTGAAGGATGCGGGGTGTGGCCCGCAACCTCTTTCGAAGAGGCTTCGCCTCAGCTCAGGCGCTTCGTCGTCTGCTGGTCGAAGACATGCGCCTTTTGCGGATCGATAACGAAGTTGACCGCCTCACCGGCGCGCACGCCGACGCGGTCGCGCAGCAGGGCGTCGATGGTGTCCTCGCCGGCCCGGGCGAAGAGCTGGGTTTCCGCGCCCGTCGGCTCGACCACCGCAACCTTGACGGCGAGGCCTTCGGCGCCTAGGCCGATATGCTCCGGGCGCACGCCGTAGATCACCGGGCGCCCGTCCTCGACCTCGATAGGCTTGACCGGCAGCACCGAGCCGTGATCGGAGACGAAGCGCTGCACGCCTCCCTCGGAACGGATGCGCCCGCGCAAGAAATTCATCGAGGGCGAGCCGATGAAGCCGGCGACGAAGACGTTGGCGGGGTTGTCATAGAGATCCAGCGGCGCGCCGATCTGTTCGACATAGCCGTCCTTCATGACGACGATCTTGTCTGCCATGGTCATGGCCTCGATCTGGTCATGAGTGACATAGATGGTGGTGGTCTTCAGGCGCTGATGCAGCTCCTTGATCTCGACGCGCATGGCGACGCGCAGCTTGGCGTCGAGGTTGGACAACGGCTCGTCGAACAGGAAGACCTGCGGATTGCGCACGATGGCGCGGCCCATGGCCACACGCTGGCGCTGGCCGCCCGACAATTGCCGCGGATAACGGTCGAGCAGTTTCGTCAGGTCGAGAACCCCGGCCGCCTGGCGCACTTTCGCGTCGATCTCGGCTTTCGGCGCGCCTTTGATCTTTAGCGAAAAGCCCATGTTTTCCGCCACCGTCTTGTGCGGATAAAGCGCGTAGGACTGGAACACCATGGCGATGTCGCGATCCTTGGGCGGCATGGTGTTGACGATGCGTTTGCCGATGCTGAGATCGCCGCCGGAAATGGGCTCCAGACCGGCGATCATGCGCAGCAGTGTCGATTTTCCGCAGCCGGACGGGCCGACGAGGACGACGAATTCGCCATCCGCGATATCGACGTTGACGCCATGGATGACTTCAAGCTCGCCGTAACGCTTGACGATGTTCTTGATGGTGACTTCTGCCATGGTCGTTCCCCTTACTGCGGCAGCGCAATCTGCATCTTCACTTCGCCCTTTGGCGCGGATGCGGCGATTTCGAAGGCATCGACGCTGTCGTCGAAACCGAAGGTGCGGGTGATCAACGGTTTGACGTCGATCGCGCCGGAGGCGAGCATGGCCACGCAACGCGGAAAGACATGGGCATAGCGGAACACATGCTCCACCCGCGCCTCGCGCACCATGGCCTTGCCGACATTGTAAGCGATGTCGTGGATCTGCGAGCCGATGAACACCACCCGGCCGGCAGGGCAGAGCGGATCGAACACGCCCCCCGCCGCCTTGGGACTACCGGAGCATTCGAAGACGATTTCCACGCCCCAGCCATCCGTCGCCTCGCGGATCTCCTGCGTCAGGTCGCTGCGCGCGACGTTGATCGGCGTGATCGGCCCGAGGCGGGCGGCGATCTCCAGCTTGCTGTCGTCGACATCGCTGACGAAGACGCGGGCGCAGCCGGCCGCCAGCGCCGACAGCGCCGTGACCAGGCCGATGGGACCGGCGCCGATCACCAGCGCGATATCACCCGGCCGCACCTGCGCCTTGGTCGCCGCATGCACGCCGACCGCCAGAGGTTCGACCATCGCCGCCTCCGCAAAGGAGACGGTATCCGGCAGTTTGAAGGTGAAGGCTTCCGGGTGAACGACGGTGGGGCGAAGCACGCCATGCACCGGCGGCGTCGCCCAGAAGCGGACGGCGGGATCGACATTGTAGAGGCCGAGGCGGGTCGCCCGGCTCATCGGGTCGGGAATGCCGGGCTCCATGCAGACGCGGTCGCCGACCTTCAGCGTCGTCACCTTGGCTCCGGTTTCGATCACGGTGCCGGAGGCTTCGTGGCCGAGGATCATCGGCGCCTTCACCTGAAAGATGCCGGCGCCGCCATGCGTGTAATAATGCACGTCCGAGCCGCAGATGCCGACGGTGTGCAGCTTGATGCGCACATCATGCGGCCCCATGACGTCTTCCTGCTCGATGGGGAAGTCGCGCAATGAAAGCTTCAGTTTTTCTTCGAGGACGAGAGCCTTCATCCGGGTCACCCTTTCCAGACGATCAGCGCGCCGAGCGCGATCGCCAGCACATGGCAGACGGTGAGCGGAATGGATTGCTCCAGGAAGCGCATCCACAGAAGCTCCAGCGCCACGAACAGGTAGATGCCGATGAACAGCCGGTCGAACCAGTTGGTGACGATTGGCAGGAAGCCATGCTTGGGACCACGCGGTACCGGGGTTTCTTCTTCGATATTGTGCTCCATGAGACTACTCCTTCACCGCGCCGAAGGTCAGGCCGGCGATGATGTGCCGCTGCACGACCGTGAAGACGATGAGCGCCGGGATGAGGGTGATGATGGCGATGGATGCCATCGTGCCCCATTCGGTGCCGGTGGTGGTCACGTATTCGGAAAGGCCGGTGGTGATCGTGCGGGCGTTGAAGCTCGTCAGCGTCGCCGCCAGCAGGAATTCGTTCCAGGCGAAGACCCAGGTGAGGATCAGCGTGACCGCCAGGCCCGGACGCGCCAGCGGAAACACCACTTCGCGAATGACCTGCCAGGTGGAGGCGCCGTCGACCGTCGCCGCCTCGTCCAACTCGCGCGGGATGCCGTCGATGGTCGGCCTGAGCGTCCAGATGGCGAAAGGCAGGTTGAACGTGCAATAGAGCAGGATCATGCCGATGCGCGTATCGTAGAGCTTGTAGTCGCCGATGGCGAAGACCTGGGTGAACAGCAGGAAGAAGGGCAGCAGGAAGACGGCCGCCGGCGCCATGCGGTTGGTGATCGTCCAGAAGAAGATGTTCTCCTTGCCTGCGAGATTGTAACGCGACAGCGCGTAGCAGGCCATGAAGGCCAGTGTCGTGACGAGCAGCGCATTGCCGCTGGAAATGATCAGCGAATTGATCATGTAGCGCCGCAGCGTCGTGTCGGTCAGCACCTTGGCATAATTGGCCCAATAGACTTTCTCGAGAATGATGCTCGGCGTCGTGAACAGGTCGACGGCCGGTTTGACCGAGATGACGAACAGCCAGTAGATCGGGAACAGCGTCGCAAGGCTCAGGAGAATCCAGAGCAGCGTCATCAGGACGGGATTGTTCTTCTGCATCACGTGCTCCTCTTCACGCGCGGGGCGACGAGGCCGACATAGAGCAGCCAGCACATCACCAGCGTCAGATACAGGACGATGACCGAGATCGCCGAACCGTAGCCGTAATCGGTTTTCGGGAAGACGATCTTCCAGATATGCAGGCCGACGTAACGGGTGGCCGCACCCGGTCCGCCGCCGGTCAGCATCCAGATTTCGTCGACGGTGCGCAATGCGTCCATCAGACGGATAAAGACGGTGGCGAGGATGGCCGGGCGGATCATCGGCAGCGTAATGTGCCAGAAGATCTGCCAGCGGTTGGCGCCGTCGATCTGCGCCTGCTCGAAGGGGTCCTTGGGAAGACCGACGATGGCCGCGAGCAGCGTCAGCGTCACCAGCGGCGTCCAGTGCCAGATGTCCATGACGACAGTGGTGACGAAGGCCGCGGTGGCGCTGGAGCCGATGTTCATCTGATAACCGAACCAGTGGTTCAGGTAATAGGGAATGATGCCGATGCTCGGCGTGGTCATCAGCCGCCAGACCGAGCCGACCACGATCGGCGCGACGATCAGCGGCAGGGTATGAATGGTGCGGAAGATGGATTTTCCCGGAAAGTCCCGCATCAGCAACTGCGCCAGAAGATAGCCGATGACGATCTCGCTGACGACGGCGAAAAAGCCGAACTGCATCGTGAACCAGACCGATTGCAGGAATTCGGTGTCGAAGACCAGTCTCCGGAAGTTATCCGCGCCGTTGTAGATCATCGCCGGATTGGCGCCGAACGGGTTCCACTGATGGAAGGAGACCCAGAGAACGTAGATGAAGGGCACGATACCGAAACCGCCGAGAATGATCAGCGTCGGGGCCAGCAGGAGCCAGCCTGTTCTGTTCGATCCCATGATGAAGACTCCCCCGACGGCTCGAAGCGTCATCGCCGACGCAAACGATACCGTATCCATTTGAATCTGCTGCATGCGAACGGAAGCGGCACCGGCGAACGGCCGACGTCACTTCCGGAGCGGGCAAGGGGGCGCCGCCATATGCGGCGCCCCCGGCGGTGGGAGGTTATTTGCGGTAGCCGAGGTTCTTCAGTTCCTTTTCGGCCGTGTCCGCCATCTGGTCCAGGCCTTCGTCCGGGCCGACTTCGCCGGTCAGGATTCTGTAGAAGATCGGCGCGGTGGCTTCACGCACCTGGGCATGGAACGGATAGGGCGGCGCGCCGGCGAACAGTTTGCCGTCGTTCTTCAGCATGGTGTAGTAGCCGCCGAGCTTGGCATCCATGTCCTTGACGCCGGGATCCTCATAGGTCGCGGTGTTGGTGATGCGCGGCGCGGCGACGGCCCAGCCGCTCTGGACCGAATCCTGGCCGATATATTGCAGGAAGAGCAGGGCGGCTTCCTTGTTCTTCGAGGTTACCGGCAGGCCGAAGGCGCCGCCGTCGTAATAGCCGATATAGCCCTTGCCGGATTCGGCATCGGCCATGACGCCGTCAGAGACGGGCGGCAGGGCCACGCCGACATTGTTGACTACCTTGGATTTGTCCGCGTCCGACGCGATCCAGGCGGCGTTTTCGCCGTAGACCAGGCCTTGGGCGGCGCGGCCGGCGGCAAAGGTGCTGGCAACTTCCGTCCAGGTGCTGGCGGCCGATTCCGGCGGGGCGATGTCACGCAGGTGCAGCCAGTATTTCAGCGCTGCCTTCGACTTGTCGCTGTTCATCGTGCCGCCATTGGCGACGGAAGCGGCATAATTGTTCTTGGCGTCGATGCCCCAGTTGTAGACGCCGAAGGTCGGCGCGACGGATTCGAAGAATTCGTACCAGGATGCCGGGTGGCCGGTATGGGCCTGGGCGGTGGTGCCCCAGAGATCCATGCCATTGGCCTTGCCGTATTCGGTGAAGAATTCGGCGATCTGGGTATAGTCCTCATGCGTCTTGGCCGGCGCCAGATCCTTGCCGGTCTTGGCCTTGAAAGCTTCCTTGATCTTCGGATCGTCGAACAGATCCTTGCGGTAGAGATAGATTTTGATGAAGGCTTCCATCGGAACGCCGAACAGGTCGCCGTTCTCGCCCTTGAAGTAGTTGGCGAAGGTGGTGAAATGCGACTCGTCGTAATCCGGCGCCTTCAGGGACGGATCGTCTTTCAGCGACTTGGTGATGTCGACCAGGAAGTTGCGGGCAAGATAGGCGTAGATGATGTCCTGCTCGATATAGACCATGTCATAGATGCCGGTCTTGGCTTCCATGTCCTTGATCGCCTTGTCGTACATCTGGTCCCAGGACGTGGTTTCGATCTCAACCTTGATGCCGGTCTTCTTTTCGAATTCGGGCGCGAGAACATCCTTGATGTAGTTGGACGGCGGCGTGCTTTCGGTGACGCCATGCAGGGTGACGCCCTTGAATTTCGCCCCGGCATCCGACCAGAAGTCGGCAAAGGCCGGCACGGTGCTGGCCATCAGGCCGGCGATCAGCGCTGCTGCGCCGAATTTCAATCTTACGTTCATCACTTTCCTCCCAGGGATAAAGATAAAGATTGAGACGGCTGTCCCGCGTTCTCCTCTAAAATCGCGGGCCGCCAGACATCCCGCGGCCCCTCTCGGCCGGATGTCCTGCATTCTCTCTAACCGATATATCGCCATCTGGCAATATTTGTTGTGCAAACTTTCAAATATTGCCAGTGCATAAATTTCGGCTTGAATTTGTAGTGCCGCCGGACAGGTGGCCGGTATTCGCTTTTCAGTTGTAATTAATATGATCTTCGCACCATCTGCGCGATATTATCGGTTTAATCCCCGTTTTTCTGCTGCGTTGCGGCATCGGTGGGGACGAGAATGGCGAGGTGGGAATTTCCCAGGCATTCGGTTCCGATAATCTTGACAATCCAGATCAAACGTATTTTGTTGCTTTTGGCATCAAATATGGTTTTTGGGGAGGTAAGCATGGCAAGGCTCGGCATTCATTCATTCGTCTGGACGGACGGGGCGACCGAGGACTCCTTGATCGCGGCCATGGAAAAATCGGCCGCCTGCGGCTATCGCCTGATCGAACTCGCCTATCTCAAACCGGAAAAGTTCAATCTCGACCGCCTCGGTCAGCGGGCAAAATCGCTCGATCTCGATATCGCCGTGACCATGGGCCTACCGCCGTCCGGCGACGTATCGAGCGAGGACGGCGATGCGGTGAAGCGCGGTGAGGCGATCCTGGCCGATGCGGTGCAGGCGGTGCGCGATATCGGCGGCTCCAAGCTTGGCGGCATCCTCTATTCCGCCCACACGAAGTATGCGCGCGTGCCGACCGATCGCGGCCGCAAGAACAGCATCGCCGCCATCGCCAAGGCCGGCGACATCGCCCAAAAAGCCGGCGTCGACCTGGTGCTGGAGGTCGTCAACCGCTTCGAGACCAACCTTCTCAACACCACGGCGCAAGGCGTCGACTTCATCAGGCAAACCGGTTCGGAGAGCGTGCGCCTGCATCTCGATACCTTCCACATGAACATCGAGGAGGCCAATCCGGCCGCCGCCATCCGCCTTGCCGGCGACAAGCTTGGCTATTTCCACATCGGCGAAAGCAATCGCGGCTATCTTGGCGACGGGACCATCAATTTCGACCTGATGTTCGACGCGCTGCTGGATATCGATTACAGCAGGGACATCACCTTCGAATCCTTTTCCAGCGCTGTGGTCGACGAGGGGCTGACGGTCGCCTGCGCCATCTGGCGCGACACCTGGACCGACAACAAGCCGCTGGCCGAGCACGCAAAACAGTTTATCGACCTCAAGATGGCCGAGGCCAAGCGTCGCCGCGCCACCAATGCGCGGCCCTGAAGAAGAGGATTGGCCTGTTGCGGAAAGGGCTGTAAACCGACCGTAACAGAAATACGCCGGCAGCGGCCGCGACGGTATCGCAGCCGTCGCGGGCGACATGCCAGCCGGACGCGGAACCCCGACCGTGAAAGAATTGACCCTTCTCGCAAGCTCGCCCCGAAAAATCCGCCAGACAAACGAGATTGCGGCGTTGCGGGCGTTGCACCGGGCGGACCGGCTCAGCAGAGCCGATCTCGCCCGTATCCTCAATCTCAACCGGTCCTCCTCCGGGCATATCATCGCCGAACTGACGGCGGCCGGGCTGGTGCGCGAGGTCAACGAGGAGAAGGCGGCGCGCCAGACCTATTCCCGCGCCGGCCGCCCCGGCGTCATGCTGGAACTGGTGCCGGATGCGGTGTTTTTCCTCGGTATCGAGATCGGCGTCGAGCATATCACCGCCACCGAAATCGACCTGCGCGCCGCCATCATCCGCACCCGGTCGGAGCCGTTCGACGGCCCGGCGCACGGTGTCGAGGAGGCAGTGCGGCATGCGATTGCGCTCGCCTGTTCCGATCTTTCGCCCGACCGGCTGGAGCGCTGCGAAGGCATCGGCATCTCGACCCCGTCGCAGCTCAATCTCAACGGCACCATCCACTCGGCGCCGCTGCTCGGCTGGAAGAACGTCAACCTGATCGAACTGGTGCGCCAGAGCCTGCCGTTCCAGATACCGCTGATGGTCGAGAACGACGCCAATGCCTTCGCCATCGGCGCCGGCTACGGCGATAGGCCCATTCATGCCGGCGTGACGCTGTTCGTGGTCATGGAAAGCGGCGTCGGCAGCGGCATTCTCGTCGACGGCATTCTGTTTCGCGGCGGCCATGGACTGGCCGGCGAAATCGGCCATATGCAGGTGGAGGGCGCACCGGCCAAGGGCCGCAACCTCGAGCAGATCGTTGGCCTGACCAATATTCTTTCCGAATATCGCACGGTCACCGGCCGGCGCGAGGCGACGTTTGAGGATTTTCTGGCCGATGTGCGCGATCGTGTGCCCGAGGCGGTGTCGATTGCCGAAAACTGGGCCAAGGCGCTGGCTTACGCGCTGGTCCAGACCTGTCGTGTCATCGATGCCGACCGCATCGTGCTCGGCGGCTCGGTGGCGCAGCTCTACCCATTGGTCGCCGCCCGCCTTGCCGCCCATATGCAGGCGGCGCAGGATATGAATTTCCCGCTGCCGAACGTGCAGTTGAATGCCGAAGCGAATTTCGGCCCCGCCTTCGGCGCCGCCTGCATGTTGCACCAGCGCTACCTGTCGCTGGAAAGCAATCGCTTCAGCGAAGAAGACTGATCGCCTTTTCAATTTGTTGTGTCATGTGCAAAGCAGCATGGAATGTTGCTGTGCAATGGCGAAGTTGTGCGTTGCGGAACCGATTTTCTCACGCTTCTCGAAATGTTTCTAGATAATATGTTGCTTAAGGATACAATTATGTTTAGCATGATCGGTATTCGGAGGATAACCCGGTCGTTTGAGCTGATGTCGAGGCTGCCGTCGCCGTATTCGGCGGCGCTGGGCGTGGGCTTGTTGCGAGGGCTGCTTTTTTCAGAAGTGAACGGATGGGCGCAGACCAATCATTCGCCGGGCGCGGGCTGAGCCCTGACGCGCTGGGACCGACGATCACGATCGGGGAGATCCTCGTCGAGATCATGGCGGTCGAGCGGGGCAAAGGTTTTCTCGAGCCGATCGGACTGACCGGTCCCTATGCCAGCGGCGCGCCGGCGATCTTCATCGACCAGTGCGCGCGGGCGGGAGGGTCGGCCGGCATCGTCGCCTGCGTCGGAGACGACGATTTCGGCCGCATGAATATCGAGCGGCTGGCGCGCGACGGCGTCGACGTCTCGGCCATCGCCATCGATCGGGACTATCCGACCGGCAGCGCCTTCGTGCGCTACCGCGCGGACGGGTCGCGCGATTTCGTCTTCAACATCGGCAAGTCGGCGGCGGCGCGGTTGTCGCTGACGCCGCAGGCGCGGGCGCTGATCGCGCGCGCCGGCCATATCCATATCATGGGCACCGCCTTCGCCATTCCAGTCGTCGCCGACATGCTGGAGGAGGCGGTGGGGGTTATCCGCTCGCGCGGCGGCAGCGTCTCGGTCGATCCGAACATGCGCAAGGAATTGCTGCAACATGGCCAGACGGCCGAACGCTTCGCGCGGGCGATTGCCGGCGCCGACCTGCTTCTGCCCTCCGGCAACGAACTGTTCCTCGCCGCCGGCGTCGAAGGCGATGAGACGGCGGCGGTTGAGGCGCTGTTTTCCAGAGGTGTGAGCGAGATCGCCATGAAGCGCGGCGAGCGGGGCGCAAGCGTGTTCCGCGCCGATGGAAGCCGCTTCGATTGCGCCGGCTTCGCCGTCACCGAGACCGACCCGACCGGGGCCGGCGATTGTTTCGGCGGCGCCTATGTCGCCTGCCGCCGGCTCGGCATGGCCCCGGACGAGGCGCTGGAATATGCCAATGCCGCCGGCGCCCGCAACGTCACGGCGCAGGGGCCGATGGAGGGCGCGGGGACGATTGCCGAACTCGACGCCTTCATCGCCTCGACGCGGAGGCGCACATGACCGGTTCCTCCCTGGGCGCTCTTGCCGGCCAATTTCGGCAGGGGCGCCCTAAACGGGGCATTGCCGCCATCTGCTCGGCCCACCCGCTGGTGCTGCGCGCCGCCATCGCCCATGCGGTGCGCGCGGGTACGGCGGTGCTGATCGAGGCGACCTGCAACCAGGTCAATCATCGCGGCGGCTATACCGGCATGCTGCCCGCAGATTTCGCCGCGCTCGTCCATGCGATTGCCGCTGACGAAGATCTTCCGCGTGAAAGGATTTTGCTCGGCGGAGATCATCTCGGCCCCAATCCCTGGCGTAAACAGGATGAGGAAAGCGCGATGCGCGAGGCGGAGGCGATGGTGACTGCCTATGTCGCCGCCGGCTTCACCAAGATCCATCTCGACGCCTCCATGGGCTGCGCCGGCGAGCCAGACGGGCTGGATGACGAAACCACGGCCCATCGCGCCGCCCGCCTTGCCGCCGCCGCTGAGAAAGCGGCCCGAAAACATGGCGTGACGCCGCCGGTCTATATCATCGGCACCGAAGTGCCGCCGCCGGGTGGCGCCGATCATGTGCTGAGCGCGATCGAGCCGACCGGCGCGGCGGCAGCGAAAAAGACCATCGATGTCCATCGCCGGGTGTTCGAGGCGGCCGGGCTCACCGATGCCTTCGCGCGCGTCATCGCGCTGGTGGTGCAGCCGGGTGTCGAATTCGGCAACGGGAACGTTATCCTCTATGATCGCGCCAAGGCCGCCTCGCTGTCCGAGGTGCTGGCGCGGGAGCCGCAATTCGTCTTCGAGGCGCATTCGACCGACTATCAGGGGCGGCGGCCGCTGAGAGCGCTGGTCGAGGACGGGTTTTCGATCCTCAAGGTTGGGCCGGAACTGACCTTTGCGCTGCGCGAGGCGCTCTACGCGCTCGATCTCATCGCAAGCGATCTGGTCGAGGGGTATGGCGAGCGGCCGCTGTATCACGCGCTGGAAACGGCCATGATGTCCGAACCGGCGGACTGGAACCGCCATTATGGTGGCCCGCCGGCCGAGCAGCGGCTGCAGCGGCACTACTCCTATTCGGACCGCAGCCGCTATTATTGGGCGAAACCGCCAGTCCAGGCCGCCGTCGAGCGGCTGTTCCAGGCGCTTTCCGGGCAGGTCGTGCCCGTGACGCTGCTGCGCCAGCATCTGCCGTCGCGGCTCGATCTCGCCGGGCAGCGGCTCGATCCGGCGGCGGTCGCGCAAGAGGCGGTCGAGCGGGTCGTCGAGGATTATCACGCCGCCTGCCACGGCGGCGACAAGCAACAGTGACCACAAGAGTTTTCGGGAGGAATTCATGGCGCTCAGCGATTTCAGACTGGATGGCAAAACCGCATTGATCACCGGCGGCAACCGCGGCATCGGCCTTGCGACCGCCCTGCAATTCGCCGAGGCGGGAGCGAAACTGGTGCTCGCCGCCCGGCGGGAAAACCTGGAAGCCGACCGCTTGCTGAAAGAGGCCGGCGCCGACTACGTCTTCATTGCCGCCGATGCGACCGATCCGGCAACGCCTCAGCGACTGATCCAGTCGACGCTCGACAGATATGGCCGCCTCGACATTCTCGTGAACAATGCCGGCATCGCCGATCACGGCGCGACGCCCGATTTCGACGATGCGCGGCTCGAACGCATGATCTCGACCAACATCGTCCAGGTCTTCCGCTTCTCACGCGAGGCGGTGGCGCCGATGAAGGCGCAAGGCTCCGGCGTCATCCTCAATGTCGGCTCGATCTCCGGCCTGATCAGCAATATCCCGCAGATCCAGGCGGCTTATAACGCCTCGAAAGCGGCCGTTCACATGATGACCAAGAGCATGGCCAGCGAATTCGCCGAATTCGGCATCCGCGTCAATGCGCTCGCGCCCGGCTATATCGAAACCGACATGACCGACGTGCGCCTGACCAACGAGGAGTGGAACCGCGTCTGGACGGCGGGCACCCCGATGGGGCGTTACGGCAAGCCGGAGGAGATGGCCAATGCCATCCTGTTCCTGTGCTCACCGGCATCGGGTTATTGCACCGGCACGGTCCTGGTCGCCGATGGCGGCTATGTGACCCGCTGACATCCGAAAACATCATTGCAAACGAGGAGGAAAGATCATGGCGGAATCGCTTGACGGCAAGGTGGTGGCCATTACCGGGGCGGCGGCCGGCATCGGCCTTGCCTGCGGCAAGGCCTGCGTCGAGGCGGGCGCGACGGTGTTTTTCATCGACCGCGACGAGGCGCAGTTGCAGGCGATCGCGGCGGAGCTGGGCGAAAAGGCAATTCCGCTGGTCGTCGATCTGCTCGATACGAAGAGCATGGATGCGATGATGCCGGCCATCCTCGCCCGCACCGGCCGTCTCGACGTCTTCCATGCGAATGCCGGAAGCTATATCGGCGGCGATCTGGTCGACGGCAATCCGGACGATTTCGACCGAATGCTGAACCTCAACGTCAATGCCGTCTATCGCACAGTGCATTCGGTGCTGCCGCATATGATCGAGCGCAAGACCGGCGATATCGTCGTCACCACCTCGGTCGCCGGCCATGAGCATATCGCCTGGGAGCCGGTCTATTCCGCCTCCAAGCATGCGGTGCTGACGCTGGTCTATACGCTGCGTCGCCAGCTCATCAAGCATGGCATCCGCGTCAGCTCGATTGCGCCGGGGCCCGTCATCACCGGTCTTCTGAAGGACTGGCCGAAGGAGAACCTCGAAAAGGCCAAGGCCAACGGCAGCCTGATCGAGCCCTCGGAAGTCGCCGAGGCCCTGATGTTCATGCTGACGCGGCCGCGCAACGTCAATATCCGTGATATCGTCATCCTGCCGGCCAGCCAGGATATCTGAGGCTTTTAGGAGATCATCATATGTCGTTTCAGAAGCGGTTCCAGGCCGAAGGGGAAGTGGCCGTCGTCACCGGTGGCGGCCGTAGCATCGGCCTGCAGACGGCCTTGGCGCTGGCGGAAGCCGGCGCCCATGTCGTCATCATCGAGCCGAAGGAAGAGATGGGCAAGGAGGGGCTGGATAGCCTGCTTGCCAAGGGCTTCAAGGCCGAGCTGATCGTCGGCGACGTCACCGATTCCGCCCGCATGACAGAGGTCGCCGATCATCTCGCCGCACGCGGCACACCGGCCACCATCCTCGTCAACAATGCCGGCATCGGAGAGAGCGGTACGCCCTCGGAAGCCGTCACCGACGAGCAATGGCTGCGGATGATGAACGTCAACATCAACGGCGTCTTCTGGTGCTCGCGCGCTTTCGGCAGCCATATGGTCAAGGCGAAGCGCGGGGCCATCGTCAATCTCGGCTCCATGTCCGGCACCATCGCCAACCGGCCGCAGCCCCAGACGCCTTATAACGTCTCCAAGGCGGCGGTACATCACATGACCCGCTCGATGGCGGCGGAATGGGCGCAATACAATGTCCGCGTCAACGCCGTCGCGCCGACCTATATCGAAACGCCGATGGTGAATGCCAATCCCGCCAACAGGGACCGCATCGAGGGCTGGCTGCGCGATACGCCGATGGGCCGAATGGGCCAGGCCGACGAAGTCGCCGCCGCCGTGCTGTTCCTCGCCAGCGAGGCCGCCAGCCTGATCACCGGCGCCATCCTGCCGGTCGACGGCGGCTATACCTGCTGGTAAGGATGCCGCATCCGCTGGTCTTCCAGCGGGTGCAATCCTGCATTCGAGGGGCGGTATGAACGACGGACAGCCAAGCTATATCGTCGGGCTGGATTTCGGCTCGGAATCGGCGCGCGGCATCCTGCTCGACGCCGCGACCGGCGCCGAGGTGGCAATCCATATCGATGCCTACGCGCATGGCATCATGGATGCGTGCCTGCCGAATGGCACGCCCTTACCGCCGGCCTGGTCGCTGCAGGATGCTGCCGATTATGTCGCCTCGGCGCGAACGATCCTGACGGCGCTGGGCAAGGGGCGACGCATCCTGTCGATTGGCCTCGATTTCACGGCCAGTTCGCCCTTGCCGGTGACGGCGGAAAGCACGCCGCTCTCGGTGTTGCACCCCGGCGCGCCGCACGCCTATGTCAAACTCTACAAGCACCAGGCCGCGCAAGTCCATGCGGAAGCGCTGAGTGCCGCCCATGCCGAGCGTTTCGCCCATTTCGGCGGACGCATTTCCGGCGAATGGCTGATCGCCAAGGCGGCGCAGATGCGCGCCGAGGCACCCGCGCTCTGGGGCGAGACCGCCCGCTTCATCGAAGGCGGCGACTGGATGGTCTGGCAACTGACCGGCCATGAGGCGCGCAGCTACGGCTTCGCCACCTACAAGGCGCAATATTCCCCTGAAACGGGCTATCCAGACGATCTCGTCGAAGGCCTTGGCGAACGGTTGGCGCCGCCTTTGCCGGTTGGGCAGGCGGCGGGCCTGTTGTCGCCGGCCTGGCTGGCGGAGACCGGTATTCTCGGCCCCTGCACCGTGGCTGTCGCCGTCATCGATTCGCATGTGGTTCTGCCGGCCGTCGGCGCGGTCGGTGGCGGCACGTTTGTCGGTGCGCTCGGCACCTCGGCCGCCTATCTGATGCTCAGCGAAAATTTCCAGCCGCTGCCGCAGGGCATCGAGGGCGTGGCGCGGGACAGCTCGCTGCCGGGCGTGTGGTGTTACGAGGCCGGCCAGCCTTCCTTCGGCGATTGCCTCGGCTGGTTTGTGCGCCAATTTGCCGACGATGGTGATCTCGCCGCCGGTTTTGCGCGCCTGAATGCCGAGGCGGAAGCCTCGCGTCCGGGGGAGGGACGGCTGCTGGCGCTCGACTGGTGGAACGGCAATCGCGTGCCGCATGGCGATGCCGCCTTGTCCGGCCTGCTGCTCGGCCTGACGCGCAAGACGACACCGGCCGAAATCTACCGCGCCCTGATGGAAAGCCTCTGCTTCGGCGCCCGCCATGTCTTCGACCTGATGCTGTCGGGCGGCTTGCGCATCGAGCGCGTCCTGATGACCAGCGGCCTTGCCGAGCGCAATCCCTTCCTTGTGCAGATGATCGCCGATGTCTTCGCCCGCCCGGTGGAGGTGCCGGCGATCCGCAATACAACTTGCGTCGGCGCCGCCATCCATGGCGCGGTGGCCGCAGGGATCGTTGCCGATTTCCGGGAGGGGGCCGCCCGTTTTGGCGCGCGGGAATTTACCTGTTACATGCCAAGGCCTGAGGCTGTCGCGGTCTATGAACGGCTCTATGCGATTTTCCGCCTGGTATCGGCGGATGCGACGCTGCGCGAGGCGATGCACGCGCTCGGCGCGCTGGACATGTGAGGGGGAAAGACATGCTGATCGGAATCGATTGGGGCGGCACAAAGATCGAGGCCATCGCCATGGAGCGGGACGGACGCGAACTGGGGCGCCTGCGCCGCGATACGCCGCGCCACGACTATGCCGGCTGCATCCGCATGATCGTCGATCTGATCGGCGAACTGGAGGCGGCGACCGGCCGCATCGGCTCGATCGGCATCGGTATTCCCGGCAGCCTGGAGCCGGTCAGCCGGCTCGGCAAGGGCGCAAGCTCCACCTGGCTGCTCGGCCAGCCGGTGGAGAAGGATCTTCGGAATGCAATCCGCCGCGATATTCGCGTCGAAAACGACGCCGATTGTTTCGCCGCCTCGGAAGCCGCCGATGGCGCAGGGGCCGGCTATAACCTCGTCTTCGCCGTCATTCTCGGTTCGGGCGCCGGCGCCGGCATTGCGATCAACGGTCGCGCCCATCACGGGCCGAACAACAGCGGCGGCGAATGGGGCCACAATCCGCTGCCCTTTCCCGATACCACCGAAATTCCCGGCCGCCCCTGCTATTGCGGCCGGCATGGCTGCATGGAAACCTGGGTCTCCGGCCGCGCCTTCGAGGCCGAATATGCCCGCCATACAAGCGAGGAGTTGAAGGCATGGCAGGTCGTCGAGAAGATGCGCGCTGGCGACCGGCTGGCGCGGATGCTCTGGGAGCGCTATGTTGATCGCGTAGCGCGCGGACTGGCGACAGTGGTCAACACACTCGATCCCGATATTCTGGTGATGGGCGGCGGCATGTCGAATGTCGAGGAGCTCTATGACGACCTGCCGCCGGCGCTGGCGCGGCGCACCTTCTCCACCGTCTTCCACACCCCGATCCGCCGCGCCTTGCACGGTGATTCCAGCGGCGTGCGTGGCGCCGCGCGCCTCTGGACCTGATCCTTCCTCCCGCCTTGAAAGATTTTTTCGACATGATTGAAAATTCCGCCCTTTCCGCCCGCTATGCCTTCGCGCTCGATCTCATCCGCGATGCCGGCGATCTGGCGCGCAGCTATTTTCGCAACCGCAATGCCCTGACGATCAAGAGCAAGGGCCTGCAGGATGTGGTCAGCGAGGCCGATCTCAACACCGAACTGCTGATCCGTGAACGGCTGGAAAAGCATTTTCCCGAGGATGCCTTCCTTGGCGAGGAGACCGGGCAATCCGCCTTCGCGCCGGAGCAGGGCATCTGGGTCGTCGATCCGATCGACGGCACCCAGCCGTTCGTTTCCGGCCTGTCGAGCTGGTGCGTCTCCATCGCCTTCGTGCAGTATGGCGAATTGCAATTCGGCATGGTCTATGCGCCGGAGCGTGACGAATTGTTTGCCGGCGGCATCGGTTTTCCGGCGACGTTGAACGGCGCGCCGGTCGGCGCCCACCCCGGCCGTTCCATTCGCGAGGGTATCGTCTGCTTCGGTTACTCCACCCGCCTGCCGGCTTCGGAATTCCTGCCGCCCTTTTCGCGCTTCATCGAGCGCGGCGGCATGTTTTATCGCGACGGATCGGGGGCGCTCGGCCTGTGCTATGTCGCGGCCGGCAGGCTGCTGGGCTATGCCGAACAGCATATCAATTCCTGGGATTGCCTCGGCGCCATCGCGGTCATCCACGCCGCCGGCTTGAAAACCAATGATTTTCTCGCCAATGAAGGTTTGACGAAGGGCAACTGGCTGGTCGCTGGCAATCAAGAGGTCTATGCCGAACTGGCCGATATCCTGCAGCGCTGAGCCATTCACAAAGCGGAAGACCCGATCTTGCAACAATCCATCTTTGATAAAACCTATGCGGCTTTCCTGTTCGATATGGACGGCACGCTTTTGAATTCCATCGTCGCGGCCGAGCGTGTCTGGGGCGCCTGGGCGCGCCGGCATGGCCTCGATGTGGCAGCCTTCCTGCCGACCATCCATGGCGTGCGGCCGGTGGATACCATCACCCGTCTCGGTCTTCCAGGCATCGATATCGCCAGGGAAGTCGATTGGGTCGAAACGGCCGAGCGCGAGGATGTCGAGGGCATCGTCCAGATCGATGGCGTCGTGACGTTCCTGAATTCGATTCCCGCGGATCGTTGGGCGATCGTCACCTCGGCGACAGCGGAACTGGCGCGGCGGCGCATGACCGCCGCCGGCATTGCGCCGCCGCCCGCCATCGTCACCGGCGAGGACATCGTCAACGGCAAGCCCAATCCGGATTGTTTTCTGCTCGGCGCGAAGAAGCTTGGCGTCGCGGCGAGCGAATGCCTGATCTTCGAGGATGCGCCGGCCGGCATTCTCGCAGGGGAACGTGCCGGGGGCGACGTCGTTGTCATCACCGCCACCCACCATACGCCGGTGAAAACCGCACATCTAACGATTCCCGACTACACCGGGGTCGGCGTCGCCGTCCAGGACGACGGCCGGCTGCGGCTGGTGCGGCGATAAACTTCAGGTCTGGCCGCGAAAGGCCTTCTCGATGGCGGGCAGGTCCAGCTTGATCATCGTCAGCATGGCCTGCGCCGCCCGTTGCGCGGCGTCGCGGTCCGGGCTGGAGATCATATCGGAAAGGCCGCGCGGAACGATCTGCCAGCAGAGGCCCCAGCGGTCGCGCAGCCAGCCGCATTGTTCGGCCGTGCCGCCATTGTCGAGGAAGGCCGACCAGATGCGATCGACCTCCGCCTGGCTGTCGAGCAGCACGGCGATGGAAAAGGCATGGTTGAACGGATCGAGCGGCCCGGCCTGCATGGCGACGAATCGCTGGTCGCCGAGGGTGAATTCGATGATCTCGACGCTGCCCGGCGGCCCCGCCGGCGATTCCGCCGGAATATCCGTGGAGCGCCCGATGGCGCTGTCCGGAATCACTGAAGTGTAGAATTCGACGGCGTCGCGCGCGCCCTCGGCAAACCAGAGATGGGAGGCGATACGGGTCATCAGGGGCTCCTTTCGGTGTCGCTCTTCCCCAAGGACGCGGCAGCCGCGCCGGCGCCGACATTGCTCTTGCGAATTTTTTCGCCGGGAACCGGTTTGTGCGTCCCTTCCAAACGCCGCTTTGTGTAGACTGGCGCGACCCGTCAACCAGGTAATCTTATGACCACCGACCCCGATTTCACCCTGCGCCCGGTCCTGCGTATCGATTTTCCCCCGGAACAGCGGCTGGGCCATGGCAAGATGCGGCTGCTGGAACTCATTCGGGAAACGGGCTCGATTTCCGCCGCCGGGCGCGCCATGGGCATGTCCTATCGCCGTGCCTGGCTGCTGGTCGACGAGATGAACCGGATGTTCAGCCGGCCGGTGGTCGAATCGCAGCGCGGCGGCAAGCAGGGGGGCGGTGCCGAGGTCAGCGCTTTCGGCGTGGAACTGCTGTCGCGCTTCCGGGCGATGGAGCGACGTTTTGCCGCGCTGGCCGCCGAGGATCTGGACTGGCTGGAGCGCAACCGCCGGGCGATTTCATGAGATTCTCGGGGCGGGCCGGGCAGGAACGCCGATCGCCCGCATGACGGGAAGCGGCCTGCCATTGCGCAATAGCGGGACATTGCCCCATTTTCGCTGATTAAAATTTTGTTAATCCGGCGATTGTGGCAGCTTTCGTCAAAATTCGGTCCGAAAGCGAGACGAACCATAAAGTTGCGCAACCCTGATACCGCAATCTACCCAACAAAAGTTGATTGGACCGATAACCTCGGCTAATGGTTGCGATGAAATTAAATGATTGCCGACTCCATGGTGGACCGGCGACAACCTAGCAAGGAGCGCAGTCGTGAAAAGCCAGCCTCACAATGTCGATATCCAGGTCGGCAAGAAAATTCGCAACCAACGGATGATCAGCGGCATTTCCCAGTCGGAACTGGGAGATCGCATCGGTGTGACCTTCCAGCAGATCCAGAAGTATGAAAAGGGCGCCAACCGCGTCAGCGCCAGCCGTCTCGTCGAGATCGCCAATGCGATGAGCATCGACGTGCGCAGTTTCTTCGACGAATTCGACGCCAGCACTTCGAGCAACGACAACCAGGCCGCCAAGGACGAGTTCGTCGTGTCGCGCCAGGGGCTTCAGCTTAACGCGGCTTTCCTCTCCATCAAGAACGAAGCGGTTCGCACGCGCCTGCTCAAGCTGGTTCAGGAAATCGCGCATTCGGAAGCCGGCACGTCGCGCGACGCCGACTGACCATTCCATTGCCAGGAAACGAAGGCCGGACTCGACCCTCCGCGCGCATCGTCACATTGGCTATCGACGAACAACTCAAAGCCTTTGCAGACCTGACGCGCCATGCATCGTCAGACGATGCATGGCGTCATGCGTCATGACGAACGACCGTGATCGTCGCGCGCCCATGTTCCTTGGAGAGACGGGCTTTTTCACGCATGGCCGCGTTCAGCTTGGCATCGGCATCCTTTTCCAGCGCCAGCCCTTCCCAATCGACGACAGTCTGCATCAGCGCCATGTTGGACAGGTGCAGCACATTCTTCAAGCCGAGGGCCTTGGCTTCCTCCTGCGCGGCTGACAGCAGCCGGTGCAAGCGTGCATAATGTACATCCTTGTTACATCGGGTTTCGGCGCCCATTTCACACCCTTCTTCCACCCCGTGACGCATCTATCCCGTCACAGGTCCAGAATGAACGATAGGGCGTTACACGACCGTTACAGGGCTGGCTGGAGACGATTTGCAATGACTTCGGAGCGCAGCATTTCCCAATGCGACGTGGCCATGAAGTTCCAATCCGTCCTTTGGGCGACGCTTGTGTCTGCCGCCAGCCAATCGAGCACGGCCAGCGCATCGGCACGCTTGCGCTCGATCCTGCCTTGGCGAATCGCCTGCAGCAGGGCGCGGCCACGCTGCTCGTTCTCGAAGGCGCATTCGCGGATGACGCGCGGATAGGTGCGCTCGGAAAAGTGCAGCACACGACCGGTCATCAGCATTCTTTGCCACTCACGGGCGGTCATATGGCCCTCGCTGTGCATCTTTTCCATGGTCGGCTGGAAATCCACCCAGGGAATGGAAAGTGGCGTCCAGTTCATCTCGGCCGGCCCGTGGACCAGTGCCACCGCCTCGTCGTCCATCAAGGCGCCGCTGGCATAATCCTCGTAGATGCCGCCGATGCCGACCATGCCGAACGGGCTGCATTCGGCGGCGCGCAGCGCCCCCATGCTGGCGCCGCCGCCGATGGCGATGCCCTGCTCCAGCGCATAAAGGATCTCCTTGTGCCAGACGGAGGGCAGGTCGCCGAAATAACCATCGACCAGACCGATGGCGCTCGCTCCATCCTCGGCGGCGCGCAGGATGTCGCCGCAGGCGGCCGGCGCCCGGAATTCGACATCCGAATGAATTTCGCGCTGGCGGCCGATGTCGTTGCCGAGGCTTGGACCGACGAAGACAACCTTCATTGCTGGCTCTCCTTGAGCACATGCACGGCGCGCAAGCCGAGCTGGATATTGTCGCCGACGATCTCGACCTCGAGACCCGGCACGATGACGCGCACGACCGAGACGGGGAAATCCGGAGAGGACAGCGGTACGGCAATCACCTGCTCGATGCCGTGACGCGTGAGGCTACGCACGATCTGCTGGATGGTTGCCTGCACGGCGGCGGGGCGGCGTTCGAAACGTTCCAGCGGGAAGGGCAGGGCGCGATATTCGCGCAATCCGATCAACTGCTGCATGGAGGAATCGCCGTCGAGCCGCTGGTAGATGCGCGGTGAAAAATCGTCGCGGCTGCCGGCGATCGCCGTCAGCCGGCTCTGCGCCGCCTCGGTGATGGCGCGCAACGCGGCGCGCACCGGATCGGGATGGCAGCCGCAACCGCCGCAGACCTGTGACCAGCGCGCATCGACCCGCTGCGGCATGTTTTGCGGCACGATGACGGCGAGGATGGCGGGCACGCCGATATCCGTGGTCATGTCGACCAGCAGCAATTCCATGCCGGCGCGGGCAATGCGCTGGCTGAAAACGTCGATGAGTGGATCGCGCAGGCTTTCTGGATCGATGCGGGCATCCTGCAGCCGTTCCCAGGCGCGCAATTGCGTCAGCGCCCAGGCATCGCGCTCGACCAACTCGCAAAGCCCGTGCAGTACCGCTTCGGCCGGGCTATTGCCGGAGGCGAGGCCATCGCTCGATTGTTCGAAACCCGCCGGACGAATGCCGCGATGATCGAGGCCGACAAGCCACCAGGGCACCATGACCTCGGATTGCGACACGAGATCGTAGCCGGCGACCCACGGGATCGGGTCTGTGGAAATGTCGGAGGGAACGCAGCGTGCCACCGAATCGAGATCGATGGTGGCGGAGGCGGCGCGCATATCGGCGACGCTCGCCATGCGCAGGTCGGCCGGCGCCAGTTCGGCGATGCGGGTTTCCAGGGCTTCCATCGCGGCCGAGGCCATGGCTGCCTCGTCGTCGATGCCCTTGCCTTGGAAGACCGAGAGCGTGTGGCTGTTGGGCCGCGTCGCGAAGGCGACGGGGATTCCGATGGTATCGAGACCCGTCAGCAGGCCGACCCGCGTGATGCCGAGTGCGGGGAAGAGCGGCCGGATGCGGGACAATGTCTGCCCAGGCGCGATGGCGCGGTCGTGATAGGCATTGTAGCCGGCATGGCAACCGGCAAGATCGACCGCGAGAGTCTCCAGCGCCTTACGGGCAGACATTGTCAAGCTCTCAGCGGAAACGGACAGCGTGAACGATGTTCGACGTTGCGTTGGAGTCGACGGTCACGGTCTGCTGTTTCAGGATGGCCTGCGCGGCGGGAGAAAGACGGACGGTCTGTGCGGTTTCAGTGATCTTCATGATCGTCTCCTGAGGTTCGGGCCGCCTCTTGGGTGAGGCAGGGAGAGATGATCATGGGGGGCGTCACCCCTGCGTGACAGCGACGGTGACGGTTAAGGTCAAGGCGCTATGAATCGGTATGCGGTTTGACGTGGGCGGTGTCATAGAAAGACGCGCGGTAATTTTTACCGCCAAGGCATATTATAAAACAAGCGCTTAGTGCAGGGAAGGCGCAACCCGCCTCAGTTCAGGCCAGCGCGATTGAGGCCTTCGATGAGCAAGCGGGTGTAGCCGGGATCACGGTCCGGCACGAAATGCCACAAATGCTCGGTACGGAAATCCGGGAAATTCTCCAGCACGATCTGAGCGTAACTGTTCGCCTGCTGCAGGTCGCCGATCATGGCGTAGGAGGCGGCGAGCAGTCGCGCCGTCGCCGGTTTGCTGCGCACCGGCTCCAGCGCTTCCAGCGCCTTGGCGTAATTCTGCTGCACATAATAGATGCCGCCGAGCTGCCAGTAATAATGGTCCGAGGGCAGCGGATTGAGGCGGAAGGCGGAGAGACTGAGTTCCAGCGCCCGGTCGAGCTGGCCGTCATGCGAGAGCGCATCGGCGTGGTCGGCGAGGATGTCGGCGTCGTTGGGGCTCAGTTCCTGCGCATGCTGGTAATAGGCGAGGCTTTCCTCGAAGCGGCGCTGGTAGAGCGAGATATGGCCGAGCTCGCGGAAGACGCGGCCGTTGTTCGGGTCGGTCTCGCGCGCCTGCAGGGCGGCATCCTTGGCCTTGTCGAGCAGGTCGCGATCGCGCATGAAGCGCACCACCCATTCCAGCGAGGTGGCGCGGGCAATGCCGGCATGGGCAGGCGCGAAACTGTCGCAGCGCTTCAGCGAGGCCTGGAAGAACTGGCGGGCCTTGCGCAGCAGCGGCAACTCGGTCTTGGTCAGCAGCCGTTTGCCCTCCAGATAGAGGCGATAGGCGGTCGGCGAAACGTCGACCGGCTGCAGCAGTTCCTCGCGCTCGATGCGATCGGTGAGGCACAGCACGATGCGGCGCGACAGCTGCGCGAAGGAATCGTTGATATGGGCAAGGCCAAGCGAGAAATCATGCGCCCAGAGCACCGAGGAATCCGACAGCTTTGTCAGCCGGCATGTGGCGTAGACATCCTCTTCGCCACCGCGGATCGTCACGTAGACGGAATAGTCGAAGGTGAGCTCCGGGGCTGCCGCCGCCGGATCGATGGCGCGGCTGAGAAGCTCCAGGCTGGTATGGGCGGCGATGATCTTGAAGCCGCGCTGCTGGCCGAGACGGATGGTCAACTCTTCCAGCAGCGTATGGCCGATGCGGCCAAGCACGCCGTCGTTCAGCACCGCCTGCGGCGGCAGGATGACGATGCGCGGCTCACCTGTATGTTCGACGGGCAGGAAATCCGGACGGATCATCGGCTCGATGGCGCGGGCATGGCTGACGACACCGAGGCGTTCGGCCATCGCCCGCGTGGCCGGCTCCGGCTCGGCGCCGTAGTCGTCGCGCAGGCGATCGACACATTGCTGGTAGATTTTGCGCGCCGCGGATGTCTCCTTCTTGCGGCCATAGGCGAACATCAGCGCCCGGACGGCGCTTTCCTCGGCCGGGTCGATATCCAGCAGGCGACCGCCGAGGAAGAGAAGGTCTGCGTCGCTGAGCGCATCGGCATCGTCGAGCGTTTCGCGCAGCAGATGCACGCGGCGCTCGGACAGGCGGTCGCGCTCGAAGCGCAGCCATTCCTCGGCGCCATGCGTCTCGAGATTGGCGCCTTCGAGAAGCTCACCCTGCAGCAGTGGCCAGAATTGCGGCGCCAGCGGCGGCCTCGCGGTAGAGAGATCGATGAGATCGACGTTCCAGGCGCTGAGATTAAGGCGGATTTCATTGCGGTCGTTGACGAGCAGCGGCGGCAAATCCTGGCCGAGCCGCTGGTCGATGCGCGAAAGCAGCTGTCGCAGGCTACCGGCGCGGCGCTCGGCCGATTCCGCCTGCCAGATCAGCCGGCGCACGACGTCGCGATCGAGACGCGCTTCCGGCGCCACCGCCAGCATGGCCAGCAGCAGATAGGCTTTTTCCGGCAGGGCGATGTCGCCATGATCACGCGCGACCAGCCGCGGCCGCCCGATCAGGGCGACGCGCAGCTGTGCGCTCTCGGCAGGATTCCGGCTGCTCAGGTCATCTCTCCGCACGGGGTTTCACATCCGTCGCTACCGCTTCGTCACATGCTTCTTTCCCCTAGCATGAAAGGGGCCATCGAGTCTTGAGCAGGATAAGGTGAAGTTTATCCGTTTTGCGTAAATCCGTATTAGCCTAAAGTCTAATTTCGAAAGGCAGCGATGGCGGCGTGACAGGCGCGGGAAAATTGTCTGCACGGCCCTTCCGCCCCGGAAGCGCAGCGGCTGACGCGCGCGCCTTCCAGCAGCATGGCAAGTGTATTGGCCAGAAGATCCGGGTCGCGGCTGCCGGCGTCGGCGCACAGAGCCACGAGGCGACGATGCTGGGCCGCCTTCACCTGCTCTATGACGGCATGAGCGGGATGGTCGGTTTCCTTCAGCTCGACGGCGGCGTTGCTGAGGTCGCAGCCATGCGGTTCGTCCACCAGCGAGGCGGCGCGCAATTCTACCCAGGCCAGCAGGCGGGCCTGCGAATCGTCGGGAAAATCCGCCGTCAGTTTTTCCCAGAAGGCGGCATGGCGATCCGAGATGCATTTCAGCGCTTCGCAGATCAGCTCGTCCTTGGAGCCGAAATGGCGATAGAGCGTCATCTTGTTGGTGTCGGCGGCCTCGGCGATGGCCTCCACGCCGGTGGCGCGGATGCCGTTTTCGCGAAACAGCGTGCAGGCGGCGGAAACGATGCGCTCGCGCGGACGAGTTTTGCCGCCGTTCGCATTTCCGGCCAATTCTTCCGTCACAACGGGATTCGTAATTTTCGAACTGCGTATTGACATCGACGTGACCGATCGGTAACAAATGTAAATGTTACTTACCGGTAACTCCTATTTACCTATTTTGTCAAGTTCCGGAGCCATGTGACAAACCGCCCCGTCGACTGAAAAGAGGATTAACCGCCATGCAGCAGCCTTACGAAGATCTGACATTGTCCGAAGCCCTGCGCGATCCGATGATTCTGGCGGTCGCGCATGCGGATGGGGTCACCACGGTCGAGCTCGGCCGTATGCTTCATTCCGCCGCCAAGCGGTTGCGTGCGCCTCGCGCCCGGTCGGACGAGACGTCCACCCATCGTTTCCCGGGTCAGGCCGAAGCGGCGCCTCTTCCGGTGTCCGTGCTGCGTTCGTCGCCGCCAGTCTCGCAGTGCTGCGGCTTCTTTTGACGGATGCTTCAGCGCGCTGACGGGCCGAGCGCGGAGAAAACAACGAAACTGACAACAGCGATGATCGCCATGGCCGGAATGACCGTGCCGAAGGCGATCAGCGGCAGGCCGATCGCGGCGGCACAGACGCCACCGATGAAACCGCCGCCCATCTGCAGAAATCCCATCATCGCCGAGGCGGAGCCGGCGATCTCGGAGAAGGGATAGAGCGCGATGGTCGTCATATGCGGCACGAGGAAGGCGATCCCGAAACTGAGGAATGCCACCGGTCCCATGATCGACAGATAGGACGGCGTGATCATCTGCGCCGAGGCCGCCATCATCAAGCCGCCGGCCAGCACGAAGGCCAATCCCACCTTGACGGAGCGTTCGCCGCCGAGACGCGGCGATACAAACCGCAGCATCACCGAGCCGAGAAAATAGCTGCCGGTCTGCATCAGCATGCCCATGCCGAAGGCGGTCGGCGTGAGGCCGACCAGCTTGATGAGAATGAAGGGCAGCATCGTCGCCTGCGCATAGAGCGCACCGACCGAGCCGGTCAACACCAGCGAAGCGGCGACGAAGCGCGGATCGCGGATCAGGATGCCATAGGCGCTAAACAGTGGGCCGGGCAAGATACGCCGAGGATCGGGCTTGCCCGTTTCGCGCATGAAGACCAGCACGGAAAGCCCGGTCAGCAGGCCGAAGCCAACCAGCAGGAAAAAGATCGACTTCCAGCCGAGAGCAGCGAGCGCCAGACCGCCGATGGTCGGAGCGAATGCCGGGCCGATCGCCAGCATGATTCCGATCAGGTTCATGATCCGCGACGCTTCGACACCGACGAACTGGTCGCGGACGATGGCGCGGGCGACGGTGATGCCGACCGAGGCGCCGATGCCCTGGATGAGACGGCCGGCCAGCAACCAGCCGACATCCGGCGCAAAGGCGGCGAGCAGGCTTCCGATGATATAGATGCCGACGAAGGCAAGCGTGGCACGGCGGCGGCCAAAGGCATCCGATGCCGGCCCGGCCAGAAGCTGGGCGACCGAGAAGCCGGCGAAATAGATCGACAGAGTCAACTTGATCGTCGCATCGCTGGTGCCGAAAGCGCGCACCAACTCCGGCATGGCAGGCGTATAGACCGACATGGAAATCGGCCCGAGCGTCGCCATCAGCGCGCCGATCATGCTCGTGCGCCGCTCGCTCATGCGGGTTTTGACTGCGGGCTGTGCCAAGAGGAAATTCCGGCGATAGCGGGAGGCGCGGACGCGTGGCGATGCCATAGGCCAGCCGCGATGCAAGGTCAATCGTCAGGCAGGCTTGTCGCCCGTCGCCGCCCGCGCGGTCGCCAATCCGGCCGCCACGCTGGCGCCCAGAAACATCGTGTCGCTGGCGAGGATGAAGAAGCTGATGCCCTTGCCGCGCCAGGCGGCGATATCGTCAGGGGCGGGGCGGAAGATGCCGGCGATGCGGCCGGCGTCGGTGGCGGCCGACGCAATGGTGACGATTGCCGCTTGCAGCAATTCGCGGCCCTCCGGCCCGAGCGCGCCGATGGAAACCGAGAGATCGCCAGGGCCGATGAAGATCACGTCGATTCCCTCGACGGCGGCGATCTGGGAAATATTGGCAAGGCCTGCCGCCGTTTCCACCTGGATGGCGAGCAGCACGGTGCGATTGGCCGATTCCAGATAGTCGGGAATGCGATAACCATAGGCCGCCGCGCGGCCCGGGCCGACGCCGCGCGCGCCTTGCGGCGGGTAGCGGGTGGCGGTGACAGCGGCTTGCGCTTCGGCGACGGTGGAGACGCGCGGCACGAGGACTCCGGCCGCGCCCGCATCCAGCGCCGCCGCGATCTGTTCCGGCGCATGGCCGGGTACCCGCACGAGCATCGGCACGCCATGGACGTCGCCGGCGCGGATCAGATCCTCCAGCCGCTCGCGGCCGATCTGGGCGTGCTCGGCGTCGATGCAGAGAAAGTCCGGGCCGGCGGCCGCCGTCACCTCGATGGCGACGGGATGGGGAATCGCGGCGAAGGGGCCGATCAGCGTTTCGCCTGATAGGATCCGCTGTCTCATATTCGATGCCATCTCCGCCCCTCCCCGAATTCGTGCAGAAAGTTTAAGCTTAAATAAATCCGGTTTCAAGCGCCGGTCTCGTCTTCCTCAGCAGGGGCGGCGGTCGGTGCGCCTTCTTCTGGATCGATGCGGTTCAACAGGCCGGCATCTTCGAGATGCTCGATATCGGGCAGGTCGCGCAAGGTCGCGAGGCCGAAGGCGGAGAGGAAAGCTTGCGTGGTCACATAGGTGAAGGGCGCGCCCGGCGTCGGGCTGCGCGGGCCGGTCTGGATATAGCCGGCCTGCCGCAGCGATGCGATGGAATCGCGACTGACCTCCTTGCCGAGGATTTTCGAGAGTTCGCCACGGGTGACCGGCTGGAAATAGCCGATGGCGGCGAGCACGGTCGCCTCCTGCCGGCTGATGTCCGATGTTTCGCGGGTGGGAGCTTGCGAGGCCTTGATCACGGCGGCATAGGCCGGCCGCGTGCGATACTGCCAGCCGCCGGCGACCGCGACGATTTCATAGGGTTTTCCGCGCAGTTCGGCGGAAATATCCTCGATCAGCAGGTCGATGCTGCAGGTGCCGCCGACGACGCGGGCTATGGTTTCGCGCGAAACCGGCATGGCGGAGGCGAAGATCACCGCTTCGGCGCGGCGCATCCATTCCCGCCAGCGCTGGTCCGGCGGCAGGTCTTCCAGTTCGGTGTCGAGCGTGCCGTCGCCTCGCGGTTTGCGTGCCATCTCAGAAACCGGTGATCAACTCGATGCGTGAGCCATCCGAGAAGCGCGACAGGCGGAAGGGCGCGGGATCGACCACCGGCGGGCGGGCGGTGACCAGATCGGCCATCAAGCGGCCGGCGCCCGGGCCGATGCCAAAACCATGGCCGGAAAAACCGGTGGCGATGTGAAAGCCCGGAAACGCATCGACGGTGGAAATCACCGGCACCGCATCCGGCGTCACATCGATCATGCCGCCCCAATGCTGGGCGATTTCGGCTTTTTCAAAGATCGGGAAGGCGGCCTGCAGGTGTTTGAACGCGCCATTGGCCAGCGCCAGATCCGGCACCGGGTCGAGCACCCGCGTCGCCTCGAAGGGGCTGGGGCGATCCATCGCCCAGCGGCGTGGCAAACGGGCTTCCTCGAGGAAGCGCTTGCCGAGGCGCAGGCGCAGCGAGCGCCACTCGCTTTTCAGCGCCGGCAGGAAATTCAGCGCGAAGCGGAAACTGTCGGGGACGATATCGACGATGTTCTCATGGCCGGATGCGATAGTATAGCCGCCGTCCTGGCGCTTGCGGAAGGCGAAGTCGTTGGCCCACATCGCCTCTTCCGGCCCGCCGGCCAGCGGTTTGGTGCGCAGCACGGAATTCAGCACCTTCAATTGCGGCAGGCGGATGCCAAGGCTGCCGGCAAACAGACTGGACCAGGCGCCGCCGGCCAGAACCGCCGCGCTGCAGGCGATGGAGCCGCGCTCGGTCACCACGCCGCAGACGCGGCCGCCAGCCGTTTCGATGCCGCGCACGGCGCATTGCGTCAGAATGACGGCTCCCTTTTCGCGGGCGAATTCGGCAATGGCGGGGGCCGCTTTCTGAGGCTCGGCGCGACCGTCGATCGGGGTCAGCAACCCGCCCCTGACGGTCATGCGCGAGCCGGGAAACAACGTGCGGAATTCTTTTGCATCCATCATCCGCGTTTCGAGCTGGTAGCCGTCAAGATTCTGGCGCCAGCGGTCCTGCGCTTCGAAATCCTTGTCCGTTGCGGAGGAAAAGACGATGCCGGCCCTGGTATAGCCGGTGTCGCGGCCTATGCGGGCGTCCAGCGTTTCCCAGATGCGCAGCGCCTCGGCCATCAGCGGCACTTCGCGCGGATCGCGCATCGAGATGCGCACCCAGCCCCAGTTGCGGCTGGATTGTTCCTGGCCGACGCCGCCCTTTTCGCATAGCGCCACCGAGACGCCGCGCTCGGCCAGTTCCAGCGCCGTCGAAACGCCGATGATACCGCCGCCGATGACGACGACATCGACTTTCCGGGGCAGGGCGGCATCGCCTTGGACGGGAACGACGGTGGGACCGGGCATGAAAAAACCTCAGAGAAACGAAGCATCTCTCCGAGGCTTAACGAGGAAGAGCCGCCGATGCAATCACAGCGGCGGCCGTTCGGAAATCAGGCGGTGGTCCGCTTCTGACCGTGGCGCAGCAGCATGCCGTAGAGGTCGCGCGGCTCGTCGGGATCGGCGAGCAGGTCGAGCGGCTGGTGGACGTTGCGGCCGACCAGCTTGTCGCGGACGTAACGCAGCGCGGAGAAATCCTCCGTGGCGAAGCCGACGCTGTCGAACAGGGTCACTTCGCGGTCGTCCGCGCGCCCCTTGGCCCTGCCGGCGATGACCTGCCACAGTTGCTCGACCGGATAATCGCCGGGAAGCTGCTGGATTTCACCTTCGATGCGGGTCTGCTCGGGATATTCGACGAAGATGCGCGAGCGCAGCAGGATATCGCGGTGCAGCTCGGTCTTGCCGGGGCAATCGCCGCCGACGGCGTTGATATGCACGCCGCTGCCGACCATGTTGTCGGTGAGGATCGTCGCGTTCTGCTTGTCGGCGGTGACGGTGGTGATGATGTCGGCGCCTTCGACGGACTCATGGCCCGAATGGCAGGCGACGATCTCGAAACCGCGTCCCTCCAGGTTCCTGGCGCAACGCGCGGTCGCTGCCGGATCGATATCGTAGAGGCGCAGGCGGTCGACGCCGAGGATCGCCTTGAAGGCCAGCGCCTGGAATTCGCTCTGCGCGCCGTTGCCGATGATCGTCATCGTCTTATGGCGCGAGGGGACGAGATGCTTGGCGGCGACAGCGGAGGTCGCGGCGGTGCGCAGCGCCGTCAGGATGGTCATTTCCGACAGCAGCAGCGGATAGCCGGTATCGACATCGGAGAGAACGCCGAAGGCGGTGACCGTCTGGCGGCCGCTCCTGGTGTTCTTTGGATGGCCGTTGACGTATTTGAAGCCGTAGAGCGCGCCATCGCTGGTCGGCATCAATTCGATGACGCCATCGGGCGAATGGGCGGCGACGCGCGGCGTCTTGTCGAAATGCTCCCAGCGGGCGAAATCTTCCTCGATATAGGCGGCAAGTTCCTTGAGGAAGGTCTCGACGCCGATGTCGAGCACCAGGTTCATCATGTTTTCGACGCTGATGAAGGGAACGATATTCAGCGTATTGGTCGATGCGAGCATCAGAAACTCCTCGTGGGGCGGTCGAGAACCTTGCGGCCCATCAGGCTGGCGGTCAGGTCGACAAGCAGGCTGGCGGTGCGGCCGCGCTCGTCGAGGAAGGGGTTGAGTTCCACCAGGTCGAGGCTGGTGACGAGGCCGCTGTCATGCAGCATTTCCATGATCAGGTGCGCCTCGCGGAAGGTGGCGCCGCCCGGAACCGTGGTGCCGACGGCGGGCGCGATGGCCGGATCGAGGAAGTCGACGTCGAGGCTGACATGCAGCATCCCGTCCACGGCCTTCACACGTTCCAGGAAGGCCTTGAGCGGGGCGACGACGCCATGCTCGTCGATATAACGCATGTCATGCACGGTGATGTCGAGTTCGGCAAGGAAGCCGCGCTCGGCGGCATCGACGCTGCGGATGCCGATCATGCAGACATTGGCCGGATCGACGGCGGCGGCGAGCGGCGGGAAATGCTTGTCGAAGCCGGGACGGCCGGTGAAATAGGCGACCGGCGTGCCGTGCAGATTGCCGCTGTCTGTGGTGTCGAGCGAATGCAGGTCGGTATGGGCATCGAGCCAGAGCACGAAGAGCGGACGGCCCTTTTCTGTGGCGCGCTTCGCAAGGCCGGAGACGGAGCCTGCGGAAATGATATGATCGCCGCCGAGGAAGATCGGAAAGCCGTTGGCGCTGCTGGCATAAGCCGTCTCGGCAATGGCCTGCGTCCAGGCGACGACTTCCGGCAATTGCCTGATGGCGGGGTTCGGGTGGGATATTGTCGAGATTTCGGGGCGGACGACGTTGCCGAGATCCTCCACTTCATGGCCGAGGTCTCGCAGCGTGGCGACGAGGCCGGCGACGCGCAGTGAACTCGGACCCATTTCGCAACCGAGCCGAGACGAACCGTCCTGAACCGGAGTGCCGATCAATTTGCAGTGCATGTGTGTCTCCTTTGGGTCATCTGAGCATGAAGGTTCGGCGAAATGAACGGATCAATTTGCCAATTCAGGCGAAAAGGCTTATCAAAATGGCAAAACGATTGATCGATTTGCCATCATGGACGAACTGGACGAAAAACTCGTGACCCTGCTGCGCCACAACGGCCGGCGCAGCATTTCCGATCTCGCCGTCGACCTGAAGGTGTCGCGGGCGACGATCCGCGCCCGCATGGAAAAGTTGGAGCGCGAGGGCGGCATTCTCGGCTATACCGTCATCCTGCGCGCCGACGCCGTGGAATTGCCGGTGCGTGGTATCATGATGATCGAAATCGAGGGGCGCGTCACCGACCGGGTGATCCAGACGCTCGGCGGTTTCCCGGAAGTGTCCGCCATCCACACCACCAACGGACGCTGGGATCTGATCATCGAACTCGGCGCCCAGACGCTGACCGATCTCGATCAGGTGCTGCGGCGCATCCGGCTGGTGCCGGGCATCACGTCGAGCGAAACCAACCTGCTGCTGGCGACGCCGCGCAGCACACGGGCGCGGCTATGAAACCAAGAGGACTCCGATGATCGTTCGCCAGTCGCCGACGCTCCTGCAGCTCGCCTATGTGCTGCGAGGCTCGGTCGTGCCGAAAATCCTGCCACAGCTGGCCGTGACGGCTCTGGTCGGTTTTATCGTCGTCATCCTGCATCGCTGGGAGCCGGCCTATGTGCCCTCGGTCACCGGCCTGCCGTTCGCGCTGATCGGCATCGCCCTGTCGATCTTCCTCGGTTTCCGCAACAATGCCTGCTACGATCGCTGGTGGGAGGCGCGCAAGCAATGGGGAGAGTTGATCGCCGTCAGCCGGGCGCTCGGGCGGCAAAGCCTGGTGCTGGAACAAGGGCCGGGCGACGCCGGGGGCCGGGCGGAGCGCCGCGCCCTGCTCGGCGAGATCGGCATGTTCACCCATCTCCTGGCCGCGCATCTGCGGCCGCAAAACCCTTCCAAGCCCTGCCGGCCGGATTTCGATCCGGCGCGTCTCGTTGCGGAAGGTCCGGTAGCCAACCGGCCGGATGCGGCCTTGCGCGCGCAGGCCGCGCGGCTGGCGCGGCTGCGGGGCGAAGGAAAGATCGGCGATATAATCTACCAGACGCTGGAGCGCTCGCTCGACCAGCTCGGCGGCGTGCAGGCGGCCTGCGAACGCATCCGCTCAACGCCGCTGCCCTATGCCTATACGCTGCTGCTGCATCGCACGGCCTATCTGTTCTGTTTCCTGTTTCCGCTGGGTTTCGTCGATACGCTCGGCTGGATGACGCCCTTCTGCTCGGCGCTGGTGGCTTACGCCTTCTTCGGGCTGGATGCGCTGGGGGTCGAGCTGGAAAACCCGTTCGACAACACCGACCACGCCCTGCCATTAATCGCCATGGCGCGGGTGATCGAGATCGGCCTTCTCGAGGCCATGGGCGAGACGGACCTCCCGCCGCCGATCGAACCTGTCGAGCACATCCTGATGTAGCGCCGGCTTTCCCGCTGCGAAAGGCTGGGGAACCGTAGATTTTGCTTGTCTTCGAATTATTATGTATATACTTATTAAAACGGAGGCGCGGAACCGAAGTCGATGGCGCGCACGAGGACCACTGACGACACCGGGAGAGAGCGTGCTGTGGAGAGCGCGTCCGGCTTCCGACAACGCTTGAAGAGGATAGCTGCCATGACCATCATTCTGCATCCGGGCAAGGTTCCGCTTGCCGATCTCGCCCGCGTCTATTGGGACGGCGAAACCGTGCGTCTCGACCGTGGCTGCGATGCCGCCATCGAAAAGGCTGCGGCGCGGATTGCGGCCATCGCCGCCGGCAACGCACCGGTCTATGGCATCAATACCGGCTTCGGCAAGCTCGCCTCGATCCGTATCGACGCCTCCGATGTCGCGACGCTGCAGCGCAATCTCATCCTGTCGCATTGCTGTGGCGTCGGCGCGGCGCTGCCGGTCGAGATTGTTCGCCTCATCATGGCGCTGAAGCTGATTTCACTGGGCCGCGGCGCCTCGGGCGTGCGTTTGGAACTGGTGCGGCTGATCGAGGGCATGCTGGAAACCGGCGTCACCCCGCTCATCCCGGAAAAGGGGTCGGTCGGCGCGTCCGGCGACCTGGCGCCGCTGGCGCACATGACCGCCGTGATGATGGGTGAAGGCGAAGCCTTCTATGCAGGCGAACGCCTTGCCGGCGCCGAAGCGCTGTCGCGCGCGGGCCTGACGCCGATCCGCCTGGCCGCCAAGGAAGGCCTGGCGCTGATCAATGGCACGCAGGCCTCCACCGCGCTGGCGCTGGCCGGCCTGTTCCGCGCCCATCGCGCCGCGCAGTCGGCGCTGGTCACCGGCGCGCTGTCCACCGATGCCGCCATGGGCTCCTCGGCACCCTTCCACCCCGATATCCATACGCTACGCGGCCACAAGGGCCAGATCGACGCCGGCGCTGCGTTGCGCCGCCTGCTCGACGGTTCTGAAATCCGCAACAGTCATATCCAGGGCGACGAGCGCGTGCAGGATCCCTATTGCATCCGCTGCCAGCCGCAGGTCGACGGCGCCTGCCTCGATCTCCTCGCCGCGGTCGCCCGCACGCTGGAAATCGAAGCCAATGCCGTCACCGACAATCCGCTGGTGCTGTCCGATGACGACGTCGTTTCCGGCGGCAACTTCCATGCCGAGCCGGTCGCTTTCGCCGCCGACCAGACGGCGCTCGCCATCTGTGAAATCGGCGCCATCGCCCAGCGCCGCATCGCCCTGCTGGTCGATCCCGCTTTGTCGCATGGCCTGCCGGCCTTTCTGTCGAAGAAGCCGGGCCTGAACTCCGGCCTGATGATCGCCGAAGTCACCTCGGCGGCGCTGATGTCGGAAAACAAGCAGATGTCGCATCCGGCCTCGGTCGACTCCACGCCCACCTCCGCCAACCAGGAAGACCATGTTTCCATGGCCTGCCACGGCGCCCGACGCCTGCTCGCCATGACCGATAACCTGTTCGCCATCCTCGGCATCGAAGCCCTGGCGGCCGCCCAGGGCGTCGAACTGCGCGGCCCGCTCAAGACCAGCCCCGAACTGCAGAAGGCGCTTGCCGCCATCCGCGCCCGCGTGGCCAGCCTCGACGACGACCGCTTCATGGCAAACGACCTCAAGGCGGCCGCCGACCTCGTCGCCACCGGAGCCCTTGCCGCTTCCGTCGATCCATCGATCCTGCCGGTTCTGGAAGCGAAGTAAAATCCGGTCGCGCGGCGTCTTCTTTGGCGTGACGCAATCCCGAACGCAAAAGCGTTTCGCACTTTTGCCGGAATTGCTTACTTCCCTACGACGCCGCGCACGCCCCCGCCGATCAGGAGGGCGCTGTCCATCAGCGCCAGCACCGGGTTGAGGCCACCCGAGACCGCGAGGTATCGCGGCTCCCATTCCGGGTGAAACTTCGCCTTAAAAGCACGTAAACCCTTGAAATTGTAGAAGCGTTCGCCATGCTCGAACAGCGCGCCGCCGACCCGGTCCCAGACCGGCGAGACGGAACGTTTCGACATGCCTGACAGCGGCGCCATGCCGAGGTTGAAAGTCTGGAAGCCCTTGTCGCGCAGATGCTCGATGATGCGCACGAACAGGAAGTCCATCGATCCCTTCGGCGCATCCGGCGAGAAGCGCATCAGGTCGATGGAGCCTTCCTGCAGCGTATCCGTGACCAGCAGGTTGGCGAAGGCGACGATCCGGCCCTCAACCCGCAGCACTGCCACCGGCTGCGACAGCACGTAATCGCGATCGAAGGCGCCGAGCGAAAAACCCTTTTCGCGGGTATTGTGATGGCCGAGCCAGGCATCGGAAACCGCCTTCAACTCGTCATAAACCTGCGGCACGTCCGCCGTCTCGATGATCTCGAAGTCCAGCCCGTCGCGCACCGCCTTGCTGGCGGTCTGACGCAGGTTCGCCCATTTGCCGCCCTTCATCTCGAAATTCTTCAGATGCACAATGGCGAGTTCGCCGAGCTTGAAGGCGCGCAAGCCGGCATCGGCGCAATGCGACAAGAGCGCCGGCGAGACCTGGTAGAAGACGGCGCGGCAGCCGGCGGCGCGGGCCGATTCCACGAAACGCCAGACGAGATCAGTGTAGGATTTCGGATTGCCGACCGGATCGAACAGGCAGATCCACGAGCGGCCCTGAACGCCGAACATGATGAAGGCATCGCCCTTTTCCGAGAAGAGCAACGACTTGTCGCCCATGCGCACCAGATTGGCGTCGGCGACATCCTGCTTCTCGACGATTTCGGCCGCACGCCGCAATTCGTCCGGCGTTGCCGGGTGTACCCATTGCCGCGCCGGGCGCAGCAGGCCGAAGATCGCCACTGCCGACGACATGATGACGATGCCGAGAACGGCGCGCAGGCTGCGCGGCGCTTCTTCAGTGAATTCGAACTGCCACCAGAGATCGTGGCTGTATTCGACATCGCGATAGACAAAGAGCAGCACGCAGACGGCACCGATGATGACGATGCCCATCGCCATCAGCCAGGGTGGCGTCAGCGCCTGCTGGAACAGCGAGGCAGGGCGGCGGAACAGTCGTCGGGTCAGGAACAGGCTGACGGCGAGGAACAGCAGCAGCGCCGCCTCGAACAGGGCGATAGCCTTCAGCAACGAGAAGGCGAGGGCGACCAGCGAGGCGCCGACCACCACCCACCAGGCGCCATCCAGCCGCTGTCCGATGCCGCGCGCCGCAATCACCAGCGTCAGGCCGAGCAGGCTGGACAGGAAATGCGCGCTTTCGACGATCGGTAGCGGCAGATAGCGGGCGAGGAAGGCGAGATTGTCGTCCGGCGTCGGCGTTACGCTCGAAAAGATCAGCATCACGCCGCAGATCACCGATAGCGTCGCCAGAAGCAGCGGCGACACGCGCCCGCCGAGGCGACGAATGCTGGAGGCAGCCGGATGATGCGTCAACTGCCGCACTTCCGTGGTCAGGACGATGGCGATGGCGATGATCAGCGGCAGGACATGATAGATGACGCGGTAGAGCACCAGCGAACCGAGCACCGCCTCGACATCGGCGGAACTGCCGAGCGAGGCGATGATCACGGTTTCGAAGACGCCGAGGCCCGCCGGCACGTGGCTGAGCACGCCGAAGCCGACGGCGATGGCATAGATGGCGAGGAAAGCCGGCCAGCTCAGATGCGTATCCGGCAGCAGTACATAGAGAACGGTGGCCGAAGCGGCGATATCGGCAAGCGTGATGACGAACTGGCGCAGGCAGGTGCCGGCATCCGGCAGCGTCAGCGTCGCGCCGCCGATCCGCAGCTCGCGCCCGTCGCGGCTGTAAAACACCAGTCCGGCCAGTGCTACGAGGATGATCAGCGACAGCGCCCGCAAAAGCCACGGCGCCATGCCGAGCAGCGGCGCGACATCCTCGGCGACCAGCAGGCCGGCGAGCGACGAGACGGCGGAAAGCCCGAGGCCGAAAGCCAGAGTCACAAAGGCGACGATGCGGGTGATATCGTCCGGTGGCACGTCCAGCCGCGAATAGGCGCGGTAGCGGATCGCGCCGCCGCTCAGCGCCCCGAAGCCGGCTGTATTGCCGACCGCATAGGCGCTGAATGCCGTCAGCGCCACATGGGCGAAGGGCACCTTGCGCCCGAGATACCGGAAGGCATTGAGGTCGTAGCAGATCAGGCAGAGGAAGCTCAGCGCCGTAAACACCAGCGCCAGCGCGATATCCGACCAGGGCGTTGCCTGCAGCGCGGCGATGACGTCATCGTATTTCACCTCGGAGGTCAGGTGATAGATGGCGGTGCCGACCAGCGCGAAGACGATGACGATGCCTGCCGCCACCAAAAGCGTCCGGTAACGGCGCAGGAAGGGAAAACGCGGCTCGGCCGTTCGCGGTATGGACACGATCATGTCCGGTTCGTTGTCGTCAATGGTTGACATCTGTCTGCTTTCGACTCGTTGACCCCTTGCTGCGGGGCCGATGGCGGCGGCCTGAACTCACTTTAGGGCGATATCGCGTCAGAATATGCATGGGTCAAACAAAAATCGCGCGCGGCGCAAAAGAAGCGGTCGATAACGGCTTTTCACAATCGCGTTGTCCCATCTTGAAGCTTTGCTTCCTCTTCCTATCTGCATCTGCGCAAGCGTCTCCGAGGCTGGAAACCGGTTTCGGAACAACGGCATGCATAGTGGGAGAAAAGTTAAGTCGCGCCTGTCGCCAAGCGGCCGGTGCGCCTCGACGCTTCGATATCATCGATCGTGGAAATCATGCGTACCAATCAGTTTCTGCATACGTCTTTCGGCCCGCGCGACCTCGCCATCCTGCGGGAGGCCCTGGAAATATGGTGCGAGGAAAAGGGCGTCGAATTGAACAGCGTCGTCGCGGAACTCGCGGCCACGGCGCTGGTCAACATGTTCCGCGAGGGACACCATACCGTTCCCGCGCTGATCGACCAGCTCAACCGCCACAAGTCGCTGTCGTCCGAATTCGTGCTGTAGAAAGTCACCCCCATGGAAAGAGGCAGAACGGCCGGGTCTATACCCGGCCGTTGCGTTATGTATTCAAGCGTTCCGCTTTTCCTGGAATGCTTCAGGACTTGAGGGCCCTTTCGAAAACACGGGCGAGACGTTCCGAGAAGGCGCGCGGATCGGCCGGCTTGTCGCCATCGAGAACCCGGGCCTGGTCGAGCAGCAATTGCACGGCATCCGCACGAAACTCATCGCCGGCCGGTGCTGCGGCAATCGCCGCGATCAGCGCATGATCGGGATTTACCTCCAGTATCGGTTTTGCCGCTTGCTCCATGCGCCCCGCGCCCTGCAGGATCTTTTCGAGCTGCCGGTCCGGCCCCTGCTCGGTGGCGACGAGGCAGACCGGGCTTTCGGTCAGCCGGTCGGAGGCGCGCACGTCTGCGACGGCGTCGCCGAGCGTCGACTTCGCAAAGGCGATGAAGCCGTCGACATCCGCAGTTGCCTTGGGCTTGTCCTCCTTGGCGTCGAGCGGCTGGATGTCGGCGAGGTCGGCATTGCCTTTTGTGATCGAGCGGAAGGGCTTGCCCTCGAAATCCGGCGCCGTCGTCACCCAGAAGCTGTCGACCGGATCGGTCAGCAGCAGCACCTCGATGCTGCGGGCGCGAAACCCTTCGAGCTGCGGCGAGGCCTTGAGCTGGGCGAGCGAGCTGCCGGCGAGATAATAGATCGCCTTCTGCCCGTCCTTCATGTCCTTGACGTAGTCGGCCAGCGAGCGCACCGGCTCCTCGTTTGCCGTGGTGCGGAAGCGAGAGAGCGCGATAAGCTGCTGCCGGCGCTCGAAATCCTCGTAAATGCCTTCCTTGATGACGCTCCCGAAGGTTTCCCAGAGCTTGGCAAAGCTTTCCGGCTCGTTCTCCGCCAGCTTCTCGATGCTGGTCAGCACCCGGTTTGTCACGCCCTTGCGGATGGCGGCGAGCAGCGGGCTTTCCTGGATCATCTCGCGCGAGACGTTGAGCGGCAGGTCGGCGGTATCGACGAGGCCGCGCACGAAACGCAGGTAGCGCGGCAGAAGTTCGGCATCGTCGGTGATGAACACGCGCTTGACGTAAAGCTTCATCCGGCCCTTGCGATCGGTATCGAACAGGTCGAAGGGCGGCGTCGAGGGAATGAAGGCGAGCGCGGTATACTCATGCCGGCCCTCGGCGCGGAAATGTACCGTCAGCGCCGGCTCGTCGTATTGGCCGGCGACGCTGCGATAGAAATCGGTGTATTCCTCCTTGGAAATCTCCGATTTCGAGCGCGTCCACAGCGCGGTGCCATCCGTCAGGCGGACCGCTTCGGCGCCAGGCTTTTCATGGAGATCGATCGGCACCGGCACATGGCCTGACTGCTGCTTGACGATGTGCTCAACGTTCCAGCGCGAGGTATACTTTTGAGCGTCTTCCAGCAAGCGCAGGGTGATGCGCGTGCCGCGTTTCGGAGCGTCGGCTGCGGAAGCCTCGGCGATGCTGTAGCTGCCCTTGCCGTCCGACGACCAGATCCAAGCCTCGGCCGAACCGGCGCGGCGGGAGACCACATCCACCTTGTCGGCGACCATGAAGGCCGAATAGAAGCCGACGCCGAACTGGCCGATGAGCTGGGCGCCGTCCTTGCCCTTGGCGGCCTCGACCATCTCCATGAAGGCGCGGGTGCCGGAGCGGGCGATGGTGCCGAGCGATTCGATCATCTCGCCGCGGCTCATGCCGATGCCGTTATCCTCGACGACGATGCGGCGGGCTTCCTCGTCCAGCGTCAAGGAAATATGCGGCTGAGCGTCGTGGCCGAGCATTTCGGGATGGGTGATCGCCTCATAGCGCAGCTTTTCGCAGGCATCGGCGGCATTCGAGATCAGTTCGCGCAGGAAGACGTCCTTGTCGGAATAGACCGAATGCACCATCAGATGCAGCAGACGGGCGACATCGGCCTCGAAGACGTGGTTTTCGACGGTTTTTTCCGCAGTTTCGCTCATCGGGTGGCAAGCTCCTTTCATTGCAGGCGATTTCTGGCCTCAATTGGCAAGCCTCACACTGGAATTCAAGGCTGGCACTGACTTGAAACAACATGCAAGGGCGTGACAAATGGAGGATATTCACGATTCGGTTCCATCCTCCGTTCGAGATTTGCGATCTCGGCGGACCAGTTCGAGGTGGCAGGATGACAGGCGAGACCTTCTTTCCGGCGACGGCCAACGGCCATCCCGATCCTTCGCCGGCGCATCTCGGCAAGCTTGCCGCCAGCGACCGTTTTCGCGTCGAATTGACCAAGGCCACCGGCCGGTAAATCCCTCATTTGGAGTTTTCGCGTGAGCGTCACCATTTACGGCATCAAGAACTGCGACACGATGAAGAAGGCGCGCACCTGGCTCGATGGGAACGGCATCCCTTACGAATTCCACGATTACAAGACGCAGGGCATCGACGAAGCGCATCTGAAACGCTGGTGCGCCGAGGCCGGCTGGGACAAGGTGCTGAACCGCGCCGGCACGACCTTTCGGGCGCTGCCGGAGGCCGACAAGGCCAATCTTTCCGAGGACAAGGCGATTGCGCTGATGCTGGCGCAGCCCTCGATGATCAAGCGCCCGGTGCTGGAAAGCGGCCCCGGCCTGCAGGTCGGCTTCAAGCCGGAGCTTTACGCGGCCTTTTTCGGCCTCTGATCATTGCCGCGCGGTGCGGTCACCCGCTTCGCCCGCCGCATCAGGGTCGCGTGAAAATACGTCGAGCGTCATGCCGTCGAGTATCTCGGCCATGGCGTCGCGCACCAGCGTCATCGAGCGGCGCACTTCGCAGGCCTCGGGATCGTTGCAATCGTCGCACGCCTCGAAAGCCGTGCGGCTGGCGCAACGGATCGGCGCGAGCGGTCCGTCGAGGACGCGGATCGCATGGCCGATACGGATTTCGCTCGCCGGCTTGGACAGCCCGTAACCGCCGCCCGGCCCCTTCTTGGAGCGGACGATGCCGGCATTGCGCAGTTCCAGCAGGATGGTATCGAGGAATTTCTTCGGGATATTGTTGCGCGCGGCGATCTCGCTGCTCAGGGCCGAGCCGCCTGGCGGCAGATGCGCGAGGTCATTCAGGGCCTTCAGCCCATATTTTCCCTTTTTCGTCAACATGCCTGCTCTTTCGCGGGGCGTGACGCACGGCGTCAGGCCCGGAATATTCGAGAAAGTCGACGGCCCTATACCAGAACCTTTTGGTCGACGCGATCTTCCTGTCCGAAGAATTTCAGATAGCGTTCGACCTCCTGCGGCTCGCCCGTGGCTTTTTGCGGGTTGTCGGAGAGTTTCACCGCCGGCCGGCCGTTGGCGTCCACCACCTTGCAGACGATGGAGATCGGCTTCAGCCCGTCGATGGTTTTTGGCGCGCAGCCGGCGAAATCGTTGGTGAGGTTGGTGCCCCAGCCGAAACTCATTCGTACCCGGCCCTCGAAATGGCGGTATGTATCGACGATGGCATCGACGTCGAGGCCGTCGGAGAAGATCAGCATCTTCTTCTTCGGATCGCGGCCCATCTTTTCCCACCAGGCGATGATCTTTTCGCCGCCTTCGATCGGGGGCGCGCTGTCCGGGCGGAAGCCGGTCCAGTCGGCCACCCATTCCGGGGCGTCGCGCAGGAAGGCGGCGGTGCCGAAGGCATCCGGCAGTACGATGAGCAGGTTGCCGCCGTAAAGCTTGTTCCAGTCGCGCAGCACCTTATAGGGCGCTTCGGCCAGTTCCGCGTCGGTTTCGGCGAGTGCTGCGGCGACCATCGGCAGTTCATGCGCATTGGTGCCGACCGCTTCGAGATCGGAATCCATGGCGAGCAGGACGTTGCTGGTGCCGGTGAAGCGCGGGCCGATGCCTTCCTTCAGCGCTTCCACGCACCAGCGCTGCCAGAGAAAACTGTGGCGGCGCCGGGTGCCGAAATCGGAGATGCGCAGGCCCGGCAGCAGCCGCAGCCGCTCGACCTTCGACCACATCTTCGCCTTGGCGCGGGCATAGAGGACATCGAGGGTGAAATAGCCGAGATCGCGCATCGCCGCGCGCGAGCGCAGCTCGTTGATAATCGCCAGTGCGGGAATTTCCCACATGGTCGTCTCGACCCATTTGCCGTGGAAATGCAGCGTATACTGGCCGTTCGCCTTGGAAAGCTCGTATTCTGGAAGCTGAAAATTCGACAGCCAGGCCAGGAATTCCGGCTCGAAAATCTGCGCCTTGCCATAAAAGGTGTTACCCGCCAGCCAGATCATCTCCTTCTTGGAGAGGCGCAGCGTGCGGGCATGGTCGAGTTGGGCGCGCAACTCGCCTTCATCGATCTCGTCGGCGAGGCGCACGGTTTTTGTGCGGTTGATCAGCGAGAAGGTGGCGGAGACATCCGGATAGAGCTTCCAGATCATCTGCAGCATCAACAGCTTGTAGAAGTCGGTGTCGATCAGGCTGCGGATGATCGGATCGAGCTTCCATGTGTGGTTGAAGACACGCCGGGCGATATCAGTCTTCGTCATGGGCTCCGCCCCAGTTCCTGTTCCAGTCACGCCGCAGGCCTGGGCTCGCGACGAATGATCTCATGGAGTTATCGGGAAAACGGCGGCGCTGTCCAGACAAATCGATTGAATGCGACATGGCTTTCGCGCATGCCGCGATCAATAGCCGCGCTGGCGATCGACAAGGTCGGGCAGGCTTTCACCGCGCTCGAAGCCGGCGATCTGCGCTTCGACGTTGCGGAAGAGCGCGCGCTCGTCGGAAGAGGCCGCCGCATGCGGCGTGACGATGACGTTCTTCATCGACCAGAGCGGACTTTCGGCGCCAAGCGGCTCGCGCTCGAACACGTCGAGCGACGCGCCGCCGAGCACGCCGGCTTGCAGCGCCGAAACGATATCCGCCTCGACCTGGCTGCGGCCGCGTCCCGCATTGATGAAGACCGGCTTGCCGAGCGCGCCGCCCTGGCGCAGCTTCGAAAACAGGCCCGCATCGTAGAAACCCTCGGTTTCCGGGGTGAGCGGCAGCAGGCCGACGAGAATATCGGTGCGGTCGAGAAAAGCATCGAGGCCGGCCGCATCGTAGGTCTCAAGACCCTCGATGCTTTTCGGGGTACGCGACCAACCGATGACATCGAAACCTATGACCTGCAACTTGCGCACGGCGTCCAGCCCGAGCACGCCGAGGCCCATGACGCCGACGGTGACATCGCTTGCCTGCGGCTGGGAAAGTTCTTCCCAATGACGTGCCGCCTGCTGTTCGGCATAGGCGAAGCATTGGCGCAGATGCGTCAGGCATTGCAGCACCACCCATTCGCTCATGCGCGTCGTCAGCGTGTGGTCGACGAAGCGGACGATCGGGATATCCGGCAGAGCGGGAATGGAGAGAATGCTGTCGACGCCGGCGCCGCCGGAGAAGACCACCTTGAGATCGGGCGCGCGCGAAAACAGGTCCGCGTCCGGCTTCCAGACGACGGCGTAGGCAATACCGGTGAGGTCGCGGCCCTTGGTTTCCGGATCGGCGAGGTTGATCACCTCGCGATCGGCAAAGGTGCCGGAAAGCGATCTGCGGACGGTTTCGGCGTCGAATTTCAGGTCGATGATGACGGGGCTTTTGTCAGGCATGGGAACCGCATTCACTGTTTGACGCCGCCGACGGGGACGGCTTCGAGATTGAAGGCCGCGGCCATCAGGGCGCGGGTGTAATCTTCCCGGGGCTTGGCGAAAATGCCTTCCGCCGGCCCCTGTTCCACCACCTTGCCGAAACGCATGACGATGACATGGTTCGACAGTGCTTTGACGACGCGCAGGTCGTGGCTGATGAACAGATAGGCGAGGTCGTGCTTGGCCTGCAGGTTGCGCAGCAGATCGACGACCTGTGCCTGCACGCTCATGTCCAGCGCCGAGGTCGGCTCGTCGAGCATGACGAAGCGCGGTTTCAGCACCATGGCGCGAGCAATGGCGATGCGCTGGCGCTGGCCGCCGGAGAATTCGTGCGGATAACGCCAGCGGGTCGTGGGATCGAGATTGACCTCCTCCAACGCCCAGCAGACGCGGCGGTCGCGCTCCTCGAAGGACAGCGAGGGTTCATGCACCAGCAGGCCCTCGGCAATGATATCGGCGACCGACATACGCGGCGACAGCGAACCGAAGGGATCCTGGAAGACGATCTGCATCTGTCGGCGCAGCGGCCGCATCTCGCCGAAGGAATATCGCTCGATATCCTGGCCGACAAAGGCGATGCGGCCCTTTGATGAAATCAGCCGCGTCAGCGCCAGCCCCAGCGTCGTCTTGCCGGAGCCGGATTCGCCGACGACGCCGAGCGTCTGTCCCGCGCGCAATTGCAGGTCGATGCCGTCCACCGCCTTGACGTGATCGACCACCTTGCGCAGGAAACCGGCCTTGATCGGGAACCAGACGCGCACGTCCTTGCCTTCCATCACGATGGGCTTGCTGTCGTCGGCGGGCGGTGGCTCACCGGTCGGCTCGGCGCTCAAGAGGTGGCGGGTGTATTCGTGCTGCGGATTGGTAAAGACCTCCTCGACCGGCCCGGTTTCGACGATGCGCCCCCGGGTCATGACGCAGACGCGGTCGGCGAATTTGCGTACGATGCCGAGATCATGGGTGATGAACAGCATCGCCATTCCATGCTCGGATTTGAGGCCGCGCAACAATTCGAGGATCTGGGCCTGCACGGTGACATCGAGCGCCGTGGTCGGTTCGTCGGCGATCAGCAGTTCCGGGCGATTGGCGAGCGCCATGGCGATCATCACGCGCTGGCGCTGGCCGCCGGAAAGCTCGTGTGGGTAGGCCTTCAGCCGCTTTTCCGGTTCGCGGATGCCGACCTGTTGCAGGAGTTCGAGAATGCGGGTGCGGGCGGGCGGCCCCTCGATCTGCTGGTGCAACTTCAGGATCTCGCCGATCTGCTTTTCGATCGAATGGAGCGGATTGAGCGAGGTCATCGGCTCCTGAAAGATCATGGTGATGTCGTTGCCGCGCACCTTGCGCAACGTCGCATCGTCGGCTTTCAGCAGATCCTTGCCCTTGAACAGGATTTCACCGGAAGGGTAACTCGCCGCCGGATGCGGCAGCAGATCGAGGATGGAATTGGCCGAGACGGATTTGCCGGAACCCGACTCGCCGACCAGCGCCACGACTTCGCCGCGGGCGATGTCGAAGGAGACGTTTTCGACGGCAAGGCTCGTCTTGCCGCCCTGATGGAAGGCGACCGAGAGATTGCGGATGCTGAGCAGGGGGGCACTCATCGGAACGTCTTTCGCGGATCGAAGGCGTCACGCACGGCTTCGCCGACGAAGATCAGCAGCGACAGCATGATCGACATGGTGAAGAAGGCGGCGAGGCCGAGCCAGGGGGCCTGCAGGTTCTTCTTGCCCTGCGCGATCATCTCGCCGAGCGAGGCCGAGCCCGGCGGCATGCCGAAGCCCAGGAAATCCAGCGAGGTCAGCGTGGTGATCGAGCCGGAGAGGATGAAGGGCAGGAAGGTCAGCGTCGCGACCATGGCATTCGGCAGCAGGTGCCGATACATGATCGTCCAGTTACCGACGCCGAGCGCCCGGGCGGCGCGCACATATTCGAAATTGCGCGCGCGCAGGAATTCGGCCCGCACCACGCCGACGAAACTCGTCCATGAAAACAGCAGCATGACGCCGAGCAGCACGAAGAAGCCGGGCGGCAACACGGCGGCGATGATCAGCAGGATATAAAGCACCGGCATTGACGACCAGATCTCGATGAAGCGCTGCATCAGAAGATCGGTCCAGCCGCCGAAATAACCCTGGATGGCGCCGGCGGTCACCCCGACGATGGCGGACGCAATGGTCAAGGCGAGGCCGAAAAGCACGGAGATTCGAAATCCGTAGATCATCCGCGCCGTCACATCGCGGGCCTGGTCGTCGGTGCCGAGCCAGTTGAGGTTGCCGGTCACGCATTGCGGATCGTTCACGCCCTGCGGATAGCCGGAGCAGCGCTCTTGGCTGTCCATCAGCCAGAACGGCTTCGTCGGGGCCGAATGCGGAATGTTGGAATTGGCCGTATCATAGGAATAGCGGATCGGCGGCCAGATCATCCAGCCGTTGGCCTTGATCTCGTCCTGGATGAAATCCGAGCGGTAATCGGTTTCCGCGAGAAAGCCGCCGAACTTCTCCTCCGGATAATTGATGACGACGGGAAACAGGATCTCGCCCTTATAGGAGGCGATCAGAGGCCGGTCGTTGGCGATGAATTCTGCGAACAGGCTGAGCACGAACAGGATCATGAACAGCCAGAACGACCAGTAGCCGCGCCGGTTGGCCTTGAAATTCTCCCAGCGGCGCAGATTGGTGGGCGACAAAAGTCCCCTTCGAGGCGGCGCGACGGGCGCTTCACGCGCGACGGTGGCGGTGGAGGCGGCGGTCATCAGACGTCCCTCCGGTCGAAATCGATGCGTGGGTCGATCCATGTATAGATCAGGTCGGAGACAAGCCCGACGACAAGGCCGAGCAGCGAGAAGATATAGAGCGTCGCAAACACGATCGGATAATCGCGGTTGACCACCGAGAGATAGCCGAGGCGTCCGAGACCATCGAGCGAGAAGATGTTTTCGATCAGCAGAGAGCCGGTGAAGAAGGCCGAGATGAAGGCGCCGGGAAAGCCGGCGATGACGATCAGCATGGCGTTGCGGAACACATGGCCGTAAAGCACCTCGCGTTCGGTCAGGCCCTTGGCGCGCGCGGTCGTCACATATTGCTTCTTGATCTCGTCGATGAAGGAATTTTTCGTCAACAGCGTCGTGGTGGCGAAGGCCGCCAGCGACAGCGAGATCAGCGGAAGGGTCAGGTGCCAGAAATAATCGAGGATCTTCTGCCACCAGTTGAGATCGGCGAAATTGTCCGAGACCAAGCCGCGCAACGGGAACCAGTCGAAGAACGAGCCGCCGGCGAACACGACGATCAGCAGGATGCCGAACAGGAAGCTCGGCACGGCATAACCGATGATGATGACGCCGGAGGTCCAGACGTCGAAGGGCGAGCCGTCCTCCACCGCCTTCTTGATGCCGAGCGGAATAGAAATGATGTAGGAAAACAAGAGGATCCAGACGCCGAGCGAAATCGACACCGGCAGCTTCTCGGCAATCAGGTCGATGACCGGCGTGTTGCGGAAGAAACTTTCGCCGAAATCGAAGCGAATATAGTTCCACATCATCTCGCCGAAACGGGTGAGCGGCGGCTTGTCGAAGCCGAACTGCTTTTCCAGCTTCGCGATCAGGTCGGGATCGAGCCCCTGCGCGCCGCGATAATTGCCTGTCGCGTCGCCGCCCTGCTGGCCAACGAGATCGCCGCCCCCCGAAAGACGGTCCGCAGCACTGTCGCCCTGGCCGGTGAGATCGGCGATGACCCGCTCGACCGGCCCGCCGGGCGCGAACTGGATGACCGCGAAGGAGATCGCCATGATGCCGACGATGGTCGGGATCATCAACAGCAGGCGTCGCAGGATATAGGCACCCATCAGAGCGGGCTTCCCGAAGATGTCAACTCGTCATTCCTTCCGCGCGGCCCCGGCGGGGCCGCGATTCGTTTCGGTTCATTTGGTAACCGGTCGCCCGGCGAACGCAAGGTGTTCACCGTTTCCGGCTTACTTCGCGGCCTCCGCAGACCACCAGGCGGCGGGGAAGTCGAGCCCGTATTCCGGGAAGCGCCCATGGGCGATGCGGTTCCAGTAGGCGATGCGCTGGTTGCCGGAGTAGAACAGCGGCACGACGTAGTGATTGGCGAGCAGCACCCGGTCCATCGCCTTGATCGCCGCCACCTGCTCGTCGCGGTTGGATGCGAAGATGATCATTTTGATCAGCGCGTCGACCGCGGGATCGGCGATGCCGGCATAATTGCGCGAACCCGGCCGGTCGGCGGCGGCCGATCCCCAGAATTCGGCCTGCTCATTGCCGGGGTTCAGCGTCTCGGCCCAGACCTGGTAGATCATGTCGTAATCGAAACTGCGGACGCGATTGGTATATTGCGAGGCGTCGACGGTGCGAAGCCGTGCATCGATGCCGATCTTTTTGAGATTGTTGGCGAAGGGCAGCACGGTGCGCTCGAAGGACTGGCTGCCGAGAAGGATCTCGATGGAAAGCGGCTGCCCGGTCTTTTCGTTGACCATGCGGTTACCCTTCAGCGTCCAGCCGGCCTCCTTCAGCAGGCCGATGGCCTTGCGCAGGTTGTCGCGGCTCTTCTGCGGATCGCCGCCGACCGGATTGGTATAGGGCGTGGTGAAGACCTCCGGCGGCACCCTGTCCTTCAGGCCATCGAGGATTTCCAGCTCGCGGCCCTGCGGCAGGCCGGAGGAGGCCAGCTCCGTGCCCCAGAAATAGCTGTCGATGCGCTTGAAGGCGTTGAAGGCGAGGGTGCGGTTCAAATCCTCGAAATCGAAGGCATAGTTGAGCGCCAGCCGCACGCGCGGATCCTTGAACTGGTCACGGCGCAGGTTGGGCACCAGCGCCTGCATGATGCCGGTGGCGCGCAGCGGATTTTCAACCTCCTCGCGCTTGACGCGGCCGTCCTTCACCGCCGGGAAATCATATCCCGTCGCCCAGCGGCTGGCGCTGTTTTCACGGCGGAAATCGACATTGCCGGCACGGAAGGCCTCCAGCTCGACGTCGAAATCGGCATAGAAATTATAGTTGATCACCTTGAAATTGTTCCGGCCGACGTTGACGTTGAGGTCTTTGGCCCAATAGTCGTCGCGCAATTCGTAACGGATCGTTGAGCCTGGCGAGAAGGCGGCTATGCGGTATGGGCCGGAGCCCATGGCCGGCTCCAGCGTCGTCTTGGCGATGTCGCGCTGGTTGCCCTTGTCGTCCTTGCCTTCCCACCAATGCTTGGGAACGATCAGGAACTGGCCGAGGATGTTCGGCAACTCGCGATTGTTCTTCTCGTCGAAGCGGAAGGTCACCTCGCGCTCGCCGGTTTTTTCGGCGGAGACGACATGCGCGTAATAGACGGACATGCGCGGATCGAGTTCTTTCGCCTTCTCGAAGGAAAAGATCACGTCTTCCGGCGTCACCGGCTTGCCGTCCGCCCATTTCGCTTCCGCCCGCAGACGGAACGAGGCGTAGGAAAGGTCGTCCGGATAGGCGATCGCCTCGGCCAACAGGCCATAAGACGTCAGCACCTCGTCCTCGGAGGAGGTCAGCAGCGTGTCGTAGACCAGCGACAGGCTGGACGGTTGCTCGCCCTTGGCCAGCACGGAATTGAAGCTGTCGAACGTGCCGGCTTCCGAAAGGTTCAGCGTGCCCCCCTTCGGGGCCTGCGTGTTGACATAGTCGTAATGGGCAAAGCCCTGCGGCAGTTTCGGCTCGCCGATGCTCGACAGCGCATGGCGCCAGACCAGCGCCTCCTCGGCGCGGGGGGCGACCGGCTGCAAAACCATGCCACAGACGAAAACCGCCGCCAGACCCATCTTCCACCGTGCCGACATGACTGCCCTTTCATTGTTGCGTTGCGCACAATGTAACGGCAAAAACGGCAAAAGACAGAACCTCTGTGGCAAGTTCGATACAATATCAATGCAATCGGCTCGCAGGCGCGCTGACACGGATTCACCAAATTCCGATTGCAGGCTATCTTCAGCGCAAATCAATGTGGCGGCGGGCAGACGGGACAGGACTTTGGCTTTCGCAGATTTCTTTCGCAATTTCGCATCCGTGGGCCTGGCGGCCCTGCTTCTCGCTTCGGCCCCGGCCGATTTCGTTCATGCCGAAGACGCCACGCCGGCCAAGGAACTGTTCGGCGCGGTAACGCTGCCGACGCGCGGCAAGCCGACGCCCTACGGTTTTTACGCCAAGGGCTGCCAGGGCGGCGCAGTCGCCATTCCCACCGATGGTCCGACATGGCAGGCGATGCGCCTGTCGCGCAACCGCCGCTGGGGCCAGCCGCAGTTGATCGCGCTCATCGAGCGCCTGTCGCGCGACGCTGCCAAATATGACGGCTGGCCGGGGCTGCTGCTCGGCGATATCGCCCAGCCGCGCGGCGGGCCGATGAGGACCGGCCACGCCTCGCACCAGATCGGCCTCGATGCCGATATCTGGCTGAACCCGATGCCGCCACGCCGCCTGAGCAGTGACGAGCGCGAAAACATCTCCGCCCGCTCGATGCTGAAGCCGAACGCCTTCCTGACGGTCGATCCGAATATCTGGACGCCGGCGCATGCGCGACTGATCATGCGCGCGGCGAGCTATCCGGAAGTCGAGCGCATTTTCGTCAACCCGGCGATCAAGAAGAAGCTGTGCGACACCTGGACCGGAGACCGCACCGCACTTGGCAAGGTGCGTCCCTATTACGGTCACGATTACCATTTCCACATCCGCATGCATTGCCCGGCAGGTGCGACGAATTGCAAGGCGCAGGCGCCGGTGCCGGCCGGCGACGGCTGCGACAAGTCGCTTGCCTGGTGGTTCACCAAGGAGCCCTGGGCCAAGCCGGACAAAAAACCGGACACCAAGCCGGTCAAGCCGCGCTACACCATGCTCTCGGATCTGCCCAAGGCCTGCGCGTTGATCCTCGAAGCGCCGTCCGTTCCTTCGGCGGCGGCGGCGACCATGGGCAAGAGCGTTGCGCCGGAACCCGCGGCCTCGGATGTCGATTCGGCCAGCGAGCCTCTGCCTTCGGATGTTGAACCTGCCTACGGCGAGACCGGCAATGTGCCGATCCCGTTGGTGAAGCCCGTTTCTCGCTAATCATGGGTGGGCTGTCTTTCCAAAGGCAGTCGACATGTTATAGAAACCAAATCGATTGAAAGACGAGGCGGGGAGGGCGTATGGCTGCGGAAAGATGCATTGCATTGATCGCGCACGACCAGAAGAAGGACGACATGGCGGATTTTGCCCGCCTGCACCGCCAGACCCTGTCGCAATATCGCATCTTCGCCACCGGCACCACCGGGGGGCGTGTGCTGGAGGCTTGCCCCGAACTCGACGTGACCAGGCTGAAGAGCGGCCCGCTCGGCGGCGATCAGCAGATCGGCGCCCTGATCGCCACCGGCGAGATCGAAATGCTGATTTTCTTCATCGATCCCCTGACCGCCATGCCGCATGATGTCGACGTCAAGGCGCTGATGCGTCTCGCCACCGTCTACGACATCCCGATGGCGCTCAACCGGGCGACGGCGGAACGGCTTGCGGATTTCAGCGTTCGCCAGGAAAAAGCCGAGGCCGGTTTTTCCGGGAAGGCAAACGAAAGCAATGCCGATGGGGGGCAATGACATGCAATCGCCATTCGATACCGACCTGCACCTGCCGTTTCCGATCCTCATTGGCGATATCGGCGGCACCAATGCTCGCTTTGCGATTCTCAAGGACGCCTATGGCGATCCGCGGCCGTTTCCCATCGTCCAGACCGCCGATTTCCCGACCATCGAAGACGCGATCCAGCGAACCGTGCTCGACAAGACCTCGATCCAGCCGCGCTCGACCATTCTTGCGATCGCCGGGCCGATCAATGGCGACGACATCCCGCTGACCAATTGCCCCTGGGTGGTGCGTCCTCGCCAGATGATCGCCGATCTCAACATGTCGGATGTGCTGGTCATCAACGATTTCGAAGCGCAAGGGCTGGCTGTCGGCTCGCTGGCTGACGAGCATCGCGAGCCGATCGGCTCCGCCACCGGGGAGACACTCGCCTCGCGCGTCGTGCTGGGGCCGGGCACCGGCCTCGGCGTCGCCGGCCTCGTGCATGCACAGCACAAATGGCTTCCGGTGCCGGGCGAGGGCGGCCATATCGATGTCGGCCCGCGCACGCCGCGCGACTATGCCATCTGGCCCTTCCTGACGCCGGTCAATGATCCTGGCGCCGCCATCGGCCGGATTTCGGCCGAGGAACTGCTTTCCGGCCGTGGAGTTATGAACATCTACCGTGCCGTCTGCGGCGCCGAGGGTCAGCCCGAACTTTTCACCCAGCCGGCGGAAGTGACCAGCGCGGGACTTGCCGGCACGAATGCGATCGCGGCGGAAACGCTGTCCCTGTTCACCACCTATCTCGGCCGTGTTGCCGGCGATCTGGCGCTGGTGTTCATGGCCAAGGGCGGTGTCTATCTCGCCGGCGGCATCTCGCAGAAAATCGTGCCGGCGCTGAAGAAGCCCGAGTTCCGGACCGCCTTCGAGGACAAGGCGCCGCATTCGGCGCTGATGCGCGCGATCCCGACCTATGTGGTCACGCATCCGCTGGCGGCGCTGGCGGGACTGGCCGCCTATGCCCAGACCCCGGCGCGCTTCGGACTGGAGACCGAGGGGCGCCACTGGCGCGGCTAATGCCCATGCCTTTCACGTCAAACCTATGGCCAAATCCGCTCCAAACCGCTATAGAGCCGCGCAGTTTTGAATGAACTGCGGGCGCTGCCCGGATCCGCATACGACAGGAAAGCCCGGCTTTTTGGAAGACCAGACCAGATCACAAAAGATCGACTCCGACACCGTTACGAGCGTCCTGAAGCGGATCATCGCCGAAAACGGTCGTGACCACTTGTGGGGGTACGCCTTCGCCATCGCCTGCCTGATGACCGTGGCGGCGACGACCGCGTTTACCGCCTGGATCATGGAATCGGTGGTGAACGAAGCCTTCGCCAACCGGCGCGCCGATCTGGTGGTGATGATCTGCATTTCGATCTTCGTCGCTTTCGTTCTGCGCGGCTTCGCCACCTATGGGGAAGCGGTGACGTTGTCGAAGATCGGCAACAACATCGTCGCCCGCTACCAGAGCCGTCTCTACGAGCATCTGATGAAGCTCTCGGTCGGCTTCTATGCCGAGTCGCGCTCGGCGCATCTGGCCGCCCAGATCAGCCAGAACGTCAACGGCATCCGTGACGTGCTGAACCTGACGGTGACCTCGACGGCGCGCGACCTGCTGACGCTGGTGGCGCTCATCGGCGTGATGATCTCCAAGGACGCGATCCTGACGCTGATCGTCTTCGTCATCGCACCGCCGCTGCTGTATGCGCTGCGCTACGTCTCGCGCCGGCTGCGCACGGCGACCAAGGAAGCGGTCGAGCTGAACAGCCATGTGCAGGGCGCGATGCAGGAAACGCTGCAGGGCATCACCATCGTCAAGGCGTTCACCATGGAGCGCCAGCTTGCCGACAAGGTCAACGGCATCATCGACGCCGCCGAAAACCGCGCCAATCGCATCGCCCGCCTGACGGAGCGTACCGCGCCGCTGACCGAAACCTTCGCCGGACTGGCGATTTCCTGCGTTCTCGCCTACGCGGCGTTCCGCTCCATTTACGGCGACGTGTTGCCGGGCGCTTTCTTCGCCTTCGTTGCAGCCCTGCTGATGGCCTACGATCCGGCCAGGCGTCTGGCGCGGCTGCAGGTGCAGCTGGAGCGTGCCGTTGTCAATGCGCGCATGATCTACGCGCTGCTCGACACGCAGACGCGCCAGGCCGAGCGCGCCGATGCCAAGGAACTGGTCGTCACCGAGGCGAAACTCGAATTCCGCGACATCGATTTCAGCTACTCGAACGGCGAGCCGATCCTGCGCAACCTGTCCTTCACCGCCGATGGCGGCAGGACCACCGCGCTGGTCGGCCCCTCGGGCGCCGGCAAATCCACCGTCATCGCCCTCATTCCGCGTTTCTACGATCCGCAGGCCGGGCAGATTTTCATCGACGGTCAGGACATTGCCCATGTGACCAAGGCATCGCTGCGCAAGCACATCGCCTATGTCTCGCAGCAGCCCTACCTGTTCGAAGGCACGATCCGCGACAACATCCGCTATGGCCGCCCGGAGGCGACGGATGCGGAGATCGAGGAAGCCGCGCGCCTGGCCTATGCCCATGACTTCATTCTCGCGCAGCCGCAGGGCTATGACACGCCGGTCGGCGAAAACGGCGTGACGCTCTCCGGCGGCCAGCGCCAGCGCCTGTCGATTGCCCGCGCGCTGGTGCGACACGCGCCGATCCTGTTGCTCGACGAGGCGACCTCGGCGCTCGACAACGAATCCGAGGCGGCGGTGCAGCGGGCGCTGGACGAGGCAATGGGCGGGCGCACCGTCGTCGTCATCGCCCATCGCCTGTCGACGGTGGTCAAGGCCGACAAGATCATCGTCATGCAGGATGGCCGCGTCGCCGAAGAAGGCACGCATGAAAGCCTTGCGAAGCGGGGAGGCGGCCTTTACGCTCGCCTGAACAATCTCCAGGCGCCGCCCGCCGATACCGGTTTCGAACAAAGACAGGCAGAATGATCATGAGCGAAGCGCCAATGAAGCTGGTCGTCGTCGGCGCCGCCGGCCGCATGGGACAGACCCTGATCCGCACCATCGCGGCCATGGACGGCGTCATGCTGCATGCCGCCGTGGAACGCAGCGGTTCGCCTTTCGTCGGCAAGGATGCCGGTGAAATCGCCGGACTGGGGCCGACAGGCGTCATCATCGGCGACGATCCGCTGGCAGCCTTCCTGCATGGCGAGGGCGTGCTCGATTTCACTTCGCCGGCGGCAACGGTGAATTTCGCCGGGCTCGCGGCGCAGGCCCGCATCGTGCATGTGGTCGGCACCACCGGCTGCTCGGTCGAGGAAGAAGAGAAAATCAAAGCCGCCGGGCGTCATGCGCGGGTTGTCAAATCCGGCAATATGAGCCTCGGCGTCAACCTGCTCGGCGTCCTGACGGAACAGGCTGCGCGGGCGCTTCCCGGCAATGACTGGGACATCGAAATCCTTGAAATGCACCACAAGCACAAGGTCGATGCCCCCTCCGGCACGGCGCTGCTGCTCGGCGAGGCGGCGGCGCGCGGGCGCGGCATCGATCTCGCCAATCATTCGGTGCGCAGCCGCGACGGCCATACCGGCGCGCGGCCGAAGGGCACCATCGGCTTTGCGACGCTGCGCGGCGGCTCGGTCATCGGCGAACATAGCGTCCTGATTGCCGGCGAAGGCGAGATCGTCACCCTGTCGCACAGCGCCGGCGACCGCTCGATCTTCGCGCGCGGCGCAATCAGCGCGGCGCTCTGGGCGCGCGACAAGAAGCCTGGTTTCTATTCCATGCTCGACGTTCTCGGGCTTTCTCAATAATCAGGAGGCACTACATGACCGGCACCCTCGTCCTCGTCCGCCACGGCCAGAGCGACTGGAACCTGAAGAACCTGTTCACGGGCTGGAAAGACCCGGAACTGACCGAACTCGGTGTCCGCGAAGCCAATGCCGGCGGCCAGGCGCTGGCCGATTACGGCATCACCTTCGACATCGCCTTTACCTCGGACCTGAAGCGCGCGCAGGATACCTGCAAGATCATCCTCGACAAGGTCGGCCAGCCGGACCTGAAGACGATCCGCGACCAGGCGCTGAACGAGCGCGACTACGGCGATCTCTCCGGTCTCAACAAGGACGATGCCCGCAAGAAGTGGGGCGAGGAGCAGGTGCATATCTGGCGCCGGTCCTACGACATTCCGCCGCCCGGCGGCGAAAGCCTGCGCGACACCGGCGCCCGCGTCTGGCCCTATTACCTCACCGAGATCCTGCCGCTGGTGCTGCAGGGCAAGAAGGTGCTGGTCGCCGCCCACGGCAATTCGCTGCGCTCGCTTGTCATGGTCCTCGACCGCCTGACCAAGGAACAGATCCTCGAACTCAACCTCGCGACCGGCGTGCCGATGGTCTATCGCCTCAATGCCGATTCGACCGTCGCCTCCAAGGAAGTGCTGGGCGACATGTCCGGCGCCCACTGAGAATCGCTGAATTCCTGAAATGAAAAGGCCGCCGGGAGATTTTCCCGGCGGCCTTTGTCGTTCCATGGGGCGATCAGTCCGCCGCCAGCGCCGTCACTTCGCGGCGGAAGGGCAGGGCGTCGCCGATATCCGGCTCGTCCAGTTCGCGGGCGAAGCGGTGGCCGGCATAGGTGGCCCAGGCGATGGGGCCGGGCGCTTCGGCGTCGCCGATCACCTTGATCGAGCGGATGCCGTTTTCGGCCCATTCGCTTTCGCGCGCCTTCAGCTCCTGCCAGAGGCTGTCGTCCTGCTGGCGCGAGGTGACCAGCACCACGGCATCGGCTGATAGCTCCGAGGTCAGGCCGGTATAGGCGCAGGCCGTCGTCACGCCGCCGGCCTCGACGGATGTTACCACGCGGTTCAGCACGATCTCGACGCCAGCCTCGACGAGGCGGCGATGGATGGCCATCTGCTCCAGCGTGTTGCGCGTCCAGTCGGAGACATAGGCGGAAGGGGTGACCAGCGTCACCTTGGCGCCCTGTCGCGCCATCAGTTCGGCAAGCACGCCGCCCATGTAATAATGATCGTCGTCGAACAGCACGACATTGCCGCTCGGAATTTTTCCGTCCATCAGGTCGTCGGGCGTATAGACCGGCATGGCCGGATCGATGGGCATCGGCACCACATGGGCACGGGCGACGCCATCGCGCCGCCAGGTCGAGCCGGTGGCGATGGCGACGTTTTCGAAACCGAAACCGAAACCGAGGATGTCGTCGGCCGAAAGACGGCTGTCGAAATAGATGTCGACATTTTCCATCTGGCTGAGTTGATACTGGCGGTAATCACGCACGCGGCCCCAGGCCGCCAGGCCCGGCAGGCGACATTCGCGGGCGACGCGGCCGCCAAGCTCGGTGCCGGCCTCGGCGAGCGCTATCCTGTAGCCGCGCGAACCGAGTGCGCGCGCCGCTTCCAGCCCGGCCGGGCCGGCGCCGACGATCAGCACCGTCTCGCTCTCGCCCTTGGCCTGCATCCGCTCCGGATGCCAGCCTTTGCGCCATTCCTCCATGAAGGTCGGGTTCTGTGTGCAGCGCGAGATCGACATGGTCATGTCGCCGGTGATGCAGATATTGCAGCCGATGCATTCGCGGATATCCTCGATGCGCCCTTCCTCGACCTTCTTCGGCAGGAAGGGATCGGCAATCGAGGGACGCGCGCAGCCGATGAAATCCAGCGTACCGGATTTGATCATCCGCACCATCACATCCGGCGAGGTGAAGCGGCCGACGCCGACCACCGGCTTTGAGGTCAGTTTCTTGATGCCGCTGACCAGGCTTTCCTGCGCCGCTTCTTCCTTGAAGCGCGAGGGGCCGGAACAGTCTTCCCAGGCGCCATGGGCCAGATCCCAGAGATCCGGCAGGTCGGCATGCATCTCGATCATGTCACGGACTTCGGAATTGGCGAAGCCGAGTTCGCCGATCATCTCGTCGAGCGACAGGCGCAGCGTCAGACCGCAGGTATCGCCGATGGCGTCGCGGCCTTCCTCGATCAGTTCGCGCATCAGCCGCGAGCGGTTTTCCAGCGAGCCGCCATATTCGTCGGTGCGCTGGTTCGTCGCCGTCGACAGGAAGTGCTGGATGATGCCGAAGCCGTGGGCGCCATAGAGGCAGACGAGATCGAAGCCGGCCTGCCTGGCGCGCTTGAAGGCATTGCGGTGCCAGCGGCGCAGGTCGCGGATATCCTGCTTGTCCATGGCGCGCGCCTGCACCGGATCGTTGGTGAAGGTGCGGATCGGCAAAGCGGAGGGGCCGCGCGGCACTTCCTTGGTATAGAGGTTCGGGCCGTTGATGCCGGAATAGGCAAGCTGGACGCCGGCCAGCGCCCCGTATTCATGCATGCACTTGGCCATCTTGGCGAGCGCCGGGATATCGGCATCGTCCCACAGGCGCAGCTCGATGAACGGCGTGATTTCCGAGGTGTGGTGCATCTCGGTCTGTTCGGTGAAGATGACCCCCCAGCCGCCTTCGGACTTGGTGCGGCGCATCTCGGCGGCGGCGGACGGATCGCGATACCCGCCGCCATTGCAATGCGGCACCTGATAGAAGCGGTTCTTGGCCGTCACCGGCCCGATCTTCATCGGCTCGAACAGGATGTCATAGCGTGGATCGCGCATTCGAAATTTCCCCTCATGCGGCAAGCGGATAGAGCCCTTGGAAAGGCTGGCCGCAGTGTTAGCGCAACTGCCTGCGGAGAAAACAAAAGTTTTCTTCTGCCACGCTTAGGCCATGCCTAAGGAAGCGAAGCTTGACCTGAAGCCTTGCAAAGGAAAATGCGATTTTGGCGCTTCCGGTCCTGCTGCTAGACATCGCACACAAAGAAGAAGGGGTTCCGCATGGACAGCATCGCGATTCTCGAAAAACTGGTCGCTTTCCCGACCGTCAGCCGCGATTCCAATCTCGGGCTGATTTCTTATGTCGCCGAGGTGCTGGAGGAGCATGGCATTGCCTATGAGCTGATCCACGACGCCGCGGGCGGCAAGGCGAACCTGTTTGCGACCGTCGGTCCCAAGGACCGGCCGGGGGTGATGCTATCGGGCCATACCGACGTCGTTCCGGTGAAGGGCCAGGCCTGGACCATGCCGCCTTTCGCGCTGACGCAGCATGACGGCCGCCTCTATGGCCGCGGCACGGCGGATATGAAGGGTTTTGTCGCCTGCGCCCTGCGGGCCATGGTGATGGCAGCGCGGCAACCGCTGAAAGTGCCGCTGCATCTGGCACTGTCCTATGACGAGGAGGTCGGGTGTCTCGGCGTACGCAGTCTGGTCGGCATGCTGGCCGAAATGCCCGTAAAACCATGGCTCTGCCTCGTCGGCGAGCCGACCGGCATGCAGGTCGCGACCGGCCACAAGGGCAAGCTCGCCGCCCGCGCCACCTGCTGCGGCCGCGAGGGCCATTCGGCCTTGGCGCCGCTGGCGCTGAATGCGCTGCATCTCGGCTGCGATTTCGTCGGCGTGCTGCGCGACGAGCAGGACCGGCTGGCGCGCGAGGGCGCGCGCGATACCGATTACGACATTCCCTATACGACGGTGCATGTGGGAAAAATGTCGGGCGGCGTGGCGCTCAACATCGTGCCCAACCGCTGCGAGATCGATTTCGAGATCCGCAACATCGCCGCCGACGATGCCGATACGCTGCTGTCCGGATTGCGGATGCGGGCGGAAGAGATCGTCGCCGGCGTCGCCGAGCGGGTACCGGAAGCGGCCATCGAGATCGACGTCACCAATGCCTATCCCGGCCTCGATACGCCGGTGGCTTCGCCGGCTGTCGCCTTCGTCAAGTCTCTGCTTGGCGCCAACGGCACGATCAAGGTGGCCTTCGGCACCGAGGGCGGGCTGTTCAGCCGCGATGTCGGCACGCCGACCGTGGTCTGTGGGCCGGGCTCGATGGCGCAAGGGCACAAGCCCGACGAATTCGTCAGCATCGAGCAGATGCGCCGTTGCGACGCGATGCTGGACGCACTGGTCGAACGGATGGTCAGCGCGGAGCTTTAACCGTCCACCGGCTCCAGCCCGAAAACGCCCTGCTCGCCCATGAAGATGCGGCAATGGTCGATGAAGGCCTGGGTGGTCTGGGTGCGGTATTCGGCGGCCGGAACGGCGACGCCCATGGTCAAAGACCGCGCCCCGCCGCCGAGCGCGACGAAGGACAGCGGCTTGCCATCCGGCGACATGGTGTTGAGCGGCCGCATATTGGCGATGCCGTAGCCGAAACCGTTGGCGACCATCGAGCGCATCACGGCGATATCGCCAGTACGCTCGCCGATGTTCGGTCGCAGCCCCATGCCGTGGAAGACGGAGAGGAAATATTCGCGGCTGAAGGGCAGGTCGAGCAGCACCATCGGCTCGTCCACCAGCTCTTGCGGCTCGATGGAGCGGCGGTCGGCGAGGCGATGGTGGGTCGGCAGCATGACATAGGGCGGCAATTGCACCAGCGGCTCGAAGGCCATGTCCTGCGACAATTCCATGTCGTAGGTCAGCGCCAGGTCGATTTCGCCCCGCTGCAGCATCTCGAAAAGCTGGCCCTGGTTACGCTCGAACTGGCGGATGCGCACATCGGGATGCGCCAGTTCGAACTTGCGCCGAAGCGAGGGCAGGACGATCTGGGCGAAGGTGAGCAGACAGCCGACGGCGAGCGGGCCGCGCACGCGGTCGGAAATATCGCCGGCAACGGCGTGCAGGGCATCGGCATCGGCGAGGATGCGCGCCGCCTCCTTGAGGAAGACGCGCCCGCCGGCCGTCAGCGACAGGCCGTGCGAATGCTTGCGCACGAAAAGCTGGATGCCGAATTCGGCCTCCAGTTGCGCGATGGAGGCGGAAATCGAGGGCGGCGAGACGTTGACCTGCTCGGCCGCCTTGGCGATCGAGCCGGCCTCGCCGACGGCGACGAAATATTCGAGCTGGCGGAGTGTGAAACGTAAGGGCATGGGCCTTATGTTGCCGGTTTACGGGCGGCGATCAAGCCGCCCGACCGATCTGCCAGTACTTGATCCAGGTCGTTTTCAACGCCGTGTACTTGTCGAAGGCGTGCAACGACAGGTCGCGGCCGAAACCGGATTGCTTGATGCCGCCGAAGGGCGTCATCGGGCTCAAGGCATCGACGGTGTTGACCGACACCGTTCCGGCTCGCAGCCGGCCGGCGACGCGGTGCGCCCGCGACAGGCTGTCCGTCCACACGGAGGCGGCGAGGCCGTAGATGCTGTCATTGGCCATCCGGATCGCTTCCTCCTCGTCGTCGAAGGTGATGACGGAGAGAACCGGCCCGAAAATCTCGTCGCGCGCCAGCGTATCCTCGGGCGAGACATTGTCGAAGATGGTCGGCTGCACGAAGCTGCCGCGACCGTTGACCGTCACCTGCTCGCCGCCGGTGACGAGGCGGGCACTCTTCTTGCCGGCCTCGATGAAGCGCATGACGCGGCTGGTGTGATGGGCATCGACCATGGCCCCCATCTTCGAGGCCGGGTCGAGCGGATCGCCCGGCTGGGTGAGGGCGGCGCGCGCCACCAGCTTTTCCACCAGCGCGTCCTTGACGTCGCGATGCACGAGCAGTCTTGAATTGGCCGAGCAGACCTCGCCCTGGTTGAAGAAGATGCCGAAGGCGGCCATGTCGGCTGCCGCGTCGAGATCGGCGCAATCGGCGAAGACGAGGTTGGGGCTCTTGCCACCGGTTTCCAGCCAGACCTGCTTCATGTTCGACTGGCCGGAATATTGCAGGAACATCTTGCCGACCGCCGTCGAGCCGGTGAAGGCCAGGCAATCGACATCGCGGTGGCGGCCAAGCGCCTGGCCGGCAGTTTCGCCGAGCCCCGGCACGACGTTGAGCACGCCGGCGGGCAGGCCGGCTTCCATGGCCAGTTCCGCCAGCCGCAGCGCCGAGAAGGGCGATTGCTCGGCCGGCTTCAGCACCACGGAATTGCCGGCGGCAAGCGCCGGCGCGCATTTCCAGGTGGCCATGTCGAGCGGGAAGTTCCACGGCACGACCGCGCCGACAACGCCGAGCGCCTCGCGCCGGACGATCACGAGATCGCCTTCACCGGTCGGCGCCACCTCGTCATAGACCTTGTCGATGGCCTCGGCATACCATTGGAAGATGCCGGCGGAGCCGGGCACGTCGACGGCGACGGCATCGTTGACCAGCTTGCCCATGTCGAGGGATTCGAGCAGCGCCAGCTCATGCAGGTTTTCGCGCAGCAGTTCGGCGAGGCGCAGCAGCACGGCCTTGCGATGGGCGGGAGCTGCCCGCGACCAGGCGCCGGCTTCGAAGCTGCGGCGCGCGGCGGCGACCGCGAGATCGATATCCTCCTCGCCGCAGGACGCGACTTCGGCCAGCGTCTCGCCCGTCGCCGGGTTGATGCTGGCGAAGCGTCGGCCCGAACGCGCCGGCACGAATTTGCCGTCGATGAAGGCTTGGTCTCGGAAACGGATGGCGGCGGCCTTGCCGATCCAGTCCTGATGGGTGAAGGCGGTCATCGCGGGCTCCTGAGCAGAAGGGTCATTCGTCGCCGGGAACGCCGTAGCTCGGCGCTTCCGAAGGGTTGATGGCGCGGGTCACATAGGCGTCGAGCTGCGGCTTGTAGATCTCCCAGAGGTTCGCCAGTTCCTCGATGGGGCAGGCATCCGTCCAGTCGCAGCGCAGATCCGCCACCGGCCAGGAGACATCGCGCACCAGCTTCATGCCGGCGGAACGCACCGGGCCGGCCTCACCGCCAGCCTTCAGGCCGGCGCGCATGGCGGCGATCAGCCGGTCGCCGAGATGGCCCTCGGAGGCGAGGAAACCGTCGACCATCGCCTGGGGAATGCAGTCATGGGCAAGCAGGTTGCCGCCGCAGGCGACGTTTTCCGCCTTGGCCTCGGCCCAGATGCCGAGCGCATTCGGGCCGGAATGGATGGCGGTGCCGCCTTGACCATCGACAACCAGAACCTGGCGATAGTCGGCATAGGCGCCGGTGCGCTTGAGGATGGCGACGGTCTCCGTCGCCGATGCGCCACGGGTCAGCAATTCCAGCCCGCGAACGCCCAGCGTCGGGTCGGTGACGTTCTGGCTGGCGACGGCGCCGGCGCCGGCCTGCGCATAGGCGCAGCGCGCCGCCACCGCCGGAGACGAGGAAGAGACGGCGACGCCGAACATGCCGGTCTTCGCGCAGCGCGCGACGATGGAGAAGGTCATGGCGGCTCAGTCCGGGATGACGGCGGTGCCGTCGATTTCCACCAGCCAGTCCGGCCGGGCGAGCGCCTGCACGACGAGGCCGGTGGAGACCGGATGCACGCCCTTGATATATTCGCCCATGGTGCGGTAGACGGCCTCACGATGGCGGACGTCGGTGATGTAGACGACCACCTTGACGAGATGTTCCATCGTGCCGCCGCATTCCTCGATGAGCTGCCTGATGTTCTGCATCACCTTGTGCGTCTGCTCGACGGGATCGTGGCTGTCGATATTCTCAGCGGTGTCGAGATCCTGCGGGCACTGGCCGCGCAGGAAGATCGTCGTGCCGCGCGCCACGACGGCCTGGCACAGATCGTTGTCGAGCTTCTGCTCGGGATAGGTGTCCTTGGTGTTGAAGGGGCGGTGCCGGCGGTGTTGCATGGTCTTGTCCTATTCGAAGCTATGGCTGGTCAGAAAATCGCGGCAAGCCGCTTGGCGCATGCCGGCCAGGAATTTCAGGCGACGTTCCGGATCGGGCGCTGCGTCCATCGTGATCGTTCCCTTGCTCTTCGGGGGCTATTCGGCGGCGGCCTTGCGGTTTTCGGATTCCGTCTGCGCGGCATACCATTGCGCGGTGGCGCTATCGTCCTTGTGCAGCTTGGCCTTGCCGACGACCTTGTCGGAGAGCGAGGCGGCGTCCTTGACGAAACCGAGCGGGCCGTTCCAGTCGAAGTTGCGGTAGACGGCGGCGAGATGCGCAAACGGCGGCGACTGGGCGAAGAGCTGGAAGGTCAACCGGTGGCCGGCATAATCCGAGTTCAGCATGTCGCGGGCAAACGCCAGCAGCTTGCGGCGATCCTCGGCGGCCCATTCGTCGTTGATGGTGTAATACTTGTCGAGCCAGGGCTTGGTTTCCGGGTGATGGAAGGACGCTGCATCCGGCGTCACGCAGATCTGACCGCCGCAGAGTTCGCGGGCGATATGCATCATGTGATGCAATTGCGAACAGGCGAGGTAACGGCCGGTATAGAGCAGCGACTGGTTCGGCATCATCAGCCCGGTCGGCGATTTTTCACCGAGCGCGATCGCGGCCGTCAGGTGCGCATTGATGTTTTCGCGGTAGCAGGCCAGTTCCGATAGCTTTTCCTGCACGGCTTGCTGCTTGTCGAGGCCGGTCTGGCGGGCGTTGAACAGCGCAGCCCCGATCATCATGTCCGCGAGCTTCAGGTTGCGCTGGACGAAGGCGAAGGCCGAATAGCGGTGCAGCGTCGCGCGGATGAAGGTCGCCGCCTTGGTGTGGCGGTAGAAGAGCACGTTTTCCCAGGGGATCAGCACGTTGTCGAAGATGACGATGGTGTCGACTTCGTCGAAACGGTTGGCGAGCGGGTAATCCTCGGCATTGGCGCGGCCGGCAAAGCCGGTGCGGCAGATGAACTTCAGGTTCGGCGAGCCGAGATCGCAGATGAAACCGACGGCATAATCCGAATAGGCCTCGTTGCCCCAGTTGGCGATCGTCGGCTTGGTGAAGGCCTGGTTGGCGTAAGCTGCGGCCGTCTCGTATTTCGCACCGCGCACGATAATGCCGGCATCGGTTTCCTTGACGACATGCAGCAGCATGTCGGGATCCTGGTCCTGCGGCGCCTTGGAGCGGTCGCCCTTGGGATCGGTGTTGGCCGAAACGTGGAAGGGATCGCTATGCAGCACATGCGAGATGTGGTTGCGGATGTTTTCGGAGAAGCGCGGATCGACCTCGTTGAGCACGTCCTGACCGTCATAGAGCGACCACATCTCGCCGACCGTCTCGTCGCCGACGCGGGTGACGACGCCGTTGATGTCGTTCAGCACGGCATCGGTGGCGCGGCGCTTGGCCCACCAGTCGTCCTGCGTATAGGGCAGCTTGTTGCCGATGGCGTTGCGCTCGCCGTTGTCGACATAGGACATGATGTCCTGTGTCGCCGTCTCGTGCTGCATGTCGTAGATGCGGGCGCGGATATCGACCAGCGGCTTGAACATCGGATGCGTGGTGACATCCTTGACCTTTTCGCCGTTGATGAAGACTTCGCGGCTGTCGCGGATGGAATCGCGATACTGCTCGCCGGTGCGGATCATTCGGGTGTCTCCTGCAAGGGGCCGGGCAAAACCCCGGCTTGTTCTTTCCGCGCCGGGCCGGAGGCTCGTCGCGATCTTGGCGGCGACGTTATGTCGGGGTCGGCATAGGTTAAAGGAACAGTTTTCTTCGCAGGAATTAGGCTCACCCTAAGTCTGCAGGCTTCGGAAAATGCGATGCCGGACTTCGGAGATTCATTCTGTCTCGGGGCTGGCGCCGCCGATATCGTCGATTTCCAGAGGGGACGGGTGCGCGCCGGCGAAAGCCGCGAACAGATCGCCCGCCAGAGACAGCACACCTTGGTTTACAAGGGAACGGAGACCATCTCCATGAATACGCGCGAGCGCATCAAGGCCGTCGAGATTGCCGGTGTATCGAAGGCCTATGGCCATTTCCAGGCCTTGCAGCCGGTCAGCTTCGATATCTACGAGAACGAATTCTTCACCATGCTCGGCCCCTCCGGCTGCGGCAAGACAACGCTTTTGCGGATGATCGCCGGCTTCGAGCAGCCGACATCGGGCGAAATTCGTCTGCGCGGCGCCGATATCCAGGGATTGCCGCCGCACAGGCGCCGCGTCAACACCGTCTTCCAGAACTATGCGCTGTTCCCGCACATGACGCTGGAGCAGAACATCGCCTTTGGCCTCGAAAATCTCGGCTGGGAGAAGGAGCGGCGTATGAGCCGCGTCGCCGATATGATGCGGCTGGTGCATATGGAAAAATTCGCCGGCCGCCGGCCGCAGCAATTGTCGGGCGGGCAGAAGCAGCGCATCGCGCTGGCCCGCGCACTCGCTCCCGAGCCGGAAGTGCTGTTGCTCGACGAGCCGCTGTCGGCGCTGGATCTGAAGCTGCGGCAGGCGATGCGCGACGAGCTGCGCAACCTGCAACGCCAGACCGGCATCACCTTCGTCTTCGTCACCCACGACCAGGAGGAGGCGCTGGATATGTCCGACCGCATCTGCGTGCTCGGCGACGGCCAGGTGCAGCAACTCGGCACGCCGGCTGATATCTATGAAGAGCCGTCGAACCGTTTCGTTGCCGATTTCATCGGCGAGACCAATTTCCTCGATGCTGAAGTGCTTTTGGTGGAAGGCGACAATGCCACGGTCTCCATACCGTTGGGCATGACGATCAGTGCGCCGCAGAAACATGTGGGCGGAGCGGCCAGGGCGGTGCTCTCCATCCGGCCGGAGAAGATCAGCCTGCCGGCGCAGGCCGGGCAGATTTCCGTCGACGGGCGCATCGTCAGCGCCAATTATCTCGGTGGTTTCACCCATTATGTCGTCGAGGCCGGGCAGACGCGGCTCAGGGTTTCCAAGCGCAACAGCCAGAGCCGCAGCGGCATGTTCGAGGTCGGCCAGCCGATCCAGGTCAGCTTTGCCGCCGAATCGGCGCGGGTTCTCGGCGCATGAGCGCGCGGCGTCCGCTTTTCGGCTGGAATGTGCTCGGCCTCATGCCGGCGCATGTCATCATGCTGCTGACGCTGATCGTGCCGGTCGGCATCATCATCCTCGTCTCCTTCTCGACGCGTGGTCCATACGGCGGCTTCGATTACATCTTCACCATCGCCCCCTACCGGCAGATCCTGTTCAACGAGGGCTGGACGGGCGAGCTGGAGTTCAATCCGCAATATCTGATCGTCGTCGGCCGCACGCTGCTGCTGGCGCTGGCGACGACGGCGATCTGTCTCGCCTGCAGCTTTCCGGTCGCCTATTTCATTTCGTTGCAGAGCCGCGAGCGCAAGGTGGCGCTGATCTATCTGGTGACCTTGCCCTTCTGGGTGTCGATGATCGTGCGCGTCTATTCCTGGATCATCATCCTCGGCAATAACGGCGTCGTCGCCAAGGCGCTGCTGGCGCTCGGGCTTCCCGATATCGGCAGCCTGCTGTTCACCGATACCGCCATGCTGATCGGCCTCGTCTACAGCTATATCCCGCTGATGATCCTGCCGATCTTCGCCTCGATCGAGAAGCTCGATCCGGCGCTGGTCGAGGCCTCGCACGATCTCTACGGCAGCCGCTTCACGACGCTCCGCCGCGTCATCCTGCCGCTCTGCGCGCCCGGCATGCTGGCCGGCGCCATCCTCGTCTTCGTGCCCTGTCTCGGCGCGGTGCTGGAGCCGACGCTGCTCGGCGGCGGCAAGGCGATGATGATGGGCAACCTGATCCAGCTCCAGTTCGGCGCGGCGCGCAACTGGCCGCTGGGGGCGGCGATCTCTATCGTGCTGATGGCGTCGGTGCTGATTTTCCTGACGGTGCGCGGTCTCTCCGCCGTCCGCCGCGAAGGCCGGGAGGCCGCCCGATGAGCAAGCGTTTTTCCGTGCGCGCCTATCCGGGTTTCGGCCTGTTCAGCCTGCTCTTCTTCATCTACCTCTATTTGCCGATTGCCGTCGTCGTCTTCTATTCCTTCAATGCCAATCGCATCGTTTCCAACTGGGGCGGGTTTTCGCTGGCTTGGTATGGAGCGGCGCTGTCGAACGGGGCGCTGCTGGATGCGGTGCGGATCTCGCTGATCGTCGCGGCAATCGCCACCGCGATCTCGACCACGGTGGCGCTGATGGCGGCGCTGGTCATCGTGCGCGGCCGCAATGTCCGCTTCCGCCGCGTCTCGGAAACCGTCGTCAACCTGCCGCTGCTGCTGCCGGAAATCGTCGTTGCGGTGGCCGTGCTCATCCTGTTTTCCGAACTCGGCATTGCCAACGGTCTGGTGAAGCTCGTCATCGCCCACACCACCTTCTGCATTCCCTTCGCCTTCCTGCCGATCCGCGCCCGCTTGCAGGGCATGGATGCCGATCTGGAAGAGGCGGCGCGCGATCTCTATGCGTCCGGCTGGGTGGCGTTTCGCCGGGTGACGCTGCCGCTGATCATGCCGGGCGTGTTCAGCGGCGGCATGCTGGCCTTCGTCATCTCCATGGACGATTTCATCACCAGCACGCTGCTGAACTCCGGCGGGGCGACGACGCTGCCGGTCTATATCTTCTCGCTGATCCGCCAGGGCGTCTCGCCGCAGCTCAATGCCATCTCGACGCTGATCATGATCGCCTCGGTGGGGCTGGCGACGCTGGCCTTCATTATCCAGCGCCGGGAATAGGCGTTTCCTAATCAGCGCCTCGGCCTTTCCAAATTTATCGAATGGCAGGTTTTGCTATCGTCCCCGGGTACAAAAAGGGGAACGACATGCACGCAAAATTCCGCTTCGCCGCGCTTGCCGCGGCAACTGCCCTCAGCCTTCTCTCCGGCCCGGCCGCGCATGCCGAGGGAACGCTCGCCGTCTATGCCTGGGCCGATTCGCTCGCGCCGGATCTGATCGCGAAATTCCAGAAGGAAACCGGCATCAAGGTCACCGTCGACGCCTTTTCCTCCAACGAGGATCTTCTGACGAAATTGCAGGCCGGCTCTTCAGGTTACGACGTGGTGACGCCGTCGCAGCATTTCGTGAAGATCATGGGCGATAGCGGCCTGCTGGAGGATATCGGCGCCAATGCCATGCCTGCCTATCGGCAGGTTCTGCCGGAATGGCAGAAACCCTGGTGGGATCCGAAGGGCAGCTATTCCATCCCGCTCGCCTTCGGCAATGCCGGCTTCACCGTCAATCGCGATCTCTACAAGGGGCCGGTGGATAGCTGGAAGATCTATTTCGAGCCCGGCCCGGAATTGCAGGGCAAGATCGCCAGCCTGGCGCAGCCGGACGAGGTCATTCCCGCCGCCCAGAACTATCTCGGCATCCCCTATTGCAGCGAGGATCCGCAGGCGATGAAGAAGGTGCTCGACCTCCTGGTGGCGCAAAAGCCCTTCGTCACCGCCTATTCCAGCGACAATATCGAAAACCGCATCGGCAGCGGCGAAGTCGCCGCCCATTTCTGGTGGGACGGCAACAGCCTGCGCCTGCGCCGCAACGACAAGGCCAATGTCGAATATGCCATGCCCAAGGAAGGGCTGGTCGGCTGGCTGGATTCCTATGTCGTGCCGAAGGGCGCGGCTAATATCGACAACGCCAAGAAGTTCATCAACTTCATGGCCGAGCAGGAAAACGCCACCGCGCAATACAATTATTACGGCCATTCGACGCCGATGAAGATCGATGCCGCCAAGGCGCTCTATAACAAGGAAAACGCGCCCGAGCTTTTTCCAACCGTGCCGGTGAAGATGGGCCAGGCCTGCTCGCCTGCGGCGCAGGAACTGGTGACCAAGGTCTGGACGCAACTGCTGCAATAAACGGAAAAAGGCCGCCAGGAACCTGCTCGGCGGCCGCCCTCCCGATCGCGTGGATGCGAAATAAAAGTTGACGGCGTCAGTCCTGTTTATATGTTCCGGCCCAGGCCAACGAAAAGGGAACGGGCAGACCATGCATGACTGCGCAACGGCAACGGGTGGAACGAGATGAGCGGCGCGGCCACGGCGGCGCCGTCGCCGCCCACGCGTGTCGCTGACTTCGACGCGCTGCTTGCGGCCCGTACGGGCGAAAAATATGCCTATTGCCGGAGCCGCCTCCTCTGCGAAGCGCCATCCGGCCTGCGCTGTATCGCCTGCCGCGACCTGCTCGATGCCGATCTCTTTTGCGATGTCATCGACCGCTACACAGTCAAATATGGCGTCGCCGACCGGCGAGCGGTGGTGTCGATGTGGACCATGTATTACTTCAGCATCCTGATGATCGGTGCCGCGATTTCCTGGCTGGAACTGCGCCGGCGCTTGCCGCTCGCGCTCGATGAGATGACGATCTGTCTCGATCCCGAGACCGCGGAGCCGCGCGCCTTCGTGCTGGCCGGAACCGGCGACGCCGCGCCCGATCTTTCCATTCATGCGGCGATGCATGATCTCTTCCGCCGCCACGTCGAGCCGCTGGTCGAAGCAGTCGCCGATCTCGGCCACATCAGCCGCAAGCTGCTCTGGGCTAACGCCGCAGGCTACTTTTCCTGGGCAGTCATGGAAACCGGGCGGCAAACCGATCCGAAGCTTGCCGCCGAAGGCAGCGCCCTGCTCGACCAGCCGTTCTGGCCGGACGGCTGGAAAAACCCGTTGCATGGCATGATCCGGCGGGAGTGCGATGCGGAGACGGTCGGGCATGGCCGCCGGCGCGTCTGCTGCCTGCGTTATGCGCTGCCCGGCGTCCCCGGCTGCGGCATGGTTTGTCCGCTGCCGGAGGGGCGTTTCTGAAACGAAAGGCCCGGCCACCGGGACGTCCGGGGCCGGGCGCGTGTCTCTGTCGAAGGGCGCGAGATCAGGCCTTGGCGGCATCCAGGCGGTCGATGGCCTTGACGTTGTCGGCGGAGGAGCCGTTCGGGTCGAATTCCGAAGCAAGCCAGGTGTCGACGATGGCCTTGGCCAGTTCCGGGCCGATGACGCGGGCGCCCATGGTGATGATCTGGGCGTTGTTCGACTTGGCGGCGCGCTCGGCCGAATAGGTGTCATGGGTCAGCGCGGCGCGGATGCCCGGCACCTTGTTGGCAGAGATGCAGACGCCGATGCCGGTGCCGCAAATCAGGATGCCGCGCTCGTGCTCGCCGTCGATAATGGTCTGGGCGACCTTCTGCGACAGGTCGGCATAGAAGCCGGACTGGCTGAGGTTGACGACTTCGAGATCGGATTTGGTGTTGAGATGCGCTTCGATGACGTCGAGAAGCGGCTTGCCGGCGCTGTCTGCTCCGAGAACGATTTTCATGGGTTTGCCCTTTCTGTCCAGTTGAGAGGGTGCCGGCGTTCAGCCGAGCGCCCTGGAAACGCGTGCGAGAATGTCGAGATAGCCTTCGGGATTCCAGGCGGAACGACCGATGAACAGCCCGTCGATATGCTTTTGTGAAATCAACTCCTCGCAATTGCCGGGATTGACGCTGCCGCCGTAGAGAACCGGCACGGCGACGCCGAGCGTCGCCTTCGCCACCTCGGCGATCATGCTGTGGCGTTCGTCGGCATAATCGGCGGTCGCCGGAATGCCATTGACGCCGATGGCCCAGACCGGCTCATAGGCGAGCAGCACGGGCTTGTTCCGGTCTTCGCCCTGCAGCAGCGCGAGCGCGCCCTCCACCTGGCGGCTGAGCACCGCATCCGCCTCGCCGGCCTCGCGTTCGGCCAATGTTTCGCCGATGCAGATCAACGGTACCAGGCCGTGGCGGACGGCGGCGGCTGTCTTCAAGCCGACCGTTTTGTCCGTTTCATTGAAGAATTCGCGGCGCTCGGAATGGCCGAGTTCGACGATGTCGAGATTGCAATCCTTCAGCATCAGAGGCGACACCTCACCCGTCCACGCGCCGGCATCGTCCCAATGCATATTCTGCGCGCCGACCTTGACGCTGCTTGCGGCGAGACGTTGCTTGACCTCGCGCACCGCCGTGAAGGGCGGAATGACGAAACGCTGCACGCGCGGATCGCGCGCCGGATCGGCGTTGGCGATTGCCTCGGCGAAGGCCATGGCCTCGGCCAGCGTCTTGTTCATTTTCCAGCTAGTTCCAACCCAATATGACGGTCCGGCCATCATCGTCCTCCCGAGAACGGGCACGGCGCGACAAGCCTCGTGGTTTGTCATGCTGACGTGCCTTGTCTTTCGATTGTCCGATCGCCGTCCTCGCCCGATCGACATCGCAAACATAACATCGGCATGTTATATTTTCAATGCGTAGACGATAATTTGTGATGATATTTTGTTATTTACTGGAATCAAGACTGTGATTTTTTACCAGAGGAACTTTGGCAGGATATAATCCGGCGTGCAGCCATGTTCGGAGAACAGCCGTTGCCGCTCGGTTTCTGTGGCTTGGGCCAGGATGCCGGTGGTGACCAGCACGGAGGCGAAGCCGGCCTCGGTGGCCCCGGCAATATCATGCTCGATGCTATCGCCGACGCAGCAGATGCGGCCATCCGGCACGCCGGCCAATTCGCGGGCTATGCTGTACATGTCCGGATAAGGCTTGCCGATCCAGCGCACCGTGCCGCCCAGTTCCTGATAGAGTTCCGCTATGCGACCGGCGCCGAAGCTGGTGCCATCTCGTGTCAGCATCACCTTGTCGGGGTTGGTGCAGAGGCAGGGAACGTTGCGCCGCGCCGCCGGCGTAAGCAACGCCTCATAGTGGGAAAGGGGATAGAGATCGCCCTCGCTGGCGGTCAGCAGGATGACCTCGGCATCCTCGCCGCTGTCGGTCCGGGTCAGGCCGAGGCCGTCGATGGCGGACGTATCGCCGTCGCGACTGATCAGCATGCAGGTTTTCGCGGTCCCGTCTTCCTTGGCCAGCATGCGCCAGGCGACCTCGCCTGAGGTCAGGAACACGTCCCAGCTTGCCGGGTCGAAACCGAGCTGCGCCAGGCGGCGGCTGTTCTCGGAAGCGCGTTTTCCCGAATTTGAGAGGATGATGACCGTCTTGCCCGCCGCCTTCAGCGCCGAAAGCGCCTCCGCTGCTCCCGGGTAGGGACCGCGCCCGCTGCGCAGCACGCCGAACTGGTCGACCAGGAAGGCGTCGTAACGGGCTGTCAGCGCCGCCATGCCGAAGATGGGTTCGGGTTTCATCACAGGAACTCCGCGATGCGCGCGCCCTGCAGGGCCAGCCGCGCCGTGCCGGCCGCCGCGTCTTCCGAGGCTACGGCGGGGAAGGGAACGTTCAGAGTCCGGGCGCGGATAGCCGACCAGGCGGCGTTCTTCGCCCCGCCGCCGACCGTGCGCACATTGCGCAAGGCCGGGCTGCCAAGGCTTTGCAGTCGCGCATAGGCCAGTTTCTCGATGCCGGCGATGCCTTCGAAGATCGCCTGCAGGAAGCGGGCATCGTCGCGAGGGCGTGGCGTCATGCGCGGCTGGAGCTGTGGATCGTTGATGGGAAAGCGTTCGCCGGGTTTTGTCAGCGGGTAATAATCGAGCCCGGTCGGCTGCGTTGGATCGATGGATTTCGACAGTTCTGCAATGCGGGCGTCCGAAAAATGGCTGGCGAGCACGATGCCGCCGCTGTTCGAGGCGCCGCCGGCTAGCCAGTGGTCGCCAATGCGATGGCTGTAGAGCCCGTATTCCGGGGCGAACAGCGGCCTCTTGGAAAGCAGCTTGATCGTCATCGTCGTGCCGAGTGCCGTGACGCCGTCGCCCGGCTTGTCGGCGCCGGTGGCGAGGAAGGAGGCGCATCCATCCGTGGTGCCGGCAACGACGAGGGTTTTGGGCGAGAGTTTGAAACGCGCGGCTGTTTCGTTCGAGATATGGTCGAGCGGCGCGCCGGCGGGAACCACCTGCGGCAATAGCCCCATGTCGAGGCCGGTTTCAGCGATCCAGTCCGGCCAGCGCCGCGCAATCGGGTCGTAGCCGGTTTTCAAGGCGTTGTTTTCATCGGAGATTTCGTAGCGGCCGATCAAGCGGCCGGCTAGCCAGTCAGCCTGATGCAGGATGCGATGCGGCGAGACCCGGCTCTGAAACCACAACGCCTTCGCCAGTCCCGAGGTACTGCCATGGGCGGCGCTGTCCTGCGGTGCAAGTGCGGCGATGCGCGACAGGATCGCCTCATCCTCGACCGGGTCGTTATACATCATCGGCCGCGCCAGCGGCCCGCCTTTCTCGTTGACCGGCAACAGCGTGCCGGAGGTGCCGTCTATGGCGATTGCCCTGACGCGGCCGGGATCGACGGCAGCGAGCACGAAGCCGAGAGCCGTGTCCACCGCTGCGGCCCAAGCCTCCGGGGCACGATGGTCGTCGGAGAAATCGGCCAGCTTCGCCATACCGGAGGCGGCGACGCGACGGTCGAGGCCCATGGCGACGGCGCGGGCGCCGGACGTGCCGATGTCGATGCCGATGACCAGCGGCAAATCGATCATGAGATGGCCCGTTCATTGCGGTTCAGCGCTTGCCGGTATTTTTCCGCGTCCCAGCCGAGCAGTTCCGCATTTTCGGCATCGGTGAGATAGCGTACCGGCGCATCGGCGGGAATGCGGGCGGTGACGTCGGCGAGGCAACGCGCCAGCGCCAGCGCACCGAGGCTGATATCCTTGCGCACCAGAACGCCCTGAGCCGGAAACAGCAGGAGCGGCGGCGGCGTCAGGCCGTTGACGGCGAAGCCGGCTTCGATGTCGTGGGCCGTCTCATCCGGCTCGGCAATCGTTACGCCCTGGCCCAGAAAAATCACATGATCGGGATACAGGCTCCCGCCGCCAGCAATCCGGCAATTGTCGGGATCGGTGGCGGAGGCGTGCAGGTCGTCTTCGTCCGGCAAAACATAATTGCTGCCGGCGGCGCGGCGCATCAGCGCCTGCTTGTCGGCCGGCGGTGCTGAACGGACCGGCCAGGCCAGCCGGGCGCAGGCGCGTTCCAGCAAAGCGCGCGCCGCCTCCACCGTTTCGGCGGCGACCACCAGCCCGTGGTTCCCGAGCACCAGCACGCAGGTATCCTCCTCAAGGCGCGCGGCAATGGCGCGGGCTAGCGGCAGGCCGGGGCGGATATAGGGCACATAGGCGTGGGGAATATCGTGCAACCGCTCGGCAGTGACGCGTTCTGCCTCCTCCAGAGCCGCGGTGGCGATGGTCTCGACGCAATGCACGTGCACCACGACCTTTTGCGGCATCAGTGCATGCACGGTGGTTTCGATGGAAGGGCGCAGGCCGGAGGGGTTGCGCTCGGCGATGACGAAATCCTGCGCCTTCTCCGCCGCCGGGTTGCCGCGTGCCAAGGCTTCGAGCAGGGGGTCGAGCGCCACGGGCACCATGACCTCGCGCTCGCGGGCATGCGCCAGCCACAGGCCGGAGGCCTTGATCCACAGGATGCCGCTTTCCTTCAGCGAGGTATTGCCGCCGGCAGCCTGCACCAGTTTCGGATTGGCGCCGATTTCGGCGGACAGATCCAGCAATGCCTCGAACTCACTCGATCCCATCCTCCGTCTCCGCCTATGTCTTCAGCCCGTAGCCATGGAATTCGCGCACCACCCGGTCGATCTCTTCCTCGGAGAGCAGGACCGGACCGCCGATCAGCAGGCTATGGTAATATTGCTTGGCGATGGTTTCCAGTTCGACGGCCGCCCACATCGCCTTGTCGAGGCTGGAGCCGGTGGCCAGTATGCCGTGATTGGCCATCAGGCAGGCGCTACGGCCCTCCATCGCCTTGAGCACATTGATGGAAAGCTCCTTGGTGCCATATTTCGCATAGTCGCAGACCCGCACATCCGATCCGCCGAAGGCGGCGATCATGTAATGGCAGGGCGGGATCGGCTTGCGGGCGATGGCGAGGATGGTGGCATACATGGAATGGGTATGCACCGTCGCCATCACGTCCGGTCGCGCCTTGAGGATGTCGAGATGGAAACGCCATTCGACCGAGGGCTTTTTCGGCCCGTCCCAGGCGCCGTATTCGCCGTCGACCGGCATGGAAGCGATCATGTCCGGCGTCAGCGTGTCATAGGCGATGCCGGAAGGCGTGATCAGCATCCGGTCGCCATGGCGCACGCTGATATTGCCTGACGTGCCTTGGTTGAGGCCGGAGGAATTCATCCAGCGGGCCTTGTCGATGATCGCCATGCGCAGGCGGGTTTCGTCGTCCATGCGTTTCGTCCCTGGGAGGAATTTTTTCGCTGCTGTTTATCAGCTCTTTCGTTGCGGCTCGCAACTTTTTCATCGGTGTGTGAAAATTCTCGTCCAGGATGGATGGACAAATCGCTCTGCGTCGGGACATACACGCATTGACGGAAATTTTCGCGATTGCGATAGAAAACCATCAATTGGGCCGAAAACATGGTTGAAGAGACCCCTGAAAAGATCATCCGCTATGCGGAGCTGCTGTCGGAAAAGCTGACGTCGCTGCGCCATGCGCTCTATCCGCCGGAAGCGCGCAAATCGTTGCGCACCTTTACGACGCTGGAGGTGGCGCGGATGCTCGGCCTTTCCGAATCCTCGATCCGTACCATCGATCTCGCCGGCGAGGGGCCGGAGCCGATGCGGCTGGCGAATGGCCGCCGCGCCTTCACGCTTGCCCAGATCAATGCCCTTCGGGCGCAATTTTCCGCGAGGCGCAGCAATCCGGCCGATGCGCTGGATATCTTTCCGCGCCGCCGGCCGGGCGACAAGCTGCAGGTCATCTCCATTGCCAATTTCAAGGGCGGCTCCGGCAAGACGACGACAGCGGTGCATCTCACCCATTTCCTCGCCTTGCAGGGCTTGCGGGTGCTGGCGGTCGATCTCGATCCGCAGGCCTCGCTGACCTCGATGTTCGGATTGCAGCCGGAATTCGACGTCGGCGAGAACGAGACGCTCTATGCGGCGCTGCGTTACGACGAATCCCGCCGGCCGATGGCGGAGATCGTGCGAAAAACCTATTTCGAGGGCATCGATCTCGTGCCGGCCAATCTGGAACTGGCCGAATACGAGCACGATACCCCACGCGCGCTGGCGGCGCGGGAGGCGGGCGCCGAATTCTTCTTCAAGCGGCTGGCCGATGCTCTTTCGGAGATCGAAGGCGATTACGATGTCGTGGTCGTCGATTGTCCACCGCAGCTCGGCTTTCTGACGCTGGGGGCGCTGGTGGCGGCGACCGGCGTGCTGGTGACGGTGCATCCGGCGATGCTGGACGTCGCCTCGATGAGCCAGTTCCTGCTGATGGCCGGCGAACTGATGGCGGCGATCCGCGAGGCCGGCGGCCGGCTGGAGCATGATTTCCTTAAATTCGTGCTGACCCGCCACGATCCCAACGACCATCCGCAATTGCATGTCGTGGCGCTGCTGCGCAGCCTGTTCGCCGAGGCGGTGCTGAAACACCCCGTCGTCGAGACGACGGCGATCGCCAATGCCAGCATCGAGCGCAAGAGCCTGTATGAAATCGACCGCACCGCCATCGGCCGCGAAACATTGAACCGGGCGCTGGAATCGATCAGCGCAGCCAATGACGAGGTGTTCGATCTCCTCAAACAATCCTGGGGGCGCAAATGAGCCGGAAACCGTCCAGCCGCAACACCATGCTGAGCGCCCTGATGACGGGGCAGGCGACACCTTCCAAAGATGCGAAGGACGGCCCGCTGCCGCCCCGCGAAGAGCACTTGCATCCGCGCGTCAGCGCCGGGGCGGTCGGGGCGTTGCGCAACACGCTGGCGCATATCACCAAGGACGGCCGCGTGGTCGAACTCGATCCAGCCGCCATCGACCCGTCGCCTTATCCCGACCGCCTCGGCGGCGCGGAGGACAGCGCCGCCATCGAACAGCTCGCCGCCTCCATCGCCCGAAACGGCCAGGAGGTGCCGGTGCTGGTGCGCCCGCATCCCGAACGCGCCAATCGCTATCAGACGATCTACGGGCATCGCCGGGTGCGGGCGATTGCCGGGCTGGGGCAGGGGCAGAAGGTACGCGCCATCGTCCGCGATTTGACCAACGAGGAATTGCTGATCGCGCAGGGCATCGAGAATTCGGCCCGGCAGGATCTCTCCTGGATCGAAAAGGCGCTGTTCGCCCGCCGCCTGGAAATTTTCGCCCGCGAGAGTGGCAAAGAGCCGACGGCGATGGTGATGGAGGCGTTGTCGATGCATGCGCCGGATGTCAGCCGGTTCCGTACGACGCTGGAGGTTATCCCCGAAGACGTGATCCTCGCCATCGGCCCGGCGCCGAAAACGGGTCGGACGAAATGGCTGGCGCTTTACAATCTCGTCAAGGCGGATGCCAAGGTGCTGGATCGCGTCCGCGCCGCGCTGGAACACGAGGCTTTTCGCGCCAAGGGCAGCGACGACCGCTTTGCCGAGGTGCTGCGGCTTGCGACGGCGAAGGCGGATGCGCCTGGGCAGGGCGATGTCATCATCGGAAGCGACTGCCAGCCGTTGGCGACCGTCGAGCGGCGGCGCAAGGCGGTGCGGTTCACGCTCTCCGATCCGGGTTTCGCGCGCTTCCTTGAGGAGCGCATGGCGGGGCTGCATGCGGATTACCTGGCGGCGGTCTCCAAGGATTAGCATCTGCTAAGCGCCTGTCGCCGGTTGCTTTTTCGGGCAAACGGCAGGCGATGGTGGAACGCAATCCGGCGCGAACGGTTATCCCGGAGGTTATCAGTCGCTCGGCTAAGCGACCCTCGACCGGGAAGGAGCCGTCATTGTCCGATCCGCGCAAGCGCGCCAGCCTGTATCGCATGGTCATGCCGGAGCATATCTGCCCTTATGGCCTGAAGGCAAAAGCGCTGCTTGAACAAAAAGGATATGCGGTCGACGACCACTGGCTGAAAACCCGCGCCGAGACCGATGCCTTCCAGAAGGAGCACAATGTCAAGACGACACCGCAGGCCTTCATCGACGGCAAACGGATCGGCGGCTATGACGACCTGCGCCGCTTCTTCGGCCAGCATGTGCCGGAAAAGGACGAGACCTCCTATCGCCCGGTCATCGTGCTCTTTCTCATAGCGCTGTTGATTGCGCTGTCCATCGACTGGATCGTCGGCGGGCCTTTCCGGCCGCTCGACATACTGGAACGCTTCATCGCGGTCGCGATGCTGCTGCTCGCCTTGCAAAAACTGCAGGACGTCGAGAGCTTTTCGACCATGTTCCTGAACTACGACCTGCTGGCGCGGCGCGCCGTTCCTTATGCCTATATCTACCCTTATGCGGAGGCGATTGCCGGTTTTCTCATGCTGGCCGGCATCCTGCCCTGGGTGTCGGGGCCACTGGCGCTGTTCATCGGTGGCATCGGGGCGGTCTCGGTGTTCAAGGCGGTTTACATCGACAAGCGCACGCTGAAATGCGCCTGCGTCGGCGGCAACAGCACAGTGCCGCTCGGCTTCGTGTCGCTGACGGAAAACCTGATGATGCTCGCCATGGGACTCTGGACATTGGCGCGGATGGCATGGGGGCTTGCATGATGGCGCGCGATGCCATAGAAGGAAGGGATCGTGGCGCCCTTGCAATGAGGGTTCGCCGGCCCTATCTTTTGGGCATACCCCTGAATTCAAACCGGACGCGGGCAGGTTTGCAGCAGAGCGATTGGTCTCTGCGGCTTGGCGTTCGTTTATCGAACTGTGTTTCCGATTCACTCCCGCGTCCCGCCGGCGCCCATGGGCGCCAAGAAGGACATTTCTTGAAGACTGCAATACCCCATGTCGCGATAGCGACCAAACCGCCGCGCGAGAGCGAAGGCGGAGCCCGCCGGCCCCATCCGATCTGGAGGCCATATCCCTGCCTGCTGTCCCGTCGAGAGCTTCAGCAGGAAGTTGCCGCGCTGCTCGACTGAGCGGCGTGGCCGATGACAAGGAGAACCGAATGCAAGTGCTCGTGAGAGATAACAATGTCGACCAGGCCCTGCGTGTTCTGAAGAAGAAGATGCAGCGCGAGGGCCTGTTCCGCGAAATGCGCGAACGCCGCGCCTATGAAAAGCCGTCCGAACGCCGTGTGCGCGAAAAAGCGCAGGCCATCGCCCGCCAGCGCAAGGCGGCCCGCAAGAAAATGCAAAGGGAAGGCCTGCTCGTCAGCGCCCGCGGAAAATCCGCCCGCTAACGATTTGTGAGCATTTCCATGCGGAAATGCTCCGAGGTTTTGATCTCGTCGAAGGGAGTAAAGCCATGGAAGAACTGCAAAGCATCACCGTTTCCGAGGAACGACTGGAAGATTGCCGGGATGTCGTGGAGATGGATCTCCAGGATCTGATCGGTCGAACATTGTCGTCCGGCTTCTCCCGCGAAGAGGTTCTGATTGCGATCAGCGAGCTGGTGGCGGAAGATTTCGCCGCTTTTGTCAAGCTGCCGAGCGTTCACTGAAAAATGATGCGGGAAGCGTGAACAACGCTTTCCGCGTTTTGATGCTTGTGCCGTGCGCCTGTCCGCGCCATTGATGGCGCGACGTTTCAAGCGACACGGATATGCATGAGCAAGACTATCGCCATCGTCGGCGGCGGGCCGGCCGGCCTTTCCGCCGCCGAGCTTCTCTCCGCCGCGGGCCATGCGGTGACCGTCTATGATGCGATGCCGACCCTCGGCCGCAAATTCCTGCTGGCCGGCAAATCCGGCCTCAACATCACCCATGCCGAGCCCTACGATGTGTTCCGCAGCCGTTTCGGCGCGTCGAACGAACGGCTGCGCGCCGCGCTCGACGCCTTCACGCCGGAGGATATCCGCCAATGGGCGGCAGGGCTCGGCACCGAAACCTTTGTCGGATCCTCCGGCCGCGTCTTCCCCACCGTCATGAAAGCCTCGCCGCTGCTGCGCGCCTGGGTGGCGCGCCTGACGGCGCAGGGTGTTGTCTTTCGCATGCGCCATCGCTGGACCGGCTTTACCGGCAAGGCGCTCGTTTTAGAAACGCCGGACGGTCCCTTGACCGTCGAGGCCGATGCCGTGCTGCTCGGGCTCGGCGGCGCGAGTTGGCCACGTCTGGGCTCGGATGGCGGCTGGGTCAAAATCTTGCGCGACAAGGGCACCGCCGTTCACCCATTTCGTCCCGCCAATTGCGGTTTCGATTGCGACTGGTCCGCGACGTTTCGCGATCGGTTCGCCGGCACGCCGCTCAAATCCGTGGCCCTGACGTCGGCCGCCGGCCGGTTTCAGGGCGAATTCGTGATTTCACGGCACGGGATCGAGGGCAGCCTCGTCTACGCCCATTCCGCTGCTCTGCGCGATGCCATCGAAGCGGATGGCAAGGCGATCCTGACCGCCGATCTGGCGCCGGGCCGCAGCGAGGAACGGCTGGCGCGCGACCTCTCCCGCCAAAATGCCAAGGCCAGCTTTTCCACGCGGCTGCGAAAAGCCGCCGGGCTCGATGGCGTAAAGGCTGCTTTGCTCCGCGAAGTCCTGCCGGGTGTCGCGCGGCTTTCCCCGGAAAAACTGGCAACGGCAATCAAAGCCTTACAACTGATGCTTCTACGCCCGCGCCCGATTGCTGAAGCCATCTCCTCGGCGGGCGGCATCGCCTGGGAGGAAATCGACGCGGATTTTTCGCTGCATCGTCTGCCGGGTGTCTTCGCCGCCGGCGAAATGCTGAATTGGGAAGCCCCGACTGGCGGTTACCTGCTTACCGCCTGCATGGCCACCGGCCGCGCCGCCGCGCGCGGCATGTTGCGCACGCTCGAATAAAAGAAAAGGCCGCCTCGGTTTCCCGGAGCGGCCGCTTCGATCTTCCAAAAGCCTCGATCAGAAGCTGACGGCGCGGTCGCCTTCTTCGTCCTGAATGCGGGTCGGCAGGCCGATGCGGTTCAGGAGGTTGATGAACGGCTTCGGCGGCAGTTCCTCGACGTTCGCCATCTTCTTCACATCCCATTCGCCCGTGGCGACCAGCATGGCGGCGGCGACGGGGGGAACGCCGGCGGTGTAGGAAATGCCCTGCGAGCCGACTTCCTCATAGGCTTCCTTGTGGTCGGCGACGTTGTAGATGAAGACGGTCTTTTCCTTGCCGTCCTTCAAACCCTTGACGTAATCGCCGATGCAGGTCTTGCCTTCATAGTTTGGGGCGAGCGAGGACGGATCGGGCAGCACGGCCTTGACGACCTTGAGCGGCACGACTTCCAGGCCTTCGGCGGTCTTGACCGGCTGCTCGGAAAGCAGGCCGAGGTTCTTCAGAACGGTGAAGACGTTGATGTAGTGATCGCCAAAGCCCATCCAGAAGCGGATGTTGGCGCCGTCCATGTTCTTCGCCAGCGAATGCACTTCGTCATGGCCGCAGAGATAGGCGCGACGCGTGCCGACGACCGGCAGGTCGTAATCCTTGCCGATTTCGAACATCTTGTTGGTCTGCCAGGCGCCGTTCTGCCAGGAATAGACAACGCCGGTGAACTCGCGGAAATTGATTTCCGGGTCGAAATTGGTGGCGAAGTATTTGCCGTGGCTGCCGGCATTGATGTCGACGATATCGACGTCGGTGACCGTGTCGAGATATTCGTCCTTGGCGAGCTTGGCATAGGCGTTGACGACGCCCGGATCGAAGCCGGCGCCGAGAATGGCGGTGATGCCCTTCTCTTCGCATTCGGCGGCGCGCTTCCATTCGTAGTTGCCGTACCACGGCGGCGTCTCGCAGATCTTGCCCGGCTCTTCATGGATCGCGGTGTCGATATAGGCGACGCCGGTATCCATGCAGGCGCGCAGCACCGACATGTTGAGGAAGGCGGTGCCGACATTGATGACGATCTGCGACTTCGTGGAAGCGATCAGCGCCTTGGTGGCTTCGATGTCGAGTGCGTCGAGCGCATGTCCCTCGAGAACGCCCGGCTGCTTCATCGCCTTCTTTTCATAGACGGAGGCGATGATCTTGTCGCACTTGGCCTTCGTGCGCGAGGCGATATGGATATCGCCGAGCACGTCGTTGTTCTGGGCGCATTTATGCGCCACGACCTGGGCGACGCCGCCGGCGCCGATGATGAGCACGTTCTTTTTCATGGTAAGGACAACTCCTTGATGCGTCTTCAGTTATCAGGAAAGGCTCTGTTCATAGTCCGCATAGGCAAACTCGCGGACCGTTCGAATGCTGCCATCCAGCTCGCGGATGGCGATGGCCGGCATTTTCACGCCGTTGAACCAGTTTTTCTTGACCATGGTGTAGCCGGCGGCATCCTGGATGGAGATGCAGTCGCCGACCTTCAGCTCATGCTCGAAATTGAATTCCCCAAAAATATCGCCGGCGAGGCAGGACTTGCCACAGACCATGTATCGATGATCGCCGGTGTTCGGCGAAAGCTTGGCGTTCTCGCGGTAGATCAGCAGGTCGAGCATGTGGGCTTCGATGGAGCTGTCGACCACGGCGAGGTTCTTGCCGTTAAAGAGCGTATCGAGCACGGTCACTTCCAGCGTCGTGGACTTGGTGATCGAGGCCTCGCCCGGCTCCAGATAGACCTGCACGCCGTATTCGCCGGCAAAACGCTTCAGGCGCTCGGCGAACTGTTCCAGCGGATAGTTTTCGCCGGTGAAGTGGATGCCGCCGCCAAGGCTGACCCATTCCGCCTTCTTCAGAAGCGGCGCGAAGCGCTCCTCGATGGTCGCAAGCATGCGGTCGAACAGGCTGAAATCGCTGTTTTCGCAATTGTTGTGGATCATGAAGCCGGAGACGCGGTCCATGACTTTCTCGACCTTGTTCACATCCCATTCGCCCAGGCGCGAGAAGGGGCGGGCCGGATCGGCGAGATCGAAGCTGGAGGAGCTGATCTGCGGATTGAGACGCAGGCCACGGACGATTCCGGCAGATTTGTCGGAAAAGCGCTCCAGCTGGCTGATCGAGTTGAAGATGATCTTGTCGGCGTGGGAGACGACCTCGTCGATCTCGTAATCGGCGTAAGCCACGGAATAGGCGTGGGTTTCCTTGCCGAACCGCTCATGGCCGAGACGCACTTCGTTGAGCGAGGAGGAGGTGGTGCCGTCCATGTAGTCGCGCATGAAATCGAAGACCGACCAGGTGGCGAAGCATTTCAGCGCCAGCAGGGCCTTGGCGCCGGAAAGCTCGCGCAGCAGCGCGATCTTTTCCATGTTCTGCAGCAGCCTGGATTTGTCGATCAGATAATAGGGGGTCGTCAAAGACATTGTTCGAGCCCGTTCCTTGGTATTATGGCAGATGACCGGCTGCGGACAGGACCGGCGGCGTGAAATAAAGGCCCGAATCCGGAGCGTTGCCGCTCCCGATTATTCGGGTTTTGTGATGATGCTGTGAAAGTGACGGATTACGTCGGAACCATCGCAACGCCGAGACGCGTGGCGAATGCACGAATCGCGCGGACCGGCATTTTGACACTCGGATTCCCCGACCGCGCCACAAGGGCGCGCATCCTAAAATATTCTTCCGTTCGGGGGGCGTCGATAGAGCCCATCCCCGATTGGATGAGGACGTCGTTCGACATGGCGACCCTTCCAACCAGCAGATGAAACCTGCATTGATGGGCGGGTCTGTAGCAAAGCCCGCCGGCAAAGACAACAGGGTGAGAGAGGGCTTTTGCCCCCGCATACCGTAAAAGCGCGCGCGCCGCCTATATGACCAGCGGCGAAACGGCGTTTTCGATGAGCCGCACCAGGCTGAGCGCGGTCATTTCCGAGGATTTGGGATTGTTCGCCAATGCCTCGTTTTCCAGCCGCATGTCGAGCTTGCCGAAGGCGCCGCTGGCGCTGATTTCGTGGACGTTGCGGGTGGTCGCCGGATCGGCGACGAGGATAATGCGGGTGCGGTCGAGGCCGATGCCGGCCAGCGCCGAGATTGCCGCGACATTGGCATTGTTGGGAAAACGGGTCGCTGCCTCGCGGGCGGTGCCGGAGAAGAAGGCGGTGCGCTCGGTGAGGCCATCGAGATCGAGGGTCCCGGCGGCCGGCGTTCCCTTCCAGGCCTGCGGCGGCTTGACGACGGTGTGGGTGACCTCCGACAGCGGTAGCCGCGCGGCAGCGGCCAGCGCGCCGATATCGCCGAGTGCGCCGGAGGGAACCAGCACGCGCCCGCCCAGTCGCCCGGCCATCTCGACCATGCGGGCAAGCAGCGCGTCATCGCAGAAGGCGCTGGTGGAACAGGGCACGAATCGGCCGGCATGGCGCAGCGCCGCTTCGCCCCATTCGGCGGCGGCCTGCCTGCCGGCGACTTCGATGACCATGTCGATGCCGAGGCCGGCGAGATCCTCCGGCGCGTGGAGCAGCCGCACCGTCTCCGGCAGGCCGGGGCGCGGCTTGGCGAGATCGCGCACGGCGACCGCCGCGATCTCGACGCCGGCGGGCCGGCGCTCGGCCAGGAGTTCGGCGACGCGGATGGCGATGGCGCCCCAGCCGATGAAGGCGAGGCGCAGCTTGCGCGGCGCGGCGTCAGATGCCGACATAGCCATGCACCAGATCGGCGTCGCGATTCATGTCCTCGCCGCTGCCGGACCAAACGGTCTTGCCTTTTTCGATGATGTAATGCCGGTCAGCGAGGCGCTTCAGCACCTGCAGGTTCTTGTCGATCAGCAGGATCGACTGTCCCTCTTTTTTCAGCACTTCGATGCAGGCCCAGATCTCGGCGCGGATGACGGGCGCCAGCCCCTCGGTCGCTTCGTCGAGGATCAGCAGGCGCGGATTGGTCATCAGGGCGCGGCCGACGACCATCATCTGCTGCTCTCCGCCCGAAAGCGTGTTGGCGGCCTGGTTGGCGCGTTCGCGCAGGCGCGGGAACAGCGTGTAGACGCGCTCCAGCGTCCATGGCTCCTTGCGGTTCAGCCGGTTGCCGGCGGTGGCGACGAGGTTTTCGCGCACCGTCAGCGTCGGGAAAATCTGCCGCCCTTCCGGCACCAGGCCGACGCCGAGGCGGGCGACGTTTTCCGGCTTCATGCCGAAAACGTTCTGGCCGGAAAAACCGATCTCGCCCGATATCGGCGGCAGCAGACCCATGATCGAGCGCACGGTGGTGGTCTTGCCCATGCCGTTGCGGCCGAGCAGGGTCACGACCTCGCCTTCGCCGATCTTCAGCGACACGTCGAACAGCACCTGGCTCGGGCCATAGCCGGATTGCAGATTGGCAACGCTCAGCACAGTTCGTCTCCCTCACCGAGATAGGCCTCGCGCACGGCCGGGTCGTTGCGGATCTCATCCGCCGTGCCGCTGGCGATGACGCGGCCATAGACCAGCACCGAGATCCGGTCGGCGAGCGCGAAAACCGCCTCCATGTCATGCTCGACCAGCAACATGCTGACCTGGTTTTTCAGGCCTCGCAGCGTCGCGACCATCTGCTGGCTTTCCACATGGCCGAGACCGGCCATCGGTTCGTCGAGCAGCAGCAGGCGCGGCCTTGTGGCGATGGCGACGGCGAGTTCGAGCTGCTTCTTTTCGCCATGCGACAGGTTGACGACCAGCGCGTTCGCCCGCGATTGCAGATCGACCTGCGTCAGAAGCTGCATCGCTTCCTCGCGCAATGCCGTCTCCGTGCGGACATCGCCCCAGAAGCGGAAGCTGTGGCCGCTGCGCACCTGGGCGGCGATGGCGACGTTGTCGAGCACGGTATAGTCGGGCAGCAGGCAGGTGATCTGGAAGGTACGGGCAAGACCGAGCGAGACCCGTCCTGCCGTCGGCAGCGCATCGATGGATCGGCCCGCCAGCTCGATCGTACCAGATGTCGGACGCAGCTCGCCCATGAGCTGGGCGATCAGCGTGGATTTTCCCGCCCCGTTGGGGCCGATCAGCGCATGGATTTCGCCGTCCTCGACGGTGAGGTCGACATTGTCGGTGGCGACCAGCCCGGCGAAATTCTTGACCAGCGCGCGGACATTAAGGATGGGGGTCATGCGCGCCTCCGCAAGCGGCCGAGCAGCGCCTGCACGCCGCCTTGCGTATAGAGAACCACGAACAGCAGGATGACGCCGAGGCCGAGCTGCCAGTTTTCCGTCCAGGAGGAGAGCAGCGATTCGAGAACGATGAACACCGCCGCACCCAGGAAGGGACCGAACAGCGTGCCGACGCCGCCAAGGATGACCATGACCATCAGCTCGCCGGATTTCGTCCAGTGCAGCATGTCGGGGCTGGCGAAGCGCAGGAAATTGGCCATCAGCGCGCCCGCGAGGCCGCAGCCCATGCCGGAAATAATGAAGGCGACCAGCTTGTAGGAATTGACCGGCAGGCCTATGGCCGCCATGCGCTTCTCGCTCTGGCGGATGCCGGAAAGCACGTTGCCGAAACGCGAGCGGATGATACGCGACAGCACCAGCGCAAACAGCACCGCGATCGCCAGACAGACATAATAGACGGTCTGCTTGTCGCGCATGTTGAGGCCTGGCAATTCGTTGGCGCGGCGGATGATCAGGCCGTCATCGCCGCCATAGGTCTTCAGCGACACGAACAGGAAGAACAGCATCTGCGCGAAGGCGAGCGTGATCATGATGAACTGCACCCCGCCGGTGCGCAGCGACAGCGCGCCGATGGCGGCGGCGAAGAGGCCGCTGACGACAATGGCGGCAGGCAGCGTGATCAGCAGCTGGTTGGTGCCGGGAATGAAGCCGAACAGCGGCTCGCCCAGCGTATAATGCTGGTAGAGGATGCCGACCGTATAGCCGCCGATGCCGAAGAAGGCGGCGTGCCCGAAGCTGACCATGCCGCCATAGCCGAGCACGAGGTTGAGGCTCGCGGCGGCGATGCCGTAGATCAGCACGCGGGTGGCGAGCGTCGTCATGGCGGTATAGCCGGTCGCTTGCGCGAGATAGGGCAGGGCGATCAGCAGCGCCAGCACCGCAAGGGCCGGCAGAAGGCGTCGCGAAGAATGTTCCGTCTGGGGCGTCATGGGCTCACGAATTCGGCATGAAGAGGCCCTTGGGCCGGATCAGAAGAACGATGGCCATGATCAGATAGATCCCCATCGACGAAATGCCGGCGCCGAGCGCATCCGCCTCGGAGCCCGCCAGCACATGGCGCAGCAGGCCCGGCAGATAGGCGCGCAGGCCGGTATCGACCACGCCGAGAAACAGGCTGGCGAAGAAGGCGCCGCGGATCGAGCCGACGCCGCCGACCACCACCACGACGAAGGTGGTGATCAGGATCTGCTCGCCCATGCCGACCTGCACCGCCATGATCGGCCCGGCCATGAAGCCGGCAAGGCCGGCGAGCAGCGCCCCGAGGCCGAAGACCAGCGTATAGAGCAGGCGGATATCGACGCCGAGCGCCCGTACCATGTCGCGATTGGTCGAGCCGGCGCGCACCAGCATGCCGATGCGGGTCTTGTTGATCAGCAGATAGAGGCCGGCGGCGACCAAGAGACCGACGACGATGATCGTCAGGCGATAGAGCGGATATTCCAGCCCCGGCACGATCTCGATGGAGCCATCGAGAATGGCCGGCACCGAGACGAACAGCGGCTGGCGGCCGAAGATCAGGGTGATCGTCTGGTTGAAGATCAGGATCAGGCCGAAGGTCGCCAGCACTTGGTCGAGATGATCGCGCCCGTAGAGCCGGCGCACCACCAGATATTCGATGGCGACGCCGGCAAGGGCTGCGGCGGCGAAGGCGCCGAGAATGCCGAGCAGGAAGGAGCCGGTCTCGCCGGCGATCCAGGTGCCGGCATAGGCGCCGATCATGTAGAGCGAGCCATGGGCGAGATTGATGACGCCCATGATCCCGAAGACCAGCGTCAGGCCTGCGGCCAGCAGAAACAGCATGACACCGAACTGCACGCCATTGAGCATTTGTTCGAGAAAGAGCGTCATCGATCCACGCGAAAATTCAATGCATTTTGGGGAAAGTGCGGCGGGCTTTTGTGCCCGCCGCCTGCGGTGCCGGATCGATCAGAGCTTGCAATCGGCGGCATAAGGATCGGTGTGATCCTTGAACAGTTCGCCGACCGTCTTCAGGTCCATCTTGCCGTCAGCGCCTTCAACGACCTTCAGCGCATACCAGTTCTGGATCGGATGCTGGTTCTTGCCGAAGGCGAACTTGCCGCGCGTCGACTGGAAGTCGGCCTTGCGCATGGCGTCGCGGAAGGCGGCGAGATCCTCGATGCTGCCGCCGGTCGCCTTCAGCGCCGCGCCATAGGCGAGCGCCGCCTCATAGCCCTGCTCGGCATAGGAGGTCAGCGGCCGGTTATAGGCCTTTTCCCAGGCTTCGACGAAGGCCTTGTTGGCAGGGTTGTCGAAATCGTGGTTCCAGTGGCTGGAGACGTTGAGGCCAAGCGCGGCCTTGCCGACCGACTGCAGGATGACTCCGTCCATGGAGGGCTCGGCGACGACCATCGGGATTTCCTTGGTCAGGCCGGCCTGCTCGTACTGGCGCAGGAAGGTGATGCCGAGGCCGCCCGGATGGAACTGGAAGACGACGTCGGGCTTGGCGGCGCGCACCTGCGCCAGTTCGGCGGCGAAATCGGTCTGGTCGAGCTTGGTGTAGATCTCGCCGACGATCTCGCCCTTGAAATAGCGCTTGAAACCGGTCAGCGCATCCTTGCCGGCCTGATAGTTCGGGGCGAGCAAAAAGGCTTTCTTGTAGCCGAGATTGGTGGCGTTCTGGCCGGCGCTCTCATGCAGGCTGTCGTTCTGCCAGGAAACGACGAAATAGTTCTCGTTGCATTCCTTGCCGGCGAGGTTCGAGGGAGCTGCGTTCGGGCTGACATAGATGGCGTCGTTGTCGACGATATCCGGCACGGTGGCGCCGGCGACATTCGAGAAGACGATGCCGGTGAACAGCTTGATGCCCTCTTCGCCGAGCATGCGTTCGGCGATCTGCTTGCCCTGGCCCGGCTTCAACCCGTCATCCTCGACCACCAGTTCGATGGGTGTGCCGCCCAGCTTTCCGCCGTCCATGTCCATTGCCAGCTTGAAGCCGTCGCGAATGTCCTGGCCGAGATAGCCGGCCGGGCCGGTCAATGTGGTGATCATGCCGATCTTCACCGCATCGGCGGCGACGGCTGTGGTCCCGAGAAGGGATGCGAGGGCAATGGAAAGCAGAATGGGTTTCATGTCTAACCTCGACTGGAAAGCGTTGATGAAAAATGCCGCTGACGCGGCGCCGGCCGAACGATCGACCCCGCTTCGCGGAATCGCAAAGCGGGGCGGAAGGCACGGCCGTCGTGCAATCACAGCTTGACCCAGCCTTCCGGCGGAGCCTTGCCGGGATGGATGCTACCGCATTTCGGGCAAGTGCGCGCCTTTTCATCTGCATAAAATGCCTGATAGATCGGCGGCAGGTCGCGAACGATGCTTTTCAGCGAGACTTCGACGCGTTTGACCAGCGCGTTGCACTCGAAGCAGTACCATTCGAAGGCGTCGACCTGGTCCGGCTGGCGCTTCGGCTCGATGACGAGGCCGATGGAGCCTTCCTGCGGGCGCTGCGGAGAATGGCGCACATGCGGCGGCAACAGGAAGATTTCGCCTTCGCGAATCGGCACGTCGTAGAAATTGCCGTTGTCGACGACCTTGAGTACCATGTCGCCCTTGAGCTGGTAGAAGAATTCCTCCACCGGATCGTCATGATAGTCGGTGCGCTTGTTGGGACCGCCGACGACGGTCACCATCATGTCCGCATCCTCCCAGATCTGCTGGTTGCCGACCGGCGGCTTGAGCAGATGCTGGTGCTCATCGATCCATTTGGAGAAACTGAAGGCGGATAGGCGTCGTGACATGGTTCGTTCCTCTCTTGTGACGTTCTGGTTATCGTCCGTTTCGTTCGATCAGATTTTCAGCCCGCATTGCTCGAAGGCGATGTGCGTCGCCCGCTTTTCCTCCTCGGTCAGTTCCAAGAGCGGCGGGCGCACCGCGCCGCCGGTCTGGCCGAGCAGGTCCTGCCAGTATTTCTGGTGCGCATGCGGTTTTTCCGCCGGGCGGGTGGATTTCAGCGCCGCGCGCACCGGCTCCAGGCTGTCGCGGATTTTGCGTGCGCGCTCCGCTTCGCCGGCGAAGGCGAGGTCGGTATATTCGCGCATGCGCTTGTCCTTGGCCGTCTGGATCAGATAGGGCGGCGACGAGCAGAGGTAGAGCTGCCAGTTGAGTTCGAGGATATTGTCCAGCCACTCTTCTTCTGAAGCCGTGCTGACGAGGATACGGTCACCGGCAAGCCGGGTCAGTTCGGCATACATCGGCCGCGGCACGCTGTATTTGATCGCCACGACATTCTCGATATCGGCCAACTGGTTGCAAAGCTGAGGGCTCATCAGGTAGCCGCTGTCGGGATGACTCCACAGGGCGATGCCGATATCCACCTGGTCGGCGATGCGGCGGTAGTAATTGAGCAGCGTCTGGTCCTGCTCCTTGAAGAAGTGCAGGATCGGAGCATGCACGACGATGTAATCGGCGCCGGCCTTCTGGGCGTGCTTGGCGAGGTCGATGACCACGTCCATGTTCTGGTCGGAGCAGGACATGATCGTCTGCGCCCGGTCGCCGCAGGCATCGACGGCGATGTCGAAGCAGCGCTTGCGTTCGTCCACCGACATGGAGAAGAACTCGCCCTGCTTGCCGGCGATGAAGAAGCCGTCGATGCCGAGGTCGCCGATCCAGTGGTCGATGTTGCGGCGGAAGCCGTCCTCGTCGATGGCGAGCGAGGGCGTGAACGGCATCAGCGCCGCCGCCCAGATCCCCTTCATCGTCTCCCGCGAATGGGCCTTCGCATCCTTCTTTCTGTATTTCATCGATAATCCGCCTGTCGGGTTGCGTCACGGCACGGGGATGCGGACGGAATGGCATCCGGCCCGGCATCGACAATGGCTTTGGTTGCGGTGACGTTCAAATCTCTGCCTCGAACCGCTCTTTGGCGGCCCCCTCTTTTGTTGATGGCAGAAGACACCCATACGATATATATGGCAATTGCAAATATTGATATTAATTCATAGCATTTCGCGATAAGTTGGCGGCATCATGAAAATCACCCTCAAGCAGATCGAATGCTTTCTCGCGGTTGCCGAATATGGCAGCTTTTCCGGCGCCTCGAAACGGCTGAACACGGCGCAGCCGGCACTGTCGCAGGCGATCAAGGATCTGGAGGCGGAACTCGGCGTGCGCCTGTTCGACCGCACGACGCGCCGCGTCGAGTTGACCGATGCCGGCCGCGAATTCCAGCAATCGGCCGCCAAGGTGATCGAGGAACTGGAGCATGCGGTTGAGAGCGTGCATGAACTGGCCGAGCGCAAGCGCGGCCGGCTGACGGTCGCTGCCCCGCCACTGCTGGCCGCCGTGGTGCTGCCGCAGGCGATTGCCGAATTCCGCCGGCGCTTTCCCGGCATTTCGGTGCAGATCGCCGATGTCGGCACCGAGCAGATCGTCGAGAGCGTCCGCAACGGCAAGGCCGATTGCGGCATCGGCACCTTTCAGCCCTCGGAAGAAGGGATAGAGCGCGTGGCGCTGGTGCGCGACAGCCTGATGCTGTTTTGCGATGAGGCCAGCCCGCTGAATGGCAGCGAGCCGGTGTGCTGGAGCGAGTTGGCAGATTATCCGCTGGTGACGCTGACGCGCGACAGCGGCATCCGGCTGTTGGTGGAAGTAGGGTTCGAAAGCTGCGAACTGCCGCTGAAACCGGCCTTCGAGGTGGCGCAGGTGACGACGGCGATCGCGTTGGTGGAGGCCGGCCTCGGCGTCGCCGTGCTGCCGACCTACGCGCTTGCCGCTGCCCGTTACCGCAAGGTCAATGGAAGGCAGCTGGTGGAGCCGGTCATCTCCCGCGAGATCGTCTTGATCCATGCCAGCGGCCGCTCGGTCTCGCCGGCCGTGCAGGCTTTCTCGCAGGTCATCCGCCGGTTCGCGCAGCAATTGACGCCGCAGGAGGCGCGGTGAGGGGCCCCTCGATAACGTCCGACAACCTCTCCTTCGTCATCCTCGGCCTTGTGCCGAGGATCTGAGCACGTCAGATATATCCTTTAACGTCAATGGCTTGGCAGTCATCGGCAGATGCTCGGCACAAGGCCGAGCATGACGTTGAGTGTGGAGTAAGGTGCGGTGGAAAGCCCACGCTGAGACCTCAGCGCGTCCCCCTGATCAGGTCGACCAGCGTGCGCGACAACAGGCTTTCGCCGTCGGCAAGGTCGAGCAACACATCGAAATGGTTGCGGCTGGGGATTTCCATTAGGCGGCTTTCGAAGCCGGCTTTGCGCCAAAGCCGGTCGTATTCGGCCGATTGGCGCTTGAATCCGTCCGGCTCGCCGGCGGCATAGGCGACGACGATGGGGCAGCCTTGGGTGGGAATATTTTCCGCCGGGCTGAGCAGGGCGACCTGGTCGTCCGGCAGGTTCAGCCAGTCCTGCACGAAGGAGCGGGAAATCGGGGCGAGATGGAAGAGGCCGCTGATCGGCATCGCGCCCCTGACGACATCCTCCGGCACGCCGAACTGGCGCTGCCAGCCGCCGGAGAGGACCGCGCCGGTCAGGTGGCCGCCGGCGGAGCTGCCGCCGACGTATATCCGGTTGCGGTCGATGCCGAGACTTTCGCCATGCGTCCAGAGATAGGCGACGGCGGCGCGCACCTCGCGGACGATTTCGTCGAGACCGACCGCCGGCGACAGGCGGTAATCGACGACGGCGGTGGCGATGCCATTTTCGCCGAGCGGCGCGGCCATGAAGGCGGACTCCGCCTTCGACAGCATCCGCCAATAACCGCCATGGATGAAGAGGAAGACCGGCCGCAATTCGCCGTCTTTCGCGCCGTAGACGTCGATGGCCTGGCCGCTCGTCTCGTCATAGACAATGTCGGCCGCTGTCAGCCAGTCGGGGCGCACGGCATCCGAGGTGCTGCGATAGGCCGCCATGGCGGCGTCGAACACCTCTGCTGTCACGGAGCCCCGGGCGCTGTAGTCGCGGTCGAGGCGTTCGCGCGGCCAGCCGGCTTCTGCGGCGATATCGGTCATGTCTTCCCTCCGGGTCAGGCGACGAAGGCGCGGATGGTCTCGGCCATCACCAGCGGCTGTTCCAGCGTCGGGAAATGCGTCTTGCCCGGCAGCTTCTGCGGCTTGTACCACGGATTTTGCGCGGCGAAATCGAGCTGCGCCTGCGCATATTCCGGCTCGAAGGGCTGCGAATAGATATGGGTGATCGGGCGGTGTTGCTTCATGGCCGCCATGCGCTGCATCGGGTTGCCCCATTTGCGATAGGCTTTGGCGATCTCGCGGCCGGAGCGCGCCCACATTTCGAAGCTGTAGCCCGCCATCTCCTTGTTGACGTGGTCGATGATATCCCGGTTTTCGATATCGCCGATCCAGTAATTGAAGAAATCGCCGCGGCCGTTTTCCCAGTTGGTGCGATCCTGGATATGGTCGATCATCGAGAAGAAGGCTTCGTTCGGCGTCGTCTGGATCCAGTCGATGACGACGGAGCGCGGGATGCGCGCCGGGCCGAGGCGATCCGTCACTTCGATATTGGCCCAGCCGCCATGCGAGGTGGAGACCGGCACGAGGCTGTCGATCTTCATCGCGTCGAGGAAAGCGATGACGTCGTCGGCCTGCTGATCGGTGGTGAAATCGCCGTCATGCGCGCGATGCTCGCCATGGCCGCGCCAGTCGAGGCGGATGACGCGGTGGGTCTTGGCCAGTTCCGGCGCCAGCGTCTTGAACAGGCGGTGATCCTGACACCAGCCCGAAAGCAGCAGCAGCACCGGACCTTCGCCGGCATCGTCGAAGGACAGGGTGTTGTGGCCGATCTGAATGGATTGCATGAAAAATCTCCCGAAAAAAGAATGAGCGCTCAAACGTCGAAATCGGCGGCGGTGGGCACATGGCGGGCGGTGCGCATGCGGATGGCGCCGATCTCCGGGCTCTGCCCGGTGATCTTCAGCACCTGCGAACGGATGTCGTCCGGCCAGAAATTCATGTCGCCCAGCCGCTCGGCGGTGTCCTGCGTGTGCTCGGTCAGCGGCCGTTCGCGCTCTTCCCATCGTTCCAGCGCCTGCGGAATGTCGTCGGCGGCGCCGACGGCATCGGCGAGCGCCAGCCCGTTCATCAGCGCGCAGCCGCCGCCCTGGCCGAGATAGGGGGGCATGGCGTGCGCGGCATCGCCGAGGATGGCGACGCGCCCCTTGCCCCAGCGCTTGAGCTTGACCACCTCGAAGGCATCCCACCGGCCGGCATCGCCGAAGCGGGCGACGAGATGGGCGAGATGCGGGAAGGATTGCGTCCACAAGTCCCGGTCGGCCGGCACCTTCAGCGCCTCGGCATCGTCGGCAGCACAGCACAGCGCCACATAGAGATCCCTCTCGCTGGCCGGCGTATAGAGAATGCGGCGCGTGCCGGTGAAATATTCGATGTAGCGGTTCTCGTCCTCCGGCGGCACGTCGCCCTCGGCGCGCGGGATCAGCATGCGGATCGCGCCATAGCCGAGATGCTTGCGATACAGCATCAGATCGAGGGAATCGCGGACATTGGAGTTGATGCCATCGGCGCCGACCACCAGATCGGCCTTGCGCGCCGAGCCGTCTGCCAGCAGCAATTCGCCTTCCGGTGTTGCGCCGATGGCGGCGGAGCTGGTGCGGATTTCGACATTGTTTTTACGGGCGACGTCGACCAGCGTGTTGATCAGCGTTTCGCGCAGGATGGTGATCAGCCGCGCGTCGCCCGGACCATTGATCGGAATCTCTTCCATGGTCGTGTCGTTGTGGTCGCGGGTGTGGAATTGCGGGCCGATATGGGCGCCGACGGTTGCCTGGTCATAGGCGCCGAGCGCCTTCAGCACGCGAAGCCCGTTGCTCCAGATATAGATGCCGGCGCCGAAGGTGCGCAGGTTCGGCGCGCGCTCATGCACGGTCACGCTCCAACCCCGCTGCGCAAGGGCGATGGCGGCGGTCAGGCCGCCGATGCCCGCGCCGGCGATTTCGGCATGGCGGGCTTTGTTCTGTTCTGACATTGATTGACTCCCCTCGGACCGGCCAATGGGCCGCCGACCTGTTTTGCGGTCAGATTTCCGCAGCGCCGGCTTGCTGGCAAGTGAATTCTGTGGAAACTTCAATGACCAACAGGAATATCAATAAATTCTAATAGGCGAGGACGACCATGAAGGCGATGACCAACCACCTGACCATCCGCCATCTGCGCATGGTGGTGGCAATCGTCGACGAGGGCAATCTGGTGCGCGCCTCCAAGCAGCTCAACATGACGCAATCGGCAATCACCAAGGCGCTGCAGGAGGCCGAGGTGCTGACCCGCACCCGCCTGTTCGACCGCACCAATCGCGGCGTCGTGCCGACCATGTTCGGCGAGGCGCTGGCCGAGCATGCCCGCCTCGTCATCGCCCAGCTTGCCCATGCGGAGGAGCATCTGGCCGATTTGCGTGACGGCACCGGCGGGCGTGTTTCCATCGGCACGCTGCTCTCGGCTTCTGCCGAATTGCTGCCGAGGGCAATTGCACGGCTGAAGCGCGAAAGGCCGCGTCTGGTGGTGAAGATCGTCGAGGGCACCAATGACGTGCTGATCCCGGCCTTGCGTGCCGGTGAGCTCGACATGGTGGTCGGCCGCCTGTCGGAGCACCGCGACCGGCTGAAGGTGGTGCAGGAGGGATTGATGGACGACGTCGCCTGTGTCGTCGCCCGCCATGGGCATCCGCTGGCCGGGCGCACCAGGATCGGTTTGGCCGATCTGCTCGATTGGGAATGGATCCTGCCGCCGTCCGAAACCAGCCTGCGCCAGCAGGTCGATATCGCCTTCCATCAGGAGGGGATCGAGCCGCCGCAACATGCGGTGGAATCCGTCTCGTTGCTGACCAACCGGGCGCTGCTGACCGATGCGGATTATCTCGGCGTCTTCCCCGCTCATGTGGCGCGGCGTGAGGAGGCGGCGGGAACGCTGACCATCCTGCCCGTGCCGTTGAAGGCGACGGCAGTGCCGATCGGCATTACCACGCGCGTGCAATCGCGTCTGTCGCCGGCCGCCGCGCTGCTGGTGGAAAGCCTGCGCCGCACGGCCGAAGAAATGAATGGCTGATATTCCCTTTGCTCATAATTGAGCGAACAGATTTCCATTTACGGAAACTTCAATTGCGCAAATCCTGACCCCGGACAGCAAGGAGGGGTGCTGGCCCGATCCCGGCATGCTGCGGCCCGTTTCGCGCGCCGTTGCCCGCGGGAAGGGCGCCCCTTCATGACGGTTCGATGCACTCTGCCCGTTTCCACCTGCCTTGCCGCGGCCGGGCGACAGGAGGGGCAGCAACAAGGGGAACCACACCATGAATTTTCGCACGCTTCTGGCGACGACCTGCCTGACCTTTTCCGTTTCGAGCGTGGCATATGCTGCCGACGCGACGAAGATCGGCATGATCACCACCCTGTCCGGCCCGGCCGGCTATCTCGGGCAGGATATCCGCGATGGCTTTCAGCTCGCCATCGATGCCGAAGGCGGCAAGCTTGGCGGCAAGCCGGTCGAGCTGGTCGTCGAAGACGATGCGTTGAAGCCCGGCAATGCCAAGCAGATCGCCGACAAGATGCTGTCGGAACAGGATATCAAGCTGTTCACCGGCATCGTCTTCGCCAATGTCGCCTTCGCCGCCGTGCCGGATATTTTGGACAACGACGCGGTCTATGTCAGCGCCAACACGGCGTCCGCCACCTTTGCCGGCAAGGATTGCCATCCGAATTATTTCGTCAGTTCCTGGCAGGACGACAGCCAGGGCGAAAGCGCTGGCGCGCTCGCCCAGTCGCTGGGTTACAAGCGCGCCTTCCTGATCGCGCCCAACTATCAGGCCGGCAAGGAAACGATGGAAGCCTTCAAGCGCTTCTACAAGGGCGAGGTCGTCGGCGAGACCTATACCAGCCTCGACCAGGCCGATTTCGCTGCCGAAATGGCGCAGATCCGCAATGCCAAACCGGATGTCGTCTATGAATTCGAGCCCGGCGGTCTCGGCATCGCCTTCATGCGGCAATATCAGCAGGCCGGCTTGCTCAAGGATATCCCGATGGTCGTGCATCCGGCCTCGCTGGATCATGTCATCGTCCAGGCCGTGGGCGATGCCGCGCAGGGCGTGCAAGTCACCAGCCACTGGAACGACGATTTCGACAATCCGGTCAACAAGGCCTTCGTTGCCGCCTGGAAGGCGAAATTCGGCGACCGCCCGATCACCTATTATGCCGCGCAAGGTTATGACGCCGCGCTGCTGATCGGCACCGGCCTCGAAAAGAGCGGCATCGACGACGTGCCCGCCTTCCGCAAGGCGCTGCTGACCTCGGACATCAAGTCCGTGCGCGGCAGCTTCAAGTTCGGCCCGAACCAGCATCCGGTGCAGGACTGGTACGCGCTGAAGGCGGAAAAGGGTGCCGATGGCAAGATGGTGCTGAAGACCGAAAGCAAGGTGCTGACGGCGCATAGCGATTCCTACGCTGCCGACTGCAAGATGCCCGCCGAATAAGCCGGCCGGACCCCTCAATCTGCGACATGCGGCCCGGACGGCCGCATGTCGCCCACGCTTTTTCATGGTATCGAACCAGCCGACGCAACCGTCGATCGGCCGGCAGGCTTGACATTGTCAGCCGAAGAACCGACACTTCTCCCATGAAAACGCGCGAACCCATGTTCAGGCCCGTCCCCATCGCGGGATGATGGCCCCGGCTCAGACAGGCTGAGACCGGGGAAGCGTTTTCTTTTCCCATTTTTCGACAATGGTCGGTCGGTGTCCGGATGAACAATCCGGCGGCGGGCGACGTTTTGGCATGGCGGCTTTTTTGGCTGGCCATGTTCACAGGAGGCATGATCCCATGGAAAGACCCGCAATTATCGTCGCGAAGACCGATCACGAACGCCTGCTGACCATGGCCAACGGGCTGATCGAGCGCAAACCGGAACTCGCTGAGGAATTGATCGGCGAACTGGAGCGGGCGCGCATCGTCGAGGACGGCGCCGTGCCGACCGGCACGGTGCAGATGGGCTCGACGCTGGAATATCGCACCGAAGGCGGCGTGGCCCGGCATGTTACGCTGGTCTATCCGGCCGATGCCGACATCGCCTCCGGCCGAATCTCGATTCTCACCCCGGTTGGCACCGCGCTGCTCGGTATGGCCGTCGGCCAGACCATCGATTTCACCGCCAATGACGGCCGCCAGCATTTTCTCACGATTGCTTCTGTGACACCGCGGCTGGATGCAGCGGAGTAAAGCCGCCGGCCGGATGAACCTCTATCGAGCGGCTGCGCCCGAACGAAAGCGAACCCTGCTGCAGGAGGTGCAAGACCTCCTCTCAAGAAGACGGCGTTGGCGTCACGCCGCTTTTCTTTCCCCTGTTGCAGCACCGGCCTCGCGGATTCGCTTGCGACGGTTGAGCTTGAAGCGTTGGACCAGCGCCACCAGCTTTTCGGCGCCTTCGGCCAGCGTGCGGCTGACTTCGTTCATGCCGCCGACCATGGCGATGTTATCGCGCGACATGGTGTCGATGGCGCTGACGGCGGTGTTGATCTCGGCAAGCTGCTCGGTTTGCCGATTGGCGGTGTCGGCGATCGCGGCAACATTGGCATCGATGCTGCGTACGAAATCCTCGATCCGGCGCAGCGCATCCCCGGTCTCGGCGACAAGCTTCACCCCTTGAGTCACCTCGCGCGAGGAATGACCGATCAGTCCGGCGATTTCCTTGGCTGCCTTGGCGGAGCGCTGCGCCAACTCGCGCACCTCCTGCGCCACGACCGCGAAACCCCTGCCGCTTTCACCCGCGCGTGCCGCTTCTACGCCGGCGTTCAGTGCCAGCAGATTGGTCTGGAAGGCGATCTCGTCGATGACGTCGATGATGTTGGCGATCTCGCGCGAGGCCCCTTCGATCCGCCCCATGGCCTCGACGGTGGAATTGAGCACGCTGACCGATTCCGCCGCCGCCTCGCGGGCATCGCTGACCAGCGAGCGCGTCTCCGCCGTGCGCGTGTTCGATTCGTGGATGGTTTCGGCAATCGTGTCGAGCGCGGCTGTGGTCTGGCGCAGCGCCGCCACCTGCTGGTGGGTGCGATGCTCAAGGTTTTCCGAGCCCTGTCGCATTTCGCCGCCATTGGCATTCAGGCGGTTGGTCTCGGCCATCACCTGTTCCAGCGTTTCCTGGAATTTGCCGATGGAGGTATTGAAGTCGTGGCGCAGGCTTTCGAATTCCGGCGCAAAGGGGTGATCCATGGTGATGCGGATGTTGCAGTCCGCCAGACGATGCAGGCCCGCCGCCAATTCATCGATCGCCCGTACGCGGCCGGTCACGTCGCTGGCGAATTTCACCACCTTGCAGACCTTGCCGCTCTCGTCGAAGACCGGGTTGTAACTGGCCTGGATATGAACATCGTCGCCGGTTCTTGCCCGTCGCGTGAATTGCCCCATCTGGAATTCACCGGCCGCCAGCCGGCTCCAGAATTCGGCATAGGCGGGAGAGGACACGTATTCCGGTGCGCAAAACAGCGAATGGTGCCGCCCGACGATATCCGCCAGTTCATAACCGAGCACCTTGAGGAAATTCGCATTGGCAGTCAGGACCGTGCCGTCCGGAAGGAACTCGATGACCGCTTGCGAGCGCGTCAGTGCATCGATCTTGCCCTGGCTGTCCAGCGCATCGGCCTTGGCGGCGGTGATGTCGGTCGCGACCTTTACCACCTTGTAGGGCTTCTTGCCGCGGAAGACCGGATTGTAGGATGCTTCGATCCAGACCGTACGGTTGTGCTTGCCGAGACGCTTGTATTGCTGCCGTTCGTAAGAGCCTTCCCCAAGCCGCTTCCAGAAGGCTTGGTAGGTCGGGGAGGCTGCTTCGAGAGGATCCACGAACAGGCGGTCGTGCTTGCCAACGATTTCGGCGCGCTCGTATCCCATGGTCCGGCAGAAATTTTCATTCACATCGAGAATGTTGCCGTCGAGATCGTATTCGATAATCGCAAGGGATCGGGACAGGGCATCGAGAACATGTCTGGAATCAGAGGAAAGGCCGAATGGAAAGGAAGGCATGACCGAAATCCGCAAAGCAGCAATAATATTACGTTTATGCCTGACACAATTTAAGATTCCGCTAAATTTTTAATCGAATCATGGTGTTCGATAATTTTAAACTTGAAATTTATGCGTGCACTCGGCTGATTTCTCTAAAACTTGAACGGGATAAAATTTTGATATTTCGCAAGAACATCCGAACGGGAATTCATCTGAAAATCCTATTAATTTATATAATCATTGTGGATTGATATATATATCGCGGTGGTGTTGTCTTTGCCGCAGACGCGGGCCTGAGCTTTTTCTCCGCCCCAGCAGCGAGGCTTCACAACCATGACGCAGTATCCGGACATCCAGCTTTTCATTGACGGGCAGTGGAGAAAGACGGTCGATAGCCTTCCGGTCGTCAATCCCGCCGATGAGACGGTGATCGGCGCGACGCCGGTCGCGGCGCGGGCGGATCTGGACGATGCGCTGTCGGCAGCGGCGAGCGGCTTCAAGGTTTGGAGCATGACATCGCCAGCCGAGCGCGCCGCCGTCATGCTGCGCGCGGCTGCGATCATGCGCGAGCGCATCGACGAGATCGCCCATGCCATTACGCTGGAGCATGGAAAGCCCTTCCTGCAGGCGCGGCTGGAAGTGATCCGCGGCTGCGAATTCTTCGAATGGGACGCCGGCGAAGCGGTCCGTACCTATGGCCGCGTGATCCCCAGCAAGCCGGGCATTCGTTATGTGGTCGTGCATCAGCCGATCGGAACGGTAGCAGCGTTCTCGCCGTGGAATTTCCCGATGAGCCAACCGGCCCGTAAGGTGGCGGGGGCGTTGGCTGCCGGTTGTTCGATCATCCTCAAGGCTTCCGAGGAGACCCCCGCCGGGGCGATGCATATCGCCCGCGCGCTGCAGGATGCAGGTCTGCCGGCAGGTGTGCTGAACCTCGTCTTCGGCGTGCCCTCGGAGATCTCCAGCTATATCATTCCCCACAGCCAGACGCGGCTCGTCGCCTTCACCGGTTCGACGGCAGTCGGCAAGCACCTCACGGAAATCGCCGCCCGCCACATGAAGCCGGTGCTGATGGAACTCGGCGGCCATGCGCCGGTGATCGTCTGTGACGATGCCGATCCGGTGGCGGCCGGCCGGCTTTCGGCGACCCGAAAGGCGCGCAATGCCGGCCAGGTCTGCACCTCGCCGACGCGTTTCTTCGTCCATGAATCGCGCTTTGCCGCTTTCCGGGACTCCTTCGTCGAGCGGGCGCGCAGCGTCGTGGTCGGCAACGGCATGGATGCGGCGACCGAAATGGGTCCGCTCGCCAATCATCGTCGCATCGAGGCGCTCGAAACTCTGGTCGCGGATGCCCGGCAAAAGGGTGCGAAAATTCTTGCCGGCGGCGATCGCATCAAGAATAGCGGCTATTTCTTCCCGGTGACGGTGCTGGCCGAAGCACCAGACGATGCCCGCGCCATGTACGAGGAGCCCTTCGGACCGCTGGCGATCATCAATCCGGTGGCGTCGCTGGACGAGGCGATCGAAAAGGCCAACGCGCTGCCCTTCGGCCTCGCTGCCTATGCTTTCACGGATTCCGCCGCCAATGTCGAGGAACTGACGCAACGGGTGGAGGCCGGCAACCTCTCGATCAATACGCTGGAGGCCTCGGTCGCCGAGACGCCGTTCGGGGGCGTCAAGGAAAGCGGCTACGGGCGCGAAGGGGGCGCCGAAGGCCTGTCGCACTACACGATCGTCAAGACCGTCTCGCACAAGATGAAGTACGCCTGAGGGCGACGCCGCGGCCGAAGGGCATCGGCCGCGGCATTTGTCACGGCTGCTCGCGCGTGCCGGGCGCGGCATCGCGCTCGTCCTGGTCTTCGAGATCGGTTTTGACGATGAAGCCATCGTTGCGCAGGCGCGCCGCCTCACGCATTGCGTCGATATTCGGCACGTCATCAGGGGAAATATCCTCGGCGTGCTGCGTCTCGCTGTTCAGTTCGCCGGGCAGGGGCTCGGCCGATTTGTTCCTGGCGAGTGGGCCGCGGGCGGTGGACGAATTCGGATCTGTCATGCGCGTGTTCTCCTGTGCAAAGGGCGCCGTCAATGCCGGTAGCCGGTGATGACATCATTGAGGCCGGCAGCGGTCAGGCGATTGTCGACGGCGCTGACACCCGGAATGGAGCGGGCAATCTCGGTCGCGAGGCTGATTTCCTCGAGTTGCAGCACGTTGCCTTCCAGCACGATGACGCTGCCGACTGCGGTAACCGTGACATCGGAGGCATCGATGCCGCCGGCGACGGCCAAGGCATCGGCAACGGCGCTTTCCAGCGGTGCGGCCTGTGGGTCTTCCGGAGCAAGCGTCCGCGTGGTTTCGTGGAACATTCCGGGCTTGTTGACCATCAGGTCCTCCTTTCGAACTGGTTTAGCGAGGGGAGGCGCTGGCGCGCGCCAGGCCTTGTCGAAGGATTGCGGTGATCTCCTCGGCCGAACGGCTCTGTTCGGCAAAGGCCTCTCCCGGCACGATGCCGGGGTCTTCCTCCTGATCCATGGGGATTTCGCTTTCGTCGAGCAGCGCCTCGATGCGCGTCCGGTAGTTCGGATCTCCCGCAAGCATTGCGACGAGGCTGATCAGCAGCCGGCGATGCGCCAGAATGCGCGCCTCTAGGATATCGGTCATGCCACGCTCCCTTGCGGACGTTCTCCCGCGACTTCCAAAGGTAACGCAATGCATGCCGAAACGTTCCCGGATGGGCGCGCCGGCGCGTCTGCGGATGATCAGGATATTCCTGCAGCGCCTGCCGCCGCTTATGACCTGGAGCGTCTGCTTGGCAGACGAACGAAAACAGCCGCCGAAGGTGATTCGGCGGCCGTTCGATCGATGCGGTGAATGGACGGTCAGGCCTTGGCGGCGCCCAGCAGGCGATCCTGTTTCGCGGCGGAGACGACGTCGGGCTGGTAGACGCGGCCAAAACGGTTGGCAAGGAAGCTTTCCAGCGAGACCTCTTCCTGGCGAACGAAACCCTTCGCCGGCAGATGACCTTCGGCCAACAGGTCCAGCACCGTGCAGATACCGGCAGCGGTGGTGATCTGGATGGCGCTCATCTTCTGGCCGGCAACCGTCGCGGCATAAACCTTGTTGGCATAGGTTTCCTGCAGGTAACGGCCGTCCTTCCAGCCGCAGACGGTCACGAAGATGACGACGACATCCTGCTTGGTGGCCGGCAGGGCGTTTTCGAACAGATCCTTCAGGACATCGCGGCGGTTCTTGAGATTGAGGTCGTTGAGCAGCGCCTTGACGATCGCCTGGTGGCCCGGATAGCGGATGGTGCGATAATTCATCGTCCGCACCTTGCCTTCCAGCGACTTGGCGAGCGTGCCGAGGCCGCCGGAGGTGTTGAACGCCTCATAGGTCACGCCGTCGAGCGAGAATTCCTCACGCTCTTCCATAGCCGGAACGGTGATCAACCGGCCCTCGACGATGGCTTCGCAAGGCTCGATATATTCGTTGATCAGGCCGTCCGTGCTCCAGGTCAGGTTATAGTTCAGCGCGTTGGACGGATACTGAGGCAGGGCGCCGACGCGCATGCGCACGCTGTCCAGCGCGTCGAAACGATCGGCAAGATCCTTGGCGACGATGGAGATGAAACCCGGCGCCAGACCGCACTGCGGGATGAGTGCGCCCTTGGATTTTTCCGCGAGAGCCTCGACCTTTCGGGTCGTGGCGACGTCTTCGGTAAGGTCGAGATAGTGAATGCCCGCCTCGACGGCGGCTTCGGCGACGGCGCCCGTCAGGTGGAACGGCGCGGCGGAGAGAACGGCAAACTTGCCGGTGAGCAGCGCCAGCAATTCCTTGGCGTTGCTGATGTCGACTTCGGCGGTGGCCACGGCCTCATGCGGGATCACGCCGGCCAAAGCGGCCTGGCTGCGATCGGCGACGGTGACGAAATAGTCGCCCGTGACCGCCAGCATCTGTGCGATTGCCGCGCCGATCTTGCCTGCGCCGATGATGACCACCTGTTTCATATGCCGTTCCTCTGCTGAATGCTGATGTCGAAAGCAGTGTGGTGTGGTTTGCTGTCGATTCAAAGCGACGATCAGACGAATCTGCCGTATATGTTTGGGCAAAACGACGAAGGAATTGGGCAAAATGCAAATGACATCGAAGGATCGCGAGTTGCTGGCGCTTCTGGGAGAGAATGCGCGGATGCCGGTCGCGACCCTGGCGCGCCGTCTCGGCCTGTCGCGCACCACAGTCCAAGCGCGTCTGGATCGCCTGGAAAGGGAAGGGGTCATCGCCGGTTATTCGCTGCGTCTTTCCGAAGCCTATCTGGCCGGCCTCATACGCGCGCATGTTCTGATCACCATCGCACCGAAGGCCCTGACGACCGTCACTGCGGAACTGACCGCCTTCAGCCAGATCACCGCCCTCTATTCCGTGAACGGTCCCTACGACCTGATCGCAATCATCGCCTCGCCGTCGATCGGCGATCTCGATGTGTTGATCGACACGATCGGCGCCTTGCCCGGCGTGGAACGCACGTTGTCGTCGATCATCCTTTCGGATCGCCTGGTTCGCTGACGCTATTGCAGGGGTAGAACGGACTGATCGACGCAGCCATCTGATTTTTCCTTTTAGAAACAGTATCATAAGAAGTTTTCTATCTTTTTTGTGAAGTTGGTGTTGACTGTTTGAGTGCAGTGGTTCTATAAGCCCGTTCATCGGCGGCGGCGGAAGCGCTTCTGGCGGCGAGGGCGGTTTGCTTTTGTTGTT
>JAFKJU010000053.1 GCA_017305935.1 Hyphomicrobiales bacterium | reverse complement strand
CCGCCGGATTGCTTGACGCAGCCATAGACCATGCTCAACCCCAGCCCGGTGCCGGCGCCGGCGCCCTTGGTGGTGAAGAAGGGCTCGAAGGCGTGTTCCTTGACGTCGTCGGTCATGCCGGTGCCGGTATCGGTGACCGAGATCAGCACGAAATCGCCGGTGCGCAGTTGCGGATACATCTTGGCATAATCGGCATCGAGATGGACGCGGGAGATCTCCGTCGTCAGCGTGCCGCCGCGCGACATGGCGTCGCGGGCGTTCAACGCGATGTTGAGCAGCGCGTTCTGCAGTTGCGAGCCATCCACCAGGACATTGTGCTGCGAGCCGTTGATGACGGTGCGCAGGTCGATGTTTTCACCCAGCGTGCGGCGCAGCAGGTCCGAGAAACCGGAGACGAGCTGGCCGAGATCGCTGAGTTTCGGGTTCAGCGGCTGGCGGCGGCCGAAGGCCAGCAGTTGCGAGGTCAGCTTGGCGCCATCGGCGGCAGCCCCTTGCGCCTCGCCGATCAGTTCCAGCACCGGGCCCGGCGCCAGCTTGGCCTCGATCATTTCGAGATTGCCGCTGATGACGGTCAGCAGGTTGTTGAAATCATGGGCAATGCCGCCGGTCAACTGGCCGACGGCTTCCATCTTCTGCGCCTGGCGCAGGTCGTCCTCGATCTTCAGGCGGCTGGTCAGGTCGCGGATAAAGCCTGTGAAGATGCGCTGGCCGTTGACGCTGGTCTCGCCGACATGCAGCTCGACCGGAAATTTCGTGCCGTCGGCGCGCAAGGCCGTGACGACACGGCCATAGCCGATGATGCGGCGCTCCCCGGTCTCGATATAATGTTCGAGATAGCGGTCATGGGCATCGCGGTCGGGATTGGGCATGAGGTTGCTGACATTGCGGCCGCAGATATCCTGCGCCTTCATCGCAAACAGCTTTTCGGCGCCGGGGCTGAAGGAGATGACGATGCCGTGATCGTCGATCACGATCATCGCCTCTGGCACGGTTTCGAGGATCGAGCGCAGATGCGCCTCGCGGGCGGCGAGATCGTCCTGCGCCTTCTTCTGGGCGCTGATGTCGTTGTTGGTCTGGATGATGGTGAAGGCGTCGCTGTCGGCCAGGCGCACCGCCACGCAACGGCTGGCGACATGCACGTCGTGGCCGGCCTTGTGGCGGTGGATCAGCTCGCCTTCCCAGACGCCGGCGCGGTGCAGGCGTTCGACGATGTCCTCGCGCGGCTGGTTGGCGCGGGTTTCCAGGAGATCGAAGACCGGCTTGCCGATCGCCTCGGCGCGGGTCCAGCCATAGGTGTTCTCGCAGCCGATCGTCCAATGGCTGATGATGCCGTCGAAGCTATGTGCAATGACGGTGGCGCCATCGAGAATGCGCTCGATGGCGTCCAGTTCCGTCGTCGTCGCCGTGCGCTGCGGTATCTGGCGATGGGGCATGACCCTCTCCCGGCCCGGCAGGCCGGGACCGCTCTGATGTCGCGACCATTGGTGCTGCCGAATCTCATATCCGATTTGCATTCCATTTCGTCCTGTCGCGCGGCGATGTCCATCGAAACTTTGGGGCGGGGCGGGTGATATCCTTGCTTCAGTGAAGGCTGGCGCCGTCGCGGCCGTCGCCCGAGAGATGGGCCAGGCGCCGCGGCTGCAGGATGCGGATCTCGTGGCGGCCGACCGGGGTCAGCACGCCGCGATTGGCGAGCTTGGTGATGGTGCGCGACACGGTCTCGATGGTCAGCCCCAGATAATCGGCAATGTCGAGGCGGCTCATCGGCAGCGATACCGCACCGATTTCCTCGGCGCCGGCCGGGCCGCGGCGCAGCAGGTCGTGCAGGAAGCTGCACAGCCGCTCCTCGGCGTTTTTCTTGGAAAGCAGCACCATCTGGTCGTGGGCGGCGGCGGTTTCCCGGCAGAGCAGGGCGATCAGGTCCGGACGCAGGCAGGGCGAACGCGAGACCTCGTCATGGAAGGTCTTGCGGCCGATGCGGCGAATGCGACAGTCGGTCACCGCCTCGGCGGTGTAGAGGTATCGGTCCTGCAGCGAGGCGCCGACGATGTCGCCCGGAAACAAAAAGGCGGTGATTACGCGCCGGCCTTCGCCGATGATGCGATAGAGACGGATGACGCCTTCCGCGATTTCGAACAGGTGGTTCGTGGGATCGCCTTCCCAGAACAGCGCCTTGCCGCTGCCAAGCGTTTCGGCCGGCTGCGCCTGAAACAGCGATCCAAGCGACAGGGCAGGGGCGAATTCCCCTGCGCGGGTAATCTCGGTTTCGAAGGCGGTGTGTTTTTCCATCAGCATCGGCGAACATCCTTGAAGCGTCTATGCTGCGGAATATTCAGCCTCACCGTCACGCAAGGATGACCGGCGCGTAACCGGCCGAGCGAAAGTGTAACAGTGTGTAACAGGCCGGCGCGCAAGGGTAATTCCGGTGCGCCGGCCGCCAGTATTGACCTATGTCAAAGAGCCTTGATGCACCCTCGTGGCAGATGTGAACGTAAGCGGGATGGGATTCTAGGCCCTTCTTCCTGCCCCAATTTCTGAATCGGGGATGATCACAATGAATTACACGGTCTCAACGCTGGCTGTCGCCGTCGGGGCATTCTTTGCCCTGCTCGGCGCGGCCTTCGCGCATGACAGTCTTTTTGCTTCCCATATGTGGGTTCTTTTCTTCGTGCTGATGGTCAGCACGGTGGTGATGGTGCGTCGTTTCAGCTTCGCGCCGGCCGGTGCAAGGGCCGCGACGGCGACCCGCGACGGCGAATATTTCGACGAGGTGATCCGCTACGGCGTCATCGCCACGGTGTTCTGGGGGGTCGTCGGCTTCCTGGTCGGCGTGGTCATCGCCGCGCAGCTTGCCTTTCCGGACCTGAATTTCGGGCCTTACCTGAACTTCGGCCGCGTGCGCCCGCTGCACACCTCCGCCGTCATCTTCGCCTTTTGCGGCAATGCGCTGATCGCCACCTCCTTCTATGTCGTGCAGCGCACCTGTCATGCCCGCCTGTTCGGCGGCAGTCTGGCCTGGTTCGTGTTCTGGGGCTACCAGCTCTTCATCGTCATGGCGGCGACCGGCTATCTGCTCGGCATCACGCAGGGGCGCGAATATGCCGAACCGGAATGGTATGTCGACCTGTGGCTGACCATCGTCTGGGTCGCCTATCTTGCCGTGTTCCTCGGCACGCTGCTGCGCCGCAAGGAGCCGCATATCTACGTGGCGAACTGGTTCTACCTGTCGTTCATCGTCACTATCGCCATGCTGCACATCATCAACAACCTGGCGATCCCGGTGTCCTTCCTCGGCTCCAAGAGCTATTCGGCCTTTGCCGGCGTCCAGGATGCGGTGACGCAATGGTGGTACGGCCATAACGCCGTCGCCTTCTTCCTGACCGTGCCCTTCCTCGCCATGATGTATTACTTCGTGCCGAAGCAGGCCAATCGGCCGGTCTATTCCTACCGCCTGTCGATCGTGCATTTCTGGTCGATCATCTTCCTCTACATCTGGGCAGGTCCGCACCATCTGCACTACACGGCCGTGCCGGACTGGGCGCAGACGTTGGGCATGATCTTCTCCATCATGCTGTGGATGCCCTCCTGGGGCGGCATGATCAACGGCCTGATGACGCTGTCGGGCGCCTGGGACAAGGTGCGCACCGATCCGATCATCCGCCTGATGGTCGCGGCCATCGCCTTCTACGGCATGGCGACCTTCGAAGGTCCGATGCTGTCGATCAAGGCCGTCAACTCGCTGTCGCATTACACCGACTGGACCATCGGCCACGTTCACGCCGGCGCGCTCGGCTGGAACGGCATGATCTCCTTCGCCGCCGTTTATTACCTGGCGCCGAAGCTGTGGAACCGCGAACGCCTGTACTCGATCCGCATGGTCAACTGGCATTTCTGGCTCGCCACCCTCGGCATCGTGCTTTACGCCGCCGCCATGTGGGTCGCCGGCATTCAGCAGGGCCTGATGTGGCGCGAATACGATAGCCAGGGCTTCCTGGTCTATTCCTTCGCCGAAACGGTGCTGGCGATGTTCCCCTACTACGTCATCCGCACGACGGGCGGCCTGTTCTACCTCGCCGGTGGTCTGGTGATGGCCTGGAACGTCTATCAGACCGTTCGTGGCCGCCTGCGCATCGAATCCCCGATGGACGGCGGTCAGACGGTCGCCGGGACCAAGCTGCAGCCCGCCGAATAAGGAGTGTGAACCATGTCTATCCTGAAGAAACACTCCACGCTGGAGAAGAACGCGACGCTGCTTCTGCTCGCCTCGCTGGCCGTGGTCACGGTCGGCGGCATCGTCGAGATCGCGCCGCTCTTCTACCTGCAGAACACCATCGAGAAGGTGGAGGGGATGCGTCCCTATTCGCCGCTGGAACTGGCTGGCCGCAACATCTACATCCGCGAGGGCTGCTATCTCTGCCATAGCCAGATGATCCGGCCGTTCCGTGACGAGGTGGAGCGCTACGGCCATTACAGCCTGGCGGCGGAATCGATGTACGATCACTCCTTCCAGTGGGGTTCGAAGCGAACCGGGCCGGATCTCGCCCGCGTCGGCGACCGCTATTCCAACGAATGGCACGTCCAGCACCTGAGCAACCCGCGCGACGTCGTGCCGGAATCGGTGATGCCGCGCTATGCCTTCCTGAAGGACACGGATCTGAAGATCAACGACGTTGCCATGGACCTGAAGGCCAATGTCGATGTCGGCGTGCCCTATAGCCAGGAGATGATCGACAACGCCGAGGCCGACCTGAAGGCGCAGGCCGATCCCGATGCCGACACCAAGGGCCTGCTCACCCGCTATCCGAAAGCCAAGGTCGGCGATTTCGACGGTGACGGAAAGCGGCTGACGGAGATGGACGCGCTCGTCGCCTATCTGCAGATGCTCGGCACGCTGGTCGATTTCTCCACCTATGACGACGCATCCGGCTATCGCTGAGGAGAGGAACCCATGGAAACCTACACCGCAATGCGCACCTTCGCCGATAGCTGGGGCTTGGCCGGCATGGTCCTGTTCTTCGTCGGCGTCATCATCTATACCCTGCGGCCCGGCGGCAAGAAAACCGCGCAGGAAGCCGCCTTCATTCCCCTGAAGGAGGACTGATCCCATGGCAGACAAACATGTCGACGACGTCAGCGGCGTCGAAACCACGGGCCATGTCTGGGACGGCATCCGCGAACTCGACACTCCGATGCCGCGCTGGTGGCTGCTCACCTTCTACGCGACCATCGTCTGGGCGGTGATCTATGCCATCGCCTATCCGTCGATCCCGCTGGTGCGGGAAGCGACACGGGGCTGGCTCGGCTATTCCAGCCGCGCCGAACTGACCCATGACGTCGAGAAGGCCAAGGCCGGCCAGACGGTCTATCTCGACAAGATCGCCACCCTGCCGCTCGCCGAGATCGACGCCGATCCGCAATTGCGCCAGTTCGCCATTTCCGGCGGCGCGTCGGCCTTCAAGGTCAACTGTGCTCCCTGCCATGGCTCGGGTGCCGCGGGCGGGCCCGGCTTCCCCAACCTCAATGATGACGACTGGCTGTGGGGCGGCAATCTCGACGCCATCCACCAGACCATCGCCCATGGGGTGCGCTATGATGCCGATCCCGATACGCGCGTCTCGGAAATGCCGGCCTTCCAGGGCGTTCTCGAACCGAAGCAGATCCGGGAAGTCGCGGCCTATGTCGTCAGCCTGACGGCCAAGCCCTCCGACCCTGCGCTCGTCGAGCCGGGCAAGCAGGTGTTCGCCGACAATTGCGCCAGCTGCCACGGCGAAGACGCCAAGGGCAACCGCGACATGGGCGCGCCCGATCTCGCCGACGCCATCTGGCTGAAGGGCTCGGGCGAGGATGCGATCGTGCGCCAGGTTTCGTCGCCGCGTCACGGTGTCATGCCCGCGTGGGGCGCCCGCCTCGGCGACACCACGGTCAAGCAGCTCACCATCTTCGTCCATTCGCTGGGCGGCGGCGAATGAGCTTTGTGTCCGGTCGGGCACATTGATGGAAAGGGGCGCGGCGCGAAAGTGCCGCGCCCTTTGAGTCTGGAATCAGGCGATGACGGTGTTTCGGCCGGTGGATTTGGCGCGGTAGAGATTGCCATCGGCGGCGGCAAGCGCCTGGGAAGGGTCGAAGCCGGCAGGGCAATGGAAGGCGCCGATGCTGGCGCCGAGCGCTACCTGGGCGCCGGCCGGGGTGCGGAAATCCAGGCTGCGCACCGCCTCGCGGATACGATGCGAACGATCCAGCATGTGTTCGGCGGTGACGCTGTGCAGGAAGATGCCGAATTCCTCGCCGCCGAGGCGGCCGACGATGTCGGTGGCGCGGACATGGCCGGTCAGCAATTGCCCGATGGCGCGCAGCGCCTCGTCGCCGGTGGCATGGCCGAAGCGGTCGTTGATCGACTTGAAATGATCGAGGTCGATGAACAGCAGCCCGCCGGAGGCGGCCGCCTCGCTGACCGCCTGCAATTCCTGGGCAAAGGCATGGCGGTTCAAAACGCCGGTCAGGGCGTCCAGTCGGGACTGGCTGTGAAGCTGGCGGTAGGCTTCCTCCAGCTTGTCGTTCGCTGCCATCAGTGCGCCATTAGCGCGGCGCAGCCGCTCCGACTGCCAGTAATGCAGGGTGGAGGCCGGCAGCGCCACGGCGATCGGGCAGACGATCGTCATCACGAGGCCCGCGCCCGACACCTCGCCGCCGAGCATCGGCACGAAGGTGAAGGAAATCGCCAGCGATGCGAGCAGCGCCAGGACGGTGACAGCGATCGATTTTGCCAGGATGCGGGACATGACGACGCACGCGGTTGATGGTTCTGCTGACTTATTAGAAACTATGCATTGAAGAAACCTGAATCCGCGTGACGAATTTGCATGAATTTTATGCGCTGCCTGCCAAAGCGGCGCGCCTTTTGTCGCAGCGTGGCGCATGACGATGTTGACTTAAGTCAAGGCAGCGGGCGGCGGCGAGGCGCAAGAAGGCAGAAAGGATGGTGCCGCCATGAATCTCTACACAGCCCCGGGAACCGGCAAGGACGAAAGCAGCGTCGAGCGCCTCGAAGCCGAGCCGGTCAACTCCGCGAAGATCCGCAAGCCGCTTTACGAAAAGCGCAAGAAGATCTTTCCCAAGCGTGCCGAAGGGCGCTTTCGCCAGTTCAAATGGCTGGTGATGCTGGTGACGCTGACGATCTATTACGTGACGCCCTGGCTGCGCTGGGATCGCGGGCCTTACGCACCGGATCAGGCGGTGCTGATCGATCTCGCCAATCGTCGTTTCTATTTCTTCTTCATCGAGATCTGGCCGCAAGAGTTCTATTATGTCGCCGGCCTGCTGGTGATGGCGGGATTCGGGCTGTTCCTGGTTACGACCGCCATCGGGCGCGCCTGGTGCGGCTATACCTGTCCGCAGACGGTGTGGGTCGATCTCTTTCTCGTGGTCGAACGCGCCGTCGAGGGCGACCGCAATGCGCGCATGAAGCTCGATGCCGGGCCGTGGACCTTCGACAAGCTGTGGAAGCGGGTGGTCAAGCATTCGATCTGGCTGGTCATCGGCGTGCTGACCGGCGGCGCCTGGATCTTCTATTTCGCCAATGCGCCGGCGCTGCTGACCGATTTTGTCACGGGACAGGCGGCTTCCGTCGCCTATGCCACGGTCGCGTTGCTGACGGCCACGACCTACATCTTCGGCGGGCTGATGCGCGAGCAGGTCTGCACCTATATGTGTCCCTGGCCGCGCATCCAGGGGGCGATGCTGGACGAGAATTCGCTGGTCGTCACCTATAATGACTGGCGCGGCGAGCCGCGCTCGCGCCATGCCAAGAAGGCGATGGCCGCCGGGCAGCCGGTCGGCGATTGCGTCGACTGCAACGCCTGCGTCGCGGTCTGTCCCATGGGCATCGACATCCGCGACGGCCAGCAACTCGAATGCATCACCTGTGCGCTGTGCATCGATGCCTGCGATGGCGTCATGGACAAGATCGGCAAGGAGCGCGGCCTGATCGCCTATGCGACGCTTGCCGAATACAATGCGAATATGGCACTGGCGACCGACAACGGAACCATCGCCATCGATCCGGCGCGGGTGCATGACAGCGCGGGCAGGCTCAACGACAAGGTGCGACACTTCAACTGGCGCATCATCTACCGTCCGCGGGTGCTGGTCTATTGCGCCGTCTGGCTGGCGATCGGGCTTGCCATGGCCCTTCATCTCGCCCAGCGCGAGCGGCTGGAACTGAACGTCCTGCACGACCGCAACCCGCAATTCGTCGTCGAATCCAGCGGCGCCATCCGCAACGGCTATACCATCCGCCTGCTGAACATGATCCCCGAACCCCGGGTGATCTCGCTGTCGCTGCAGGCGCTGCCGGGCGCGACCATGACCGTGCCGACGCTTTCCAAGGATCCCGGCGAGCGCTTCGACATCCCGACGCAGCCCGATCAGGCCACGACGCTGAAAGTCTTCGTCACCCTGCCCAGGGAAGGTGTGGCCGGCGCCGTGACGCCCTTCCGCTTCCTTGCCGAGGACAGGGACGGCAGCGAGCACGCCGTCTACGACGCCTCCTTCAACGCTCCGGAGAAAAAGCAATGACCACACGGACTTCGCAGCCCCGCTTTACCGGCTACCATATGGCCGCGATCATGGTGTCCTTCTTCGGCGTGGTCATCGCCGTCAATTTCACCATGGCCTGGTACGCCACGTCGAGCTGGAGCGGGCTGGTGGTGGAAAATACCTACGTGGCCAGCCAGCAATTCAACAGCCGGGCGGCGGCGATGCGGGCGATGGCTGCCACCGGCATCCATGGCGAGGTAACGCTTGCACCGCAAACCATCTCCTATACGCTCAAGCAGCGCGACGGCACGCCAGCGATCGCCGACACCGTCACGGCCCATTTCAAGCGTCCGGTCGGCGATCACCAGGATTTTCAGGTGGAACTGGTGAAGGCCGGCGAGGGCAATTTCACGCTCGCCCATGTGGTGCCCGCCGGCGACTGGATCGTCGAGGTCATCTCGAAGCGCAACGGCGAGATCATCATGCATGAGGCCTCACGCATCTATATGAAGGGGCAGGGCCAATGAGTTGCTGCGTCGATCCAGACAGCGTCATTGCGCTTGCGAAGGATAACAATGCTTCCCGCGACGAACTGCTGCTCGCCAGCCGCCCGCTCGGCGACGGGCTGCTGCAGGTGGATCTGAGCGTCCCCGCCGCCCATTGCGGCGCCTGCATCACCACCATCGAGAGCGCGCTGAAGCGTCTGCCCGTCGTCGAGCAGGCGCGTGTCAACCTGACGTCGCGGCGCGTCTCCTGCGTCTGGCGTGAAACCGTCGACGGCAAGCCGTCGGATCCGACCGTCATCCTCGATGCGCTCACCGGCTGCGGCTATCGCGGCCATCTGTTCACGGCGGCGGCCGAGGAGGACGACAAGGCGCGCACCCGGCTGCTGCAGGCGGTCGGGCTTTCCGGCTTCGCCGCCACCAACATCATGCTGCTTTCGGTATCCGTCTGGTCGGGCGCCGATGCGGCCACGCGCGATCTGTTCCACTGGATTTCCGCGGCGATCGCCGCGCCGACGCTCATCTATGCCGGCCGCTTCTTCTACGCTTCCGCCTGGAATGCCCTGAAGCGCGGGCGCACCAACATGGACGTGCCGATCGCGCTGGCAATCACGCTGTCCTATGCCGTTTCGTTGTGGGAAACCATCCATCATGGTGAGCATGCCTGGTTCGACGCCACCGTCACGCTGTTGTTCTTCCTGCTGATCGGCCGCACGCTCGATCACGTCATGCGCAACCGGGCACGCTCGGCCATTACCGGGCTTGCGCGGCTTGTGCCGCGCGGCGCCACCGTGCTCAACGACGATGGCCAGCGCCGCTACATGCCGGTCGAGGAGATCGCCGTCGGCGACCGCATCGCACTCACTGCCGGCGAGCGGGTTCCTGTCGATGCGACGGTGATTTCCGGCGCCAGCGATGTCGACATGTCGATCGTCACAGGAGAAAGCCGGCCGGTGGCGGTCTCGGTCGGTTCGGAACTGAAGTCCGGGGCGATGAACCTCACCGGCTCGCTCACGGTGCGCGCCGTCGCCACCGCGCGCGATTCGCTGCTGTCGGAAATCATCGGCCTGATGGAAGCGGCCGAGGGCGGGCGGGCGCGTTATCGCCGCATCGCCGACCGCGCCGCCAGCTATTATTCGCCGGTGGTGCATCTGCTGGCGCTCATCACCTTCCTTGGCTGGGGGATTTTCGGCGGCGACTGGAAACAGGCGATGCTGATTTCCGTCGCCGTGCTGATCATCACCTGCCCCTGCGCGCTCGGCCTTGCCGTGCCGGTGGTGCAGGTGGTTGCGGCGGGCGAACTGTTCCGGCGCGGCATCATGGTCAAGGACGGCTCCGCCATGGAGCGGCTTGCCGAAATCGACGCCGTCGCCTTCGACAAGACCGGCACGTTGACGCTCGGCCGCCCGCGTCTGGTCGACAGCAGTGGCGAGGCGGGCGACCGGGCGATCGCCGCCGGCATGGCCGCCCATTCGCGCCATCCGCTCTCCATGGCGCTGGCTGGGCAATTCGACGCGCTGCCTGCCGCCCTCGACGGCGTGCGCGAAATTCCCGGCGCCGGCCTGGAGACGATACGGCCGGACGGCATCTGGCGGCTCGGCAATCCGCGCTTTGCCTTGACGGGTGCGGCGGCGGAAACCGACGAAGCCCGGTCGGCGGTCGTGCTGTCGCTGGACGGCAGGGAACGGGCGCGCTTCCTGTTCGAGGATATGTTGCGGCCCGGCGCCGAGGGCGCGGTCGCAGCGCTGCAGCAGCGCGGGTTTTCGGCTTACATGCTTTCCGGCGATGGCCGCGCCGTGGTCGCGGATACTGCCCGGCGGCTCGGCATAGACGGCTGGTTCGCGGCACTGACGCCGAAGGGCAAGGTCGAGGTTTGCGAAGATCTGGCGGTGAAGGGTCACCGTGTGCTGATGGTCGGCGACGGCATCAACGACGCGCCGGCGCTGGCGGCGGCCTATGTTTCGATGGCGCCGGCCAGCGCCGCCGATGTCGGGCGGCAGGCGGCCGATCTGGTCTTCCTGCATGAAAGCCTCGACGCCGTACCCGATGCCATCGACATGTCGCGCAAGGCAGGCCGGCTGATTCGCGAGAACTTCGCGCTTGCCATCGGCTACAATGTCATCGCCGTGCCGATCGCCATCGCCGGCTATGCCACGCCGTTGATCGCGGCGGTGGCGATGTCCACCTCGTCGCTGATCGTGGTCGCCAACGCGTTGCGTCTCGGCCGGATGGCGCGCCGCCGGCCGGCGGCCGATCGGCAGCCGCGCACCGCCATCCTTTCCGAAGCCATGGGAACCGCGCCATGAACCTGCTGATCTATTTTATCCCGATCGCGCTGCTGATGGGCGGCGCCGGGCTTGCCGCGTTTCTCTGGTCCCTGCGCTCCGGCCAGTACGACGACCTGGAAGGGGCGTCGTGGCGTGTGCTGGACGATGACGATTGATCGCAATCGGGGGATTTGTCGGAACGCGCGCAGGGGCGGATGGAGCAGGGAGGGCTCCGTCCGCCCGCTTCGGTTTTACGGGGGACTTTGTCCCCTCACGGACGAGAGGGAGAGGGGGAAAATAAAACCCGGAAAATATCCGGCGCTGCTCAGATGCTGCGCAGCAGCTCCGAATCCTCGATGCGGATGGTGCGGCCCTGCACGGCGATGCCGTGCTCCTTCAGAAGCGCGAAGGCGCGTGACAATCCTTCGGGCGTGAGGCCGAGCTTGGCGGCCAGAAGGCTTTTACGGAAGGGCAGCCGGAACACGCCCTGACGGCGTTCGGCCTGGGCGGTGCGCAGCAGATAGGCGGCGAGCCGCTGCGGGGCGGTGTGCAGCCGGTCCTCGGCGACACAATTGAGCGTTGCCAGGAGGTTCTGCGACAGCACATGCATGACGGCGTCATCGACGCTTCGATCGTCCTCGGCGAGCTTGCGCACGGCGGCGAGATCGAATTGCGCCAGCACGCAGTTTTCCGCCGCTTCGGCGCCGTAGGGGTAGGTCGGGCCGGCGCGCAGCATGCATTCGCCGAAGACGTCGCCCGGCTCGCAGATGCGCAAGGATGCGATCCGGCCGCTGTCGCAGGTCCGGGTCAACCGCACATAGCCGCGCAGCACGACGCAGAAGAAATGCGCCTGTTCCTGCTGGCGGAAGATCACATCACCTTCGAGATAGGTCTTCAAGAGCGCGCTGCCGGCCAGCGTCGAGGCCGCCTTGCGGCTGAGATGCGAGAACAACGCCGAATGCATCAGCGTCGCGAGATCAGGGTTCATCTTGAGAGCGGTCCGGGTCATGTGAAATATCTATCATGCTCCTCCGAACCCTCTTTGATCTTTGTCAAATGGTCTGCAATGGTGCAACCACAGCGATTTGTCGCATGCGACGATTCGGCCGGGGAACAGGCTATCTCGCGCGTTTCCATTGCGTGCGGATTTGGCTATGTCCTTGTCGACGAAGCGGATTCATTGCCGGGGAGAAAAGACGTGACAGCAGCGGGCAATGCACAGGAACGATTGCTGGTGGTCGATGACGACCCGCGCATTCGCCAGATGCTCACCCGTTATTTCGAGGGCGAAGGCTATGCCGTGACCGCCGTCGCCGATGGCGTCGCCATGCGCGACGAACTGGCGCGGCAGGATTTTTCCGCCCTGTTTCTCGACCTGGTGTTGCCGGGCGGCGAGGACGGGCTGTCGCTCGCCCGCACCGTGCGCTCGCAATCCGATATACCGATCCTGATGCTGACCGGCCGCGACGACGTGGTCGACAAGGTGGTCGGACTGGAAGTCGGCGCCGACGACTACATCGCCAAGCCGTTTCACCTGCGCGAGGTTCTGGCCCGACTGCGCAGCATCCTGCGCCGGCGCCAGCCGCAGCAGGCGCCGGTGGTCGAGGCACCGCCGGCAAGCGAAGCGCATCCGCCGCTGCGGTTCGACGGCTGGGTGCTGGATGTCGATCGCCGCAAGCTCGTCTGTCCCAAGGGTGAGGAAATCATCCTCACCACGGGCGAATTCGACATGCTGGTGGTGCTGGTGCGCAATGCCGGGCGGGTGATGTCGCGGGAGCGGTTGATGGATCTGACCCGCAACCGCAATCTCGAAGCTTTCGACCGCACCATCGATGCGCAGGTGGCGCGCCTGCGCCGCAAGATCGAGGCCGATTCGGCCGATCCGCAGTTCATCAAGTCCGTGCGCGGCGTCGGCTATATCTTCACCGGCCGGGTGACCTGAGTTCGTTTCACCCTCCCGCCTTGCGCGCGCGAACGTCGAGATAGGCCTGCGTCAGCCGCGCCAGCACCGGGGATTTGCGTGTCCCGTTGGCGCCGCCGATCGGGTCTTCGATATGCAGCACCCGCAGATCGCGCATGAAATCCTCCCAGAGCGCCGGGCCGCCTTCCTCCAGCAATTGCGCGCGAATGCTGAGCTCCTCCGTGACCGGCAGGAAGCGTCGGCCCCAGGCGCCGAGCATGGCCAGCACCGGCACCAGCGCGATCGCCGGTTCGGCGAGGCTGTAGATGGCCTTCTGCGCATGGCTCGGATCGTCCATGCGGGTGATCAGCCCGAGCGCCTTCAGCCGCTTCAGCCGCGAGGCGAGAATATTCGAGGCAATGCCTTCGTGCGAACGCGTCAGCAGGTCACGGAAATGCCGGCGATTGCCGAACATCATGTCGCGGATGACAACCAGGCTCCAGCGGTCGCCCACCACCTCCATCGACAGGTTGATCGGGCAGCCCGACCGTCGCTCGATATCCACGCTCACCTCGTCCTTCGAACCGGTTGCAACATAGGATCGGTTATGGCAGTCTGCAACCAGTTGTAAAATGCAATCGGATTACTTTCGGGAGGAAGCGATGACGAAAGTGCGCGTGGCAGGGTTTTCCATATCGCTTGATGGTTTCGGCGCGGGGCCGGACCAGAGCCTCGAACAGCCCCTGGGCCTGCGCGGCAAGGAACTGCACGAATGGTTCTTCCCGACGCGCAGCTTTCGCACGATGATTGGGCAGGAGGGTGGCACACAGGGCATTGACGAGAGTTTCGCCATTCGCGCGATGGACAATTGCGGAGCTTTCATCCTCGGCCGCAACATGTTCGGCCCGGTGCGCGGCGATTGGCCGGATGAGAGCTGGAAAGGCTGGTGGGGCGACAACCCGCCCTATCATGCGCCGACCTTCATCCTCACCCATTATCCACGCGCGCCGATCGTCATGGAAGGCGGCACCGTCTTCCATTTCGTCACCAAGGGGATCGGTGCGGCGCTGGAGCAGGCGCGGGCGGCGGCCGGCGGACGCGACGTGCGCATCGGCGGCGGCGTCTCGACCGTGCGGCAATATCTGCAGGCCGGCCTGGTCGACGAGATGCATCTCGCGGTTTCGCCCGTCGTGCTGGGACAGGGCGAAAACCTGTTCGCCGGCATAGACCTGCCGGCGCTCGGTTTTCGCGTCACCGAACATGTGTTCGGCGAAGGCGCGACCCATATCGTTCTCAGCCGTTGAGGAAAAGCCGATGCCCTTCAGCCTCTATCTCCACCCTCTGTCATCCTATTGCCAGAAGGCCAAGACCGCCTTCTATGAAAAAGGCCTCGATTTTGAAACACGGATGCTCGACGGCAGCGAGCCGGTCGCCGGCGAATTCGCAAAACTCTCGCCCGTCGGCCGCTTCCCGATCCTCGTCGACGGCGACCGCGTCGTCTTCGAGGCGACCAGCATCATCGATCATATCGACCTGAATCACCCGGAGCCGCGCCTCATCCCCGCCGATGCGCAACTGGCCGTGGAAACACGCATGTGGGACCGCTTCTTCGACAATTACATCAGCACACCGCAGCAAAGGCTGGTCCTTTCCGCCATCGGCCGCGACAGCGCCGGCCTGGATGGCGGCGCGACGCTGCGCGCCGGGCTGGAAACTGCCTATTCTGTTCTGGACGAGCGCATGGCGGGCCGCGAATGGGTGGTCGGCGATCGTTTCAGCCTGGCCGATTGCGCCGCCGCACCCGCCTTGCTCTATGCCGACTGGACGCATCCGATTCCGGAGCGCCACCGCCATCTCTGGGTCTACCGCACCCGCCTGATTAGCTGCCCAAGCTATGCCCGCGCCCTCGATGAGGCGCGGCCTTACCGCCACCTTTTCCCGCTTGGCGCTCCTACCGACCGCGATTGAGACGGTTTTCCGTCTCCGCCAAAGCCGGCGACGAATCGCCGGCCGGCCATCGCTCAATTGACCCCAAGCTTCTTCAGCAAATCCTTTGCCTGCGCCATGGCCGCTTCCCGCCCGGCATCGTCGAGGAAGCCCGGGCCGCAATAATTGCGGAAATTCGCCAGATCGTTCCGCGTCAATCCCGGCCGGCGCGACTTGATGAGCACGATCTGCCAGGCACATCCCCTGACAGGATTGGCCTGGACTGCGGAATCGCAGCCCGTCGTCAGGCAAAACGAAACCTTGCGCTGCCCCCGCGGCTTTCCTGCAATCGCCTCTGCATAATCCCGCAGCAGATCCTGCCGCACAGCATTGCACGACCCCGGATCCTCCGCTGCGCTGCAATCCGTCATGCTCAGATAATCCGCTGCCGGCGGCCATTCGGACGCCTGCACTCCAGCAGGCAGGACAGCCATCACCGCTGCAAAAACCAATCGCAACATGTCCGACATCCCCTCAAGCCCTCAAACGGCTTCGCCGATCCCCTACCGATAATCACGGAAAGCGGCACGATTTTGAATCGCAGTGCCGAATTGGTTCTTGATGGGACGAAATGGTGGGCCCGGAGGGACTCGAACCCCCAACCAAGCGGTTATGAGCCGCCGGCTCTAACCATTGAGCTACAGGCCCGGCCGGAGGTTCCGGCGGTGGCGGGGCAATGGTATCCCGGCGCGGGTTTCGCTCTAGCGCAAATCCTGCACATTCTCAAGTGATTGCCGCAATAGCTTCACAATCGCAGGACAAGAAATGTTTCTGGTCTTTCACGCAATAGGAGAACGTATGCGCCTGATCCGAAAAGCCGACATGGCGGCAGCCTGCATCAGCCTTGCAATTCTGGCCGTGGCGGGTGCGCCGGCGATGGCCCAGAGTGCGGAGCGGAGGGAAGCCCGCATCACCGTCTCCGGCGAGGGCAATGCCGCCGTCAAGCCCGACATGGCGGTGATCACGCTCAGCGTCATGCGTCAGGCGGAAACGGCGCGCCAGGCGCTCGACGACAACAACAAAGCTATGGCTGCCGTTCTCGACGCCATGAAGAAGGAAGGCATCGCCGAGCGCGACCTGCAGACCTCCGGCTTCAGCATTTCGCCGCAATACGTCTATCCGAACAACAACGAGACGCCGCAGGCGCCGAAGATCGTCGCCTACCAGGCGACCAATACGCTGAGCGTGCGTCTGCGCGATCTCGACAAGCTCGGTGCGTTGCTCGACCAGTCGGTCAGCCTCGGCGTCAACCAGGGCGGCGACATCAATTTCACCAACGACAAGCCCGACGCCGTGCTCAACGACGCCCGCAAGGCTGCCGTCGCCGATGCCGTCTCCAAGGCGAAGCTGCTGACCGAAGCCGCCGGCGTCAAGCTCGGACGCATCATCGAGATCTCCGAAAGCGGCGGCCGCCCGATTCCCCAGCCGATGTACCGCATGGCCATGGCCAAGGAAGCGGCCGATGCGCCGGTGCCGATCGCGCAAGGGGAGACCAATTATACCGCCAATGTCAGTATCGTCTTCGCCATCGACCAGTAAGGCGCAGGCGATTCGAAACGGGAGTCCCGCAAGCGATTGCGGGATTTTTTGCTGTCCGGGCAGGGCGGAAAACGAAAACCCCTCGCAGCCGGGGCCGCGAGGGGTTCGTTCAAACGAGCCGCATGAAAATTTTAGCGTCGGATCAACGGGCAGCCGCGAACATTGGCGAAGACCATGCGGTCCCAGCCGCCGCGGCTGCGGCCTTCGACGATCACGCGGCGCGGGGTGACGTCGGTGACGCGGGCGCGGCGCATGCCGTAGTCGCGGGCGATGTCTTCGGCCATGCGCGGATGGCAGCCACGGCGCGAACCGCCCCAGCCATCCTGGACATGCTCGACGCGCGGGCCATCGTAATAGCCGAAATCGCCGGCGGCGGCGAAGCCGGCCGTGGCCGGCAGCGCGGTAACGGCGAGAAGTGCGGCGATGGCGGCGTTCTTGGCAAAGTGGATCATCAAGGTTCTCCTTCAAAGGGAATCGCGCGATAGCGAGTCCGGCCTTAGCTAGGGTTCATGGCAAAAAATGGCACAGTGTGCCGGTATGGCTAACGAAGAACTAACGGGCAGCCCGGCATGTTGGCGAAGACCATCCGTCCCCAGCCGAAGCGGCCATGGCCTTCTACGACGACGCTGCGCTGGTTGAAATCGGCGACCGTCGGGCGGCGAATGCCTTCCTGTTCCGCCTGGCCCATGGCATTGAGGGGTGCGCAGCCGCGCGTTCCACGCCAGCCGCGATGGCGATCGTTGCGCGGCGCATCGGGATAGACCACTGCGACATCGCGGTCGTGGCCCAGCATCGCTTCGTCAGCGGCGACCGGCGCCGTCATGGCGGCCAATCCCAGCATCAGGAAAAGCGAGCCCGCAATCCGCTGTCGTGTCGTCATCGTCGTCACCTTGTTCCGGCACCCGACCCATTCCGGTTTGCCGATGATGCGACATTATCCGCACGAAACTGAATGCGGCCGGAACCGGCCATTCATCCGGCGTTTATGTTCACGCCGAGAGATACAGCACGACGCTGCGCCGATGCGGGCGGTCGCGATGCTCGAACAGGTAGAGGCCTTGCCAGGTGCCGAGCGCCAGCCGTCCGGCGATAACCGGAATACCGATCGAGGCCTGTGTCAGCGCCGCCTTGATATGCGCCGGCATGTCGTCCGGTCCCTCGTCGGTATGGCGCACCCAGCGCATCGACGGATCGGAGGAGGGCGGAACGACGCGCGCAAAAAATTCCTCGAGGTCGCGGCGAACGTCCGGATCGGCATTTTCCTGAATAAGAAGCGAACAGGAGGTGTGGCGCACGAAAACGGTGAGCAAACCATCTTCGTTGCCATCGGCCTGAACGAATTCTTCTGCCGTGCGGGTGAATTCGTAGAGCCCCTGACCCTTCGTATCGATGGTGATGGTCTTGGATGGCATGGCACGCTCCGGTTTCGATGGCAACGCAGATGCGCCATGCCGGCGTACCGGTCAATGGTGCAGCGTCTGGATGTGCTCGCCGCCGAGCGCATCCAGGAAGGCGCGTCTCGCCTCTTCGGCATCGCGTGTGTGGCGCAAGGCCTCGATACAGGCATTCTTCGCCGCTTCATAGGTCAGCCCGCTGGCGCTGTGGCATTCATGGATGAGGTAGCACAGCGCTTCGCTGGGGCCATGGAAAACGCGATGTCCGCATTCGGGCACGGTCACGTCGACGGGCACGAGCCATCGTATGCCGGTGGTTTCCGGCGTGAAATGGGGTTGCATGGGTTCCTCCTCGTTGATTCTTGTCGAACGTTCTGGGCAGCCTTATGTTCCGCGAACTGCCTCGTCCGCATGCGGGATCGGAACCATTTTTGCTTTGAGTCGTTCTTCCGCGGATGTGTGCAGGTTTTCGCCGGCCCGGTCGGCCGGCTTTTTCGGAGAAGTGAAATGTTGAGACTTGTCTCCTCGTGCTGCCTGGCCGCTCTCGTGACGGCGGGAACCTTCGTGCCTTTCGTCACGCCGACGCATGCGCAGGATATGGAATTGCAAATCGGCCCGGATGGCGTGCGCCCGGTCATTCGCGACCGCCGTGAAGAGGAGCGCCGCCGGCGGCTGCGCGAACAGGAACACGATGATCACCGGCAGGGTGATCAGTGTCGCCATCGCCATCACCACGTTCCAGCGCGCATCAGGCCCGCTCTGCAACAGTTGCAGGCCGATCTGCAGCGTCGCCATTTCGCGCTGCGAGGTGAGGATCAGCGGCCAGATGAAATCGTTCCAGGCGCTCTGGAAGCTCAGCACCCCCAGTACCGCCATCGCCGGCCTCGCCAGCGGCAGCAGGATGCGCCAGAAGATGGTGAAGGTCTTGGCCCCATCGAGCCGCGCCGATTCCTCGTACTCGATCGGGATGCGCGAGAAGAACTGCCGCATCATGAAAATGCCGAACGGCGTCGCCGCGGTGGGCAGGATCATTCCCCAATAGGTATTGAGCAGACCCGTGCCGCCATTGCCCAGCCAGTCATTGCCGCCGGCGAACGGGATGCGCTGCACGATCAGGAACACCGGCACGATCTGGCTCTGCGCCGGGACCATCAGGAGGCCGACCACCAGCGCGAAGATCAGGTTCTTGCCCTTGAACTGCATCCGCGCCAGGGCGTAACCGGCCAGCGCGCAGAACACCATGTTGGAGACGGTCGAGCCGAGCGCGAACACCAGGCTGTTGATCAACTGCCGCCCGGTATCGGGCCCGGCAATGGCGTCGATATAGTTCTGCCAGACGAGGCTGCTCGGGATGAAGTTGGGCGGAAACTGGAAGGTCTCGGCGTCGGTCTTGAACGAGGTTGACACCATCCACAGGAACGGCGTGATCGTTGCCAGCGCCGCAAAGATCAGCAGCCCGTAGCCGATCGCCCGCTCGGCCAGCGGCCACCAGCGCTGCTGGAACGATACCGTCTGGACGGCCGGGGCGGAGGCCTGCGCGATGTCGCTCATGACTCACCCCGGCGCATGATCTTGGTGCCGATGATCGAGAACAGCAGGATGGCGAGGAACAGCACGGTCGACATCGCCGCCGCATAGCCGAACTCGGTATAGCCGAAGGCGGTCTGGTACATCTGGAACACGATGGTTTCGGTGGAGCCGAGCGGCCCGCCATTGGTCATCACATAGATCGCGCCGAACACCTGGAAGGTCTGCACGATCAGGATGATCATCAGGTAGAAGGTGACGTTGCTGAGCATCGGCACGGTGATGCGGAAGAAGACGTCCTTGGTCTTGGCCCCATCGAGCCGCGCCGCCTCGTAGATGTCCCTGGGAATATCCTGCAGGCCCGCGAGATAGATGATCATCGCGGTGCCGAAATCGCGCCAGATCGCCATGACGATCAGTGAGGTCATGGCGAGGTTGGGGCTCTGCAGCCAGGGCTGCGGCGGTAGCCCGAGTTGCGCCAGCGTGCCGTTTATCGGCCCCGAATAGGGCTCGTAGACATACATCCAGACCACCGCCGCGGCGATCAGCGAGGTCAGCACCGGCAGGTAGAAAATGGTGCGGAAGACGATGCGGCCGCGGAGCTTGCCATTGAGCGCCACCGCCGCGAGCAGCCCCAGCGCCATGGTCGGCAGCGTCACACCGACGGTGTAATAGGCGGTATTGCCCACTGCCTGCCGGAAGCGGCTGTCCGACACCAGTTTGATGTAGTTGTCGAACCAGACGAAATTGGTCGGCCTGAGGAACGAGATATCGGTGAGGCTCATCACCACTGTCGCTGCTGCCGGAAGCAGCAGCGACAGGAACAGGATGATCAGGGCCGGCGTCAGGAAGGCGTAGGCGCTCCAGTTCTGCGTGAAGCTTTGCGGCCGTCGTGCCAGAGCTGTGCTTGATTGGAGCGCCATAGGCTTAGCGGCCCAGCACCGCGATCACCTCGGCCTCGGCGGCCTTCAGTGCTTCCTCGGCGGTAACGCGCTTGAACAGCGTCTCCTGCACGGCGCGGGCGATGATCGTCACCATGCGCGAGAACGCCGGGATGGCCGCGGCCTTGGGCGGCGCGAAGCTCGCCGTCTTGATGAACTTCGATAGGAAGGGATCGGCCTGCACGGTCGGATCCTGCTGCGCCGATTTCAGCACCGGCACATTCTTCGACGCCAGGGCGAACGCCACCTGCTGCTCCTGCGACAGAGCGAATTCGACGAAGCTCAGCGCTGCCGCCTGGTTCGGCGACGCCTTGGTCACCGCGAAGCTGAACGGGTCGACCAGCGAGGTGAAGCCACCCTTCTCCATCGGGATGGGCAGCACGTCGAACTCGATACCGGCCTTCAGCGCGTTATTGGTCGAGTAGTTGCCGGCGATGATCATCGCCGCGCGGCCCTGGTTGATCGGGCTCGCCGAACCGCCAGGCCCGAGGCCAAAACCGAGATCGGTGACCTTGTCGGTGTGCAGGAGCTCGAACATGAAGTTGATCGCCGCGAGCCCTTCGGCACCGCCGAAAGCCGGCGCCGTCAACTCGTCATTGAACAGCGTGCCGCCGGCCCCCTGCAGCAGCAGGGTGAAGATTTCCCAGGTCTCGAGATCGTTGTGGAACATGCTGAGACCGGCCACTTCGAGCAGGCCATTGTCCTGCCGCTTGGTGAGCGCCTTGGCCCATTCGCGCAGCTCCGCCCAATCCTGCGGTCCCTTGTCGGCATCGAGCCCGGCTTCGGTGACGTATTTGCGGTTGATGCCGAGGCCACGCGACGTGCCATAGAGCGGCACCGAGACCTGCTGGCCGCCGATATTGCCATAGGCAAGGAGCGAGGCGTCGAGGCCGGCGAAATCGACATTGGCGAGGCCGGCCTTGAGGTCGGCCAGCTTGTCGCCGGTCGAATAGGTCAGCGTGTAATCCCAGTGCTGGATGAACAGGTCCGGCGCGGTATTGCCGTTGATGGCGGTGAGGATTTTCTCGTTCAGCTGGCTCGGTTCGGCGAACAGGCTCGAGTTGAGCGCGATGCCCGGATGCGCCGTCTTGAAGGCCGCCTCGAGCGCTTCGCCCGCCGCCTTCTTGCTGCCGGCCAGCTGCGACCAGAACACCAGTTGCTGATCCTGGGCGAAGGCCCGGCCCAGGCCGCCGGCGGCAGTAATGGCCAGTGTGCTGGCGGCGGCGCCGAACAGGAACTGCCGGCGGTTGGAGGTGAAGGTCATCTCGTTACTCCCTTTTGAGCGCGCGACCGGAGGCATGGTCCTCCTCCCCTCGGTCGCGGGCGATGAAACGCGTCAGTGGCGGCGCCCGCGGGCCTGGCCGGCGGCATCGAACAGGTGGATCTCAGTGAGCGGCACGTGGATG
>JAFKJU010000052.1 GCA_017305935.1 Hyphomicrobiales bacterium | reverse complement strand
GCCTGCAGGAGTTCCTCGCCGACGCGCGGTCCTGGGAAGGCGGTGTTCGCCAATTCCTTCTCGACGAGCAATGTGATCCGGAAAAGATCAAACGCATCATGGCAGACAAGGCGAAATCATAAGCCCCGCGGCCTTGGCCGGATGGTTACATTTGAATTGACGGTTATGATTCAGGCGTTTGTGCAGGAGCTTGGCTGATGAGTAATCTATTTTGGTTGACGGAGGAGCAAATGGCTCGTCTTCAGCCCTATTTCCCCAAGAACCATGGCCGCCCGCGCGTTGACGACCGACGCGTTCTCAGCGGCATCATTTTCGTCAACCGCAATGGGCTGCGTTGGCGTGATGCGCCGAAGGAATATGGCTCGGCTAAAACGCTTTACAACCGCTGGAAACGCTGGGGCGACAAGGGCATCTTTATCCAGATGATGGAAGGCTTGGCTGTGCCTGAAGCCGCAGAGCACAAGACGATCATGATCGACGCGACCTATCTGAAGGCCCACCGCACGGCTTCCAGCCTGCGGGTAAAAAAGAGGCGCGGGCCGCCTGATTGGGCGCACGAAAGGTGGCATGAACACCAAGCTTCATGCCGTAACGGATGCGAGTGGTCGCCCGATCAATTTCTTCATAACGGCCGGTCAGGTCAGCGATTACACCGGTGCTGCCGCCTTGCTTGATGAGCTTCCCCAGGCCAAATGGCTGCTTGCTGACCGTGGTTATGACGCCGACTGGTTTCGTGACGCTTTACAAGCAAAAGGGATCACTCCCTGCATTCCGGGTCGGAAATCCCGCAACAAGACCATTAAATTCGACAAACGCCGCCACAAACGGCGCAACCGGATCGAGATCATGTTCGGACGTCTCAAAGACTGGCGGCGTGTCGCTACGCGCTACGACAGGTGCTCAATGGCCTTCTTCTCCGCCATCGCTCTTGCTGCAACCGTTATCTTCTGGCTGTGATCAATGAGTCCTGAACCGAAACGGCTCGATCTCGAAGTCACCGAAGGAGCCGTCCTGATGAACAGCCCATCTATCATGGAGACATTCAGTCAGTTGAAGGCGATCGGCGTACGCTTTTCCATGGATGATTTCGGGACCGGTTACTCGTCACTCAGTTATCTTCAGAAGTTTCCATTCGACAAGATCAAGATCGACCAGTCTTTTGTCAGAAGCATCTCTGCCAGCCGTGACAGCTTGTCGATCATCCAGGCGATCTGCGCGCTTGGCAAAGCCCTTGGGCTGACGACGATTGCTGAAGGGGTCGAGACGGAGGACCAGTTCGCCCAAATCAAAAAGAAAGGTTGTCAGCAGGTCCAAGGCTACCTGACCGGCAGGCCGCTTGCCGCAGAATTGGCAGATCAACTCGTCGCCTCCAACTCACAATCATTGGAAAGCAAACCATGAGCGACTTCCGTCTCGTCTACTACAGCGAAAATGGCAATGTGCACCTGCTGGAATTTGCAGCAGCGCCAACTCGCGCTTTCCAGTCGTGGTCGATGGCATTCATTGGTTTGCCCGAAAGCGTTTCGTCGGGCCTGTCGACAGTTGCCACCCGAACCGGTTTCGATCCCAGAAATCTTGATGGCGTGCAATTGTTCGCCTGCCTTCAGGACCTTCTCAACGATCCGCAGTAGGCTGGAAATGAGACGTCGCCGGCTCTGGACTGACCGGCCCCAGTCCCTCGACAATCGTTGCGTCGGAACTCCGGTGGGATGGGGCCGATCCAGGATATGGTGTTTAAACGATCTATACAACGGGCGCCGCCTGGAACGAACCCGCCTTATCGAATGAGGAATTCGACAAGACGATCGTTCTTGCGCGCTGCGAACTTGACGCCGGCAAGCGCGTCGATCTAGCGAAGGTGGCAGCAACGGCGCGCCCGGTACCGGGGCAATAGCGGTATCGCCAACCTTTGCCTCTTCCTGTCTTCCCCAGCCGCTGCGATGATCAGCGGAAGGGCCGTAGCCATCGACGGACACACCGGAAACCTATCACATCTAGTTAGCGTTGGGACTTCCAGTCCATGATCCGCTCGACGACAACTCGAATGCTTTATGACTCGCTGTAAGCTGCTAGGGACAGCCTTGTCGGATCGTTCACCGCCGGCGTGGAAAAGAACATCGACGCTGTGAAAAACGCGATCATCTCACCGTGGTCGAATGGACAAGCGGAAGGACAGATCACACGCCTGAAGCTCATGAACGCCAGATGTACGGAAGGGCAAAGCTCGACCTGCTGCAAGCACGCTTGACCGGTGCATCGTAAGAGCGGCACGTCAGCAAACGTGCGGCAGAGCCATTTCTCGGGGCAAATCCCGGGTCAGTCTAAGTGCAAATCAACATGCTTGTTTCGGCGAGATGACGAGAGAGCCGAAACCTCCGGCCCAAACCTCGCACGTTTTTCCGGCGCTACCGCACCAAGGAGCGTGGTCGAGCTTTTCACCAAAGTCTCGACCACGCCGGCATATGGCCGTGTCATTACCCGCCTTACAGCGGTGCCTTGGGAAGCAGCAGATAATCGTTTCCAATCGGATCGAAAGCGACTATTTCCAAGCCCTGTAAGAAAGCCTCGCGGAGATGCCTGCGAATTGTAAGCCGGGTTGTCAGCAGTTGTTCCTCTGCAGTCATAGGGGCCGGCAGGGGGACACGTATGCAGTTCTCCGTTATTGGGCCGACGTCACGGCCCTTCGATTTTTCCGTCACGTTCGGGTCGTCCAGGAACCAGTCGACCAACAGCCGGTCGGAGGGCAATCCTTCGTTTATACCGCCCATCGCCCCATAATAGTCCTCATAATAGGTGCTGGATCTCGCTCCGAGGCAACTCGTATTAAGGTTCGCGTTGAGCGCGCGCATGGGATCGAAGGTCCAACGCACATGCGTAACGCCATGGTCCAGGCACCAGCGTCGCTGATACCATTTCAGTTTCGCACCAAGGCCCCTGCCCCGCATTTCGGGCAGAACGGCCAAGCGATGGGAATGCTGGATATGCGGCACCGCCGTCGGAAAGCCGAAGACATAGCCGACAAGCTGCCCCTCGACGAAAGCGCCGCCCGCCAGACCACCCTCCGCCTGGATGACCATCATCAGGTCGGCCGGATCAGGCATATCGGCGAGCAGGTGGATGTCGTCTCCCGGCTGCATCTCGGCCTTTCGGCGCAGACCGCGCGGCTGCGCACGCTCGATCTCCTGGCGCAGCTTCGCATTCCCGAGCCGGCCGCCGTCGCTGAGGCCTATCCGCACCAGCTTTCCGGCGGCATGAAGCAGCGCATCGTCATCGCCATGGCGCTGGCGGGCGAGCCCGACCTGATCATCGCGGACGAACCGACGACGGCGCTCGACGTCACGGTACAGGCGCAGATCATCCAGATCCTGACGCGACTTTCGCGTGATCGCGGCCTGGCTTTGCTGCTGATCACCCACGACATGGGCGTTGTCGCGCAGGTCTGCGACCGCGTCGCCGTGCTTTATGCCGGCCGCATTGCCGAAGAACGGGCGGTCGATCCCCTCTTCGCCACGCCGGCCCATCCCTACACGACGGCGCTGATCGACTGCATTCCACGAGACGGCATGACGCCAGGAAGCCTGCATGGCATTCCGGGCGCCGTGCCCACCTCGGGCCGTTATCCGCCAGGCTGTCGCTTCAACCCGCGCTGCGCCAGCGCCGCCGATCTTTGCCGGCAGGAGCGTCCGCTCCTTCGTCCCCTCCATCACGGCGGCGCGGTCGCCTGCCATTTCGCCAATGCGGAGGCCCCATGAGCGCGCCGCTCCTTCAGGTCGAAGGCCTGACCAAGCAATTTCACGCCAGCGGCGGCCTCTTCGGCCGCCAGCGCAGCATGACCGCCGTGCGTGAGGTCGACCTGACCGTCGGCCGGGGAGAGGTCGTCGGCGTCGTCGGTGAATCGGGCTGCGGAAAATCCACCCTCGCGCGTCTTGTCTTGCGCCTGATCGAACCGACCGCCGGGCGCATCACGCTCGACGGCACGGACCTGACGGCGTTGTCGCCTGCGGCCCTGCGCGCTGAGCGCCGGCGCATGTCCATCGTGTTCCAGGATCCCTATTCGTCGCTCGATCCGCGCTACGCCATCGCCGATATCCTGGCTGAGCCCTTCGTCGTCCAATCCCGCCCGATGCCCCCGGATACGGTGGACGAGATGCTCGACGCAGTCGGCCTTCCGCAGAGCACGGCGAAACAATATCCCCACCAGCTGTCTGGCGGCCAGCGCCAACGGATCGGCATCGCGCGGGCGCTGGCGTTGCGCCCGGAATTCGTGGTGCTCGACGAACCCACGGCCTCGCTGGATGTCTCGATCCAGGCCCAGATCATCGCGCTCCTGTCATCGCTGAGAGACCGCTTCGGCCTGACCTATCTGTTCATCTCACACGATCTCGGTCTGGTGCGCTACTTTTGCAACCGCATCGTCGTCATGTATCTCGGCGCGGTCTGCGAAATCCTGCCGAACGCGCAATCCTCTCCGCGCCATCCCTATACGAGCGCTCTCCTCGCCTCGAGTTTCTCGCCCGATCCGTCGGCCCGCCGCGATATCGCGCCGCTTGCCGGTGAAATCCCCTCCCCCTTCAACCTGCCGGCGGGCTGCGCCTTCGCGGGACGCTGTCCGCGCGTGACGGACCTGTGCCGCCGCCGATCGCCGTCGCTTGTCGCCGATGGCGGCCATGCCGTGGCCTGCTTCAATCCGCTCTAGTCATCCAGGATGGTACCCATGTCCTTCCGCGTCCTCACGGCCGAATTCGTCCATGAAAGCAACACGTTCAAGAAAGGCCGGACGGAGATTTCCGCCTTTGCGGCCGACAGCCTCGACCTTGGAGAGGCGGCGATCCGCCGCTTCGGCGACGTGAATGCCGAGATCGCCGGTTTTCTCGACGCTGGACAGGAGGCGGGATGGAATATCCGTCATGTGGTCTCGGCGCACGCCACGCCGGGCGCATGCGTTTCGCGGGCGGCGTTCGATCATATTGCCGGCCTCATCTGTGACGCCGCGCGGGAGGAGGTCGGCCAGATCGACGGCATCCTGCTTGGATTGCACGGCGCCATGGTGCCCGATTTCTGCGAGGACGGCGAAGGCGAACTGCTGTCGCGCCTGCGCGCCATCGTCGGCCCGGACCTGCCGATCGCCGTCACGCTCGACCTGCATGCCATCGCGACACCCGCCATGATCGGCCACGCGCAGATTTTCGTGTCCTACAAGACCTATCCGCATGTCGACATGCGCGAGACGGGCCGCCACGCCGGCCGCCTGCTGGACGCGGCGATGCGAAGGGCGACACGTCCCTCCACCTATCGTGCCCATCGCCCGATGCTGGAAGAGGCGAATGCCGGCCGAACGGATGTGTCGGAAACGGCCGCGCTCTACGCACACGCCAAGGCCTGCGAGGCACAGGCCGGCATTCTCGCCGTCTCCATCAATGCGTCCTTCGCCGAAGCCGATGTCGCCGAGGCCGGCCCAACCGTGCTTGTCACCCACGATACGCTTGTCGAGGGCGCAGCCGAACGGGCGCGCGCGATCGCCGAGGATATCGCCGATACGATCTGGGCGCAGCGCGACAACGTCTCCAACACGTTCCTGACCCCTGATGAGGCCGCCCGGCTTGCGCGCGATTTCGACCCCACGTCAGGCCCGCTCGTCATCGCCGACTATGCCGACAATCCCGGCGCCGGCGCCTATGGTGACGCGACGGCGCTGGTGGCCGCGCTGATCGACGCCGGCGCCACGGGCGGCGCCTTCGCCCCGATCATCGACGCGGAGGCGGCCGGTATTCTCCATGGCCACACGGTCGGGGAGACGGTGACGCTTCGGCTTGGCGGCAAGGTCGATCCGGCATTTGGCGGTGGCCCGCTGACGCTCACCGGCAGGATCGAGCACCTGTCGGACGGTGTCTACACCGGCGATGGCCCAATCCTCGGCGGGATAACCCACACCTTCGGCCCGACGGCCGTTTTCCGCACAGGCGGCATCGATGTTCTAGTGGTGTCACAGCCAGGACAGATGCTGGACCTGCAGCAGCTTCGCGCCTTCGACGTCGAGCCCGCATCGCTGAAATTCCTGGTGCTGAAGTCGATGCAGCATTTCCGCGCCGCCTTCGAACCCTTGGCCGGCAAGGTCGTGGTCTGCGATAGCGGCGCCCTTGCCACGCCGCGCGCGGAGCTACGGCCCTATATCCGCGTCAGGCGGCCCATCTGGCCGCTCGATCGAACCGCTGCGGAATTTTCGGTATAGCGTCGGCCTTGCCGCAGCATCCTCACTGCCCATCGATTTCCATGATGTGGACTGCTCGGTCTCTCGTCAGCGCTGCCTCCGCATCGGCCTGCATGGGCGCATGCATAGTTCCCTGTCTGCTCTCGAACAGCCCGTTTCGCGCGCGGTTTTCCAGATCGCGATAGTTTATCCAGCTTCGCTAGGCGGCTTTGAGCGGTACCATTGCTGCATCGGGGGGCAGCATTTTGAGAAGGGTCGAATCGGCCCCATTCAGTAAGCGTGGCGTGATGGCCGCGTTTGAAGGCAGCGCCAATGTCCAAGTGTCCGTTTAGCGGCAAGCGGACACTTATTGACACGCTTGCGGAGCCCGGTTCCAGGGGAGCAGTTCATCGGACCGGGCGATCGGCGATGCGGTCGATGATATCGGCCAGGTAAGCCTGTGGATCGCTACCGGTCATGCGGCATGTTTCGATAAGGGTGTAGATGACGGCCGCGCGCTCGCCACCGGCATCCGACCCCGCGAACAGATAGTTTTTCCTGCCGAGGGTGAGCGGGCGGATGGCTCGCTCGGCGGCGTTGTTGCTCATTTCGAGCCTGCCGTCGGTGGTGTAGACCGTCAAGGCCTCCCATCGGGAGGTCATGTAGCGGATCGCCTTCGCAAGCTCGCTCTTGCCCCCGATGCGGGCAAGCATGTCACCGGCCTGATCGCGGTGCCAAAGATCTGACATTGATCCACCGCATGTTTCGAGACTTTGCGAACCCATTGAGAGAGACTATGACGGCAAACTTGGAAGGGAAAAAACTTCGGCTCCGGCGAGCCTCCTACGATGATGTGGAAACTCGCCTCTCCTTGGGCAATCACGCGGATATAGTCGAGATGTTTGGAGTGAGCCGGAGTGATGTGCGTCCGCTGACTAGAGAGGGTGCTGCGCGATGGGTCCAGAGACTCATCGATCATTCTCACGCGTGGGTGATCGACGTTCGCGGCAGGCTTGTCGGTGAGATCAGGCTGGACAATGTCGACCTCCATGACCGTCGGGCCTCCATAGCGATTGGCATCCTCGATCCGACATTGCTTGGCAAAGGTATAGGCAGCGAAGCCATTCGCTTGCTTCTGCGACACGCTTTTGTCGAGTTGCAGCTTCATCGGATTGGAATCCGGGTGCTTGCCTACAATCAACGCGCCATCCGAGCTTACGAAAAATGCGGCTTTGTCGTTGAAGGCCGTGAACGAGAGGCAGCGTTCGTGAATGATGCCTGGCACGACGATGTAATGATGGGGCTGCTTGACCACGAATTTTTGTCGCAGAACTCCTAAATCCCGTTGTCTTGCAAGTCAGGGCGGAGCGCCGTAAGGATTTCCGCAAATTGTCGGCGCTCACAGTTCGCCGTGCATATCTCGGAACAGCCTTGGCGCGACACCGAAGCGGCGCTCGAAGGCTTCGGCAAAGCGTGCAGGCGGGAACAGGCCCACCTGCGCAGCGACCGTCTTCAGCGACAGCCCACGCGACAGCAACATACGCGCGGCGTCGAGCCTCGCTGACTCGACGAAGCGGGCCGGCGTCTCGCCGGTCGCCGCCACGAACCTGCGATGGAACGTGCGTTCGCTCATGTTCGCTCGGGCCGCCAGCGACGGCACGTCCAGGGCCAAGTCGAGGTTCGACTGTATCCAGCCGATCAGATCGGCAAACGGGCTGTCACCCTTCACCTGTGCTTTCAGCACCGGGCTGAACTGGGATTGGTAGCCGGGACGCCGGGCATAGAGGACGAGCCGCTTGGCGACCTCGCCAGCAATCGTCGCATCGAGGTCATGCGCGACCATCGCCAGCGCCATGTCGATCCCGGTCGTCACCCCGGCCGATGTCCAGAGCCGGCCATCGACGACGTAGAGCGAATCGGCATCGACCGTGACCTTGGGGAAGGCCTTCGTGAACGGGACGCAGGAATCCCAATGGGTCGCGATGCGACGGCCATCAAGCAATCCTAGCGCCGCCAGCACGAAACCGCCGGTGCAGACGGAGCCGAACCGTTCGGCCGTCGCGACGAGTCGCGGGAGGAAAGTCCGCAGGGTCGGGTCCGCCACCGCCTGCATCAACGGCTCGCGCTCAGCCCCGACAACCAGAACGGTCCGGACTTGACCGGGTCGCAGTTCGGCGATCGGCCGGCTCTCGAGAGCGATGCCGCCACTGCTCTCGACAGCGCCGCCTTCAGCCGAAGCGATCATCAGGTTGTAGAAGTCTGACGTGCCGCGCTGGCGTCGTGCGCGATTGGCTCCGTTGAACACCGATGCCGGCCCGGAAACATCGAGCAGTTCGAAACCCGGATAGACGATGAAGGCCACAGGATGCATTGGCAGAAATTACCATCTTTCTGTCATTTCCGCCATGGGCCGCCATTGCTAGAGTCGGCCCAGCAAATGAGAGCGCCGGAAGGCCAAGCAAACGTGCTTCCCGTTTCATTCGCTGGAGGCGTCCTGTCATGTCGAAATCCCGATTCATCTGCGGCGGTATCGTCCTCGTCGTCCTGTCGTTGGCCGGCTTCGGCGGCTGGGTGTTCAGCCTGCCATCCGAAACCGCGGCCAGCGCGCCGGCGGTGCCGAAAAAGGAGGTAGACGCCGTGCTGGAAGCCCTGAACCCGCCGAAGCGGGAACGGCCTCTGATCTCCGTCATCGGCATCAACGATGCGACCGAGACGACCGACTACCTGTTGCCGACCGGGATATTGCGGCGTGCCGACGTCGCCGACGTGATCATGCTGGCGACCGGGCCGGGTCCGGTGCAGCTCTATCCGGCACTTCGTGTCGAGCCGGACGCGACCATCGCGGAGTTCGACGCCGCGCATCCGCAAGGCGCTGACTACGTGATCGTGCCGGCGATGGAGCCCCACGATGATCCGGCCGCGCTCGCATGGATCAGGAGCCAGGCGGAAAAGGGCGCGACCATCGTCAGCGTATGCGTCGGCGCCACGGTCGTTGGCGCGGCCGGGCTGCTCGACGGCAAACGGGCGACGACACACTGGTATTTCCTCAAGCAGCTGCGCGAGGAGGTTCCCACGCTCCGCTATGTCGCCGACCGAAGGCTGGTGGTGGACGGCGCCGTCGTGACGACAACCGGCATCACCGCCTCCATGCCGATGATGCTGACGCTGATCGAGGCGATTTCCGGCCGGGCGAAGGCGGAAGCGGTCGCGCGCGACCTCGGCGTCGAACACTGGGACGCACGGCATGCGAGCGATGCGTTCAGGCTCACCCGGCCGTTCGCGACGACTGTGCTCGCCAACCGGGTGGCCTTCTGGAACCACGAAGAGCTCGGCGTAAGGCTGGAGCCGGGCATGGACGAGGTGTCGCTGGCGCTGGTTGCCGATGCATGGTCGCGAACCTATCGGTCGAAGGCGACGAGCTATACCGGCTCGCTGGACGCGGTGGTAACGATGAACGGCATCCGCGTCGTGCCCGACCGGGCGGATGCGGACTGGCCGAAAGGCCGGCGCGTATCCACCTTTCCCGACCGTAAGCCGGCCGATGCGCTCGACCTCGTGCTCGATGCGATCACCGCACGCTACGGGGACAGCACCACCGGCGTGGTCGCCATGCAACTCGAATATCCGAGACGATGACGGGCTGACGCCGGCGCGCAAGCTGAGGCCCGTATTTTTCCCGACTCGATGTCGGATCCTCACGACGCCGTTCGTCCTAGCTGCATCGGAGGGCGAATGGCTGTTCGCGAGGGAAGAGGAGGAAAGCGCATGATTATCATTGCCGGCTACACCCGCACCGACGCTGAGAAGCGGGATGGCACCGTAGAAGCCTTCAAGGGCATGGTCGAGCGCGCGAGGGCCTATGACGGCTGTCTCGACTTCTCCATAAGCGCGGACGCGGTCGATCCGACGCGCGTCAATCTCTTCGAATGCTGGCGCGACCAGACCACGCTGGATGCCTGGCGCAAGGTCGCCAAGGGAGGGCCGAGAGGCAAACCCCGCGAGGTGGCCGTAAGCCTCTATCGCACCGACAAGGCGGAAAAGCCTTTCTAAGCTCTGATCTCAGGAGGTGAAAATATGAATGCCGACAGCAAAACCACGCGCGAAATCATCACCCGTTTCCACAATGCCTTCGAACGACATCGCCCCGAAGACCTCGACGATCTGATCGGCGAAGGCTGCATTCTTGAAAATACCGCTCCGGCACCGGATGGCGCGTGCTACGAAGGGCGCCAAGCCTGCCTCGATTTCTAGAAAGGGATCGCATCTTCCGCGAACCTTGTCTTCGAAGCCGAGGAAATCTGGGCCAGCGAGGACCGCGGGATTATCCGCTGGCAACTTCGTTGGAGCGAGAGCGGAGCGGACAGGGTCCGAGGGATAAACATCATGCGCGTCCGGGACGGAAAGATCGTTGAGGGACTGGGATACGTGAAAGGATAACGACATGTCCTGCCAGGGTTGCAGGACACATTCAGCGGCCGCCGCTATACGGCCCCGCTAAAGTGATTTTTAGTTTGCCATATGGAAAGCTATTGTGCGTAGTTCACCGCATGGAACGGTATCAACCCCCACCCGATGCGGCCTTTCACGCGCTGGCTGATGCGACCAGAAGGTCGGTTATCAACCATCTGATGAAGAGCCCTGCACCGGTCAAGGAACTGGCCCAGCCTTTCGACATGGGCTTGCCGGCCTTTCTCACCCGGATCATGGGCTGAAGACGATAACACCGCTTGACATTAACGAACCGCGAAAAATTTTCGAGGCACAGCATGGAAGCAACACGCCGTCCCACGGGTTCCGCCAGGAAAGAGCTGTTTGATCCCGGAGTTTGAAGGTGCATTGCTTTCTCCCGAGTGTAGGGGTGCGCTGTGGCCAGGTTCACCACGGGAGCGCCACGACGACGGCGGTGGTCCGTCGAGCGATTGAACATCGTAAAGAGACCCTCAGGGCTCTGGCCACGCAGTACGGGTTCAAGCCGGGGACCGTGGCGAAGCGGAAGAAGCGAAGCTCGACGGTTGATCTTCCGTCCGGGCCGAAGGAGCAGCACTCACCGGCTCTCGCATTTTTTGAGGAGGCGATCATCGTGGCCTTCCGCAATCACAGTCTGCTGCCGCTTGATGACTGCCCTATGCGCTTCAACCGACAATCGCGCACCTGACGCGATCCTCATTGCATCATTGCCTGCACCGACATGGAATCTCCCGACTGACGATGTCGAAGGTGACAAGCCGGGAAGAAGAGGAAGTTCGAGATCTACCTGATCGGATACTTCCACCTCGACAGTACCGAGGTGCAGACGACCGAAGGCAAGCTCTATATCTTCGTGGCTATCGACCACACGTCCAAGTTCGTCTTCGCCCAACTGGTCGAGAAGGCATTCCGCGTCGTCTTTCGTCGTCGCCCCCGATCTCGGTCGTACTCTACAAGATCCACACTGCATTCACGGACAACGGGATGCAATTCCGCTATCCACCGCGCTACGCCAATGGTCCGACAGCTCGCTACATGTCCCACATCTTCGACATGCGGTGCTGCGAGAACGCGCACCAAGCAGAGGTTCACCAGGAACAATCATTCCTGGGCCAACGGATAGGCCCTAAGAGATGAACCCTACCATCAAGGTCGCGGACGATCCGTTTTCTCATGGAAAGGGTCCCCTCACGACGAGGATAGCCTGGATACAACCTGTTGTAGAAAGGTGAATGCAGCAGGTGAAGGAGGGTATGTGGTCGCACAACGCATGGCAGGCGACTCGCCGAGGTAACGAGACTTGGGCATGAAAGTCCGGAGGAAATCGGCCCAGTCGGCGGGGCATCCGACGGATAGGGGTTTCCGCCTGGCAAACGCCAGCTCACGAATTAAGGGGCAGGATGTGTGGCATGTCCGCCACTGCTGCTGTGAATTCTCTGTATCGGAACGTAAAAACCGCGCTCTCTGCTCGACCGCGAGTCCGTGAATGAAATCAAACACAAAACTTGTGCGATGCACTCATGTTACTGCTGCACGTTGGATCAGTTCTAATTCATTGTGCTTGCACGCAAAATCCGCCTCGGGCTAATGCATGTCCAGCAGGGACTTGGAGACGGGCCTGCCTGTAACAGCGTGGAGCGGTAGACGAAGTGCGCAGTGACGTTGGGTGTAGGTCCGGAAGCTATGGTCGGTCGCATGACCGGCAGCCCGCCATCGTCGTCATCCAGTCTGCCATTCGACTGGCCCTCCGCATGGGTGGAGGACCGGTCCATTGCCCGCAATCCTGAACGCAATCTTCCAGAACCACCGCCGCTCGCTGATGTGGACGGTCATGCGGATCGTCGGTGATCCGCAGACCGCCGAGGACGTCGCGCAGGAAGCCTATCTTCGCGCCCGGCGCGCGATCGAGAGCGGTCCGATCGAGCATATCGAGGCGTTCCTGCAGCAGACGGCCCGCAATCTCGCGCTCGATCACCAGCGCCGCCGCAAAATGCGCGCCGAATATGAGACTGACGGGCTCGGCGAGGATGTGCTCCAGAACATCCCCGACAACGTTCCGTCCCTCGAAGCGGCGCTGGTGGAGCGCGAGCGCTTCGAGGCGTTCCGAAAGGCTCTCGACGGCTTGCCCCCGCGGGCTCAGTCGGTCATGATCCTCAGCCGGCTGGAGGAATGGTCCAACCGGCAGATCGCCGAGCATCTCGGCATCTCCGAGCGGACTGTCTTCAGCGATCTCAAGCTGGCGATGGCGCATTGCCGCGAGAGGCTCGCCCGGCTCGATGGCCGCTAGCCGCGGCGGTGTTCGGCGGCCGCTGGCCGCCTGCTGCCGTACCAAGCCATAGAAATCCTCGCGACAGCGCCCCGGCAGAGCTGCGAGAAATTTTGCTGAATTTCGGAGTGTCGAACGTCTCATGTATAAGGACCCCCGCGACACAGTAGCGATTGGACGACTTGAGTGGGACGTAAGGACATAGACCAGGAGACGCCGGAAGACGGGTTCAAACATGAGGACCCCGTCGTGGACGAGGCGCTCGAATGGTTCGCCCGGCTCCGCAACACGACAGCCGACCCGGCGACCAGGGCCGCGTTCGAGCGCTGGCTCGCGACCAGCCCGCGCCACGTCCAAGAATATCGCGACCTTGAGGCGATGTGGGGCGCACCGAGCTTCGCGAAAGCCGTAGACAGTCTCCCGATAGCCCCTGCCGTCCGTCGCCACGCCAGAGGCCCAATCGCTCGCTGGGGCATGCGCGCCTTTCCATTGGTGGCCACCATCCTGATCTCGGTCGCTATCTGGCAGTATCCGGCGATCATGCTGCGATGGGAAGCCGACTACCTCACCGCGACCGGCGACAAGACCACAGTAACGCTGCCTGACGGTTCGACCATGATGCTCGACACAGCGTCGGCCGTCGCCGTCGATTTCAACGGTGACAAGCGTCAAGTCCGGCTCCTGCAGGGAGAGGCGTTCTTCGACGTTAAGCCCGACCCGGACCATCCGTTCCGCGTCGCCGGAAGTTACGGCGAAGTAGAGGTACGCGGCACGGCGTTCTCGGTCCGCACCGACGCGGGCGAAGATCGCACGATCCTCGAACGTGGCCTCGTCCATGTCAGCCGTTTGAGCAATCCCAGGGACGCGGCCGATCTTGAACCCGGCCAGATGATCGTCGCAACGGCAACCTCGCTCTCGGACGTCATGCCCGCCGATCCGGCCACCGCGCTGGCATGGCGAGACGGCCGCATTATCTTCGAAAACCAACGCTTGTCGCGCGTGCTGAACGAACTGCGCCGCTACTATGGCGGCAGGATCATCGTCGCGGACAGCCGTATCGGCCAGCTCGTCGTCACCGGCAATTATCGCCTCGACGATGTGGAGGCAGCCATCCGCACCCTCGCCGATGCCGCGAGCGTCACCATGAACCGCCTACCGGGCGGAATCATAATCTTGCGCTAACCTCTCAAGTTTTTTTTCCGACTCGGGACCCGTCGTTCGTCAAGAGTACGAGGGACCTGATCGGAACGGTACGAATTCACGGTCCTTCGAAATCGAAACGAGGGCTTTGCGTGATGACGGCGCGTTCCGCTACGACGTATGAAAATGTAACTTCCCATCATGGCCGGAACCAAAGGCGTCTGCTGGCGCTGCTGTTGACGTCCACGATCTTTGGATGCGCGAGCGCCGCAGCCGTCTCCTTCGCTCAGGCACAGCAGGGCTCGCGCGCGGCAACGGCCGATCAGACCTTACAGTTCTCGATCCCCGCGCAGCCGCTTTCTTCCGCCATCAGCGCTTTCATCCGGCAGACCGGCTGGCAGATCAGCTATACATCCGCGCTCGCGAGCGGCAAGACATCAGGCTCCGTTGTTGGCAGCTACAACCCGTCGCAGGCTCTGCAGCGACTTGTCTCCGGCACCGGCCTCAATGTCCGTGTCAGCGCACCCGGTTCGGCCGCGTTGGTGAACCCGGGCATTGCTGCCGTCGACACGATCCCGGACGAGGGCTCCACGGTGCTCGATACGATCCTCGTTCAGGGGCAAGGCGAGACGGCCACGAGCCATTTCGAGGGTTTCGCGGCGACGAGAAGCGCAACTGGCACGAAGACGGACACGCCACTGATTGAGACGCCTCAGGCCGTGACGGTGATCGGGAGCGACGAACTGCGCAGCCGGGATGCCAAAAGTCTTCAGGATGCATTGAGCTACGTGGCCGGCGTTAACAGATATGAAGGCGCTGACAGAACGACAGAGAGCTTTATTATCAGAGGCTTCCGCGCGCTGGCGGGCTACAGTAGCCTGTACAGAGACGGCATGAAATATCAAGTCAACGGCTATGACGGACAGCAGGAGCCTTACGGTCTCGAACGCGTGGAAGTGCTAAAAGGATCATCATCTGTTCTCTACGGGGGAGCAGCTCCAGGGGGGATCATCAACACGATAAGCAAACGCCCGACCGAGGTTCCACTACGCGAAATCAACGTCGAGTACGGTAGCTACAATCGCAAACAGATTTCAGGAGATTTCGGTGGTCCGCTGACACAGGACGGGGATCTGAGTTATCGCCTGACGTTTCTGCATCGAAAAAGCGATACATTCCTGGATTACGTGCCTGACGACAGGACATTTATCGCACCCGCTATCAAGTGGCAGCCGTCCGATGCAACGTCCTTGACGATATTGGGTGAATATCAGCATGATCTTTCGAAATATCAATATGGTTTGCCGACGCAGGGGACGATCCTGCCAAATCCGAATGGCGCCATCCCCCGCAATCGATTCAACGGCGAACCGGGGCTTGATGAATGGGACAATAGGCGGTGGTCGGTAGGGTATCAATTTGAACATCAGTTCAGCGAGCAACTTACTTTCCACAGTAATGGGCGCTACGTCACGTCCGAAAATCATATGCCCTTCACCGGTTCGTCCGGTCTGCTCGACGACATGCGCACGACTGCGTGGCGCGAATACTGGGTGGCCGATCGGTTGTCTTCAGGAATAACGATCGACAATTCGCTGCAATATGACTGGTCGCTTGGAAGCATGGAGAATCGAAGCCTGGTCGGGTTGGATTACACCGATCGCAAATGGCGGATGTTCGATTATCGCGCCTCGGCAACCCCGCTTGACCTGTTTGACCCGGTTTACGGCGGGCCGGTCGGTGAATTGCGCCAGCATGGAACCTTCAGGAACGAAGTCGAGGCAGTCGGCTTGTATGCGCAGAACCAGATGACGATCGATGACAGATGGGTTTTGTTGTTCGGAGGGAGATACGACTGGGCAAATATTGACAACAAAGTCGTCAATCAGGATGTCTGGACGCATACGAAAAGCGATGCGTTTACGGGCAGGGCAGGACTCGTGTACCTGTTCGACAACGGGTTTGCCCCATATGTGAGCTTTGCTCAGGGGCTCGAGCCGGTCGTCGGTTCTGATAGGCATGGTGGTGCGTTCCAGCCGGCTGAAAGCGAACAATACGAAGTTGGCCTGCGCTATCAACCACCAGGAATGGACCTCATGTTTACGGCGTCTGCATATCATTTGACGATGTCGAATGTGACAGTTGCCGATCCTGTCGATCGTACAAAACTTGCGCAAATGGGTGAGGTCCGCTCACAAGGAATCGAGCTTGAAGCGCGGGGCAGGCTTGGCAATTACTGGGATGTCGCTGCCGCCTATGCCTATACCGATGCCCGTACTGTCAGGAGCAGTGTCTGGACACCGGAACTTGAGGGAAGACGAACCGGCGGGGTTCCGTACAATAGCTTCTCGCTCTGGGCGGACTATGATTTCGAAGGCTTGGGCGCGCCCGGCTTGAAGATTGGTGGCGGGCTACGTTATGTAGGGGAAACTGAAGGGCTATACGTCAAGGGTACTGTACCTGCCTATACTGTGGTTGACGCAAGTATCAGCTATACTCGTGATGATTGGAAAGCAACTCTCAGTGCGACCAATTTGTTTGATAAGAACTATGCCGCATCATGCACGTCTGATTGCTTTTATGGTGAGCCTCTTAACGTAAAGTTTTCCCTGAGCAAGCGCTGGTGATGAAGAATAGGACCTTTCATCAAGCCCGTGTTTCTTCGCGGGAATTCGTCAATCCGGGGATGGTTGAAATAGTTCTCGAGGGTGAAGGACTGGGCGACTACCCTTCTACGGGTATTCCCGACGAATTCGCTCGCCTTTATTTCCCGAACAACGATGCAGGCTTGATCAGGCATCCAGATATTCCGGTTGCACTGGGGCAAAAGAGAGAGCGATCGGTCGGGCCTTGCCATAGCGAAGTATACACCATTCGCTCGTTCGACCGGGTGAAGCGCGAACTGGTAATTGATTTTGTCGTCCATAAGGGCGGCAAAGCCAGCACATGGGCGCAAGGAGCGCGCCAAGGTGATCCGCTGGTTCTCTCCAGCCCACATGGAATGTATCGTCCACAGACATGGAAGCGCAAGCAGTTGTTCCTTTGCGATGCCACGGGCATTCCGGCGCTCGCACGCATCTTGGAGACGCTTCCCTCCGAGACCGAATGCCTCGCGATCATCGAGATTGCCGATCCGACCCACCGTTACGAGTTTCAACCGTCATGCAGGCTGGAAACGGTCTGGCTGGAGCGAAGCGGCAACGGTGTGGCTCCGGGCCGGCTTTGTGAGGCGCTGCATTCCCTACCGCCCGCAAGGCTTCCCGATTACGTCTGGATGGCGGGCGAGCATAAGCAAGCCCGTGCCATCCGTCGTCACCTGCGCCAGCAATGGCAACTGCCCTGCGAGCGCTATGCAGTCGCCGGCTACTGGATCGAAAAACGCGCGGAATGGATGGCTGCTTGGAAGGATATAGAGCCGGCGTTGAAACGGAGGATCGAGACCAGTTGGTCCTCCGGCCGCGACAGGGAGGAAATCCGCGACGAAGTGGATGCCATGATGGAGGAAGCGGGCCTTTGAACGTGTGGAAACCATTGCGGCGTGAAATCCTGAAATCCATTGGCGGCACTTTGATTACCTGCCTCGCGACACAGTCCTCAGCGGCTGCATCGTCTTTTCCGATGTCCTTCGATCATGCCTTCGGCACAACTGCCATCGACCGGGTGCCACTGCGCGTCGCCTCGCTCGGCTTTCTCGAACACGATACCTTGCTGGCGCTGGGCACCGTGCCTGTCGGTATCAAAGGATGGTTTCAGAGCCTGCCGCATGCCACCGGGCCTTGGGCTGCGCATCTGCTGGCCGGCGCTCAACCCGTTCCACTCGCGGGAAGCGAAATTCCGTTCGAGACGCTTCTCGATCTCGAGCCTGACCTCATCGTGGCGCTCTACACCAATCTGACGCAGGAGGAATACGACCGGCTGACCAGTATCGCGCCGACGATTGCGTGGACGCGCGCGGCAGGGCCCTGGGGAATGTTCTGGGAGGATACCGCTCGGCTCCTCGGTCGTATTCTCGACCGGGAAACAAGGGCCGAAGAGCTGATAGCCAATGTCCACGAAACCTACAGGTCATTGCGGGAACGCTACCCACGCCTTGCCGGAGCCCGGGGAATAGCAGGCAATTCGGCTGGCGATACCTTCGTGGTCCGCGGGCCGCGTTACGATACTGGTGCCCTGATGGTCGGCCTCGGCATCGAATGTCCGGCGGAAATTCTTGCTTATATCGGAACATCGACCCTTGCCCACTTCAGTTGGGAACAGGTGTCCCTCATCGGCCACGGGCTGGATGTCATCCTCTGGGATGTCCATGGCGATGGCAATGTTTCCGCCATGGCGCGCCGGATGGACATGCTGGGTGTCTATCCCGGCGAAAAGCGGATCGTCTTCAACAGCGCGGTCAGTATGGTGTCTATGGCCATGGCTTCGCAATCGGTACTCAGCATTCCATTTGCCGCCGAACTGATCGCGCCGCGCCTTGCCGCCGCGATCGACGGCAAGGCCGCTGTTCAGGTGAATTGAGAAGGCGCAACGGCGATGGGTCTTGGGCAACCGGAAAAGATGCCGCCGATCATGGGCGGAACCGGCAGAGTATATGCGGTCAGCCGTCTGCCGCAGAAGGTCTGGCTGATGCTGGCAACGGCGGTATTGGCGCTGCTGGTCTTTCTGAGCCTGGCATGTGGCGTACGTCCGCTTTCCCTGCATACGGTCTGGACCATCATGCTCGGCGGCGGTGCTGTCGATGAGCGCGCGGTCGTACTGATGTTGCGGCTGCCGCGGACACTTCTCGGCCTTCTGATCGGCGCTTCGCTCGGCATCGCCGGAGCGATGATACAAGCGCTGACGCGCAATCCGCTGGCCGATCCCGGCCTGCTCGGTGTCAATGCCGGCGCTTCCTTCTGTATCCTGCTCGGGAGCGCATTGTTTGAAGTTTCCGCACCGGATGGCCTCATCTGGTTCGCCTTCGCGGGGGCCTGCGCCGGGGCCTGCCTCGTGCATCTTCTGGGCCGCACCGGCGGATCCTCGGCAACGCCTGTGCGGCTCGTGCTCTGCGGGGTCGCAGTAGCTGCCGTTCTTGGCGGCCTGACCTCGCTGATCTCGCTGCTCGATCCTGCCGCATTTGACCGGTTCCGACACTGGAACGCGGGTGCGCTCGGGTCTTCGGAGATGCATACCGTCCGGCAGAGTGGAGGTTTCATGCTGGCGGGATGCGTCCTGTCGTTGCTTGTGTCGAGGCGTCTCAACATCGTGGCGCTCGGAGATGCCAAGGCGCATGCGCTCGGCGTCGATATCGTCGGAACGCATCTCCTGTGCCTAGTTGCGATCACGCTTCTTTGTGGAGCCTCGACCGCCGCTGTAGGGCCGATCGGTTTCGTCGGCCTGACGGTGCCGCATGTCGCGCGCACGCTTTGCGGTCCCGATCAGCGATGGATCGTTCTTTTCTGCGCTATCCTTGGACCCGCACTTCTGCTCACCGCCGATATCCTGGGCAGACTGATTGCGGCGCCGGCTGAACTTCCTGCCGGGATACTCTGTGCCTTTGTTGGCGCGCCCGTGTTCATCGCTCTTTTGCGACGGACAATCCAAAGTCGGTTATGAGGGGGAGGAAGAGTGAGCTGGCATTCGATTTCCCTACGCCCGGTTCCGTTCAGTCCCGGCAGCTACGTATTGCGTATCGGCCGCTGGTCGCTCCGCTTCGATGCAAGGCTTATCGGCCATACACTTCTGCTGCTAGCTATGGCCCTGACCGTGGGCATCCTGAGCCTCAAAAGCGGTGCGCGGCCATTCACGTTCGCTGAAATCACGGAGGCAATATTCATTGATGCCCCCCGAAGACTTCATCTTCCCATCATCGAGTGGCGGATGCCGAGAGTTGTGCTGGCTTTATTGGCCGGTTCAAGCCTTGGCATGGCAGGCGCGATTTTCCAATCGGTTTCGCGCAATTCGCTCGCTTCGCCCGACATCCTGGGATTCAGTACGGGTGCCGCCACTGGTGCGCTGTTTGTCATCCTGCTTGGAACGGGCGGTTACTATGAGCGCGCCGGCGCGGCGCTGCTCGGCGGAGGCATGACTGCTGCCGTGACCTATATGCTTGCGTGGAAAGGCGGCATTCAGGGGGTGCGGCTTGTGCTCGTGGGGATCGGCATATCCTCCATGCTGACATCACTGAATGCCTGGCTAATTCTGAAGACTGATCTTCGTCTCGCTATACAGGCGGCGGTCTGGCAGGTTGGTTCGCTGAACACGGTCAACTGGCGACAGGTGCAGCATCTCGGCTCGGCGCTCTCCTTCATAGTGCCTTGTACCTTCCTCCTCGGCCGCGCGATGCGCCAGCTCGAGATCGGAGAAGATCTCGCCCGTAGTCAGGGGCTTCGATCGGAATATGTGCGCGCGTCACTTCTTGCGTCAGGCATTGCGTTGACGGCAGCGACGACCGCGATCGTGGGACCAATCGCCTTCGTAGCCTTGTCGGCACCCCAACTAGCACTTCGATTCCTGCGGCTGCCGGGACTTCGGCTTGCCCCTTCAGCCGCCATGGGAGCGTTGCTTCTTGTGTCCGGCGATTGGTTCGCACAGCATCTTTTCGCACCGAGGCTGATTCCTGTCGGCATCGTCACGATCTGCATTGGGGGGGCCTATCTCGTTTGGCTTCTCGCAGGAGAAAAGAGAAGGAAGCAAAGCTGATGGCTTTCTCCAACAGCACAACCGATACATTCGTGACATCGCGCTTGCTGGCCGAAGATATAACGCTGGCTTACGACGGACGCGTTGTCGCAAGCAACCTTTCGGTCGCAATCCCGGACAGGTCGTTTAGCGCCATTATAGGGCCGAACGCCTCGGGAAAGTCGACCTTGCTACGGGCGCTCTCCCGACTCCTTCGTCCCGAAAGCGGATCCGTCTATCTTGACGGCAAGCGGATATGGGAACTCCGGGCGAGAGACGTGGCGAAGATACTTGGGCTGTTGCCGCAATCCGCGATCGCCCCCGATGCAATAACGGTATTCGATCTCGTCAGCCGCGGGCGCTACCCTCATCAAGGATTGTTTCGTCAATGGTCCGAAGACGATGAAGCGGCGGTTTTCTCGGCTCTTGACGCCACGAAAACCACAGGCCTCGCCGGACGTTGTATGGACGAGCTTTCAGGCGGGCAGCGGCAGCGCGTCTGGCTTGCAATGGTTCTAGCGCAGGAGACATCGCTACTTCTTCTCGATGAGCCCACGACCTATCTGGACATTGCGTATCAAATCGAGTTGCTCGAGCTCCTGGCGGAACTCAATGCCGGTGGCCGCACCGTGGTCGCCGTGCTCCATGACCTCAATCACGCCTGCCGCTTTGCGTCGCATGTGATCGCCATGAAGGGCGGCGCCATCGTCGCGGAAGGCAAGCCGGCAGAGATCATCACGGAAGAACTGGTCGAGGATGTGTTCGGCCTCCCGTCTATTATCATTCCCGATCCCGTCGCAGGAACCCCGATGATTGTTCCAAAGCAGAAAAAGGTGCCGGCTACGGGTGAGGTCGCATGCCAAGCGCAGCCATCGCGGGCCTCACGACCCGACTTGACCGCCGCATCCCGCCTGAATGGCCTCAGTTCCTCCCGCATTCCGCGAAAGCCGCACCAGGGTTGATCTTCTCCTGAAGCGCTTCGCCACCTACCGCCGCCGCGTCGCGTACCGACGGCGTCCGCACTCCGTATGGCATCTCGATGAAATTCATACCGTAGTCGACGGCGGCCTCGACTGCAGCCGGCGGCGAGATTACTCCGCTCGTCGATAAGGTCTGGCGGCACAGCGAGGCCAAGAACCTGCATGTCCGGGCCGTCCCTCAAGGTCAATTACACCGAATTCCAGATCATCCCGTGGAGCAAGACCGAAGCCGCGCCTCCTCGGAGTGACCTGTCGTCGTTCACCGACAAGGCATTGATCGGATCCGCCGATAAGCTGCAATTGGAATCTAGGGCTACCTCCCCTCGCCGGTCGCATCGAAATCCGCAGCGCTCGCACTAGATTATTGCCGAGCCGGAATTCGCGAGCCGTGGAGGGACCATGTGCAACGATTACAGGCTGTTGGTCGAACTGGCCTCGGTCATCGAAGAGTTCGAGCACCTCAAGATCAAGATCCGCTTCCCTGAAGGCAGGCCGAACATCGAGGCGCGCGAGGATATCAAGATCACCGATACGGCGCCGATCGTTCGCACGGTGGACAGCGAGCGCGGGGTTGCCGAGCTTGTCCAGCGCCGCTGGAGCTGGCCGGGGGCGAGCAAGAAACCCGTCTATAATTTCCGATCGGAAGGCCGCGAGTTCACCTCGAACAGGGCGTTGATCTTGAGCGATGGATTCTTCGAATTCACGGATCCCCTCGAGAAAGGGAAGAAGCGCAAGGACAAGTGGCTGTTTCGGAAGGTTGGGGAGCCGATCTTCGCCATCGCCGGCATCTGGAGGGCCACCGAGGAGGTCGGCGAGGCCTTCACCATGCTCACGATGGAGCCCGGTTCCGATATCGCACCCTACCACGACCGGCAGATCGTCATTCTCGAGCGCAACGCCTGGGCGGATTGGCTTGATCCGACCGTCTCGGCAAAATCGCTGATCAGGCCGCTTCCGGCCGGCTCCCTTTCCGTGGCGCAGGTCGGCTGATGCGCTTCTCGTTCCCGCATAGTCACGCCTTTCCAGGCGGCGAGGTCCGCGTCGAGGATGCCGAGGCTGCGGAAGGCATGTGCGTGGTCGAGTTCGGCGACGGGATCGCCATGATCGGAGAATGGCATCCGGACGGCGACGAGATTCATCTCTCCGTGCCGGCCTATCGCACGGCTCGCGGTACGGATGTCGATGCGCGCCGCTGGCGTCTGGTGCGAGATAAGAATGGAACCTGGCGCTCGCGGCGATCCGCGTGATCCTGCCAGCAGCACCTTCCAGGAATGACGAAGGGCGCTCGACCCTTTCGGGGAGCGCCCTTCTGACCCGGACGACTGCGAACGCGCGACGGATATCGTCGCTGCAGGCAAGTTATCGATGACGGTCAGTGAGCGATAGATGGGGAAAGGCATTCGAGAAATCAAGACCATCCGGCGTCCCGGTCGCCTGGAGCGGCGCATCGAGGCAGGCATCGCAGATGCCGCAACCGTCATCGTCCATTGCCTGATCGGCCCGCCCGCAAAAGATGCAGGCCGCCGCCTGCCGGGCAGACTTGCCGCACCGGCGCGGCCGCATGATTTCGGCCGCGTCGTCGAAGAGAGTTTCGATAGGGATGATCTTCATCGCGGGCGTCTCCAACGATATCGAGCAGGAGATCGGAACGCCGGAAATCTTTGCAATGGCTGGTTATGAGGCCCGGCGAAATCGACTTGCCGCAAACTCCCCCGAAGCTTCTGCGGCGCGGGAACCTTTGAAATTCCGGGAGGGTTTTGCTTC
>JAFKJU010000051.1 GCA_017305935.1 Hyphomicrobiales bacterium | reverse complement strand
CATCGAAGAAGTGGCGCAAGCTCAACGGCACAAACCAGTTGCCACACCTCATCGAAGGCGTCAGATTTACCGACGGGGTCGTCGCTGACGATGCCAACCAAAGCCGCGCCGCCTGATCAAGTCGCGTCACCCAAATTTATCCATAGCTCTGCCGGCCGTCAAGCAGGCGGGTTGGGACATGATGCTGCAGGTCCGGGAAGAGGTCTTCGTCACCAAGGGCCGCATCACTGTTCGTGGGAAGCTCGTCGCCCGCGGCAACGCCAAGAAGGCCGACGTCGTCCTCTATTACAAGCCCAATATCCCGATCGCGCTCATCGAGGCGAAGGACAACACTCATGCGGTCGGTGATGGACTGCAACAGGGGTTGGACTATGCCGAGACGCTGGCGATACCCTTCGTCTTTGCCTCGAACGGCGACGGTTTCGTATTCCACGATCGTACCGGCCTGCGGGAGGTGAAAGAGGAAAACCTCCACCTCGACCAGTTTCCGTCCCCAGATGAGCTTTGGCGGCTCTACAGTCGATGGAAAGGTCTGGACACCTCTGCCGAAGAGCTTGTGCTCCAGGACTATTATGATGACGGCAGCGGCAAGGCCCCGCGTTATTATCAGGTGAACGCCGTCAACGCGGCCATCGAGGCCATTGCCAAGGGGCAGGATCGCGTCCTTCTTGTCATGGCGACCGGTACGGGCAAGACCTACACCGCCTTCCAGATCATCTGGCGTCTATGGAAGGCGAAGCGCAAAAAGCGCATCCTGTTCCTCGCTGATCGCAACGTGCTGATCGACCAGACCATGGTCAACGATTTCCGCCCCTTCGGCGGCGCAATGGCCAAGCTGTCCACCAAGTCGAAGACGATCGAGCGCCCGGACGGAACGGAAGAGGCCGTGCCACTGGCGTTGGATCGCAAACGCCGCATCGACACCTCGTTCGAAATCTATCTGGGACTCTATCAGGCTATCACCGGCCCCGAGGAACGACAGAAACTCTTCCGCGAGTTCTCACCTGATTTCTTCGACCTGATTGTCATCGACGAGTGCCATCGCGGTAGTGCGGCTGAGGATTCCGCCTGGCGGGAAATCCTCGAATATTTCTCTGCTGCCAGCCAGATCGGTTTGACGGCGACGCCGAAGGAAACGGAGTATGTCTCCAATACCGCCTATTTCGGCGAGCCAGTGTTCACCTATTCCCTGAAACAGGGCATCAGCGATGGTTTCCTTGCACCCTACAAGGTGATCAAGGTCCATATCGATCGTGACGTGGAAGGCTATCGGCCGGAAAAAGGCCAATTGGATCGCGACGGCGAGGAAGTCGAAGACCGCATCTACAACGCCAAGGATTTCGACCGTACCCTGGTGCTGGATGACCGCACCAAGCTGGTGTCCGCCAAGGTGACCGAATTTCTGAAGGAGAGCGGTGACCGTTACCAGAAGACCATCGTCTTCTGCGTCGATGAAGAGCATGCAGCCCGCATGCGCCAGGCGCTCATCAATGACAACAAGGACCTGAGCGACGAAAACGCCCGCTATGTCATGCGCATCACCGGCAGTGATACGCTAGGCCAGGCGCAGATCGGAAACTTCATCGATCCGGAATCGCGCTATCCGGTGATCGTCACCACGTCGAGGCTGCTCTCCACCGGCGTCGATGCACAGACCTGCCGCCTCATCGTGTTGGATCGCCCCGTCGGCTCCATGACCGAGTTCAAGCAGATCGTTGGCCGCGGCACGCGCGTGCATGAGGATACGCAGAAATTCTATTTCACCCTCATGGATTTCCGCGGCGCGACGAACCACTTTGCCGACCCAGAATTCGATGGTGATCCGGTGCAGATTTACGTGGCGGGTGAGGACGATCCCATCACGCCGCCAGATGCGGAGCCTCCGGGCTTCGAAGACAATGGCCAGGACGACTACACCACCGAGCCGCCGACCACCGGTGGCGAGGAGGTGACCTTTCCGCCCGGCGGCGGCGAACGCCAGAAGAAGGTCTATGTCGATGGCATTAGCGCAAAGGTCATCGCCGAGCGTGTCGAATACCTTGATGCCAATGGAAAACTTGTCACCGAAAGCCTGCGCGACTTCACCAAGGCAGCGCTGCTGCGCCATTTCGCCAGTCTCGATGATTTCCTGAAGCGTTGGAAATCGGAGGAGCGCAAGGATGCGCTGGTGAGGGAGTTGGCGACGGAGGGGCTGCCGCTGGACCTGATCGCCAAGGAACTCGGCATCGACCTTGATCCCTTTGATCTCGTCTGCCATATCGCCTTTGATCGCAAGCCGCTGACGCGGCAGGAGCGCGCCGACAACGTGAAGAAGCGTGATGTCTTTGCCCGCTATGAAGGCAAGGCGCGGGCCGTGTTGGACGTACTCTTGTCCAAATATGCCGATGAGGGCGTCTTGAACCTCGACGACACAAACGTCCTTCGGATACCGCCAGCGAACACCATCGGAACGCCGATTGAAATAGTCCGCGCCTTCGGAGGGAAAACCGGTTTTCAGAAAGCTGTCTACGAAATGCAGGAGGCTATTTATGACGCTATTTGAGACTCGAGAGCTCGTTTTCGAAAACGATTGTGTCGGATTCATTCGCCGCCGATCCGGACCTTGAGCTTGCCGTCCGCGACCCACTGAAAGAGCTGCGCCGCATGCTTGCGAAGCAGGACCGGGGTATGCACGTGATCGAAGAAGACCGCGTAGCCGATCTTGATGCTCCTGGGCAGGCTCATGATATCGAGTGGCCCCGGACCGCCCAGCACCGGGCCATACCAGCAAAAGGTGCCAGAGCGGCGTAGAACGTCGAGCGACCCCTGAAACGTCGTCGGTCCCGATCCGTCATAGACGACATGGACGCCCTCTCCATCGGTCAGGCGCAGCGCCTCTTCGGCAAATCGCCCTTCCGTGTCGACAATGACATGGTCTGCGCCCACTTCCCGGGCGACGGCGACCTTGTCCTCAGATGAAACCCGACCGATCACCCGGCCACCGCGCAACTTGATGATCTGGGTCAGGAGCAGGCCGACACCTCCTGCCGCAGCGTGAACGAAGGCAACATCACCGGGCTGCACCGGATAGAAGTCGGTCGCGAAATGGCTGGCGGTCAGCCCCTGCATCATGATCGAGGCCGCCGTTCGATCGTCGACCGCATCGGGAACCGGCACCAGCGACGTTGCCGGGATCGCGATCCGCTCAGCATAACTGCCGGGCGCATAGACCCAGGCGACACGCTGGCCGGGCTGAACAGCCTCGACGCCTTCGCCGACTGCCAGAACTCGACCGACGCCTTCGACGCCCAGGATCTTGGGATTGGGCATGTCAGTCCAGGCAATCCCCTGACGCACGCCGATATCCATGAAGTTGACCCCGGCAACCGCGATCTCGACCAGCGCCTCGCCCGGCCCGGCGACAGGCTCCGGTCGCTCGATCTGCTCCAGCACCTCGCGGCCACCGGTCGCGGTCATCACTACTGCTCGCATGTCTTTCTCCTATCTTGAATGATCGTTCCGCAATCGGTCAAAAAAGGGGTCAGCGCAGCGCGCGCATGACCATCTCCTGCAGGGCAGCCAGGGTTGATCGGTCGGCGCCGCCACGCCCGGCGACGCGGATCCCGGCGATATTGGCGATCAGGAATTGCGCGAGAGCCTCGGGATCGAGGCTGGCTGCAACATCGCCCTCACGCTGCGCGTCGCACATGCGGGCGACGATGGCCATGTGCAATGTCCTGCCCAGTGCCGCATGGATATCGACCAGGTCCGGCCGCGAGGCACCGAACTCGCAGGTCGAGCCGACGCCGAGACAGGGCGTGTACGCTGTCTCCACGACATGGCGCAGCATGGCGGCAATCCCGTCGATGGCGCGCGCGCCGCTGCGAAGCGCCTCGAAATGCGCCGCGCATTCGCCCATGCCGTAGCGCCGCACCGCCGCGCAATAGAGCTGCCACTTGTCGCCGAAGGCCGCGTAGAGGCTCTGCCGCCCGATGCCCATGGCGTCCACGAGCATCTGCGCCGAACTGCCCTCATACCCATGCTCGCTGAACACGGCGATCGCACCGTCCAGGGCAGCATCCGTATCGAATTCTCGAGGTCTTGCCATAAGCCATGTATAGCGATTCTGGAACGATCATTCAAGTATGGCGGCTCGGTTTTGCTTTCAGCACAATTTGCGGGTGGCAGTGGCCGTTAGGTGAGGATCGCCCGATCGTCAGATCTTCAAGGCGCGCAATCGCAGCGAATTGCCAATGACGCTGACGGACGACAGCGCCATCGCCGCCGCAGCGATGATCGGCGACAGCAGCAGTCCAAACGTGGGATAGAGCGCCCCCGCCGCGATCGGCACGCCTGCCGCATTGTAGATGAAAGCGAAGGCGAGGTTCTGGCGGATGTTGGCCATCGTCGCCTGCGACAGGCGTCGCGCGCGGACAATGCCGGTGAGATCGCCCTTGAGCAGCGTTACCCCCGCGCTCTCGATGGCAACGTCGGTCCCTGATCCCATGGCTATGCCGACATCAGCGGCGGCGAGCGCCGGCGCGTCATTTACGCCGTCACCCGCCATGGCCACCACCTTGCCCTGCGCCTTCAGGCGCTCTACCACCGCCGCCTTCTGGTCCGGCAGCACATCGGCCTCGACCTCATCAATGCCGAGCTTTCTGGCGACGGCTTCGGCCGTGGTGCGATTGTCGCCGGTCAGCATGACGATGCGGATGCCTTCGGCATGCAGGGCCTTCAGTGCCTCAGGCGTGGTCGCCTTGATCGGGTCGGCGATGGCGAAGATGCCGCCGATGGCATTGCCTATCCCGATATAGATCGCCGTCGCACCGTCGCGGCGCAACTCATCCGCCTGCCCGGCGAGCGACGCCGTATCGATCCCATGCTCGGCGAGAAAGGCGGTGCTGCCGAGCACCACTTGCCGTCCCTCGATCACGCCGACCGCGCCCTTACCGGTCGGCGAGTCGAAATCGGCGACATCGGGGATGGCGATCTTTCGTTCCTCGGCAGCCGCCACGATCGCGCGCGCAAGAGGATGCTCCGAGGCTTTTTCAACACCTGCCGCCAGCCGCAGGATGATCTCCTCGACAAATCCCGGCGCCGCGACGATCCGGGTCACCGCCGGTTTGCCTTCGGTAAGCGTCCCGGTCTTGTCGATCACCAGAGTATCGATCTTCTCCATCCGCTCGAGCGCCTCCGCGTTCTTGATCAGAACGCCGGCGGCCGCCCCCTTGCCGATACCGACCATGATCGACATCGGCGTCGCAAGCCCGAGCGCGCAGGGGCAGGCAATGATCAGCACGGAAACGGCCGCGATCAGGCCATGCGCCAGACGCGGCTCTAGCCCCCATACACCCCAGGCCGCGAAGGCGAGCAGCGCTACGGCGATGACGACCGGCACGAACCAGCCCGACACCTGATCAGCCATGCGCTGGATCGGCGCACGCGAGCGCTGGGCATCCGCGACCATCTGGACGATGCGAGCCAGCATCGTGTCGCGCCCGACTTTTTCCGCCCGGATGACGAGCGCGCCGGTCTGATTCAGCGTCCCTCCTACGACCGCTTCGCCGACTACGCGCGTCACCGGCATGGATTCGCCGGTCACCATCGATTCATCGATCGATGAGCGCCCCTGCTCGACCACGCCATCCACCGGCACGGTTTCCCCGGGCCGGACCCTGAGCCGCTCGCCGATCGCAATCGCCTCGACCGGCACATCTTCTTCCACACCGTCTGCCCCGATGCGTCGTGCGGTCTTCGGCGCGAGATTGAGAAGCGCGCGGATCGCGCCGGACGTCTGTTCCCGGGCGCGCAACTCCATAACCTGACCAAGCAGCACCAGCACGGTGATGACGGCGGCCGCCTCATAATAGACCGCGACCGCGCCATCAGCGTCACGGAAAGCCTGCGGGAAGAGCTGCGGCGCGAATGTCGCGACGATGCTGTATCCCCAGGCGACGCCGGTCCCCATCGCGATCAGCGTGAACATGTTGAGGCTGCGGTTGACGATCGACGCCCAGCCACGCGCGAAGAACGGCCATCCGGCCCACAGCACCACCGGCGTCGCCAGGGCGAACTGGATCCAGATCGAGATGTGCATCGGCACCAGATGGTGCAGCGCCGGGATCAGGTGGCCGCCCATCTCCAGCAGGAACACGGGCAAGGCGAGCGCGAGGCCGATCCAGAAGCGCCGGGTCATATCGGCAAGTTCGGGACTGGGTCCGGCATCCGCCGCCGCGATCAGCGGCTCCAGCGCCATGCCGCAGATCGGACAACTGCCCGGCGCGTCCCGGCGGATTTCCGGATGCATCGGGCAGGTCCAGATCGTGCCCTCCGTTACGGCTGCCGTTAACGCCGCAACGGGGTGATGCTCATGGCGATCAAGTCTATGGGTGTGGCTAGGGTGGGAATGATCGCCATGGGTAGCAGCACCCTCATGGTGCGGCTCGGCATGCGCTACCCGTGCTGCATAATGCACGGGGTCGGCGTCGAACTTCGCCTTACAGCCGGCCGAGCAGAAGGCGTAACGCTCGCCTTCATACTCAGCCTTGTGAGCGGTCCTGGCGGGATCGACCACCATGCCACAGACCGGATCATGGTCGACGTGACCGGACGGCGTTTCGCCGTCCGGCTCATGATGGTGATGATGGCCGTGCGCCCCAGTCACCTCGGCGGCGCGTTCGCTCTTCTGATCGTCGTCGGCCATTCATCACCTTTCACACGCCGCGCGTGCCTTCCGGTCTTTGTTCACTCCTCGATCAGATGGAACTCTTCGAGCAGCTTGGCGATCTCCGTGCCTTCGAGCTTCTTCATCAGCAGCTTGCGCAGGAAGGCCGGTCCGGGAAGATCGATGCCCTTGCCGTCCCGCAGCGGACCGATCGCAGCAAGAAGTGTACGAATATCATAGGTCGAGTTGAAGACCTCCGGCACGCCGCGCTCGACATTCATCAGCGTGTAGACGGCCTCCATCGGGGTTCTCACCGAATATTCCGTGGTGAAGATGCAGTCCCGCTGCTTCGATTCCGCGAACTGGCCGATGAAGGCGAAGTTGACCGCGCCCTCCGGCACCACGTCCGGCCGGTCACCCGCCTGGCGCGGCATGAAGAAGGCGGTAATATAGGGCATCATCGTGGGAACGGTGCTGGCGCCGGATGCCGCGAGTTCGGGAATGTCCTCGACCGGCACGCCGAGGTGATAGAGCCATTCCTGGGTGATCTCCTCACCGGTGCATTCCTGCATCGGCTTCTTCACGAAGTCGCCGGGGCAATCGACAAAGAGCGCGTAGAACCAGGCGATCATCTGATCTTTGGGCTGCTTCTTGAAATGCGGCTGGCGATGAACCGTCCAGCTCAGCAGCCACGCCGAGTCCTTCACCGTGACGATACCGGCGGAGACGATCTTGCCGGTAAAGGGGTTCCGCTTGGTGATCTTCTCGACATAGGCCGGAATGCGGGCGTCGAGGGCAGTGATGGAGGCGGAGGCCCATTTCGTCTCCGGGATATGGGCGCCGAACACGTCGGGGCGGCCGAAGGCCGGATCCTTCGCGGCGATGCGGCGCCACAGGTCCCAGGCCGGCGCCGGTCCTTCATTGAGCTTCGCCGGCGTCCTGTGGTCGCCATTGTCGGAATTCTCGGTCAGCGAGCCGATCGTGATGAAGACGAGATCGTCTGGCCCGAGATCGACGCCGCCTTCGACGCCGCGCTCTTTCCAGTGAATGCGGGTCGCTTGCTTGCGGCCGGGCTGGATGTCGAAATCGACATCGGTGACCTCGACGCCGTAGCGGAACGTGACGCCGTGATCGGTCAGCCACTTCACCAGCGGCAGGACCATCGATTCATACTGGTTATAGCGGTTGAACTTGAGCGAGGAGAAGTCGGCGAGACTGCCGATATGATGGATGAAGCGGTGCAGGTAGAGCTTCATCTCCAGCGCGGAATGCCATTCCTCGAAGGCGAACATGGTGCGCCAGTAGAGCCAGAAATTGCTTTTGAGGAAGTCTTCGCCGAAGACCTCGTTGATACGCTTGTTCTCCATCTCCTCGCGCGTCGCGAGGAAGACCGAGAGCAGGTCCTTCTGGGCCTTGTCGTTTAGCGTCAACAGCGCTTTGTCGGGCACGTCCTGGCCCTGGTTCTGCGTCGTGCGCTGGAGCGAAAAGTTGGGATCGTCCTTGTTGAGCCGGTAGAACTCGTCGAGCACGCTGGCGTCCTCGATCTCCAGCGAGGGGATCGAGCGATAAAGGTCCCACAGGCACTCGAAATGTTCTTCCATTTCGCGGCCGCCGCGAATGACGAAGCCCTTTTCGGGCACGTCCAGACCATCGAGCGCGCCACCAGGGATTTCCAGCTCTTCAAGGATGGTGATGCGGTCGCCGGAAACGCCGCCGTCGCGGATCAGGAAGGCCGCGCCGGCAAGCCCCGCCAGCCCCGAACCGACAAACCAGGCCGTCTTCTTGTCGGCGCCCTCGGGCTTGCGGGGACGCACGAAGGCTTCATAGTTTCCGCTGCTATAGTGCATGGCGAACTCCTGTTCTTCTTGTTGGGATCAGTCTGCGGAGGGCTTGTAGCTGTAGAAGCCTTCGCCCGAGGCGATGCCGAGCCTGCCCTTGTCGATGTAGTTTTCCTTCAGCCAGGCGGCGAGCGACTGAGCATGCTCGTCGCCATGCGAGAGGATGTTGTAGGGGGTGTTCAATCCGATGATGTCGTAGATCTGGAACGGCCCCATCGGCGCGCCGGTGGCGATCCGCCAGACCTTGTCGACATCTTCCGGCTCGGCATAGCCGCCGGCCGCCAGATCGGCGGCCGCGTTCAGGAGCGGCACCAAAAGCGAATTGAGGACGTAACCCGCTTTCTCCTTGCGCACCGGGATCGGCACCATGCCGATGGCGGAGGCGAAGGCGATCAGGGCATCGAACACGGCCGGATCGGTGTCGTCCGTGCCCATCACCTCGGCGGTGTTGAACTTCCAGATGCTGTTGGCGAAGTGCAGCGCCAGAAACCGGTCCGGTCGGCCGGTGTAAGCCTTCAGGTCGCTCGGCAGCAGGGTCGAGCTATTGGTGGCGAAGATCGTCCTGTCCGGCGCGAGCCCCGCCAGTTTCTCGTAGAGCGCCTGCTTGATCGAAAGAACCTCCGGAACCGCCTCGATCACGAGGTCCGCGTCCGCGACGGCCGCGCCGAGATCGCTCAGCAGAGCGATCCGCTTGAGCGCCCCGGCCGCCTTGCCGCCAGCCGCGCCCGACACCTCGTTCGTGTAGGTTTCGACGAGCGCCGCCAGCCGTGCGCGCGCCTGTTCGAGCGCTTCCTCGCTGATGTCGTAGGCGACAACATCGAAGCCGCTATAGGCCGTCTGGAAGGCGATCTGGCTCCCGAGGACTCCCGTGCCGAGAACCGCCACTTTCCTGATATCGCTCATCCAATTTCCTTCTGCGCGGTATCGTCACTTAGAAACGGAGCCGCCACCTCCACCGGGACGCGGGCCAGCTTGCCGGTTTCCCGATCGACCAGGGCCCATTGGGTCAGCGAGGCGACGATCGTCCGGCCGTCTTCGGCATGGAATTCGACACATCGTGCATAGCGGGCACCCCGCGGCGCTCGGACGACCCAGGTGATCGCACTGACCTCGTCTCCCGCCCGGACATTGCCGCGATAGTCGACCTCATGGCGCAGCACGACCGCGACGAACCGGTCGCGATCCTGCGGCCGCGCGGCCGTCAGCCAATGCGCCACCGACGCATCCTGAATCCAGGTCACCCAGACCGCATTGTTGACATGGCCGAGTTCGTCGATGTCGGCGTCCCGGGCGCGGAAGCGGATATGGAAGCGCCGATGCTCATCCACCTCGCCGACGAGTGGGTGTCCGTGCTCATCGCAGCCGATGCGTCGACGATCTGACACGATCCCGCTCACGAATACGCCTGCTCCTCATGCGACGAACCCAGTCCTGCCATGGCGCGGAAGAAGCCGACGAGCATCTCGTCGCGTGGCATGGCGCCTTCGACATCGCCCTGCACCGCCAGTCCCATCCAGAGCGCGTAAAGACCGATACCGGTCTGCATCGGCGGCAAGGCCGGACGAAGTGCGAAGCGTTGCGTCAGATCGGCGACGAGCTCACCGAACATCCGATAGCAGGCCGCCTTGCCCTCCCGGTGCCGCTCGGCGAAAGCCGGATCGCGCCGGGCATGGAGCTGCAATTCGATCGAGAGCAGTGACCATTGTGCCTCGTCGGCCAACTTCGCGAGCCGCGCGGCCAGCACCTGCAGCGTCGCCTCGATATCGTCGCCGGAGCAGTGCGCGACCAGGTCGCGAAGCAGTGTGACCTCGTCCTGGATATGGCTTTGCAGGATCTCGACCAGCAGATCATCCTTGCTGGCGAAGTTCGAGTAGAAGGCGCCCTGCGAATGCCCTGCGGCGCTGCAGATGTTGCGAATCGACATGGCAGCGACCCCCTCCTCGATAATCGAGGAATGCGCGGCCGCGATCAGCCGGTCCCGCGTCTGGCGCTGCGTGTCCTTGCGCGTAAGCGGCATGGGTTCGTTCTCCAACCAACGGGCGAGACGTGCGAAACCTTTTCGGAGGTTCCGCGTTCTCAGTGAAACCAGATATCAACTGATATCCTAAATCAACGGCGATTTCGACTCGAAATCGTTCCTGGGCAACGAAATCTCAGTGTGAAGGAGCGCTCTTGGCTCAAACCTACATTGGCTATTCCCCGGACGTGGAGGTTCTCGGCGAGGACGAGGAGCGGCTGACCGCCGAGATCCTCGAGATCATGGCCACCACCAACCGGCGGGCCTTCGAGCGTCATCGCCACGCCGTGCGCGACGCCCATGCCAAAAGCCATGGGTTCCTGAAGGGCGAACTGATCGTTCACGAACTGCCCTCGCATCTGCGCCAGGGCTTGTTCGCCCGACCCGCCAACTATCCGGTGGTGATCCGCCTCTCTTCGGCGCCGGGCGACATCCACTCCGATACGATTCCCGCGCCGCGTGGCATGGCGATCAAGGTGATCGGTGTCGATGGCGAGCGGCTTCTCCCCGAAGACCAGGGCCACAACCAGGATTTCCTGCTCGTCAACATCCCGACCTTGAGCTTCGGCACGATCGGTAAATATCGCCAGCTCATCAGCCTTCTGGAGAAGAATGCCCAGAACCCGGCCTTTCTCCAGCGAGCGATGGCTGGGGTCGCGCGCGGCGTGGAGGCGGCAGTCGAAGCGGTCGGCGTCGAGCCCGGCGCCACGCTGCGCGGGCTCGCTCGCGACAATAACCATCTGCTGGGCGAAACCTATCATTCGATGGCGGCGATCCGCTTCGGCGACCATATCGCCAAGATCAGTGCCGCGCCGTTCTCCGACAACGTCCGTGCACTGACCGGCAAGGATGTCGGCGCGGTTGAGGATTCCACCATGCGCGATCTGGTGGTTGAACATTTCCGCGAGCAAGGCGCAGAGTATCAGCTCCGTGCTCAGCTCTGTGCCGATCTCGACAGGATGCCGGTCGAGGACGCCGCCGTGCTCTGGCCGGAAGACCTTTCGCCGCACCAGCCGATCGCGACCCTGCGCATCCCGCCACAGGAGGCCTATTCGCCGGCGCGGCGCGTCTACGGCGATGATGTTCTGTCGTTCAATCCCTGGCACGGTATCCGCGATCATCAGCCACTCGGCTCGATCATGCGCGTGCGCATCGCCGCCTATGAACGATCCACCCGCTACCGCCACGAAATGAACGCGCAACCGCGCGTCGAGCCGGCGAGCATCGACGTCATTCCGGACTGACGATCCGATCGTCACACGCAATCACGAAAGGAGGCCAGCCATGGCCGAGACCGAAGAAACCCCCCAGATCGATGAAACCCGCTTGCAGGCCATCCGCCGCCGCATCGAGGAAGTGGTTGGCGATGCGCCACAGCTCGCCAAGCTCGCCCTCGAGCAGATGGTGACGAAGCATAATCCCGACCTCAAGGGCACAGCCGGCTCGGCCGGTCGCGTCGGCGCGCAGTCCGGCAATGTCTCCGAGCTCACCGCCATCGCCAACCTCAAGCCCGGCGGCGCGGATCGGCTGAAACGCATATTCGGGCTGGTGAACGGCAATTTCGACGGGGCGCAGAAGGTCGGCACGCTGCACAACATGCGGTTCGTGTTCTTCGACAACGACACCCGCATCCTGTTCGCCACCGCCTATGACGGCGACTGGGACACCTATATCAACGACTTCGCCACCAAGATCCCCGATCTGATGGACCTGATCTTCGCCTCGGTCGAGGACTGGCCGGGCATCGCCAGCCCCGAGGTCAAGGACTTCATCGCCGAGCATCAGATCACCGCCGCCGGCTGGTTCGTCGCCAATCCGCAGGTCACCGTCGTCGATGTGCGCCGGCTCCAACGGCTCGAACATGCCGTCAACGAATTCCTGGACAAGGTGGGCTGAGCCATGGCGATCCTTCAGAAACTAAAAGAGCACTTCTCGCGGGATAGCGTCACGCTCGACCTGCAGGACATCCAGGCGCTGATCCTCAGAAGCCGGCCGGAACCCTATGTCGGCGTTCACGCCATGCTCCATTTCGACGAGGCAGCGGGAGCCCGCAATCTTCTCGGCCGGCTGGCACCGCATATCGCTTCGGCCGACAATTGGAGCGAGGATCTCGATTTCTGGATCGGCGCTGCGCTCAGCTTCGAGGGTCTGAAGGCGCTCGGCGTTCCCGACGCCCAGCTCAAGACCTTTCCGCTCCCGTTCCAGCAGGGCATGGCCGCACGCGCGGAGCAGCTTCGCGACTTCGGACCCAACGCGCCGGAAAACTGGGAAGACGTGTTCAAGCCGGGCAACTGCCATCTCGCGCTGACCATCTACGCGGTCGACGATGATGCGCTCGACAAGGCGCTGGCGACGGCGCGCACCGAACTCGACCGGAGCAGCGGCGTCACCTTGCTCGGCGAGCATCGCTTCGGCGCGCCGGACGGCGCGAAAAACCCGTTCGGTTTCCGGGATTCGATCTCCCAGCCCGCAGTGGAGGGCAGCGGCGTTGATCCGCTGCCAGGCGAGGAGCGGCCGATCAAGGCCGGCGAATTCATCCTCGGCTATGAGAGCGAGAACGGCCAGCCGCTCGGCATGCCCGAGCCTGCGGTTCTCGGAAGGAACGGCACCTTCGTCGTAATGCGCAAGTATAACAGCCGGGTCGGTTGCTTCAACGCCTTCCTCAAGGCACATGGCGACACGCCGGAGGAACGCGAGCGCCTTGCCGCCAAGATGTTCGGGCGCTGGCGCTCCGGCGCACCCTTGACGCTGGCGCACGATCACGACGATCCCGACCTCGGCGCCGATCCGCAGCGCAACAACGACTTCACCTTCAAGGACGATCCCAAAGGCCGCGTCGTGCCGCTCGGCTGCCATATGCGACGGCTCAATCCCCGCGATTCCGAGTTGACGCTGCTCACCGACGTCAACATCCACCGCATCATTCGCCGTTCCTCGACCTTCGGGCCGGTTTATTCCGAGGATGTGGGGCCTGAGGACGATGCCAACGGCGATCGCGGCCTGTTCTTCATCTTCATCAGCGCGCGTGCCTACGACACGATCGAGTTCATGCAGCAGGAGTGGATCAACCGAGGCAATTTCGTCGAACTTGGCGAAGAGCGCGATCCGATCGTTGGCCTGCATGAGGATGATGGCCGGTTCACGATCCCGCAGGCGCCGGCGCGCAAGCGCATCGACGGTGTGCAGACTTTCAATGTCATGAAGGGCGGCGAATATCTGTTCATGCCAAGCCTGTCCGCGCTCAAATGGCTGGCGGCCGGGAGCTGGGGTTAGGAACCCGCCGGTCAGTCGTTGGCCTTTGTGAAGATGAACGTGCAATTCATCAGGATCGCTGCGTTCGGCCTCACCATGATCTTTGCCAGTCGCGTCTGGCCCGATCGGTAATCCTGACGTCTGCAAAAACTGCCTCTAACGCATGATCGGCGAGGACGCTTCGGTCATCCGGACCGCTTGAGCGCAGGCGTTTCGGATCCCGGGTGGCTTTTGCTCTTCATAAGAGCTTGTCCTTCAGCAGCGTCTCAAGCCAATCGGCAAATACCTGCAGCCGGTGTGAAAGGTGCTGGCGGTGGGGATAGAGTAACGTCATAGGCATCAGCTCGGCTCGATGGCCGGGCATCACCTCGACCAATTCTCCCGCCTCAAGATGCTGTTTCACGTCATAGGCTGGGATCTGGATCATGCCGAGGCCTGCGAGGCAACAGGCGATGTAGGCCTCGGCGCTGTTGACAGTGACCCGCCCGCGCAACGGAACCCGATGCAGCTTCCCTTGCTCCAGCCACTCCCAATCCTCAACACGGCCGCTGGTCGGAGAAGCATAATTGACCGCCCAGTGATCTCCCAGATCTTCAGGAGAGCCTGGCGTGCCATGCCGCGTCACATAGGCTGGGCTGACGACGTTGATCAGTAGCAACTTTCCAATAGGCCGCGCGATCAGGCCTGAGTCGTTGAGCGGCCCCACACGCAGCACACAGTCGATGCTGTCTTCGACCAGGTTCACCGAGCGGTCGGTGACGCCGAGGTCGATGTCGATCTCGGGAAATTTGTCGAGGAAGCCGGGCAAAGCCGGCGCGATGATCAGACGCCCGATCCGCCCCGGGACATCGACCCGCAGCTTGCCCGACGGTTTGGCGGCGGTCTGCCGGAAAAGATTTTCCGTATCCTCGACGTCGGCGATGACCCGCTGGCAGCGCTCATAGAAGGCGATGCCGTCCTGTGTCGGGGAGACCTTGCGGGTCGTGCGGTGTAGCAGCCGCGCCCCAACCCGTCCCTCCAATTCCTGAATGCCGGCCGATACGGAGGACCGCGGAACGCCCAGCGTGTCGGCCGCGCGGGTGAAACTCGCACATTCAACGACACGCACAAACATGCGGAACAGATCGACGCGGTCCAAACAGTCAGAACTCCAATTGTGCTGATTTTCTGACAAGTGATGTCAGAATGATCAGCTTTATTGGCCAATGCTAGCGGATATGGTTGCTCAACAAAAGCGGTCGCCGGTGCGATTGCAGCCCGGCAAAGGAGGCCGTCCATGACCGATCACAGCATCAAAGGCAAAACCGTCATCATCGCCGGAGGGGCGAAGAACCTCGGCGGACTGATCGCCCGCGATCTCGCCGCCCATGGCGCGAAAGCCATTGCGATCCACTACAACAGCGCCGCCAGCAAGGCGGATGCCGATGCGACCGTTGCCGCCGTCAAGGCTGCGGGCGCGGAAGCGGTGGCCTTCCAGGCCGACCTGACCAGCGCCGGGGCCGTCGAGAAACTGTTCGCCGATGCTGTCGCCGCCATCGGCCGTCCGGACATCGCCATCAACACCGTCGGCAAGGTACTGAAGAAGCCCATCGTCGAGATCAGCGAGGCCGAATATGACGGGATGAGCGCCGTCAACTCCAAGACGGCCTTCTTCTTCATCAAGGAAGCCGGCAAGCACCTGAACGACAACGGCAAGCTGGTGACGGTCGTCACCTCTTTGCTCGGCGCCTTCACGCCCTTCTATTCTAGCTATGCCGGCACCAAGGCTCCGGTCGAACACTTTACCCGCGCAGCCTCCAAGGAGTTCGGCGAGCGTGGCATCTCAGTGACGGCAATTGGTCCAGGTCCGATGGATACGCCGTTCTTCTATCCGGCCGAAGGCGCCGATGCCGTCGCCTACCATAAGACCGCCGCAGCTCTGTCGGGATACTCGAAGACCGGCCTCACCGACATTGAGGACATCGTCCCGTATATTCGCTTCATGGTCTCTGACGGCTGGTGGATGACGGGCCAGACGATTCTCGTCAATGGCGGCTACACCACGAAATAGAGTCCTATGTAGTTCTCGATTACCTCCCTGAAGCGCCGTATGGGCAGAGCCATGTCTTGGCGGGGCACCGGACATTCGGCGCGGCGATCTCTTTCAGGGCGACGGGAGGTCAGGAGGCAGCAACGTTGGCTTGGCGGGAGGAGACGAAGCCGCTGAACCCTGCCGTGGCGCCGGCTTTTCGGTGCGGGAGGGCACCATTTTCTCCGTTGTCTGACCGTGCCTCGATCGCTCCAAACGGTCTCTCCAATGGCCTGATCTGGCTGAAGACCGGCTTCGCCTCGATCGCCTATGCCGCAACAGCCGCGTCAAACTTTCTTCCCCTGCCGGCTGCGCCGTCATTCCGCGCGCAACAAGAAAGCCCTCCTTGGCTGTCTAGCCCCATTCTCACCCCCAGCGCGCAACTGCGCCGGGGACCCTGAGCAAGGGGTGCGCCGTCGATCGCCTCCGGCCTGCCGATCGCCATCGAGACCGCATGGTGCGGGCTCGGGAACGGAAAACGGAGATTTACAATGGCGACCATCGGCACCTTTAAGAAGACCGGCTCGAACGAGTTCACCGGCGACATCGTCACCCTCAGCGTCCAGGCCAAGAACGTGCGCATCGTCCCCGACCAGCGCGCCGCCGGCGAGAACGCCCCCAGCCACCGGGTCCTGGTCGGCCGCGCCGAGATCGGCGCCGCCTGGTCCAAGCGCTCCAACGAGGGTCGCGACTATCTGGGCCTCAAGCTCGACGATCCGAGCTTCAACGCCCCGATCTACGCCAACCTCTTCGACGACGAGGGCGAAGATACCTTCTCGCTAATCTGGTCCCGCCCCAACGGCAGGCGCGCCGACTGAGGCTCCCCCGCAAGGCCCCGACCCAAAGGTCGGGGCCTTCATTCAGAACGACCGAATCAGTTTCACTGGATCGCTCCCTAGCGACGGAACCAGCAGCGCCTTTTGGCTCGCAAAATAAGCCAAGAACGACTATTATAGTCGTAGTTCTGGCGTGTAGAAAAGTAGGGACCTTCGAGACATCCTTGTTTTTGACTTTCGATCACGAGGATAATCGCGATGATGACATTCCGACGGGAAGTTTCACATAAGCTGCGCGTTCTTCAACATGCCGAGCGTCACGGTGACGTATCGCAAACCTGCCGCTATTTCGGTATTGGCAGAGCCAGTTTCTATCGATGGAAATCGGCTTTCGAGCGCTATGGCGAGGCCGGGCTTGAGAACCGATCCTCCGCACCAAAAAATCCCGCTTACCAGAAGCCTGCAGAAATCATCGAGAAAGTCTTGCATCTGCGCACCAGATATCATCTCGGCCCGATGCGCATTTCCTGGTATATGAGCCGGTACCATGCCATCACCATCTCTGACGCCTGCATCTATAGAATTCTGAAGCGGAACGGGCTTAGTCGGCTTCCCGGCGGTACGCGTGTTAGGAAAATCCATACCCAGAGATACGAGCAGCGCGTGCCGGGGCATCAGATACAGGTCGACGTAAAATTCCTGAAATTTGAAGGCGTTGACGGCAAGGTCGTCAAGCGCTTCCAATACACGGCAATCGACGATGCCACCCGCATCCGGGCCTTGAAGGTCTATGATCGCCACACCCAGGCCAACGCCATAGACTTCATCGACACCGTAATCGCCAAATTCCCGTTCCGCATTCGCGAAGTGCGCACCGATAATGGGCACGAGTTCCAGGCCAAATTCCACTGGCACGTCGAAGACCAGGGCATCCGGCACGCCTATATCAAGCCAGCGTCGCCCCAACTAAATGGAAAAGTCGAACGGTCACACCGCACTGATGATCAAGAGTTCTACCAGCTTTTGTCATATACAGACGACACCGACCTCGTTCAAAAGCTCAGCGAATGGGAGAGGTTCTACAACCTTGCAAGGCCGCATGGCGCTTTCAATGGAAAGGCACCTTACGAAATCCTCCGCGAACGCCTATAATCCAAACAAGGATGTCTCATCGCCCTTCAGAAGATTACACTTCGGCGATGGCAGTACCATCGGTACGTCGCCGGAGACGGAATTGGACTAGCGATGGTTGCCTTGCGAGTAAGCTTAGCCTCGAAGCTGTCTATCTGTGGGTGACACCGGGTCGTCCGGCGGGCGAGCGATCTTGGTCTTGATCGCAGACCTGCCGGGATCCGGTGATCGCCCAATGGCCGTAGACCGTGTGGTTGGCTAGTGAGGTTCCAAAGGCCGGTTGTATCTTGAATTAGTCCTTTAGTTAGAATAATTCTAAACTGAACATTTTTCTGCGTTTTCCTTCCATCACGGAATGAGGTTGCGTCGACGCAGCATCATCCCGCTGCACACACAATCACTGCTCGGAGCACCATTCATGCGCGCCCTTCACAAGGAAAATCATCTCATCGAACGGATAGGCTGGCTTCGGGCGGCTGTACTGGGTGCCAATGACGGGTTGATCTCGACGTCGAGCCTGATCGTCGGTGTCGCCGCGGCGACCAACGCCTCGCATGAGATCCTTGTTGCCGGTGTTGCCGGTCTGGTGGCCGGGGCGATGTCGATGGCGGCGGGCGAATATGTGTCGGTCAGTTCGCAGGCCGATACCGAGGAAGCCGACATGGCGCGGGAACGGCACGAGCTGGCGACGCAGCCGGAGGCCGAGTTGGCCGAACTCGCGGCAATCTACGAGCAGCGCGGCGTGGCCCCAGAGCTGGCCCGGCAGGTCGCCGAACAGATGATGGCGAAGGATGCCTTCGAAGCCCATGCGCGGGATGAACTCGGATTGGCGAGCCATGTGATGGCAAGACCGGTTCAAGCTGCGCTGACCTCGGCGGTCACGTTTGCGGCGGGTGCGGCTTTGCCGTTGATCGTCGCCCTGCTTGCGCCGGCCGGAACGGCTGCATGGACCGTGTCCCTTGCTTGCCTCATCGGTCTTGCCATCCTCGGCGCAATCGGGGCACGGGCGGGCGGCGCCAGCATCTGGAAACCGACTATCCGGGTGGTGTTCTGGGGCGCTGTCGCGATGGCCTCGACCGCATTGATCGGCTCCGTGATCGGCCGGGCGGTGTGACGATGAAACGTCTGTCGCTCGATTTCCAGACCGTCATGTCGGCAATTGCGGTCCTCGGGATGATGCTGGCCGTCGCCGGGACCTGGCCGCCGGCGGAAGGCCTTTCCATTCTAAGATCTCCCGGTCTGGCGATGGTCTATTTGGCCGGAGGGCTTCCCGCCACCTGGAGCGCCCTGACGGCGTTGTGGCGCGATCATATCCTCGACATCGATCTTCTGATGGTCGTCGCGGCCGTGGCGGCGGCGATCGTCGGGGCGCCGTTCGAAGGCGCGGTGTTGCTGACGTTGTTCAGCGTGTCGACCACGCTTGAGCACCAGGCATTGGGACGCGCGCGCAGGGCTGTTGAGGCGCTCATGGCGCTCCGGCCGGAGACGGCTTTCCGCAAAGGAGAGGACGGGACCACGGTGGAGGTTCCTGCTGCGGAGCTTGCCGTCGGCGATGTGGTGGTGCTGCGTCCGGGCGCACGCGTGCCGACCGACGGTGTGATCCTGCATGGCCGTGGCGGAATCGACGAAGCCAATATCACCGGTGAGTCGATGCCGGTCTCCAAGGAACCGGGCGAGCAGGTTTTCGAGGCGACCGTCAATCTTGACGGGGTCCTTGACGTGACCGTCACCAGGACGGTCGGCGACAGCACGATCGCGCGCATGATCCAGCTCGTCACCGAGGCGCAGGAAGCGAAGGCGCCGTCCGAGCGCTTCAGCGCGTGGTTCGGCCAGCGTTATACGGTCGGTGTCCTGCTGGGCTCCGCTCTGGCCCTTGCGGTCTTCTATTGGCTTGGCCGCGACTGGGAACAGGCCCTCTACAAGGCCGCGACACTCCTGGTCGCCGCCAGTCCCTGCGCGATCGTCATCTCAGTCCCGGCAGCGATCCTGTCGGCGCTCTCCGCCGCGGCGCGAGGCGGCGTGCTGTTCAAGGGGGGCGGTGCGCTCGAAACGCTCGCCGCTGTCGATACCTTCGCGTTCGACAAGACCGGGACCCTGACCAATGGACGTGCAGAGGTTACGCGCATTGTCGCCCTGGATGGTGAGGATCGCCGTTTCCTTTCGCTCCTTGCCGGGCTGGAAGCGCATTCCGAGCATCACATCGCTGCCGCCATCCGTCGTGAGGCCCTGGTTCATGGCGTTGAGCCGGTGGCGGTCGTGGACGTTACGTCGCATCCGAGCGCCGGCATCGTCGGCTACGATTCCTTCGGCCCGATATGGGCCGGCAACGCTCACCTCGTCGAGGACATGGGCGCCTCCGTCGATGATCCGGCGTTCCGTGAACTCGCCGACAGTTCTCAGACCGTGGTCTATCTTGGGCGCGGTGCGACCGTTCTGGGGGCGGTCAGTGTTGCGGACGAAGCAAGAGCCAGCTCAGCCCCGGCGCTGGCCGCGCTTCGCGCCGGTGGCGTCAACCGCATCGTGATGATGACCGGCGACCGCAGGCCGGTGGCCTTGCGCATCGGTACGGAACTTGGCCTTGCGCCCGGCGAGGTTCATGCCGAGATGCTGCCGCAGGACAAGGTGCTCCAGGTCGGCGACCTCGCGCGTGATGGCAAGGTCGCTTTCGTCGGCGATGGCGTCAACGATGCCGCCGCATTGGCTCGCGCCGACGTCGGCATCGCCATGGGCGCGGCGGGGTCGGACGTCGCACTGCAGGCCGCCGACGTCGCCCTGCTGTCGGAAGACATGAAGAAGCTGGCCGATGCGCACCGGCTTGCACGGCGGACGGCCGTCATCATCCGACAGAATCTCGTCCTCGCGATCGGCGCCATGCTGGTACTTGTGACCGGCGGCCTGTTCTTCGACCTGCCGCTTCCGCTCGCGGTGATCGGACACGAAGGCGGCACCGTTCTGGTCGTGCTGAATGGCCTACGCCTCCTGTCGGACCGAATCCGCGCCACCGACGGCTATCTCCACCATTCTCGTCAATATGAGTTCCAGGATCAAACGGGCAGCACGTCCGGATCGCGGGCGACCTCGCCCACCACACCATGATTGGACCCAGTGCTGATTGGGCGGCAGCCGGACCTTCCCTGTCCTAAAAACCGCAAAGGGACACCGATGCTGACTTTGACATCGCTCGGCGCGCCACCGCATCCTTATCGACTGCGGGCTGTTCCAGGGGCTCAAGAACCTGCGCGAGCTTAACTGGGAGAAGCTTCCGGTTCAGCCTGCGGCGATCGGCGCGGTCATCCTGACGCAGGCCCATCTCGACCGTTCCGGATAGTCGCCGGCATCGGATAACACATGCCTCGTCTCACTTGCGCCAGATCAAGAACGTTCCTTTGCCAATGGTGTATCAGGGGGGGAAATGAAGGATCGGATCGTGGTCAAGGCACAAGAACTACCCTCAAGTTTCCACCACGTGCGGTTGGTTCTCGCTCGCGGCAAAGACCATCCGGAGGGAGATCGGGAAGAAGGCTATGATCTTCTGGTTCCGCTCAACCACGAAGGATTCCTTGATCCGCTGGAATGGAAGAAATCTCGCGACGCCTGTCGCGTCCGATATTTTCGGGACGGTAAGACGGCCCGCATCGGGCTGTTGCGGCGCAAGCCCGGCGGGCAGTGGTATTTCGATTACGAGCCGGGTGATCGGGACGACGAGATCGGTTTCCGCCTGGGCGAGGAGTGCTTCCGTCTTGGCGAATACATCTCGGTCGGGCGGGAAGGCGCGTTTGTCACCTATCAGGTCGCGCGCGTCGAAAAGCCCTGACGCCGGGGCGAAATTGCAGAAAAGGAGAAAGAACCTTGTCGAATACACCTCACACTCTTGGCGACGAATTCCCAGACCAGATGGACGCCATTCATGCCCTGAAGGCGAAAAGCCCGGAGTTTGCGCATGTTTTGACGGAATATGACGCGGTGAACGACAAGATTCATCGGTCCGAGACACGTCTCGACGCCATTTCCGAAGCAGCCGAGGCCGATCTGCGCCGCCAGCGGCTGATGTTAAAAGACAAGATCGTGGCATCGCTCCGCAACGCGTGAGGGGACTGCGAGGCCGCGTTTTGCTGCCCCGCTTGCATTACCCGATTTCGGGGAGATCAGCGACACCACTCTCCCCGAAACCATCGCTTACAGCCGACCAGACCGACCCATCAAGGCCCGAGTGTGGCCGCATGCCCGGCCGCAATCTCCCCCTCAATTCACGAACGGCCAAGATACAGAGACGCTGCCATGCCGGCCGCAAGGCCGAGCACGCTAAGGGCGCTGACGGGCCCGCCGATCCTTGAGCCTCCGACCCATGCCGCCATCACGGCTTTGACAAGTGTATTCATGGCCACGGCGATCAGGATCGCATCTGCCGCAAGACCGGGCTCGATCGAATGCGACGCCAGGCGGGCCATGGAGATCGAAATCGCATCCACATCGGCGATGCCCGAAGCGGCGGCGGTCACCAGAACGCCCGCATTCCCGAACGACTGCTGAAGCAGATGCGACACCACCATGACCACGGTGATGAGTGTCCCCATTTTCAGGGCAGGCGCCAATTCCAGCGGGTTGGTGATCGTAAGTTCCGGCTGTTCGGAGGAGCCGCGACTTTGTAGCAGCAGGAGCCCGGCGCCGATGGCGAGCACGCCACCGCCGATGAGCAATGGCCATTTGAGATGCGGAAGCAAGCTTGGGTTCAAGGCCGTCGCCACGACTGCAACGCGGATGATCATGGTCAAGCCGGAAAGAAGCACGCCACAGGAAAGCAGCGTGCTGGACTCGGGGTGCCGGCGGGCAAGCCTTGCCAGCGTCAAGGTCGTCGCTGTCGAAGAGGCGAGCCCGCCCGCGATCGCCGTCATCAGGACGCCAAGCCGGTCCCCGAACACGCGGACGGCGACGTAGCCGGCGAAGGAGACCGCGGCGATCAGGATGGTCAGCAACCAGATCTCATATGGATTGACGGTGCCCCAGGGATCGACCGGCCTGTTCGGCAGGATCGGCAGCATGAGAAAGGTCATTGCCAGAAGCGTCAGGCCCGACCGGATCTCATTCCAGCTCAGCGACGCGACCCAACGATGCAACGGCTCGCGCAGGGCAAGCAGCACAGCCGTGGCAACAGCCCCGGCGATGGCGGCTGCAAGGTCGCCGACGACGGCAAGCGTTCCCAGCAGGAACGTGGCTATGCCGGCGACGACGGATGTCGCGCTGTAATTTCGCTCGGCCCGCGCTTCGAGCCAGTGGTAGGAGGCGAATGCCGCGGTGAACCCGAGGAAAACAAGACCGATCACGAGGCCAGAGTCGAACTGCCGGGCCAGGGCGCCGGTAATGCCGCCGGTGAGACCGGTCAGCGCGAACGTTCGTAGACCTGCCGCGCGCAGATGGTCTTCCTCGTTGCGGGTACGCCATCCACGCTCCAGGCCGATCAGCAGACCGATCGAAAGCGATACCGCAAGGCGGCTGAGCAGGGCGTCAGTGTCCATGGTCTCCCGAGTTGCCTTTCAGCATCTGGCGTCGATGTCGATGATCATTTGTCTATGAAGAACCTTGCCTCAAACCCGTCAATCCTGCCGCTTGCGGGAGATTGGAGTTCTATCCGTCCATTTGTTCCGGCAGCAATGGTCCGGGCGATGGCGAGCCCCAGGCCGGCCCCCCGCACCAGAGCCTGACCGCGCTCGAAGGGCTCGCTCAGCCGCGCAAGCACTGCGGAAGGCACGACCGGGCCGGCGTTCGTGACGCGCAGACAGCCGTCTGCCGACAAGGTGACGGCGACCGGTTCGTCCCGCACGCCATGCTTGAGGGCGTTTTCGATCAGGTTCCGGGCCAGGATGGCGAAGGCGTCGGCGTCGATGCTTGCGAATACCGGCGCGTCTGGCAGTGTCAGGTCGATGCGCCCTGCAGTCTCGGCCTGCCCGTCGAATTCGCTCACAACCATCCGCAGGATGGCGCCGATCTCGACCGGCGCCTCGGCGAGAAGGCGTCCGCCCTCGGCTCTCGCCAGTTGCATGAGTTTCTCGGTGAGGCGGGAAAGGCGCCGCAAGGCGGTCTGCATATCCTCGGCGCGCTCGCGCGTGGCGTCGTCCGGCGCTTGCGCGATCATGCGCTGCGCCTGCGCCAGTGCAGCAGCCACCGGTGTCCGCAGCTCATGGGCCGATTTGGCCGCCAGGCTGCGCTCGGCCTGCAAGGTACGCGTCAATCGGTCCAGGAGGTGGTTGACCGCTTTGGCGACGGGGCCGATCTCCGAGGGCAGGTCCTCCGCGTCGATGGGTGTCAAATCACCGCCGCCGCGCGCCTCGATCTGCGAGCGGAAGGTCCGAACCGGGGTCATGGACAGCCGGACAATGACCCAGATGCCGATCAAGCCGAGCGGGACAATGACGGCCAGCGGCAGGCTCAGCCCGAGCAACAGTCGCCCGGCGGTCATCCGGCGATGCGACAGGGGCTCCGCGATGGTGATGGTCAGATTCTGCTGGAGGGTCGCGTCGGAGTAGAGGCGGTGCGTCGGCGTCGTGGCAAAGCCCATTCCGGAAAACGGCGGGAATGCCGCGAGATCGGCGCTGTGCGATCGCAGCAGAACCTTGCCCGCGGCATCGCGCACGACATAGGTGAAATACTCGTCGTGCTGGCGGAGCGTGGCAACGCGCTGTTCGGTGTCGTCGGCATCGCGGCCGATGATCTCGATCGCCGCAAGCGGCAGGATGCGTTGCGCCGTCTCTTCGAGGGCGCT
>JAFKJU010000009.1 GCA_017305935.1 Hyphomicrobiales bacterium | reverse complement strand
CCTTCTCCTCGTCCGACCAATCCCGCCGGCGGCCAAGATCATCGGCGGACAAAACCTCAATCGGGGAAATGATTGTAGCGCATGACATAAGCCATGGACTTAACGCCAATCAGCAAGTCAGGGCAGACGGCCTTCGGCGGAGGGATACACTTGAACGGTGTCGAATGCCGTCGATATGGGATTTCAGGAGCCTTCTCCGATTGAGGCCCGCAGAGTGTATCAGTTTCTCCGTATCCCGTTGTCCAGCCCGAGGGGTTCACTCCAGTAAGTCGTCGAATCTTATACTGATGCGGTGTTCCGTGACTACCGGCGGGCAAACTATGACGCGCTCGGATTCTCATCCGTCGAGCGATGCCTTCGACTACATGATTATCGGGGGCGGCTCGGCTGGTTGCCTGTTCGCCAGCCGCCTCAGCCGCGCCCCGGTGACGCGTGTCCTGTTGCTGGGAGCCGGTCGCAAGGATGATTAAAGGCGCCTGCCCATGTCACGACGAAACAGTTCCTCACTACGTTCCGCATGGAGACGCTGCGCGACTTGCCCGACATTGAAGCGCTTGAGGATTCAAGATTGCTCAGCTGGAACGGTGTGTAGGAGGAAGCCTTGGCGGCGGCCGACGTCTAACGTTGCTAACCCGACCTTCGCGCTATCGACAATTTTGGTTGATTATCGCCTTCGATAGCGACCCGGTTTTGGAATCGATCGAGTATTCTTGTTGTGAAGTTCGCAGCTCTTCGCTCAATTGGATTAAAGCAAAGGTTTGCAGTCTCAACAACGCAACAAAGTTCACCTTGGCTCTCAATGCGATGCATCAGATGGAACCGTTTTGTGTCGAAAGCCAGCAACAAGGTACGAATCTCGACTTCGTCGCCCAGTCTCAGCTCCCTGATATAGCGAACATAGGTTTCCGTCATGACGAACTCGATTCCAATTGAGCTGTCGTCTTCTCCCTTTGCGTCCTTCCAGACTGCAATGCTCGCTTCATCAGCGATCCGCTGATAGGTGAGGAAGTTTACATGGTCGAGTTCGTCCAACCATTCACGTTCGACAATGCCCTCCCATGTTTTGAAATACGCCATATTGTCCGCCTCTGATGAACACGCCGTCACATCAACACATTTAGATTTCTTCACACGACAAGGCTGCCCCCATCGATCGGAAGCGCATGGCCCGTTATCGATTTCGCAAGATCGCTGCAAAGAAAGAGCACGCCTGCGGCGACTTCGGAGGGGTCGACGAATCTGCGGGTCGGCATGTCCGTCAAGAACTCGGTCTCGGCCGCTTCCTGAAACGATTTTCCGAGCTGAGAAGCCTTCGCCTCAACTTGCTGCGCCGCCAAGGGTGTAAGAACCCATGCGGGGCAGATCGTATTGCAGGTAATACCCAGCCGTGCGCCCTCAAGCGCAATTTCTCTCGTTAGACCAAGCACGCCGTGTTTCGATGCGACATAGGCAGCTTTCCTTGGCTCCGCCACAAGCGCCAAAGTCGAGGCAGTGTTGATGATGCGACCCCAGCCACGGTCTTTCATCTGAGGCCATGCCGCTTTTATTGTTGCAAAGCAGGCCGTCAGATTAACCGCGATCACGCGATGCCAGGCAGCGTCCGGGAATTCCTCAATATCGGCGACGTGCTGCACACCGGCATTGTTTACGAGGATATCCACCTTGCCGAAGGCGACCGTGACATCTTCAACAAGCTGCCGAGCCATGGAAAGGTCGCTCAGGTCGTGCGAAAAGTGCAGCACTTTTCGCCCAGAAGCACGCGCAATATCTGCGACCAGGCTCTTTATATCGTTGGGATCACCGAAGCCGTGTAACGCGATGTCGGCGCCATTCTTGGCAAGCATGCGCGCCGTCGCCAATCCGATGCCGCTCGTGGAACCGGTTATCAGGGCAACCTTGTCGGTAAGGTTCACGGAAATGTCGTCTGTCATTTATCCTCGCTTTCGGGTGCGCCCCGGTTGTCAGTGATCCCGGTCAATTCTCATGAGCCAGCGGCTCATCCTGCTGTCGCGAGTCCGAGCTTCTCCCGTGTGCCTCGCGCTGAGAGGATCTGTGCCCCCATCGATTCGAGAATTTGCCGGGCACGTGCGACGAGCTGTGCGTTGGTGGCCAGGACGCCGCGTTCCAGGTAGAGGTTGTCCTCAAGGCCAACGCGAACATTGCCCCCTAAAAGGACAGCTTGAACGGCCATTGGCATCTGCTTCGCCCCAAGGCCGAAACCGGCCCAGATGGCATTTTGCGGCAGGGCATTGCGCATCGCGGTCATTGCCTCCGGCGTGGCGGGCGCCCCGTACTTTATTCCCAGGCACAGCTGAAAAATCGGGGGCTGCCGGATCAGGTCCTCTTTCATGAGCTGTTTCGCCAATTCGATGTGACCCAGTTCGAATACTTCAATTTCCGGCAGGACATTGCTTGCAAGGTAGCCGGCGCACATCGCGCGCAACCAGCTGGGAGTCGTCGCATAAAGCGCTTCGTCGAAATTCACCGAGCCCGCGTCCAGGCTGGCGAGTTCGGGCTTGAGTTCGAGGATATGCTTCATCCGTTCGGCGGGCCCGACGAAATCCATATCGGGGTCTCCAGGCAGAGGCGTTTCGCTTGGACCAAACAGAATTTCCCCACCCATGCCACCGGTGAGATTGATGATCACATCCTGATTCCGCTCGCGGATGATCGTCACCAATTCGCGGTAAAGACCGGTATCGCGGCTGCCTCGGCGCGTGTGAGGATCCCGGACGTGCAAGTGTACAATGGCTGCTCCAGCTTCATGGGCTTCGAGAGCACTGTCGGCTATTTCCTGAGGGGTAACCGGAACGTGAGGGCTTTTGCTTGCAAAATCGCCACCACCAGTTACGGCACATGTTATGAAAGGGGTCAGGTTCATTGGCTGCTCCGGAATATGATTGAGACGTCAGTCGGGTAAGAATTGACTATGGTTCGGCCAATGTTCGGCCAAGCTACCTCGATTGAGCAGCCCTGCGATCTCGTGCGCATTGAACCCAAGCTCAGCGAGGACTTCGCGTGTATCGGAACCATATTTTTTCGGATTGCCCACTGCCACCAAAGGTGTGTGTTCGCAGGTGATTGCACACTGGGTGATGAGCGTAACAGGAGATCCGACAGGGTGATCTTCATGCCGAACGAAACCAACTTTTCGCTGGTCCTCGGCGGGAGTAAGGGCAAGCAACGAACGCAGTTCGGCATAGCGCGTGAGGGGTTCACGTGTTCCATCCGGCGAAATGTACAAGCCACTATCGAGACGAGGCTTGCCGGTGCCGGTATCAGAGTGGCAATCGTCAACGTCGGGAGCGGGACCCAGCTTTGCGCTGCGCCATAGAAAGGGCATTTGCACGGCAGCTGCGCCAGCAGCAAGCGATGTGCCGACCCTTGCTGCCTTGCCGGTAACATTGGCGCTGATCAAACCAGCAACAGCCGCTACGGCTCCCCAAACGCCGGTTGCGACATCGATCGTACCGAAATGCGCATATTCCTCGGGCGGCGCCTGCGGAAGTTTAAGGCGATGCATCACGCCGGTTGCTGCCTGAAGCACCTCGTCGACACCCTTGCGGCTGTCATTCGACGACGGCACGGGCCCGCCAAAGGCACTAACCTGCGCAACGACGATCGAAGGATTTGCATGGGAAAGGCTCTCAAGGTCTAATCCCAAGGCAGTCAGTTGCGTCTGGGTGCCATTGAACGTCACGAGATCCGAATCTGCGACAAGCTGCGCGAAGACAGCTTGACCTTCAGCACTGGCGAGATTGGCGAGAATGCTTCGCTTGCCGCGGGCAGACTGCAGCGAGAGCAGAACGGTTATCGACGGGTCGAAGTCTTGAACTGTGGGATCGATTTTTATCACATCGGCGCCAAAGCGTGTAAGGCAGCCGGCGACGGTAGGGCCCGCGATGACGTTGCAAAGGTCGAGAACCCTCGTGCCCGAGAGAAACGGCTTCCTCGATGTCGGCGTCGGAAGGACCCACGCTTCGCTTTCCCAGGTGATCTCTGTGCTGCCAACGATGGCGCGCGGCTTGTGGCGAGAGGTGCCGCCGGCCCACATGAACGGACCGGCGCAAATCAGCTCTCCAGCCAAAGGGTCATCAATCCTGATTGACAGGCCGGCATTGCGCGCGACGTCCGAGGTGAGCCATGCCGCGCTGGACTGAACGCGTGTCCCGCAAAGGCCATTGGCTGCGAATTGCTGTTCCCAATAGGTAGCGGGCTGGGTGCGCATGACACGGGAGATGTCTGACCGGATCCTGCCTCGCCAGTGCGGGGCCAGTTGCGGATAGGACAAAATCGAGCCCTGAACGCGATCCTTCCAGGAAAAGGATGACAGATACGGATCATCCACAGGGATTCCATCCGCCAAAAGGGTATCCCAAAGTCCAAGCAGCCGGAGCAATCGTTCGATCAACGCGCGATGCGGCGGTGTCGCGATATAGAACCAGGCGTCGTCAGAGCATAGGAATGCCCGATACATGGGGTCGATTAACGATTGGACCTGATCTTCCGTAAGTGGAATGCCGCCCTCGTCGCTGACGTTTCTCGGGTCGGCGTAGCGCTCGGGAAGATCGGCAATTTTTATGTGGTTGTAAGAAAACCCCTCCATCAGTGCGCCAAAAAGAGAGACTTCCATCGTGTCGCCACGGCCCGTTTGCTGCCGACCGAAAATGCCGGCGAGGATCGCCAGCGTACCGAACGCAGCGGCATATGCGGAAGCAATCGGCATCGGCATCCAGGCCGGCCCCAGCCCGCGAAGACGGTTGGTTGGGCCGCGTTCCGCAAGCACCCCGGCGGCGGCCAACACAGTTCCTTCATCCGTCCCTTTGCCCGCAAATCGTGGATCGCCGTGAGGAAACGCGGGCAGGAAAAGGGCAATAGCGGTGGCCGGAACCGCGGCCGCAACGAAAGCCGGGGCCTTTTCAATTCCAACGACGACATCGGCATTTCGTGCAAGCGCAACCAGCGCGTCGATGTCATCTTCCAGAGCCGCGACACGCTTGCCTTTTTCGAGAGCGGCCGAAAGCGGATCTGCTTGCGCTATTCCGCATCGAATAACATCGGCGCCCAGATCGGCAAGCGCCAAGCCGACCATCTGAGGCGCGAGATCACATCCGAACTGGAGAACACGCAAACCTGCCAGGGTTCCCGGCTCGCCTGTGTCGTTGCTCATCCGATTGCTGTTGGTCATCCTATTTCCACTCTGTCGATTCAGATCGACTGTCATATGGCCGGGGCAGCGAGAGAGCCGGGGCCTTGCGGGTTAAGGCCGCAGCCCTTTCGCTGGATGCATTGAGGTCTTCCATACTGGCAACAACCAGCTGCGGGGACAGCCCTTGAGCGTCGACGAAGCGATTGCAGAAACGTTTCTGCAATAGAGGGTAATCTCGACACGCTGTCAAGTCCCTGTTACTTGATCCAAATGAGCACAAAGCGAAAAACGACAATTCGAGATGTTGCCGCAGCTGCCGGTGTGTCGGTAACGACGGTTTCCGATGCGCTTTCGGGCAAGGGTCGACTCCCTGAGGAAACGCGGCGCAGAGTGCAGTCCGAAGCAGAAAAATTGGGCTATCGGCCGAGTGCGATTGCTTTGGGACTGCGCGAGCGCGGACTCGGGCTTGTGGGGCTATGCATCACCCCCGCAGGCGAGGCCATTCTGACCGATGTCGGATATTGGGCAACGATCGTCACCCACGCCAGCCAGACTCTTCTCTCGGAAGGCCTGGCACCGGTATTGCTGCCGCATAATGTCGACCTGCTCAGCACGTTGAAGGTGCCGCTCGACGGCGCCATCGTTGTCGATCCACTGGAAGGCGATCCAGTCTTGACATTTTTTGAACGAAACAGAGTTCGCTACATCACCATCGGCCGGGACTTGACGCGCGACAATCGGTCCTGGCTGGACGACGACAACGCAAACGGGCTCCTGCGACTCCTCCAGCGTACTGTTCCGGCCCGAACAAACGTCGCATTCGTGACGATTGGTCCGTTGAAAAGTTATGTCGTCGATGCGCTCAATGGCGCGAACCAGTGGGCGAGGGGGAGTGACTCATCGATCAGGATCTTCCACGCCGAAAGCTCGGATCGTGCAGATATCGGTCATGTTGTTTCCAGCGCATTGGGGCAGGGTTTCGGCGCGATCGTCGCGCAGCACGATCGGCTCGCTCTCCATCTGCTTTCTGCAATGACAGAGCGCGGGATCGAGGCCCCAAAGGACGTAAGGCTGATCTCAGTCACTGACTCCCCCGACTTGGAGAGCGCATCGACGCCCATATCAGCCATCCGTCAGCGCCCTGCCCAACTCGCGGAATTGACTGCACGGGGCATCATCGAAATGATCAGGGGCAAGCCTGATATCGAAAAGACGCTTTTGCCCTTGGAAATTGTAATACGAAAATCAGCGCCCTCGATAGTCGGTTGAGGGCGCCTGCCTCCGGTGAACGCTGACGGTGAGCGGAGAATTCTCCCGCTTCAGCCTGGAGCATTTCCTTTTCTCCAAATCGAGAAACTGCTCTACCTCTTCGTTTTTACGCAATTCCGGAAGCAAGACCGCGTTCAGCACGTTTGCTGGAACCGCTCTAACGGCGTCTTTCAGAATTCGTTCGTTCCCCTGGAAACCGTGCATGTGAAAAATCGCTTGACAAAGGGAATGATTTTGCAGAAACGTTTCTGCAAATGTTGACGGACGGGTTTGCCATTGAGTTGAGCGATTGTCTCCACGGACACCCAGTGCCCAGCTTGACATGCTTTACCAATTGGTAGCCGGGAGGAACCGATGCCTGACAACGCCATGCACAATGCGGCGAGCGTAAATTTTATCGGCGTGTCAAAACGCTACGGGCACAATTTGACGGCGATTTCGTCGTTGAATCTTGAGATCAAGGCGGGAGAATTCCTGACGCTTCTCGGCCCGAGCGGATCGGGTAAGACGACGGCTCTCAATCTGCTCGCCGGCTTCCAGACGCCATCCTCAGGCTCGATATTGGTCGACGATCAGGATATCGGCCGCCTTCCGCCTCATAAGCGAAATATTGGCGTTGTTTTTCAGCACTACGCATTGTTTCCGCATATGACGGTGAGGCAGAATATTGCTTATCCGTTGAAGCAGCGCGGCGTTGCCAAGGAGACCATCAAACGCAAGGTCGATGATGCCATCGCCATGGTCTCGCTTGGTCCTTATGCCGAGCGCATGCCGCGCGAACTGTCAGGTGGTCAACAGCAACGGGTTGCCGTTGCTCGCGCTATTGTGTTTCGTCCAAGATTGCTTTTGATGGATGAGCCACTGGGAGCATTGGACCGCAAGCTTCGCGAGTCGGTACAACTTGAGCTCAAGCGGATTCATCGCGAACTGGGCGTCACAATTGTATTCGTTACGCATGATCAGGAAGAAGCCTTGGTCATGTCCGACCGCATCGCCATATTCGAGTCGGGTAACATCCGGCAAATTGGGACCGCGGAAGAACTATATGACGCTCCAAACTCGCAGTTCGTAGCGCAGTTCCTTGGAGAATCGAATTGTTTTGCCGGCACGGTCGAACGCGGGGCCGGGCAAAGCAAGGTCATTGCGCCAGAAGGTATCTTTATCGGGAACAGTGATGTTGCGATGCCAGCAGATGGGCGCGCCGCCGCAGTGGTTCGCCCGGAACGATGCAAGGTCTTCTCGGGAGAGAGCGTTCCTGGCGATTGGAACAGCGTGAATGCGCGGATCAGGGATGTTGTCTACCTCGGTTCTTTAAGGAAGGTTGTGGCTGATCTTCCATCGGGGGGAACCGCGACAGTGATTTGTCAGCCGGAACAAAGCATTCCGAGCAACGCCGAGATCACGATCGGATTTCCTTTTTCTTCGACAATGATCGTGACCGCAAAATCGTAGCTCGAACGATCGTCAACAAACTGCAAATTATCGCAGAAACGTTTCGGCAATCATGCTGGACGTAAAATAAAAGGGTGAACTCAATGGAAATGCGAACGAAGCGTAAGTTGGCTACAGGCGCCGCGGTCGGGCTTGGCACACTGGTTCTTGCAACGATTGCGTCGGCGCAATCGCTTCCCGATCTGCATGGCAAGTCTTTTTCCTATGCTGGATGGGGCGGCGACACCCAGAAATACCAGGACGAAGTCTGGCTGAAGCCCTTCGCTGAAACGACAGGCGTCAAAATTGATCAGACGGATACCCCGACGGTTGCCGCATTGAAGACCCAGCAGGAAGCCAACAATGTTGGCATTGATGTCATGCAGATCGATTCCAGCATCGTCGATGCCGGATGCGGCACCATTTTCCAGGAAGCGAAGATTGATCGTTCTCAGCTCGATCCTGCGCTGGACAAAAACAAATGTGGCGTTCCGGTCGTGAAGTTTTCCTACGTCCTTGCGTATAACGCCAAGAAATTTGAAACCGCTCCGACCAGTGTCGCGGACTTCTTCGATGTCGAGAAATTTCCCGGCGTTCGCGCAGCGCGCGGCGGGATTAGCAACGTCGGCCTGATCGAAGGTGCGCTCCTCGCGGATGGTGTCGAACCAAGCAAAATCTATCCGATCGACCTCGATCGAGCGGTGAAAAAGCTCGAACGCATCAAGGACTCCATCGAAATCAAGGATTCCTTCGCCATATTGCAGGATGGATTGGCGAACGGCGAATTCGACATGGCGCTTATCCCGAATGGTCGCGCATTCAACGCGACAAAAGTCAATCCGGACATCAAGGTCGTCTTCAACGGCGCAGTGTGGAACCGACGACCGCGGCAGCCGTCATCGCCTCAATCCGGCGGATTACCACGGTCGCTCATTACAATGTCCCGGCCGCCATTCTCGACGACAACCCGGTCCACACCAAGTGGTCGCTTGCAGGTCAGGATCGTCGAAATGGAGCGTCTCGGCCGTCAGCTGCCGTATTCATGCCGTTTTGACCTGGAAAGCGCTCGATCTCCAGCGAGAGACAGCCGGTTCCGATGGCCGAGACATGGTCGACCGTCTAGCAGGGTGGCGAGACGAAGGGGCCGTCATAGGCGGTGTTCAGGCTGTCGCCGGCGAAGGACTGCACGATGCCGCCCCTTTCCGACTGCCTGAGTTCCACCATACATTCGCAGATCGAGACCACGCGTCCTGCCGCGCCCGCGCCCTTTCTCATGACGCGCGCCCGTCGAAAGCGGGATGGACGGTTCGCCAATGCGAAGCGATGTCGATCCGCCGCGCTACCCACACGTCTTCCAGTGTCGTGACATGATCGAGAAAGCGCTCCAGATCGGCGGCACGTCCCGGTTTTCCGGTAATCCGGCAGTGCAGGCCCACATTCATCATCTTCGGCTGGGTTCGCCCCTCCCTGCGCAGGAGGTCGCAAGCCCGGGTCAGGTATGTGGCGAAATCCTGTGCCTGCAGCCCGAAGCCATTGACGTAGCGCCCGTCATTGTTGTCGAGCGTGTAGGGCACCACGAGTTGAGGCTTGCCATTGTCGCGCACCCAGTATGGAAGGTCATCCGAAAAGGAATCCGAATCGTAGGCGAAACCACCGATCTCGGACAGGATGCGCCGGGTGTTCACACTCATCCGGCCCGTATACCATCCCTGCGGCCGCTCGCTGGTGGCTTCCGTGTGGATGCGGATCGCCTCGATAATCTGCCGGCGTTCCTCGGCCTCTGGCATGTCGGCATAGTTGATCCACTTAAGGCCATGCGAAGCGATTTCCCATCCAGCATCGTTCATGGCGGCGACCGCGGCCGGATTTTTCCGCAGGGCATTGGCAATGCCGAACACCGTGATGGGAAGACCACGCTCGGTCATAAGGCGATGCAGCCGCCAGAACCCGGCGCGGCTGCCGTATTCATATTGGGATTCAACATTGATGTTGCGTCGCCCGGCAAGCGGCAAGGTCGGCTCTTCCGTGAGGAAGGCCTCGGAGCCGCCGTCTCCGTCGAGGACGCAGTTTTCCCCGCCTTCCTCGTAATTGATGACGAACTGGATAGCCAGCCGTGCGCCGTTCGGCCACTGCGGGTCAGGCGGTCGCCCGGCAAATCCGAGCAGGTCGCGGTGGGGCTGGAGAGGTGATGTGGACATCCCGATCTCCTCAATAAGCCAGGCGGTGAAGGCCGGCGGCGAGCACCTCGATGCCGGCGACGATGTCGTCGATAGAAGAAAACTCGTCCGGCGTGTGGCTGCGCCCGTCCTTGCTGCGTACGAAGATCATCGCCACCCTGGCAATCTTCGCCATCTGCTGGGAATCATGGCCGGCACCGCTTGCCATCAGCATCGTCGGCACTCCCTGCGTATTGGCCGCTGTCCTGAGTGTCGATACAAGCGCCGCATCGGAAGGGCAGGCGGGGTGGTCGATCATGATTTTCCAGCTGATCTCCAGATTACGACGTTTCGCCACCTCCCGCATGAAGGCTTCATGGGTGTCGTAGAGTTTCTGGCACAGATCCGGATCGGGGTGGCGCACATCCAGCGTGAAGGTCACGCTGTCCGGAATGATGGCCGTTGCGTTGGGCTTCACATGCACGCGCCCGACCGTCGACACGGCGGGACGGCCCCAGCGGTGGGCGGTATCGACCACGCCTGAGACTATCTCGGCGAAACCCGCCATGGGATCGCGGCGCAGGTCCATCGGGAACGCGCCAGCATGGTTCTGTGTGCCACGCAGTTCGACTTCGTAGTGGCGGATTCCGGTAATGCCGGTCACCACGGCAACCGGCAGGTTTGCGTGTTCGAGGATCGGACCCTGTTCGATATGCAGTTCGACGAAACTGTCGATATCGGCGCGTCTGGCCTCCGGAATGAGCGCCGGATCGAGGCCCACCTCTCGCATGGCACTGGCGATCGTCTCGCCGCCGAAGCCGACGGTCGTCTCCGGATCATCGGTCCGGATGCCGCCGGTGATGGCGCGCGAACCCCAGAAATTGGCGGAGGGGAAGCGACTCGATTCCTCTTCGCAAAACGCGATGCATTCCAGCGTGCGCTTCGGCTGGCCGAACTGCTCCTTCAACGCCTTCAACGCAATCAGCGCCGCAAGCGCGCCAAGGATGCCGTCGTAGCGCCCGCCCGGGGTCTGTGAATCGATGTGCGAACCGGAAACGATCGACTTGCCTGGCTCGCTTCCTTCCAGCCGCCCCCAGACATTGCCCACGCGGTCAATCCGCGCGGTGAGGCCGACCTCCTCGCACCAGCGGGCATAAAGCTTCGTCGCATCCACCCATTCCGGGGAATAGACCGTGCGGGAGACCCCGGTTCCGCCGTCGGAACCGTGCTGGGCCATGTCGAGAATGAGTTTTTCGACGAAGGCAGGGTCTATGGTCACGCGGGGAGTGGCCGTCATTATTGTCTCCATTGACGTAAATCGGGGTTTCTGGCTTGGGATCGGGTAAGAAAGCCCCGCCACTTCCAGTGAAGAAGGAGGCGGGGCGCTCGGCGGCCCTTGGGAGGAAGGACTTCCGGAAACCGTCAGGGCTTCAGTGCAAAGACCTGGATCTCGACGAGCAGGCGGGGATCGGCAAGCGGCGCCTCCACGCAGGCCCGCGCGGGCGCGGCATCTGGCGCAACCCACGCGTCCCAGACGCTGTTCATAGCATCGAAATCCGAGCCGTGCTTCAGCCAGATATATGCATGGGTGATGGCGGCCCTGCCGGTGCCGGCCTCGGCCAGCAAGGCGTCGACCCGGGCGAGGATATTGGCGGTCTGCCCGGCAATCTCCAGGTCGCGATCGGAAGATACCTGCCCCGCAAGCACGACCATGGTGCCGCTCAGCGGGAATTCAACGATCTGACTCATACGGTTGCTGCTGTGGTGGCGGATGATGGACATGCAAAATTTCCTGTTGTTGTGGGAGTGATCCGGCTCTCACGAGCGGATGGGGAAGACGCGGGGCGACATCGTTTCGATGGAGCGGCAGGCCCAATCGCGCGCCGGCGCGTTGGCGATGACCTCGCGTTGCGCCCTACGCAGCATTTCGATGTCTTCTTCGATGTCGAAGGCCACCAGCTTTCCGTCGGCGACCAGCCTAACCCCGTCCACATAGACATCGCGGATCGCACGATCGTTTGCGGAATAGACGAGGCTCCGCAGCGGCTCGTAATCGGGCTGCATGTAAGGATTGGTCATGTCGACAATTGAAAAATCGGCCTTGCAGCCGGGGGCCAGCCGACCGAGATCAGGCCGGCGTATGATGTCGGCGCCCCCGGATGTCGCGGCCGTGAAGGCTTCCGCCGTGCTGGCAGCTGTAAAACTGCCCGCTACGATGCGCCCCGCGTAGCAGGCCATCCGCAATTCATCGAGCATATTGTGCGGGAAGGTGTCCGTACCGATGCCGCACCGGATGCCAGCCTGACAGTAGCGGTGCAAGGTGTTCATGGCGATGCCGCGCCGGGCAAAGACCACCGGGCAATGGGCCACTTGGGCACCGCTATCGCGCAGCACCGAGAAGTCGTCTGCATGAGGATAATGCAGGAAAGGGTGATCGTTGAGGAAAATTCCGTGCCCGATGACGGTATCCTCGCCAAGCGCCCCGATCTTGCGCAGCCAACCAATGGGCGTCTCGCCATAGCGCTTGAGGATCTCTTGGAATTCAATGACGGACTGGGCGGCATGGATCTGGATCGGCTGCCCCCGCTCGCGCGCCGCCGCCAAAGCATCGAGAATCTGCCCTTCGCTGCAGGTATCGACCTGGGCTGGCGCGATGAAACCCTGGATGCGACCGCAGGCATGGCCGGACGCTTCGTCCGCTGCCGCAATCGCCTCGCGAAGCAGACGGTCACCGCGGGCAATATCCAGATCATAGCCGACCGAATGCCCGTCCTTCGTATACCAGGGACCTGAGCGGAACATCGCCCAGAGGACCGCCCGAATCCCCATTGCGGCATAGTCCGCGGCCCATCCTTCCCGTGCGCCGCCAAGATCGCAGATCGTGGTGACGCCGCTCTTCAGCAGTTCGGAAACCGCCACGCGGCAGGCGTGTCGCGCATATTCGGGGGCAACGTTGAAGACGGGCATGAACTCGTAGAGCGAGCTTTGCCCCAGCTTCGGGCTGCCGAGTTCCTCCAGCATCCCCTTCCAGCCGGGTTCGTGGCCGGGATGGCTGTGGAGATTGACGAAACCAGGCATGACCATGCGCCGCCTGCCGTCTATCTCTGCATCGAACGGGCCGTCATATGACTTGCCCACATGCACTATGCGATTTCCGGTAAAGGCGAAATCGCTATGGTTCTCATAGACATGCGCAGCGCTTTTGGCATCCCAGGCAACCAGCCACTCGCAATCGCGAATAACGGTGATCAACGGCTTCCCTTGGTCCATCTTTGTTCCATATAAAGAATTAAGTTCTATATAAAGGAAGGATATTCGCTTCTGATATTTTGTCAACTACGCAATCATGGCGTCGCGCTCTGGGATTTTGCTAAAAATGTGCTTGACAATCGCTCGTCGCGTGACGAGCATGATCCTTATCAGGAATTATGTTCTTTATACGGAACTTGCGATGGTTGCCCTAGACGGAGTTACAAAAATCATTCGCCGTGCCCATTGCGTCGTCTCCTGGGATGGCGAACAGGGTGGACACGTCTATCGGCGCGACGTCGACATCGCCTTCGGCCGATCCATCGTGGCCGTCGGAGACGATCTTGAGGCAGACGGGGCGGAGGTACTGGACGGGCAGGGCTTCATGGTCATGCCGGGCCTGGTCAACATTCATTCGCATCCTGGAGAGGAGCCGCTGAACAAGGGGCTTTGGGACGAGGTCGGCAGTCCCGGCTTCTATAATACCTCTCTTTACGAATATCTGATGGTGCTCGACCGCGATCTGGCCGGCACGCAGGCAGCATATCGCGTCGCCTTCGCCGAACTGCTGAAGAGCGGCGTCACCACGATCTGCGACCTTGCGGTGCCGACCGAGGGATGGCTGGACGTGATCGCCGCGACCGGCATCCGCGCCTGTGTCGCGCCGATGTTCCGCCAGGCGCGTTGGGTGACGGACAATGGGCACAGATTGGATTATGCCTGGGACATCGCGAGGGGACGCGAAGGTTTCGAGCGGGCCCTTGCCGAAATTGCGCAGGCCGCGCGGCATCCCTCCGGCCGCCTTTTCGGTATGATGGCGCCTTCCCAGATCGATACCTGCGACGAAGAGCTGCTGCGGGATGCGCATGCGGAAGCCGTGAGCCTCGACATTCCCTTCCAGACCCATGCAGGGCAGTCGCTGACTGAGTTTCACGAGATGACGCGCCGGCATGGCCTGACGCCCATCGGCTTCATGAAAAAGATCGGCATCCTGTCCGACCGTACCATCATCGGACACGGCATCTTTCTCGATCATCATCCTTGGGTGCACTGGCCGAAAACCGACGATCTCGGCACGATCGCGAGAGCCGGCGCGACGGTTGCCCATTGCCCGACGGTTTTTGCGCGGCGCGGGATCATGCTGGACCATATCGGATTGTACCGGCAGCGGGGCGTCAATCTCGGTATCGGTACCGATGTCTATCCGAACAACATGCTGGACGAAATGCGGCTTGCGATCTACGCCGGCAGGCTCATGGCCGGTAATCCGAGAGATGCGACGCTTGCCGATGTTTTCGCCGCCGCCACGGTTGGCGGAGCGAAAGCGCTGCGTCGTCCCGATATCGGCCGCATCGCACCAGGCGCCAAGGCCGATCTGGTGATGGTGGATTGCCGCGCACCCGTGATGCAGCCCTGCAGGGACCCCTTGCGCTCTCTCGTCTTCTCCGCCTCGGACCGCGCGGTCCGCCATGTCTTTGTCGATGGCGACCAGGTCGTGAAGGACGGCGTCGTGCTGACCATCGACGAGGCGGAAGCGGCGGCAGACCTTTACGAGGCGCAGTGCCGCGCCGTCGAAGGCGTGCCGCGCAACGATTGGGCCGGCCGCACCATCGACCAGCTTGCTCCACCCTCGCATCGTTGGGCGTGACCCACCGTCTTGTTGAAAGGATATCTTCGCATGCCCATCAACTCCTGCGTCCGGGCACGGCCGGACAGCGCGCATTGCCGTCCGGATCCCAGGTCATGAGCCCGCTCAAGCAACATGTGATCATCGTAACCGGCGCCGCGCGCGGCATTGGCAAGTCCATTGCCGAAACGGTTGCGCGCCAGGGCGGCCATGTCATCGTGACGGACATCTTGACGGACGAAGCGGAGGCAGTCGCGTCTGGCATCGCTGCGTCTGGCGGATCGGCCACGGCCTTCACTCTCGACATCACCCGGCCGGAAGACGCCGAGGCCGTCGCCGGAAAGATTCTCGAACGGTTCGGCCGCATCGACGGTCTCGTCAACAACGCGGCCCTGGATGCACCCCACGGGCGCGCTTGGGAGATCGGCGCGGACGAGTGGCGGCATGTGATCGAGGTGGATCTCAACGGCGCCTGGTATTGCTCCCGCGCCGTCATTCCGGCCATGCGGATGCAGCGGCGCGGCCGGATCGTCTTCATCAGTTCGATTGCCGCCCGCCTCGGCTCGCCGCATCTGTCGCCGGCCTACTCCACGGCAAAGGCTGGATTGATCGGACTGACCGTCTCGCTCTCGGCTCAGCTCGAATCCGACGGCATCCTTGTCAACGCCATCACGCCGGGGCCGACTGGCAACACGGGTGCCGCGTATTCCGAGGCCGGTCGCAAGGCTTATCTGGAGGCGCATCCGCTCGGCTTCGGCGGACCGGAGCCGATCGCCAATGCGGTCGCCTTCCTCCTCGGACCGGAATCAGGCTGGACGAGCGGCGCGGTCATGAACATCAGCGGCGGGCATTTTAGGGGAATTTGACCATGGCCATGGTAATGACGAGCGGATCAAGAAAAGCATACGCAGGTGAGCAAAACGCAGTTCGCTTCCATGGCGTGAGCAAGCGTTTCGGTGAAGGCCCGCATGCGCTGACGGTCATTCGCGATCTCAACCTGACGATCGGGAAGGGCGAGTTCTTCTCTCTGCTCGGCCCCAGCGGGTGCGGCAAGACGACGGCCCTGCGCATGATCGGCGGCTTCGAGCATCCGAGCGAGGGCGATGTGCTGCTGGATGGCGAGAGCATCATCGGCGTGCCGCCCTACCGGCGCGACGTCAACATGGTCTTCCAGTCCTATTCGCTGTTCCCGCATATGGATGTCTATGAGAATATCGAGTACGGACTGCGCCGCAAGAAGGTCCCGCGCCAGGAACGGCGCAAGCGGATTGCCGATGTCGTCGCGCTTGCCCAGCTCGACGACTATGTCGCGCGGCGTCCGAACCAGTTGTCCGGGGGCCAGCAGCAGCGCGTCGCGCTCGCTCGCGCGCTCGTCAATCAGCCGAAGGTACTGCTGTTGGACGAACCACTCGCGGCGCTCGACGCCAAGCTTCGCGGCACGATGCAGGAGGAACTCCGCCGCATTCAGCGCGAGGTCGGTATTACCTTCGTTTTCGTCACGCATGACCAGCAGGAGGCGTTTGCCTTGTCGGATCGCGTCGCGGTAATGCGTGCGGGCCGTCTGGAGCAGGCCGGGACGCCACTGGAACTTTACAACAAGCCCGCCACCCGCTTCGTCGCCGATTTCGTCGGGCAGTCGAATTTCATCAGCGGACCGGTTTGCAGTATGGCGCCTTGCCTTCTCGAACTGGGGCAGGAAGGAGACCGCGTCTTTCTTCCCGCGGAAGCGCCCGGTACGGCAGCCACGATCGTCGTTCGGCCGGAGCAGATCGCCTTGCATGCGGACCAGCCGGAATTGCAGGGTGAAAGCCGCTCCCGCCTCGCCGGGGTTGTGACTGAAAACACGTTTCTGGGTTCGAAACACGTCCTTCGGATCAAGACATGTCTGCCGGAACCGATCCTGGTCGAGGCCAGTCATGGCGCTGTCAGCGCGCTGGCCCCGGAACCGGGCCGTTCGCTCTGGCTCTCGTGGAGATCCGGCGAAGGCGCGTTGCTCGCCGACTGAAGCGCCTAGACCCTTCCCGAACATCGTCGTGGACGCGCGCATAAGCATCCGCGATTCCTCCCGCTCTGTCTTCGAAGAGGCTAGACGCGGGCAAAAGCAAAGCCGGGGCAACCGGTCAATCGTCACTGAAACCTGAGAGGGACTGTCCATGACTGATAATCACAATCATATCCGCGTGCTTGCCTCCGCAGACTGGACCCGGCGCAATTTCTTGCGCCTAGCGGCCTTTGCGGGAGGTGTGGCCGCCCTGTCCGTCAACGGCGTTGCCATCGCCGCGGATAAGGGCGATCTCGCCGAAAAAGCGCGCAACCTGAAGGGTGATGCCGCACTGGGCGACACGCTATTCATCTATTCCTGGGCGGACTACGCCAACCCGGACGTGCTCGACGCCTTTTCGAAGGGCGCCGGTCCGCGCATTGAAATCGCCACCTTCGATTCCGTCGAAGCGGCCATCGCCAAGCTGGAAATCTCAGGCGGCTCCGCCGGCTACGACATCGTCGTCGTGGGCGATGCCTATGTGGAACAGATGATCAATCGCAAGCTGATCCAGAAGCTGGACCATTCGAAGATTCCGAATCTTGGAAACTTGCGCGACGAATTCCACAAGCTGCCATTCGATCCGGGCAATCAGTACACGGTTATGAAGAATTTCGGCACCATCGGCATTCTCTACAACAACACCGTGATCAAGGAGCCGATCAAGTCCTGGGACGATTTCTTCCGGGTGGGCGCCTCCGAGGTTGCAAGCCACCGTCTCTCCGTCCTCAACGACCAGCCGAGCGTCTTCGGTCTCGTCTTCTGGCGCGAAGGCAAGGACTACAATACGGGTGACGAGAAGCGCCTGAACGAAGCCAAGGATGTGCTGATTAAGGACCTCATCCCGCACCTCAAGGCCTTCGACGCCAACCCTGTGCAGGGACTGCTGAACGGCGACTACGTGCTTAGCCAAGGCTATCTCGGCAGCTCGCGCCATATTTTCGAGCAGGATCCCGACAGCTACACCTGGGTCTATCCGGAGCCGCAATGCGTGCTGTGGAGCGATCATTACGCGGTGCCGTCCGGGTCCAGGCACACAGACGCCGCCCATGCCTTCATCAACTATATGCTGGATCCAGATGTAGCCGCAGCCGAAGTGGCCCATATCGGATATGACACCGGCGTAAAGGGTGTCATCGAGAAGCTGCCTGATGACCTCGTCCGCAAGGACATGATCGTGTTTCCCGAGGGGGTCACCGACCGCCTTATCTACCAGAAGGTGGAAGGCTCCAATCCCACGCTGCGCATCCAGATCTTTAACGAATTGAAGGCGGCGGCGGCACGCAATTAAAATAACGTCAGCGCGAACGCGTTCGGGTTCACTGGACACGCAACCAGCACCCGCGTTCAGGCGATCTCGCCTGTACGCGGGATGCCCATCAGATGGCGGGTCCCGCCATCGGTCGATTTTCAAAAATAGATAGGGAGGCCCGCGAGTTGACCTCGACAACGGTCCAGGCGAATACATCCACCACTCCTGGAGGGCGGAAGGCAGCAAGCTTCGGCTTCGCCGTGGTGCTTCTACCGTTCTTGCTGTACGCCGCCTTTTTCACCGCTCCTGTGGTCTTGATCGCCGTGCAGAGCCTGACGCCCTATGTCGTGGGCAGCAATGGCGGACTGTCGGGCGCTGGAGGCCTGACGCTCGACAATTATGCCGGCGTCTTCTCTCCCACCTTCCGTTCGGTCTTTGCAGACAGCCTGCGCAATGCGCTGGCGGGGTCGCTGTTGTGCCTGTTGATCGGCTACCCGGTCGCCTATTTCATCAGCACCCGCTGCTCTGAACGCCTGAAGCCCTGGTTTCTCGTGCTGGTCATCCTGCCGTTTTGGACGAGCTACCTGCTTCGCATGCTCGGCTGGCGCATTCTTCTTGGCGCCAATGGCGATATTTCCGCCGCTCTCCAGAACCTGCACCTGCTTGCCCCCGGCCAAGGTCTGCTCTTTACCCAGGCTGCCGTCCTGCTCGGGCTTGTCTACAATTTCCTGCCGGTGATGATCCTGCCAATCTATGTCTCGATCGAGCGCCTTTCACGCGATCACCGGGACGCCAGCCGTGATCTCTACGCCCGACCCTGGCAAACCTTCCTCAGTATCACGCTGCCGCTCACCTATCCCGGCATCATGGCCGGGATAACTGTGGTCTTCATCATGATGACCGGCGACTACGTCACGCCGGAGCTGATGGGCGGGGCCAAAGGCATGATGGTCGGTACCCTGATCTATTCGCAGTTCCTGCAGGGAGAAAACTGGCCTCTGGCTTCCGCCATGTCGCTTTCGCTGGTTTTCGTTCTGGTGGTCGCGGTCCTGGTGATGAGCGCCGTGGGATCGGGTCTTAACCGGCTTCCGACGCTCTTCAGAAGGGCGACCCGATGAGCACGTTCCGTCTATTCTCGGCAAAGTCCGCCCTGCTTGGCGCCTGGTCGCTGTTCGTCGTCTTCTTCCTGTTGCTTCCCATCGTGACGGTCCTGGTTTACTCATTCAACACCGGCAATTATCTGATCGCGTGGAAGGCGACAGGGTGGCGCTGGTACTGGCGTATTCTCGAGGACGGCAACATCCTCGCCACATTGCGCACCAGCCTGAGCGTCGCCGTTCTCTCCACGCTTCTCAGCCTTGTCGTCGGAGGAATGAGCGGTCTGATCCTCGGACGCCGGCCGGCGGCCATCGCCTATCCCTTGAGCCTGCTGCTGCTCACGATTATTTCCTTTCCCGAGATCGTGAAGGCGGTCGCCTATCTGACCTGGTTCGTCAAGATCGACCTGCAGATCGGAATCCTGCGTATCGCCATATCTCACGCGCTGTTCGGCAGCGCCATCGTCGCGTTCATCGTTCGCGCGCGGCTTTCCGGAATGGATGGCAGGATCGAGGAGGCGTCGGCCGATCTGGGCGCCACGCCCATGGTCACTTTCTTCACCGTGACGCTTCCCCTGCTCATGCCGGCTTTTCTGGTCGGTGGTCTTCTCGCCTTCACGCTGTCCTTCGACGACGTGATCGTCTCCCTGTTCGTTGGCACGGCCAACAGTACGACCTTGCCCGTCTATATCCTTGCCTCGGTCAGGCAGGGCCTGAAGGGCGATATTGCCGCCGTCTCGGCCGTCATGTTCTGTCTCACGATTCTCGCCTTCACCTGCGCGGGCATCTATCTCGCCCGCACCGGCGCATCCCGGCGCGACACCGTCCTGATGCTCGCGGGCCAGAACGATGCGCATGCCGGACAATAAACCTTTCGCAAAAGACTGGAGAAACAACCGTGACCATCGACAAACCCGTTGCCCTCGTGACCGGCGCAGCCTCCGGGATAGGAGCCGCCACGGCGGCCGACCTTCTTGGAAAGGGCTACATTACCTATGCGCTCGACAGGGACAGCGCGATGCTGTCCAGCCTTGGACCGTCTGCCAACCTGCGATGCCTTACGGTGGACGTTGCGGACGAGGAGGCGCTAGGCGCGACTGTCCGGCAGGTGATCGAGGCGGAAGGGCGGCTTGATGCCGTCGCCGCGGTGGCCGGCATCAGCCTGACGGCTGCGCTGACGGAAACGCGATCCGAGGATTGGGATGCGGTGCAACGTGTCAACCTGCGCGCTGTCTATCTGCTGGGCAAGCTGACCGCTCCGCATCTGGAAGCAACCGGCGCCGGCTCCTTCGTAGCCGTGGCTTCCGAACTTGGCACCGTCGGTCAACTGGGCCTTGCAGCTTACGGCGCCGCCAAGGCCGGGGTAATCAACCTGGTGCGGGTGATGGCGCTGGAATATGCTACGCGTGGCGTGCGCTTCAATGCTGTTGCGCCCGGCGGCGTCGCCACGCCGATGATGGAGCGGGAGCAGAAGCGGCTGGGCCTGACCGTCGAAGATGCAGCGCACAACATTCCGATGGCGCGGCTTGCCCGGCCGTCCGAGATCGCGTCGGTCATCGCCTTTCTTCTTGGACGTGAGGCGTCCTTCGTCACTGGCGCCACCTTCGTGGCCGACGGCGGATACACCGCGCGATAACGCCAGAATGCGCCGAGGACGGCGGGCCTGAATCTGCCATGCAAGGAGGAATTTCGCGTGGACGCAGTCATTCAAAATGGAACGGTGGTGACGGCTAGCGATATGTTTCTCGCCGATGTCGCCATTAGGGACGGGAAGATCACGGCGATCGCCGACCGGATCAAGGCGCCGCCGGACGTGCGCGTCATCAATGCACGCGGCATGCTGGTCATGCCCGGGGGCGTGGATGTCCATACCCATCTGCAAACGCCCGGCGTTCTCGCCGATACCGCAGATGACTTTTTCACCGGAACCGTGGCCGCTGCCCATGGGGGCACCACGAGTATCGTCAATTTCTGCCCGCAGATTCGCGGGCAGGGTCTTCTTGCTTCTCTGGCCGAACATCGTCGGCTTGCCGATCCGAAAGCAGTGATTGATTTTGCCCTCCATAGCATCGTCGCCGATCCGTCGGAAAAGACGCTGTCCGAACTCGGTGCACTTCCGGCGGAGGGCGTGACCAGCTTCAAGCTGTTCATGGCCTATAAGGGCGACACGATGGTGGATGATGGGACGATGATCCGCGTGCTCGACGAAGCGGCGCGGCGCGGTGTCGTCGTCATGGTTCACGCGGAAAATGGCGATGCGGTCGAATTCCTGCGTGATCGCTTTGCCGCCGAGGGCAAGCTTTCACCCCGCTATCATGCGCTCAGCCGCCCACCGCGCGTGGAGGCGGAGGCGACCAATCGCGCGATAGCGCTGGCGGAAATCGCCGGCGCGCCGCTGTATATCGTTCATGTCAGCTGTGCGGAGGCCCTTGAGGAAGTTCGGCGCGGACGGGCGCGCAAAGTCAATGTGCGGGCGGAGACCTGCAGCCATTATCTCCATATCACCGAGGAAGTGCTCGATCATCCAGGCTTCGAAGGCGGCAAGTATATCTACACGCCGCCTCCGCGCACCGCCGGTCAGCCGGATATATTGTGGGAGGCATTGAGCTGTGGCGACCTCCAGGTTGTCTCGTCCGATCACGGGCCTTTCATGTTCAAAGGTGCCAAGGACATCGGCAAGGACGATTTCCGCCTGATCCCCAACGGAGCGCCGGGCATCGAAGAGCGCATGGTACTGGTCTGGCAAGGCGTTTTGCGCGGATTGCTGACGCCGAGCCGTTTCGTCGATATCGTCTCGACCACGCCGGCAAAGCTGTTCGGCCTCTACCCCGCCAAAGGCACGATCGCGATCGGCGCCGATGCGGATATCGTGGTGTGGGATCCGGCCGTCGAGCGCCGGCTCAGCGTGGATTCGCTTCATTCGGCGGTCGACTACACGATGTACGAGGGCAAGCAGGTCAAGGGCGGGGTCCACACGGTCCTGTCACGCGGGGACGTGATCATCGAGAACGGAATGTTCAGGGGCGCGCCGGGACGAGGCCGCTATATCATGCGCCAGCCCGCCAGCAGGAGCGCGGCGAGCGGTTAGCATGCGGAACCCGTGTTCACGATCCGATAAAAGCTGGCGCTGCCGGTGGCCGCGCCAGTGTGTCGCGATGAATGTCGCGTAGCGCCACGAGCATTTCGCGCGCGACCGCTTCCTCTAGCGGCAGGAAACGATCGATCATGAACGAGCAATTGAAGACATAGGAGACCTCGCCGTCCCGATCGAAGATGGGCAGGGCGATCGCCATGATGCCTTCGGTGAATTCACCCTTGCTGACGGCATAACCTCGGCGCCGGGTAGCCTCGATGCCTGCACGCACATCTTCTTCCGTTAACGGGCTGCGCGAGGTGTAGCGGGTTGGCTGCCAATTATTGAACCAGGCGTCGATACGCTCCGGTGATTGCCACGCCAGGTATGCCCGCATCTGTGCACAGGCGTCGCGCGGAAAGCGATGCCCCACGGGGAAAGACAGTTCCATACTCGTTGGGCCGTTGAATTTGTCGATAACGATGTAGGTGCCGTCATTCATCGGCTGGGTCAGCAGGCACGGTATATCCACACGATGGACAAGCGCGGTGAGATTACGGCGGACCGCATCCATGACCGGTGAATTGAGCAGGCTGGAAGCGCTCGTGAAAATGCCGGAATGCAACCGATAGGTTCTGGAACGCTGATCGTATTTCAGCCACTCGAAATGTACCAGTGTCTTGAGAATGGAATGACAGTGGGTTTTTGAAATGCCGAGCGCGGCGACGATTTCCGCCAGGGATGCTTCGTGGGGCGCCGTTCCGTTCAAGTACTGGAGTACCGCAATGGTGTTTTCCAGCGCGGGTACCAAACCTGGGCCGCTGCGCGAGGGTTGCTCGGCCATGTGTGGGCGGAGCAGCCAGTGCTCGCCATCATGAAGCAACTCGGCACCCGAGGAGCGTGTATCGTCTTTGAAATCAGGCATTTCTCTTCGTTCTCCATAAGGAACGAAATCCTTCGCACTAGTGGATTTTGGAATCAAGCCAATACGCGAAAATTTTGCAATTGCGGACATCCGGGAGCCATAGCAAGAAGATAGCCAACTCTAAAAGCAGAGGTGACTATATTTAAATGTGAACCTTACATGGATGAGGTTGTAGCGATGCGAAGAACGAGCAGTTGCTGAATTCAGGAACGCGATCCCTACGACGCAAGTTGACAATGCAACGGGTGTCCTCAACGATATTCCGGCCATCCGCGGCACTACCGACAGCTTCGGTCACGACGGGCGGCTGATGGTGGAATGCATCGCCTCATTTGGGGGCTACGATTTTCCAATTTAATGCCTGGAAAGTCGTTGTTGCCGTGACGACTTCTCAAAAGACGCTTATGGCGCCCCAGTGCTTGCTTTTCATGCCGTGAGTCGGAAGGCGCGCAAGGCGCACAGCCAGGCTTCGAATTAGCTAAATTGGGACTGGTCGCTGCGCGACCGCGCTGACCATTGCTTCTGGCATTCCGGTACGCCGCCCGTCAGTCTCCTGTTTGGGCTTCGATCGGTGATTCATCTGATCCGGGAAGGGGGACTAACACCGATAATCGCCCGTGACGATGCGCTCGCCAAGGCGGCGGGCGCAGCGGTGGAACATCTCGACCGAGGAGATGCCGATGTCGTCCGAGCCTGACCTGACCGCACTGCAAGCTCACCGCCGGGCGAAGACCGATGCGCGCCTTCGCGAAGCCCTCGGATCTTTTGTCGGTGATCCGTCTGCCGTGCCAGCGGTTGCCGCGCTCGCACGAGGGGCCGGGACCGGTCGCAATATCAAGCCGGAAACGCTCTAGCTGACCGCAGCAAGGACAGCCCTCTCCTTTGCCGACATCGGAATCGATCCCGATGGAACCGAAGGAGAAGTACTCTGGCGCGACCACGTCGCACGACCGACGGTCCGAGCCCTTCTCGACATAGTCGACCAGGATCGTCTTGGCTTCCGCCAGAGACGGGTCGTTATCCGCAGGCCCCGGCGCGGCCATGGGCCGCAATCCAGCCTGTATCCAGTCAAAAATGCGCGTCGATGGCCGCGCGTACGCGAGCGACGCCTTCCGAAATACTGTTTCTGGGTATGGAGGAATAGCCCATGCGGAAGAAGCGGCAGGGGGCGCGGCTTCTTGGGAAAAACGGAGAGCCGGGTTCGACGAGTACGCCATCCTGACGCAGGATTTGCACCAGCCGGTCCGCATCAAGCCCTTTTGGACCTTCCATCCAGAAGGACGTCCCGCCAAAAGCGGAGGCGCCGGCGATCGTCAGGCCTTCGCGATGAAACGCCTCGGCCATCGCAATATGGCGGGCGTGATATTCCATGCGCATGCGATGCAGTACGGCATCGTAATGGCCCAGCGCCAGGAAATACGCCGCCGTGCGTTGCAGATGGCCGGGCGGATGGCGCAGCATCAGCGAGCGCAGGGCGCGCGCCTTGCGGATGAATGGCGCCGGAGCGACGAGATAGCCCAGCCTGAGACCTGGAAACAACGACTTGGAAAAACTGCCGATATAGAGGACGCGGCCGGTCGTATCGAAAGACTTCAGCGCCGGGGAGGGCGGGGCCAGAAAGCTGATCTCGAATTCGTAATCGTCTTCCACGATAACGAAATCCCGTTCAGTCGCCGCCTGCAACAGCCGGACCCGGCGGTCGATCGGCATGGTGGCGCCGGTCGGCGAATGGTGGCTGGGCGTGACGACGACGGCGTCGACATCCTCGGGCAAGCTGTCCGGCGGCAGGCCTTCCGCATCCACGTCGATGGTCGTCACCCTCGCGCCGCTCAGGAGCAGCGAGGCGCTGATATCGGGATGGCAGGGGTTCTCGCAGACCGCGCTGGAACCGTTTTGAAGGATCAGCCGCGTGACGATCCAGAGCGCATTCTGCGCGCCGACGGTAACGAGAATCTCGTCCGGGTTCGCATGGATGCCGCGCCGGGGCAGGGTGCGCGAACAAATGTAATTGACGAGCCGGACGTCATCGGCGGCGGCGAAATCGCTTGCCATGAGGATGAAATCCTCACGGGCGAGCGCGCGCCGGGCGCAGTCACGCCACGCGTTGAGATCGAAGAGGGACGGATCCATCTGGCCATAGAGAAACGGATAGGGATAGCGCCGCCAGTCGAGCGGCTTTTCCACCTGGCGGACCACATTGAAATCCATCGTCACCTTGCTGTCCCAATCCACCGGTTGGGCCCCCGCCGGCAGGCGCATGTTTTCCATGGCGCGGCCCGGCGGATTGCCGGCGATGCGATAGGCGCTGCGGCCGGCCGCCTCCAGATAGCCCTGGGCGACGAGTTCCTGGTAGGCAAGCGTCACGGTGATGCGCGATATGCGCAGATAGTCGGCAAGGCGGCGTGTGGAGGGCAATTGCGCACCCGGCTGGATGCGGCCGGCGACCACCGCGGAAACCACGGTCTCGCGCAGCTGCGCCTGAAGGCCAAGCCCGCTTTCACGATCGATGAAGAAGATCGTCTCCGAAACATGTGTGCGCATGATCGGCTCCCCCACGGATCATCTGGACTTATTCAACTTCCAAACTGGATATAACGCAAGTGAGATGCCACCTTTATCTCTATTTGTGCAAGACCGGAAAACCGGCTGGGAACAATCAACGGAGGAAGGCATGCTTTTCAGAACATTTCGGAGCCTTGCGGCCACGACAAGTATCGTGGCGGGGCTTTTTGCGTCAGGTGCGGCTTACGCTGAAACCAAACTTGTCGTCGGTTATCAGCAGATCGTCGGCCCGTTCGTGGCCGCCATCGCCGACGGCCGTTTCGACGCGGCAGCCAAGGAGGCGGGTTACACGATCGACTGGCGCCAGTTCTCGTCGGCCGGCGATATCACGACGGCGCTTGCCTCGGGCGACGTGCCGATCGGCGTGATCGGTTCCACGGGTACGGCGGCGGCGGCAACACGCGGCGTCGACCTGCAGCTTTTCTGGGTCCTCGACAACATCGGCAAGTCCGAGGCGCTGGTCGCCCGCAACGGTTCGGGCATCGAAAAGCCTGAGGATCTCAAGGGCAGGAAGGTTGCGGTGCCCTTCGTCTCGACCTCGCATTTTCACCTGCTGGTCGGCATGAGCCAGGTATGGAAGGTCGATCCCAAGGAGGTCGAAATCCTCAACCTGAAGCCGCCGCAGATCGTCGCCGCCTGGCAGCGCGGCGATATCGATGCCGCCTATGTCTGGCCGCCGGCGCTGTCGGAAATCCAGAAGACCGGCAAGACGATCTCCGACAGCGAGGTCATCGGCGCGGCAAGCGTGCCGACCTTCGACGGCCTGGTGGTCGACAAGGCCTGGGCGGCGGAGAACCCGAAGCTGATGGAGGCGTTCACCAAGGTTCTCGCCCAGTCCTATGCCGACTACAATGCCAACAAGGCGGCCTGGACGGTGGATTCCGCGCCGGTACAGGGTATTGTCAAGCTTATCGGCGGCGACGGTCCGAGCGCGGTCGAGGCGTTGGGGCTGATGTCTTTCCCCAATGCCGAGGAACAGGCATCCGATACCTGGCTCGGAGGTGGCGCGATCCGCGCGCTCAATGAAAGCGCAAGGTTCCTCGTCGAGCAGAAGCAGATCGGCAAGGCGCTCGACGACTACGCGCCCTATGTGAACGCCGATTTTGCCAAGGCGGCCGCGAAATAACGCGCATCCGCCGCACTTGCACCGGCCGCCTGGGCCGGCCGGTGCCACCTTCATCGCATGGAGCGGTTCCCGCTGAGGCGCTTCGAGCGGATTGCGTCCGGAATTGCGTGATTTACTCTATACGACCCGTGACCGAGGTGCAGGGAGGCATGTCGCATGGAAACGCTTAGCGTCAGGAATATCAGTCTAACCTATCCGGGGCTCTACTCGGACCAGGCCGTGATTGCCCTCAAGGGGGTCAATCTCACCATCAACAGTGGCGATTTCGTCGTCGCGCTCGGGGCGTCGGGCTGCGGAAAGACCACGCTTCTCAACCTGATGGCGGGCTTCATGGCGCCGTCCGACGGCGATATCTCGCTTGGCAATCATCGGGTCAACGGCCCCGGCGCCGAACGCGGCGTGGTGTTCCAGAAGCACGCGCTGCTGCCCTGGCTGAACGTCATGGAGAACACCGAATTCGGTCTCAAGCTTCGCGGCGTCGACAAGGCGGCGCGCCGGGAGCTGGCGGCCAAGAACCTTGCCCTTGTCGGGCTACAGGATTTCCACAACCATATGATCTACCACCTTTCGGGCGGCATGCAGCAACGCGTCGGCATCGCGCGTGCCCTGACCTGCGATCCCGCCATGCTGCTGATGGACGAGCCGATGGCCGCACTCGACGCGCTGACACGCGAAACCATCCAGGAATTGCTGCTGAAGGTCTGGCAGCTCACCAACAAGATGTTCTTCTTCATCACGCACAGCGTGGAAGAGGCGCTCTTCCTCGGTTCGCGGCTGATCGTCATGTCGCCGCGCCCCGGCCGCATCACCCATACCTACGAACTCGATTTCAATCGCCGGTTCCTCGAAGAGGGCAATGCCCGCGCCATCAAGTCCAGCCCCGAATTCATCCGCATGCGCGAAGAGGTCCTGGGCATCATCTATGGCGACGAGCGAGCGTCCGGCAATCCGGAGGTGGCCCATGCTTGACCGTGTGACCCGTGCCAAACCCGCCAAGGCAGGCCGGATCTTCGGCGCCCCCGGCGAAGGCGCCAGCGGCATGATCAGCCTGGCGACCGCGACCGTGCTGATTGCGCTGTGGTTCCTCGTCACCGAATCCGGCTGGGTCAAGCCGCTCTTCCTGCCATCGCCGCTGGCTGTCTGGCAGAAGTTCATGCTGGCGCTGACCGAGGGGGTGTCGAATTCCACGCTTTGGCAGCACACGCTGGCCAGTATCGGCCGCGTCTTCGGCGCCTTCGCGCTGGCCCTGGTCACGGCGGTGCCGGTCGGCGTGCTGATGGGCGTCAATCGCTTCGTGCGCGGCCTGTTCGATCCGATCATCGAATTCTACCGTCCGCTGCCGCCGCTCGCCTACCTGCCGCTGGTCATCATCTGGCTCGGCATCGGCGAGTTCCCGAAGGTGTTCCTGATCTTTCTGGCGATCTTCGCGCCGATGGCGATTGCCGCAAGGGCCGGGGTGCGCTCGGTCTCGACGGAGCAGATCCATGCCGCCTATGCGATGGGCGCCACCCGCGGGCAGGTCATCAGCCAGGTGATCATGAAGGCTGCCCTGCCGGAAATCTTCACCGGCATGCGCATCGGCATCGGCGTCGGCTGGACGACGCTGGTGGCCGCCGAAATGGTGGCGGCCAACCGTGGTCTCGGCTTCATGGTGCTGAACGCGGCTGAAAACCTCGAAAGCGATACCGTGATCATGGGCATCTTCATCATCGGCATCTTCGCTTTCGCCTTCGACCTCCTGATCCGCTACCTCGAAAAGGTGCTGATCCCCTGGAAGGGGCGCATCTAAACCCCGCCACCCCATTCCAACACCGGCCATGGCGGCCCTGCAGGACGGCATTTGCCGCCCCGGCGAAGCCATGCCTTCCGACAGACAGAGGACATGACGATGAGTTTGACCGCGACCGACCTGAAATCTCTTTTCGATGCCTTCAACCGGCACGACATCGACGGGGTCATGCATTTCTTCGCCGAAGACTGCATCTTCTATGCGGTTGGCGGCCCGGAGATCTACGGCGCCCGCTTTTCCGGGCGCCAGGCGATCGCCGACGCCTTCAGCGGCGTATGGACGGCGATGCCGGATGCGGAATGGGGCAATCATCGCCATTTCGCCGACGGTGACCGCGGCGTCTCCGAATGGACCTTCTCCGGCACGGCGGCCGATAGCAGCCGCATCGAAGCCGAAGGCTGCGACCTCTTCACCTTCCACAACGGCAAGATCGTGCGCAAGCAGGCGTTCCGCAAGAACCGCCCGGTCCTGCAACCCCGCTACTGATGGCCGGAGCATAGCCATGCAACAGCACGCCACGTCCCTGAAGACCGAAAGACGCCCCTTCGATCCGGCCTACGACCCCAACCATGCGCCGAGCCCCGGCGCGGGCGAGAACTACGCCCCGACCTACTGGATCGGCACGGCCGGCCCGGAGCCGGAGGACGATGGCCCGGTCACCCGCGATATGGATGTCGACGTCGCCATCATCGGCTCGGGGTATACGGGGCTCTCCTGCGCCATCCATCTGGCGCGCGAGCACGGCATCAAGGCGACGGTGCTGGAGGCCAACGGCGTCGCCTGGGGTTGCAGCACCCGCAATGGCGGGCAGGCGCAGATTTCCGCCGGCCGCCTGAAGCGCTCGCAATGGATCGCCCGCTGGGGCGTCGACGTCGCGCGCAAGATGCATGCCGAGGTCAGCGAGGGTTTCGAGCTTTTCCGCGCGCTGGTTCGCGAACCGGAGATCGACTGCGAGCCGCAGGACGGCGGCCATCTCTATCTCGCCCACCGCGTCAAGATGCTGCCTGCGCTCGAAAGCGAGGTGCGCGTGCTCAACGACACCTTCGGCTATCGTGCGCGCATGGTCTCCCGCGGCGAGGTCCACAGCGATTTCGTCCGTGACGAGGAAGCGCGCGGGGCGATGTACGAACCCGATGGCATGGGCATCCATGCCGCCAAGCTCGCCTTCGGCTATCTGCGGCTGGCGCGTCGGCTCGGCGCAAAGGTTCACACCGCAAGCCCGGTGCTCGACTGCACGGCGAAGGGTGGCGTGCATTATCTGCGCACGCCCGGCGGCACGGTGCGCGCGCGCGCCGTCTGCATCGCAACGGCCGGTTATACCTCGCCCGGCATGAGCGCGCTGACGAAACACCGCCTGATGCCGATCCTGTCGAATTCGATCGTCACGCGGCCGCTGACGGTGAGCGAGCGCGACGCCCTGAATTTCAAGACGCGCATTCCGCTCACCGACACCCGGACGCTTCGCCACTATTATCGTATGCTGCCGGATGGCTGTGTCCAGATCGGCAGCCGCAGCGCCATCACGGGGCGCGACGCCAGCAATCCAAGACACCTCGATCTCCTGCTGGAAGGCCTCTACCGCAAGTTCCCGATCCTGCGGGGCATCCGGATCGATTATTCCTGGTGGGGCTGGGTGGATGTCAGCCACGACATGATGCCGCGCATCTTCCAGCCGGATCCGGCCCAGAGACTGTTCTACGCCATGGGTTACGGCGGCAACGGCGTCATGTATTCGGCCCAGGCCGGCCGCCGCATGGCACAGCTGGTCGCCGGCAAGGGCGCCGGGCTCGATCTGCCCATCTTCACTTCCCCCCTGCCGGGCCACGGGCTGCTGACGCCATTCCGGCGGCTCGGCCAGTGGGGCATGTACCACTGGTACCACCTGCGCGACGAAATCCTCTAACCCATTGAAACCAATTCCCCAGGAAAGGAACTCGCCATGAAAATGACCACTGAGGAAGCCTTCGTCAAAGTTCTCCAGATGCACGGCCTCGAGCATGCCTTCGGCATTATCGGCTCGGCCATGATGCCGGTGTCGGACCTGTTCCCGAAGGCCGGCATCAAGTTCTGGGACTGCGCGCATGAGACCAATGCCGGCATCATGGCCGACGGCTTCAGCCGCGCCACAGGCACGATGTCCATCGCCATCGGCCAGAACGGCCCAGGGGTCACCGGCTTCATCACGGCCATGAAGACCGCCTACTGGAACCACACGCCGCTCCTGATGGTCACGCCCCAGGCGGCCAACAAGACCATCGGCCAGGGCGGCTTCCAGGAAGTCGACCAGATGGCGATGTTCGAGGAAATGGTCTGCTATCAGGAAGAGGTGCGCGACCCCTCGCGCATTCCCGAAGTGTTGAACCGGGTCATCGAAAAGGCGTGGCGCGGCTGCGCTCCCGCGCAGATCAACATCCCGCGCGACTACTGGACCCAGGTGATCGACGTCGACCTGCCATCCATCGTGCGCTTCGAGCGCCCGGCCGGCGGCCCGCAGGCGATCACGGAGGCCGCCAGACTTCTCTCGGAAGCGAAGTTCCCGGTCATCCTCAACGGCGCCGGCGTCGTCATCGGCGGCGCCATCGGCGAGTCCATGGCGCTCGCCGAGCGGCTCGATGCGCCGGTCTGCTGCGGTTATCAGCACAACGACGCCTTTCCCGGCAGCCATCGCCTGTCCGTCGGCCCGCTTGGCTATAACGGCTCGAAGGCGGCGATGGAGCTGATCTCCAAGGCCGATGTGGTTCTGGCGCTTGGCACCCGGCTCAATCCCTTCTCGACGCTTCCGGGCTACGGCATCGACTATTGGCCGAAGAACGCCGCGATCATCCAGGTCGACATCAATCCCGACCGCATCGGCCTCACCAAGAAGGTCAGCGTCGGCATTTGCGGCGATGCCAGGCAGGTGGCGAGCCGGATCCTCGAACAGCTTTCGCCGGCGGCGGGCAATGCCGGCCGCGAGGAACGCAAGGCGGCGATCCATCACACCCGCTCGGCCTGGCAGCAGCAACTCTCCTCCATGGACCATGAGGACGACGATCCGGGCACGGAATGGAACGAAGGTGCCCGTCGCCGCCAGCCGGACCGCATGTCGCCGCGCCAGGCCTGGCGGGCAATCCAGGCCGCCTTGCCCAAGGAGGCCATCGTTTCCACCGACATCGGCAACAACTGCGCCATCGGCAACGCCTATCCGACTTTCGAGACGGGTCGCAAATACCTTGCGCCCGGCATGTTCGGCCCCTGCGGCTACGGCTTCCCCTCGATTGTCGGCGCCAAGATCGGCTGCCCGGATGTGCCGGTGGTCGGTTTTGCCGGCGATGGCGCGTTCGGCATCTCGATGAACGAAATGGGTGCGATCGGCCGCGAAGGCTGGCCGGCGATCACCATGGTGATCTTCCGCAACTACCAGTGGGGCGCGGAAAAGCGCAATACGACGCTGTGGTACGCCAACAACTTCGTCGGCACCGAGCTGAACCCCAATCTCAGCTATGCCAAGGTGGCCGAGGGCTGCGGCCTCAAGGGCGTCGCCGTCGATACGCCGGCGGCGCTGACCGAAGCGCTGGCCAGGGCGATCGAGGACCAGAAGGCCGGTGTGACGACCTTCGTGGAAGTCATCCTCAACCAGGAACTCGGCGAGCCCTTCCGCCGCGACGCCATGAAGAAGCCCGTGCCGGTCGCCGGCATCGACCGCGCCGACATGCGCCCGCAGAAGCGCGCCTGATTCTCCTCTCGCAACATCCCGTCCGGCGTCTGCCGGGCGGGGCAGTCTCACGCTGAGCGAACGGAACAACACCATGAGCCTCACCGCCTCCGTCCATGATCGTTTCCGGGCTCTGCCCTCGGGATTTTCCGCCTACTGGCCGGGTTTTGCCGTGACCGCCGCAGTGGCCGTCGCCGCCCAGTTCCTCTCCGATCACTACGGCGCGCCCGCCATGTTGATGGCGCTGCTGCTCGGCATCGCCTTCCACTTCCTGTCCGAAGAGGGGCGGTGCGTCGCCGGCATCCAGTTCTGCGCCAAGCATGTGCTCAGGATCGGCGTCGCGCTGCTCGGCATGCGCATCAGCGTCGACCTCCTGATCGGGCTCGGTGCGAGCACGATCCTGCTGCTCGTCTCGGCCATCGCCGCGACCATCGGCTTTGGCCTCCTGGCGGCGAAACTGCTCGGGCGCGGCTGGCGGCTGGCGCTGATCACCAGCGGTTCCGTCGCCATCTGCGGGGCGTCGGCCGCGATGGCGATTGCCGCGGTGCTGCCGAAGAACGAGTTTTCCGAGCGCAACCTCATCTTCACCGTGCTTTCCGTCACCGTGCTTTCCACGCTGGCGATGATCGCCTATCCGATCCTTGCGCAGACCATGGGGCTCGACGCGCGGGCGACCGGCATCTTTTTCGGCGGCACCATCCATGACGTGGCGCAGGTCGTCGGCGCCGGCTTTTCGGTGTCGCCCGAGGCGGGGGAGACAGCGACGCTCGTCAAGCTCATCCGCGTCACCATGCTGGCGCCGGTCGTGCTGAGCTATTCGGTCGTGCTGCGCAACGTGCCGCAGGGCGAGGGCCAGACGGGCAAGCGCCCGCCGCTGCTTCCGGGCTTCGTCATCGCCTTCCTCATTTTCGCCGCCCTCAATTCTTTCGGCGTGATTCCGGAGGTGGCGGCGAAGGCGGGTTCGGAGGCCTCGCGCTGGGCGCTGCTCGCGGGCATCGTCGCAGTCGGCATGCGCACGTCGCTGCGCCGCGTGCTCGATGTCGGCGGGGACGCCGTCGCGCTCATCGTCGCTGAAACCCTGTTCATCGCCGCCTTCATCCTCGTCGGCATTCACTACCTGGGGCACGCCTGATGAAACCGCTCGACCGCATCCTCGAAGCGGCAAAGGCCGCGCCGCGCCGCATCGTTCTCGCCGAGGGTGAGGATCCGCGCATCGTCGAAGGAGCGGTGCGCGCCGCCCGCGAGGGCCTGGCCAAGATCATTCTCGTCGGTCGTCGTGCGATGGTCGAAGCCCGGCTCGCGGAAGCAGGAGAGACGTCTGGCAGGATCCGTATCGAAGACCCCGCCACGTCGGTTCTCACGGCGCGTCTTGCTCAAGCCTATCATACGCTTCGCGCCGGCAAGGGTATCGATGCGGAGGCGGCAGCCGAGGCACTGCGCGCGCCGCTCGTCTTCGCCGCCATGATGGTGCGGGAGGGGGAGGCGGACGGCACGGTCGCCGGCGCGGTGGCGACGACCGCGGACACGGTGCGCGCCGCCCTCCAGACCATCGGCCGGGCACCGGGCGTCAGCCTCGTGTCGAGTTTTTTCCTGATGATGTTGTGCGCGCCCCATCATGTGAAGAAAGGTGCCTTCGTCTTTTCCGATTGCGGTCTTGTCGTCGATCCCGACGCGGCCGGCCTTGCCGATATCGCCATCGCCTCGGCGCGTTCCTACGAGGCGCTCGCCGGCCTGCCGGCAAAGGTGGCGATGCTGTCCTTTTCGACGGCCGGTAGCGCCGTGCACGAACGCGTGTCCAAGGTGACGGAGGCGACGCGATTGGCCCACGAGGCCGCGCCAGATCTGGTCATCGATGGGGAATTGCAGTTCGATACTGCTTTTGTCGAGGCCGTCAGCGCGGCGAAGGCGCCGCATTCCGAGCTGCATGGCCAGGCGAATGTCTTCGTATTTCCGAACCTCGATGCCGCCAATATCGGCTACAAGATCGCCCAGCGGATCGGTGGGGCTTCGGCGATCGGTCCGATCTTGCAGGGGCTTGCCAAGCCGGCCAACGATTTGTCCCGTGGTTGCAACGCGAATGACGTCTTTCATATGATCGCGGTGACCGTGGTGCAGGCAGGCGCGGTGTAACGCCACGATGAGCGCATCTACCAGTCATCAGTGCCCGCCTGTCGATCCCGCGATGCGGCGCGAACTCGGCATTCCTGCTCTTCGCCAATAATCGCGACCGTCGTTCTTTAACCCCGGAAAACAATTTCGGGCTGCGATTTTGCGGATGTTTTCTTGCTGTGCGAAATTTGAACCTGCTTTTACAACCGTATGCCCCCGCCATCGAGCCGGTTCCATAAGATCGATTACGCGTTCTGCAAGTTCGAGAACGCGGCGCGTTTTCCGGCGATCTGGCCGGTCGCAATCTGGAGCGAGGGGCGCAAGGCCCCTCGCCCCTTGTCGTTCAGGCAAAGGCCGGGTTCCGGCGGGCGCCCATGCGTAGCAGGTAATAGACCACGCCGCCGATGCCGACGCCGAAGAACCAGCCATAGGTGGCCCACCAGTCCGGCAGGATGGTGGTGAAGGTCGGCAGGATCGATGAAAACAGCGCGCCCACCGCAAAGGCGATGAAGGCATTGCCGTGCCAGCCGTTCTGGAAGCGGAACTCGCCGTCTTCGTGATAGAGCGCCTCGACATCCAGTTGGCTTTTACGGATCAGGTAATAATCCACCATCATGATGCCGAAGATCGGACCCATGGTCGAGCCGATGAAGTTGACGAAATGCGCAGCCCCCGTCTCCCAGGGAGCGAAGGGATAGAGCACCAGCGCGATCAACGCCGCGATGTAGCCGCCGCGCTTGAAATTGATCTGGCGCGGGAAGACGTTGGCGAAATCGAAGGCCGGCGAGACGAAGTTGGCGACCACGTTGATGCCGAGCGTCGCCACCGCGAAGGTGAGCGCTGCCAGCAGCGCCAGGAACCAGCTGTCGAATTTCGCCGAGATCTGGTCGGGATGCAGCAGCACCTCGCCATAGACCGCATAGGCCGCCGTGGTGGTGATGCCGGCGACAAGGCAGAAGGCCAGCAGGTTGATCGGCAGGCCCCACAGATTTCCCTTGCGCAAGGCCTTTTCGCTGGTGGCATACCGAGAGAAGTCGCAGAAATTCAGGTAGAGCGCGGCGAAATAGGTGATCCAGGTGGCGGCCACCGCGGCCAATGCGGCAAACGAGCCCGGTTCGCCCGGAACGCCGGCATCCTTGGTCTTTTCGATCAGCACGTCACGCGGGATTTCCGAGCCGAACGAGAAGGTGCCGGACTTGACGACCAGATAGATCGACAGGAACAGCATCATGATCCAGACCGCAGGACCAGCCCAGTCCTGGAACTTGCGCACGGTTTCCATGCCGCGCTGGATGATCAGAAGTTGCAGGCCCCAGACGATGACGTAGCAGATGACTTCCAGCGTCGAATGGCCGAGCATGTGGCTGTTCTGGTGGAAGGCGAGCATCGAGTCGTTGCGGATCAGAAGCGCCACGATGGCGCCCGAGGCCGCCGCCGTCTGCGCCCCATACCAGAAGCAGGCGACGATGGCGCGCACGATCGCCGGGAAATTGGCGCCGAACGTGCCGAAGGAAGCGCGCGCCAGCACCGGGAACGGCACGCCGGTGCGCACGCCGGCATTGCCGACCATGCTCATCAGCACGAAGATCACCAGCGAGCCGATGCCGATGGCGATGACGAAATTGACGAAGCTGCCGCAGAGCAGGAACAGGCTGGCAGCGAGGTAATAACCCCACAGGCTATGGACATCAGAGGTCCATACGTTGAAGATACTGAAGGCACCCCATTTGCGCTCCTCGGCGGGCGCGAGATCCTCGTTGTACAACGAGGGCGACGGATTCTTGACTGTCATTCCACCCCTCCAATTTCAAGGGGCCGAGCTTTCGGCCCGCAGGAGAGTGTGCTCTCTTTTCGGGCATCTTACAAATAATTCGTCAGACAAGTTTAGGAATCGCCGTGGCCTTCCGAAACGCGAGGGCATGTCGCGCAAAAGTGCGCGGGGTTTTGCAACAGCGACATGCGAAAAATCAAAGATCTAGGCGCAGGAGCGAGCCTGCGGGATCGCGACGCGCTTTAGCGTATCGAGGTGGATATCGGCAGGCTTGTCGCCGGCGGCGGTGCTTTTTCGGCGGCACGCGGCGCCGGGCCGAAGCCGGCCAGACGCATCAGGCCGAATCGGCGGGCGATGCAATAGAGCGCCAGCGGCCCGAGAAGGGTCGCCGCCGTGCCGACCAGCAGATGCACGGGCGCGGAGGCGATGCCGAGCTTGACCAGAACCAGCCGCGTCGCCGACAGGAAGAAGATATGCGTCAGGTAGATCGCCATCGCCGCGCCGCCGAGGAATTCCAGGCCGGCCGCGACCCTGGCCGGCAGAAAGCGGGCGAGCGCGAAGGCGACATAGCAGACCGCCGCCGCCGCGATGCCACCGCCGACGAAACCCCAGGCCGTCGGCAGCATCTGCGGATGGGCGAGGATCCAGGCCTCCGCGCCAAGGAACGCCGCAACCGCGAGGCCAGCCATCGCCGCTTTCGGCCGGTCGTGCGGCGGCTGCGCTAGCAGGCGGCCCCAGATCATGCCGACGAGAAAATAGGGAAGATGCCGGATCGCCGGCTGAACCGTCGAATGGATTTCGTGCTCCGTCGTGGCGAACACCAGGGCGATCGCGGCGACGAGGACGGTCGCCAGCGCGCCCGTTCCCAGACGGGTCAGCGGCAGCGAGACGATCTGCACCAGAAAGAGCGCCCAGACGAACCAGAAGATATCCTTGGGCGGAAAGGGAAAGGTTGCGATTTCCCAGCCCGAGAGCGGCGGCCGCGAGGTGACCGACGCCGCCAGATACAGAAACGCGGCGAACACATAGGCCCAGAGGATCAGCGGATAGATCAGCGTTTCGATGCGCAGCGCCGCGGAACGGGCAATGCCCTTGCGCTCCACCGATTTCTGGAACAGCACGCCGGACAGGATGAAGAACAGCGGCATGTGAAACAGGTAGATCGCCACGTCCACGGCTCTGAAAAGCGCCGCATTGGCCAGGAGGCCGCCATTGTCGAGACCGCGCCAGACATGACCGAAGCAAACGAGGATGATGCCGACACCCTTGGCCGCGTCCACCCAAACCATTCTGCGCATCTCGTCAGCCCCTTCTTAGTTCGGCACTTGCTGCCCGGCCTGCAATGCCACGGCCATGAAGACCCGCACCGCACTCTGCGCCTTGCAGGTTAATTCGCCGTATCCGGCGCCGACGGGGCAGCGGCCATCGCCCGGCGCAAGGTGGCCATCACCCGGGCGTCGCCGCACTGGGCGACGTTGAAACGCATGAAGCCGGCGGCGGAACGGGAGGCGCTGAAGACGTTGCCCGGCGCCAGCACGACATCGTCGGCGATGGCGGCGCGGGCAAGCGCGGCGGAATCGACGTCCTGCGGCAGGCGACACCACAGGTAAAAGCCGCCGCGCGGCATCAGCCAGGGCACGATGCCGAGGCCGGCGAGCTTTTCGGCCGTTTCGCGCCTGGCCCGCGACAGGCGGCGGCGCAGTTCCTCCATGTGCTTGCGATAGCCGCCGCCGGCGAGGACGCCGGCGATCAACTCCGCCGCCACCGGGCTCGGGCCGCCGAAGCTGGTCGCCACCTGCAGGTCGACCAGTTCGGCGATCCAGTCGGCACGGCCGGCGATATAGCCGCACCGCACCGAGGCGGACAGGGTCTTGGAAAAGCTGCCGATGCGGATCACCCGGCTCAGGCCGTCCAGCAGGGCCAGCCGGGCGGACGGCTCCGGCTCGAAATCAGCGAAGATATCATCCTCGACGATCACGAGGTCGTGGGCGCTGGCGAGTGTCAGCAGGTGGTGCGCGGTCCGGGGCGATAGCGTCGCGCCGGTCGGGTTGTGCAAGGCGGAATTGGTGATGTAGAGGCGAGGCCGTTCGGCGGCGAGCACCGCCTCGAACCGGGCGATATCGGGCCCGGAAGGCGTATAGGGAATGCTTGCGATCTTCGCCTGATGGGCGCGCAGCAGCGCCCGGAAATTGAAATAGCAGGGATCGTCGACCAGGACCGTATCGCCGGGTCGCAGCAGCAACCGGCAGACGAGATCGATCGCCTGCGTGCCCGAGCCGGTCAGCAGCACCTGGTCGGGCGCAATCTCCAGCCCCTCCTCGGCAAAACGGCCCATCAGGATGCGCCTGAGCGTCGGTGCGCCGCGCGTCGCGCCATATTCCGCCAGCAGGCCGTCGCCGCCGCGCGCCACGGCGCGAAAGGCCCGGCGCAGCGCCTCGGCCGGCATCCACTCGGCCGGCAGCCAGCCGCAGCCGGGCTTCAGCGCCGCGGGATCGGCATCCAGCGATTGCCGCGACACCCAGAAGGGATCGACGGCGAGATCCTGCTGCGGCCGGTCCCCGGCCAGCGACAGCGGCGGCAGGGCGCCGGCCGAGACATAAAAGCCCGAACCCGGCCTCGCCCGGATCAAGCCCTCCGCCGCCAGCCGGTCATAGGCCTCGACCACCGTCGAAGGCGAAACGCCCATGGTGGCGGCGAAAGCGCGGATCGACGGCAGCCGGTCGCCCGCCGACAAGGCGCGCCCGGCAATCTTGGCCCGAATTGCCTTCATGACGTCGAGGGTGCGGCTGGCGCGTGCCGGCATGTGTTCGGGTTCGCTCAAGTGTGTGCCTTTCATGACCCATACAGTTTAGGAGGATTGTATTGATCCGTATCTGACTTGGCCAGCGCTTTACCGATAGTATCATCAATAAAAGCGGGGCGATCGCCCTCGCTCGGCATCATGAGGATACGATGAAGACATCGATCGATGGCTGGGGCAGCGGGCTGCTCGGAGTGGTGATATTCAGCGGCTCGCTGCCGGCGACGCGGGTGGCGGTGGCCGATCTGTCGCCGCTGTTCCTGACCTCGGCGCGGGCGTTGATCGCGGCGGCACTGGCGGCGGCGCTGCTCGCCGTCTTGCGGCAGGCGCGGCCGGGGCGGCGCGATCTCCAGTCGCTGGCCGTCGTGGCGCTGGGCGTCGTCGTCGGCTTTCCGCTGCTGACGGCGCTGGCGCTGCAGCATATCACCTCGGCCCGCTCCATCGTCTTCATCGGCCTGCTGCCGCTGTCGACGGCGATATTCGCGGTGCTGCGCGGCGGCGAGCGGCCGAAGCCGTTGTTCTGGCTGTTTTCCGGGCTCGGCAGCGCCACGGTGGTCGGCTTCGCCTTGCTGAACGGCGGCGCGTCGTCGCCGGCCGGCGATCTGCTGATGATCGCCGCCATCGTGCTGTGCGGGCTGGGTTATGCCGAAGGTGCGGCGCTGTCGCGGCGTCTCGGCGGCTGGCAGGTGATTTCCTGGGCGCTGGTGCTCTCGGCGCCGCCGATGGCGATCGTCACGCTGATGACGCTGCCGGGCTCATGGCAGGCCATCGGCTGGCCGGCCTGGGCCGGGCTCGCCTATGTCTCGGTGTTCAGCATGCTGGTCGGCTTCGTCTTCTGGTATCGCGGGCTGGCGCGCGGCGGCATCGCCAGCGTCGGGCAGTTGCAATTGCTGCAACCCTTCTTCGGGCTGGCGCTGGCCGGGCTGCTGCTCGGCGAGCCCGTGGCCGCCTCGATGGTCGCGGTCACCGCCGTCATCGTCGCCTGCGTCGCCTTCGCCCGCCGGTTCGCCTGAGGAGAAGGACGGCGCTGTCAGCGATCCTGCGTCTCCGGCGCATGCAGGAACCAGGAGATCAGCTGTGCGGAATTCGCGCAGCCGGTGATCTTCATCAGCCGGGCGCGGTGGGATTCGACGGTGCGGACCGAGAGATCGAGCTCCCCGGCAATGCGGGCATTGGTCTTGCCCTGCGAGACGAGGGTGAGGATCTGGTGCTGGCGTTCGGTGAGCGCCAGCCGGGGGCTAGCGGTCGGCCGGTTCAGCCGCTGGAAGCAATAGAGCGCGTGGGCGAAGGGATCGTCACGCTGAAAGCTCTTGCCGTTCACCTGGCACCAGAAGCGCTGCCCGGTCACCGACATCATGATGCGTTCGTCGTAATAGCTGCGGCTGCCCGGCAGGTGTTCCAGCCACACCTTTCCGGTGCGGATGAAATCGGAGATTTTCGGGTAGAGGACGGCGAAGCTCTTGTCGATCAGGTCGGCGCGCTCGTAGCCGAACAGTTCGGCGAAGGCGTCGTTGCAATCGCGGATGATGCGATGCGTGGCATAGACCATGGGCACGGGAATCTCGTTCAGGGAAAAGCGCGGTTCCGCGTCCCTGGCAAAGCTCTCGATCGGTATGGCATTTCGCGTCATGCCGTATAAATACGGCTAACAGGGCCTGGCTTTCAAGGCGTAACCTCCGGCGCGAAACGAACCTGCGGGAGGCAGTATGCGGAAAGTCTATTCAGATGCCACGACAGCCCTGGCCGGGCTGCTGAAGGATGGCATGACCATCATGGCCGGCGGTTTCGGGTTGTGCGGCATTCCCGAAGTGCTGATCGAGGCGGTGCGCGAATCCGGCGCGCGCGGCCTGACGGTGATCTCCAACAATGCCGGCATAGACGGCGTTGGCCTCGGCCGCCTCTTGGAAACCCGCCAGATCGACAAGATGATCTCCTCCTATGTTGGCGAAAACGCGCTGTTCGCCCAGCAATATCTCGCCGGCGAGCTGCAGATCGAATTCAACCCGCAAGGCACGCTCGCCGAGCGCATCCGCGCCGGCGGCGCCGGCATTCCCGGCTTCTACACCAAGACCGGCGTCGGCACCGAGATCGCCGAGGGCAAGGACGTGCGCGAGTTCAACGGCGAACTCTACGTCATGGAAACCGGTCTGTTCGCCGATCTGGCGCTGGTGCATGCCCATACCGCCGATACCGACGGCAATCTCGTCTTCCGCAAGACGGCGCGCAACTTCAACCCGGTCATGGCGACCGCCGCGCACACCACCGTCGCCCAGGTCGAGCACCTGGTGGAGCCGGGCCGCATCGATCCCGACCATATCCATACGCCGGGCATCTTCGTGTCGCGCCTCATCGAGGTGAAGGGCATCGAGAAGCGGATCGAGAAACGCACCGTGCGCGCACGGGAACAGGTGGGAGCGAACTGATGGCCTGGACGCGGGACGAAATGGCGGCACGCGCCGCACGCGAATTGCAGGACGGCTTTTACGTCAACCTCGGCATCGGCATTCCGACGCTTGTGGCCAACTACATCCCGGAAGGCGTGCATGTGACGCTGCAAAGCGAGAACGGCATGCTCGGCATGGGCCCCTTCCCTTACGAGGGCGAAGAGGATGCCGACCTGATCAATGCCGGCAAGCAGACGATCAGCGAGCTGCCGGGCAGCAGCTTCTTCTCCAGCGCCGACAGTTTTGCGATGATCCGCGGCGGGCATATCGACCTGTCGATCCTCGGCGCCATGCAGGTGGCCGAAAACGGCGATCTCGCCAACTGGATGATCCCGGGCAAGATGGTCAAGGGCATGGGCGGCGCCATGGATCTGGTCGCCGGCGTCAAGCGCGTCGTCGTCGTCATGGAACATGAGGCGCGCGGCGAATCCAAGGTGCTGAAGCGCTGCACCCTGCCGCTGACCGGCAGCCGCGTCGTCGATCTCGTGATCACCGATCTCGCCGTCTTCACCGTCGCCAAGCGCGGCGAAACGGCCCTGACCCTGATCGAGCTCGCCCCCGGCGTCAGCGTCGACGACGTCCGCGCCAAGACGGAGGCGGATTTCTCAGTGGCGCTCACCGGCTGAGGCGCGGCCGTTTCGACAGGATGAAAGGTGCGGGCGACTAAAAACGCCCGCGCCTTCAGATTGTTGACAAACCTTGCCCACACTCCGTCGTCATCCTTGGGCTTGTCCCAAGGATCTGCTCACGCTCGACAAGCCGTTGACGGAAATGGATTATTTTGCGTGCTTGGATGCTCGGCACAAGGCCGAGCATGACGGTGGAGAGGTTTGGAGCTTTGTCAGCAGCCTGAAGGCGCGGGCGAACGAAAGCGCCCGCGCCTTTTTACATTTCGCGATCAGATTGCCGTATAGCCGGCATCCGCCGCGACGATCGAGCCGGTCATCAGGCTGGAGGCGTCCGAGGCGAGGAACAGGACGACGGCGGCGATTTCCGATGGCTTTCCCATGCGCTCCATCGGGGTCAGGTCCAGCCAGCGGCGGATGAGTTCCGGCTGTTCGTTCAGCTTGTCGAGCAGCGGTGTCGCGATATAAGTCGGGGCGACCGCGTTGACGCGCACGCCGCGCTTTGCCCATTCCACGGCCAGCGAGCGCGTCAGGTGATGAACGCCGGCCTTGGAGGCGTTGTAGTGGCATTGCGGCTGCGGCGTGTTGACGATATCGCCGGACATCGAGCCGATATTGACGATGGAGCCGCGCCCGGCCGACAACATCCGCCGGCCGAAGGCGCGGCAGGTCTTGAAGACGCCGGTGAGGTTGACGCCGATCACCCGCTCCCATTCGTCGTCGGTCATATCCTCGGCCGGCGTGTTGGTGACGATGCCGGCATTACAGACCAGCGCATCGAGCGGCGGCAGCTCCGCCGCCAGTTTTTCGAGGCCGGCCGTATCGGTGACGTCGAGCGTTTGGGCGCTGGCCTTGAAGCCGGCGGCCGTCAGGCGTTTTGCCGTTTCCTTCGCGCGGTCGCCGTCGCGGTCGGTGCAATGGACATGGGCGCCGGCTTCGGCAAGGGCCGTGGCGCATTCGGCGCCGATGCCCTGCCCCGCGCCGGTGACCAGCGCGGTGCGGCCGGAAAGGTCGAATTGTTTCAGGTAGCTCATCGCAAAATCCTCAGGTCAGGGCGCAGCGCAGCGGCTCGCCCTTCAGCGCCCGCAAACCTTCCTCGGCCGCCAGTTGCTGCAGGCGGTTCACCGAGGCATCGGAGAAGAAGGCGGCGTGGGGGGAGACGATGGTGTGCGGCGCGCTCCGCAGGGCGGCATCGGCCGGCAGCGGCTCCTTTTCGAAGACATCGAGGCCGGCGCCGCTGAGATGGCCATTCTCCAGGGCCTCAGCCAGTGCCGCCTCGTCGACCAGCCCGCCACGCGAGACGTTGATCAGGATCGCGCCCTTTTTCATGGTGGCGAGTTCGGCGCGGCCGATCATATGCCGGGTCTCGGGTGTCAGAGGCACATGCAGGGAGAGGATATCGGCCGAGCGGATGACCTCCGCCAGAGTCCGCATTTTCGCCTGCGCGGCCTTGGCGTCTTCGGCCGAAACATAGGGATCGTAGGCGATCACCGTCGCGCCAAAAGCCTGCATCCGCCGCGCCAGCGCCCGGGCGATGCGGCCGAAGCCGACGAGGCCGACGGTGGACTGGCTGAGCGAACGCACATGATCGACCATGGCGCCGATCTTCCATTCGCCGGCGCGGATGCCGGCATCGTAGCGCCCGAGCTTGCGCGCGAGCGACAGCGCCATGGCGCTCGCGTGGTCGGCGACCTCCTCGACGCCGTAATCCGGCACGTTGCAGACGTGGATGCCGAGGTTCTTCGCCGCCGCGAGATCGACATTGTCGACCCCGACGCCGTAGCGAATGACGGTCGCGCCCTTGGCCATGACGCTCATGGTGCGCGCGTTCATCGGCGCGAAATTGTTGAAGACGACATTGGCGCCTTCGACCGCTTCCAGCGTTTCCGCCTCGCTGCGGCACTGGTGCTCGGAAAACGCCGCGCCCGCACTTTGCGCCGCCGCGCGCTCCCGCGCCACACCGGAAAAGGCGTGATCGGTGACGACGACCCGGCTCATGCCAGCACGCCGCGCTTGACGAGATTGCGCATCAAGGCGCGGACGCCGAACGTCCACGGGGCGGCTTTCTCACAGGAGGTGACGGTGTTGGAGAGCGTGCCGAGCAGCGGCGTGGCGATCTCGACGACATCACCCTCGTGATGGGTGAAGCCGCTGCCGGGCGTGCCGCGATCCTGGGTCGGCGCGAACATGGTGCCGAGGAACAGCATGAAGCCATCGGGATATTGATGGCTGGACAGCGTCTGGCGCACCAGCTCGGCCGGCGCACGGCTGATCTCGGCCATGTTGGAGCGGCCGGAAAGTTCGAAGCCATCCGTGCCGCGCACCGACATGGACAGTTCCGCCTTCTCGATATCGGCGATGGAAAAACCCTCGTCGAACAGGCGGATGAAGGGGCCGATGGCGCAGGAGGCGTTGTTGTCCTTGGCCTTGCCGAGCAGCAGGGCGGAACGGCCCTCGACATCGCGCAGGTTGACGTCGTTGCCGAGCGTCGCGCCGCGAATCTCGCCGCGCGCATTCACCGCCAGCACGATTTCCGGCTCGGGATTGTTCCAGTTGGAGATTTTGTTGACGCCGACCAGCGCCCCATGGCCGACCGCCGACATTGGCTGCGACTTGGTGAACACCTCAGCATCCGGGCCGATGCCGACCTCCAGATATTGCGACCACAGGCCCTCGCGCTGCAGCACGCCGCGTACATGGTCCGATGCCTCGGAACCGGCGCGGACATTGGTGAGGCTGCCGCCGATGAGATCGCCGATGCGGGTGCGGATCGCCTCGGCGCGGGCGGGATCGCCGGCGGTGCGCTCGTCGATGACGCGCTCGATCATCGAGCGGGCGAAGGTGACGCCGCAGGCCTTCAGCGCCTGCAGGTCGCAAGGGGCGAGCAGGCAGGCGCGGGTCGCGCCGTTGCCCATCTCGGCGGGGCTCGCCAGAAAATCGTCGACCGGGCCGAGGCGGTCTCCCTTGAGGGAATCATAGGTAGCGACGCTGTCGCCATCGAGGAAATCGGCGACGGTCGCGACCTCGCGCGTGACGTCGAACAGCACGCCGTCGCGGACGATGACCACGGACGGGCCTTCCAGTTCGGGGCGCCAGACGCGGCCGATCAGGCGCGCATTCTCGGGAAAATCGATGCTCATGAAGAAGTCCTCCTTGGGTGGACAATTACTAGTATTGCTTCATCAACGCGTCAATCGCGAATTCCATCGGTTTTCAGGGTCGGTAGTGCGCATTTGCTCTTGATCGTCAGAAGAGTTGTTATATTTCAATAGATATAATAGCATTTGATTCTGCATCGCAGTAGAATCCCTGACGGCGGACAGCAGGGAGCTATCAAAAATAGCGCTTGCGTGAAGCTAGTATAACTATATATTCGATCTCGACCGGCGCTTGGGGCGCCTTTCCGGAAAATCCTGACATGATGGATGACATGCTCGAACAACTCAGCGGCAAACTGTTTATCGACGGCGCTTTCGTGACCGGGCGCGGCCGCCCGATCCGGGTGGAGAATCCGGCGACGCTTGACGAGATCGGCACGATCCCGCTGGCGACGCAAGAGGAAATCGACGCCGCTGTCGCGGCCGCCCGCAAGGCGTTCGAGACATGGTCGACGGTTCCGGCGAAGACGCGCGCGGCGGCGTTGCATCGCATGGGCGATGCTATTGCCGCAGATGCGGATGCCATGGCGAAGATCATGACGCTGGAACAGGGCAAGCCGGTCAACGAGGCGCGCGGCGAGATCCTCAAGCTCGCCGAGGCCTGCCATTTCTATGCGGAAGAGGCGGTGCGCGTGCATGGCGAGATCGTGCCCAACGATACGACCGACAGCGAAAGCCATGTGGTGCGCGAGCCGATCGGCGTCGTCGGCGCCATCACGCCGTGGAACTATCCGGCCGAGTTGATCGGCTGGAAGCTGTGCGGAGCGTTGGCCGCCGGCTGCACCATCGTCATCAAGCCGGCGGAGCTGACGCCGTTCACGGCGCTTGCCATCGCCGCCAAGGCGAAGGAGGCCAACATCCCGGCCGGCGTCGTCAATGTCGTCACCGGCTCCGGCTCGACGGTTGGTCAGGCGCTGGTCGAGCATCCGGATGTCGACAAGATCGCCTTCACCGGCTCCTCCGCAGTCGGCCTGCATATCCAGAAGACGTGTCCGAAGATCAAGCGCCTGTCGCTGGAACTCGGCGGCAATTGCCCGATGATCGTCACCGCCAAAGCCGATCTTGCCGCCGCCATCAAGGGGGCTGCACGCCGCTCCTTCCGCAACAACGGCCAGATCTGCATCGCCATCAACCGCATCTATGTCGAGCGGCTGGTCTATGACGCTTTCGTCGCCGGCCTCGCAAAGGCGGCGGAAGCGCTGACCGTCGCAAACGGGCAGGACGCGCCGGATGCCGACATGGGCGCCATGGCCTCGGCCGAGCCGCTGAACAAGACCGTCGATCATCTCCAGGATGCGCTCTCCAAGGGCGCGAAGCTGGTTGCCGGCGGCAGCCGTCCGCAGGGCGAGGCCTTCGAAAAGGGCCATTTCTTCCGCCCGACCGTGGTTGCCGATTGCGATCACACGATGAAGGTGATGACCGAGGAAACATTCGGGCCGCTCGTCGGCGTCATGCCTTTCGACCGGCTGGAAGAGGCGGTGACACTCTCCAACGACACGCCTTATGGGCTGGCCTCCTATCTCTACACGCAGGATGCGGCGGAAATCCGCGCCATCTCGCGGCGGCTGGATTACGGCAATGTCGCCGTCAACAATGTCGATGCCGGCGTGATGAACGCGCCTTATGGCGGGCGCAAGCAGAGCGGCGTCGGCTATGAGCACGGCCGCGAGGGGCTGCTGGAATATTTCCATTTCAAGCATATCCGCATCCGCCTTGACCAGCCGGAAGGGTTTTGAGCCATGGCGCGGGAGGCCGTTCTCGGGATCGATATCGGAACCTCGGGCTGCAAGGCGCTGCTGCTCTCCACGGACGGCGCGCTGCTCGGCAGCGAGACCGCGACCTATGATCTCGCCCAGCCGCGCCCCGGCTGGACGGAGCAGGATCCGGCGCTGTGGATCGAGGGCGCGCGCCGCGCCGTGGGACAACTGCTCGCCGGTCACGGCGATGTGGAGATCCGCGCTATCGGCCTCTCCGGCCAGATGCACGGGCTGACGCCGCTCGATGCCGAGGATCGCGTGTTGCGCCCGGCCCTGCTCTGGAACGATCAGCGCAACGGCGCAGAATGTGCCGCGCTCACCGAAAAGGCCGGCGGCGAAGAGGCCCTGCGCGGCTACACCAACAACCGGATGCTGCTTGGCTATACCGGCGGCAAGGTCGCCTGGATGCGCGCCCATGAGCCGGATTTGTTTTCCCGCCTGCGCCATGTGCTGAACCCCAAGGACTATTTGCGGCTGGTGCTGACCGGCGAGAAAGCGACCGAAGTCTCCGATGCCTCCGGCACCGGCCTGTTCGACGTCCGCGCACGACAGTGGAGCTTTCCGCTGATGCAAAAGCTCGACATCGACCAGAATCTGTTCCCGGCCTGCCATGAATCGCCTGAAATCACCGGCCGCGTCAGCCGCTCCGGAGCGGAATTGTTCGGCCTCAGGCAAGGCATTCCGGTGGTCGGCGGCGGCGGCGACAGCGTCATCCAGACCATCGGCTCGGGCGTGATCGCGCCGGGCGACGTGCAGACCACCATCGGCACGGCCGGCATCGTCGCCTCGGCGCTGGATGCGGCCATCGACAATCCCGAGAGCCGGCTGCAGGTGTTCTGCAATGTCGCGCCCGGCAAATGGCACGCCATGGGCGTGACGCTGAATGCCGGTTTTGCGATGAGCTGGTTCCAGCGCCTGCTGCGCGGCTTGGCAGGTGACAAGGATTGGAGTTATGAGCAGATCGTCGCGACCGCCACAGAGAGCGTCGCCGGCAGCCGCGGCCTCGTCTTCCTGCCCTATCTCAACGGCGAGCGCGCGCCGCATTCCGATCCGGAAGCGCGCGGCGTCTTCATCGGCCTGACCGGACTGCATGGCCCGGCGGAAATGGCCCGGGCGGTGATGGAAGGCGTCGCCTTCGCGCTCTACGACATCTTTTCGGTCATGCGGCGAGCCGGCATCGAGGCCCATGTCGTCAAGGCGTCGGGCGGCGGAGCGCGCTCCGCGCTGTGGCGGCGGATGCAGGCTGATCTGTTCGGCTGCGACGTGGTGACGACGGAGGGTGCTGCGGAAGGGGCCGCCTTCGGCGCCGCCCTCGTCGCCGGTCTCGGGCTCGGCATTTTCGAAACACCGGAGCAGGCGGCGAACCTCTGCCGCCCCCTCACCCGCGAAAGCGCGGATGCGGCCGGACGGGCAGCGCTTTCGCCGGGCTTTTCGGTCTATCAGGCGCTCTATCCAGCGCTGGCTGACAGCATGCACGCGCTGGCGCGTGCTCATGACGACATCGAGGCATAGGGGGCGGGCGATGACCATACGCGATTGCGAAGGGCTGATCTTCGATCTGGACGGCACGCTGATCGACAGCGCGCCGGATATCGCCGCCGGCGTCAACGACTATTTCGCCGAACAGGGCTGGCCGCATCTGGAGGTCGCGTTCGTCGAGCGCTTCATCGGCAACGGCCCGCGCCGGCTCCTCCTCGACATGATGCTGGAACTCGGGCTTCCCAGCGATGACGAAAGCGTCGATCGCGCCGTCAAGGGTTACCTCGCCGCCTATGAGCGCACCCCCTCGCGCCACACGAAATTCTATGACGACGTGAAGCAGGATCTGCATCTGCTTCACGATCATGGCTTCCGCATGGGCATCTGCACCAACAAGCCGCATCGCCTGACCTTGCGCATCCTCGATATACTCGGCATCGGCCAACTCTTCACCGCCGTCGCCGGCGCCGATGACGTGCCCGCTTGCAAACCGGACCCGATTCATCTCCTGACTGTCGCGACGCGCATGAGGCTTGAGCCCGGGCGCTGGGTCTATGTCGGCGACACCACCGTCGACCAGACGACTGCCGCGCGCGCCGGCGTGCCGTTCTACGCGGTTCCCTGGGGAACCGGCCGGCATCTCGACGTCGCGGCCGACTGTCGCCTGACCCGGCTTTCGGATCTGACGTCCCTGCGCCAACCGGTCACGCAAGGAGACATTCAGGCATGAGCAGTGAAAGCCTGTTGCAACGCATTTTGCAGGAAAGCCCCGACATGGCGAGCGCCGAGGCGCGTGTCGCCCGTTTCGTCAGCGCCCATCCGAGCCAGGTCATCCATATGAGCATGGCGAGGCTTTCGGAGGAATGCGGCGTCAGCGATCCGACGATCATGCGCTTCTGCCGCCGCTTTGGATTTCAGGGATATCAGGATTTCAAGCTCTACCTCGCCCAGAGCCTCGTGCCCTCGGCCCCCTTCGCCTATGAGCAGATCGTCGCCGGCGATTCCGTCGAGAACATCGTGCGCAAGACGGCGCGCAATTCGCTGAACGCCATCCAGCGCGGGCTGGAGGATATCGTGCCGGCGCAGATCGAGGCCGGCGCCAAGCTGCTGAACGAGGCGGTGTGGATCGGCATCTATGCCAGCGGCATTTCCGAGATCACCGGGCTGGATGCCGAACACAAGTTTCAGCGCCTCGGGCTTCGCTGCACCGCCCTGATCGGCCGCAAGAAGCAATGGCTGCATGCCGAGACCTCACGGCCGAGCGAGGTGGCGCTGATCTTCTCGCAATCCGGCCATACCAAGCAGATGGTCGAGGTGGCGACCGCCGTGCGCGCCGGCGGCGCTCGCGTCGTTTCGGTCACCGCCGCCGACAGTCCGCTGGCGTGCATTTCCGACGTGCTGATCGCCGTCACTCCCTATGAGCGCACCGAGCTTCTGACGCCGCTCGCCTCGCGGCTCAATCATCACCTCGTCGTTAACATGCTGGTCACCTCGATGGCGGTGATCAGCGGCTCCGAATTTCCCGACCAGTTGCCGGCCCTCGATAGCTGGCAGACCGACAAGATTTAGAAAACAAGGATTTCTTTACCATGAGCACCCAGGACGAAGCCAAGAAGGCGGCGGGACGCCGCGTCATCGAGGAATTCGTGCGTGACGGTATGAAGCTCGGCCTCGGCTCGGGTACGACTTCGCATTTCTTCGTGCGCGAACTCGGCAAGCATGTCGCCGGAGGCATGAAACTGACTTGCACCACCACCTCGCGCTCGACCATCGACGTCGCCCGCGAGGTCGGCATCCGCATCACCGAGCCGAACGAGATCGGCGAGATCGACCTGACCATCGACGGCCCCGACGAAATCGACCGCGACTTCAACATGATCAAGGGCGGTGGCGCCTGCCTGCTCTGGGAAAAGATCATCGCCCACGCCTCGAAGCGCATGATCACCATCTGCGACGAGAGCAAGATCGTCGACCGCCTCGGCGGCTTTCCGCTACCGGTCGAGGTGGTGCAGTTCGCCTGGAAGCAGACCGAGCGCATGGTGCAGAAAACCCTTGCCGACCACGGCATTTCCGGCATCCGCATCGAACGGCGCATGCGCGACGGCCAGCCCGTCGTCACCGACAGCGGCAATTTCATCCTCGACTGCCACTGCATCGCCATTTCCGAGCCGGCAAGGCTGGAGATCGCGTTGAACCGCATCCCCGGCGTCGTGGAAAATGGCCTGTTCACGCGTGAATCCGATGGCATGGTCGTCGGAAAATTTGATGGCTCGACCTATGTCGAGATGCGTAAATCTAGTAAAACAACGTAGTTGCATCTCTGATTGCAGCCAGAGAGGGAGATGGCAAGCAATATTTGCCATCTCCGGGAAAGATGCGCCGATTTTTAGCGAAAATGCCATTGTTCGCGCACTAGATATGACCGCCGAAAGCCTAGCGAAGATGGCTCCTTTCCCGATTTGAACGGCGTGAATCACGCTTGACAGCACGGCGGCACAGTGACAAATCTAGTATCACTAGTTTTCTAGAGGGAGGAACGAGATGAGCGCAGATATCAAGATCAGCCGTCGCCACCTGTTGCAGGCCGGCGCGGCATTGGGCGTCGCCAGCCTGGCCGGTGGCAAGATGGCCTTCGCACAGGCCAAGCCCTTCGTGCCCTACAGCAACAAGAGCCTCGATTATTATTTCTTCGTCATCCAGGAGGAGGCGGTGAAGCGCGCGGTCGCGGCCCAGGACTGGGAATTCCAGGCGACCAATGCCAGCTTCGACAACACCAAGCAGCTGGAGCAGTGGCAGAGCCTGATGCTGAAGAACCCGGCCGGCATCGTCTCCGACCCCATCGACAGCCAGGCGATCGTCTCGGTCATCAACCGCTATAAGGCGCAGGGCATTCCGGTGGCGATCATCGACACGCCGGCTGACGGCGGCGAGGTCGACATCACTGTCAGCTTCGACAACCATCTCGGCGGCGTCATGGCGGCGCAGGAGATCATCAAGGGGCTGACCAAGAAGCATGGCAGCCCGAAGGGCACGGTGCTGAATTGCTTCGGCGCCCTGCAATCCGTCGCCTGGCGCCAGCGCAAGGAAGGCATGGACGAGGAATTCGCCAAATATCCCGACATCAAGTATCTGGCCCGCCCGACCGAAGGCGCGCTCGACCAGATGCTGGCGGTGACGCTTTCGACGCTCTCGGAATTCCCCGATCTCGACGCCGTGCACGCCCCCTCCGACAGCCCCTCGCGCGGCATCGTCACAGCTTTGCAGCAGAAGGGTCGCTGGAAGAAGATCGGCGAGGACGGTCACGTCATCTTCGTCAACATCGACGGCGAACCGGTGGCGCTGAACTGGATCAAGGAAGGCTATATGGACGGCTGCGTCTCGCAGGATCCCATCGCCTATGGCGAAATCGCCGTGGAAATGCTGGCCAAGCATGCCATGAAGAAGGAAGCGGTGCCGGTCGGCGCCTATGAAAACAAGAAATATTTCTGGGAAAAGGGCGAGATCGTCGCCGGCAAGACTGGCCCGACCCTGATCATCCCGCCCTTCGTCATCGATCCCTCCAATGCCGACGACAAGCGCCATTGGGGATACATCGCCGAGAAGGAATGGAACATCCCCTATACCTGATGCCTCCCAAGGCCGTTTCCGCCCAAGCGGAATGAACGGGACGATGGCGCTTCATGCGGCATCGTCCATCAGGCGCGTGAGGAACCCTTTGATGACAGCAGCCCAAAGCTTGAAGCCCGAAACCGAAAGCCGCATCGTGCTGCGCGTGGAAGGGCTCGGCAAGACCTATGGCGGCGTGGTTGCCTTGAGCGACGTCGACCTGTCGATCCGGGCCGGCACCATTCATGGCCTGCTCGGCGAGAACGGCGCCGGGAAGTCGACGCTGGTCGGCATCATGTCCGGCCAGCGCCAGCCGAGTTCCGGCACCATCTATCTCGACGAAAAACCCCTGCCGCCGGTCGACGTGCGGGCGATGGAGGAGGCCGGCGTCTTCCTGGTGACCCAGGAGCCGATGATCATCGACCATCTCAGCGCGGCCGAAAACCTGATGCTCGGCATCTGGCCGAAACGCCGCTTCGGCTTCGTCAACTGGCGCAAGCTGGCGATAGACGCCGCCCGGATGCTCGATGGCACCGGCATCGATCCTTCGGCGCTGGCCGGCAGCCTGGATGCCGTGGCGCGACGCAAGCTCAACATCTTGCGCGCCATGTTTTCCGGCGGCAAGGTCATCATCCTCGACGAGCCGACCGCGGCGCTGACCGTCGACGACCGCGCCCAACTGTTCGATTTCATGCGCCGGCTGAAGGCGCAGGGCGTCACCTTCATCTTCATCTCGCATTTCAACGACGAGATCCTCGAAATCTGCGATGCTGTCTCGGTGCTGCGCGACGGGCGTTATGCCGGCGGCTCCGAGGATGTCGGAGCCATGACATCGGAGGATCTGTCCGAACTGGTGCTCGGACGCGGACTGGTTCTTTTCGAGCGCCAGCGCCCGACCTTCTCCGCCGACGCGCCGGCCATCCACTTGACGGATATCCGCTCCGGTGCGCTCAACCTGCCGTCGCTTGCCATCCGCGCCGGCGAGGTCGTCGGCGTCACCGGCTTGCCGGGCGGCGGCGGCAAGGAGCTGGCTCGCACCCTGTTCGGCCTGCAGCCGGCCGCTTCCGGCCGCATCCGTTTTGCCGATGGAGCCGAGCGCGCGCTTCCCGCCCACCCGGCCGAGGCCTTTGCCGCCGGCATCGCCTATCTTTCCGACGACCGTCGGCGCGACGGCTCGATCGCGCAGATGTCGATTGCCGAAAACATCTCGCTGTCGGCGGAAGTGGCGCTCGCCAGAGGCGCCTTCATGAACGCGGAGCAGGAACGGGCGCTGTCGCAGCGCTATTTTTCCTCGCTCGGCATCAAGGCGCCGAACAGTTCGGTGGCGGTGGATACGCTGTCGGGCGGCAACCAGCAGAAGGTCTGCCTCGGCCGGGTGCTCGCCACCCGGCCGAAGCTGCTCATGCTGGACGAGCCGACGCGCGGCATCGATGTTGGCGTCAAGCAGGACGTGTTGCGCATCGTCGACGAGCTCAGCCGCACCGGCGTTTCGGTCATCATCATTTCCACCGATACCGACGAACTGGTGCGCGCCGTGGACCGCGTGCTGGTTTTCCAGAACGGCCGCGTCCGCGAGGAACTGGCGGGAGAGGCCATTTCGCGCAGCCGTCTGCGCAATCTCGGATGAGAAGCCGCGTGCGCCCCCGCATGGGGCCTTGCGGACGAGAGGAGACATTCAAGTGAGTGATATCGCCATGACCCACAGCGCGCCGAAGCCGCAGACCGCCAAATCCCGCAGAAGCTCGGCGGCGGGCTGGATCCTCCACAATGTCGTGTGGATCTGGCTGATCGCGCTGGTCGTGATCTTCGGCCTGTTCAACCAGTATTTCTTCACCCTGTTCAATCTGCAGAACATCATGGTGCAGGCGACCGTGCTCGGCATGATCGCGCTCGCCATGGCGCTGCCGCTGCTGGTGGCGGAAATCGACCTGTCGATCCCGGCCAATGTCGGCTTTTCCTCGGCGATCGGGGCGATGGCCAATACCGATCTCGGCCTGCCCTTCTTCCTGGCGGCGCTGATCGGCATTGCGGTTGCGACGCTGATCGGCTTCTTCAACGCCGTCTGCATCACCAAGCTGAAGATGGTGTCGCTGATCCAGACGCTGTCGATGATGATCATCCTGCAAGGCGCGCTGCTGGCGTTGACGCAGGGGCGCACCATCACCAGCCTCAGCCCCGGCTATGTCTGGATCGGGCAGGAAACCATCGGCGGCTGGCCGGTGATGCCGGTCGTCTTCGTGCTCGCCATTCTCGGCATGTATGTGTTGCTTCGCCATACCGTGCTCGGCCGCTCGATCTTCGCTGTCGGCGGCAATCAGGTGGCGTCGAATTCCGCCGGCATCCGCGTCGACCGGGTCAAGATCCTGTCCTACACCATCGCCGGCTTCCTGGCGGGCGTCGCCGGATACCTGCTGGCGTCCTGGCAGATGGCGATCACCTCGAACCAGGGCGCCAGCTACCTGCTCTATGCCATCGCCGCGCCGATCATCGGCGGCGTGTCGGTCTTCGGCGGGCGCGGCAGCGTCATCGGCGTGCTCGGCGGCGTGCTGCTGCTCACCGTCATCCAGGTCGGCCTCGCCATCATCTCCGTCCCCTCCTTCTATGTCGGCATGATCGGCGGCATCATGATCTTCATCGCCGTCGCCATCGATGCCGTCAGGGTTCGGTATTTCGGATAAGGCGCGCCCGTCCTTGAAAGATGCCCGCCGCCTGGTGTAGGCGGGCGGCATGAGCGAAGAGAAACCGGACATGGCCATGCTGCTCAAGGCGCTGGCAGACACGCCGAAGCGGGACAACAGCGCCTATCACCAGGCGATCGCCGAGGCGCGGCGCGCTTTCGAGGCGGCGGAAGCGCGGCTTGGCGGGCCGGTCAAGGTGAAGATCAAGACCAAAACGAAAAGCAATGGCGATTATGTCGTCAAATGGACGTTCCGCCGGATGCCTTGACCGGCGGAACGATGCCGTCAGATCTTGCCTTTCCAGGGAACCAGCCGCCGCTCGGCCCATTTCATCAGCGTGGTCAGGATGAAGGCGAAGGCGGCGATGACCACGAGGCCGACGAAGACGACATCGGTGGCGAGGAAATTGGCGGCTGACATGATCATGTAGCCGAGGCCGGAGCGGGCGGCGATGAGTTCGGCGGCGACCAATGTCGACAGGCTGGCGCCGATGGCGATGCGCACGCCGGTCAAGATTTCCGGTAGGGCCGACGGAAAGACGATGGTGAAAAACACCTGCAGCGGCGTGGCGCCGAGCGAGCGGGCGGCGTTGATGCGCTCCACCGGCACCGAGCGGACGCCGGCCTGTGCCGCGTAGCAGATCGGCGCGAAGGTCGCGAGGCTGAGCAGCAGGATTTTCGACGCCTCGCCGATGCCAAGCCAGATGATCAGCAGCGGCAGATAGGCAAGCGGCGGCAGGCCCCAGTAGAGATCGATCGGCACGCCGAAAATGCCCTTGGCCCAGCGATTGAGGCCCATGGCGAGGCCGAGGGGAATGCCGAGCACGATACCGAAGGCAAGCGCCGCCCCGATGCGGCCAGCGCTGGCGAGGACATGGTCGGTGAGCGTGCCCTCGGCATAGCCGTCAATGGCGATCGACTGCAACTGATGCAGCACTTCCAGCGGCGAAGGCAGGAAGAGCGGCGAAACGAGGCCGAGCTGGCTTGCGGCGAACCACAGGCCGATCAATGCGGCGAGCGTCACCGTGCTGATCACGGCGGTGCCGGTGCGGGGTGCGCGTCGGGGTTTTTGCGGACGCGGAGGCGCATCGGCGTCACGCAGGGTCTCATTGGTTTCCAGGGCGAGACTCATGGATCGTCCTCCGTAGGGGATCAAGCGGCGCGCGCCTCGGGCGCGGCGTGGATGAGGGCGCGCAATTCGCTGCGCAGCGCGATGAAGGCGGGATCGGCGAGGATGTCGTCGGCCTCGCCCGTTTCGGCGAAACGGCGCACGAAATCGGCGTCGTAACGGGCAACGATGCGGCCGGGGCGCGGCGACATGACGAGGATATGGGTGCCGAGCAGCAACGCTTCCTCGATGGAATGGGTGATGAAGAACACCTGCTTGCCGGTGCTCGCCCAGATCGAGGCCAGCAATTGCTGCATCGTCTCGCGGGTCAGGCTGTCGAGCGCGCCAAAGGGCTCGTCCATCAGCAGGATACGCGGATCGGTGGCCAGCGCGCGGGCAATGCCGACGCGCTGGCGCATGCCGCCGGAGAGCTCATAAGGCGACTTGTCCTCGAAGCCGGAAAGACCGACGAGATCGAGAAGCTCGTGCGCGCGCTCGCGCCGCTGGCGGGCCGGCACGCCGCGATAGCGCAGGCCCAGCGCCACATTGTCGGCGACACTCGACCAGGGCAGCAGCGTATCCTTTTGGAAGACGACGCCGCGATCGCCGCCAGGGCCGTGGATTTCCTGTCCATCGAGCAGGATTTTGCCGTCTGTCAGCGGCAGGAAGCCGGCGATGGCGTTCAGCAGCGTCGATTTTCCGCAACCGGACGCGCCAAGCGCCACGACGATCGACCGGGCGGGAATGGTAAAGGACACCCGGTCGAGGGCGTGGACCTCCTGCCCATCGGCGGCGGCATAACGGACAGTCGCGTTTCGGATATCGAGCATGGCGTTTTCCTTTGTGCGGGAGGCGACGAGCCTTGCCTGTGCATTCTTCGCGGCTTGATGAGATATTCCTTGTGGATGATGCCGTTGCCGCACTTCCTTCTCCCCCGCGGGGAGAAGGATTGGGCGAGGGCTAAACCTTATTCGGAAGCCAGCACCGCCGCCGCATATTGCGGGTCGACAAACCCGGCATAGCTCTCCTTGACGGCGGTGATCTTGCGCTGCTCCTTAAGGAAGGCGGCGGTGTCCTTCAGCGTCTTGGCGACGCCGCCGGCCTCGCCGCCGCCGAGCCAGGCATCGGTCACCTGCTCGCGCAGCGGCACGGCGACGGTCGCCTTCAGGCGCTCGGCGTTTTCGGCCGGTGTGCCGCCCTGCAGCTTGGCGATCAGCTTGGCGTTTTCGGACTCCGGCCCCCAGCTCTTGGGGTCGTTGACGTAAGAGGTATAATACTGGTCGATCAAGCCGACATATTTGCTGACGAATTCCTTGTTGTCTCTAGCGAATTCATCGGTCACCACCAGCGCGCCGAAGACCGGGGCGCCGCGTTTGGCGACCTCGCCCGAGGTCAGGAACACATGGCCGTCCTTCTTCAGTTCCGACAGCGCCGGATCCCAGACGAAGGCGCCGTCGATATCGCCGCGCTTCCAGGCGGCGACGATTTCCGGCTGCGGGATGGCGATGACCTGGGTGTCCTTCTCGGTCAACCCCTCCTGCTTCAGCACGGCGAGAAGCTGGTAATGGTCGGTGGAGACGGGGGCCGCGGCGAATTTCTTGCCCTTGAGATCGGCCGGCCCCGTGATATCCGGGCGCACGACGAAGGCCTCGCCCTCGCCCGAGCCGCCGGTGATATAGACGCCCTTGACCTTCAGTTCGCGGCTGGCGGCGGCCGCATAGGGGCTGGAGCCGACATCGCCGATCTGCACGTCGCCCGAGGCGATGGCGGCGAAGATCTCGGCGCCGGAATTGAAACGGCGGAACTCGATATCCCAGCCGGTCTGGCGGGCGAGGTCGCCATTGGCGATGCCGACGACATAGGGCGAAGCACCCGTCTGATAGGCGACGACCACTTTCCTGGCGTCGGCCGCGGCGGCATCGGAAAGAATGCCCGTCACGAGCAGGCCGAGGATGGAGAGAAACAGTTTCTTGCGCATGGATGTCGCCCCTTGGTTCGATCAGCCTGTCCAGCAGGCGACTTCAATAATGATATTAATCCATAGATTTTATAGAAATCAGCGTTTCATTTTCGTCCGGCCTGGGAAACAAAAATTCGCCGCGCCGGAGAAACACGGTGACGAGTTTCCCGCAGCGCCGGTCTTCGCCATTGCGCGGGCACGAGGCAGATCTGCCCACTGGCCGCCCAGCGATGGAACAAAAGCGGGGGTTTGCGGGTATTGTCGCCAGACCCGCCGCCAACGCCCGGAGTACCGTCCATGGGGTTCTTTACGCCGCGTCAGACCGATGCCGCCGCCATGCCGCTGCAATCGGTCTTCCTTCCCTTCCCCTTCGTCTGCTTCCCGCTGGCGCTGGTGACCGATATCGCCTTCTCCCAGACGGCGAATGTGATGTGGCAGAATTTTTCCGCCTGGCTGCTGTTTGCCGGACTGGTATTCGGGGCCGTGGCGCTTGTTGCCGGGCTGATCGATCTCATGCGGCCGCGCACGCGGCCCCTGCGGCCCGGCTTCGGCGCCGTTCTTCTTTACCTGATCATTCTGGCGCTCGCCGTGCTCAACAGCCTGATCCATGCCGGCGACGGCTGGACGGCGGTGGTGCCCTATGGGCTGGCGCTGTCGGCGGTCACCTTCGTTCTCATCGTGCTGGCGGTCGGCGTGTCCGCCGGCCGTTATGCCAAGCTCGCCTGGAGGGTTTGATGACCGTCTCGCCCCTGTTTTCCGTCTCCGCGCTGGCGCTTGCCCTCACGGCGGGCGCAGCCTTCGCCGAGGATTTCGACATCTCACAGCAGATCGGCCCCGATCCGGTGTTGCCCGAGCCCAGCCTGATGCTGGTGCCGGACAACAAGGTCGCCAAGGTGATCGGCTGGAAGGAAGGCGAGGCGCCAAGCGTTCCCGAGGGCCTGGCGATTGCCGCCTATGCCAGGGATCTCGCCAATCCGCGCACCATCCATACCTTGCCGAACGGCGACGTGCTGGTCGTGCAGTCGCGCGGGCCGGACAGCGAGCCGCTGTCGCGCCCGAAGGATGCCGTGCGCGGCTGGATCATGGCATTGTCGCATGGCGACGGCGGTCCCAAGAAGGAGAGCAACACCATAACCCTTCTGCGCGACGGAAATCGCGACGGCACCGTCGATGAACGTCATGACCTTTTGACCAAGCTCGATTCGCCCTTCGGCGTCGCCTGGGCCGACAATACGCTCTATGTCGCCACCACCAGCGCCATCCTCGCCTACCCCTACGAACTCGGCCAGACGGAGATCAAGGCGAAACCGAAGGTGCTGACGCCATTGCCGGGCGGCCCGATCGACCACCACTGGACCAAGGATCTGGCGCTCAGCCCGGATGGCAAGCTGCTCTATGTCTCGGTCGGCTCGAATTCGAACATCGTCGAAAACGGGCTGGAGGCGGAAAAGGGCCGGGCCGCCATCTGGCAGGTCGATCGCGCCACGGGCGCGGCCCGCGTCTTCGCCTCCGGCATGCGCAATCCGAACGGGTTGAGCTTCAATCCACAATCCGGCCAGCTCTGGGCCGTGGTCAACGAGCGCGACGAGCTGGGGCCGAACCTGGTGCCCGACTACATGACCTCGGTGAAGGACGGCGCGTTCTACGGCTGGCCGTGGAGCTATTATGGCGATCACGTCGATGCCCGCGTGCATCCGCCACGGCCGGATATGGTCGAGAACGCGATCAAGCCGGATTATGCGCTGTCGAGCCATGTCGCGGCCCTCGGGCTCACCTTTTCCATGGGCTCCGCCTTGCCCGCCGCCTATGCCAACGGCGCCTTCGTCGGCGAGCATGGGAGCTGGAACCGGAAAATCTTCAACGGATACAAGGTTGTCTACGTGCCTTTCGAGAACGGCAAGCCGAATGGCAAGGCGCAGGATGTGGTCACCGGTTTCCTGCAGGGCGACAAGGCCCGCGGCCGCCCGGTCGGCCTCGGCATCGACGGCACCGGCGCGCTGCTGATCGCCGACGATGCCGGCAACACCGTCTGGCGCGTCTCCTCCGCCGACGGCAAGGTGACCCCCGCCCCCGTCGGCACCGACCAGATACCGCAACCGAGCCCAACCGAGGCAATGCCGGCCGCCCCGTCAGAGGGCGGCGCCAGCGTCAACCCGCCCTCGCCGACCAACGTCGCGCCGGCGACGCTGCCGCAGTGAGGCAGGGCAATCGCCTATGAAGCAAGCCGGCCGCTCCAAGGCCCCTTCTCCCCTCGGGGGAGAAGGCGATGGCGGCATGGTCCTGCCTGGTTAGAAAGGACTTTTCTTACCGCCGCCGAAGACCATCCACAAACACATCCACCATCCTCAATGCCGTCGGATGCCAGTCCGGGCTGCTCTGGGCGTAGAAGATGCCGAGCAACGTCCGCAACAGATCTTCGGCGGGGATGTCGTCGCGGATGGCGTCGGCGGCGACGGCGCGGTCGCGCAGGGTGCGCAGTGCGCCGAGCATGCGTTCGTAGCTATAGGCCTTGAGGTCGGAGGAGCCGTGGGCGGCGAGTTGCAGGGCTTCGATCATACCCTTCTTGGCGGCCACCAGCCGGATATTTGCCTGCAGCCAGGTTTTCAGCGCCTCGACGGGATCGGCCTCACCCGCCAGCTTTTCGGCGAGTTCGCCGAGCAGATCGACCTCGTGGCGATAGACGGCCTCGAACAGGGAGTCGCGCGTCGGGAAATGCCGATAGAGCGTGCCGATGCCGACGCCCGCCGCCCGCGCCACTGCCTCCAGGCTCGCCTGCCCGGCGCCGGCGCTGAAAATCTCGGCGGCGGCAGCCAGCAGCCGCTCGCGGTTGCGCAGCGAATCGGCACGGGGCTTGCGTCTTGTCTTTGCGGTCTCGTGTTCCATCTGACTGAAAAAAGCTTGCCCTCTTGCTAAACGGAGGCACCCTCCGTATATTGCCGCCTGCATCGCGACGACGCAAAGCCCGTCGCCTGCCGCTCCCCGCGGCTTCGATCCGTCATAGCACTTTCTCTGAATGGAGTATCCCCATGACACTCTCCATCAGCCTCACCGTCAATGGCCAGCCGCGCGCCATCGCGCTCGACGACCCGCGCGTGACGCTACTCGACCTGTTGCGCGAGCGCCTTCACCTGTCCGGCACCAAAAAGGGCTGCGATCGCGGCCAATGCGGCGCCTGCACCGTCCTGGTCGACGGCCGGCGCATCAATGCCTGCCTGTCGCTGGCCGCCACCCTTGACGGCGCAAGCGTCACCACCATCGAAGGCCTTGCCGAGGGCGAGGCGCTGCATCCGGTGCAAGCCGCCTTCATCGCCTGCGACGGTTTCCAATGCGGCTATTGCACGCCCGGACAGATCATGAGCGCCGTTGGCCTGATATCGGAGGGCCATGCCGGCGACGATGCCGAGCGGGTGCGCGAACTGATGAGCGGCAATCTCTGTCGATGCGGCGCCTACAAAGGCATCACCGAGGCAGTGCTCCAGGCGCAGCGCGAGATGACCGCCGAGACTGGGAGGGACGCGGCATGAACCGCTTCGATTTCCTCCGACCCACAGGCCTGACTGAAGCCATTGCCGAGGGCGGCAAGCCCGGCTCCGCCTATCTCGCCGGCGGCACCAATCTCGTCGACCTGATGAAGATCGGCGTCTCGCGGCCGGAACGGCTCGTCGATATTTCCCGCTTGCCCGGCCTCGACCGCATCGACTGGCTGGAGGACGGGTCGGTGCGCATCGGCGCGCTGGTGCGCAATGCCGATCTCGCCTATGATATCCGCTTTGCGAGCGCCTTTCCGGCGGTGGCCGAAGCGCTGCTTTCCGGCGCATCTGCGCAATTGCGCAATGCCGCCACGCTCGGCGGCAACCTGATGCAGCGCAACCGCTGCGCCTATTTCCAGGACGGGGCGAGCGCCTGCAATCGCCGCGTTCCCGGCTCCGGCTGCGACGCATTGCACGGCGAAAATCGGCTGCATGCCGTGCTCGGCTGGAGCGAAAATTGCATCGCCACCCACCCATCGGATGTCTGCGTGCCCTTGGTGGCGCTGGATGCCGTGGTCGAGATCGAGGGGCCGCAAGGGCCGCGCGAGATCGCGCTCGATGCACTGCATCGCCTGCCTGGCGATACGCCCGAACTGGAAAACGCCCTGCTTCCCGGCGAACTGATCGTCGGCCTGCGCCTGCCGGCCGAGGCCAAGGCTTTTGCGGCCAAGGCGCGGTATCTGAAGCTGCGCGAGCGCATGTCCTATGCCTTCGCCGTCGTTTCGGCCGCGGCCATGCTGACGGTGGAGGATGGGCGCATCCGCGAAGCGCGGCTGGCGCTCGGCGCGGTCGCGGCCAAACCGTGGCGGGCGCGGGCGGCGGAAGCCTCGCTCATAGGCGCCTTGCCGGATACGGAAGCTTTCGCCGGAGCGGCGGCGCTGGCGTTGGCCGAGGCAAAGCCTTCCGGCGCCAATGAATTCAAGATCGAGCTGGCGCGCCGCATCCTTGTGCGAGCGCTGACCCTTGCGATGGAAGGCACGCCGGCGGTGATGCCCGCTTTGCCCGCCTCGCCCTTCTCGACCCATACGGGAGATCGCCATGTCGCCTGACGCCATTCCCATGAGCACCGGCCGCTACGGCTCGAATGCCGGCCAGCCGCTGACCCGCCGCGACGGCGTGCTGAAGGTGACCGGCCGCGCCACCTATGCCGCTGACAATACGCCGGACGGCCTTCTCTATGCCGTCACCGCCGTTTCGACCATCGCCCGCGGCCGGGTGGCCTTTCTCGATGTCGCGGCGGCGGAGGCCCATCCCGGCGTCGTTGCCGTGATGACGCCGGCCAACCGGCCGCCGCTGTTTCACGATCCCGAGGAGAAGATGCCGCCCTTCGGCTTCCGCGTCGAGGTGCTGCAGGATGACGGCGTGCGCTACGTCAACCAGCCGATCGCGCTGGTCGTCGCCGAGACGCTGGAGGCGGCGACGGAAGCGGCCGTGCTGCTTGCGCCCCGCTATGCGGCCGAGCCCGCCCGCACCGATCGCGCCAGCGGCGAGCGCTATGCGCCGCCGGCCGTCGGCGTCGGCGGCTCGCCGCGCACGGCCCATGGCGATCTCGACGCCGGTTTTGCCCGCGCCGCGCGCATCGTTGCTGCCGAATACGAGACGCCGGCGCAATATCACAACGCCATGGAGCCGCATGCCGTGGTCGCCGCCTGGGACGGCGACAAGGTGACGATCGACATGCCGAACCAGGCGATGGCGCTGAGCTGCGCCGCCTATGGCGCCTATTTCGGCATTCCCGCCGAAAACGTCGTCATCCGCTCGCCCTTCCTCGGCGGCGGCTTCGGCTCCAAGGCGATCCTCAACGGGCCGCAACTGCTGGCCATCCTCGCCGCGCGCCAGCTCGGCCGGCCGGTCAAGCTGGCGCTCAGCCGGGCCCAGATGTACGGTCCGGTCGGCCATCGCGGCCAAACCTGGCAATCGCTGCGCCTCGGCGTGGACGAGGACGGGCGCCTGACGGCGCTGCATCACCATTCGCTCTCCGCCACCTCCAGCTTCGATGATTTCCTCGAACCCGCCGCCAATGCCGCGCTGCCGCTTTATGCCAGCCCGGCGATCCTGGTCGAGCATGAGGGCCTGCGCCTCGACACCGGCACGCCGGGGCCGATGCGCGCGCCCGGCGAAGCCAGCGGCTCGGCGGCGCTCGAAATCGCCATCGACGAGGCGGCCGAGGCCTGCGGCATGGATCCGCTCGTCTTTCGCCTCGCCAATTACGCCGAAACCGAACCCGGCAGCGGCCGGCCCTTCTCCTCCAAGGCGCTGCGCGAATGCTATGCCGAGGGCGCGAAACGCTTCGGCTGGTCGAAGCGCCCGCTGCAGCCGCGCCAGATGCGCGACAAGAACGGTTTCCTGCTTGGCTGGGGCATGGGCACGGCGGTGTTTCCCTGCCCGCATTTCCCGGCCTCGGCGCGGGCGACACTGCGCGCCGACGGCAGCGCCCTGATCGAGACCGCCGGCGCCGACATGGGCCAGGGCGCCTGGACGGCGCTGGCCCAGATCGGGGCGGAGGCGCTCGGCCTCGATCCAGATCAGGTCGAGTTCCATTCCGGCCTCTCGACCTTGCCGGATGGCGGCGTCGCCGGCGGTTCCGGCCATACGGCCAGCGCCGGCCTGGCCTTGCACGAAGCCGGCATCGACGCCATCGCCCGGCTGACGGAGCTTGCGCTCAACGACCCCGCCTCGCCGCTGTACGGCGCCGGCAATATTGGCGTCACCGCCCGCAACGGTCGCCTGCACCGCCGCGACGACGAGGCGCGCAGCGAAGCCTATGCCGACATCCTCACCCGCGCCGGGGCGCGCGAGGTGGTCGGCACGGCGAAATCGGCGCGCGATCCGGCGGTCGCCGCCGCGCATGCCATGTATTCGCATGGCGCCGTCTTCGCCGAGGTGACCATCGACCCCGATCTCGGGCAGATCCGGGCGACGCGCCTCGTCGGCGCCTTCGCCGCCGGGCGGATCATCAATCCGCTGACCGTGCGCAGCCAGTATTATGGCGGCATGATCTGGGGCGCCTCCTTCGCGCTGCATGAGGAGGCGGTCACCGACCATCGCACCGGGCGAATCATGAATGCCGATCTCGCCGAATACCATGTGCCCGTGAATGCCGACGTGCCGTCGCTGGAGGCCATCCTCGTGCCGGAGGACGATGCCTACGTCAATCCGATCGGCGTCAAGGGCGTCGGCGAAATCGGCGTCACCGGCACAGTCGGCGCCATCGCCAATGCCATCTGGCATGCGACAGGCGTGCGGGTGCGGCGTTTCCCGGTTCGCATCGAGGATTTCCTGGCAGTGTAGATCCGGAACAATCGCACCGGTCGCGCGATTAGACCAGCGAGACGTTCGACACGGAGGAATGGACCATGGCAAACGCGAGGAAGTGGTCGCAGGACGTTACCGAACATAGCGATGCGCTGGACCTGAGAAGGGGCGTTTTCCGGCAAGGCAGCGCGAAAAAGATTGCGCAATCCCTGAAGCGCTCCGCCGAGGACAGCGACCGGCGCAAGGCCAGCCCCTTCCGCTCGGCCATGTCGATGCTGACATTCTATATCAACCGCGCCGGCGACCAGCTTTCCGACAGCCGCCGCGCGACGCTGGAAAAGGCCAAGGACGAATTGCGCAAGGCCTTCGGCAGAAAACCGAAGGCAAAACATTGACAGGGCGGAAAATCATGACCGAACCGGAGACCTACTTGTTTTCCGAGAGCGACTGGGTGCCGAACCATCCCATGCTGCCGGTGTTGCTCTATCGTCATGCCCTGTCGCCGCAGCGCGACCGCGCGGACGCATTCGAGTCCATGTTCGAGAAGGCCGGCTGGACAGGGCTGTGGCGCAACGGCATTTTCAACTACCAGCATTATCACACCGGCGCGCATGAGGTGCTGGGCATCGCCCGTGGCGAAGGTCTGGTGCTGATCGGCGGCCCCGATGGAGCGCGGCTGGAGGTGCAAGCCGGCGATTGCCTGGTGCTGCCGGCCGGAACCGGGCATATGCGCCTTGCCGCCAGCGACGATTTCCTCGTCGTCGGCGCCTATCCGCCTGGACAACACGCCGACATCCAGAAGAGCGCCCCCTCTGCCGAGGGCCGCGACCGCATCCGCATCCTGCCCTTGCCGGATAGCGATCCGCTGTATGGCCCGGATGGGCCGTTGATGCGGCTTTGGCGAAAGGCAGCGGCCTGAAGGGGTTTCAGGATTGTCGTCGTCAACTGCTCTTCATCCGCCGCCGCATGACCGGCCAGGGAACCAGACAGGCTGCCGACAACACCACGCCGAAAACGATGGCTGCGCCGGCGGTCACCGCCGAGGGAGCATGTGTCCAGATGTTTTCCCAATGGGGGGTGACGAAGTCGGCGGTATTGAAGCCTTCCCCGGAATAGACGCAGCCGATCAGCGACGCGCCATGCTGCACCATGTCGGCATCGATGCGCGAGGCGAGTTCGCCGGCCCGATCCGCCACTGAAGGCATGCCGCGCATATGCAGGAGCAGCGCCCGTTCGGCCGAAAGATAGGCATGCGAACATTCGTTGAAAGGGCTGGACTCGTCGCTGATCGCCCCCGGCGCCAGGCCCCAGCCACAATAGGAAAACTCGATGGCCGCATAATTCATCAGCCGGCGGAAATCCGGATCGGTCTCGACGACGCTGCGCGCGAGCGCGAGAATTTCGGCGCGATAGGCGGAGAGAACCAGCAATTCGCCATGGCTGGCGCTGGGAAAACCGAGACCGCTGCCGCTGGCGACGGGCCGGTTCGAATGGGCGGCGGCGGGACAGGCAAAGGCGAGAAGCAGGAGGAGAAAGGTGGCGGCGGCCCGCATCCGATGCATGGGATCAACCTCCGCTGAAGCGGCCGCGCCAGGCACAATCGCCAGGCACAATCGCTTGAAAGCCTGCGGATGCCGGATGCGGCACCCGCAGGAACGATGTCAACGCGCCGAAGCGCCGAGGCGATAGAGGCCCTGTGCGCGAAGCTGCTTTTCGGCGAGGAAGCCGAAGGCGAGCGCCAGCACGGTCCAGATCGTGATCTGCAAGCCGACCGTCGCCAGCCGGAAATTATACAGGTCGAGCGCGCGGAAATTCTCCGGCACTTCGTTGATCGAGGGCAGCAAGGCCTGGACGATTGCGATGAAGACGACATAGGCGATGCCGGCGACGATAGCCGCATTCCAGCCGCTCCAGCGATGGGCGAGATTGCGCGCCAGCGCAAAGGCGAGCACCGCACCGGCGATGGAGGCGACGAGCATGGCGAAATACAGCTCGGTGCGCATGCCGATCGTCTCGGGGTTCCCGACCGCCGGCGGGTTCGGCGGATATTTCAGGTCCGGAACCAGGATCAGCGCCAGGAAGAAGACCACGCCGAGGCAGGCCGACAGCGCCCGCGGGCTCAGGCCCCCGGCAGCACGGCCATAAAGGCTGGCGAAGACCAGCGAGAGAATGCCGCCCATGGCGACGCTGTAGGTCATGACGCCGGTGAACAGGCCGATGCCGGCCTGGGTGGCGCGGCTCACGACTTCCGGTTCTTCGGGCTCACCGGCCGCAGCCGCCATCTTCTCCTCGAAGGCAATGGCCCTGTCGACCTGCGGCTCTCCGAACACCCGGGCGAAGCCGAATGCCAACAGGCCAGCGATCACGCCGGCAATCATGCCGCGTAGCAAAAGTTGTCCGACCAAGGGAGCCTCCCGTCAGTGGCAGGGGAACCCGAGCAGATGACGGCCGTCATGCACGAATTCGTGGACTTCAAGGCCGGAAGCGAGGCGCATCGCACCCTCTTCGGTGCTGATGAAATAAAGCGCCAGCAGCATCAGCAGCCCGCCGAACAGCGCCCAGGGGAAAATCTGGGCCACGGGAATGGGGGTGGTGACGGAACCGGTGGAATAAGTAATGCCAGACAATGAAGTCCCTCCTCGAATTGCGCGTTCCATTACGGACTTTGCGGCGTTCAGGGTCTGGCTCCCGCATGGCATACGGTGACAGTGGCGCGACCGCGCCAGATTCTCACTGGCTTCCTGAAAACAGCGCTCAAGATGTAACAGCGGTCAGAATGCACTGTCAACACGGCATGGGCATGCTAGGAAACGACATGCATCGGCCGGAAAGGGACCAGATTTGAGCAAGTTGACACGCCTCACCCTCGTCTGCCGGGGCGCGACCGAGGCCAACCGCAAAAGCATCTTCGGTCTCGACGCGTCCTTGCTGCCGCAGGAGGCGGTTCGTGCCACCTTGCGCCTCGCCGCCGTCACGCCAAGGCCGGACATGATCGTCAGCGCGCCGGAAGCGGCCGCGCGCGAAACGGCGGGCGGCTTTGGCCAGGATTTCGCCATCGAACCGGCGCTGGCCGATCTCGATTATGGCCGGTGGACCGGAAAGAACCTCATGCAGATCGCAGAGGCCGACCCCGCCGCTCTGCAATCCTGGCTGCACGATCCGCAGGCCGCGCCACATGGCGGGGAATCGCTTGGCCGCCTGCAGCGCCGCGCCCAGGGCTGGCTGGCGGCGCAGGGCGGTCGCGGCGGGCATATCGCCGCCGTCACCCATAGCGCGGTCATCAGGGCACTGGCGCTGGCCGTGCTGGACGCCCCGCTCGCCGCCTTCTGGCGGATCGATATCGATCCGCTTGCCGTCAGCGAATTGCGCAACGACGGACGGCGCTGGGTGCTGCACAGCCTCGGCGCCTGATCGTCAGGACTGGCCGGGCGGCGGCGTCAGCCGGTGCTCGTCGTCTATGAGGGTCAGGCGCGCGGGAGCGGCGTCGCCCCAGCGCCAGAGGACGAGATTGAGATCGCCGGGACCGGCGCCCGGGGCAAAGCTGCGGACCATCAGGGAGTTGTAGCCCTCGGCCATCAGCCGGCGGGCGAAACGCTGGGTGCGCGCCTCGCCATCGGCCTTCATCTGGTCGCGCCAACCGGCGTCATGCAGATGCTCCGCATCCATGCCGGCGGCGGCCAGCGCGGCGGCATCGCCGGCATCGAAGACGTTTTCGATCTCGGCTTGGTAGGAGACCAGCGTCGTCGGCTGCAGGTGACCGACCTGGTTGGCCTCGCGCAGTGCGGTCAGCACCGAGAGCGAGGCATAGAGAGCCGGCACGCCCTTCGGATTGAACCGGCCTCCGTAAAGCTCGGCGCCGCGTCCCGACAGCGGCTCGCGCGCATAGATCGGGTTCAGCGCCCGGTAGAGCGGCCCACGATAGGAAACCGCCATGCTCAGGCGTGGACGCCGGCATCGACGGCGTCGATATAGTCGAGCACGTCGTCGGCGTGGCCACCGCGCACGAGCTGCATCGCCGTCTGGCCGGAAAAGCCGGCCAGCGGCTCCGAGCGATACCAGGCATAGGCCATCAGCGCCGAGCCGAAGCGCGGCTCGACCTTGTTGAGAACCTCGATCATCTCGCGCAGCCGCCGCTGCGTCCTGTCGGAGCGCATGCGGTCCTTGCGCTGGACGGCATCACGGCCGAGACCGGCGGCGCGGGCGATGTCCTCGCTGGTCGTGCGCAACACTTCCGCGATCTTGCGCGGCGCAAACAGGCCGCCATCGGCATATTGGGCGAGGCTCATGGGTCATCTTTCCGCGTCTTGCCACTGGATATGACGCAATATAGCGTCATTTCCCGCGGCTTTCAACCATGAGCCTTGCGCCGTGTCTCGGCCACCGGCGCGGCCTCCTGCGCCATCGCGCTCGCCTCGTTGATCGCCTGCGGCCTGGACGAGCGATTGAACAGGCGGGTGAGGAAGCCGCCGAACGTGTTCAGCTCGATGAAGATGACGGGCGTGATGAACAGCGTCAGCAATTGCGAGACGACGAGGCCGCCGACCACGGCGATGCCGAGCGGCTGGCGCAGCTCGGAACTGGCGCCGGAACCGAGCGCGATCGGCAGAGCCCCAAGCATGGCGCAGAAGGTGGTCATCAGGATCGGACGAAAACGCCGCACGCAAGCTTCGTGGATCGCCTTGATCGGCGTCTCGCCCTTCTCGCGCATCAATTCGACGGCGACGTCGATCATCATGATCGCGTTCTTCTTGACGATGCCGATCAGCATCAACAGGCCGATCAGCGCGATCAGCGAGAAATCAAGCCCCGCCAGCTTCAGGGCCAGCAGCGCCCCGAAGGCGGCGGCGGGCAGGCCGGAGAGGATGGTCAGCGGATGCACGAAGCTCTCATAGAGCACGCCGAGGACCACATAGATGGTCAGCACGGCGGCGAGGATCAGCAGGCCGGTATTGCCTTGCGACTGCTGGAAGATCGCCGCCGCCCCGCCATAGGTGGTAAAGACGTCCGATGGCATGCCGAGGCTTGCCTTGATCGCATCGATCCGGGCCATGGCGTCGGACAGCGCCACGCCGTCCGGCAGGTTGAAGGAGATGGTGGTGGAAACGAGCTGGCCGGTCTGGTTGATGGTGACCGGGGCCGGCACGCGCTGGACGGTGGCGAAATTCGACAGCGGCACCAGCGCGCCCGTCTTGGCCGAGAGCACGTTGATGTCGGAAAGGATGTCGTCGCTCCACGGGCGGCTGTTGTCGAATTCGACGTCGACGTTGTAGCTGTCGCCGGTCGACTGGATCTGCGCCGCCGTATAGCCGCCGAAGGACATTTCCAGAGTCTTGCGAAGCTGGTCGTTGGTGATGCCGAATTGCGCCGCCTTTTCCGGGTCGATGACGACGGAGGCGGCGATGGCGCCGTTCTGGGCATCCGAGGTCACCGCCTGGAAGGAGCGATCCTGCTGCATCGCCGCCATCAGCTTGCCCGACCATTCGCTGGTGGCATCGGCATTCAGTCCTTGCACGACGAGCTGGTACTGGCTGGCTGAGGAGCGCCCGCCGAAACGCAGGCTCTGTTGCGGCGTGATATAGGTGCGAATGCCGGCAACGCCGGCCGTCTCGCGCCGCAGTTCCGCAAGCGTCTGGTTCAGCGGCGGGCGCTGATCCTTGGGTTTGAGCTGCACGAACATCGAGCCGTTGTTCATCGGGTTGCGGCTGTTGCCGCCGGCAATCGAGGTCACGTGGATCACGGCCGGGTTCTTCGCGATGATCGCGGCCACCTGCCCTTGCAGATCCTTCATCGCGGCAAAGGAAATATCCTCGCGCGCCCGGGTGGAGACCGAGAGCTGGCCTATATCCTCCTGCGGGAAGAAGCTGGAGGGCAGCGTATGATAGAGCCAGCCGGACGCCGCGACCGAGGCCATGAAGGCGGCCATGACGATGGCGCGGTGGTTCAGGCACCAGCGCACCGAGCGGTCATAGCCGGCAAGCGTGCGCGAAAACCCGGCATCGAACCAGCGGATCACAAGCGGCGGCCGCGATGTCTGGCCGGAGAGGCGCGAGGCCAGCATCGGCGTCACCGTCAGCGACACCAGCGCCGAGGCCATGATCGCCAGCGTCACCACCATGCCGAATTCGTTGAACAGCCGCCCGACCACGCCGCCCATCAGCAGGATCGGCAGGAAGACCGCGACCAGCGACACCGACATGGAGAGAATGGTGTAGCTGACCTCCGCCGAGCCCTTCAGCGCGGCCTCGCGCATCGGCAGGCCCTCCTCATGCAGGCGCAGGATGTTTTCCAGCATGACGATGGCGTCGTCGACCACGAGACCGACCGACAGCGTCAGCCCGAGCAGCGAGATATTGTCGATGGAATAGCCGAGCAGGTACATGGCGCCGAGCGCCGCCACGAGCGACATCGGCACCGCAAGACCCGGAATGACCGTGGCGCTGAAATGGCCCGTGAACAGGTAGATGACGGCGATGACCAGGCCGATGGTCAGGAACAAAGTGAACTGTACGTCGTCGACGGCGGCCTTGATGGCGGTCGAGGCGTCGTTCATGACGTTGAGCTTGATCGAGGCCGGCAATTGCTGCTGCAGGGCCGGCAGCTTGGCCTTGATCGAATCGACCACGTCGACCGTATTGGCGTCCGGCTGGCGCTGCACGGCGAGGATGATCGCCTGGCTGCCGTCGAACCAGCTTCCCGCATAGGGATTGTCGACGCTGTCGCGCACGGTGGCGACATCGCCGAGATGCACCGAGGCGCCATTCTTGTTGGCGATCACAAGCGAGCGGAATTCCTCGGCATTGGTGCGCTGGGTATCGGCGGTGATGGTCAGCAGTTGCGGGCCGTTCTGCATCGAGCCGACCGGGGCCTGGTTGTTGGCCTGGGCGATGGCCGTGGTCACGGTATCGACGCCAAGGCCCCGCGCCTGCAATTCCTCCGGCTTCAGCCCGACGCGCACGGCATAGGTCTGCTGGCCGAAGATATTGACCTGGGCGACGCCCGGAAGCGTCGAAAGCAGCGGCGAGATGACGTCCTCGGCGATCTCGTCGACCTTGCTCAACGGCAGTTCCGGGCTGTTGACCGCCATCAGCAGGATCGGCGCATCGGCGGGGTTGGACTTGCGATAGCTCGGCGTCGTCGTCAAATTGGTCGGCAATTGCCGTTGGGCGCGCGAGATCGCCGCCTGCACATCGGCGGCGGCGGCATCGATGTCGCGGTTCAGATCGAACTGCAGCACGATGGACGTGTTGCCGAGCGTGTTGGTGGCGCTGATTTCGCTGATGCCGGGAATGGTCTCGAACTGCTTCACCAGCGGCGTGGTCACCGAGGTCGCCATGCTCTGCGGCGAGGCGCCGGAGAGCGAGGCGGTGACGTTGATCGTCGGGAAATCCACCTTGGGCAGGGCCGCGACCGGCAGCAGCCGGAAGCCGGCAAGCCCGGCCAGCATCAGGCCGATGGCGAGCAGCGTGGTGGCGACCGGGCGGTTGATACAGAAGGACGGGATCATGGCTGGGCTCCCTGCACGCCGGTTGCCTCGGCCACCTTGTCTGCGGCATCCTCCTGCGAGGGATTGACCGCCTGTCCGTCCGTCAATTGCGACTGCCCCTCAACGATCACCTCGTCGCCGGCCTTCAGGCCCTTGGCGATGCCGCTGCGGTCGCCATTGGCGCGCGCCACCTCGACGGGGGTGACATGCACATGCTTGTCGGCATCGACGGTATAGACGAAATCGCCGGATGGACCGGGACGCACCGCCACTGTCGGCACGACGACCAGCTCGCCTTCCGGCCGGAAGCGGGTGGTGACGTTGACCGTCTGGCCGGGCCAGAGAAGGCCGCCGCCATTGTCGAATTCGGCCTTGACCAGCACCGTGCCGGTCGCCTGATCGACCTGGTTGTCGTAGAAGCCGAGCGTGCCGCTCAGCGCCTCGCCGCCGGTGGCGGCGGGATCGACATCGACTGCGGTCCTGGCCGCAAGCCCATGGCGCAGGTCCGGCAGGTAGCGCTGTGGCAGGCGATAGGCGACCCAGATCGGATCGTATCGGGTGACGGTGGTGACGGTGACGCCGGCGCTCAGATAAGCGCCGGGGCTGACGGTGATATCGCCGATGCGCCCGTCGAAGGGCGCGCGGATATCCATATGCTCCAGCGCCACCTGGTCGGCGGCGAGCGTCGCCTTGTCCGCATCCACCTTGGCGGCGGCGCTGTCGCGCGCGGCGCGCGCCTGGTCCAGCGTCTGCTGCGGCTGGGCGCTTTGCTTGACCAGGTTTCCGGCGCGCTGGAAGGCGGCCTCGGCCTGGGCCAGCGCCGCCTGGTCGGCGGCGATATCGGCATTGTCCTTGTCGACGGCGGCGCGCGCGATGCGATCATCGAGATGCAGGATGAGGTCGCCCTGCTTCACCGTCTGGCCGTCCTTGGCCGCGATCGAGGCGACGAGACCGGCCTGCAGCGGCGCGATGTTGGTGGTGTCGGCGGCGACGGCGAAACCGGTCGCCTGCACGTCCATCGGCAGGCGATCGGCCGTGGCCGCGACCACCTTCACGGCCGGCGGCCCGCCATTGCCGCGCCCGCCGCCCTTGTGGCCCTGCTTGTCCGCAGCATCCGCGCCGCCGGCATCGGCGGTGCGCGGCATGCCGGTCGAGGCGGCCTGCGGCTTGAGACCGAACAACGCTTCGACCGGGCCGAGGCCGGAGCGATAGCTCCACGCTCCGACGGCGGCGATGGCGACAACGCAGGCGATGATCCAGAAACGCTTCATGATGTCAAAGAGTCCGCAAAGAGAAGCAGGATGCTTCCTGTCGTGGCGAAACGCGGCAGGAACTCCCGATCACAAGACATCCAAACGCCGGCAAATGCATCTTACAAATCTGTAATGGAAAGCATGTCGCACCCTCTTGTACCGAAAAGTCAAGGGCTTAGCCCGAAATGCAGTGAGCGCGGGCCATCAGATTACACAACGTTAACGTGACGGCCCCGCCTGTCGGGTTTAGACCTTCAACCAGGCTGAGCAACGCCGGCGGTTCCAAGACACCGCGACGCGACGATGCGAGACAGCCGATTCGGACGCTTTTCGATTCCGATGACCAAGGAGGCGCCCCATGCGCTCGTTGTTCAAGACTCTCACCATTACCGCTTTCACCGTTGCCGGCCTCGCCGGCCTCGCCCAGGCCGCACCCCATGATGGAATGCATCCCGGACGCCAGGCCCGCGCCGCCGACGAACCCTATGTCGACAGCGTCGCGCCGACGATGCCGGTGGCCTTCCGGGCCGCGCCGGTCATGCGGCCACGCCTCGACGCCGTCCTGCACGAGGTTCGCGTGGCTCAGCACCGCATCGCCAAGGACCGCCATGAAGGCCGGCTGACGCCTGCCGCCGCCCGCCGGCTGCATATGCAGGCCGCAGGCATCCGCCGCGAGGCGCTCAGTATCGCCGCGACGCATCATGGACGCCTTCCCGGCGCCACTTTCGCCGCCCTGCAACACGATATCAGGCGCCTCGATCGCAGCATCACCCGCATGGCCTGACACATATTCGGCAGGGCGGTCGCGGATGGGCGCATGCCTCACGATGCGCCCGCCCTGCCTGCTCAACCCACGCGGCCTGACGCGACCGGCGGCCACAAAGGCAATCCGCCGCCGTCCCGTCATGTCCCGGTCAGCCCCGTTTCGAAAGGAAAAAACCATGTCTTCCCTGCTTCACAAGCATCGCCTTGCCGCCCTTGTCGGCGCCGCCATTCTCGCGACGCCGCTGGCGCTTTCGGCACTGCCCGGCAACCACACCACCGCTTTTGCCCAGGCGGCCGGCGGGCTTTCCGCACCCGGCGGCTCCTATGCCAGCATCGTCGCCGCCGACAAGCCGGCGGTCGTCACCATCACCACCACGATGAAAGCGGATCCGAATGCCGATGACGGCACGGTCTCGCCCTTCGACGAGCAGTTCCGCCAGTTCTTCGGCCAGCAGGGCATTCCCCTGCCGCCGCAGGCACAGCGCCCGCAAAACGGCGGCGAGCAGATGGCGCTCGGCTCCGGCTTCGTCATTTCGTCGGACGGCTACATCGTCACCAACAACCACGTCATCGACAATGCCAAGACGATCAAGGTGACGCTGGACGACGGCACGGAACTGTCGGCCAAGCTGATCGGCGCCGATGCCAAATCCGATCTCGCCGTCGTCAAGGTTACCGCGCCGAAGCCGCTGACCACCGTCACCTGGGGCGATTCCGACCGCCTGAGGGCCGGCGACCAGATCCTCGCCATCGGCAATCCCTTCGGCATCGGCACGACGGTGACTGCCGGCATCGTCTCGGCGCGTGGACGCGACCTTCACAGCGGCCCCTATGACGATTTCATCCAGATCGATGCGCCGATCAACCACGGCAATTCCGGCGGGCCGCTGGTCGATATCGACGGCAAGGTGGTCGGCATCAACACCGCCATCTATTCGCCGAACGGCGGCAGCGTCGGCGTCGGTTTCGCCATTCCCTCCGACCAGGCCCAGAAGATCGTCGCCAAGCTGATGAAGGACGGCTCGATCAAGCATGGCTTCATCGGCGTGCAGATCCAGCCGGTGACCGGTGACGTCGCCAATGCGGTCGGGCTTGCCAAGGCCGAAGGCGCGCTGGTCGCCAAGGTCGAGCCCGATACCCCCGCCGCCAAGGCCGGCGTGCGCGCCGGCGACGTCATCACCGCGCTTGGCGGTGCGCCGGTGACAGCGCCGCGCGACCTGTCGCGCAAGGTCGCCGACCTCTCGCCGGGCGAAAAGACCAAGCTCACCGTCTGGCGCGAAGGCGAAAGCCGCGAACTCGCCATGACCATCGGCGGCAACGACACCGGCACCGAACAGGCCGCAGCCGAGCCCGGCAAGGGCGCCAAGGAAGCACAGGTCGCCACCATCGGCGTCGGCCTCGCCGACATCACCCCGGATGTGCGCGAAGCGCTGAACCTGCCGCGCGGCGAGACCGGCGCGGTCATCGAGAGCGTCTCGCCCTCAAAGCCTGCGGCCGATGCCGGGCTGCAGACCGGCGATGTCATCGTCTCGGTCAACCAGGCGCCGGTCAAATCGGCCAAGGAAGCCCGCACGGCGATCGCCGAGGCCGGCAAATCCGGCCGCAAGTCGGTGCTGCTGCTGGTCCAGCGCGGCGACGAGCAGACCTTCGTCGCCGTGCCCTTCTCAGTCGGCTGAAGCCTGGGGACGATCCAATTGCAGAAACTCTCGCGCCCGCTCCATCCGGCGGGCGCGGGTCTATTCCTCGAACCGCGCCAGCGGTGTTCCGGCCGGCACGAAATCCCCCGGCCGGGCGGTGAGCCGCAAGCGGCCGGATTTCGGCGCAAAGACCTGGGTTTCCATCTTCATCGCCTCCATCACCGCCACCAGTTCGCCCTCGACGACCTCGGCTCCGTCCTCGATGCGGATCGCCTGCAGCGTGCCGGAGACCGGGGCGACGATGCCATCGGCAAGCGCCGCACCGGCAGGACGGGCAGGCGGCGCGGCGGCGAAGCCGGACAGCAGCAGCGCCGGCAGGGCGAGCGCGACCCGTTTGCCGTCGATTTCCACATGGGTGCGGATCAGCGCCGGCTCGTCCGCCGGCTCCGGCCGCGCCATGGCTTCGGGCATGGCGGAAAATTCGGTCTCGATCCAGCGCGTATGCACGCCGAATTCTTCCGCGCCGATGAAATCCTGCGCGTCCAGCACGGCGCGGTGGAAGGGCAACACGGTCGCCACACCTTCGACGACGAACTCCTTCAAGGCGCGCCGGGCGCGAGAAATCGCCTGGGCGCGGGTGGCGCCGGTGACGACCAGCTTGGCCAGCAGGGAATCGTAAGCCGCGGGAACGGTGGAACCTTCCACAACCCCGCTGTCCAGCCGGATGCCGGGACCGGCGGGCGGATCGAAGCGCGTGACGCGCCCCGGCGTCGGCAGGAAACCGCGGCCGGGATCCTCGGCATTGATGCGAAACTCGATTGCATGGCCGCGCGGCGGCGGCGCGTCGTCGAAGGCGAGCGGCAGACCCTCGGCGATGCGCAATTGCTCGATCACCAGATCGATGCCCGTCGTCTCCTCGGTGACGGTATGCTCGACCTGCAGGCGCGTATTGACCTCCAGGAAGGAGATGGCGCCATCGCCGCCCAGCAGGAATTCCACCGTGCCCGCGCCGCAGTAACCGGCCTCGGCGCAGATCGCCTTCGCCGCCGCGTGGATGCGCGCGCGCTGCGCCTCCGACAGAAAAGGAGCCGGCGCTTCCTCGACGAGTTTCTGGTTTCGGCGCTGCAATGAGCAATCGCGGGTGCCGAGAACGACCACCTTGCCATGGCTGTCGGCCAGCACCTGCGCCTCGATATGACGCGGACGGTCGAGGAAACGTTCGAGAAAACAGGTGCCTTCGCCGAAGGCGGCGGTCGCCTCGCGCACGGCGGAGGCATAGAGATCGGGGATTTCGTCGAGCGTGCGCGCCACCTTGAGGCCGCGCCCGCCGCCGCCATGCGCCGCCTTGATGGCCACCGGCAGGCCATGGGCCTCGGCGAAGGCGATCACCTCTTCGGCAGAGGAAACCGGTCCGTCGCTGCCGGCCACCAGCGGCGCGCCGACGCGGGCGGCGATGCGCCGCGCCTCGACCTTGTCGCCCAGCGCCTCGATCACATCGGGGCCGGGGCCGATCCATGCCAGCCCGGCCGCGATGACGGCGCGGGCGAATTCCGCCCGTTCCGACAGGAAACCGTAGCCCGGATGCACGGCATCCGCGCCGGCGCGGCGGGCAATGGCGACCAGCTTTTCGATATCGAGATAGGTCTCGGCCGGACGTATGCCGTCCAGCCCATAGACCTCGTCGGCAAGACGCACAAACGGCGCCTCCGCATCCGGATCGGCATAGACGGCAACGGAAGCAAGCCCGTAATCGCGGCAGGCGCGAATAATGCGCACGGCGATTTCGCCGCGATTGACGATCAGCACTTTTTTCATGGGGGCACTCCGATGGCGATCTCGGCGAAGGGGCCGACCGGGCGGAAGCGGACGGCAGCCCCCACGGGGAGTTGCCCGGCGAGATCGAGGTGGTATTCGGCGACCGTGGCGACGACCGGATAGCCGCCGGTCAGCGGATGATCGGCAAGGAACAGCACCGGCTGGCCGTCATGCGGCACCTGGATGGCGCCGGTGGCCGTGCCTTCGCTGGCAAGCTCCGCCCTGTCCTTGCGTTCGATGGATCTCTCGCCGGCCAGCCGAATGCCGACGCGGCTCGATTGCGGCGTCACCCGCCAATCCTGTCCGCTCAGCGCCGCAAGTCCTGCCGGGGTGAACCAGTCGGCGCGCGGGCCAAGCACGATATCGAGCGTCACGACATCGCCGGACGTCGGCAGCGCAAAGGCGGGCGCTTCGTGAAGCGCGACACTATCCAACGGCAGCGTCTCCGAACGCAGCGCCAGAGCGACGCCGGCCTCCACCGGATCCGGGCCGATCTTCGCCAGCGTATCGGTGGCCGCGCTACCCAGCACCGGCGCCACCTCGTAACCGTTGCGCACGGCGAGATAGGCGCGCATTCCCGCATCCGGCGGCCCAACCGTCACGACATCGCCCGGTTCCAGCGGCACGGGCCGCCAACTGTCGAACACGCGCGCGCAGCCGGCGGCGTCGCGGATCGTCACCGGGCAAGTCGCCCCGGCAAGGCCGATGACGGCGCGGGCGGTGGTTTCGAAGCAAAAGCCGCCCCCCGTCAATTCGAGGCAGGGCGTGTCGGCGGGATTGCCGACGATGCGGTTGGCGGCGAAAAACGCGCCGCGGTCCAGCGCCCCGGATGCGGACACCCCCTGGCCGCTGCGCCCGGAGCGCCCGGCATCCTGGAACAGCGCCGGTATCGGCGCGGCGCGGATTTTGAACTGCGGCGCATCCGCCGCAACAGAAGGTTTCGCCGGCGCGGGCGTTGCGGCTGGAACGGTCACCTGCGCCTTGTCCATGTCGACGAAGCGCACGCGAAATCCGGGCTGCAGCAGCGCGCCTGGCTCGCGAAAAATGTCCCACATCCGCAACGGCGTCGTGCCGATGATCTGCCAGCCGCCAGGGCTTTCGCTGGGATAGACACCGCTGAACGACCCGGCCAGCGCCACGGAGCCAGCGGGAATGCGGGTGCGCGGACTCTGTCGGCGCGGCACATGCAAGGCCGGATCGCCGCCGACGAGATAGCCGAAACCGGGCGCGAAGCCGCAGAAAGCGACGGTGAACAGGCTTTCGCTGTGACGGCGCACCACCTCGGCAGTGCTCAGGCCGGTGAGTTCGGCGACCTCCGCGAGATCCGGCCCGTCATAACGCACCGGAATTTCCACCGTTCGCTGACAGGCCGCCGGCCGGGCCGAAAGATCGCGAGCGGCGATGCGGGCGGCGAGCGTTTCGGCCGATATCCGCTCCGGCCGGAAGCGGATCATCAGCGTGCGCGCCGCCGGTATGGTCTCGACGATGCCGTCGAGCGGCGCGGCCTGAAGCGAGGCGAACAGCGCCAGCGTCTCGTCGAGCCCGGCAAGCTCGACCAGCACTGTCGAAAAATTGACTGGCAGGACGCGCATCGGCATCATTCGGGCCGGAAGGAGCGGATGGCAATTCCCTCCGCCTCGAAGCGGCGGCGGATCTCACGGGCGATGGCGACGGCGTCGGGGCTGTCGCCATGCACGCAGATCGATTGCGCCTCGACGGGGATGAGACTGCCATCGACCGCTTCCAGCGTACCGTGGCGGGCAAGGCCGGCCATGCGCGTGGCGATCTGCCCGGCATCGTGCAGCACCGCCCCAGGCTCGCGGCGAGAGACGAGATCGCCCGACGGCGCATACGCGCGGTCGGCGAAGGCCTCGGCCACGACGCAAAGCCCGGCCCGGCGGGCAAGCTCGAGGATCGGCGCATTGGCGAGGCCCATCAGGACGAGCGTGGGATCGACGGCCCGGATCGCCTCGATCACCGCTCCGCCCTGCCTGGCGTCACGGGCGATGCGGTTATAGAGCGCGCCATGCGGCTTGACGTAAAGCACGGCTGTGCCGGCGGCCGTCGCCATGCCCTTCAGCGCCCCGATCTGGTAGATGACGTCGGCGATCAGTTCCTCCGGCGTCACGTCGAGGTCGCGGCGGCCGAAGCCGACCCGGTCCGGATAGGAGACATGGGCGCCGATGGCGACGCCGCGCTGCGCCGCCGCTTTCACGGTGCGAAAGATGCCGGCGGGATCGCCGGCATGGAAACCGCAGGCGATATTGGCGCTCGAGACGATATCCAGCATCGCCGCGTCATCCCCCATGCGCCAGGCGCCGAAACTCTCGCCGAGATCGCTGTTGAGGTCGATGGCCGCCATGTCGCTCTCCCCGCTTTCACCGATATGCTAGCGATATAGCATGGTCGGCAGGGTCCGGGAGGGCGCATGTCGGAATTTTTATGTGTGCGAGAAGCGGCGCTGCGCCCCTCACCGCCGCCCGCGCAATTGCGCGATCGCCATCAGCGTGTCGCCGGTAATGGTGGCGCCGGCGCCGCTGAGCAGGGTGGCCGCAAGCGAGCCGGTGCTGTTGTTCTTCAGGTCGTACATGACCGTGAAGCGACGCAGCATCGCCGCCAGCTTGTCAGGATTCTTCAGCTCACTGAGCTTCATGTATTTGTCCACCAGCTTGGCCTGCTGGTCGACATCCATGGCCGCCACCTCGTCCGGCAGGCTGAAGACGGTGCGGAACACTTCGGAGAGGGCGTTGTCGCTGAGAATGTCGTAGGCAGAGGTGATATCGGCCACCTTGCGCTCGAAATAGAGCGCCAGGCGCACCCCGGCATTCTCCTCCCCTTGCGTGCTCTCGATCGTCTGGCGCAGATAGAGGTTGGTCGTTTCCAGAATACCGCCGGCGGTCTGGATCACCTCGCTCGAGGTGCGGATGACATTGCCTTTCCTGTCGAAATTGTAGGAGGCGGCAATTTCGGCGAAACGATAATCCTTCTCGGTATTGGCGAAACTCTTGGGATCGCCGAGGTCGGATTCGAAGATCTTGCGGATATAGTCGTTGGTCACCTTCTTGGGATCGATGCCGCGCGCCACCAGGGCGACGTCGATCAGGCGGCGGTCGGCGAGCAACTCCTTGCGGGTGGAAATCTTGCCGAGCTTGTCGGTGTAATGTTCGGCTTCCTTCTCCGCCGCCGCCTTCGCCGTCTTCTTCTCGGTGCCGGAGAGAAAGCGGGTCTTCTGGATGATGTAATCCTTGGCGGTGTTCTTCATCCTTTCTTCCGATTGCGCCATGCGTGCCCAGGTCAGCTTGCCGTCCTTGTCGAAATTGAACAGTTTCGCGAATTGCAGGTAGCGGTCGTCCTTGAGCGTGTAGACGAAGCTTTTGGGATCCTGGAGGTCGCTTTTGAGGACGTTCTTCATGATCCGTTTGGAGACTTCGTTCACATCGAGCCCGACCGCCTTCATGGCGAATTCGTAGACGGCGGCGTTGTTGACCAGATGGTCGACATTGGCGATCTTGCCCGCCGTGGTGTTGAATGCCCCCAATGCCTTTTTCAGGCCGGTGATCGCCCGCTCGTCGGCGGCTTCGACGACGTCGTTGTAGCCGGAGAAATAACCGTTCGACAACGACAGCAGCTTGTCGGCGTCGACGGGATATTTGCCGGCCGGCAGCGTGCCGTCGCTGTTGAAATTGAAGGCGCGCGATAGCGCAATCAGGTTGTTGTAGTAGGGACGGCCGGAATAATTTTTGCGGATAAAGTTGTCAGTATCCTCCAGATCCGCTTCGGAAGCCGGCGTTGTCAGGGCGTTTTCCAGTGTCGAGGTGACGATGGCGCCATAGGTGGAGAGCCCGAAGGCAGCCTTGAGGTAGGAGACGATGCGCGAATCCTCCAGCATCTGGCTGGCGCTGGTGAAGCTGTTGACCGTCTCGCGAAAATACTGGTCGTTGAGCAGCGCGCCGGCGCGCGTCAGCCGCTCCTGCTTGGAGACGTAATTGCCAGTGGCGATCTTGCGGTTCGCATCCGTCTGGGCACCGCCGGCCGGCACGGAGCCATCGGCGCCGAAGTCATAGGCGCTGGCGAGTTTCTCATAGCCGGCCGCGACGATCAGATAGTTCGCCGCGCGATTTTTCTGCTCGGTCAGCTTGGCGCTCAACGCTTGCGTATCGGCGCCGGGCAGCGGCAGGCCGGGGATGGCATCGGCGGCGGCCTGCTGGTCGTCACGCATCTGGGCGACCTGCGGCAGGTCGACCGCTTCCAGCCCGGCCTCCAGCCCGCCGATCTCGGCTTGCAGCGCGGCGATCTGCTGGTCGATGGCGACGGTGTCGGCGCCGGGTTCCAGACGCTGGATTTCCAGTGCGGCGACCTCGTTCTTCTTGGTGAAGATCGAGACGCGGCTGTCGTAATCGGCCTGCCAATGGTCGACATCGGCCTGGATGGCGTCGATCTGCGTCTGCAGGGCCGGCACATCGGCGCCGGGCTCGGCCTTCTGCGCTTCGAGGCCGGCGATCCGGCCCTTCAGCGCGCCGACCTTGTCGCCTACGAAAGTGGTGAAGGTTGCCTCGATATTGCGCTGCAGCGTGTTGATCTGCGCCTGCAGCATACCGTCGTCCAGCCCGGTGCCCATCTGCCCCTGGATGCCGGCGATTTCGGCGCGCATGCCGGTGATATCCTCGATGGTGCCCTGCAGGTTCGCCACGTTCTTGAGATAGGCGTCGCGTTTGCCGATCTTGTCGAGGATCGGGGCGACATCCTCGATCGCCGCCTTGGCATCGACCACCTTCGGCAGGATCTGGGTGTTGAAGAAGGAGGTGGAATCGTTGGGATCGCTGACCAGCAGGCCGCGGATCAAGGCGCGGTCGTAATTGCGGCCGTCGATATCGTAGGCCTTGAACATGTAGTCGCGCAGGCGCGGATTGGCGAGGAACTCGTCGACGCTCTTCACGCGCGTCAGCATGGCGTCGTAATAGCTGGTCTCGGCGGTGACGGCGCGGTCGTTCTGCTCGATCCGGTCGGTGTAGAGGTCGATCAGTTCCTCGGTCTGGTGCTCGGTCTGCGGCATCTTCGTGCCGGTGCCGAACTGGTAGGCGGAGGCGAAATCGCGGTAACGGCTGTCTGTCAGCTTGTTGGCGAAGCTGTTGGTGTCGCCGAGATCGCTTTCCAGCACCTTCTTCATGAACGCCTTGGCATAGGCCATGTCTTCCAGGCCATAGGCGCGCATCGCATAGGTATAGAGGCGATGGTCTTTCAGGAATTCATCGACGGAGCGGACCTTGCCGATATTGGCCTTGTAATATTCGCCATCGCGCTTCACCATGGCGTCGTTGGCCGTGCGCGCCATGCTTGCCTTCATGTCGCGCACGACGAGATTGTAGCTCAAATAGGTCGAAACCATCGCACCACCCCTGGTTCGCATTCATGCCGACGCGTAAGGGCCTTGGGTTGCGCAAAACTGACTTCAGGTTGTTTTACCGTAAATCTAAGCTCCAGCGTGCAGGGGTTCCCGGTCGCGGCCGGCGGGAAACGGCGCGACGCCGCGTTATTTCCTGAAGAAGAAATTCTAGGGCCCGCGGCTGACCGGGCGAAAGAGGCACCGTGGCCCATGATTTTCCGCAGGGGCGCACGCTTCGACCGCATCCCGAATTGCCTCGCCCTGCGTGATCATCATCCGCTATAAAATAATTGCAAAATCATATTTAATGTCGAAGAGGTCGCCGAAGCACACTGAACACGGCGCCAGAATTGGCCGCTATTGCTAAAATACCGGCCTCATCCGGCATTTTCGCATCCCCGCGAGATTTCTATGCATCGGCATATAGAAGCAAGAAAAGCGCTTGCAAGCGGAGCGGGCTTATTTTAGGATTAAAGCATTCCGATCCATAAAAATTACCCGACCAGTCGTCCGGGACGACGTGCTGGCGGGAACCGAGGGAACGACGGAGTCCATCATGATGTTTTCCAGACGCCAGGCGCTGGGCCTGGGTGCTGCCGCCTTTTTGACCGGGGTATTTTCCGGCCGTAACCTCGTCTCGGCCGCCGAGGCCGGAACGCTGACCATCGCCTACAATGTCAACCTGCCCTCCTTCGACCCGACGGTCGGTCCCTCGGCGGTCAATCCGACCATCCAGGCGATCTATCGCTCGATCTTCGACCAGTATGTCGGCCAGGGCCCCGACCTGTCCTTCCAGCCGGGCCTGCTCACCGACTGGGGTTGGAACGAGGACAAGACCAAGCTGTGGATGGATGTGCGCGAGGGCGTGACCTGGCATGACGGCTCGCCGTTCACCCCGGAGGACGTGGTCTGGTCGCTGACCCGCGCCGCCGACGAAAAGACCGGCAATCCCGCGCAATTCGTCTGGTCGACCGCCGGCAATTACAAGATCGACGGCAAGCGCATCACCGGCGACGTGCTGCGCTTCGAGCCGACCTTCTTCAAATGGGCCGCCTTCCTCACCGGCTATGTCATGCCGAAGGCCTATTACGAAAAGGTCGGTGCGGAAGGTTTCGAGAAGAAGCCGATCGGCACCGGGCCCTATATGGTCGATGCCTATGAAGGCAACGCCTTCCTGCGGCTCAAGGCCAATCCGAATTATTACGGCGGCAAGCCGGCCTTCGACACCGTGGTCTTCAAGTTCGTGCCGGACGGCACCAGCCGCGTCGCCGAACTCGAATCCGGCTCGTCCGACATCACCCTGGAAATTCCCTACGACGAATTCGACCGCCTGAAGGGCACGGCGGGCTTTGCCGGTGTCGCGACGCCGATCTCCGATATCGGCATGCTGTTCATCAACAATATCGAGGTGATGCTCGACAAGAACGTGCGCCTCGCCGCCCATCACGCCATCGACAAGGACGCAATCGTCAAGCGCCTGTTGCGCGGCTACGGCGTGCCGATCGACACGCTGGAAACGCCGGAATACCTGGCCTACGATCCGTCGATCAAGGTCGGCTACGACCCGGAAAAGGCGAAATCGCTGCTCGCCGCCTCCGGCTATTCCCCGGACAAGCCGGCGAAATTCAAGATCCAGACGACGCGCGGCCTGAAGCCCAAGGACTATGAAATGGTCCAGGCCATCGTCGGCATGTGGCGCAAGGTCGGCATCGAGGCCGAAATCGAGGTCTACGAGATCGCCAAGCACTACGAGTTGCGCGCCGCCGATCAACTGGCGCCCGCCGCCTTCTACAACTGGGGCAACGCCATCGGCGACCCGACGACCTCGACCGGCTTCGCCATGTTCGGCCCCTCGCCGCATTCGGTCTGGAATACCGACGACCTCGACAATATGATCATCCCGCTCTGGGGCGAAAAGGACGAGGACAAGCGCATCGCCGGCTGGAAAGCGGTCAGCAAGTATATCGCCGAGCAGGGATATGTCATCCCGCTGCTGCAATATGCCCAGCCGATCCTCTACAAGTCGACGCTGAAGGTGACGCCGAATGTTTCCGGCGCACTGCAGCCGACGCTGGTTTCGCCGGGCTGATCGCAGGATCGCGGCGCAACGGTCGCCGTATTTCCCTTCTCCCCTCGGGGGAGAAGGGGTTTTGAGGCAACCGCTTCGCTCCAAATCGATCGTCCTGCGCAGACAGGGCAACGATCCAGAACTTTTCCGGGCAACCCCTTGCCCGCTTGCCAGCCTAAATCCCCGCCGCTAGGCTTGTTGCCTGGCGCGGTCAGGGAATGATGCATTCATGATTGCCTTCTCGATCCTCAAACGACTGGCGATGGCCGCGATCACGCTGTTCGGCGTCGCGGTGATCGTGTTCGTTCTGCTGCGCGTCGTGCCGGGCGATCCCATCGCGATGATGATTTCGCCGGGCGCGAGTCCCGAAAGCATCGCGGCGCTCAGAGCGCAATACGGTCTCGACGCCAGCCTTCCCATGCAATTCCTCGTCTGGCTCAAGGCGGTCGCAACCGGCGATTTCGGCACCTCTATCTCGCTGCGGCGCGACGTGCTCGGCCTGCTCGCCGAGCGCCTGCCGGCGACGCTGGAACTGGCCTTTGCCGCGCTTGTCCTCGCCATCCTGCTCGGCGGCGCGGTGGCGGTGGCCGGCACGCTGCTCCGACGCACGCCTGGCGAACCGGTGCTCGATACGATCAACGGCCTGTTTCTGGCGGTGCCGGATTTCGTCTGGGCCCTGGCGCTGGTGCTGCTGCTCGGGGTCGCCTTCCCGGTGTTTCCGCTGTCGGGGCGCATCGATCCGGTCCACCAGGTGGATTTCGCCACCCCTTTCTATCTGCTCGAAAGCCTCCTACGCCTGCGCTTCTCCACCGCTGCCGATATCGCCGCGCATATGGTCATGCCGGTGCTGGCGCTCGGCCTGCCCTTGGCGGCAATCATCGCCCGCGTGCTCAAGGGGGCGCTGATGGAGGCGATGGTGCAGGACTATATCCTGCTCGCCCGCCTCAAGGGCATGTCCAGCCTGCGCCTCGTGCTGCAGGAGGCGCTGCGAAACGCGATCGGCCCGACCATTGCGCTGACCGGGGTGCAGTTCACTTTCCTGATCGGGGGCACCGTCATCGTCGAGCGCATCTTCGCCTATCCCGGCATCGGCAACATGGCGATCGATGCGGTCATCAATCGCGATCTGCCGCTGATCCAGGGTCTCGTGCTCGCCTTTGGCGCGCTGTTCATTCTCATCAACCTGCTGGTCGACATGCTGGTCGTCGCGTTCAATCCGAGGCTGCGCCATGGCTGACGTCACCGCTTCCCCGCCGCTCGCCCTGCCCGCCCCTCGCCGTTCCGCCTTCGCACGACATCTGAAGGCGATGCTGCGCGAGCCCAGGGTGGCGATCGGCGGCGGATTTATCCTGCTGCTGCTGCTTGTCGCGATCTTCGCGCCGTTCCTGGCGCCAAAGGATCCGCTGGAACAGGATCTGATGCTCGGCACGTTGCCGCCCGCCGGCTATGCCGGCGCGGAACCGGGGTACTGGCTCGGCACCGACGATCTCGGCCGCGACGTGCTCTCGCGCGTGCTCTACGGCACCCGTGTCGCGCTCACCGTCGCCTTCGTCGCGGCCGGGCTGGCGGGGCTGATCGGCACGGCACTGGGGCTGATCGCCGGCTGGTATGGCGGCTGGGCGGACCGGATCATCTCCCGCCTCGTCGATATCTGGATGGCCTTTCCGCCGGTGCTGCTGTCGATCCTGCTGGTCGCCGTGCTCGGCTCCGGCATCCATTCCGTCATCGCCGCCATCGTCATCATCGACTGGACCCGCTTCTGTCGCGTGGTGCGCGCCGAAACGCAGGCGCAGGCCAGCATGGATTATGTCGTCGCCGCCCGCACCATCGGCTTTTCGCGCCTGCATATCCTGTTGCGGGAAATCCTGCCGAATGTCGCGCCGGCGCTGATCGCGCTGGTCAGCCTCGAAATGGGCATCGCCGTCATCGTCGAGGCGATCCTCTCCTTCGTCGGCCTGTCGGTGTCGTCGGATACGCCGACTTGGGGCGGCATGATCGCCCAAGGGCGGCAGATCGTCTATCAGGGCTGGTGGGTGCTGGTCGTGCCGCTCACCGTGCTTTTCGCCACCGTGCTTGCCTTCAACCAGCTCGGCGACGGCTTGCGCCGCGCCCTCGATCCGGTGATGCGCCGATGACCGCCCCCCTGCTCTCCATCGAAAACCTCAACGCCATTTCTACCCGCGAAAATGGCGCGCCCATCCTGCGCGACGTCTCGCTGACGCTGGAGCGCGGTGAGGTGCTTGGTCTCGTCGGCGAAAGCGGGGCGGGCAAATCCACCATCGCCAAGGCGCTGCTCGGCATCCTCCCGCGCACCGTGCAGGTGACCGGCGGCGCCATCCGCTTTGAGGGCCGCGACCTCATGACCATGCCGTCCCGCGCGCTTCGCGATCTCATCGGGACGCATATCGCACTCATCCCGCAGGATCCGCAGACGGCGCTGAACCCCGGCCGCCGCATCGAGGCGCAATTGACCGATGCGTTGCGCCTGCGCCGCGGTCTCTCCTCGAAAGAGGCACGGGCGCGCGCGTTGAAGCTGCTGCAGGAAGTGCATATCCGCGATCCCGAGCGGGTGCTGCGCGCTTATCCGCACGAACTTTCCGGCGGCATGCGCCAGCGCGTGCTGATCGCGAGCGCCTTCGCGCTGGAACCGAAGCTGGTGGTCGCCGACGAGCCGACGACGGCGCTCGATGTCACCGTGCAAAAGCAGATCCTGCGCCTCATCCGCGACATGCAGAGGACTCACGGCACGGCGGTGATCTTCGTCACCCACGATCTCGGCGTCGTCGCGCAAATCTGCGACAGCGTCACCCTGCTCTATGCCGGCAAGGTGATCGAGGCCGGCCGCACCGCCGATGTGCTGACCGCGCCGCGCCACGCTTATACGAAAGCGCTGTTGGCCGCCGGCCCGCGCTACGACCGGCCGGATAGCGGGCTGGAGCCGGTGCCGCCTTCCGTCTTCGAGGCGCTGCGCGCCGAAATCGGCCTCGGTTGAGGAGGTGGAGATGAACGAAACCCTGATCGACGCCACCGGCATCGAAGTCACCTACGGCAACGGCATCAAGGTGCTGCATGGCGTCGATGTCTCCATCTGTCGTGGCGAAACGGTCGGCATCGTCGGCGAATCCGGCTCGGGCAAGACGACGCTGGGTCGAGCACTCCTGCGGCTGGTGGATGTCTCCGCCGGCAGCATCCGCTTCGACGGCCGCGATATCACCCGGCTGCCGGAGGGAGAGATGCGTCCGCTTCGCCGCCGCATCCAGATGATCTTTCAGGATCCGATGGCCTCGCTCAATCCGCGCCACACCATCCGCCGCATCCTCTCCGAACCGCTGAAGCTGCACGGACTGGCGAAGACGGCGGCCGAGACGGAAGCGCGGGTCGCGAAGATGCTGGAGCGCGTCTCGCTTCCTGCCGTCTGTCTCGACCGCAATCCGCACGAGCTCTCCGGCGGCCAGCGCCAGCGCGTCGGCATTGCCCGCGCCGCTTTGCTGGAGCCGGATTTCGTGCTCGCCGACGAGATCGTCTCCGGCCTCGACGTCTCGACGCAGGCGCAGGTATTGAAACTGCTGAAGGGATTATCGGCCGATCTCGGCCTCTCCATGGCCTTCATCAGCCACGATCTCTCGGTCATCCGCGCGGTCTGCGACCGCGTCTATGTCATGCGGTTCGGAAAAATCGAGGAGGAAGGCGCCTGCGCCGAAGTCTTCGCCAATCCGCGTTCCGCCTATACCCGCCTGCTGCTCGACGCCATCCCGTTGCCGGAAATCACGCCGGGCTGGCTGGATTCGAAAGCCGGGGTCGAAGACGCCGCGTAACCCAAAACGTGGTCCGCCGACAATCCATCCCACCACGCCGCCGGAACTGCGGGCTTCCGGCGAACGCTCCTGCATGCCCGCCAAAAAGGGGAAATGCGATGAAACTTGCCACACTTCTGACGGCGGCCATGCTCGCCGTTCTCTCCGGCCCGGTCATGGCCGAGGGCCTGCCGGGCTTGCGCGGCCACGATCATACCGGCGTCACCGTCCCGGACATGAAACAGGCGGTGGATTTCTTCACCGGCGTGCTCGGCTGCGAAAAGGCCATGTCCTTTGGCCCGTTTGCCGATGACAAGGGCACCTTCATGACCGATCTCGTCGGCGTCGACGCCAAGGCGGTCATCCACGAGATCACGCAGATCCGCTGCGGCTTTGGCTCCAATATCGAGCTGTTCCAGTATACGGCCGCAGATCAGCGCGACCTCAAGGCCAAGAACAGCGATATCGGTGCCTTCCACATCGCGCTTTATGTCGACGATGTCGCCGCCGCCAAGGCATATCTGGTCTCCAAGGGCGTCGCCACCCGCATGGGCCCGGTGCCCATCAGCGAAGGCCCCGCCGCCGGCCAGACAATCCTCTATTTCCAGGCTCCTTGGGGCATGCAGTTCGAGGCGATCAGCTATCCCAAGGGCATGGCCTATGAAAAGGATGCCAAGACGGTGTTGTGGGATCCGAAAAACCCGGCCAAGTGACATCGCCAGCGGGCGGCGGCGCAAAAGCGTCGCCGCCGCAATCGCCTCTTCCCGAGGCCTCGCCTGCGTCACTTCATCGCCGGCTCTGTCATTGTCCGGTCGCATTGATTGCTATCCTTGCCCGTCGAGCGGAATGAAGCCCGTCGTCGCTTCATCGCAATACGCAGCCGCAACGGGTGAGGTATCGGATGAAAAACAACAGACGTGCCGTCATGGCGGAGCAGATCGAACAATACCTGCGCCAGGTCGGTCGCCCCGCACAGAGACGTCAAGAACCGAACCTCTTCGCGGGATATGGAACGGGCGTTGCGGCGCATGTCACGGCTGGAGCTGGATGCGCTTTTGCGTGCCGAGGATTTGCCCCGGCCGGCATGGCTGACGGCTTCGAGGAATGAGGCTGTATGCGCACGCTTGAGGAACTGATCGATACGGACGATCCCGGCCTGCCTTTGATCCAGGAATGGATGCAATCCCCGCAGGCAGCGGGCGCACGCCTGCTTCCACGCGACGAAGACCTGGCGAAGGCGACGCTGCTGCGCCTGCAGGTGACCACTCGGTCGCTGCTCGGGGCCGTGGTCTATGAAACCGGCGGAATCACGGTCCGGAATGGTTTCCTGCGCCTTCTCGGTTCGGGCACGGGGCGATCCCTGCTGCGAAGCAATGAGGCCATCGGCCTGCTCGCCAGCGACAATCCGAAGATCGTTCTGGTCGCCGACGACGTGCTGGGCGGATTGTTCGCCTTGAACGGCGGCGGTCTGGATGCGACCAGCATCGGCGACATCTTCTATCTCGGCGCGGACGATAGTCTCTGGACGTCCCTGGAAGTCGGGTATTCGGATTTTCTCAGTTGGTGCCTGACGGGCGACTTCATGGCGGTCTACGCGCCGCTGGCGGAATTGGATGTCTTCGATCGCCAGCCCTATCCGGAATTGGATGCCGTCTATTCCTTCTATCCGTTTTTATGGAGCGCGGAGGCGCGCAGGGCGCCGCCGAGTTCGCGGCTTGTGCCGGCGAACGAGCATGCGGCGATGCGCCTCGAACTGGTGGGCTTCGCAACGGACTGAAACGAGCAAACCTTCGGCTGCTACTTCAGCGACGACCCCAAAAGGAAACCCGAGCCGCCGGCCAGTCCCGGCCCCGGATGGGTGGAGGCGCCGATGTGGTAAAGGCCCGGCACATGGGTGCGGTGGTTGACGGAGGATTTGAAGGGGCGCCAGAGGAAGAACTGGTCCAGCCCGCAGAAGCCGCCATAGGGATCGCCGCCGACGAGGTTCATGTTCATCGCCTCCAGATCGGCCGGCGAATAAGCCTTGCGGGCGATAACGCGTTCGGCGAAACCCTCGATATGGTTGGCAAGGATCGCCTCGATGCGGTCGGCATAGGCTTCGCGCAGAGCCTCGGTCCAGCGCCCGTCGGCGGGAATATCCAGTTCGCCGGCGGCATCGCCCTTGATGTGGCGCGGTGTCTCGGGAAGTTGCAGCCAGAGGATCGACTTGCCTTCCGGCGCCCGCGAGGGATCGAAGGAGGCGGGTTGGCCGACGCAGATGGTCGGGACGGCCGGCAGCATGCCGCGCTCGGCCTCGTTGGCGGCGCGCGACACGCCGTCGAGGCCGGGGGTGAGATGCAGCAGCGCCACCTGGCCGAGTTCGGCATTGCCCTTCCATTGCGGCGGGCGGTCCAGCGCGTAGTGGATCTGCATATTGCCCTTGCCGTAGCGATAGGAGCGCAAGCCTTCGGAAACCTCGGCCGGCGGCGCCGGCCAATCCTTCAGCAGGCGGCCGTAAAGCTGGGTCGGCGTGACGGAGGCGATCACGCCGCTGGTGGCGCTGAGCGTCTCGCCGCCGGCAAGGCGAGCACCGGTAACCTTCCCGCCCGGCCCCTGCACCAGCGCCTCGACATCGGCCCCGGTGCGGATAGTGCCGCCGGTATCGGTGATCAGTTTTTCGAAGGCGGAAAGCAGCGTGCGCGCCCCGCCCCTGGCGACCGGGCAGCCGGCAAGCTCGATGGCGAAACCGATGACCTTGACCATTTCGGCCGAATAGGCGCTTTCCGGCCCCAGCCCGCAATGCAGCACCCACGGCGCCCAGAGCGCCTGAATCTCCTCGGAACGATAGGTGGTTTCCAGATGCGCCCGCGCTGGCATCAGCGCCTCGCCGAACCAGCCGGCGAGATTGCGCAGGCCACGCTTCCACGCCTCCTTGGCCACCGTCTTGGCGATCGAGCCCGACCAGAGCGCGCCGCCGAGCAGGGAAAACAGGAACGGCGCATCGGCGCCGAGCTTATCCATCTCGGACGAAAATGCTTTGCCGTCGCCGGCCGCCAGCGCCTCGAAGGTCGCGACATTGCGCTGGCGGTCCTTGGAGAAGATCACATGCGAACCGTCCGGGCGCAGCACACCGGTCGGCAGATCCGCATGGGCGAATTCCAGCCCGCGCGCTTCCAGATCCTTGCCGAGCGCGCCATAGGCGGGCGAGGTCAGGAACAGCACCATGGTCGTCGCCATCACGTCATGGACGAAGCCCGGCGCGGTGATCTCTTCTGTGCGCAGGCAGCCACCGATTTCGGGATTGCGCTCCAGCACAGCCACACGCTTGCCCTTCTTGCCGAGCATGGCCGCCGCCACCAGCGCATTGATGCCGCTGCCGACGATGATGTAGTCGAAATTGCCCATGGACGCCCCTCGATGCTTTTGGCGCGAGCCTATGAAACAAAATATGAAATTGCAAGCAATCCCCTGCGCCGTGCGCCATGCCGGCTTGCGGCGTCGGCGCAAAAATGTATGCATATAGGTATAATCGAATGGGGAATAACGATGACCTATGATGCGATCGTGATCGGCGCCGGCCATAACGGCCTCGCCGCCGCCATCGAACTGCAAAAGCGCGGCTGGTCGGTGGCTGTGGTCGAGGCCAAGTCGGAAGCCGGGGGCGCGGTCAAGACGCGCGAAGTCACGCTGCCGGGCTTCCGCCATGACCTCGCGGCCATGAATCTCTCGATGTTCGCCGGCTCCGCCTTCTTCGCCGCCAACAAGGATGCGCTGACAGCCCAGGGCCTCGGCCTCGTTCCGGCCGCCGATTGCTTCGCCAGCGTGTTTCGCGACGGCACGTTCCTCGGCGTCAGCACCGATCTGGAAAAGACTGCCGGCCGCATCGCCGCGCTCTCGGAAAAGGATGCGGCGGCCTGGCGGCAGATGCTGGCCGAATTCGGCAGCGACGCACCGCATATCTTCGGCCTGCTCGGCGCGCCCATGCCCTCCTGGCGATCGGCGAAGGTGGCGTGGAAGGCCTGGCGGGAAAAGGGGACGGGCTGGCTTTACGACATCGCGCGCCTGCTGCTCGCCTCGCCGCGCGATTTCCTCGACAGCCGTTTCGAACACCCCAAGGTCAAGGCGATGATGGCGGCCTGGGGTCTGCATCTCGATTTCGCGCCAGATGTTGCCGGCGGCGCGCTGTTCCCCTATCTGGAATCCATGGCCAACCAGGCCTTCGGCATGGTTATCGGAAAGGGTGGCGCCGATACGATCATCAAGGCGATGACCGGCCTGTTCGCTTCCAAGGGCGGCACGCTGCTTCTGGATGCGCCGGTCGAGGCGATCACGCTCTCCGGCGACAAGGCCAGCGGCGTGCGGCTCGCCGATGGCCGGGTGCTGGAGGCGCGCCGCGCGGTGATTTCCAACGTCCATCCCAAGCTGGTCTTCGGCAAGCTGTTGCCGAAGGATGCCGGCCGCGCGGCTTACGAGCGCAAGATCGAGGCGTTTCGCGCCGGGCCGGGAACGATGATGATCCATCTGGCGCTGGACGGCCTGCCGGACTGGCGTGCGGGCGCGGCGCTGAAATCCTTCGCCTATGTGCATGTCGCCCCGGATTTCGAAATGATGTCGCGCGTCTATGCGCAGGCGATGGACGGGCTGTTGCCAAGCGAGCCGGCACTGGTCGTCGGCCAGCCCACCGCGCTCGATTCTTCGCGCGCGCCCGATGGCAAGCACGTCCTCTGGGTGCAGGTGCGCGTGTTGCCGGCGCAGATTCGCGGTGATGCCGGCGGCGAAATCGCCGCCACGGATTGGGATGGCGCGAAGGAGGCCTATGCCGACCGGGTTCTGGCGCTGCTGGAAACCTATGCGCCGGGATTGCGCGCGAAAATCCTCGGGCGCTCGGTGTTCTCGCCGCTCGACCTGGAGCGGGAAAACCCCAACCTGATCGGCGGCGACAATTTGAGCGGCAGCCATCATCTCGACCAGAATTTTCTCTTCCGCCCGGTCGCCGGCTATTCGCGCTATGCGACGCCGGTCAAGTCGCTCTATTGCTGCGGCGCGGCCACATGGCCGGGGGCCGGCACGGGGGCGGGTTCGGGCTTCATGCTGGCGGACATGCTGGGCAAGTAAGCGGGCCATCGGGCCGGTCGGCGATGGCCGCCGTTCCGGCCGGACGGTGGAATGCGTCACTCGGCGTCGAGATAGGATCGGGCGATGGCCTGCATCCGCTCCCTGCCGAATTCGGCGCCGTGGCCGCCATGGACCACACCGACATCGAGGCCTGCCAGCCGACTCATCGTCCGGCGGTAGGCCTGCCGGTCGCAACCCGGCAGGTCGTCCACCAATTGCCCCTCATAGATCGCATCGCCGGCGAAGAATTCACCGGTCCTTTCGTCCAGAAGCCCGATGGAACCGGGGGAATGGCCGGGGAGATGCAGCACGGTATAAGCGGCATCGCCGAGATCGATCACGTCGTTCTCGTGCAGGATTCGGGTCAACGGCGCCGGCGCGATGCGGTAGTCTGCGGCGGTCATGCCGTTTGGCGCGGCCTGCGCCAGCGCCTGCGGCTGGGCGCGAAAATAGCCGGCAAGGGTGGCCGCATCCGGCATTCCGGCAAAAGCCTCCGCCTCCGCCGCATGGCCCATGCGGGTCTCGAATTCGTGGAACGCGCCGACATGGTCGACATGCACATGCGTCGCCACCGCCAGCACCGGTTTTCCCGGACGGATGGGCAGGGTTTCGCGCAGGCACGCCAGCCCCATGCCGAAATCGACGACCAGATCGGCATCGCTGCCGATGACGTGAAAGACGTTGGCGCGAAAGAAGCTGTGGACATGCGGCTCGCTGATCCGCGTCAGGCGGTTCGAGAGCGGTTCCGTCGAAAACCAGGCGGTCATTTCCGCCTCCGTCGATGCAGCCGCTTGCCGGGCAAGCGGCGGTTGCGCCCCAAGGCCGAGACTATGTTCATACGATCCATCCTTGCAGCCCCTCCTGCTTCAGCGATAACCGCGCGAAAGCCGGTATTCGATTCGACCCTGGGCGAACGTCAGCAGCGAAACGATTACCAGATAATAAACGAGCGCCGCCCCATACCATTCGAGGAAACGGAAACTCGTGGCGATCGCGAACTGCGAGACCGTCATCAGTTCCTTCAGCGAGATCACCGTCGCCAGCGAGGTGGTCTTCAGCAGCGAGATGAACTCGTTCATCAGCGCCGGCACCGCGATGCGCAGGGCCTGCGGCATGGTGACGAGCAGAAAGATCTGCCATCCATGCAGGCCGAGCGCTGCCGCCCCTTCCCGCTGCCCCTGACCCACGGCGGCGAAGGCGCTGCGCAGGATCTCGGCGAGATAGGCGATCTGGATCAGCGACAGCGCCAGGAAGGCGGCGAAGAACGGCGTAAACCAATCGGCACGGAACACATCCGAAATCTGCGGCAGGCCGTTCCAGACGAACAGCAGCACCAGCAGCGCCGGCGCGCCGCGAAACAGCCAGACATAGACCGTCACGATCCACCGCACCGCCCGGCGCGGCGAGCCGGCCATGGAGCCGAGCCCCATGCCCAGAACCAGCGACACGGCCATGACGCAGAGCGACAGGCCGACGGTGAGCAGCGCCCCCTGGAACAGGGCAGCGCTGAAGACCGCGTGGACGAAAAGATCGAGCTGGAACAAGGCCGTCACTTCACGTCATGCGAAACGTCGGTCGCCGTTTCCGGCAGGTTCCATTTCTTCAGCATGGCCTTCATCTCGCCGCTTGCCTGCAGCGCCTCGATCGCCTGCTTCAGCATCTCGCGGTCACCCGCGCTCTTGCGCAGGTAGATGCCGTAATTTTCGCTCTGGTCGTAGGTGTAGGGAATGCTGAGCTTGCCCGGCACCTGCAACATGCGATAGGCGGCCGTGGTATCCTGGGTGATCGTCGCGGTGGCGCGGCCAACGAGGATCTGCTGGATGACGCCGGCGGCGGAAGGATAGGTCTGGGCCTGCACGGGCGGCTTGCCGGCGGCTTCCAGCTCGGTATTGAGATCGGCGACGATCTTCTCGTAGGACGTGCCGGCCTCGATTGCCATCACCTTGCCGCTGACATCGGCCGGCGCCTTCGTCTCCTTGTCGCTCGCCGCCGTCACCAGCACGATATGCGAGCCGAAATAGGGAATGCCGTCATATTTCTCGAGGCGCGCCGGGGTGATGAGGATGCCGCTGGCGACGAGGTCGCAGCGTTTCGAATCCAGCGACGGCAACAGGCCCTTGAAATCGCCGACCACATATTCCGCCTTGGCGTCCCAGCGCTTGGCGATGGCGTCCAGCAGGTCGATCTCGAAGCCGACGAGGTCCTTGTCGCCGGGATTTTCGTAATATTCCATCGGCGGGAATTCGCCGCTGGTGCAGACTTTCAGCACGCCGCCGGACACGAAGTCCGGTTTCTGCCCGGCCGCCTGCGCCTGGCCCATGATCGCGGCCAGCAGGCCGCCCGCGATCAGCGCCGATTTCAGTCCAGACTGGTTCTTCATCATAATCCGTTCCCTTTTTTGTTGCGTTTCTGAAGTGGTATAGAAAAGCCAAGTGCAGACAAGCTAATTGTTTTCGCCTGAAAACCGCATGAAAACTAAACGATTATCCCCCCCCCGAACCGTGCCGTTCCTACGTCATCGCCTGGAGAATTCCGCCATAAGCCCCGGTGTCGAAGGCCGGCATGATCAGCGGCTCGACATGCCCGTCGCGCCGCGCGGTCAGCACGTATTGCAGCATCGCCTCATTGCTCGGCATCTCGAAGACCTGCAGGAAATCGTAAGTCCCGAGCAGGGCGTAGAAGGCGATGGAGCGGCCACCGAGGGAGGCAACGCGATCCTCACTGACCTTGCGGCGGCGGGCGCTGTCGGTCAGTTCGTCGAGCCCCTTCTGCGTCAGGCGCATCAGGGAGACGTAGGTCTGCTGGCCACTCATGCCTTCGCTCGCTCCAGCCGGCCCAGACCCTCGAGAACCGCCGCGCTGTCGGTCAGCGCGCCAAAAATGCCGTTCTCGACGGTAACCATGTGCAGGGCCGCCTCATGGGCATACTGGTCGCCGCTGGCGCAGGCGTCGGAAATGGTCAGGCACTGGAAATTGCGGTCGCAGGCCTCGCGCAGCGTCGTGTGGACGCAGACATCGGTGGTGCAACCGGAAAACAGCAGATGCGTGATGCCCTGCGCGCGCAGCACATGCTCGAAATCCGTATAGGTGAAGGCGCCGTTGCAGGTCTTGTCGACGATGATGTCTTCGGGGCCGACGTCGATATCGGCCGAAATCTGGAAGCCCGGACTGGAGCGCAGCAACGCCGTGGTGCCGTCGAGGCCGGAGCGCTGACGACGCCATTTCTCATAGGGCGTCATGTCGGCGAGATCGGCGCGGTAGCCCTGCCGGGTGTGGATGACGCGGATGCCGGCGCTGCGGCAGGCGCCGATCAAGCGGTTGACGGCGGGGATGATGGCGCGCAGCGGCGCGGGATCGTAGCCCTGCCTGGCGAAATAACCGGTCGAGGACAGGAAATCGTCCTGCAGGTCGATGACGATCAGCGCCGTCCTGGCCGGATCGAGATTGCCGTCATAGGGAAAATCGAATGGTCTTGCCGAAATCATGACGTTCCTCCTTTTCCATAGGGGTAGCACTCTTAACAGTTCGGAAAAATCAATTTAATATCGCCAATATCGTTTGATGAATTGAAACAATCGGCGGTCCGGAAATGTCGCGTATGTTGCCCTACCTGCAATATCTGCCTGCCTTCGAGGCGGCGGCGCGGCTCGGCAGCGTGCGGCAGGCGGCCGGGGAACTGAACCTCAGCCCCAGCGCCGTCTCGCTGCAATTGAAGAAGCTTGGCGAGGCCACCGGCATCGCCCTGTTTCGCAAGTCGGGCCGCAATGTCGTGCTGACCCAGGCCGGGCGGGATTTTTCGCAAGCCGTCGCCATTTCACTGGGGCAGATCGACACGGCCACGCGCACCTCGCGCCGGGCGGCGGCCGGCGAGCAGCCGGTGTCGCTGTCGGTCTCGGTGCCGACGGCGCTCGGCATCGCCTGGCTGACGGCAGCGATCATCGGCTTTGCCGAGGGCCATGGCATCTCGAAACTGTCGATCGACGAGGCGATGACGGCAGCCGAGGTCGACTGGACCCGCAACGACATCGCCGTCGTCTATGACAACCCGCCCTTCACCGGCAAGCATTGGCGCCTGCTCGGCGAAGTGCGCCTGTCCGCCGTCTGCGCGCCGACGCTTCTTTCCCGCCTCGACCTGCGCAATCGCGAGCGCAAGCTTAGCGCCGTGACGCTGCTGCATGAAGACGATGGCGGCGAATGGGCGAAATGGTCGGTCGCCGCCCGCATCGGGCTGGAGGGCAATACGCATGTGCGGGTCAATTCGGTGGCGCAGGCGATCGCCTCCGCCATCCAGGGGCGCGGCGTGGCGCTGGTCTCGGACGTGCTGACCCGCAATGCCCTCAACGAAGGCCGGCTGATCCAACCGTTTCCGACGACGATCAACGCGGCGCGCGAATATTACATCGTCAGCCCGGTGGAGCGGGTCGGCGAGCCGATCCTGCGGGCGCTGGCCGACCGCCTGATCGAGCATCTGCACCCCGGCGCGACGAGAGCCTCCCGCGAAAGAGAGACATGATGGCCCTTCCTCCCCTGCATGCGTTTCGTGTCTTCGAAAGCGTCGCCCGGCTTGGCAATGTCGGCGCGGCCGCAGCCGAGCTGCATGTGACGCCGGGCGCGGTCAGCCAGCAGATCCGCGCCCTGCAGACGGGGCTCGGGGTCGAGCTGTTCCAGAAACGCGGCCGCCAGCTCGCCCTGACCCGGAGCGGCGCCCAGCTCCAGCGCTCGGTCGCCACCGCCATGGACGCGATCCAGACCGGCGTGCGCCAGGTCGCCGCCGCGCGCCACGACGAGGAGACAAGGCGCAGCCTGCGGATCTCCATGCCCCAGGTCTACGGAACGGCCTGGCTCGCCACGCGTCTCTTCCGATTCATGGACGAGAACCCGAATTTCCAGTTGAACGTCGTGACCTCGAGCTATTTCCAGGGCATTGACTGGCGCAAGACCGATGTCGCCGTCATCTATGGCGTGCCGCCCTGGCCGGGCTTCTGGTGGCATCTGCTGCATGGCATCCGCATGACGCCGGTCTGCAGCCCGCAATTGCTGCGTGGGCCGAAGGCTATCCGCCAGCCTTCCGATCTTGCCTATCACCGCCTGCTGCATGAAGACGACGGTGCGCAATGGCGGCGCTGGCAGGCGCAGGCCGGCATTGCCTGGGGCGGCGAGTCGGATGTCTATTTCGACAGTTTCGGCATCGTCCTCCAGGCCGCTCGTGACGGCTTCGGCGTGGCGCTGAGCGACGAGGTGGTCTCCGCCCGCGATCTCGACGAGGGCAGGCTCGTGCAGCCGTTGCAAATCGGCGTCGCCGCGCTCCACAACTACTATTGCCTGTGCCCTGAGGCCAAGCGCGACAGCGCCGAGATCGATTATTTCATCAACTGGCTGATCGGTGAATCGTCAGGACCGTGAGCGGTTTCGAAGTCGCCCTTCTGCGGCGGGGCGACGGGCGTGAACAGGCAGCGGTCGGGCTTGATGTCGATCAGCGGCGTGCCGTCGAGGCAATCGAGGCCCTTGACGAAAAGCCGCGCGCCCTCGACCTTTTCCAGGATGACGATCGAGGTGCCGATCGGGTTCGGCCGCACCGGTGAGCGCAGCGAAAACGTGCCATGGGTCTCGCCGTTCGAGGCCGGGCTTTGCAGCACGAGGTCGCGGCGGGAGCGGTCGAGCCAGTAGAGGATCTCCAGCCGCTGGAAGCGCTCGATGCCGCGCAGCGCCGCCACCCAGGGCTCGAACACCTCGATGATGCAGATCGGCCCGTCCTGGCGGCCCTGTCGCGGCGTTTCCAGCCGCAAGACCCAGGGGGTTTCGATGCGGCCGATGAACACAAGCCCGGCATCTACCGCCGGCGGCGGCTCGACCGCCACCTCGTTTTCCCGGATTTCGTTTTCCCGCACCATAAGCCTGCTCCTCCCGCCACGACTTGCCCGAAGAGGCCGCCCGGCCGCACCGAGCGAACGCACCATCGTCACGAGATACCGTCGGATGGATTGGCACGGCCGAAGGGCACGCGAAGCCAGACTCTCTCGTGAAAATAATAAAGCAGGGATTTGGTAACGACCTCGGTGAAACCGATCGTGGCCGCAAGCCTGATGCTGCCGGTAATGACCAGGGAAATCAGGATGGTATCGACGGATCCCGTCGCGCGCCACGAGAGCGCTTTCACTATGCTGCGTTTATGCGTGTCCATCGTGGAATGGCTGGCACCTGAATTGACCCCACGCGATTAGAGCACTCGCGGGACCGATTGTCGAATCGTATCGCGATAAAAGCTGTCACATCCCGCCACTATTCTGCCGGGAAGGAAGGACAGGCCCGCTCGTCTTGCGCCGGCAAGGGGAGTGTGGTGGGATTGCCGGAAGCCGTCCATCGCCGCCGGACCTCGGTCGCAAGCGCGCCGGCGGTCGGCCGTCCGCTCCTGAAAATCCGCCGCCGAGATCCTCAAGTCCAACCGGAGCTCTCCTTGTCCAAGCCTATCCCCCGCTCCATCCTCTTCTGCTGCGATCACAATTCGGTTCGCTCTCCCATGGCCGAAGGCCTGATGAAGAAGATTTACGGCCGCGCCGCCTATGTGCAATCCGCCGGCGTCCGGCATGACAGGGAAGTCGACGGCTTCGCCATCGCCGTCTGCAACGAGATCGGCGTCGAGCTGGTGCGTCATCGCTGCCGCTCGTTCGAGGAGATGCAGGATTGGGGCGACCATCTCGGCAGTTTCGATCTCGTGGTTGCGCTTTCGCCCACCAGCCAGCGCCTGGCCATGGACATGGCCCGCACCGCCGCGCTGGAGGTGGAATACTGGCCGATTTCCGACCCTGTCGGCCAGGCCGACGGACGCGAGGCGACGCTTGCGCTCTACCGCGCGGCCCGCGACCAGATCCGCAATCGCATGATCGAACGCTTCGGCCCGCCTGCCGAGGGCTGAGTTTTTCCCGGAACCGGTTCCGCCCGCCTCGCGTTGGAGAAAGGTGTCTAACCCTTCAAGGAGAAGAGCCATGACGGACGAGGACAAGCAGGCGCAGAAGGCGGTCGAAAAAACCCGCGACGCCCCCGCCGGCGCAAAACCTCCGCCCCCCGCCGGCCCCCACGCCAAGGAGCGCCTCACCGACGAAAGCAAGACGCCGGGCGCCGGTACGCTGCCGGACGCTAAGGAGAAGAGCGTCAATCCGGGTGCGGGTTGAGAAGCATTTCAGCCTCCATGCCGATCGAAATGGCACGCAAGCGGTGGATGAGCCATAGCGAGACGATGCGCGCGATGGGTGCCGGTGCTGGCTGCATGTCGAAGCGCCGGTCGCCGCCATGCAAGGCCGGCATGCCTCCGGTGCAAACTTGTGCCTTTTTCCCAGGCACGAAATTGCCTATCTACTGGGCAACACAAAGGAGTTGATCATGAACGTTTTCGCAAAGCTCAAGAAGAATGCAGCCGAACGTCGCGCCGCCCGCGAACTGAACGCCCTCGACGACCGCGCCCTGCGCGACCTCGGCATCTCGCGTGAAAACATCCGCGCCGCCGTTTCCGGCTTCCTGGTTTTCGGCTGAACCGACCGGATTGCCAGCCGGGCACACCGCCCCGCCGATACGCTTCCCGAGAACGATCGGGCAGTAGACCACCGCCAGCTTCCCGCGCCGACAGGCGCCCCAGGCTGGCCGGTTGTGAACGACCTTCCCTACATTTTCTTGCAATCGACGGCCGACAGGCGATGCCCTGTATACGGCCGTTCGCCATTTCGCCAGCGGGCGCGCCGCGTGTGAAACCTTCCCGGCGCAACCATGAAAATATTAAGCGAAACATAACGATATCCTGATAACCCAGGCGGCAGTTTTCCAGAACAGGCCGCCGCCATGCGTCATATTCCCGTCATCGGCAAGTTTCTTGTCATTCTCTGCGCCTTCGGGTTGTTCGTGGCCGGAGTCACGGCCTATAGCAGCTCGCGCATATCGTTCATCGATACGTCCTACACCGCGCTGCTGGAGAAGGAATCCAACGCGACGCTGATGCTGGCGCGCGCCAGCCGCAGCCTGGTGTCGATCCGCTCCGCCATTGCCGATATCCTGATTGCGCGCGATGACGCCGACAAGAAAGCGGCCGTGGCCGACATGAAGATGAGCGAAGGCTTCTTCACCACGCAGATCGATGCGGCGATGGCCAGCGCGCCCGACAATGCCCGCATCGCCGCGATCAAGGCCGAAGCTGTCGATGCGCTGAAAAACAAATGCGGCCCGCTGATTGCCGCTGCCAGCATCGCGCTGGCCGAGACCGAAGTCGATCGCACCCAGGCGGACTTCGCCTCTACCTGCCGCCCGTCCTTCACCATCGCGATCAACGATATCACCGACGAGATCGGCAAGATCACCGCCCTCACCGAAACACGTCACGCCGGGCTCGTCGACATGACCCGCGACACGATCATCACCACCATCGTGAGTGTCGTCGCCGGTCTTGCCGTCATGCTGGTCGCCGGCTTCTTTGCCGTGCGCGCCTGGATCGCCCGGCCGCTGGATATGCTTTCGGGCACCATGACCACGCTTGCCAACGGCAACCTCGACGTTGCCATCGCCGAAACCGAGCGCCGCGACGAAATCGGCGGCATGGCCCGCGCCGTCCAGGTATTCAAGGACAATGGCCTGCGCACCCGCGCGCTCGAAGCCTCTTCACAGGCCGAGCGGACTGCCGTCGAGGCCGAACGCGAGCGCAATTCGGATATCGAACGGGTGCGCGCCAACGCCATGGCCCAGGCGACCGGTGGCCTTGCCGAAGGGTTGAAGCGCATGGCAAATGGCGATCTCGGCTTCGAGCTGACCCAGTCCTTTTCGCCGGAGTTCGAAACCCTGCGCCATGATTTCAACGCCGCCGTCACCCAGCTTCGCACCACCCTGCAGGCCGTCTCCGAGGTCACCGTCTCCATCGACGGCGGCTCGCGGGAACTGAGCCAGGCCGCCAGCGACCTGTCGCGCCGCACCGAGCAGCAGGCCGCCGCGCTGGAAGAGACAGCCGCCGCGCTCGATGAGATCACCGCCAACGTCTCGCAGTCTTCGAAGCGCGCCGAAGAGGCCCGCAGCAAGGCATCGGAAGCCAATTCCTCGGCTGACCGTTCGGCGAAGGTCGTGTCCGAAGCCGTTGCCGCCATGCAGCGCATCGAGGAGTCCTCCGGGCAGATCTCCAACATCATCGGCGTCATCGACGAGATCGCCTTCCAGACCAATCTGCTGGCGCTCAACGCCGGCGTCGAGGCGGCCCGCGCCGGTGAAGCCGGCAAGGGCTTTGCCGTCGTCGCCCAGGAGGTGCGCGAACTGGCGCAACGCTCCGCGCAGGCGGCAAGGGAAATCAAGGAGCTGATCCGCCATTCCGCCGGCGAGGTCGAGGGCGGCGTCCGCCTCGTGACCGAGACCGGCGAGGCGCTGAAGGTGATCGGCCAGCATGTCAACGACATCAACGTCCAGCTCGATGCCATCGCCACCTCGGCGCGCGAACAATCGGTGGGATTGGCGGAGGTCAATGCGGCGGTCAACCAGATGGACCAGACGACGCAGCAGAATGCGGCGATGGTCGAGCAATCGACGGCTGCGAGTTCCTCGTTGGCGCTGGAGGCGGACAGGCTGCGCCAGCTCGTCGGAAAGTTTCAGGTGGGTGACGCGGCAGTCGCCGGCGGTCGCGCCTTCGCTGCGGTGCCCCCCGCCTCGCGTCCCGCCCCTGCGCCGGTCGCCGCTGCGGTCCGCCCGCGCCTGAAGGTGGCCAGCACCGCCTCGCCGCGGATCGCCTCGCCGGCCAAGCGCATGGTCGACAAGCTCGCCAACGCCTTCGGCGGCGGCTCACCCGCCCCGACCAATGATGCCGGATGGGACGAGTTCTGATCCGGCGCGATCACCCTTCCCGCGAGGCAGCCGGCAGGCGCGACAGCGCCGTCAGCGCATTGCTTGTCGCTGCCCCCGAGGCGGTATTGTCGAAAACGCACCAGCCGTCGGGCGGCAGCAGCCGGATGAAGGCGTCGATTTCCGCGTCGTCATAGGCGGAATAATAGATTTTCGGCGTGCCGTGCAGGCGGATGTAGCGTGGCGGAAGGGTGAAATCGACCGCCTTCCAGATGACCGGCGGATCGGCCAGCACCGGGTCGATGCCGTGCCGTCGCATCAGCGCATCCGCCTCGGCTCCGGCCCAGCTCGGATGGCGCGGCTCGAGCACGATCGGGCCGGAATGGCGCGCCCGCATCGCCGCGAAGGCGGCCTCGACCACATCGGCATCGAAGCGCAGGTTCGGCGGCAACTGGCACAACAGCGGCCCGAGCTTTTTGCCGAGGCCGGCGATATCGGCCAGGAACAGGTCCAGCTCGGCCTCGATCCCTTTCAACCGGTGCTCATGGCTGATAGTCTTCGGCATCTTGATCGCAAAGCGGAAATCTTCAGGCACATCGGCAGCCCAGCGGACGAACGTATCCGGCCGGTGGCGGCGATAGAAGGTGGTGTTGACCTCGACGCCCGGAAAGCGGGCGGCATAACGGGCGAGGCCCGATCCGGCGGATGGAAAATGCGCCGCAACGGCTTTCGAGATCGACCATGCGGCCGTGGCGATGATCGGCATGGAGGCGATGTCCCCTCGATTGCGGTTTAAGAAGCGAAACGGCGCGGCAGCCTCTGCGGTTCCGGCAACGGAACAACCGCTGGCCGTATTCGTTATGCAGCCGACCTCAACAGGGAGATCGTCATGCCGAAAACGCAACCGCCCAAGGACAAGCCCGCCACCATCCACGACCAGCAGCTTCGCCGCGGCGCCGGCGGGGAATTGCACCAGACCGCCGGGGGAACCTGTCCGGTCATGACCACCGCGCTCGGCGTTCCCGTCTCCGACGACCAGAACACGCTGCGCGTCGGCGCGCGCGGCCCGGCGCTGATGGAGGATTTCCATTTCCGCGAGAAGATTTTCCACTTCGACCACGAGCGCATTCCCGAGCGTGTCGTCCATGCCCGCGGCTATGGCGCCCACGGCTTCTTCGAGACCTACCACTCGCTGTCGGACGTCACCCGCGCCGATTTCCTGCAGCGCCCCGGTGAGAAGACTCCGGCCTTCGTGCGCTTTTCCACCGTCGCCGGTTCCAAGGGATCCTTCGACCTCGCCCGCGACGTGCGCGGCTTCGCGGTGAAGATCTACACCAAGGAGGGCAACTGGGATCTGGTCGGCAACAATATTCCCGTGTTCTTCATCCAGGATGCGATCAAGTTTCCCGACATCATCCATTCGGTGAAGCCGGAGCCGGATCGCGGCTTCCCGCAGGCGCAATCGGCGCATGACAATTTCTGGGATTTCATCAGCCTGACGCCGGAAAGCATGCACATGATCATGTGGGTGATGTCGGATCGCGCCATTCCCCGCTCCTTCCGCTTCATGGAAGGGTTCGGCGTCCATACGTTCCGCTTCGTCAATGCGGCGGGCGCCTCCACCTTCGTCAAGTTCCACTGGAAACCGAAGCTCGGCCTGCAATCCGTCGTCTGGAACGAGGCGGTGAAGATCAACGGCGCCGATCCGGATTTCCATCGTCGCGATCTCTGGCAGGCGATCCAGTCCGGCAATTTCCCGGAATGGGAGCTGTGCGTGCAGCTTTTCGACCAGGATTTCGCCGACAGCTTCGATTTCGACATTCTCGATCCGACCAAGATCATCCCCGAGGAGGTGCTGCCGGTGCGACCCATCGGCCGACTGGTGCTCGACCGCATGCCAGACAATTTCTTCGCCGAGACCGAGCAGGTGGCGTTCATGACCCAGAACGTGCCGCCCGGCATCGGCTTTTCCAACGATCCGCTGCTGCAGGGGCGCAATTTCTCCTATCTCGACACGCAGCTGAAGCGGCTGGGCAGCACGAATTTCACCCATCTGCCGATCAATGCGCCGAAGTGTCCCTTCCATCATTTCCAACAGGACGGGCACATGGCGATGCGCAATCCCGTGGGCCGTGCCAATTACGAGCCGAATTCCTGGGACCAAGGCCCACGCGAATCCCCCGAGCGCGGCTACAAGCATTTCCCTTCCGAAGAGCAGGGCCAGAAGGTGCAGCTTCGCCCGGAAAGCTTTGCCGACCATTACAGCCAGGCGCGGCAATTCTTCATCAGCCAGACGGATATCGAGCAGGCCCATATCGCCGCCGCGCTCACCTTCGAACTCAGCAAGGTCGAGACGCCCGTCATCCGCGAACGCATGGTTTCGCATCTCATGAATATCGACCAGGCGCTGGCGCAGAAGGTGGCCGACAATCTCGGCATCGTCAGCCTGCCGAAGCCGGCGGATGCGGCGGTGAAGCCGCGCACCGATCTCGACGCGTCGCCGGTGCTCAGCATCGTCAATCGCGGGCCGCAGCGGTTCGAGGGCCGCAAGCTCGGCATCCTCGTCACCGACGGCACGGATGCGGCGCTGCTCAAGAAGCTGATGCGGGCGATCGAGAAGGAAAAGGGCACGGTGGAAATCATCGCGCCGAAGGTCGGCGGCGTGACGCTGTCGGACGGCAACCGGCTGCCGGCGCAGCAGATGCTCGATGGCGGCCCCTCGGTGCTCTATGATGCCGTCGCCGTGCTGCCCGGCGCGGAAGGCGCCGGGATGCTGGCCCTCGCGCCGCCGGCGCGGGATTTCCTCGCCGATGCCTTCGTCCATTGCAAGTTCATCGCCCATAGTCCCGAGGCCGCATCCCTGCTCGCCAAGGCCGGCATCGATGCGCCGGACGAAGGCGTGACGGCGCTGTCGGCGGCGAAGGATGTCGATGCCTTCGTCGGCAAGCTCGGGCAATTGCGGTTCTGGGCGCGTGAGCCGAAGGTTTCGGCGTAAACGGAGGGCTGATATGGACCGGCTCGGACAATGGCGGCATCTGTGCGTCGACATGCAGCGCCTGTTCGGCGAGGAGACGCCCTGGGGGCTTGCCTGGTTCGACCGCGTCCTGCCGCAGATCGAGGAAATGACGGGGCGGCATGCCGAGCGGACGATCTTCACCCGCTTCATGCCGCCCCGGACGCCGGAGGACATGCCGGGCCAGTGGCGTGACTACTATCGCAAATGGTGGATGATGACCGGCGAGCACCTGCCGGCGGAAATGACGGAGGTGGTCGCCCCGCTCGCCCGCTTCATGCCGCCGGCCCGCAGCTTTTTAAAACCCTGCTATTCGCCGTGGTTCGACGGCCGGCTGCATGCCACCCTTCAGGCGGAGTCGGTGGAGACGCTTGTCATGACCGGGGGCGAGACGGATGTCTGCGTGCTGGCGACCGTGCTCGGGGCCATCGACCACGGCTACCGGGTGATCGTGCTCACCGACGGCGTCTGCTCCAGCGCCGACGCCACACATGACGCCTCGATCAAGCTGCTGGGCGCCCGCTTTTCCACACAGGTCGAATTGGCGACGACAGCGGATTTTCTGGATTCCGAAAAGCAATAGGATTTTCGCGCGCCCATGCCGAAAACCCCTTCTTCCCGCCGGGGAGAAGGGGTTTCGCGACGATGCTTTCGTTCCGTATCCGGTTGCCCTGCGCTTTGCAGCCTGGGCGCAAAGCCTTCATTCTCCGAGCGAGAGTCCTTCTTTCGCATCATTGAACGCCGCACCACGCCCGCCGCTGCGGCCGTGGCCGAAAGGACAAACTCGGGGATCGGTGACGGGGATGAAATTGCGCTGGGAGCGGAAGGCGGCGGAGCGTTCATAGGCGAGCTTGCGAAGACGCATGATCGCGCCGAGGGGGCGGTGGTCGGTAATCCCGTTCCAGGGGCTGAAGGCCATGCCGTCGTCGCCCTGTTCGGCGCGCTCCTCGCTCCAGGCCGTCTGGGGGCCGGCGACCAGCCGCGCCACCGTCACGAAGGGGCTTTTCTTCTCGTCCCAGGCCTGCACGCCCTCGACCGGCATGTCCTCCAGATCGGTGCAGAGCTGCACCTGCAGGTTCCAGATCGCCGTATTGTTCTCGAAGAAATCCATCACGCCGTGGCGGATGGCGTCCTCGTCGTCCTCGGTGTCCAGCCTGGCGCCGTTCAGCGCCTTCAGGTTTTCCGAGATCGGCACGATCGCCAGCTTGGCGATGTAGTCGCCATGGCGCAACGGCAGTTGCGTGAAGAAGCTGTCACCGAGGATATGGGTGTCGGGATGCCCGCCCAGCGCCTTCAATGTCGCGCTTTCACTGCCGACCGCCTCCAGCGCCGCCTCGATGCCCTTGAAGGCCTTGGAGACCCAGGTCTTGACGCCTTCGATACGGTCCGTGGTCGCAGCCAGACCCTTCAGCGTCGTCAGGAATTGCCGGCCGGAGGAGGCGTTGAACTCCTTGCCGTTGACCATGACGAAATCCTGGCTGGTCGCCTCCTCGGCGCCCGGCAGCCGCTCGCCCTCGACGTCGAGAATCTTCAGCGCCAGCCCGCGCGCGGTCGAGATGCCGTCATGCAGCAGGTCGCCGGGCGAAGTCGACAGGCGGATGATCGCGTCATGATTGCCCGGTTTTGCGAAAATCCCCTGCGCCAGTTCGGGCGGCAGGTCGTCAAGGACTTCCAGCCGCGCCTGCAGCAGGCCATGGCTTTTGGCGTGGACCGCGCGCATGGCGTGGCCTGTATCGGCATAGGTCTTCCGGGCGATCGACAGCATGGTCTCGGCAAGTTCGCGAGCGACCTGCGGCTCGTCCGGCTGGACGGTCTCGACATCCTGCGAAAAGCGCACGGGACGGAAGGCGTGGGTTTCGGCGGTGGTCTCGCTCATGGATTGATCTCGCTTTCGAGGATCTTGTCGAGGGTGATTGGAAAATGGCGGATGCGCTTGCCCGTCGCATGGAAGATGGCGTTCGAGACGGCGGCGGCGACGCCGACAATGCCGATCTCGCCCAGCCCCTTGACGCCGATCGGGCTTGCCTTGTCGTCGTCTTCCTCGACGAACAGCACCTCGATGTCGTGAATGTCGGCATGGGCGGGGATGTGGTATTCGGCGATGTTGTGGTTCATGATCCGGCCGCTGCGGTGGTCGATCATGCCTTCCTCATGCAATGCCATGCCGATGCCCATGACCACGCCGCCCAGAATCTGGCTGCGCGCCGTCTTGGGGTTGAGGATGCGTCCGGCCGCGACGGCGCTGACCACCCGCGTCACGCTGACGACACCGAGTTCGACATCGACCCGCACCTCGACGAAGACGGCCGAATGGGTATAGGCGGAGAATTTCGCCATGATCGCCTTGTCGGGCGCGGCCTTTCCGGTCTCGGCGATGAAAGGCAGACCGGCGGAGGCCATGATATCCGAGATGGCGACGCCTGCCTGATGGTTGGTTTCCAGCACCAGCCGCCCCTCCGAAATTTCCACCTGCTCCTCGCTTGCATCGGCAAGCGGCGAATTCTCCATGTTCTTCGCATGGTCGAGCAGGGTTTTTATCACCGCCTTCGCGGCGTTCTGCACGGCGGTGCCGCTGGTGGCCGCCGTCCAGGACCCACCTTCGACGCCGGTCTTCGGCAGGTCGGAAGCGCCGATCGCCACCGTCACCCGCTCGACGGGAATGTCGAAGGCCTCGGCCGCGAGCTGGCCGAGAATGGTATAGGTGCCGGTGCCGATATCGGAGGCGGCGGCGCTGACCGTCACCCGGCCATCGGCAAACAGCCGCACACGGGCCTCGGCCTGCGACATCTGCGCTTCCCAGATGCCGCCCGCCATGCCCCAGCCGATCAGCTCGTTGCCTTCGCGCATGGAACCCGGCTCCGGCGACCGGCTCGCCCAGCCGAAACGCTCCGCGCCCTCGCGGTAACAGGCATGCAGGGCCTTGGAGGTGATGTCCTTGTCCTGGTTCTGGTCGCGGTGGACGAAATTGCGGATACGCAATTCGAGCGGATCGATACCGACCGCATAGGCCAGCTCGTCCATCGCCGCTTCCAGCGCCGTCAGGCCGCTGGCCGCGCCGGGGGCGCGCATGTCGCCGGGGGTCGCCATGTCGAGCTTGGCGATTTCGTATTCGATCTTCACATTGTCGCAGGCATAGGCGAGGCCGGACCAGTTGGCGACGTTTTCCTGGTAGTCCTCATGCCGCGACGTCGCATGGACGGCATGATGCAGCACCGCCTGCAGATGCCCCTCGCCATCGGCGGCGAGCGAGACGGTCTGTACGCAGGACGGCCGCCAGGTGAGATAGAACATCTCGCGCCGGCTCATCTCCACCTTCATCGAGCGGTTGAGATCGAGGCTCGCCATGACCGCGAGGAACAGATTATGCTTCGGCCGCAGCCCTTGCCCGAAAGCGCCGCCGACAAAGCGGTTTCGCACGACCACCCGCTCTGGATCGAGGCCGAAGACGCCGCAGACATAGGCCTGCGAGTTCTGCGACCCCTGGGTTTTCTCGTGAATGGTCAGGTCACCGTCACGGCCGAGAATGACGGTCGTGCCAAACAGCTCCATGGGATTGTGGTGCTCGCCCTTGATGACGTAATCGTTGGACACGGAATGCGGCGCCAGGCCGAAGGCGGTTTCGGCATCGCCGCGCGGCTTGGGCGGCATGAATTGCGGCATGCGCGGCACCGGCGGCACATAGGCGTTGTGGCGCTCGGCGCAGATATCCGTCTTCGCCTCGCCCGGCGCATAGTCGACGCGGATCAGCGCGGCGGCATCGCGCGCCGCCTCGAAACTTTCGGCGACGACGAAAGCGACCGGCTGGCCGTCGAACAGCACCCTGTCGTTTTCCAGGGGGCGGAAGGGATGGCCGGGCAGCGCCACCTCGTCCTTCCATTTGGCGTCGCGGAAGGCGGCCTTCGGCCGGTTCTCATGGGTATAGACCTTGACGACACCCGGGAAGGATTCCGCCTCGTGCGTGTGGACCGCGAGGATGCGGCCGGTGGCGATGGTGGCGGGAACCACGTAACCGTAGAGCATGCCGGGAGCGGCATGTTCGGTGGCGTAATGTGCCGTCCCCGTGACCTTCAGCGGTCCGTCGATGCGCGACACCGGAAGGCCGACGACTTTGGAATGATGCAGCATGGCGGGCCTCCTGTTACTGGATCGCCTTGATCGTCTGGTCCTGCGGCCGGCCGGCGGCCGCCTGTTTCAGGGCGCGAATGATGGCCTTCTTGGCGAGCGGTATCTTGAAATCATTGCCGCCCTGGCCTTTCGCGCCGGTCAGCAGCCGTTCGGCGATGCGGCCGAAGGTCATTTCATCGGCGGTGGCGCCGGCAAACTCCGCTTCCGCCAGCGGATCGCGCCAAGGCTTGTGAGCGACGCCGCCGAGCGCCAGCCTGAGGTCGACGATGCGGCCGCGGTCGATCTCCATGGCGACGGCGACCGAAACCAACGCGAAGGCATAGGACAGACGATCGCGGATCTTCAGATAGGTGTGGTGGGGGGCGAAATGATTGGCTTCAAGCCGGATGCCGGTGACCATCTCGCCCTGCGCCAGAGTGTTGTCGCGCTCCGGCATGTCGCCGGGCAGGCGGTGGAAATCGGCGAATGCGATCTCGCGCGGCCCCTCCGGGCCTTGGACCTCGACGATGGCTTCGAGCGCCGCCAGCGCCACGCACATGTCGGAAGGATGCACGGCGATGCAATGCTCGCTGGCGCCGAGAATGGCATGGATGCGGTTCACGCCGCCAATGGCGCCGCAGCCGGAGCCGGACTGGCGCTTGTTGCAGGGGGTGGAGGGATCGTAGAAATAATAGCAGCGTGTGCGCTGCAGCAGGTTGCCGCCGGTCGTGGCGGCATTGCGCAGTTGCGGCGAAGCCCCGGCGAGGATGGCGCTGGAAAGCAACGGGAATTTTTCCCGGACGCGTTCGTCATAGGCGACCGCCGTGTTGCTCACCAACGCCCCGATGCGCAGGGCCCCGTCCTGCAGTTCCTCGATCTCCTTCAGCGGCAGGCGATTGATATCGACGACTGCGCCGGGCCTGGCGACGTCGTATTTCATCAGGTCGACAAGATTGGTGCCGCCGGCAAGAATCTGCGCGTCCGGATCGGCGGCAAGGGCGGCGACGGCTTCGCCGACGGTTTCGGCGCGGGTATAGGCAAAGGGTCTCATTCGGCGGCCTCCCGATGTGGAAGGACAGTTTCCTGGGCGAGGACGTCCTCGATAGCATCGGCGATATTGGTATAGGCGCCGCAGCGACAGAGATTGCCGCTCATCAACTCGCGGATCTGCTCGCGAGAACGGGCGTGACCCTCGTTGACAAGGCCGACGGCGGAACAGATCTGGCCCGGCGTGCAATAACCGCATTGGAAGGCGTCATGCTCGACGAAGGCCTTCTGCATCGGGTGCATGTCATCCGGCGTGCCGAGCCCCTCGATGGTGGTGATCTCCGCACCATCCAGCGTCACCGCCAGCTTGAGGCAGGAATTCACCCGCTCGCCATCGATCAACACGGTGCAGGCGCCGCATTGGCCGTGATCGCAGCCCTTCTTGGTGCCGGTCAGCTCCATGTCGCCGCGCAGCAGGTCGAGAAGCGTAACCCAGGGGGGAATGTCGAAGGAGAAATGCCGTCCGTTGACGGCGAGCGATACGGCACACAGGGCGGTGCGGGAGGTGTCCATCGGTGCAGCCTTTCATGGGCAGGGATGAACGACTAACGGAGCAGAATGGGCTTTGTTCCTGCCGTTGCGGAACCGAAGCGCGCGCCCGCGCCTTTTCGCCGGAAGGCAACAGCGAAGGAGCGAGGTCATGAAACACAAACTTCTGGTCGAGGATGCCGGCGAGCGCAGCTTCATCCTGGTGCTCGACGAAGGTGAGGAAGCCTTTGCGACCATTCGCGATTTCGCCGGGAAAAACGCGATCGCCGCCGCCTCGATCACCGCCATCGGCGCCTTTCGCGCCGCACGCATCGCCTTCTTCGAATTCGACACGAAGACTTACGCGCCGATCCCGGTCGAGGTGCAATCGGAGGTGCTGAGCATGATTGGCGACATCGCCGTCGACGACGAGGGCAAGGCCAGCCTGCATCTGCATGTGGTGCTCGGCCTTTCCGACGGCACCACCCGTGGCGGCCATTTTCTCGAGGGCCATGTGCGCCCGACGCTGGAAGTGATGCTGCGCGAAACCCCGGCACGCCTACGCCGCCGCAAACGGCCGGAACTCGGCATCGCGCTGATCGATCTCGATGAATGACCGGCGGGCCGGCGGCTTTGCCGCCTGGGCTTAGCCGCACATGGCGCGGGTGATCTTGCCGGTTCCGGCATCCGTCTCGACGGTCACGCGCTCTTGGCGGAAATCCATGGTGACGGCATCGCCGGGCTTGATCTGGCGCACGATGGTGGCGCCGGTAAGCTGCATGGCCTGCGCATCCGTGACCCTCGGCTTGCCGACCAGGGACGCTGCCGCCTCGGGACGGCAGAGTCCGCCGGCCTGTGCCACGGGAGGCTCCGCCGCCTTCTGGCATCCAGCGCCGACAAGAAGGAAACAGCCGGCTGCGACCGCGGCAAGAAAGCGTGAATGACTCAAATGACGACCTTTCCTGCAAGATTTTCGGTAAAATCCAGACAAGCAGACGATTGCGGCGCGCGCAAGGCTCACGCGCGTTTTCCGGTAAAGTTCCGCAATGCAAGGTTGCCGTCACTATTTGGCGATGGCGAAAGCCTTTCCGTCCGCTTCCCCCACCAGCGCCAGCATCGCCTTGCGATAGGCAACGAATTCGGCGGAGGCTTCCGCAACCTTTTTTGTGACCGTCGCCGGCAAGCTCAAGCCGCCGCGATGGCGCATCTTGGCTTCGGCCCAATTCTTGACATAGGCGACATCCCGGCCGGTGAGGAAGGGATTGGCGCGGATCACGGCGCTGCCGAGTACGGTTTCCAGAAGCATTGTATCGGCCGAGGCGAGGATCAGGCGCGCACCCTCCGGACCGAGGAAATGGGCGAGATAGAGCCGACCTGCCGTCACCTGCTGGCCGCCGGCCTCCAGATAGGATTTGTTCTCGCGCGCCAGGTTGGCGACCATTTCGCGCGACAGCGTCGGATCAAGCCGCAGCGCCAGCAACTGGTCGCGGTCGAGCGCGCGGGCGAGATCGGGCCGGTAGGTCTGCATCATCCGAAGCCAGGTGGATTCGATGAACTGACCGAGGCCGGTGGCGGTCGAGAGCGGGTTTTTCGCGGAGGCATTGCCGCCGCTTTCGACGCCGACGATGCGCTCGACCAGCGCCTCCACCGCTTCGCCGCCGGAATCGCCGGACGCGACCGTCATCTGCAACGGATCGATCGACTTGCCGCCGGCATACAGTTCGAAATGCAGGTGCGGGCCGGTGGAGCGGCCGGTGGTGCCGACATAACCGATGACGTCGCCCGCCTGTACCGTCGCGCCCGGCTTGATGCCGCTGGCAAAGCCGTTCAAATGCGCATAGCCGGTGGCGCGGCCGTTCTGGTGCTCGATCTGGACGAAATTGCCGAAGGTGCCCTTGTCGGCCGCATAGGAAATCTTTCCGGCAAAGGCGGCGCGCACCGGCGTGCCCACGGGCGCAGCCCAATCCACCCCCTCATGCATCAGCACCTTGCCGAGAATCGGATGACGGCGCGGGCCGAAACCGGAGGTCATGACGCCGGCGACCGGCGTCACCATGCCGTTGGTGATCTCGATGGTGCCGGAGCGGTCGTTCTCGTCGAGGCAGGCGAAATCGCCCGCCCCTTCCGGTTTGTAGACGAAGCAGCGGATCGACACATTCGGCCCGGCGACGCCGATATAGAGCACCCGGTTCTGGCTCGTGCCGGACTGTCGGCCTTCTTGCGCATAGACAAGCGTCAGCACGTCCTCGGGCGCGGCGAATTCGCCGAGATCGTGGCCGCGCGACAGATACATGATCGCCTCGCCGATGACGGCGGTGGAAATGCCGCTGCGAAGCCCTACGGAATAGATGCCGTCCAGCAGCCGGTAGCGCTGGGCGGCGACATCCTCCTGCGGAGCGTCGAGAAGTTGGAATAGATCGGTGCTGACCCAGGGGTCGGCTGCGGCGACGAAGGCGCCGTCGTCATCCACCGCATAAGCGCCGAGGAATTTTTCCGGCTCGTAAAAGGCGATCTGCACCAGCTTCTTGCGCGGTGGCGTGGTCGTGCGGTCGTTGAGGGTGCGCGTCGCCACCAACGCCCCGGCGGCGAAAGTTTCGAGATGGATATCGCGTTGCAATTTTCCGGCGATGTCTTTGGCTTCCGCCTCGCCGAGCCCGTTGGCGCGCAAGAAATCCTCGACCGGGCTGACGGCGATGACGCGGCGGAAATCGTCCTCGGTGCGCGGGGCGCGCGCGGCATCGTCGATGAGGACGGCGGTCGATGTGTTGTCGGCAATCGCGGTCTTGCGGAAGCCGGCATCGCTGCCTTCGAGATCGGCGGCATCGATATCGCTCCAGCCGCCGTTGGAGGCGGCGGGTGTTGCCGACGTTTCCGGGGCGGGCTCGACCGGCTGCAGGTCCGGCGTGTCGTCGGCCGGTTCCGGCTCCGCCGGCGTCGAGGCGGGCGCGCGCTGGGCCTGGAAAAAGGCAAAATCCTGCGGCGTCGAGGGAATGGCTGTCACCAGCTTCTGGCTGGAAGGCAGGATTTTTTCGTGGAGGATGGTAACCTCGCCGGAAAGGCCGGTCTCGGGAGGCGCGGGCTTCGTGGTGCGGGCGGCGGCCTCTGCGCCGGCACCGCCGATCTCGATGCGCAAGGGATCGCCGGGAATGTCGAGGATGATGGCGGTGAAGGCAGGCGGCGGCGCCTCCTCCGCCGCTTCCTCCGGCGGCGGCCCCGGTGACGGCGGGCGCAGGAACCAGAGGCCCGCCAGCACGAGCCCGGCAAGGCAGACGCTGATCCCCACCCATGTCAGTCGCGCCCGCATCCGCCGCCGGCGCTTCGCCAGCGCGCCGGCCTCCTTCCTGCGGCGGAAACTGTCGTCGATCTCATGCATGGCTGGCTACCGCCGAATCGATGTCATGATGGGCGCTTCACCTCCGCTCGCCCTGCAAAGATATCCGGTGAATGCATTACTCCAAAATTGCGTCTCCTCCCCTGCGACAGGCGCACGAATTCGGCATGCCGATGCCGCAACTCCCTTCTCCACTCGGGACAGAAGCAGGCCCGAAGGGCCAGATGAGGGGGACGGCGCAGCCGGGCAGCCTCATCGATACTGTGCCGCCATATCCGCTTCATTCCGCTGCACGACCTTCTCCCCGAGGGAAGAAGGGGTCTTGATGCACCGGTCTTCCTCAAAAAGGGCCGCTGGTGTGGCACGCTCCTCTCTCAGCCGGCAGAGGTCCGGATGGGCAAGTGACAAATGCAAATCCGCCCTGTTCAGATCATTCAATCGTATAGGCAAACGCTCCTTCTTTCGCATCGATCTCCACCCGCGACGGCTCCGTCCCCTCCATCGATTTCTGCAAAAACGCCCGGGCCAGATCGGGAAGAAGCTGGTTCATGATGATGTTGTCGATCATGCGCCCGCCGGAATCCGGTTCTGTGCAGCGCGAGACGATTTCCGTGACGAGGGCGTCGGTGTAATCGAAGCGGGCGCCGTAGGCATCCTCCACCCGCTTGCCAACATGGCCGAGTTGCAGGCGCACGATGCGGCCGAGCATATCCGGCGACAGCGGCACATAGGGGATGACGGTAATGCGTCCGAGCAGCGCCGGCGGGAAGACGGCGAGCAGGTGCGGCCGCAGCGCCGCATTCAGCGCCTCGACATCGGCGGGTTTGCGCCCGGAATCGGTCATCTCCATGATGACATCGGTGCCGACATTCGAGGTGAGGATGATCAGCGTGTTCTTGAAATCGATGGCCCGGCCGGTACCGTCCTCCATGCGGCCCTTGTCGAATACCTGGAAGAACAGCTCGTGGACATCGGGATGGGCTTTTTCCACCTCGTCGAGCAGCACGGCGCTATAGGGCTTGCGCCGCACAGCCTCGGTCAGCCGTCCGCCCTCGCCATAGCCGACATAGCCGGGTGGCGCGCCCTTCAAGAGCGAGACGGAATGCGCCTCCTGGAATTCCGACATGTTGATGGTGACGATGTTCTGCTCGCCGCCATAGATCGCTTCCGCCAGCGCCAGCGCCGTCTCGGTCTTGCCGACGCCGGAGGGGCCGCAGAGCATGAAGACGCCGATGGGCTTGTTCGGATTGTCGAGCCTGGCGCGGCTGATGGCGATGCGCCGTGCAATCAGCTCCAGGCCGTGGCTCTGGCCGATCACCCGGCGGTTCAGGACTTCGGGCAGGTCGAGGATCGATTGCACCTCGTCCCGCACCATGCGCCCGACGGGAATGCCGGTCCAGGCCGAGACGATGGCCGCCACCGCCTGCTCGTCGACATGGGCATAAACCATGCGCCGGTCGGCATCGATGGCGTCGAGGTCGCCGGCAAGCGTCGCCAGTTCCGAGCCGTCGCCGCCCTCGCGCGCCCTTGCGCGGGCGGCGATGACGGCATCGACCAGCGCCTTTTCGCGGGCAAGCTCGGCTTCCGCCTCGGCCAGTTCGGCGCGCTTGGCCTCGATCAGGCCGGTCAGTTCGTCGAGCCGCTGCTGGTCGATGCCGCCGAGTTCGCGGTCGTTTTCCAGCGCCGCCAGCTCCTTTTCGGCCGCCTCGATGGAGACTTGCAGGTCGGCGACCATGGCCGGCGTGGTATTCTGGCTGATGGCGACGCGGGCGCAGGCGGTGTCGAGCAGGCTCACCGCCTTGTCCGGCAATTGCCGCGCCGGGATGTAGCGCACCGAAAGCTCGACGGCGGCGGTCAGCGCCGCATCGGAGATGCGCACCCCATGATGCTTTTCCATGGAAGGGAGGATGCCGCGCAGCATGGTGCAGCATTTCTCGATGGAGGGCTCATCGACCTGCACCGGCTGGAAACGACGGGTGAGCGCCGGATCCTTCTCGAAATATTGCCGGTATTCCGACCAGGTGGTGGCGCCGATGGTGCGCAGCGTGCCGCGCGCCAGCGCAGGCTTCAGCAGGTTGGCGGCGTCCCCCGTTCCGGCCGCGCCGCCGGCGCCGATCAGCGTATGCGCCTCATCGATGAACAGGATGATCGGGGTGGGCGAGGCCTGCACCTCGTCGATGACCGAGCGCAGCCGCTGCTCGAATTCGCCGCGCATCGAAGCCCCGGCCTGCATCAGCCCGATATCCAGCGCCAGCAGCCGCACGTTTTTCAAAGGCGGCGGCACGTCGCCGCTGGCGATGCGCTGGGCAAAGCCTTCCACCACCGCCGTCTTGCCGACGCCGGCCTCGCCGGTCAGGATCGGATTGTTCTGCCGCCGCCGCGACAGCACGTCGATAATGCGGCGGATCTCCTCATCGCGGCCGACCACGGGATCGAGCTTGCCGGAGGCGGCCTGCTCGGTCATGTCGATGGTGAAGCGCGACAGCGCCGTCGTGCCTTTCGGCGCGCCCTCGGCCAGCGCGCCGCCGGCGGCGATGGTTCCCGATCCATCGACCGGGCGGGCGTCGCGCTCGGCGGAATCGGCCGTCAGCGCCGAAAATTCGACGGTGATGCGGTCCGGATTGACCTTGCTAAACAGCGGCGAAAGGTTGGTGAGCGCCCGGGCGATCTCCAGCGATTTCAGGCCCGCCAGCAGGATATGACCGGTGCGGATCTGCAATTCGCCGAATTGCAGCGTCGCATAATGCCAGCTGCGGTCCAGCAGGTCGAAGACATGGGGGGCGATATTGGGCATTTCCGTCTGGTTGCCGCGAAGCGCGCCCAGTGCGGCCGTGATATCGGAGAGCATCCGGCCACGATCAAGCTTCATCTGGTCGAGAATACAGGACATGTCCGAGCGGTCGTTCTGCAGCATATGCAGGAACCAGTGCGCCAGCTCGACATTGCGATTGCCCGCCACCTTGGCATGGCGCAGCGCCTTCATGAAGGTTTCGTAGCCGACCGGGTTCAGCTTGCCCGTGACGGTCTCCAGACTGATGTCGCTCACGTCACCCTCCTCTTTTTGTCGCAATTCCGGACGCAAAACCGCTTCACACTTTTGCTGGAATTGCTCAGGCCTCTCTCCGCATCATGGGATCGAAACGGGCCTCGAAATAATAGCCGTTTTCCGGGGCGTCGTCGCGGGGCGCGACCCAGGAGGTCCAGCCGAGCCGGCCCGCTCCGCCAAGCCGCACGCCCGGCGCCTGCGGCGCGGGAATGCCAAGCTCCACCTCGATCTCGTGGCGATAGCCGCAGAAGAAGAACAGCGCATCGGCCAGCGGCCGGAATTGCCGCCCGCCGGGCAGCAGGCTTTCGTAATGGCGGTTGTCACGGCAGCGGATACGCACCCGGATGCGCTCGCAGATGGTATGCACCCGCTGGCCGAGATAGGCATTGACGCCGAGCCCCGCCTGCCCGCCGCCGAAGCGCATGCGCTCCCGCTCCTCGAAGGTCAGCCAGCTTCCGATCCATTGCTGCACCTCGGCTTCGAGGCCGAACAGCCCGCGCAGAAACTGCTCCAGCCCGGCGGCGCTTTTTACATGGATGTTGGCGAGCCCCGCAAACGGCGTCTTGGCAAGATCGCTGACCGTATCCACCTGCCGCATGGCCGGCGTCGCGATGCCCTCGAAACTGCCGACGAAGGCGAAGAAGCGGTCCTCGGCCGGCCGCTCCGCCTGGCCGATGGGTCGCGCATCGGCCCAGGCGCGGTAGAAGAGCTGCAGGAAGCGTGTCGAGACGATATCGACGAAACGGGCGAAGGAGGGATCGCGCTGCGACCAGCGATAGGTTTCTTCCGTCACATGAAGCGGCAGCGCCCCCTGCGGCCCGAACATGCCGAGAAAGCGGGTATGCAGGCGCGGCACGCCATGCGGCGTCTGCGAAACGCATGATATATTGGCGGCGGGAAAGGCGAGGAACGGATCCTGCGACAACGCCACCACCTCCTCGGCCAAGGTCGAGCTGTCGCCGATGCGCGGCTTGCCCGGCGTCTCGCGCTCCAGCTGTCGCAGCAGGCTGAAGAGGTTGAAGCGATACGGCTCGGTTTCCAGCTCCTTCGGCAGGGTCATAGCGCGGCCCTTTCGCCGATTTCCGGCGGCCAGCGTTTCAGCAGGTCCCGCTGCTTGGAGACGATCACGGTTTCGACGAAACTGTTGAGGCCGGCATATTCGTTAAGGAAACGGCTGAGCACCATGCCCATCAGGAAAGCGCCCTGCCCCTCGAAGGCGTTTTCGTCCAGCGTCACCGTCACTTCCAGCCCGCGCGCCACCGCATAGCGATCCTGCAGGCGCACCTTGCGCACCGCCGGCTGCACGGCGACATCGAGGATGCCTCTGATCTGGCGTTCGATGAAGGCATTGGCGGTGTCGGAAAACACCATCAGCAATTCCTGCAGCGCATTGACCGGCTGCTTGCCGGGGCGCGAGGCAAGGCCGAGATGATTGAACTGCAGCAGGCTGACCAGCTTCCAGAGGAGTGCGCCGGTGGACTCGCTGCTCTTGCCGCGCCGCGCCCCGACCAGCACGGATTCGCGCGGCGGCGTCGGCCCGGCGATGCAATCGAACTGGATGGTGGTGTCGTCGAGCAGGAAGAAATCCGGGCTGCCGCGCCGAACCGGCAACTGGTCGGTCAGATGGCGGTTGGTGACCAGCGCCCGCACGTTCAGCGTGCGCACATGTTCGCCGTCGATGCCGCCGGGCGGCTCGCGCAGCGACAAAAAGGTTTCTGTGCCGAGATAGGTGCTGCGCATGCCGAAGCGGCGTTCGCGATTGGTGCGCTGCCGCTCCAGTCGCCGCACCGAATAATAGGGCGCATGCGCCAGCGGCACATTGTCTGTCGGGGCGGAATAGAGCGGGAAGACCCGCACCGCTTCCTTGCTGCGCGGCAATTGCGCCGTGACGTCGAGGATCTTGTAGACCTCGTAATCCAGCGTGCGGCTGCGGTCGGGAATGACCGGAAATTCGTCCTCCTGGCTGCGCACCGGCACGGGCGCGCAGACCATGTCGAACAGATTGGTCACCGGCGCCGCATAGAGCGCGAACCAGGCCCCCTTCACCATCGATGCAAGGCGCGGCACGACATCGGAAAAGGCCAAGAGCAGCGAGACGCCCGAGGCATCGACGTTTTTCAGCAGCCGCTCCAGCCCGCAAATGCGAAAGCCCAGATATTTGGCCGGAAACGCGAAATATTCGCGCAACTGGTTGAAGCCGCCGAAAAAGCGGTTGTCATGGGAAAACAGCGATTCCCCGCGCCGGAAGCCAACCGGCTCGATGCTTGCGGGATCGACAAGGATGAAACGCGGGTCGCCCGCCGCGTTGAGATAGCGGATCGCCACCTTTTCCAGCCGCGAAAACACCTGCTCGCACAGCGACACCGCATCACTCATCGGCCCGGTGAGGTGGAAGGTGAATTCGTCGGCCGGCGAGGCGGAAACCTTGAGATCGGCCGCGCGCGGCTGGCCCTCGGCATTGTCGCGCAGTTCGAGATCGATCTGCAGCCCCGAGGCGACCGTCGGGCCGCAATCGAAGCCCTGCGCCTGCAGCGGCGCGGCGGAGGGATGGTAACTGGCCGAGGCAACCGCATAGGGCCAGAGATGGATATCCGACACCAGCCGATAACGGCAGGCGACGCGGCGCTCGCGCTCCATGAAGGCGGTCTCGATATATTGCCCGGCCTTGAGACGCATGCCGTTCTTCAGCGCCGGATTGGCATAATCCGGCCGCGCCTGGGCAATGGCGAACGAGGGCGTCGGCGCGAGGAAGCCGGGCAGCAGCTGCTCGATCAGCTCGACGGTGAAGGTGTCGAATTCGCTTTTCAGCTTCAGCTGCACGCGCGCGGCCATGAAGGCGGCGCCTTCCAGCAAGCCGCCGATGGCGGGGTCGATCTTCTCTTCGGTCAGCGCTCCCAGCCGCTTGCCGACGCCCGGAAATTCCTCGGCGAATTCCTGCGAGCGCTCATAGAGGATTTTCAGTTCGCGGTCGTAGAATTCCAGGAATTCGCGGTTCATTTTCGCTCCGCCCCTCGCGCGATCACGGCGGTGCAGGCGCTGAGATCGACTTCCGCCGTGAAATCGACGGGTATGTTCACCGGGCGGCTGTCGACTTCGGCGGAAATGCTGAGCCGGATTTTCTGCTGCACGTCGTCGATGCGCTGCGACCATTCCACCTGCAGGCTGTCGCGGCGGATGCGCGGCTCGTAGCACAGAAGGGCGGCGACAATGTTGCGCTCGATTTCCGAGACCCGCGAGTCCTCGCTGGTCAGATGCATGATGTCGTAAAGGCCGAAATTGAGGATCGAGCGCGAGACATGCGGCAGGTCGTCGATCTCGACGGCCGATTGCAGGTCGACGGTCGACAGGATGGCGCCGATATCCTCGAGCACAGTATCGCGGATCTGCGTCTCGCTGAGGCCGCGTCGACGCACCGCCTCGGCTTCGGACGGGGCGCGATCCTCGCCGTCGTCACGCGGCGAACGGCGGGAATCGCCCTTGCGGTAGGCATCGCGAAAGGCGTGCATCAGCGGCACATGATACCGGACCTCTTCCGCCATGACCTCGGCCTTTCGTCTTTTTCCACACCCTCGAACGCATTCTTTCCCGACAGCGCGGGACCTGCCCGATACGGCACGCGGATGCCGCAAACACCTTCTCCCAGCGGAGAGAAGGAAATAGGCGGCAACCGCTTTCCTGGCTTCACAAACGTCCCGCGGCATCGCGCCTGCCCGCCGCATCGTCCGACGCGGCGGCAGCCTTGCCTCTTGAACCCGCTGAAAACTCAGGCTGCGGCTGCGTTCTGCGCGATGTTCCAGCCCTGGGTGACGTCGGAACCGGCGGTGCCCTCAGCCTCCTGCTGCTTATAGGTGAAGACGTATTCGGCGAAGTTCAGCGCCACTTGCACCAGCACCTGGTCGCCGTCCTCGGCGCCGCTGATGGTATGGTTGGTGACCAGAACCTGCTTGAAAACGAACTTGACGTATTCGACCGGATCCTCGCCGCCCGCCTTTTCGGCGTAGAGCGTGATTTCCGGAATGTGCTTGCCGTTGCAGCAATGCTTCATCAGCGCCGAATCCGCCTTGCAGAGATATTTCGTCACGACGAGATCGTGAACCTTGACGCGGCCGGCGCCCGAGCCGTGGCCATGGCCGACGGAGGCCTGCTGGTCCATGCCGAAGGACCAGCTCAGAAGCTCGATCTGGTCGTCATGGCCCTTCTTGCGCGATTCTCCCGGAATGCTGTCGATTTTCAGATGCATGTTTGTCGGCATGACACGTCCCTCACCTGGTCGGTTTGAACACCGCGAAAAATCGATGATCGGTGAAGCGGACGCGTTCGCGTCGCATTATCGTGAGAGGACCGCTTCCGTCAGGGCATTTCCCGGCATCCGGTTGCAATTCACCGCTGCGAACCATCCGCAGCGGGCATGATCGCGTCGCATCATTTCTCCGCCGGCAGTTTCGAGACCAGGCTGAGCCCGATATCCATGCCTTCGAGCTGGTAATGCGGCCGCAGGAAAAACTTCGCCGCGTAGTAGCCGGGATTTTCCGGATCTTCGTAGACATCCACCTTGGCGCCGGCCAACGGCTTCTTGGCCTTGACGATCGAGGTGGAGTTGCGCGGATCGCCATCGACATAGCGGTTAATCCACCCCTGCAGCCAGCGCTGCAGATCCTCGCGTTCCTTGGTGTCGCCGACGGCGTCGCGCACCATGCATTTGAGGTAATGGGCAAAGCGCGAGCAGGCGAACATATAGGGCAGGCGCGAGGACAGGTTTTCCGAGGCTGTCGCCTCGTCCGTCGTCATCTTCTTGGGCCTGTAGAGCGATTGCGCGCCGATGAAGGCGGCCTTGTCGCTGTTCTTGCGGTGGACGAGCGGCAGCACGCCGGCCTTGGACAACTCCGCCTCGCGCCGGTCGGTGATCGAGATCTCGGTCGGGCACTTCATGTCGACGGTGCCGTCGTCGGTCGGGAAGGTGTGCAGCGGCAGGTTGATGACCTCGCCGCCCGACTGAACGCCGCGAATGCGCACCGTCCAGCCATATTCCTTGTGCGCCCGGTTGATGTTGACCGCCATGGCATAGGCGGCGTTCATCCAGGCGTAATTGCCGGCATTGTGGCCGCTGGTCTCCTCCTCGAAGGCGAATTCCTCGACCTTGATCGATTTCTCGCCATAGGGCTCGCGCGCCAGCACCCGCGGCATGCACAGGGCCACGTAACGGGAATTCTCCGAATCGCGAAGCGAGCGCCAGGCGGCATAATCCGGCGCATCGAAAATCTCGCCGAGATCGCGCGGATTGACCAGCTCGCTCCATTCGTCGAAGCCGAACAGCGTCGGGTCGGCGGCCGAGATGAACGGGCAATGGGCGGCGGCGGCGATCTTGCCGAGATCGCGCAGCAGCGACACGCTCTGCGCCGTATGGTCGAAATTGTAGTCGCCGACCAGCGCGCCGTAGGGCTCGCCGCCGAGCACGCCGTATTCATATTCGTAGAGCTTCTTGAACAGCGGGCTCTGGTCCCACTTGGCGCCGGCGAAGCGCTTGAAATCCGAAAGCAATTCGCTGCGCGAGACGTTCATCACCTTGATCTTCAGCGTGCTGTCGGTCTCGGAATTGCTGGTCAGGTAGTTGAGGCCGCGCCACGCGCTCTCGATCGACTGGAACTCCTTGGCATGCATGATCTCGTTGATCTGGGCCGAAAGCTTTTCGTCGAGCCGGGCGATGATCTCGTTGATCGTGTCGAGCACGTCGTCCTTGATGACGTCGGCATCGGCCAGCGCCTGCTGCACCAGCGTGCCGATGGCGTTGTCGACCTCGGTCGCCGCCCGCTCGGTGCGCGTCTTGAAGCTCTGCTTGAGGATCGCGGCGAATTCATCGACCTCGCTGGTCGCCTGCTCCGCCGGCTGATTGAGACTTGCCGTTTCCCCGACCATCTGACCGTTCCCTCTCGAAATCACCGGCCGCCGTCATCGGCGGCGGGCTCGTCCTGCCGCGTCGCCGCCTGCCGGTCGTTCAAGGCCCGCATCAGCTCGGGATTGGACAGCAATTCCCGCAGCTTGTTTTCCGCATCGACGCGACCGTTCATGTAGCGCTGCAGGTTGGCGAGTTGTTCGCGCGCCTCCAGGAGCGCGCGCAACGCCGGCACCTGCCGGGCGACCGCCGCCGGCTCGAAATCGGCCATCTGGCGGAAGGTGAGGTTGACGCCGATCTTCTCGTTCTGTCCGTCCGGATCGAGACGGTTCTTGACCCGCATGGCGATGGCCGGCTCGACGCTGCGCATGTAATCGTCGAAATTGTCCATGCTGACGGCAGAGAATTTCCGGTCGGCCATCGGCGGCTTTTCCACCTGCGAGGCATTGCCGGAGAGATCGGAGAGCACGCCCATCACGAAGGGCAGCTCGACCAGCCGCTCGGCATTGGTCGGATCTTCATAGGAAATCTGCACACGAGGCGGGCGGTTACGCTTGATGAAGCGCTGGCCATTGTCAGAACTCATGTCTTCCTCCATTCGCCTCTTGATAGAAGCTCAGAATGCGTTCCGTTTGTCAAATAATCCAATAGAGCAGGCATCAGGATTTCTTCTCCTCCTGAAGCAATTCCCGAAGCAATGCCGGAAAGTTGCTGCCCATCATGGCGCGTGCACGCGAAAGAAGCATGGTGACCGGGCTGGACGGCTCCCTTGCCGCCAGAAACTCTTCGATGCCGAGCATGGCCGCCAGCGCCTCGCCCCGGTCGCGCATCCCCGGCTCCGGCCCCGCCAGTCGCCTCAGGATGCCGGGGCCGGCGCCGTCCTCGGCGGGAACGGCGACGGTCAGTTGCTTCATCCGTTCCATGTCGAGGCAGAAGCCGGAGGCGGGATCGACCATCAGCATCGCGCCGCCGGCCTGCGCCGGCGCCAGCGCCGCGAGCGCCTCGACCAGCGGCCGGCCGATCAGCAGCCGCGCCTGGTGAACGAGGATCAGCGCCGGAGAAGACGGCTCGTTTTCGGCGAAATAGGTTTCCAGTGCCGAAAGCGCGGCGCGCGCCTCGCGATGGCTCTGGATGCCCGCTGCGGATGGCGGCCGGACGGGAGCTGGGAATGCCGCCGGCGCGACGGCCGTTTCCGCCGGGGAAGGCTCGGGCGACGGCTCCGGCGCAGCCGCGGCAACCGCCTGCAGATGCGGGGCATTGTCGAGCAGCAGCTTGCCAATATCGGCAAGGGTCGTCAGGAGTTCGTCGAAAACCGGCGCCTGTTCGAAGGCGCCCTCGCTCTGGAAGCGGCCGCGGATCTCGCCAAGCCGCCGATTGGCGCCATTGACGGCCTCGAAGGCAGCATCGACGCCGGCGCGGTTTTCGACGACGGAAAACGCTTCGCGCAACAGCGCGGGATTCGGCTTTTCCTCGTCCTTGTAGGCAATTTCCGGCCTCTGGGCCACCTGCCAGGCGCGCAGCGAGACGGGGCCGGCACGGCGATCGGCGAAAAGCTGCGCATGGATGAGCGGCATCACCACCTTGGCGCGATCGTTCAGCCCTTCCAGCGCCACGCGCCGCATTTCCAGATCGCCATCCTGCGCCTGCGGATGGACGTCGAGCCAGTATCTGGAAAGCAGCCCCGCGACCGTGTCGATTGTCCGGCAAAATCCGAAAAAATCGCCGGCGCTGGCATAAAACTGCGCCATCAGCACCAGAAGACGCAGGTCGCGCGAGCGGCCGAGCAATTCGTTGAGCTTGCGCCTTTCGTCGTCCAGCTTGATGGTGGTCCGGTCGAAGATCTTCTCGGTCTTGAAATTGAAGAAGGTTTCCGGCAGGCGGCTTTCTGCGGCAAGGGTGTAGTTGAAATAATCGTTGTCGCCGTCGCCATCGAGGTCGGGCCCGCAAGGAGCCTCGTCATTGATCGGGGAAAGAAGACCGTCGATATCCATGGCCGGCTCGTTTCGCACGCGGAGAAACACACATTCGCCGCGTCCTTTGTGGCTGACGCGGTCTTCATCATCATCTCCCAACGCGCAGCCGGGAGCGCATATCGATGCCGCTCCTTGCCTTCTGCCCCGAGGGAGAAGGTGTTTTGGGGCAAAGCCTCATTCCAAAAACATTCGGCGGCGCCTGTTCAAATCACTCCGTCGACAGCTTCAGCTCCACCCGGCGGTTTTCCGGGTCGAAGGGGTTGCTGGTGCGGGGCACGCTCTTGCCGAAGCCGATGGCCTGCAGGCGGTCGGCGGGAACCTGCTTCTTCTCCAGATAGCTCACCACCGCATCGGCGCGCTCGGTCGAGAGCGTCATGTTGTACTTGTCGCCGCCACGGGCGTCGGTATGACCTTCGACGCGGAATTTCGCGGCTTTGAGGCGGCCGTCGATCAGCGCCTGCGAGATGATGTCGAGGTTCTTCTGCGCCGCTTCGCTGAGCCTGGCCGAATCCAGGTCGAAGGTCAGCAGCATGTCGAAACCCTTGGGCTTCGTCTTGGCCGCGCATTCGGATTTCGTACCCATGCACACGGCACGCGATTGGCCGAGATCGGCCTGCTCGATCAGGAAGTTGACGACATCGTCGCGGGAATAGCCGGCCGTCTTCGCCGATTGCGCAAAGCCGACCTGCGGAACGGAAAATAGTCCTAACACTGCGAGACAGTATAGCCATTGACGCATAGCAACACCCTCCAGGCACTTGATCCCAAACCTACCGGTCTGCCTTGTTTCAGTCAAGATTCATATTCTGCCCGACCTGGTATCCGCTGCTCGAAGTGGCCGGTTTTACTCACCCGTTCGGGTGATTACTTTACAACGACCGGTTTAAATTCCATGGCGAACTGCTTGGCCTTGCGCGAGGCGCTTTTGCCAAGTGACTTCGCCAGCGCATCCGCCGGTTCGCCGGCCTTCTCCAATCCGTTCGCCCGAGCGAGCGTGAACCAGTTGAGCGCGGCGGCCGGATCCTTCTTCACGCCGACACCATCTTTATAGAGCGTGCCGAGCCGATATTGCGCCTCGTTATAGCCCTGGCGGGCGGCCTGGGTGATCCAGCGCAGGCCGGCATCGGGATCGCGCTTGAGCAGATTGCCGTCGACATAGAGATTGCCGAGCTGGTATTCGGCATAGATATGGCCCATTTCCGAGGCGCCCTGCAGCAGAAGTTCGGCCTGCACAGGGTCTTTGGCCAGCACCTTGCCATCGAGATAATAGGCGGAGAGCTTTTCCATGGCCGGGGCAAAGCCCTGTTTGGCGGCGCGCCACAGCCAATAGGCCGCCTTCTGCGGATTGGCCTCGACGCCCATGCCGTTCTCATAGATGACCGCGAGGTTGAATTCGGCGAACACGTTCTTCTTTGCAGCGCCCAGCACATACCAGTAGCGGGCCTCGTTGAGGTTCTTCTCGATGCCGCGCCCGTCGCGATAGACGTCGCCGAGCGAGCGGAAGGCGATGGGGAAACCGGCGGCGGCGCCCGATTTGTAGATCTCGCGCGCCTCGTCATGGCGACCGGCGGCATCGATCGCCCGGCCGTAATTCATCAGGATGCGCAGGCTGTCGGGATATTGTTTCAGGGCGCTCAGGCAGGCCGGCACCGCTCGCTCAGGCACGATCTGCTTGAAATAGACACCCACCGAGGGATCGGCGATTTCCTGCACATGCCCGGCCTCGCGGTCGCAATCGGTGATTTCGGGATAGAGCGGATTTTCCGCGAACTCTTCGTAATTCGGTGTGATCTTGGTGGTGATGCCGGTCACTTCCGAGAGATTGGAGCGCGAGACGTCTTCCAGCCGCAGCCGCGCCAGCTTGGAAAACACGCCGTCCGGAAATTTTTCGAGATAGTCGCGATATTGCTCCGGCCGGCCCTTTTCGGGAATGGCGTTCCAGGTGGTGAGGTCGTCGGCGGCGTTGATCTTGCGGTCGCGGGTGAGCGACGCCACCTGCTGCTCCGCCTTCGGCTTGACGTCCTGGCGGAAGGAATCGAGCCGCATCTGCGCCAGATCGGCAAACAGCCCTTGCGGATAGGATTTCAGGTAGGTTTCGTAGGAGGCGGCGATGTCCTCGTTGGCGGCCACCTGCCAGGCCTGGGCGTCGGCGCTGGCCTCCGGGTTGAATTTCGGCAGGCCGGCAAAGGCCTCGACGAAGAAGAAGTCGCGGGTCAGCGAGGAATTGTCCCAGGGCACCTGCTTGCCGAAGGTCTGGTCGATCACGCGCTCGCGCACCCGCTTGAACACCTGCTCGATGGGCAGACCAGGGGCGGTCATCAGGTCGGCCAATGCCCGTGTGAAGGGGCTGTTTCCCTTGGCGCCATCGGTCGCCACCTGGCCGGGGGCGGTGGCGAAGGCGATGAAGGTGCCGAGCGGCCCCGTCGCCTTGGCAAGACCGGGCGCCGGCTGGTCCTCGCCGGCGCGCGCCGCGCCTTTCCGTTTCAAGGGATTGTTGCGGCAGGCATCGAGCACGAGAATGGCAATGCGCGGATGGGCGCGCTCGAGTTGTTCGGTGATCATGCGCAGCGAAAAGGCTTCCAGCGGCAGGTCGGAGGCCGAGGATAGCTGGCTGTCGGTGGGGATCAGGTAATTCTCCTCGCCGAACTGGATGCCGTGTCCGGCATAATAGACCAGCACGCTGGTCTCCGGCGTCACCGCCTCCATGAAGGTCTTCATGGATTGCACCATCTGCTGGCGGGTGCCATCGGTGATGAGGATGGTCTTGAAGCCGACCGAGGTCAGCGACTTGTCGATCAGTTGCGCATCGCTGACCGCATTCGGCAGGCGCGCGAGTTGCTGGTATCCGCCATTGCCGATGACCAGCGCAATGCGGTTTTCCGCCCGGAGCGGGCCGGCGAGGAAGACAAGACAGGCGGCAAGAACGATCGATCGAAGCATGTCCCACGCCTTTCAGCAGATTGGAACCGGGCCTTTTCTTTCCAGCCATCAAGTCTTGCGACCAGTTTGCCGGAAATTCAAGGCAATTGTCCTGGCCGTTCACGCCGGAACCGCAAAATCCTTCAGACGCGCATCGACGGCGCAGAGCTGCCGGAACAGGCCGGCCTCCTTGCGCGCCGCCTCGAAAGCGGCGATGGCGTGGGCCGATTGCGAGAGCAGCGCCGGATCGGGCCTCACCTCGCGCTTGCGATGGTGCAGCAGCACGTCATAGACGCTGCCGAGCAGCCCCTCATGATCATGGCGCAGGATCCATGTCATCCAACGGTCCGACCAGTCGCGCGCCACCGCCGGCGGCAGGGCATCGACGGCGAGGTAATAATTGATGCGGCGCGGCGCCATCAGCTTGGCCGTCGTCTCCAGCCGCCGCTCCACGGAAAACTGCATGAGATCGCCGAGATACAGCAGGCCGAGCGAGGTGACTGTGACATCCAGCGTCAGCCGGATGGCCGGCACCTCGCGCGTGAGATCGCGCAGGGTATCGACATGGCGGACGAAAGTCTCGGTGCGGAAGCCGCTGCGGATATATTCGCCGGCCTTGCCGAGACCGTCGACCGATGCCTGCACATGCACGGAGCGGAAGCGCGGCCACAGGTCTTCCACGCCCTGCCCCTTGAAGGAGAGCAGGGTGAGATTGCTGTTATAGGCGACATCGACATTCTGCGCATGGCCGCCCTCGACAAGCGCGTTCATTACCTCCCAATGGGTGGCATCGAACAGCGGTTCGCCGCCGGCCCAATAAAGCTGGCGGATGCGTCCTTGCCGGGCGGCGGCGACCAGCTCGTTGCGAGCGCTGTCATGGCCGGCGTCGCGCTTGGCGCGATAGGCCTGGTCCCAGCGACCGGCATCGCGCTCGATGGCGCCGATGGCCTCGACGGCACGGGCCTCGGCCTCGGAGGTGGTGGAGGAATGCGGGCCGCAGGTGCGGCATTTGAGATTGCAGACGGAGTTGCGGTAATCGAAGGTGAAGGGGCGTAGCATCGTGCTGCCGTCTTCCGCCGTCTCGCCGACGACGATCTCGGCCCAATCCGGCCAGCGGGCGGTCACCTCGTCCTTGAGGCTCAACGCCCGGTTGCCGTCGCCCTTGCAGGCCGCGCAACGCGGCGGCAGGCGCCCTGATATCATCTGCCGGCGGATCGCCCGCATCTCCTCGCCATTCCAGTAATCCTCGACGGAATGGTTATGCACGGGGCCATCGAAGCGACGCATGTCCATGCAGCAGAGGCCACGCAGGCCCTGCGCATCCACATGCGCGTGGATCCAGGGCATCAGACAGAGGCTGTCCGGCAATGGCATGTATCTTTTCTACGCCTCCTGTTCCAGACATCGATGCAGCAACCTCCCTCCCAACGGCAGGACAGTCGCAAATCGATTTAAGACGCCGTTCCCCCTTCGCCCCCAAGGAGAGAAGGGGTTTTCGGCAGGGCTTCATTTCACGGGCCGCAGACGCTCCTGCACTGACGGCGGCATGATCATGCCCGCGACATCATCTGCGCCATTTTGCCACCCGCCGCGCTCGGCGACAAAGGCCGCGCAAGCCGCCGTCAACCGCGCCCGTGCATCCGTATCAAGCAGCGTCGCGACTGCCGCCCGCATATCTGCTTCCGGCGCATCGAGGCGGCAGAGCAGGCCAAGCCCATTATCCGCCGCGAAACGAGCCCTGTCCACCTGCCGGTCCATGTCCACCGCCTCGTCGGGCACGAACAGCGTCGGGACGGCGCCTGCGATGTTCTCGTGGAAAGTGTTGTAGCTGGCGCGGACGATCATCGCATCGAAGGCGCGGCTGAAGCGATAGGCCGGATAGAGCGTCAACCGGCTATGGCCAGGGCGGTGGCTGGTGCGCTCCGCGGCGGCCGCTAAGGCCGAATTCAACTCCACCGCATGAACGCCATGCTGCGAGAGCAACGCGTCGATCTGCCGGTGCCGTTCCGAAAGCGCCTGGCTGGAGGCACGGGCGATGTCGAGCAGCACGATGGTCGCCTCGGGCGGTAGGCCGAGCGCGGCGCGGGCCGCCTCGCGCTCCATGCGTTCGTCGGGATCGAGCAGCAGCACCGGCGAAACAGCCGTCACCCGCTCGCGTGCCAGAACCGTCGGGCCGTTGTCATAGCTTTCGGCGAATTCGCCGGGTTCGACGATCTCTGAAAAATGCACGCCGGCGCCGAGATAGGCGGCGTGGTGCTGCGGCCACATGGCGCGGCGGATCCAGACCGAGCGCAGGTCGCGCCGTCTTCGCAACACCTCGATGACGCCATCGAAGACGAAATTGACGTCATAGATCAGCGTGCGGCTGGCGCGGGCATCGAGCAGCAGTTCGATCTCCTCGGCCAGCCGCGCATTCCAGACGTCCGGCGCCTCGCCCGTCAGATGATGATGCGGCAGGACATGCACGGCAAAACCGAGATCGCGGACGATGGAGGCGCTGTAGCTCATGGTCAGGAAGGCGGCGGTCACGCCCGTCGGCAGGCGGCGCGCCACGGCCAGTTGCCGCGTCAGATGTCCCTGGCCGATGCCGTTGGCGGAAACGAACAGGGCGTCGTCGCGCAACGAGCGGATGGGGGTTTCGCCCGTCATGGCCTGGTCACATCCCGGTCGGTGCGCACCAGCCTGGCATGGTCTTCGAGATAGCGGGCGATTTCGGTGGCGCCGTTTTCCCATGCGATGGCGGCGCAGCGTTTTGCGATAGTCGCGCGCTCGGCCGGATCGAGCAGCCGTTCGATATGCCGGGGCGCAAGCGACAGGTCGAAATCGCGGCGCAGCAGCCAGCCATGACCGGTCAGCTCCGCCCAGCGGGCACGCTTGACCTGCAGGTCCATCTCGTCAGCCTCGTTGGGCACGAACAGCGTCGGGATGCCGCCCAGCACCTGCTCGTGGAAGGCATTGTAGCCGGCGGCCGAAATCGCCGCGTCGAAAGCGCGGCTGTAGCGAAAACTCGGGAACAGCGACACGAGGCGGTGGCGCTCGCCGAGCGTCTCCGCCGTTTCCGCTTCCGCCGCGATCGGCGAGCGGATTTCCAGCACCAGCGTCTGCGGATGGCGCAAGACTTCCGCGATCAGCCGGCGGCGAACGCCGGTCATGTCGAAATTGGCGCCGGAGCCGAGCTGCACGGCAACCACCAGCGCATCCTCGGGGATGTCGAGGGCGGCGCGCGCATCCTCGCGCCGCATCCGCTCCGCGGGATCGAGATGCAGAACCGGTGGCACCAGCAGCACCTCCTTGCGGAACGCTTCCGTCGGCCCGTGGTCGAAATCCTCGGCGAGTTCCCCAGGCTCGACAATGGCATCGAAACAATCGGCAAATTGCAGGAAGACCGCATGGCTTTCGCGCCAGAGCGGTCGCCGCACCCAGACCTTGAACAGGCCGGGAAACATCTCCAGCGCCCGCGTCACCCCTTCGAACACGGCCGTCGCATCATAGGCGAAGACGGCAGGGTTGAGATGGGCGATCAACTCGAACACCTCTTCCGCCAGCGCATCGTTCCAGTCGTCGGGCGTGGCGTCGAGGATACGGTGATGCGGCAGGAAATGCGCCTGGTATCCTGCCTCCACCGCCGCCCGCATCGAATAGGACATGGTGGCGAAGACCGGTTTCAGGCGCAATGGCAGCCGCTTGGCGATGGCGAGCTGCTGCGCCACATGGCCGACGCCGATGCCGTTCGACGACATGAACAGCACATTGCGCATAGGCAGCGGCGGCACGGGCCGAACCGGGGCCTCGTCATGCACGGGCGTTTCCGCCAGCAGCGCCATCACCCGCGCGATGCGGCCGGAATAAAGGCTGGCGCCATGCTGCGTCTCGACGAATTTTCGCGCCCGCTCCCCCTGCTCGCGAAACAACGCAGGATCGTCGATGAAGCGGTTGATGACCCGCTCGACATGGGCCGAGACGGTATAGACCGCGGCCTCCCCGAACAGCGGCTCGAAATGCGGCGGCAGGATCACCACCAGCCCGACGGCCAGCGCCTCCAGGATCGTGCGCCCAAACGCTTCCGACCAGGCGGGATCGTGGAAATAGACGTAAAAATCCAGCGTCGCCAGGAAATCGGCGATGCCCTCCCAGGCGAAGGGCAGCATGTCCCAATTGTGCGGCACCGTGCCGTATTTCGCCGCGAGATAATCGCCGGCGCCGAGGATACGGATGCGATAACGCTTGCCATCGACCGGATAGACCTGCCCCACCTCCTCGCGCGACGGCCATTTCAGCGGATCGGGGCGCGAATGGCGGCCGATGACGATGGGAGAACCCACCGGGTGATCCGGCCGGCGCGGCCAGTCGTCGGTGTCGATCAGGTTCGGCCAATCCTCTTCCAGCACGGAGGTGTCAGGCGGCAGCGTCCAGGTCAGGCTGTGGCGAACGACGGAGCTGACGGGGGCGAGCACCGGTTGGCGTCCGAAAGCCTCCTGCGCATGGCGCACCACGCGCTCGAGATCGTATTGCCTGCGTTTGGCGGCGTCGTAGAGCGGATGGTGCAGCACGATCAGCAGCACGTCGCAGGTGATGGCGATGCGCCGGTCCGGCCGGTTCTCGATGATCGTCGGATGGTGGATCTGCACCATGCCGGCCCTGACCGGCATGTCAGGGTCGATGCGTTCGGTAAAACCGTGGTCGATCAGCCGACGCAGATCGGGATGCATGGGAAAAGGCAGGCCAAGCAGCGGCCCCTTGACCGCCAGCAGCCCGGTGCGCAGGCCGGCGCGGGCGGCAGCGATGATTTCGGTTGCCAATGCCGTGGAGGTGCCGCCTTCGAAACGGACATCGGCGACGAAGACGATATCGAGGACAAGGCTCATCCGCCACCCGTCGCCAGTCGCGGCGCGGCCGCCAGGAAAGTATCGATATTCTGACCGTAGCTGACGATATGCAGCGGCTTCCATTTGGAGAGCAGCAATTGCCAGCGCCGTGCCATGTAGGAATCCCACGGCATTTCGGCGGCGTGCAGGGTCTGCTCCAGGATCGAGGGCAGATATTCGAAAAGGGCGTTGCGATGGCGGAACCGCATGAAATCGAGGCTGTCGGTGACATAGACGATGCGATGTCTGCTGCCGAATTTCGCCGTGGTCGCGGTGATGATGCCGTCGATATGGGCCTCCTCGACGCCGATCAGCGTCACCAGCATGGCGGTGACCGCCGGCTGCGAGGCATAGATATGCAGGGTCGGCGGCGCTTCCCCCTCCGGCGGCGGTTTGCCGCGCCGCCGCTCCGCGATCCAATCGAAAAGCTTCATCGCCTTATCCTCCCGCCGGCATCGAAAGCCCCCATTCGGCGATGGGCGCGATGGCGCCCGCCTCCCCCGCCCCCTCGGGCAAAAAATCCACCCGCAGCCGGCCCGGATGCTGCGTCTCGAACCACAATCGGGTGTAGGCGGAATTATCGCTTTCACCCGGCGGCGAGCAGGCGGGTGCTGAATGCCACGCCTCCTCCTCCGGTTCGACGATGGCGGCCGACACGCTGACGCCGCCGCGCCGCAACATCGCCTTCCGCCCGGCAATCGTCACCTGCGCCAGGGTATAGACCTGCCATGTGAGGCGCACCCGCGCCTCCACCTCGTCGACGACCGCCAGCCGGCCGTCGTCGCGCAATTGCAGCCCGCGCCGCCAGGCCACGCCGCCGGCATCCTCCAGCGCATAGGCGACGCCAAGCCTTTCCGGTCGCGCCGCCGTGCCGAGCAGGCGACCGCGCATCGCCAGCGTTTGCTCGCGCTCGCCGAACCGCAGCGTGCCATGCGCTTCCGTCCGGGTGCGAAAATAGGAGAAGCGTCTTTTCGGGTCGAAATATCCCGGTACGGCATAGTTTTCGCGCCCGAGATCGCTGGCAAAGCGGATGCCGTCGATTTCATAGAGGAAGACGCCGAGATCGAGATGGGCATGGTTGGCCGCGTTGCCCCCGCCCTTGAGACCCGCCCAGCCCCGGCCGCAGCGCAACACCGACATGCCAGCCGGTTCATAAGCGTGGACATACGGCGCAGCACCCGTCTCGGGGTAGGCCGTCTTCCCACTTTCCCTTCTTCCCTCATTTGGCCGCAGGGCAGGTGAAATCCGTGGTTCGCCTTCCCGGCATGAGAGGCCGGATGAGACGAGCGAATTCCCGGAATTTTGTGCCTGCGGCACCCCCCTCATCCCGTTGCCCGGACCTTCTCCTCCAAGGGGAGAAGGGGAAGAAGCCAAGGACGGCATTCCCTTGGGAGCGGCGTCGGCGCCGCACCAGAGAAGATCGAGGGCGGAGGGCTCGCCCGGCGCCACGCCTTGCCAGGCGGCAGCCTCGACATCGCCGGAAATGCGCGCCAGCCAGCCGAGCACCGGCGAGCGCGGCACCCGCGCATCGGTATCGCCGCAATCGAAGACTTCGCCCGAGGGCGCGGTCATGTCGCGGGAAAAGCGCCAGCTTCGCGCCAGGGCCGGTGGCACTTGCTCGATCAGGCCGGCCTCCAGCAGCGCGGCATGGGCGAGCGCGGCATAACGCGTGGCGAATTCCCAATAGGATGGTCCCTCGGGATAGCCGCCATCCGTGCCATAGGCCGAAAGCCCGGCCGCCATGGCCGGTCGGCAGTGGTCCAGAACGGTGTCGCACAGCGCCGGCGCTTCCCGCCGCAAGGCCAGCGCCGCGACAATCATCCCCCCGCAGCAGACGGTGTTCCAGTTGTGCCGCGCCGTCACCCAGAAGGCGTCGGCCTCGATGGCGGCAAGGCCGGGCCGCAGACCCTTGTCGATGAGCGCCTCGCGCACCCTCTCTCGGTCGGCAGCCGTCATGACCGCACCGAACCAGCCATATCCCAGCGCCACGGCGGTCATCATCTCCGCCGCATCGAGAAAATGGCCGGGATTCCAGTCGGGAAAGCCGGCGGCGGCCAGGATCTCCCGCCCGCCGCGCAATCGGTTCTTCATGCCGCCTGCCAGGCAATCGCTGATGGCAAGCGTGGTCACCCGCGAAAACAACCGTCGCGCGGTCGGCAGCATCACATCGCGCCCGGCCTCCTTCTCGATCGAGATCAACGGCGTCCGGTGAATGTCTTCGCACGCGGCCAGCACATGGGTCGCAACACCGCGCGCGAAATCGGAACCCGCTGCGGTGGCGCGGAGCGTTTCGACGTCGATCGTCAGCATTCAAGGATCAGTAATGACGGGCGGAAGCTCTATGCATTGCATGAGCCGCAGCAGAATTCTTCTTCGAAACCTTGCATTGGGCGGATTGGCTGCCGGAGGCACAAATGGTCGGCCGACCGGCCTCGGTCTGACAGCCGTGCAGGAGAAAGGACGAGGAGACCAGCGCCGCAAGGGCGCCCCATTTCGCGGTGAGATACTTCGTCACGTCGCCCTCCATCGACACCGTTCATGCGCCTATAGAATAGAAGACAGTAGAGCTTTCCTTATAAAACTTGTCAACACGACAACTACTGCCGGATGCAAATATCGCCGGCAAAGTTACATGTCGGAGGCCATTTTCGCCGGATGATGTCCGGAAGCTGTCACCGCAGGCGGACCGGGCATCCCGAGCGGCCGGCCCGGCGAGCCGTCGCGTCTCGATGCGGCGACCCATGCACCGGGCGCGCCGGCATTCCTCGCCTGTGTCAAAATCGCACGAGCGCAAATAAAAGCGTGAATTTCGCCCCCTCCTGGTTGCGCAATGCGGATTTCCGTCACAATCCCGCCAAGAGACAGGATCAAAGCTCGCCCGAAGACGGCGATGCGCCGGCGCGGCGGGCGTGCGATTCGCCCCGCCCGGCGAATTTTTTTGGAAAGCATGGCAATGGATACGGCAGCACATTCGGGCGCTCTTGCCGAGGCCGACGACGACTCGGTCGACATCGGGCGCGCAGCAGACGACATCTCCCCCTCTCCCGCGCACCCGCCGGTGCTGACAGGCAGGGATTTCGACAGGGCCGGGCGTCCCGGCGAGCGGCTCTCCCGCGTCTTCGAGGGGCTTGCGCAGAGCTTCGGCCCCTCCACCGCCGTCATCGATGGCGCCCGCCACTGGACCTATGCCGAGATGGATGCGCAGGCGAACCGTTTCGCCCGGCTGCTCGCGCAACGCGGCGTCAAGTCCGGCGACCGCGTGGCGCTGCTTCTCGACCGCGCCGCCGAGACCTACATCGCCATCCTCGCCGTGATGAAGGCCGGGGCCGCCTTCGTGCCGCTGGCGCCCGCCTTCCCACAGGAGCGCATGGCGCTGATCGTCGAGGATGCCGGCGTGTCGCTGGTCGTCACCGTGCCCGGTTATGCCGAGCGCGCAGCAGGGCTTTCGGTGCCGCATGTGGTGATCGACAGCGCCAGTGCCGAGGTTGCCGCCCTGTCCGGCGCCCCGCTCGATATCGCCGCCTCCACCGACGACATCTGCTACATTCTTTATACCTCGGGCACCACCGGCAAGCCGAAGGGCGTGGCGGTGCGCCACCAGAGCATCTGCAATTTCGTGCGCGTCGCGGCTGACGCCTATGGATACCGCCCCGGCGACCGCGTCTATCAGGGCATGACCATTGCCTTCGATTTCTCGACGGAAGAGATCTGGGTGCCTTTCGCCGCAGGCGCCACCGTCGTGCCCGCGCCGGGCAAGCTGACGCTGGTCGGCGAGGAACTGGCCGATTTCCTGCGCGCCAACGCCATCACCTGCATGGCCTGCTCGCCGACGCTGCTCTCTTCCATCGAAAGCGACGTGCCGAGCCTGCGCGCCATCCTGGTCGGTGGCGAGGCCTGCCCGCACAATCTCGTCACCCGCTGGTCGAAGCCCGGCCGCCAGATCCTCAACACCTACGGCCCGACGGAAGCGACCGTCACCGCCACGATGGGCTATCTGACGCCCGACCGCCCCGTGACCATCGGCGCGCCGCTGCCTACCTATTCCATCGCCATCCTCGACGCCGACGAGCCCAGGCTGGTCGCGCCGGGCGAACTCGGCGAGCTCGGCATCGCCGGCATCGGCCTTGCCGCCGGCTATCTCAACCGCGAGGATCTGACGGCCCAGAAATTCATCCATGATTTCATCGGCCTGCCCAACAATCCCTCGCACCGCATCTATCGCACCGGCGATCTCGCACGCATCAATGCCGAGGGTGAGATCGAATATCACGGCCGCATCGACACGCAGGTGAAGATCCGCGGCTACCGCATCGAGCTCGGCGAGATCGAGGCCGTGCTGCTCGACCAGCCGGGCATCGCGCAGGCCGCCGTCACCACCTGGGAAATCGAGCCGGGCCGTGTCGAACTCGTCGGGTATTACGCGCTGAAGTCCGGCATGGCCGCGATTGCCCGCGCCGATCTCGCAGGCGAGCTGAAGCGCCGTCTGCCGGACTACATGGTGCCGTCCTATCTGGAAGAGCTGCCGGCACTGCCGATGACCGTCTCCGACAAGGTCGACACCCGCAAGCTGCCGAAGCCGACCAGCCTCAGGCTCGGCACCGAGCGCAAGGAGGTCTTGCCTTCCACCGATGACGAGCATTTCCTGACCGACGCCTTGCGTGACGTGCTGAAGATGGACGACATCTATGTCGAGGATCATTTCTTCGACGATCTCGGCGCCAATTCGCTGCTGATGGCCCGCTTCTGCGCCAGGTTGCGCACCCGCAAGGAGTGGGCGACCGCGTCCATGCGCGACATCTATCTGTTCCCGACCGTCGCCGGCCTTGCCCGGCATCTGCGCGGTCCCGAGGAGGTGGCGGAGGCGGTCGAGGAGCCGATGCTCACCCATCGCGCCTCGTCGCTCGCCTATTGGAGCTGCGGCGCGGCGCAGGCGCTGTTCTATGCGCTTTACAGCTATGTCAGCCTCTGGCTGTTCAACAAGGGCCTCAACTGGGTCTATGACGCGCTGGACGAGCCGGTGAACCTCTATCTGCGCTGCGTGGCGCTTTCGGCCCTGACCTTCTTCGGCATGTCCGGTTTCGCGGTGGCGATGAAATGGCTGCTGGTCGGCCGCTGGAAGCCGGAATCCTTCCCGATCTGGGGCCTGCGCTACTATCGTTTCTGGGTGGTGCAGACGCTGATCCGCACCGCGCCCGTCGTGCTCTTCCGCGGCAGCCCGCTTTACAGCCTGTACCTGCGCCTGCTCGGCGCCCGGCTCGGCCGCAACACCGCCGTCGAATGCCGCACCATACCGGTCTGCACCGATCTGATCTCCATCGGCGCGAACTCGATCCTGCGCAAGGAATCGATGATCCTCGGCTATCGCGCCGAGGCCGGCTATATCCATACCGGGTCGATCACCATCGGCCGTGAGGCGCATGTCGGCGTCGGCTGCGTGCTCGACATCGACACCTCGATCGGCGACCGCGCCCAGCTCGGCCACGCCTCGTCGCTGCAGCGCGGCCAGCATATTCCCGACGACGCCCACTGGCACGGCTCGCCGGCGGTGCCCACCAATGCCGATTACTGCAAGGTGCCGAGCGTGACCTTGTCGAAGACACGCCGCATCCTCTACGAAGCGGTGCAGCTCATCACCATGTTCGTCATCGTCACGCCCTTCCCGCTGCTGTTCCACAGCTACTGGCAGGATGTTTCCGACGATTACCAGGAAAGCATCGGCATCGTCGCCGTCGGCACGACGATCACGCTGATCGGCTATATCGCCGTGACCATGCTGGCGGCGCTGGTGCTGCCGCGCCTGTTCCGCCTGGTGCTGAAGCCCGGCAGGACCTATTCGCTCTACGGCTTCCATTTCTGGCTGCAGTCGATCGTCGAGGTCTGCACCAATGTGCGGCTGGTCAACCTGCTGTTCGGCGACAGCTCGGCCATCGTCCATTATATCCGGGCGCTTGGCTGGAACCTCAACGAAGTGGTCCAGACCGGCTCGAACTTCGGCAGCAACCAGCAGCAGGACAATCCGCTGCTGTGCGAAATCGGCACCGGCACGATGGTCTCGGACGGGTTGTTCATGATCAACGTCCACAAGTCGGCTTCCGCCTTCCGGCTGGAGCATACGAAAGTGGGCGAGCGCAACTACTTCGGCAACAACATCTTCTATCCGCCGGACGGCCGCACCGGCGACAACGTGCTGCTCGGCACCAAGGTGATGGTGCCGATCGACGGACCCATCCGTGAAAATGTCGGCCTGCTCGGTTCGCCGCCCTTCGAAATCCCGCGCATGGTCAAGCGTGACAAGGAGCTGATCCAGGGGGTCAGCGAAGAGGACCGCCGCGCCCGCCTGCCGCACAAGAACCGCCACAATCTCGCGACCGCCGCGATGTTCCTCGCCACCCAATGGGCGATGCTGTTCGCGACGCTGGCGATCTGGGACCGCGCGCTCAACTACTATACCGAATGGGCCGAGGTGGCGCTGTTTACGGCCGTGGTCCTGACGGCGGCGATCACCATTCCCTTCTACGTTTTCATGGAACGGGCCAGCCTCGGCTTCGGCCGCCTCAAGCCACAGATGACCACCATCTACGACGTCGCCTTCTGGAAGCACGAGCGCCACTGGAAGCTTTCGGATTCGCCAATTACCCGCCTGTTCGCCGGCACGCCCTTCCGCCCGATGATCCTGCGTGCGCTCGGCGTCAAGGTCGGACGGCGCGTCTATGACGGCGGCGCCAACCTGACCGAACGCTCGCTGGTCGAGATCGGCGACGACGCGACGCTGAACGAAAACTGCGTCATCCAGGCGCATTCGCTGGAGGAAGGCGCCTTCAAGTCGGACTATATCCGCATCGGCAACGGCTGCACCCTCGGCCCGGCCGCCTTCGTCCATTACGGCGTGACCATGGGTGACAATTCCATCGCCGATCTCGACAGCTTCGTGATGAAGGGCGAGGTGCTGGAGCCGAACTCGGTGTGGCGCGGCAACCCGGCCAAGCTGCACCGCTTCGTCCGCCCGGTCAAGGCGGCGTGATCTTCCAAGACGAGACCTCCGCGCTTGCCGCGGAGGCCGCTCTTTCGATTGCCATGGCGGAGATGGCACCGCCGGGCGTCGCGCTTGCCTGCAGGTTGATCCGGCCGGGCGACGAAAACCGGCTGCTGCCGGAAGAGTCCCGCTCGATTTCCGCCCGCCAGCCGGCGGCGCGACGGGCCAGCGGCGCGGCGCGATCCGCCGCCCGCACGCTTTTTTCAAGTCGTGGCATCACCGGGGCCGTCATTCCCCGCGCCGCCTCCGGCGAGCCGCTATGGCCGGCGGGGTTTTCCGGTTCGCTTGCCCATGACGAGCAGATGGCCGTCGCCGCGCTTTCCGCCGGGATCGCCGCAATCGGCATCGACGTCGAACCTGCCGAACCGTTGCCGCCAGATATCGCCGCCGTGGTCCGAACGCCGGGCGATGTCACCGGGGGCATCGACCCCACACTCGCCGACCGCCTGCTGTTCTCGGCCAAGGAGGCGGTGTACAAGGCAAGCTTTCCTCTCGACCGCCAGATCCTCGGCTACGAGCATATCGCCGTCGATCTTGCCAATGCAAAGGGCGTGACGTCGCTGGGCCGGCGGGCGCGGCTTTCCTGGTTCCTGGCGCCGCGCATTGTCGTGCTGGCCATATGCGAGGCGGACGCCCGCGCAGATCGATGACGGAGGATTATTCGGCGGCGACCCGAGCTTGGCTCAACGCCGGAAACAGAATGCCGATCTCCGAGACGACATCGTCGATGCGCGCCGACAAGGCGGGCGAGGAGACGGCATAGTCGGTGAAATCGCGATCCGAGGCATAGACGGCGGTCGGCAGCGCATGGGCGGCGAAGAAGCCGAACAGCGGTCGCAACTGATGCTCGACGATCAGCGCATGGCGGTCGCCGCCTCCGGTGGCGGTCAGCACCACCGGCTTGCCACGCAGTTCGGCGGGATCGATCAGGTCGATCAGATGCTTGAACAGGCCGGGATAGGATCCCTTGTAGGTCGGCGAGCCCACGACCAGAAGATCGGCGGCGACGATATCGGCGAGCACACGCTCGGCCTGCGCATCGAGCTGGCTGCGCCATTGCGCCGCGCCGAGAGACGGGCCGAGATCGTGCAGGTCGTAATAGACGCTGTCGAAATCGTAGAGATTCTCGGCGCGCTCGCCGACCGTGCGCACGAGGCTGAGCGTGCGGGACGGTCGGCTAAAGCTTCCGGCAATGCCGACAAGGCGGTTCTTCGGGGTCTGGGACATGGCAACTCCTCTGGTTGCCCTTATAATTGTCTATCTAATCTGTAGACTAAAGAAAAAATTGATCACATCCACGCCATTGTCTGGAAAATCCTTCGAAACCTGTAGCCCCGGACGATGGCCGGCGCGAGACCGCCTCAGGCCGCCTTCGCCGGGCCGGCGGGAAAGACGCCGGACATGACGGTGAACCCCTTGATGCGCTTGACCCGGTCGCACCAGCGGCGGATGGCCGGATAATCCTGCCGGGAAATGCCGCCCTCTTCCGAAAGCATGACATAGGGGAAGCAGGCGATATCGGCGACGGTGGGATGGGCGGCGGAACACAGCCAGTCGCGGCCCTCCTGCTCGCCGAACCACAGATGTTCGTCGAGGATGCGAAACAGCCGGTGGGCACCGGCGCGCGCTGCCTCGGCGTCGAGATCGTAAAACAGCGCGTCATGCAGGCGGGCGGCCGAGGCCGTCGCGGTGATCGAATCGGCAAAGGCCATCCATTGGCCGATTTCGCCGAGCAGGTCCGCGTTTTCGCGCGGATACCAGCTATTGCCGGCGTCATATTTTGCGGCGAGATAGACGAGGATAGCCTGCGCATCGCGCAGCACCAAACCGTCATCGTCGATGACCGGCAGTTGGCCGAGCGGATTGATCGCCAGGAACCAGTCCGACTTGTGCTCGCGTCCGGGGTAGAAATCGACCGGCACCACCGTATAGTCGAGACCCAGTATGCTCATCAGCAGGCGAATCTTGTAGCAATTGCCGGAGAGTTCGTAGTCGTAGAGCGTGATCATCGTCAGCCTCTTAAAGATCGAGCACGAGGCGGGCCGATTTGGCGCGCGACACGCAGGTCATGATTTTGGTGCCGGCGCGGCGCTCGGCCTCGTTGAGATAGACGTCCTGATGGTCGGGTTCGCCTTCGATCACGGTTGCGATGCAGGTGCCGCAGGCACCCTGTTCGCAGGAGGACGGCATGTCGATGCCGGCCTCGCGCATCACGTCGAGGATGGTCTTGCCGGAGGGAACGGTCAGCGTCATGCAGGAGCGCGCCAGCGCCACCTCGAAGCTGGAGCTGTCGTCGATGACATTGGTGTTCTTGAAATATTCGAAATGCACCGCCGTCTCCGGCCAGCCTCTTTCGGCGGCGATGGTCCGCGCCGCCTCCAGCATCGGCCCGGGGCCGCAGAGATAGAGATGCGTGCCCGGCCGGTAATCGGAGAGGATTTCGGCCAGCCGCGCGCCGGTTTCGGCCGGGGTGAGGCCGAGATGCGGCTTCAGCGCGGCGCCGAGGCCGGCGGTCTTTTCCGGGAAGGCGAGCTGGCCGGCATTCTGGGCGAAGTAATGCAGGTCGAAGGCCAGCTGCTGGTTGGCCAGCGCCTGCGCCATGGACAGCAGCGGCGTAATACCGATGCCGCCGGCGATGAAGACGGTTTTCACCGCATCGCGGCGCAGCGGGAAATTGTTGCGGGGCTCGGAAATCGCCAGCACATCGCCTTCGCGCACCGTCTCGTGCAGACAGAGCGAACCGCCCTGCGAGGCCGCCTCGCGCTTGACGCCGATGACATAATGGTCGCTTTCGCCGGGACCGTTGGTGATCGAATACTGGCGGATCAGGCCGTTCGGCAGATGCACGTCGATATGGGCGCCGGGCTGGAAGGTCGGCAACAACCCGCGCAACGGCCGCAGCTCGAAACCGGCAATGCCGTCCGCCGCATCCCATTTGCGCGCGACGCTCACCCGGATCGTCGCCTTGCGGCCATGGACGGTTTCCTCCGGCATTTCCGCCAGTTCCGGCGAGACGCGTTCGATCTCCGGCACCAGCGGCGCGGGCGTGGGCTCGGCGAGCGCCTCGCGCTCGATGTGCTCGCGCAGTTTCGACAGCCGCGCATTGTGATGGCGCAGCACGGCAAGGCGCGCGCTTTCGGGCGCGCCATCGAGCACGCCGCGGATCACCGAGCGGTTGGAATCCACCGGCTGCACGAAGAAGACGGCCAGTGTTTCCGCCTCGCCCGCGCGGGCGCGCAGACAGAGAGAGAAGGCGCTTTGGCCATCGACCTCAACCGTCGCATCCGCGCCGTCAAGTTGTCCGCTCGGCTGGAAACGATAGTCTCTCAGCGCCGCGACCACACGGTCGGCGGGGGCGTTGACCGGCAGGCCGCGCAAGGTGAGCATCCCCTCGGCCGGCAGGCCGGCAATGTCGGGCACCTCGCCCTCCGGCTCCTCCGCCGTCCAGATCAGCCCGTAGCGGGTGACGGCCGGAAAGGTGCGGTTGGTGATGGTGCGGGCGGGCGCATCGGCGGGGTGGGCGGGGATATAGGTGCAGCCGGCGGTGCGGTTCGAATAGCGCCAGCCGTGATACTGGCATTTCAGCTCGCGGCCGTCATTGATGCCGATCGACAGGCGCACGCCGCGATGCAGGCAGCGGTTTTCCCAGATGTTGACATAGCCGTCATCGGCCCGCCAGACGGCGAATTCGCGGCCGAGCAATTGCGCATGGAAGACGTGGCGCAGCGGCAGGTCGTGCAGCGCGGCAATGGGATGCCATCTGGTCTTGGCGGTATCGAGCATGGGTCTCTCCGAACTGGAACGGGGGCGCGGCGATCACGTCGCGGCGGGGATGACGCCGTAGGTGATGCCCTTCTGGCTGAGCCAGCGGCGATAGGCGATGGCCGACTTGTCGGCGCGGATCGGGGTTTCGGCGCGCGGATCGAGCGGCAGGCGTTTCGGGAACTGGTTTTCGAGGATCGGCTTGTCCTGCCCGAAGATGGTCTGCTGGAAGCGCTTGATGACCTTGTCCTCATTGGTGTCGTCGAGGACGCAGAGCATCATATGGGCGCGGATATGCTCCTGATCGACCGGCTGCAGGAAGACGGCGATGACATCCAGCCGCGACTCGTCGAGCGGGCTCGACTTGTAGAGCACCGAGCAATAGGGATGCGGCACGCGGTAGATGTAATCGACATCGGCGCCGCCGGTCGAGGCTGTCGAGGCCATCGGTTGAAAGAAGCGGCAGCGGGTGGCGAGAATCTCGTCGCGCTCGACCGAGATCTCGACATCGTATTCCTTGACCTCCGTATGCGGCTCGGCGCCGAGGATATCGGTATGGACATACGGAAAATGCCCCATGTCGAGAAAGTTCTCGATGGCGCGCGGGGCGGAAATGTTGACGCCGAGCGTCGCCGCATTCAGCTTGCGCCGGTCGTTTTCGGCAAACTCGGGAATGGGGAAGAGATCGGCCGGCGCGTCGCTGAGCGTCGTCCAGATATAGCCATAGGCAAGCTTGACCGGCAGCGTGTCGGTAAGCGTCGCAATCTCCACCGGGCTGCCCTCGGGCAGGTCGCGGCGGTCGCGCCAGACGGCGGCGTCGCCCGCACCGTCGGTCGCATAGCTCAGGCGCTCCTCCAGCAGCACGGTGTCGAAAACCGTGCCGGCCGGCACTTCCGACAGCGCCGCCAGCGGATGCCACAGGTCGAGGATCACCTTGTCAGTGCATTTGGTCGAAGTCATGGCTTTTAGGTCTCCTTAAGGTCTTCCCGGTGCCTCACGAACGCGCGGGGATCGCGCCGTAGGTCACCGATTTGTCGCGCAGCCAGCGCCGGTAGAGCACGGCGACGGCATCGGCGCGGATCGGGGTCTCGGCGCGGGGATCGAGCGGCAGGCGCTTCGGCACCTGGTTTTCGAGGATCGGCTTGTCCTGCGCGAAGATGAGCTGCATGAAGGCGCGCACCGTCGCGGCATCGATGCCGTCCTTGAGATAGCAGAGAAAGGGATGGGCGATGCAATTGTCCTCGTCCACCGGCTGCACGAACAGGGTGATGACGTCGAGCCTGTCCTTCTGCACCGGATTGCTCTTGTAGAGCGCAACCGTATAGGGCCGGATCACCTTGTAGATATATTCGACGATGAAGCCTTCCTTGGCGGTCGGCGAGGCAATCGGCTGGTAGAACTTGCATTCGCTGGCGACCAGCTCGTCATCCGGCGTCAGCTCCACCTTGTAGGGCGCGACTTCCGTATGCGGCTCGTCGCCGAGCCAGCCGGTATGCACGAAGGGGAAATGGCCCATGTCGAGAAAGTTTTCGACTGCCCGCAGGCCCGAAACGCGCACCGCGATCGAGCCGCCGGTCACGAAATGGCGGTCGTCCTCCAGCGCCTCCGGCACAGCGACGATGTCGCGCGCCGGGTTGCCAAGGCAGGCCCAGAGAAAGCCGTAACGCTCGGTGGCGCGGACATTTTGCCCGTTATCGTTGCGCACCACCTGCTTGATATCGCCTTGCCGACATCGGATAGTCAGGTCGACGCCGAGCAGGCGCGTGCGAAACGGCGCCTGCGGGCTCAGGTTGGCGAGATCCGCCACCACATGCCAGTCGTCAAGAAGAACACGATCGCTGCAAAGGGCCGACATGATCATCGCACCTTCGTTCGGCTAGCACTTCCCCATGAACCTAGCTCTCGTCCTGTTCTACAGGAAACACAGGATTGGATATCAATCAATGAAAATTTGCATATCCAAAGAAGAATTTTGATTGACAGCAAAAACGGATTGGCTACCGATAAGGGCATGCCCGGCGCCCGAAAAGCGAAGGACCAAGCGACCCGTGCGGGAGACCATGTCATGAGCAGCCGCTCCCAGGCCATTGCCGACATCCTGACACGAGCGATCCTCGATCGCCGGCTGGTGCCCGGCTGCAAGCTCGGCGAGCGCGAGCTTTCGGAGATCTTCAACGTCTCCCGCATCGTCATCCGCCAGGCGCTCATCCGGGTGGCCGATGACGGGCTGGCGCAGATCGAGCGCAATCGCGGCGCCTTCGTCGCCAGGCCCTCCATGCAGGATGCGATGGAGATTTATGACGCGCTGACGCTGGTCGAGCAGGGCGTCGCCGCCCAACTAATGGACCGCCTCGGCCCCGCCGGCTGGGCGGAGCTGCGCCAGCATGTCGAGCGCCAGCGCCAGGCGGTCGCCAGCGGCAACCATGCGTTGGCAGATGTGCTCGGCGCCGAGTTCCACACCGTCTTCGTGCGGTTGAGCCGCAACAAGGTGATGCAGGAAATGCATGCCCAGCTCGTGCGCCGCACGACGCTGCTGCGCGCGCTGATCACCGCCGATTTCGACTATTGCAACCTGCTCGACGACCATGCGCGCCTGATCGAGCTTCTGGAAAAGGGCCGGCTGAAACAGGCCATGGACATGATCGATGCCCATCACCGCCAGGTGGTGCGCGGCTACATCATGGACCGGCAGGTCTTTCCCGAGCTGACGCCGCGCGAGGCGCTGGAACCTTACTTGCTCAATGCCGGCCAGACGCCGGAGATACAGACCAAAAACAAGACGGGTGAAAAAGGCAGGACGGGGGTGCATACCCACGTTCATGCCGCTAAGTAGACCCGGCAAAAAGCCGGGCGCGCATCGACCAACAGAGGGTTATCGAACATGCTCAATCTCAACAGACGCAAATTCCTGCAATATACCGGTGCTGCCGGTGCAACGCTCGCCACCGGCGGTCTTGCCGGTGCGGCAAGGGCCGAAGGGCCGCTGAAGATCGGCGTGGTCTATGTCTCGCCGATTGCCGAAATCGGCTGGACCAAGCAGCACAGCCTCGCCGTCGAGGCGGTGAAGAAGGAGTTCGGCGACAAGGTGGAGATCACCGTCCTCGACAACATCTTCATGCCGCAGGATGCCGAGCGCGTGTTCCGCGAGCTCGCCGCCTCCGGCAACCAGTTGATCTTCGGCACCTCCTTCTCGCATGGCACGCCGCTGCAGAAGGTCGCGCCGCGCTTCCCCAAGGTCGCCTTCGAGCATTGCTCGGGCATCGTCCATACCGCCAATCTCGGCACCTTCGAGGCCAAGTATTACGAGGGCTGTTATGTCGCGGGCGCTGCCGGCGCGCATATGAGCAAATCGGCCAAGATCGGCTTCATCGGCGGCTTCCCGATCCCCGATATCGTCGGCCCGGCCAATGCCCTGCTGCTTGGCGCCCAGAGCGTCAATCCCGATATCACCTGCAATGCGCTGTTCCTGAATTCCTGGTTCGATCCGGGCAAGGAAAAGGAAGCCGCCAACACGCTGCTGTCGCAGGGCTGCGACGTCATCTGTTCGATGACCGATACGGCCACCGGTGTGCAAGTGGCCGGCGAAGGCGGCGCCTGGTCGATCGGCTATGCCAGCGACATGTCGAAATTCGGCTCCGGCAAGCACCTCACCGCCTTCACCCTCGACTGGTCGAGCGACTATCTGCGCGCCGCCAAGGGTGTCGTCGACGGCAACTGGAAGCCGGAAGCGCGCTGGGACGGCCTGGCCGGCGGCGTCGTGAAGATGGCGCCCTATAACGAGCAGATCCCGGCCGATGTGGTCGCCAAGCTCAAGCAGCTCGAGGCCGATATCGGCTCCGGCAAGGTTCATCCTTACGCCGGCGAGTTGAAGGACCAGGACGGCAACGTCAAGGTCGCCAGCGGCGCGGTTCTGGCCGATGCCGACATTCGCGGCATGAACTGGTTCGTCAAGGGCATGATCGGCAAGCTCGGCTGACCGGCCCGCATTGACCCGGGCAATCGCTTATGAGGCACGCCGGCTCCGAAAGTCCCTTCTCCCCCCGGGGGAGGAGGTGGCCCGAAGGGTCGGATAAGGGGGGCGCGAAGCGCATGGAATCCTTGTGGTTCTTGCCTTCGGCATCTCCCTCATTCCGCTGCCGCGACCTTCTCCCCCGAGGGGAGAAGGGGCATTGTGGCAACGCCTTGTTCCATATGTGATTGCGCCATTCGCATGACAGGCAACCGTCGGCACCCTCCGACGGTCGCCCTTCCCTGCTCCACCCCGCACCCTCAGGACCGGCCATGACACCGCGCCTCGAACTGCGCTCCATCACCAAACGCTATCCGGGCATCGTCGCCAATGACGATATCTCGCTGTCGATCATGCCGGGGGAAATCCATGCCGTGCTCGGCGAAAACGGCGCCGGCAAATCGACGCTGATGAAGATCATCTACGGCGCGGTGCAGGCCGATGCCGGCGAGATCCTTTGCGACGGCAAGCCGATCCCGGCGCATACACCGGCCGTCTCCCGCGCCCTCGGCATCGAGATGGTCTACCAGCATTTCGCCCTGTTCGAGTCGGTGACTGTGGTGGAAAACATCGCTTTGTCGGTCGCCGGCAGCTTCGATCTCGCCGGACTGTCACGGCAGATCTCGGAACTTTCCAACCGCTACGGCATGCCGATCGATCCGCAGCGGCGCGTCCATGATCTCTCGGTCGGCGAGCGCCAGCGCGTCGAAATCGTCCGCTGTCTCCTGCAGACCCCCAAACTGCTGATCCTCGACGAGCCGACTTCGGTGCTGACGCCGCAGGCGGTGCAAAAGCTGTTCGGCACGCTGCGCCAGCTCGCCGCCGAAGGCTGTTCCATCCTCTATATCAGTCATAAGCTGGACGAGGTGCAGGCGCTCTGCGACAGCGCCACCGTGCTGCGCAACGGCCGCGTCACCGGGACCGCGCGGCCCAAGGAAACCAGCGCGCACGAACTTGCCCGTCTCATGGTCGGGGCCGAACTGCCGGAAATGCATATGAGCCCGGCGATCCCCGGCGAAAAACCGGTGCTTTCGGTCGCGGCCCTCTCCGCCTCGCCTGCCGATACCTATGGCGTCGATTTGAAGGACATCTCGCTTTCCGTCCATGGCGGCGAGATCGTTGGGTTGGCCGGCGTCTCCGGCAATGGGCAGGCGGAGCTGATCGCCCTGCTCAGCGGCGAGCGCACATTGCGCCGGAGCGAAACGATCCGCATCGACGGCAAGCCGGTCGGCCATCTGAACGCCAGCGAGCGCCGCAAGCTCGGCCTCGCCTTCGTGCCCGAGGAGCGGCTGGGGCGCGGCGCGGTGCCGACCCATGCGCTCTGGGAAAACGCTGTGTTGACCGCCCATCGCGCCGGCCTCACCCGCCACGGCCTCGTCGACCGCAGCCGCGCCAGCAATTTCGCAAAAGGCATCATCGAGCGTTTCAAGGTCAAGGCCAACGGGCCGCAATCCACCGCCCAGAGCCTGTCTGGCGGCAACCTGCAGAAATTCATCGTCGGCCGCGAGATCGAGCTGGCCCCGAAACTCTTCCTCGTTGCGCAGCCGACCTGGGGCGTCGATGTCGGCGCGGCGGCCTTCATCCGCCAGACGATCATCGATCTTTCCCGCGCTGGTGCTGCCGTTTTGGTCATCTCGGAAGAACTCGATGAATTGTTCGAAATCTGCGACCGGCTCTACGTCATTTGCCAGGGGCAGGTGTCGCAATCGCTCGCCCGCAGCCGCACCAGCCGCGAGGAGGTGGGTTTGATGATGACGCGCACCGAGCGCAGCGAACGCGGCGAAATCAGCATGGGGAGAGACGCCATTGCGCTTCAGAATTGAGCAGAGGCCACAGCCTTCGGCGACCATGCGCGTCGCCGCCCCGATCATTGCGACGGTGCTGACGCTGATCGTCGGTTCGATCCTGTTCGCCGTCCTGGGTTACGATCCCTTAGCGACGCTCTCCGCCTTCTTCCTCGCGCCGCTGAATTCGATCAACGGCCTGTCGGAACTGCTTTTGAAGGCCTCGCCGCTGATCCTGATCGCCTGCGGCTTGGCGGTCGGTTTCCGCGCCAATGTCTGGAATATCGGTGCGGAGGGGCAGCTCGTCATCGGCGCCATCGCCGCCTGCGGCGTCGGCCTGTTCTATCCCGATCCCGAAAGCCGGCTGCTGCTGCCGTTTATGATGCTGGCCGGGGCGCTCGCGGGCATGGCCTGGGCGGCGATCCCCGCCTTCCTGCGCACCCGCATGAGCACCAACGAGATCCTGGTCACGCTGATGCTGACCTATATCGCGACACTGTTCCTCTCCTGGCTGGTGCATGGCCCCTGGCGCGATCCGGCTGGCTTCAACTATCCGCAAACGGCGCTCTTGCCGGCGACGGCGATGTTCGAGCCTTTCGATTATTCCTATCGTCTCAACGGCTCCGTCTTCATCACCGTCGTCGCCGTCTTCGCCATGTGGCTGTTCACCGATCGCAGTTTTCTCGGCTACAAGATGTCGGTCAGCGGCGCGGCACCGCTCGCGGCGCGTTATGCCGGCTTTGCCGAATCCTCCGCCGTCTGGATCGGGTTGCTCGCCGGCGGGGCCGCCGCCGGCATTGCCGGCATGGCGGAACTGTCGGGGCCACTCGGGCAATTGTCGCCGCAGATTTCGCCGGGCTATGGTTTTGCCGCGATCATCGTCGCCTTCATCGGCCGGCTGAATGCCTTCGGCATCGTGCTCGGCGGCCTCCTGATGTCGCTGCTGTTTCTCGGCGGCGAAAGCGTGCAGATGACCCTCGGCCTTTCCGCCTCGCTGACCCGCATCTTCCAGGGCATCCTGCTTTTCCTGCTGCTGGCTGCCGATTTCTTCATCTTCTACCGGCTTCGCCGCATTCCGGAGCACGCGTAATGGATCTGTTCATCGCCATCTTCACCGGCACGATCATTGCCGCCACGCCGCTGATCTATGCGGCGCTTGGCGAACTCGTGGTCGAAAACTCCGGCGTCCTCAATCTCGGCATCGAAGGCATGATGCTGATGGGCGCGGCCTTCGCCTTCTGGGCGGTCATCGCCGGCCTGCCGATGCCGGTCGCCATCCTCTGCGGGGCGCTGGCTGGGGTCGTCGCCTCGCTGCTGTTCGGCGTGCTGGCGCTGACCTTCCTCACCAATCAATATGCGGCCGGGCTGGCGCTTGCCATCTTCGGCTCCGGCGTCTCGGCCTTTCTCGGTCGCGGCTTCGGCTCCGCCCCCATCGATGCCCTGAAGCGTATTCGAATTCCAGGCCTGTCCGACATCCCCGTCGTCGGGCCGATGTTCTTCCGCTTCGACCCCATGGTCTATCTGGCGCTGCTGCTGTTCGGCCTCATCACCTGGTTCCTCTATCGAACCAAGGCGGGCCTCATCCTGCGCACCACGGGCGAATCGCCTGAGACGGCGCATGCCATCGGCTATCCGGTGATCCGCATCCGTTATCTCTCGGTGATGTTCGGCGGGCTGATGGCGGGACTTGCAGGGGCCTATCTCTCGGTCGCCTATACGCCGCTCTGGGTGGAAAACATGACGGCGGGCAAGGGCTGGATCGCGCTGGCGCTGGTGGTCTTCGCCACCTGGCGACCGCTGCGCGTGCTGCTCGGCGCCTGGCTGTTCGGCGGCATGACCATCCTGCAATTGCAGGGGCAGGCGCTCGGCCTCGCCGTTCCCTCGGAACTGCTCTCCGCTCTGCCCTATATCGCCACCATCGTCGTGCTGGTCGTCATCTCCCGCAACCGGCAGATCCTGGCGCTGCATTTCCCCGCCTCGCTCGCAAGGCCCTTTCGCCCGGCGAGCTAGAACGTTCGGGAACGCCCAACCGTCCGGGAAGCCCCTGTTCGGTTGATCCGCAAGCGTTGTGAAGGCCTTCGTCCTGCGTTATGATTTGCACGGGATGGGGGCCCTTACGATGAAGACACAACCACTCGCGCTGGCTGCCTCGGCTTTGTGGGAGGCTGCGATCGAACCGTCGCGATGGAGCGATGCTCTCGGGCAACTGGGAGCAGCCATGGATGGGATCGGCGCTTGCATTCTGTCTCCCAATCCAAAATTGGGATGGCTGGTCAACAGGGATCTGGCGGAGCCGTTCGAAGCCTATTTCAAGGATGGCTGGGAGGCGCTCGACCCGCGGCGAAGAGGGCTGTCCCGCTTGCGCCAAGGCCAGGTGCTGATAGACGACGACGTGGTGACACCGGACGATATCAGAACCTCTCCCTTCTTCAATGAACTCCTGCCGCAGGCCGGCTTCACCTGGTGGATGGGCGCCGGTTTTCATAGCGGCGAAAACTTCTATTGCCTCGCCGTGCAGCGCGGCACCGGCGGGAAGAAATTCACAACCGACGACAAGGCGACTTTCGAAGGCCTGCAGCCGACCTTAAGCCATCTCGGCAGGCTGCTCGACGGAATGCAGAAGGAGACGATCAGCGCGACTCTTTCCGCGCTCGACAGCCTGTCGCATGCCGCAGTCTGCATGACGGACGACGGCAAGATCCTCGACTGGAATATGAATGCCGAAAAGCTGCTCGACCGCGACTTCGACATCCGCAACCGGCGAATCGTCATCGAGGACAAACGCGCCGCCGCGCAGTTCGCATCGGCTTTGCAGACCTGTGTGGACATGGTGCATGACGGCGGCTTCGTCATCGTGCCGCGCATCAACAAGCATTCGCTCCTGTTGCGCTTTTCAAAGCTGCATCCGGTCGTGCGGTGTTCTTTCTTCGGTGCGTCCATCCTTGTCAGCATCAGGGAGATCGCGCCGCCAGCCGTCGCCGATCGGACGATCCTGATGCAGACCTTCGACCTGACGCAGGCGGAGGCGCATGTCGCCTCGCTTCTTGCCAGCGGGCGGTCGCTTGACGATGCGGCCAAGCTCCTCGCCATCTCAAAGGATACGGCGCGCTCACACTTGAAGGCGATCTTCGCCAAGACGGCAACCCACCGCCAGGGCGAGCTCGTGGCGTTGCTTTCCGGCATTCGATAGAACGGCCGGCATGGGATCGAGCCCGCTGGCGACGGCTACGCCGTCAGCGCCGGCACTACGAGATCGGCGACAGGGCCGTCGAGATGCAGGCGGGCGCCGGTCATGGCCTGCAATTCGTCCAGCGTCATGGCGGCCAGTTTTTCGCGCAGCACGAAGCGGCGCTCGACGATATCGACGACAGCATGGCTGGTATAGACGCGGGTGATGCAATTGGCCCCGGTCAGCGGGAAGCTGCAGCGCTCCACCAGCTTCGGTTCGCCGTTCTTGGTGACATGTTCGGTGATGACCACCACCTGTTTGGCGCCATGCACGAGATCCATCGCCCCACCCACCGCCGGCACGCCCTTGGAGCCGACGCGCCAGTTGGCGATGTCGCCGTTCTCGGCCACCTGATAGGCGCCGAGGATCGCCATATCGAGATGACCGCCGCGCACCATGGCGAAACTGTCGGCATGGTGGAAGAAGGCCGAACCCGGCTTCAGCGTCACCGCCTTCTTGCCGGCGTTGATCAGATCCCAATCCTCTTCGCCGGGCTTCGGCGCCTCGCCGAAATCGAGAATGCCGTTCTCGGTGTGGAAGATCGCCTGCCGCCCGGCCGGCTGGTAGCGCGCCACCATTTCCGGAAAGCCGATGCCAAGATTGACATAGGCGCCGTCATGGATGTCCTGCGCGGCGCGCCAGGCGATCTGGGCGTTGGAAAGCTTGATGTCCTCGCGGGTATCGATGCTCATGGATAGGTCACTCCGGCGCGGATGAGGGCTTCTTCCTGTTGCGGATCGGGGATTTCGACGACACCGTCGACGAAGATGCCGGGCGTCACCACATGCTCGGGATCGATGCCCCCCAGGGGAACGATGCGGGTAACCTGCGCCACCGTGCGCGCCGCCGCCATGCACATCAGCGGATTGAAATTGCGCGCCGCCTTGTTGTAGGTGAGGTTGCCGTTGATATCGCCGAGCTGCGCCTTGATCAGCGCGAAATCGGCCTTCAGCCAGCGCTCCTGCACATACATGCGGCCATCGAATTCGGCGACCGGCTTGCCCTCTGCCAGCTCCGTGCCATAGGCGGTCGGCGTGTAGAAGGCGGGAATGCCGGCGCCGCCGGCGCGAATGCGCTCGGCCAGCGTTCCCTGCGGCACCAGTTCCAGCGCGATCTTGCCGGCGAGATAGGCCTCGGTGAAGGCGCGCGGATCGGACGAACGCGGGAATGAGCAGATCATCTTGGCGACGCGCCCGGCATCGATCATCGCGGCGATGCCGATATGGCCGTTGCCGGCATTGTTGTTGATCACCGTCAGCTCGCGCGATCCCTTGTCGATCAGCGCGTGGATCAGTTCGATCGGCGCACCCGCGCCGCCGAACCCGCCGATCATGACCGTGGCGCCATCGCCGATCTCGGCGACGGCTGCGTGTGCGCTCTCCAGCCTCTTGTCCATCCGAACCTCCTTCGAAAGCCCCTTGGGCGCGGATCTAAGCCAAGGCCCGACTGGACCGCAATCGAATTGTGCGATATCGTCACTTTGTTCGATTATCGCACGAAAGATCCTGCCTTGAAGCCGAAGGCACCGATTTTTCAACGCGGAGATGATCCGGAGACAGAGACATGACGCAACAGCGCGACCTGATGGGCGGCCTTGCCAAGGGTTTGAAGGTGATCGAGGCGTTCACGGCCGAGCATCCACGCCTCAGCATCGCCGACGCGGCAGCCATCACCGGCCTCGACCGCGCCACCGCGCGCCGCTGCCTGCTGACGCTGGCCGAGCTGGGCTATGCCGATTACGACGGCAAGTATTTCACGGTGACGCCGCGGGTGCTGCGTCTCGGCACCGGCTGCCTGGCGGCCATGCCGCTGCCGCGCCTGGTGCAGCCCTGGCTCGATACATTGTCGGAAGCGGTCGGCCAGAGCACGTCGGTGTCGATCCTCGACGAAAGCGAGATCGTCTATGTCGCGCGCGCCGCTCAACGGCGGGTGATGTCGATCAACCTGATGCCTGGCTCTCGCCTGCCGGCTTTCTGTACCTCCATGGGCCGCATCCTGCTGGCGGCGCTCGCTCCCGAGGATGCCCGCCGGCAGTTGGAAAAGGCCGATCGCGCACCCCGCACCGAAAACACCGTGACCGATCTCGACACCCTGATGACGATCCTCGCCGATGTCCGGGCGCAGGGCTATGCGATCAACGACCAGGAGGTGGAAATCGGCCTGCGCTCCATTGCGGTGCCGCTGTTCACCTCCCGCGGCCGCGCGATCGCCGCCCTCAATCTCGGCCTCGCCGCCGCCGAGGCCAGTGTCGGCGACTTGGTGGCGCACTACCTTCCGGCGCTGCAATCGACGCAAGCCGAGCTGCGCAAGATCCTGCTTTAGGCCGCACCCGTTTCCGGATGCGGCCGGGCATGGCTTATCGGCTGGCCTGCAGCATCTTGCAGAGCATCACCAGTTGCGCGTCGTAATTGCCGGAGCTGGCGATGTCGCGGCAGCGCACCTTCAGCTTGCGCTGGTCGCTCGCCGACAGGCGGTTGAAGCTGCGCGTGGGCGGTGTGCGCGGTGATACCTTGCCGCCGTCATCGCCGGGGCCGGTCGCGGTCGGCGTATCGCCACCGGTGCCGGAATTGCCCCCCGGACCGGTGGAGCCGCCGCCGGGTGTACCGCCACCGGTGCCGCCGCCTGTGCGGCCGGTGCCGCCAAGGCCGAGGCCGAGACCAAGGCCCGTGCCGCCATTGCCGCCGACCGAAGCGCCGACATTGGCATTGACACCATTGCCGATCGACGCGCTGACACCGGCATTGACGCCCTGGCTGCCGCCAACACTGGCGCCGACGCCCGCATTCACGCCCTGGCTGCCACCGACATTGGCACCGACACCCGCGTTGACGCCCTGGCTGCCGCCGACACTGGCGCCAACATCGGCATTCACGCCCCGCCCGCCGCCAACCGACGCGCCGACCCCGGCATTGACGCCATCACGTCCGCCCAGCGATACGCCGACCCCGGCATTCACGCCCCGGTCGCCGCCGAGCGACACACCGACGCCGACCCCGTCACGCGCCTGCGCAAGAGAAAACGGAACGAGGCTGGCGGCGATCAACACCGGGAACAATCCAAGCTTGATGTTTTTCATGACTTCCTCCTGATTCCGGCGACGTGCCGGGTATTTGGAAAATCGCGAAAGCGAGCAAGCGTTTCCGGACGCACGCTGGAAGTGCGTGCGGTGGTTAGGTAATGGTTACAATGACGGGAAAAGCGCGCGGGGCTTGCATCGTTCCGGGACATGTCCGCCGCGTGCAGGCAAAGAAAAACCGCCCACCCCTCCGGGCAGGCGGCGCATTTTCGATGACAGGCCTTACCAGTCCTGGCGGCCGTACCAGTCGTCGATATCCTGGCGGGCGCGATCCTTGGCGAGACCGTAGCGTTCCTGGATCTTGCCTTCGAGCTGATCGCGCTTGCCGTCGATCCGGTCGAGATCGTCGTCGGTCAGCTTGCCCCACTGCTCCTTGATCTTGCCTTTAACCTGTTTCCAGTTTCCTTCGACACGATTCCAGTCCATGGTATCCTCCTTCGAATTTTTGACACCGGGGAAGGAACGCTTGCGCACCAAAAATGTTTCAAACAAGTCTGCTTTGCATATTGCGCAAGTTCTTTGACGCCATAACTTCACAATGCAACGCCGGATCTGTCGTGACTTCTTTCGTGGCAGCGATCGCGAGGCGTTCTGCTGAAGGAGTGAACGGTGACGTTTTCGACTTACTTCGTTTCATTTCGCATCGCTCCCCTCACCATCGCCGGATTGCGGCCGGAAGACAGGCACCGCTCGGTCATCGAACGCGCGCGCGGACAGGCCGCCTTCTGGGGTGAATCCCTGTCGTTCTTCATGACGCAATCGACCATGCTGACGCCCGAATTCGGCGCGCATGTCACCGCCGATCTCAGCCGCGCCCATGACATTCTCGTCGCCTTCGATCCCGGCGACATGTCGCTGTGCTATTTCGGGCCGATCGAGCAGGAGCATGCGCTGAAATCCTTTTTCGACATCCGTATCCGCGTATAGACACAGAAAGGCGCGCCCCATGACCCCAGCCCAATGCAGAGCCGCCCGCGCCATGCTCGGCCTCGAGCGGGAAGAGCTCGCCGCGCAGGCCGCCGTCGCGCCCGCCACGCTTGCCGCCTTCGAGGATGGCGAGGACATGCCGGCGGAGATCGTCGCGACGCTGCGCGCCGCGCTCGAAAATGCCGGCGTGATCTTCATCGCCGAGGCCGAAACCTCGCCTGCCGGCGGGCCTGGCCTGCGCCTGTCCGCCGCCACGCCGAAGGGCACGCTCAAGGATTACGTGCAATACCCCGAATTCCTCTCCCCGGAAGCCTCGACCGGCTCGGGCGGCTGACGCGCGCCACGCAAGGCTCCGGCAAGCGATCCGCCCTATGCAGGGCGCTGAATGGCCGGCAAGGGAGGGAAACGTGTCGATCCTGGAATTGCTGGATTACACCGGCGTGGCGGTGTTTGCCGCCACCGGGGCGCTTTCGGCTTCGCGCAAGCAGCTCGATCTCATCGGCTTCCTGTTCCTGGCGGCGGCGACCGGCATCGGCGGCGGCACGTTCCGCGACGTCGTCCTCGGCGCCACGCCGGTTTTCTGGGTGGTGAACCCCACCTATCTGATCGTCTGCCTCGCCGCCGCGCTCGTCGTCTTCGTCGGCGCGCACCGCATCGAATCGCGCTATCGCCTGCTGCTCTGGCTGGATGCCATGGGCATGTCCGCCTATTGCGTGATGGGCGCGGCCAAGGGCTTCGTCGCCACCGGCTCGCCGACCGTGGCGATCACCACCGGCGTGCTGACCGCCAGCTTCGGCGGCATCCTGCGCGACCTGCTGGCCAACGAGCCTTCCGTGCTGCTGCGGCCGGAAATCTATATCACTGCCGCGCTCATCGGCGCCGCCGCCTTCACGGCGGCGACGGTTGCCGGCGTGCCGCTGCCGGCGGCCTCAGCGATCGGCGCCGGGGTGGCCTTTGCGGTGCGGGGCGGCGCCCTGCTTTTTGCCTGGCGCTTCCCCGTCTACAAGCCCCGCCCCGGCCGTCATCCCGACGACGTCATGTAACGAAAAATCATCCGCGCCCGATCAGGAGCCTTCCTCGCATTCGGTGATCTCGCAGACGCTGTCTTCGCTCGTCCGATTGGCGCATTCGTTCAAGGCCCGCTCCCGCGCCGAGTCCTCGTCGGCATAGGAGTAGCTGTAGCCATATGTCCCCTGGTCGGAAACCGCCGCGCATCCCCATGCGAAAACGGAACTCGACGCGGTCACCGCAGCCGAAAAGCTCAGCGCGGCCAAAGCCACGCGAATCCTGGTCGTCATGAATAATCCCCTCTGAAGCCGGTGCGAAACGCACCATGCCCCAGATAGGACCAATCCCGACCGGGATTGCAAGCCCGGTCTGCGCCCGCCCAAAAATACTCACAGGCGGTATCGCGCAATCCCCTTCCGGCTGGATACCGCCTAATGGCCGCCGGTCGGGGAAGGTGTTTGCCGCAGATGGGACAGCACGCTGGAAACATCGCTCCAGGCCGGCTTTTCAGGTGCAAAGCGCGCACGCAGATAATGCGCGAGGTCTTCGATCTGGCGATCCGAGAGCGTATCGCCGAAGGCCGGCATCGCCATGACTTCACCGGGATTGCGGCGGGCAAGGCTTGCCGGGGCCGGCGCTCCCGCGAGAATGGTCTGCAGCAGGTTGTCGGGCCGGTCGCTATGCAGATTGGTGTTGAGCGCGAGATCGGCAAGCGGGCTGTCGGGACCATGGCAGGCCGAACAGGCGCCTTCGAACAGGCGCTCGCCGCGTGGGGATAGGCGCGCCGCCGGCCATGCCGCCGCCTGCGCACTGGCCAGCGCCGCGCGTCGTTGCTCGGCGATGCCGCCGGCGGCTGCGGGCGTGCCCGAAAGACTGGCCAGATAGGTCGCCATCGCCTGGATATCGGCATCCGGCAATGACGAAAGCGAAGCGACGACCTTTGCCATCGGCCCGCCGGCGCTGCCGTGATCGGCGGAATGACCGGTTCGCAGATAGTCGAAGAAAGCCGTTTGCGTCCAGGCGACAGGGCCTTTCGCGGCATGTCCGAGCGCGGGCGCTTCCCAGCCGTCGGCAAGACCGCCCGACAGGTGCGCCGCGCCGGACTTTTCCGCTCCGAAGCGGTTGCGTTGCGTATGGCAGGCCGAACAATGTCCGAGCCCTTCGACCAGATAGGCGCCGCGATTCCACGCCTCGCCCTTGGCGGGATCGTAGGCAATGGCGTTCGAGCCGAGAAACAGCGCATTCCAGCCGGCCATCAGACCACGCATGTTGAAGGGAGGCGTCATCCGGGCCGGCGGCGCCGGGCTTTTCGCGGCTGGTGAGGCCATGAGATAGGCATAGAGATCCTGGAGATCGCCCTCGGATACGTTCACGAAGGACGTATAGGGATGAACGGGATAAAGATGCGTCCCGTTTCGGCTGATGCCTTCGCGCATCGCCCGGACGAAGGCCAGATAGGACCAGTTGCCGATGCCATGGCTTTCGTCAGGCGAAATATTGGCGGCGAATACCGTTCCGAACGGCGTCGTAAACGCCCGTCCGCCCGCCAGAGGCTGGCCCCCGGCTCCGGCGTGACAGGCATCGCAGGCGCCGGCGGCAGCCACGAGCCGGCCGCGCTCGATGGCCGCCGCACCGAACGATGCCGGGTCCGGCCGCTCTATCGCGGCAACGGACGGGCGCAGCGGCGAGAGCGTCGCCAGCCCGCAGGCCGCGATGCCCGCAAGGCCGGCCAGCCCGAAACCGCCGAGCCAGCGGCGCCGTTTGCGCCCAGCCTGTCCGGTCTTTCCGTCCTCCTTTTCCGACCGGCCTTCGAGGCCGGCGAGAATTCGATCCGGCGTCAACGGCAATTCGCGAAAACGCAGGCCGGTCGCGTCATAGACGGCATTGACGATCGCCGCCGCGCTCGGCACGGAGGCGGATTCGCCGACGCCCAACGGCGGCTCGTGCGGACGCGGCACCATCAGGACGTCGATATCGGGCACCTCCTCGAAGGTGAGGATCGGATAGCCGCCCCATTCGGCGCTTTCCACCGCCGTTTCGGTGAAGCTCACCTTTTCCTTGAGGACCCGGCTGACGGACTGGATGACATTGCCGTGGATCTGATGGCGCACGCCATCGGGATTGATCATCAACCCGGAATCCTGCCCCACCGTGACCCGCGTCACCGTCACCTCGCCGGTGCGTCGGTTGACCGCGACATCGGCGACCCAGGCCGACCACGCCGCTGGCGTTCCCGGAAACTTGCCATGCACATAGACGGCATAGGCGAAGCCGCGGCCATACAGAAGCTCGCCCTCGCCGCCTTCGCTGCCCCAGCGCGTTCGCGCATGCCAGCCGGCGCGGTCGGCAACGGCGCGCACCAGATCGCGGGCGCGCGGATCCGTCAGATAACGCAGGCGATATTCCACCGGATCGACGCCTGCGGCCGCGGCCAGCTCGTCGAAGAAGCTTTCATGGGCAAAGGAATTCGGCATGGCCGAAACGCCGCGAAACCACGAGGCGCGGGCAATCGGCGGCATGTCCTGGACGGCGATGCGCATGCTGGGAACGGCATAGGGCGGGATCGCCGTGCGGTCGCCCATCTCCACCGCTTCGTTGGTCGTTACCTTGCCGGTCAGCACCAGGGCCAGCGTCGGCGCAAGATTCGAGGGATAGCGCGTCTCGAAATCATAGGCGATCGGACCGCCGGCAAGGTCGAGCCCGCCGCGCACATCGACGACCTGCGCCGCGCCTTTCGGTTCCCAGCCATGCTCCTGCTCACGCGTCAATTGCACGCGCACCGGCCTGCCCACCGCGCGGGAAAGCAAGGCCGCGTCGGCGGTGACGTCGTCGGCGCAATTGCGCCCATAGCAGCCCGCCGCTTCATGACGCTCGACGACGATCGCCTCCTCCGGCATATCCAGCAGCCGGGCAAGGTCGCGCCGCATGAAGTACGGATTCTGCGTGCCGGACCAGACGATCAGGCGCTGCGCGCTCCAGTCCGCGACCGCGCAGGACGGCCCGATCGAACCATGCATCTGATAGGGCCAGACATAGGTCCGGTCCATGCGCGGCGAAGCCGCAGCCAGGGCGCGCTCGACGTCGCCCTCCTCTTTCAGCACGCGTCGCATGGCCGGATTGTCGCGCAGCGCCTGCTCCGGCGCATTGAGATCCGGCCGGCGCGGCGGCGCGCGCCAGACGGGCTTGAGCGCGCGTGCGATCGCGGCCGCCTGTTCCTCGCGCTCGGCGACGACACCGACGAAATCGCCGATGGCAACCACGGCGACGAAGCCAGGCATATGCGAGACCGGACCGGGATCGACGGAGATCAGGCTGCTGCCGACCCCCTCGCCGTGATCGTAGCCGACATAGGGCGGGCGCACGACCCGGCCATGCAGCATGCCGGGTACGCGCACGTCATGGACATAGGTCCAGTCGCCCGTCGACTTGGCGGCGATATCGGCGCGCGCAAGCGATTTGCCGACGATGCGATAGGCTTCAACGGACTTGACCGGAGCCGTCGTGTCGATATCGATGCGGCGGTGCTGCCCGCGAACGAGGTCGCCATAGCCGATCCGGTTGGCGCCATGGCTGAGAACGCCGTCCGCGACGGCGATTTCATCGGCCGCAACGGCCCACAGCGTAGCCGCCTGCGCCACGAGATGGCGGCGCGCGGTGGCGGCGGCCAACCGCAACGGAACGGCGGTGACCTGGATGGTCTCGCTGGCGATCGTCGGCCCTTGATCGGGCGCGGCGCTGGTGGTTCCCAGCACCATGCGCACCCGCTCCAGCGGCAGCTCGAGTTCCTCGGCGACGATCTGGGCCAGCGCCGTGCGGATGCCGGTGCCGAGATCGACATGGCCGTTGAACGCCACAGCCTCGCCGTCTGCCCTCACGGCCAGATAGATCTCCGGCGCGTTCGCGCCGCCGGGTTTCAGGACGAGCAGCACGTCGGGCTGCTCGAGGTAGAGCTCCCGGCTGGTTTCGCGCGGTCCGGTCATGCAGCACCCGCCTCCTTGCCGGTGGACGCCGTCATCAGCGCGCGGGCGCGGCGCACGGCGGCAAGAATCTCCACATGCGTTCCGCAGCGGCACAGATGCCGGCGCAAGGCGGCGCGGATTTCCGCTTCGCTGGCATTCGGCTTGCGGGACAGCAGACCGACCGTGGCGATGATCATGCCGTTCAGGCAATAGCCGCACTGGGCGGCCTGCATCTCGGTGAAGGCTTGCTGGACGGGGTGCGGCGCGCCATCGCGCGACAGGCCCTCGAGCGTGACGACCGCCCGCCCGGCGACGGCGGCGAGCGGCGTGGTGCAGGACCGCACCGGCCGGCCATCGACCAGCACGGCGCAGGCCCCGCATTCGCCGAGACCGCAGCCGAACTTCGGCCCATTCAGGCCGCAATCATTGCGCAGCGGATAGAGAAGCGGCGTATCGCCCGGCAGATCGAAGCGACGCTGCGCGCCGTTGACGGAAAGGGTCAGGAAAGGCGCGGCCATCTTATGCCTGCCATTGCGGCGGGACATCGCGCAGGACTGGCCCTGCCGCCCGCAAATCGGGCGTGGGTCAGGATTGCGGCGTTCCCCTTTTGGTTTTTGTCGATCGCATCCATGTGGCGGATGATAGCGATAATTCATTCGCGTGCAAATGAATTATCGCGCGTTCTGCGCATGCGCCGCCGTTTCTCCCATGCGGCGAAGAATCGCCAACCTTCTGTTTTTTCGACGTTTTGGCCGAAAGCAGCATCCGCTTTCTTTGGTCATGCCCGAATGAGCAAGTCTCAGGAGAGCCGGCGGATGAGATCAAGCAGCAAGCGCCGCTCGCCGGGATCGAGAGCGGCAAGCGTCTCTTCCGATACCGCGCGGGCGGCATCCAGATTGCGCGCGATGACGGCATCGCCTTCCTCGGTCAGCGACAGGATAAGCCGGCGGCCGTCCTCCGGGTCAGGCGAGGTTTCGACGTAACCGCGCGCCACGAGCCGATCGATGACCCCCTTGATCGTCGCCGCATCCATGGCGGTCTCGCGGCCGAGGTGGTTCTGCGAGGTCGGCTGGATGTCCTGCAGCTTGGTGAGGGCCGACCATTGCGTCGTCGTCAAGCGGTCGCCCATCCGTGCGTTGAAAATCGCCACATGGCGCTGGTTGGCCTGACGCAGCAGAAAGCCGATCTGCTGGTCGACACGATAGGCCGCAGGCTCCCCGGATGTCTTTTCCCTGTCTGTTTCCGCCGGCATCTGCGCTCCCATCGAAAGACAGCGTCACCCTGCCCTCGCCCTCCGGTTTAATTCGCGCGCATCGTTTGTCAACGGCGCCATGAAGGGCGCGGCCCGCTTGACAGCTCGCCCCAAGGCTCCGATAATTGTTTGTATACAAATAAACAAGAACGGCGATTGTCTGAGCCGAAGGGGAATGTCGCCATGGTCAAGCAGCCAGTCGAAAGTGCTGTCAACGGCAAGATCCGTTGCGACGCCTGTCCTGTGATGTGTTACATCGCCGACGGGCGCTCGGGCGCCTGCGACCGTTACGCCAATATCGCCGGTGAACTGATCCGGGTCGATCCGCTGACCGTGATCGAGAACACGGCGACGGCCGGCGGCAAAGTCGTCCCCTTCATGCCCGGCCAGGCCGACAACGAATGGGACGGCGACATCGTCCATGCCGGCACGCCCTTCGTCACGGCGGTCGGTGCCGGCACCACCTATCCCGACTACAAGCCGGCGCCGTTCATCGTCTCCCAGACCCATGACGGCATCGATATGGTGACGGTGGTCACAGAGGGAATATTTTCCTATTGCGGCGCCAAGGTGAAGATCGACACAGACCGCTTCATCGGCCCGGAAGCGGCGGCGGTGCGCGTCGAGGGCGAGCCTGTCGGCCATGTGACAACCGGCGAATACGGCTCGCAGATGCTGTCGCTCGGTGGCGTGCATCACCTGACCGGCGGCTCCAAGAAGGAAGGCCGGATCACCTGCGAGGCGCTGATGCGGCTTTGCAATCGCGAGCGCGTCGAGATGACGGTCGACGGCGGCGCGGCCCTGTCGCTGCAGGCCGGCCGGCCGCCGGTCATCGACGGCGTCGAGGAAAGCCGCATGCGCGTCGGCTGCGGCTCGGCGACCATCGGCATGTTCGCCCGGCAATGGCGCGACATGGTCGACGAGGTGGTGGTGGTCGACGATCACATCACCGGCGTGCTCTCGGAGCATCAGGCCGGCAAGCTGCTCGGCATTCCCCCGACCGGTATCCGCATCAGGGGCCGGCGCTCGACGCCGGGGCGCTATTTCCAGGTGGCCGCGCCCGGCACCGGCTGGGGCGGCACCGATATTTCCGATCCGCTCGCCATCCTCGGCGATTTCGACCCTAAGGCCGCCTATCCCGGCTTGAGGCTGCTGATGGTCTCGACCACCGGCGAGCAATATGGCTATTACATCCTGGACGAGGATCTGAAGCCGCAATTGCAGACGACATTGCCGGCGCCGGTGCTGGAAAGCGTCGGCATCGTCGCGGAAAACTGCGAGCCGGCCATGGTCTCCGTGCTGTTCATCGGCGGGGCGGGCGGCAGCCTGCGCGCCGGGGTCACCACCAATCCGGTGCGGCTGACGCGCTCGGTCAAGGCGGCGCTGACCCATGTCTCCTGCGGCGGCGCGCCGGCCTATGTCTGGCCGGGCGGCGGCATCACTGTGATGGTGGACGTGACGCAGATGCCGACCAACAGCTTCGGCTACGTGCCGACGCCCGCCATCGTCGCGCCGATCGAATTCACCATGCGCCTGGAGGATTATCGCGCCCTCGGCGGCCATATGGAGGCGATCGTTCCGGTCGAACGGGCGGTGGCGCTGGCCGAGCGCCATATCGCCCCGATAACCGCCAGCCCCTGGCCGACGGCCGGGCGCAATTTCAAATGGGGCGCCTGAGGGCGGAAACGGCATGACGGGACCCGTCGCGGCCTATCTCGATGGACATGCGGACGGCCGGCTGCATCTGCAGCACGGCCCCATCGATCTCGTTATAGGTCTTGACGGAAGTCGAGACGGCGCACCCGCGCCGGAGCGGGAAACCGCCCTGCGCGCCCATGCCTTCGCGATGGCCCGCCGGCGCTTTCAAAGCGTGCTCGATGAACTGGTCGGCGAATTGCCGCTGCTGAAAATGCCGGTGACCGCAACCTCGCCGGTTCCCGAGGGTGCGATTGCCCGGCGCATGCACCATGCGGTGCTGCCGTTTGCCGCTGAACATTTCATCACGCCGATGGCGGCCGTGGCCGGGGCGGTGGCCGACGAAATGCTCGCCGCCATGCTTTCCGGCCTCGCGCCGGACGAGCGCCCCGCCCGCCTTTATGTCAACAATGGCGGCGACATCGCGCTGCATCTTGGCCCCGGCGCCGGATACCGCATCGCCATCGCCCGCGAGGACGGCGCCGATCTCGGCGCTTTCGCCATCGATGCGGGTTCGCCCGTGCGCGGCATTGCCACATCAGGCCGGGGCGGACGGTCGCTATCGCTGGGCATCGCCGATGCGGTCACCGTGCTGGCCGCGACGGCGGCCGAGGCCGATGCCGCCGCCAGCATCGTCGCCAATGGCGTCGACCTGCCCGGCCATCCCGCAGTCGAGCGCCGGCCGGCGCGCAGCGTCGTCGACGGCAGCGATCTTGGCGACCTGCCGGTCGTCACCGGCCTCGGCCGGCTGGACGACGACACGGTCGCCGAAGCCCTCGATGCCGGCGCGGACCGCGCCGAGACCCTGCGCCGACGCGGGCTGATCGACCGCGCCGCGCTGTTCCTGCGCGGACAGGGGCGCATCGTCGCGCCTGCCGCTTCCCCAGCCCTTCCCAAACCGGAGACCGGACATCATGCCTGAACCCAAGCTGCGCAAGCTCGTCACCATCGTCGAGGACGTTTTCCACGAAGGTGGCCCGGTCCGCGACACACCACTGAAGCGCGGCGCCGTGCTCGCCGTCATCGAAAACCCCTTCGCCGGCCGCTACGAGGCGGACATCGCCGGCTTCATGACAGATCTGGAACCGCTCGGCCTCGACATGGCCCGCAGGCTGATCGATGCGCTCGGCGGCGAAGCGGGCGCGATCGAGGGATACGGCAAGGGCGCCATCGTCGGCCAGGGCGGCGAGCTCGAGCATGGCGCGCTCTGGCATGTGCCGGGCGGCTATGCCATGCGCGGGGCGCTGGGCGAAGCCAAGGCCATCGTGCCCTCCACCAAAAAGGTCGGCGGGCCGGGCACGCGGCTGGATGTTCCCGTCACCCATATCAACGCCTCCTATGTGCGCAGCCATTTCGACGCCATGGAAGTGGGCGTCGCCGATGCGCCGCGCGCCAATGAACTCGTGCTGGCGCTGGTGATGACGACAGGCGCGCGCATCCATGCCCGCATCGGCGGCCTGAAGGCCGAGGACGTCAAGGGCGAGGACGGGCTGCGGTGAAGGCGCGCATCCGCAAGCTCACCGTCTTCGTGGAGGAGACCCGGCGCGAGATGGACCGGCCGGTCGATCCGCCGACCCGCAAGGCGGCGGCCGTCGCCGTCATCCGCAATCCCTTCGCAGGCCGTTATGTCGAGGACCTGTCCGAGCTGATCGAGATCGGCGCCGAGCTCGGCGGCCTGCTCGGCCGACGCTGCGTCGAGGCGCTGGGCATCGCCCCGCAGGCGGCCGAAAGCTACGGCAAGGCGGCGATGGTCGGCGAGGACGGCGAATTGGAACACGCCGCCGCCATCCTGCATCCCGCGCTCGGCAAGCCGCTGCGCGAAGCGGTGGACAAGGGCGCAGCACTGGTGCCCTCCTCCAAGAAGCGCGGCGGGCCGGGACAGGTGCTCGACATTCCCCTGGGGCACAAGGACGCCGCCTATGTCCGTTCGCATTTCGACGGCATGGAAGTCTGGCTCAACGACAGCCCGCGCGCCGACGAAATCATGGTCGCCGTGGCGGTCACCGACAGCGGCCGCCCCCTCCCGCGCATCGGCGGCCTGACGGTCTCCGAGGTGCAGGGCAAGGACGGGCTTCGCTGAGGTTTGGCCTGCGGGCGCGGCCATAACGTCTGGGAAACGTGCCGGCCATGGAAAAAGACCCGCGCTTGACAGGCGCGGGACGCGCTGACAATATCATTTGTATACAAACAAAAATACCGAGGAACAGCCGTGTCACAGCCTCCCGCTTCGGCGACAGACGTCCGGACTCCGCCCGCCGCCCCGCAACCGGGCGTGGCCCAGTCGGTGGTCGCGGGCGTCGATGTCGGCGGCACCTTTACCGATCTGGTGCTGTTCGATGCCGGCCGGGGCACGGTGCGGCTGGCCAAGACGCCGACGACGCTCGACAACCAATCGCATGGCGTCATCCATGCGCTGGAGGCGGCTGAGGCGGATTTCGCCGCGCTCGACCTCATCGTCCACGGCACGACGACCACCACCAATGCGGTGCTGGAGCGTCGGCTTTGCAAGACCGGGCTGATCACCACCATGGGCTTTCGCGACGTGCTGGAGCTCGGCCGGCGCACGCGCCCGCAAGCCTACGGCATGACGGGCGATTTCCGCCCGATCATCCCACGCGACCTGCGCCTCGAGATCCCCGAGCGCATGGATGCGCGCGGCGCGGTGGTCACGCCGCTGGACGAGGCGGCGCTGCGCGACGCCATTGCCGCACTGATCGACCAGGATTGCGAGGCGCTGGTCATCCATTTCCTGCATGCCTATGCCAATCCGGCGCATGAGCTGCGCGCCGGCGAGATCGCCCGTTCGCTCTGGCCGAACGGCAACGTCACCCTCGGCCATGCGCTGCTGTCGGAAAGCCGCGAATACGAGCGCGGCGTCACCGCCGCCGTCAATGCCTCGGTGCAGCCGCTGCTGCGCCGCTATGTCGAGCGGCTTGCCGATACGCTGGCCGGGCGCGGCTATCGCCACGACGTGCTGGTGATGAACGGCAATGGCGGCATGGTCTCGGCCCGGCATGTGGCGAACGAGGCAGCCAAGACGGTGATGTCCGGCCCGGCCTCCGGCGTCATGGCGGCGGCCTATACCGGCCGGCGCGCCGGCATGGAAAATCTCATCACCTACGACATGGGCGGCACCTCGACAGATGTCGCGCTGATCCGCAATGCCGAGCCGACCGTCTCCAACGAGATCGAGGTCGAATACGCCATGCCGATCCATGTGCCGATGGTCGACGTGCGCACGGTCGGGGCCGGCGGCGGCTCCATTGCCCGCATCACCGCCGCCGGCCTGCTGCAGGTCGGCCCGGACAGCGCCGGCGCCACGCCCGGCCCGATCTGCTACGGGCGCGGCGGCACCAGGCCGACGATTTCCGACGCCAACCTGCTGCTCGGCCGGCTCGATCCGGCCCGCCTCGCCACGGTGCCGGGCGGCATCACGCTCCGGGACGTCGAGGCGATCTTCCGCCGCGACCTCGGCACTCCCCTCGGCCTCGACGCCATCGGCGCGGCCGCGGCCGTCATCCGCGTCGCCAATGCCCGCATGTCGGATGCGGTGCGCATGGTCTCGGTGAGCCTCGGCGAGGACCCGCGCGATTTCGCGTTGTTCGCCTTCGGCGGCGCCGGGCCGCTGCATGCCTCGGCCATCGCCCGCGAGCTCGGCATTCCCAGGGTGCTCGCCCCGTCGCGGCCGGGCATCACCAATGCGCTCGGCTGCGTCGTCGCCGATCTCAGGCACGATTTCGTGCAGACGGTCAACCGGCCGCTGGCCGTCGCCGATATCGAGGCCGTGCACGCGCTGTTTGCGCGCCAGAGCGCGGAGGGCCGCCGCCTGATCGCCAAGGAGGCGGTCGCCATCCGCGAGGTCCGCGAGATCCGCTCCGTCGACATGCAGTTCATCGGCCAGACGCATGTGCTGCGCGTGGCCCTGCCCGACGGCAAGCCGAGCCGGGAAGACCTCCAGCGCCGCTTCGAGGACGCCTATTTCGCCCGTTTCCATGTGGAGTTGCCGGAAATTCGCGCCAATCTCGTCAACGTCAACACCTCGGTGATCGGCCGCCGCGCCGAGATCGATCTTTCGGCGCTGATCGACGCCGCCGGGCGCAAGGCGACGCTTGCCGAGGCCGAGACCGGTCGCCGGCCGGTCTGGTTCGGCGGCTTCGTCGAAACGCCGGTCTACTGGCGCGACCACCTGCCGGCCGACGCCGTCATCCACGGCCCGGCGATCGTCGAGCAGATGGACACCACCATCGTCATCGAACCGGGCGACATCGCCCGCCAGGACGGCGACGGCAACATCATCATCGCCATCGGAGGCTGAGGAATGGGCACCGCGAGCATCGATCCCATCACGCTGTCGGTCATCCAGTCCGGCCTGCAACAGGTCTGCGACGAGATGGATCTCACCTTTTCCCGCGCCGCCTTCTCGCCGGTCATCGCCGAGGCCAACGACCGCTCGGACGGCATCTATTCGGCTGACGACGGCGCGCTGATCGCGCAAGGGGCGAGCGGCCTGCCGGTCTTCGTCGGCACGATGCAATATTCGACGCGGGTGCTGATCGAGATGATCGCTACGGCCAAGGCCGCCGCGCCGCAGCCCGGCGACATCTATATCGTCAACGATCCCTATCTCGGCGGCACGCATCTGATGGACGTGCGCTTCGCCATGCCGGTCTATCGCGACGGCGCCATCTTCTGCTGGCTCTCGAACACCGGCCACTGGCCCGATACCGGCGGCGCGGTGCCGGGCGGCTTTTCGGCCTCGGCCACGGCGGTCGAGCAGGAGGGCCTGCGCCTGCCGCCGGTGCGCCTGTTCAAGCAGGGCGTGCTCGATGCGGAAATCTACGCCATCATCTGCTCCAACATCCGCGTCGCCGACCAGCGCATCGGCGATGTGAAGGCGCAGGCCGCAGCACTTCTCGTCGGCGAAAAGCGCCTGTGCCGCCTGCTCGACCGTTACGGCGACGCCACCGTGACCGACGCCATCGCCGAGCTGCGCCGCCGCGCCGCCGATCAGATGCGCGCCAATATCCGCCTGATCCCCGATGGCGTCTATCGCTCCACCGCCTATGTCGACAGCGACGGCGTCGTCAACGAGCCGCTGGAGATCCGCCTGGCGGTGACCGCCGAGGACGGCGAATTGACCTTCGATTTCACCGGCTCCTCGAAGCCCTGCATGGGGCCGATGAATTCGGTGCTGGCGACGACGCTGTCCTCGGTCTATCTCGCCATGCGCCACATCTTCCCGGACGTGCCGATCTCGGCCGGCGCCTTCGAGCCGCTGACCGTCATCCGCCCGGAAGGCACGTTTCTCGACGCCCATTATCCGCGCCCGGTATCCGGCTGCGCCGCCGAAGTCAGCCAGCGCATCGCCGAGGCGGTGTTCGCCGCGCTGGTGGAGGCGCTGCCGGAGCGCGTCACCGCCTCGCCGGCCGGTTCGTCGGGCAATTTTGCGCTGGGCGGCTTCGATCCCGAGCGCGGCCAGGGCTATGTCATGTACCAGATCTCCGGCGGCGGCTATGGCGGCAATGCCGATCATGACGGGCTGGCTAACGGCTGCTCGACCATCGGCATTTCCAAGGCGCCGCCGGTCGAGATCATGGAGCAGCAATATCCGGTGCTCTATCATCGCTATGCGCTGCGCGAGGGCTCGGGCGGGGCGGGGCGCCATCGCGGCGGCTTCGGGCTCGATTACGAGATCGAGCTGCGGCGCGGCCAGGCGACGGCGAGCTTCGTCATGGATCACGGCCGCTTCGGCCCGCCCGGAGCGCTCGGCGGTCGCGACGGCGCGCCCAACCGCGTCACCGTCACCCGCGACGGCGTCGCGATGACGCCGGAGCATCTGTCGAAGGCGCAGGACATTCCGCTGAAGCAGGGCGACCGCGTGCGCGTCGAGACGCCGGGCGGCGGCGGCTACGGCGATCCGCTGGCCCGCGATCCGCAGGCGGTCGCCGAGGACGTGCGCCTCGGCCGCTACAGCCGCGCCGCCGCGCAGGCCATGTTCGGCGTCGTGCTGGACGCGGCGGGCGGCGTCGATGCGGCCGGCACCGCCTCAATACGCGCGCCGGCCAGCGCAGCCTGATACGCCAGCCACAGACGAGCAACGATCAAGGAGACCGCAATGGACGCAGCTGCAACCCACGTCGCCCGGCCGGCTTATCCCATCCCCGAAAACGTCTTTGCCGAGACGGTCGTCAGCGTCCGGCACTATACGGAACGGCTGTTCGCCTTCCGCATCACCCGGCCGGCGAGCTTCCGCTTCCGCTCCGGCGAATTCGTGATGATCGGCCTGCCGAATGCGGAAAAGCCGGTGTTCCGCGCCTATTCCATCGCCAGTCCCGCCTGGGACGAGGAAATCGAGTTCTTCTCGATCAAGGTGGAAAACGGGCCGCTGACCGAGCATCTGCAGAAGATCGTGCCCGGCGACACCGTACTGATGCGCAGGAAGCCGACCGGCACTCTGGTGCTCGATGCGCTCATGCCCGGCCGGCGGCTTTATCTTCTGTCGACCGGCACCGGCGTCGCGCCCTTCGCCAGCCTGGTGCGCGATCCCGAGACCTACGAGAAATTCGAGGAGGTCATCCTCGTCCAGACCTGTCGGGAGGTCGCGGAGCTGACCTATATCACCGAACTGGTCGCGGGCCTGAAGGACGACCCGCTGGTCGGCGACGCCGCCGGTAAGCTGCGCCTCTACACCACCACCACGCGCGAAACCTCCCCACGCATGGGCCGGATTACCCATCTGATGCGCTCCGGCCAGCTTTTCGCCGATCTTGGCCTGCCGCCGATCGCCCCCGAGACCGACCGCGCGATGATCTGCGGTTCGATGGCGATGCTGAACGAGACCAAATCCGTCCTCGAAAGCTTCGGCCTCGTCGAAGGCGCCAACAACGCCCCGGCCACCTTCGTCGTGGAACGGGCCTTCGTCGGATAGAAGTGACTTCCGAGCAGTCGGATCAGGCGGCCCATCTGAGGCACGCCTCTGCCGAAAATTCCGTCTCCCCTCGCGGCAGCGGGATAAGGGGGACGCAGGCACATATGGATGTGGCCGCTCGGCTTCGCCGTCCCCCTTGTATCTGCACTTGATGATTTTGTGCGATTGAAGCGATTTCGCCTGTTGCCGGGTGGCGACACGGCAGCAGGCGTGGCGTCGTTGCCCGTCTTCCCCCCGCTTGCAACCTTGCATGAGCCAGTGATCGGCGGCGAGGAGACGGCTGCGGAAGCCCTGAGGACCGGGTTGTGAAGCGAAGCCACGAGGACTGCGATCAACAGGACGGCCCACACCCGGCCGCGTCCGCCACCGATGAAGCTCTTGTCGCGCCACTTGCCAGATCGCCGCGTGAACGGAGCATGCCTGCCAATGCGGCGATCTGGCGTCCCGCGCGCTGGCGGAAGAGGCGCGCAAGCAAAATGAGCGAGAGGGCTTGGGCTGGCATCGAAGCCCCCGCCCTTACGGCACGGAGTGCTCGTAGAGCGTCGCCCCGGACGTTGCATCCACCCCGGCGAGGCTGACTTCGTAGCCCCAGAGGCGGCGGATGTGGGTGAGCGTGGCGTTGCGGTTGGCCTCTTCCAGCAACATGCCGCTCTTGATCGTGTGGCGCAGGCGGAGCTGGCGGTCGCCGAGCAGGTCGACGTCGGTGACCTGGATGTCCGGGCGGTTGGCGCCGGGATCGTAGGCGCGGGCAAGGGCGGCGCGGACGTTGGCGTAGCCGCGCTCGTTGTGGATCGAGGCCACCTCCAGGAACCGGTCGGTAGCCCGGTCGGAAAGGTGGAACAGGCGCAATTTGCGCATCAGGGCCGGGCTTAGGTATTGCAGGATGAAGGATTCGTCGCGGTGGTTTTCCCAGGCGTCGATCAGCGTGCCCATCCAGTCGCCATTGCCGGCGATATCCGGAAACCAGTCGCGGTCCTCGGCGGTCGGCTTCGTGGAAATGCGCTCGATGTCCTGCATCATCGCAAAACCCAGCGCATAGGGGTTGATGCCGGAATAGCGCGGATCGTCGAAGCCCGGCTGGAACACGACATTGGCATGGCTCGCCAACAGCTCCAGCATGGCGCCCTCGCTCATCCGGCCCTGGTCGAACAGCCGGTTGATGATCGTGTAATGCACGAAGGTGGCGCAGCCCTCGTTCATCACCTTGGTCTGGCTCTGCGGGTAGAAATACTGGGCGATGACGCGGACGATGCGCAGGATTTCCCGCTGCCACGGCTCCAGGATCAGGCTGTGCTTTTCGAGGAAATAGAGCAGGTTTTCTTCGGGAAGGTTCAGAACCTTCTTGCGCTCCAGCGCCTCGCGCTCGGCCTCCTCGATGCCGTTGCTGCGGGCCGCCGTCGGCAGGGTACGCCACAGGTCGCTATAGGTCTGCTCCTCGTATTCCAGCCGCTCGCGCGCCCGCTCCGTCACCTTTTCCGAGGACAGGCGCGGCGGGCGGCGATAATGGAAGACCCCCTGGTCCATCAGCGCATGCGCCGAATCGAGGATCTCCTCCACCGCATGCGTTCCATGCCGCTCCTCGCAGCGGGCGATGTATTTCTTGGCGAAATCCATGTAGCCGAGAATGGCGCCGGCATCCGTCCATTGCCGGAAAAGATAGTTGTTCTTGAAGAAATGATTGTGGCCGAAGGAGGCGTGCGCGGTCACCAGCGCCTGCATCGGCATGGTGTTTTCTTCCATGAGATAGGTGATGCAGGGGTTGGAATTGATCACCAGCTCATAGGCCAGCCCTCGCCTGCCCTTGCGGTAAAGCTGGCTTTCGAAGACGAAACGCTTGCCGAACGACCAGTGCTGATACATCAGCGGCATGCCGATCGAGGAATAGGCGTCGAGCATCTGCTCCGACGAGATGATCTCGATCTGGTTGGGATAGACGTCGAGACCCATCTCGCCGAGCGCGATTTCCTCGATGGCGTCATAGGCGCGCGACAGCGTCGAGAAATTCCATTCCGATCCGCTAAACAGCAGGCTGGAGGCTGGCTTTGCCATCTGTTTGTCCCTTCACCGGCGCATCTGCACGGCCTGATGCCGGGCAAAGAGTTTGCGGAACACGGGATAGATGTCGGAGGGCCTGGCGATGCGGGTCATCTGGAAATTGGCCACCTCGCCATCCACCATGCGATAGGCCCGCCACAGCGAGGTGCCGTTGTCGGTGGTGCCGAAGATTTCGCTCTCGCGCTCGTCGATGATCTCGACATAGGCGTAATACTGGCAGAGCTTCATCAACTCGTCGCGCAGCAGCGTGGCGCAGCGCTCGGAATCGCCGGTGGCGTTGTCGCCGTCCGAGGCCTGGGCGGCATAGATGTTCCAGATATTGGAGGGATAGCGGTCGAGGATGATGCGCTGCATCTCCTCCAGCGCCGTGGAAACGATGGTGCCGCCGCTCTGCTTGCTGAAGAAGAAAGTCTCCTCGTCGACCTCGTGCGCCTCGTCGGTGTGGCGGATGAAGACGATGTCGATGCGCTGATAGCGGCGCTTGAGGAACAGGTGCAAGAGCACGAAGAAGCGCTTGGCGAGGTCCTTTTCGCGCTCGCCCATCGAGGCGGAGACATCCATCAGGCAGAACATGACAGCGCTGGCATTGGGCACCGGCTGGCGGTCGAAGCGGTTGAAGCGCACGTCGACGGGATCGACATAGGCGATGCGCTTGCGCCGCCGCTCCAACAGGTCCAGCTCCTCGCGCAGATGCGCCAGCCGGCGGCGCTGCGCCTGGGTCGGCGGCCGGATCTGCTCCAGTTCGGCGATCTCGTCGGCCACTGCCTGGAACTCGGTCTCGCTCGGGCGACGGAGCGCAATGCGCCGGCCGAAACTGTTGCGCATGGTGCGGCCGATATTGATGTTGCTCGGCGTGCCCGAAGTGGTGAAGCCGACGCGATGCGGCTTGTAGGTCACGGTTTCCTTGAGGTTGAGCTTGATGAGGTCGGGAAGCTCCAGATCCTCGAAGAACAGGTCCAGCACCTCCTCGCGCGACAGCACGAACAGGAATTCGTCGTCGCTTTCGCCGCGCCCGGCGCCCTTACCGGCGCCACCCCCGCCTCCGCCGCTTTCCTGCTTGCCGATGCGGTCGCCGGGGGAAAAGCTTTCGTTTCCAGGCAGGACGTGGTGGCGCTCGCCGCTGCCGGGCGCATGGCGGAAGCTCGGCTCGTCGGCGCCGCGTCGCGGCACCGGCACGCCATGGGCGGCGTCGACATCGGCGATCTTGTCGGATTTGACCTGATCGCGGATCGCCCGCTTCAATTCGTCATGCACACGCTTGAGGAAACGTTGCCGGTTGCCGAGGCTGCGGTCCTTCGGATTCAGCCGGCGATCGATGAAATTCGGCATGGGCCAGTCCCCGCTCCCGAGCGTTTCCGCCTGTTTCAGAGGACGGAAACGCTCTTGCTTTTCGCCTTGTCAGCCGGCCTTGTTGACCCGCATGTACCAATCGACCAGCCGCCGGACCTGGCGCACGGTATAGCCGCGCGCGGTCATGCGATCGACGAATTCGGCATGCTGCTTTTCGGTCGTGCTGTCTTTCTTCGAGCCGAAGCTGATGACGGGGAGCAGGTCTTCCACCTGGCCGAACATGCGTTTCTCGATCACCTCGCGCAGCTTTTCGTAGCTCGTCCAGGCGGGGTTCCTGCCGCCGTTGCGGGCGCGGGCGCGCAGCGTGAACTTGACGACCTCGTTGCGGAAGTCCTTCGGGTTGGCGATGCCGGCGGGTTTCTCGATCTGCGACAGCTCGCTGTCGAGGATCTCGCGGTTGAGGATCTGGCCGGTATCGGGATCCTTGAAATCCTGATCCTCCAGCCAGGCGTCGGCATAGGCGATATAGCGGTCGAACAGGTTCTGGCCGTATTCGCTATAGGATTCCAGATAGGCCTTCTGGATCTCGTGGCCGATGAATTCGGCATAGCGGCTGGCGATTTCCGAGCGGATGAAATCGAGGTAATTGGCCTCGACCTCCTTTGGAAACTGCTCGCGGCGGATCGCCTGTTCGAGGATGTACATCAGGTGGACGGGATCGGCCGAGACCTCCTTGGTGTCGTAGTTGAAGGTTTCCGAGAGAACCTTGAAGGCGAAACGGGTGGAAATGCCGGTCATGCCCTCGTCGACGCCGGCGGCGTCGCGATATTCCTGCAACGACTTCGCCTTCGGGTCGGTATCCTTGAGGTTCTCGCCGTCATAGACGCGCATCTTGGTGTAGGTCGGCGAATTCTCGTGCGGCGTCAGCCGGGTGGCGACGGTGAAGCGCGACAGGTTTTCCAAGACTTCCGGGGCGCAGGGGCTGTCGGAAAGCTCGCTTTCGCGCAGCAGCTTCTCGTAGATCTGCCGTTCTTCGGTCACGCGCAGGCAATAGGGCACCTTGACCACGAGGATGCGGTCGAGGAAGGCTTCGTTGTTCTTGTTGTGCTTGAACTGCAGCCATTCGGATTCGTTGGAGTGGGCGAGCACGATGCCCTGATAGGGGAAGGCGCCGAAATTCTCGGTGCCGTTATAGCTGCCTTCCTGGGTGGCGGTCAGCAGCGGATGCAGCACCTTGATCGGCGCCTTGAACATTTCGACGAATTCCAGCAGCCCTTGCGTCGTGCGGTTCAGGCCGCCGCTGTAGGAATAGGCGTCGGGGTCGGCCTGGCTGTAGTTTTCCAGCTGGCGGATGTCGACCTTGCCGACCAGCGTCGAGATATCCTGGTTGTTCTCGTCGCCGGGCTCGGTCTTAGCGATGCCGATCTGGCGCAGCCGCGAGGGCATCAGCTTGACGACGCTGAATTTGGAGATGTCGCCGCCGATCTCGTCCAGCCGCTTGGCGGCCCAGGGGGAGATGAGGCCAGTAAGGCGGCGCTTGGCGATGCCGTATTTGTCCTCCAGCAGGTCGCCCATGCGATCGCGGCTGAAAAGGCCGAGCGGCGATTCGAAGACCGGGCTGATCTTGCCGTCGATGGCCAGCGTGTAGATCGGCTCCTGTTCCATCAGCTTCTTCAGGCGCTCGGCCAGCGACGATTTGCCGCCGCCCACAGGCCCGAGCAGGTAAAGGATCTGCTTTCGTTCTTCCAGGCCTTGGGCGGCATAGCGGAAATAGCCGACGATTCGCTCGATCGTATCCTCCATGCCGTAGAAATCCGCAAAGGAGGGGTAAATCTTGATCGTCCGGTTGGCGAAGACTCGGCCCAGCCGCTCGTCGGCGCTGGTATCGACGAGCTTGGGCTCGCCGATGGCCGCGACCATGCGCTCCGGCGCGGTCGCATACATGCTCTTGTCGTCGCGGCACGCCAGCAGATACTCCTGCAGGCTTAGCTCTTCTTGCGCACCGCTTGCATAAGTCTTTGAGAAAAGATCGAAAACATCACTATCGCTGGTTTTCATGGAACTCTCCCGCGGACGCCGGAAGCGTTTCCTCGCGTCCACTTTCTCTTCAACGAAGCTCGGCTACAAATTGTTCCCTGGTCATGCCTGCGGAAAAGCCTGTTTTCCGTCCGTCGGCGCAGCTTTTGCGCTGTCCTGCGCCATGCGAACCGGAGGGGCCCAAGCCGCACCGTCATCATCCTTTCGCGCTAGCACAGTATGGGCGCGGACGCCGCGCCGGTAAAGGGGTTTGTGGTTTCATCATACCTAAGAAATCACCCGATAATTCTCATGGGCCGATCATGCGGCCCTTCTCCCGGCGCTGATTTTACGGCAAAACGCCAGGCTGAACGAACCGGAGAGGAGCCGTCCCGATGCAACTGGCGGAAACGTCGATCGCCGCGCTGCGCCAAGCGCTGGAAGAGGGCCGCGTGACGTCTCAGGCGCTTGTGGAAGGCTATCTGGCGCGAATCGCCCGCTACGACCATGACGGCATCCGGCTGAACGCCGTCGTGGTCCTCGATCCGCAAGCCGTCGAGGAGGCGCGCGCCTCCGACCGGCGCCGCGCCGAGGGCCGGCTGCGCGGGCCGCTCGACGGCATTCCCTACACCGCCAAGGACAGCTACAAGGCACGCGGGCTGACGGTCGCCGCGGGCTCGCCGGCCTTTGCCGATCTCGTCGCCAGCGAGGATGCCTTCGCCATACAGCGCCTGCGCGCCGGCGGCGCGGTATTGATCGGGCTGACCAACATGCCGCCCATGGCCAATGGCGGCATGCAGCGCGGTCTCTACGGACGCGCCGAATCCCCCTATAACGGCGATTACCTGACGGCGGCCTTCGGCTCCGGTTCCTCCAACGGCTCGGGCACGGCGACCGCCGCCAGCTTCGCCGCCTTCGGGCTCGGCGAGGAAACCTGGTCGAGCGGCCGCGCGCCCGCCGCCAATAACGGGCTGTGCGCCTATACGCCGAGCCGCGGCGTCATTTCGGTGCGCGGCAACTGGCCGCTGGTGCCGACCATGGACGTGGTCGTGCCGCATACGCGCAGCATGGCCGACATGCTGGAACTGCTCGACGTCATCGTCGCCGACGATGCCGAGACGCGCGGCGATCTCTGGCGCAGCCAGCCTTGGGTGGCGATCCCGAAATCCTCCGAGATCCGCCCCGCCTCCTATCCGGCGCTGGCAGCGTCCGCCTCGCTGAAGGGCAGGCGCTTCGGCCTGCCGGCCATGTATATCAATGCCGACCCGCTGGCCGGCACCGCCGAAAACCCCGGCATCGGCGGCCCGACCGGCCGAAAGATCGAGACGCGCGCCTCGATGCTCGCCCTGATGGACGCCGCCCGCGCCGCGCTGGAAGCGGCGGGCGCCGAGGTCGTGGTCACCGATTTTCCCGTGGTCTCGAACTACGAGGGCGACCGCCCCGGCGCGCCGACGATCTTCACCCGCGGGCTCGTCAGCCCGGATTACCTGCGCCACGAAATGCTCGATCTCTGCGCCTGGTCCTGGGACGATTTCCTCGCCGCCAACCGCGACCCGACGCTGTCGCGGCTTGCCGATGTCGACGGCGCGGCCATCTTCCCCGCCCCCGAGGGCGCCCTGCCCGACCGCTACGACGGCTTCGACGACTTCCTGCCCGCCTATCCCGCCCATGCCGCCGCCCATCCTGGCCGTTCCCTTGGCGATATCCCGCATCTGGAAGCCGGTTTTCGCGGGCTGGAGGAAACCCGCAAGCGCGATTTCGAGGACTGGATGGACGGTCTCGGCCTCGACGCCGTGATCTTCCCGGCGGTCGCCGATATCGGCCCGGCCGATGCCGACATCAACCCCGCCTCGGCCGATCTCGCCTGGCGCAACGGCACCTGGGTCGCCAACGGCAACCTCGCCATCCGCCATTTCGGCATCCCCACCGTAACCGTGCCGATGGGCATCATGCCCGACATCGCCATGCCCGCCGGCCTCACCTTCGCCGGCCGCGCCTATGACGACAATGCCCTGCTCTCCTACGCCACCGCCTTCGAGGCGACCGGCAGCTATCGCAAGGCGCCGCCGCGCACGCCGGAACTCTGAGCGACCGGGGATGAATTTTATGCGCAGCCGGGCGGAAATGTCCGACTGCGTTTCCGTCTGCCCCCCTTATGAAACAGGACGGGTGCCGGAAAAACCCTTCTCCGCCAGGAGAGAAGGGAATTTCCGCATCGCCCCGCCCCCGCCACGATCCGGAATCGTCCCCGCCGATTCTCTTCCCGCCAATGCGCCCTATGCTTCGATGTCGCCGCAACGGTCGAAACCGCCCGGCCTCGGCCGCGGGGAAAGGAAGATGGAAGTGCCTGTTTCGATTGAATATTCTGTCGCAGGCCGTCCTCTTGTCTCCCGCCATCGCGGCGGCGCAAACGGCCGGGACTGGACGCGAATCGAGAATCGTGGCCTAAGTTGTCGGGTGAAGGCCGATAAAACGCGTGTCGGCCGACAAGAGGGATTCATGGCGACAAGGTCGAATACTAAGCCGGTCGTGGCGGCGCGGGAAGATGCCGCCGAAAAGATCGTGCGTCATGCGGGCATGCTGTCCAACCAGCTGCAGCAGCTGCGTGCGCGCATGTATCCGCCGCGCGCCGAAAAGGGCCTGCGCTATTTCCTGACCAACGAAGTCTCGAAGCTGACCTCGATCCCCGATTCCACGTTGAAACTGCTCTCCAACGAGGGCCGCGGCCCGGTGCCGAGCCGGCTGGAGAACAACCACCGCGCCTATACCCTGCCGCAGATCAACGAACTGCGCCGCTTCTTCGCCGCGCAAAAACCTTCGGAGGCCCAGCGTTTCCTGCCGCATCGCCGCGCCGGCGAGCATCTGCAGGTGCTGGCGATTTCCAACTTCAAGGGCGGCAGCGCCAAGACGACGACCAGCGTGCATCTCGCCCATTACCTGGCGCTGCACGGCTACCGGGTGCTGGCCATCGATCTCGATCCGCAAGCCTCGCTGTCGGCGATGTTCGGCGCCCAGCCGGAGGTCGATGTCGGCTCCAACGAGACCATCTATGCGGCGCTGCGTTACGACGAAAACCGCCGCCCGATCCGCGACATCATCCGCAAGACCTATTTCGAGGGCATCGATCTCATCCCCGGCAATCTGGAGGTGATGGAATACGAGCACGATACGCCGCGCATGCTGGCGCAGGGGCGCTCCTCCAGCGGCGGCATCTTCTTCGAGCGGCTGAAGCTGGTGCTGTCGGAAGTCGAGGCGGATTACGACGTCGTCATCCTCGACACGCCGCCCTCGCTCGGCTTCCTGACGCTCGGCGCCATCTATGCCGCCACCGGCATGATCGTCACCGTGCATCCGGCGATGCTGGATATCGCCTCGATGAGCCAGTTCCTGCTGATGATGGGCGATCTCATCCAGGTGCTGAACGAGAACGGCGCGGTGCTGGAGCAGGATTTCTTCCGCTACCTCGTCACCCGCCACAATCCCAACGACCAGCCGCAATCGCAGATCGTCGCCATGCTGCGGCATCTGTTCGCCGACGACGTGCTGTTGCCGACGGCGGTGGAATCGACGGCGGTGGAGGCGGCGGGGCTCGCCAAGCGCAGCCTCTACGAGCTGGAAATGGGCCAGGTCGGCCGCGACACCCATCGCCGCGCCCGCGAGGCGATGGACGCGGTCAACGAGGCGATCCTCGATCTCGTGCGCACCAGTTGGGGCCGCTCATGACCAAGTCGAAGAAATCGATCATCGCCAATTTCGGCCTGCTGGCGACACCGGCGCCCGAGACGAAATCGCAGGAGCCGCCGCTCTCCGCCCCCCTGCCCCGTGTCGGCGCCGGGGTCATCGGGGCGGCACAGCGCTCGATCGGCGAATTGCGCGACGAGCGCGACCGGCTGAAGGCGCTGGTGGAATCCGGGGCCGGCGGGGCGAGCACGCTCGATCCCGCGCTGATCGACCCCTCGCCCTTCCCCGACCGCCTGCCGGATGACGGCGAGGCCGATTACGCCGTCTTCCGGCGGATGATCGAGGAGGAAGGGCAGAAGGTGCCGATCCAGGTGCGTCCGCACCCCGAGACGCCCGGCCGCTATCAGGCGATCTTCGGCCATCGCCGCCTTCGCGCCGCCCGCGATCTCGGCATCCCGGTCAAGGCCGTGGTGGTCGATATGTCCGACCGCGATCTCGTGGTCTCGCAGGGCCTCGAAAACGCCGCGCGGCAGGATCTGAGCTGGATCGAGCGGGCGCTGTTTGCCAGGCGCATGGACGATGCCGGCATCAAGCCGCGCGACATCAAGGCGGCGTTGGCCGTCGACGATCCCGAACTTGCCCGCATGCGCGCCGTCTACCGCACGCTGCCGCCGGCGCTGATCGAAATGATCGGCCGCGCGCCGAAGATCGGCCGGCCGCGCTGGGTGGATTTCGCAAAGCTCTATGGCGAGCACGAGGACAGCGAGGCGCGGGTGACGGCGGCCTTTTCCGCGAACGCGGCAGCCTCTTCCGATGCCCGCTTCCAGCTGGCGCTCTCGGCGCTGAAGACGCCGGCCGAAAAGCCGGGCAGCCCCGTGCAGGAACTGCGCTCGCCCGATGGCGCGACGCTGGGGCTGGTGACGGCAAGCGACAAGGAATGGCGCCTGCAGGCCAAGAGCCGCGACGGCACCCGTTTCGCCGCCTTCCTGCAAGCGCGCCTGCCGGAATTGATTAAGGAATTCATGCAGCAAAAACAATAGGATAGTGGAATAAAACCGCTACATTCCATATGCGAAGGCCTTGTCACCTGACAAGGTTTCGACGGTGAAGACCTGAACAGGAAAGGATGACATCAGCGGCAAAAAGAAAGGCCCCCAAGCGGCGAACCACCCGAGAGCCTTTGTATCTTCTAGCAGAGACAGCAATAGCGCTTCCCGATTCTCCTGTCAATCATGAGACCGCCGGCTCGGTGAACCCTTTCGTATGCCCTTTTGCATGAGGGAAACGACATGGAACGGCATTATGTGACGACGCCCTTCGGGCGGCGGCCGATGACGCTTGCCATGGTGACGGGACAGCTCGCGGAAGCGGAGATCCCGACCGGCAAGCGCGTCGACAAGTGGAAGGTGTTTCGCGATCTCTGCGATGCCCGCGAAAAATTGGGCCTGCGCGACCGGGCGCTGGCGGTGTTGAATGCGCTTCTCTCCTTCTTTCCGGAAACGGAGCTGGAGGAAGGCGACAATCTCATCGTCTTCCCCTCCAACGCCCAGCTTTCGATCCGCGCCAACGGCATCGCCGGCACGACGCTGCGCGAAAATCTCGGCATTCTCGTCGACGGCGGCATCGTTTCGCGCCGTGACAGTCCCAATGGCAAGCGATATGCCCGCAAGGACGGCCAGGGCGAGATCCGCGACGCCTATGGTTTCAGCCTCGCGCCCCTGCTGGTCCGCGCGGAAGAATTCGCGCTGCTGGCGCAGGAAGCGGCGGCCGAGCGCCGGCATCTCCAGATGCTGCGTGAGCGCATCACCATTCTGCGCCGCGACGTGCGCAAGCTGGTGGCAGCAGCGATAGAGGAGGGGGCCAAGGGCGACTGGCTGGCGATCGAGGCCGAGCTTGTCACCGAACTTTTCGATCTCAAGCGCAAGAAAACCATCGAAGATCTGCAGAAAGTCGCCGAGCGGCTGGCGGATCTGCATGCGCGGGCGCTCAACATGCTGGAATTGCGTGCTAAAAACAAAAAATCCGCTGCCAATGCTAGCGAAATCCGCGATCACATACAGAATTCAACCACTGAATCCAGCAATGACTCTGAACCTGCTCTGAACACAGGCAGGGCGTCGGCCATATGCCCGACCGAACCGTTGCTGGAAACCAAATCGGCGACCGCAGCCGAAATCCCGACAGCCGATGCCCGCAAGCCCCTGCCCCTGTCGGCGGTGACCAGGGCTTGCCCGGATATCCGCGCTTACGGGCCGGGCGGCGCGGTCGAAAACTGGCGCGAGCTGATGGCGGCCGCCGTGGTCGTCCGCTCGATGCTCGGCGTCAGCCCCTCGGCCTATGAGGAGGCCTGCGCGGTGATGGGCCCGGAAAACGCGGCGATCACGCTGGCCTGCATGCTCGAACGCGCCGGCCACATCCAGTCGCCGGGTGGCTACCTGCGCGACCTGACGCGCCGCGCCGCCCGCGGCCAGTTCTCCGTCGGCCCGATGGTGATGGCGGCGGCGCGCGCGCGCGGCGTGATCGGCGCGGCGAAAAGCCCCCTCCCCTCCTGAGCTGAATATTTATATGAAATCAAGGTGTTGCCATAGTTCTAAAAATGGTTCGACGGCAAACCGGTGGATTGGTTCTTGGCAAGACGGCTGGTGCGGAGCCAGAAACCATGCAGATATGGCGAGACTGCCGGGATGAAAAAGGATGGATGACATGACGGTCGATTTGAGCAACTGGACGCCGCGGCCGCGGCCGGAGCGCAAGATCTTCGAGGGGCGTTACGTGCGGCTGGAGCCGCTCGACGCACAGGTCCATGGCGACGGACTTTACGAGGCCTCGAGCGTCGCCGATATCGACGGCCGTTTCGCCTGGTTGCCGGACAATCCGCCGCAAGACCGGGCCGATTTCCAGCCTTGGCTCGACACGGCGGCCGCCAGCGCCGATCCAATGTTCTTTGCCGTTATCGACCGGCAGAGCGGAAAAATCGCCGGTCGCCAGACCTTCATGCGCATCGATGCCGCCAATGGCGTCGCCGAAATCGGCAACATCTACTGGGGACCGCTGATCTCGCGCCGGCCGGCGGCGACCGAGGCGCTGTTCCTGTTCGCCGACCATATTTTTCGCGAGCTCGGCTATCGTCGTTTCGAGTGGAAATGCAACAACAACAACACGCCCTCCAAGCGGGCGGCGGAACGCTTCGGTTTCAGCTTCGAGGGCATCTTCCGCCAGCACCTGATCGTCAAGGGCGCCAATCGCGATACCGCCTGGTATTCGATCATCGACGGCGAATGGCCGGATCTCTCCGCTGCCTTCACAGCCTGGCTCGACCCGGACAATTTCGACGCCGAGGGCCGGCAGAAACGCCGGCTGGAGGATTTTCACCGCTGAGCCTGTCGCCACGCGGAAAGGTTTGACCGAATCCCGGTTGCGAGACTACAAATCGCTGGCGGCGTTGGAGGCAGGCGCCGCCGGGACCGGGAGGCGGACGGCATGAAAATCAACGACAGCGAATTCGAGGGACGCGTGGTGATGGTCACCGGTGCGGCCGGCGGCATCGGCCAGGCGATGGCGGAGGCCTTTTGCGCCCGCGGCGCGACCGTCGTGCTGACCGATCGCAGCGAGGCGGTGCATGAAACCGCCGGAAAACTCGGCCCCCGCCACCGCGCCTTCGTCATGGATGTCTGCGACGAGGCCGGGATTGCCGCAACCGTCCGCGCCGCGGAAGAGACGCTCGGGCGCATCGATGCGCTGGTCAACAATGCCGGGATCGGCATCCTCGCGCCCGCCGAAAGCCTGACGAGCGAGGTCTGGGACCGGCACATGGACGTCAATCTCAAGGGGGCTTTCCTCGTCGCCCGCGCCGTTGCTGCGGGAATGCTGGTGCGCGGTTATGGCCGCATCGTCAACATCGCTTCGCAGGCGGCGATCATCGGCATCGAAGGCCATGTCGCCTATTGCGCTTCCAAGGCTGGATTGCTTGGCATGACCCGATGCATGGCGCTGGAATGGGCCCCGCGCGGCGTCACCGTCAATGCGATTTCGCCGACCGTGGTCGAGACGGATCTGGCGTTGGTCGGCTGGGCCGGCGAAAAGGGTGAGCGAGCGCGCGCCGCCATCCCCACCCGCCGGTTTGCCCAGCCCTGGGAAATCGCAGCCGCCGCCTGCTTCCTCGCCGGCGAGGGCGCGGCGATGATCAATGGCGAAAACATGCTGGTCGACGGCGGTTATACCGTCATCTGATCGGGTAAAGCCCCCTCCCCTGCCCCGAAAGGGGAGGGCGGGGCCAAGCGAAGGGCCAGCCATTCATGAAAATGCAGACCGAGCCGCCGGCCAGCGGCGCCAATATCCTGGAAATCGCCCGCGGCATGCGCGGCAGCCTGCGCAAATCGGACCGCAAGGTCTGCGACGTCGTGCTTGCCGATCCCAGGCGTATCCTCACCGCCACGGTCGCCGAAACCGCCGATCTCGCCGAGGTCAGCCAGCCGACCGTCATCCGCTTCTGCACCGCCATCGGCTGCGAGGGGTTTCAGGATTTCAAGCTGCGCCTGGCGCAGGCGCTGGCGCTCGGCCTGCCGGCCACCCATTCCGTCATCGCAGATACCGATACGCCCGACGATGTCGCCGACAAGATCTTCGACTACATGATGACCAGCCTCGACTGGGCGCGCCATCACCTCGACAAGCGGGCGCTGACGGCGGCCGTGGATTGCCTGACGGCGGCAAAACGCATCGAATTCTTCGGTTTCGGTGCCTCGGGCATCGTGGCGCGTGATGCGCAGCAGAAATTTCCGCTGTTCGGTGTGCCCTGCGGCGCGGAAATCGACTCCCACCAGCAGGTGATGACCGTTTCCATGCTGGGGCCGGGCGATGTCGCCGTGATGATTTCCAACACGGCGGCGACACGTTCCATTGTCGAGATCGCCCGGCTGGCCCGGGCGCGCGGCGCCCGTGTCATCGGCCTTGTCGGCATGAGGGGAGCGTTGACAGCGGAATGCGATATCGTGCTGCGCGCCGAGACGCTGGAAAACACCAATATCTATACGCCGACCATTTCCCGCATCGCCGCACTGACCGTCATCGATATTCTTTCCACCTCGGTGGCGCTGCGGCGCGGCGCGGCGCATATGGAAGACGTCAAGGAAATGAAGCAGGCGCTTTCCGAATTGCGGATCACGCTTTGAGCATATCGGGAAGGCATATCAACGGCATCGCGATTGTCTTCGCCCTCCCCTTCCTCGCGCTGCTGATGTTCACCTCTTCCCCGACAACCAGCCGCAGGTGCATGCCATAACCGAGGGCGAGGCCGGCCGCGATGCGCTCGACACATTGCGGGCTTGCGCCCGGATCGCTATCGCCCGGCCCGCTTCGGGCGCGGCGGCTTGCAGATCGTCGTCCTGCCGGGCTTTTTGGGCAAGGACACGGCAGAGCGTAAGGAGTTACTAACAAAGAACGGCGTTTCCGCCGATTTCGCCGCGATGCTGCGTCCCCTCCCCGTTTCGCATCCGCCCTGCTCCGCCTTTCTGGGCGAGGCCAATGGCTGGGCGTAGGGCGGTTTCGTGTTCGTCGATCCGCAAGCCGGCGCGATGTCGCAGGAGGATGCGCGCGCTTGTGTCATCGCCGGCTTCGATTACCTGCTCGGCGTGCCGGTTGCCGGCGGCCGGTTCGATTGGAAGCTGTTTCCCGATCCGGCCGCAAGCCTGGTGCTGCTCGACCATGTCAGGCAATGCGCCCATGCTGGCAAGACCGATCATGTGCCGCCGCTGCGCAACAACCGGGGCATCACCAGTCTGCCGTCGCTCTCCTGCGTCCGCGCCGGAATTGCCGCCGCACTGACGGATTGACGGCTATTTTTGATCACGGATTTGTAGTGGCACAACAAAGCGCGGGGTCAACCACTGGAACTTGTGCACCGCAGCGTTCAATTCTGTAGTGCTGTTCCCGAAAATGCTTTCGAACAGGCCGATTCTGATGTAAACATGCACGCACGGAGCGCGACGTCGTAGCGACGCGACATCAGGCATGGAGATCGGGAATGATACGCGAACCTTTCGGCGGCGTCGTCGATGTGGTCACAGGCGGGCTGGGCGGCGGAACGGGGCGATATGAAAAGAAGCTCGGCGACCTCGACGGCCTCTATCTCGATGCCGATGCCCATGAAAAGCTGATGCGGCAGCTCGGCGATCCTCTCGTCTATGCCGTCGAGGATTTTCGCCCGGGCACGCAAGCCGGCGACCTGATCTATGGGGTCACCCGCATGATTCCCGGCAAGGTCGGCGACGAATTCTTTTTCACCCGCGGCCATATCCATGCCAGGGCCGACCGCCCGGAAATCTATTACGGCCAGCAGGGCCGGGGGCTGATGCAGCTCGAATCCCCCGAGGGCGAAACCCGCATCGTCGAAATCGGCCCGCAGACCATCTGTTACGTCCCGCCTTTCTGGATCCACCGCTCGATCAATGTCGGCGAGGAGGATTTGGTGATGGTTTTCGCCTACCCTTCCGATAGCGGCCAGGATTACGGCATCATCGAGCGCTCCAACGGCATGCGCCACCGGGTGATGAGCGACGGCAAAGGCGGTTGGCAACTGGTGGAGAATGCCGATTATCGCCCCCGCGATGCCGCCACCGTCGCCGCCCTGCTCAGCGATTACGCCTGAGGACATCATGACCGTGCTTCAGCCCGCCACCCGCCCGACGCTGTATTTCATCGGCGTCACCACCGCCAAAAGCTCGATCATGAAAGTGTTTCCCGCCTGGGCCGACTATCTCGGCCTCACCGATGCGGCGATCCAGGGCATCGACTTCGCCCTGCATGACGACCCGGCCGCCTATCGCGCCGCCGTCGAGTTCATCCGCGACGATCCCCTGTCGCGCGGTGCGCTGGTGACGACGCACAAGATCGATTTGTTCAATGCCTGCAAGGACATGTTCGACGAGATCGATCCGCATGCGCAACTGATGGACGAAACGAGCTGCATTTCCAAGCGGGAGGGCAGGCTGATCTGCCACGCCAAGGATCCGATTTCTTCCGGCCTCGCCATCGACGGTTTTCTGGGGCCGGATTATTTTGCCCGCACCGGGGCCGACCTGTTTTCCATGGGCGCCGGCGGATCGACCATCGCCTTTACCTGGCACCTGATGCGCCGGTCGCGCGGCGACAATGTGCCGTCCCGCATCGTCATCGCCGATCGCGACCCGCATCGCCTCGACGACATCCGCCGCATCCACGCCGAAATCGACAGCGCCGTGCCGGTCGAATACGTGCTTTCGGTGCGGCTGGAGGACAACGACGCCGTGCTCTGCGGCCTGAAACCCGGCTCGCTGGTGGTCAACGCCACCGGCCTGGGCAAGGATGCTCCAGGCTCCCCCCTGTCACCTGCGGCGGTTTTTCCGGAAGGGGCAATCGCCTGGGATCTGAACTATCGCGGCGACCTCGTTTTCCTCGACCAGGCCCGCGCCCAGCAACAGGCCAAAAAGCTGGGCATCGAAGGCGGCTGGACCTATTTTCTGCATGGCTGGACGCAGGTCATCGCCGAGGTTTTCGATATCGACATTCCAGCCTCGGGGCCGGTCTTCGAAAGGATTTCGGACATCGCCAGGCAAGCCGCCGGGCGCTAGGCGTACCGGGGCAAATGCTCCTTAGCCGGCCTGTCGGTCCTGTTCCCGCCGCAAACACGAGGCAGCTCCGGTCACCCAACACAGGGAAATATTCGATGCCCTTCATGGCCCGCGCAACCACAAGCCCCCTGCCCTCGCTGCTCGCCGAACCTCCGTCGGCATCCCTCGCCATCCACTGGCTCGGCCAGGCCGGCTTCGTCATCGACCTGGCCGGCCGGCGCGTGGTGATCGATCCATACCTCTCGGATACGCTGGCGACAAAATACCATGGCAGCGAAACGCCGCATGAGCGGATGATGCCCGCGCCGGTGACGCCGGAGGGCATCGCGCATGTCGACGCCGTGCTCGTCACCCACGCCCATACCGACCATATGGACCCCGGCACCCTGCCCGCCTTGCTCGCCACCAATCCCGCCGCGCCGTTGCTGGCGCCAAAGGCGGCGCAGACGCAGGCCATCGACCGCTCCGGCCTCGATGGCGGTCGTCTCATCCCGACGGATGCCGGCGAGCGCCTGGTGTTCGGCCCGCTGACCATTCTCCCGACGCGGGCGGCGCATGAGGCGCTAGAGCGGGACGACGAGGGGCATCACCGCTTTCTCGGCTACGGGATCGAGGCGGACGGCCTTCGCATCTGGCATTCCGGCGATTGCGTGCCGATCGAGGGGCTGGTCGAGGAGGTCGCGGCATGGAAGCCGGATATCGCCCTGCTGCCTGTCAACGGCCGACGGCCGGAACTTTCCGCACGCGGCATCGCCGGCAATTTTTCGCTCGAGGAGGCGGTGGAGTTGACCCAGGCCATTGGCGCAGGCGCCGCCATCCTGCATCACTACGGGCTGTTTGCATTCAACACCGAAAGCCCCGAGAGGATCGATGCGACGATTGCGGCGCATCCGGACCTGGCGCTTTTTCGGGCGCGGACCGGGATGGTCATAACGCTGGATCGATAGTGGCATACCTTGTCAGGTGACAAGGTTTTTGGAAGGGAGGCGGCTACCGCCCGATGCCTCCCGGTTGTTTCGAAACCTTGTCAGATGACAAGGTCCAGCAACCCCCGAACGGATCTCCTTCCCTTCTTCCATATTTTAAAGGACCGGGGCCGTTGCGTGTTGGTCGGCCTCGTTCCGCTAGAATCCTTTCGTGTCCGAGGGGAGAAGGGTTGGGCGAGGGCGTGTCTTTCATGGAGAGCGTTTTCAGAAGACGGCCAGCGGCAACCACGGCATGCCAACAGGCCCTTGCAGAGTTACAAAACAAAACCGCCGCCCTCTTGCGAAGGCGGCGGTCGTTGTGTTCAGGCTTTGAAGATAGTTATTTCATGGTCGGGATGGAGAATTCGGCGCCGTCCTTGATGCCGGAGGGCCAGCGGGAGGTGACGGTCTTGGTCTTGGTGTAGAAGCGGAAGGCATCCGGGCCATGCTGGTTCAGGTCGCCGAAGCCGGAGGCCTTCCAGCCGCCGAAGGTGTAGTAGGCGATCGGAACCGGGATCGGAACGTTGATGCCGACCATGCCGACCTGGACGCGGCTGGCGAAATCGCGGGCGGCATCGCCGTCGCGGGTGAAGATGGCGACGCCATTGCCGTATTCGTGGTCGTTGGGCAGGGCGAGTGCGTCTTCATAGGTCTCGGCGCGAACGATGGAAAGAACCGGGCCGAAGATTTCTTCCTTGTAGATGCGCATGTCCGGCGTGACGTTGTCGAACAGGCAGCCGCCCATGTAGAAGCCGTCCTCATAGCCCTGCATCTTGAACCCGCGCCCGTCGACGACCAGGTCGGCGCCTTCCTGGACGCCGAGATCGACGTAGCCCTTGATGCGCTCCAGGGCCTGCTTGGTGACGACGGGGCCGAAGTCGGCGGACGCATCGGTGGAGGGGCCGACCTTCAGGCTTTCGACGCGCGGCACCAGCTTGGAAAGCAGGCGCTCGGCGGTGTCCTTGCCGACGGGGACGGCGACCGAGATCGCCATGCAGCGCTCGCCGGCCGAGCCGTAGCCGGCGCCGATCAGGGCGTCGACGGTCTGGTCCATGTCGGCGTCGGGCATGATGATCAGGTGGTTCTTGGCGCCGCCGAAGCAATGGGCGCGCTTGCCGTTGGCGGTGGCGCGGCCATAGATGTACTGGGCGATCGGCGTCGAGCCGACGAAACCGATGGCCTGGACGTCCTTGTCGTCGAGCAGCGCGTCGACGGCTTCCTTGTCGCCGTTGACGACGTTGAAGATGCCCGCCGGCAGGCCGGCTTCGATGAACAGTTCGGCAAGGCGCATCGGCACGCCCGGATCGCGCTCCGAGGGTTTCAGGATGAAGGCGTTGCCGGAGACGATGGCGGGGCCGGCCTTCCACAGCGGGATCATCGCCGGGAAGTTGAACGGCGTGATGCCGGCGACGACGCCGAGCGGCTGGCGCATGGAATAGGTATCGATGCCCGAGCCGGCATTGTCGGTGAACTCGCCCTTGAGCATATGGGCCGCGCCCAGGCAGACTTCGATGACTTCGAGGCCGCGCTGGATGTCGCCCTTGGCGTCGACGACGGTCTTGCCGTGTTCACGGGCCAGCAGCTCGGCCAGCGAATCATATTCGGCCTCGACCAGTTCCAGGAACTTGCGCATGATGCGGATGCGGCGCTGCGGGTTCATCGCGCCCCAGGCGGGCTGCGCCGCCTTGGCGTTTTCGACGGCCTCGCGCACCTCTGCCGAGGTCGCCAGCGCGACCTTGCCCTGGATGGTGCCGTCCATCGGCTGGAAGATGTCCGCCGTCTTGCCGCTCTTGCCGGCGACATGCTTGCCGCCGATGAAATGTCCGACTTCCCGCATGGGTCTAGCCTCCCTGATGTTTCCGTTGACGAGATGGGCGGATCATGGCTTTAAATTTTGATCATAGCAAGACGAGGTTCGGCATATCCGTTGTGCGGAAATAGATGTTCGAACGCGGGAGAGAGGGCATGAAGGATGACATTTTCGCCATGGCGTGTAGCCACTTCGGCCCTGCGCATCCCTTTTTCTCCCGGGAGGAGAAAGGGAAAACGGCGCCGGTGTGCCGTATCGAAGACCGCCTCGCGGGGGGAGGGCAGGGCGGGCGGGCTCGCAAGGCGGGGGCGCGGGCATGAACTGGGATGACGTGCGCATCTTTCTCGCGGTCGCGCGCGCCGGGCAGATTCTCGCCGCCGCGCGCCGGCTGGGGGTGAACCACGCGACGGTGGCGCGGCGGGTGAGCGCGCTGGAGGCGGCGCTGAAGACCCGGCTGCTCACCCGGCGCACCAATGGCTGCGACCTGACGCCGGCGGGCGAGGCCTTCCTGCTCTCGGCCGAGCGCATGGAAGCGGAAATGCTTTCGGTGCGCTCCTCGCTGGGGGATGAGGATGTCGCGGTCTCCGGCTCGGTGCGCATCGGCGCGCCGGATGGTTTCGGCGTCACCTTTCTCGCACCGCGCCTCGGCGAACTGACGGCGCGGTATCCCGATCTGAAAATCCAGCTCGTGCCGGTGCCCCGCTCCTTCTCGCTGTCGCGGCGCGAAGCGGATATCGCCATCACCGTCGAGCGGCCGGACCAGGGCCGCTCGGTGGCGCGAAAACTGGTGGATTATTCGCTGGGCCTCTATGCCAGCCGCGCCTATCTGGCCGACAACCCGCCGCCCGCCGCAATCGACGACCTCGCGGGCCATCGCCTCGTTGGCTATGTCGACGATCTCGTCATCAATCCCTCGCTGAACTACGCCCCCGACATCACCCGCGACTGGAAGCCGGCCTTCGAGATCTCCAGCGCGCTGGGGCAGGTGGAGGCGGTGCGGGCCGGCGCCGGCATCGGCATCCTGCATGCCTTCATCGCCAGGCTGCATGACGACCTGGTTCCGGTGCTGCCCGAAAAGACCATCCGCCGCGCCTATTGGCTGTCCTACCATGAATCCGTGCGCTCGCTGCGCCGCATCCATGTCGTCGCCACCTTCATCTCGGATGCCGTGGCCAGGGAGGCGGCGCGGTTCTGAGCCCATGCGTGGCGCCGCGAAAAAAATGCGGTTACGCAATTTTTCCTGCGCAGGGGCAGGCGGCGGGACGCGCCGACGATGCGCGACAGACCGGCCGGCGAGCAAGACAAGGCGGAAGGAGACAAGGGAAAACAAACGGTTAACGCGCGGCATCGAATTTTGTGCGGGGCGGGATCGCCGCGCCGGCCGCTTTCCCGCTGGAATCGCCCAAACCGCCGGGATTCAGGCGTTTTTAACCTCCTTGGCCTAGCTTCGGCTCAGCGCGACCTTGCGTCGCAGCCCCGCCATGACGGCGACCATCTTCCAGAAAAACGAATTCGGCCCCGCTGTCGCCAGACACGCGGCCGGGTGACATCCACGGGGGTTTCTCCTTGCGTACACGTTTCAACCTCATGGCCAAGATCCTGATAGTGGCGTCGTTGGTCGTCGTCGCGTCGCTCACGGGCTTCTCGGTCTATATCGACAGCCTGCAGCGCCAGACCACCGCCAGGGGCATCGGTGAGGACATCCAGTCGTCAGGAGAGCTGGCGGCGACCGGCATCGCCAACTGGCTGAATGCCCGCGTGATGCTCACCCAGTTCGCCGGCGACATCGCCGGCAAGGCGCCGTCGAACGACGCGATGCTCAAAGGCTTCGACAACCCGATGATGACGCGCGAATTCTCGATGATCTATTTCGGCTCCGAGCAGGACGGTTCGTTCACCCGCCTGCCGGCCGCCGAAATGCCCAAGGGTTACGATCCGCGCCTGCGCGGCTGGTACAAGGATGCCGTCGCCGCGCGCGGCCCGATCATCACCGATCCCTATACCGATGCCGCCTCCGGCGAGCTGGTGCTTTCGGTCGCCTCGCCCGTGGAGCGCGACGGCAAGCTGGCCGGCGTCGCCGGCACCGATTTCTCGCTCACCAGCCTGCTCGGCATGATCCGCGATATCGACATGGGCGGCATCGGCTCGGCCTTCCTGGTCAACAAGGACGGCATGGTCCTCGTCCACCCCGACAACGCCATGCTCGCCAAGAAGCTCGGCGACATCTTCCCCAAGGAGACGCCGGTCATCGGCGCCGGCCTCAGCCAGACCGAACTGGCCGGCAAGCCGGTGCTGGTCAACTTCATTCCGGTGCATAACCTGCCGGTCGAAGGCTGGTATCTCTGCGTCATCGTGGATCGCGACATGGCCTATGCCGCCGTCGGCGAATTCCGCATCGCCGCCACCATCGCCACCGTCGTCGGCGTCGTCGCCATGGTCGGCGTGCTCGCCGTGCTGCTGTCGAACATGGTCGTCCGCCCGGTCGTGCGCATGACCGGCATGATGAGCAAGCTGGCGCGCGGCGATGTTTCCGAGGAAATTCCCGAAGCGCACCGCACCGACGAGATCGGCCAGATGGCCGCCGCCGTCGCCGTGTTCCGCGACAATATCGTCGAGCGCGGCCGCCTGACCCGCCAGGCCGAGGAAAACCAGGCGCTGACCGAGCGCGAACGCCAGGAGCGCGAGGCGCTGAAGGCGCGCGAGGCGGAAACCGTGGCCTTTGCCACCCACACGCTGGCCGATGCGCTGGGCCGCCTCGCCGATGGCGACCTCGTCTACCGCATCGAAACGCCCTTCGCCGGCGATCTCGACCGGCTGCGCCTCGATTACAACGGCTCCGTCTCCAAGCTGAACAAGGCGCTCAACACCGTGGGGCAGAAGGCGATGGCCATCGATGGCGGCGCCAACGAGATCCGCACCTCCGCCGACCAGCTGGCGCGGCGCACCGAGCAGCAGGCGGCCTCCGTCGAGGAGACCGCCGCCGCGCTGGAAGAGATCACCACGACCGTCAAGGACAGCGCGCGGCGCGCCGAGGAGGCCGGCAATCTCGTCACCCGCACCCGCGCCGGCGCCGAACAGTCCGGCGAGATCGTTCAGCGTGCCGTCGGCGCCATGCAGGGCATCGAGAAATCCTCCGACGAGATCTCCAACATCATCGGCGTCATCGACGACATCGCCTTCCAGACCAATCTTCTGGCTTTGAATGCCGGCGTCGAGGCGGCGCGCGCGGGCGAAGCCGGCAAGGGATTTGCCGTCGTCGCCCAGGAAGTGCGCGAGCTGGCGCAGCGCTCGGCCAAGGCCGCCAAGGAGATCAAGGCGCTGATCACCACCTCCGGCGACCAGGTGCGCGCCGGCGTCGATCTGGTCAACCAGACTGGCAAGGCGCTGGACGTCATCGTGCGCGAGGTGCAGGAGATCAATGCCCATGTCCACGCCATCGTCACCGCGACGCGCGAGCAGGCGACGGGGCTGCAGGAGATCAACACCGCCGTCAACACCATGGACCAGGGCACCCAGCAGAACGCCGCCATGGTCGAGGAACAGACCGCCGCCAGCCACGGCCTCGCCGGCGAGGCGGCTGAGCTTGCCGCCCTGCTCGCCCAGTTCCGCCTGGACGGCGCACCGGCTTCGCCCCGGCAGACGCGCAACATCGCCTACGCGGCCTGAGGCGACGCAAGCTGCGCACGACAGGCCCTTCGCGACGGAACGCCGTCGCGAAGGGTTTTTTGCGTGAAGGGGAGGGGAAGCCCTCTCATCAAACCGGCCGTTCGATGCTATCACCCTGAAAAACCGCATTCAGGAGGCAAAGCCGTGAGCGAGCGTTGGAACAAGGGCGTGACTTTGGCGCTGGAAGGCCCGGGCAAATTCACGACGATCAGCACGCTGCAACAGGCCTCATGGGCGCTCATCGAGGATTGGCCGACCGAGGACGGCGAAGCCCTGGACCGCGCCCTGCTGATCATCGAGGCCGCGCTCAAGGGCAGGAAGACGCCCGAGCAGGCAAGAATGGCCTTCATCGCCGCAGCGCATGAAGCGCAGATCGAGATTCGCGAGTAGCCGCGGGCCACTGGACGTCTGCAATGGCCGTACCAACTGACGATGGTCATCACGCAGATGCGCCAACAGCGGACATCCCTAATAGTGTACAGGAATGTCAGCAATCGACCCGAATCCGCCTTTCACCGAGCTAGTCCATCATCTGGTTAGCGGCCGCTGTTGTTTTGCGACTACTTGCAGCCGCTTCGCCCAATTGATCGTTAGAAAGCTCCTGCTCAACTACTTATCCGATTTGCGCACATCGATTGTGGCGTACTTCGGCGGGTGAAGATATTGCTCCGGTAAGCGGTCTTCGAGGCCGCGCGCAAATTCCGCAGCTGTCTGAAAGTGCCCGGTTTCAATTAGAGGTTTTATCGCCTCGAAAAGGGACATATATGAACGTAGATAGGCGGTCGGGTGCTCTCGATTGAGCGCTGGAAGCTGAACACCCAAAGCGGACAATGAAAGCGAGGTGCTGGTGATTTGTCCCGCCACATACGTGAGCTGGTCTTCCATCGAGCCACCTTGGTTGGTGATAGCTGTTGCCTTTTCAATAGCTTCTATAGCCAGGCCAATCCGACGAGACGCTTCTACCGCGTCGGCTGTTACTACTAATGTGTCGCCAGTGGCGATCTCAGGCCGAGAGCTTTTGCGCTCCACCATCCAGCGCAAAACATACCCGAATGAAGCGCTGGGAACGGCAACAACGACGACATCGTAAAGTGGCAGCGCGCGTAGAGCCGAAGTCTTCTTTAGTAGGAACTGAATCTGGTTACTCGGACTATCAAACCATCCAAGCTCGGTTCCTAACGCGCTCAGCCACGAAGCCAAAAGTGGCGTGAGCACCAGAGTTACAAATAGCCCACATAAGCCCACCATTATTTTCTTCATGTCAACCCAGTCCAAACTTAGACATCCCAGCGGTTGTGGAAATCTATTTGCAATAATCACTTGTGATTCCGATATCCGCCAGCTAGCCGTAGAGCGGAAGGGGGAACGTTATGGCATTCTCGATTAAATTTCGACTGCAGTTTGAGGGTGATGAGGCTGATTTAAACAGATTGCCAGCGCACGACGGGATGGTGTCGCTCGAAGGGATAAGCTGGTCGTTTTCGGTTCTTGCGAACTACCTTGCGACAGGCAAAATAAAGAAGAGTGGAGTTATGTCCACTGCCGCAATGGTTTACATTGAACCTGCCAGGAAGGGCAGTTTCATAAATGACCTGATTGTCCACGTCTCCGATCCTGACAGTCTTTTTATGACGAAGGCGGTCGGCAAATTCGGAGCCGCCACCCTATCTGCGGTCTTCGGCACCTTTGTTGGATATGCCTTGAAAAGTGTCACCGGGCAGCAGGACCAGCTGACATCGCAGGAAAGGCGTTGGCTTTCGAAGTTTCCGAAGGGGGATGTGGAGGCGATGATAGATGCTGTCGAAGCCTCCATTAAACGAGCCCACACGGTCATTGGCGAGGGAGCGACCACCCTCAACATCAAGAAGTCCACCACCAGCTTGCTTACGTTAGACGACGACACAAAAAGCTATGTGAACGCCAACATACCCGGGCTCCAAGTTACGACTAAAACCGTTGGCGTTGGAGCATATGACGCCAACAGCGGCAATGGCCGAGTATTTCTCCATGGGGTCGGCAAGACCGTATCTTTCCATGTGGATAAAAAGAAAGTCTCTGCTACGACTAGACAGGCGATAAGCAAGAGTCTTGATCGGTACGTCAATGAGCGCCCAAGCGAAATCGAGGTAGTCTGTGACGAGATACTCGCGCTGGATGGCCGGATTAGAAAGCTCATAATCCACAAAGCGAAATGGGTCCTGCCCTAAATCTAGGTGACGGGAGTGTCCGACCATGGCGCGAAGCGGTCGTAATCTCACTGTCCTCTACCCACCCTTCCCGGACATGTTAAGTTGGGTCCAGAATGACCGCTTCGGGCCGATTCCGGACATATCAAGCCGCCTGCGTTCTGCGGCCTCTTCCGCATAGCCGATCTCCCGATCGGAGCGATATCCGACAAAGGTCAGTGATTTCAAGAAATGCGGCGTGGCTGCAAAAGCATCGCAAAACCGGTAAGCTCTGTCGCGGCGGATTCTCATGGAGGTGGTTCATGCCCCGTTTTCTTGCCGTTTACACCATGAAATCGGAAGACGTCGCGTCTTTCAGAAACATGCCGAAAGCCGATCAGGACGCTGTCGATGCCGTCGGGGTCAAACAGTGGGCGGCCTGGGAGGAAAAAAATGCCGCGTCAATCCTGGATCGTGGCGGCATGGTGGGCAAGACCACGCGCGTCACCCGGGACGGCGTCTCCGAGGCGGTCAATCCGTTCTGCGGCTATCTGGTCGTCGAGGCCGAGAGCGCCGATGCCGCCGCTCAGCTTTTCCTCGACCATCCCCACATCACGGTCTTTCCCGGCGATGGCGTCGATATCATGCCCTTCGTCACCTAAGTGCTTGCGCCCGCGGCGGCTTAGCGGTGGAAGCCCGCGCCGGGCCGAAGCCGCCATGCGTTTTCGGCCGCGACACCTTGGAAAGGGTTACGAGGCCGAGAAGGTCACCGTCACGCCGCGCTGGCGAAAATAGGCCTGCATCAGCTTGCGGCCCGAGCGGTTGTTCTGCACGAGCTTCGCCGGGTCGAAGACGGCCTGTTTCAGGCCCTCGCGCGTCAGCGCCGCCTTGAGGGTGGCGATATGCGTGTCGAGATCGGCATTGTCCGCCTGGAGCGATTGATAGATGCGGTCTGTTGCCTCTGCTACGGTCGGTTCGCTCAATGCTTGCACTCCTGTTTCGGCTGGCGGGGGCCAGGGTTCTTCTTCGCCCTGACCCTATCGCGGCGAATGATGGCGCCGTCAATGGGGCAGCGTGCCGGGCAGGGGAGGCGCGGTTGTGTCTCGCGCGCCGCATGTACCGTAAAATGACGTGTCGCGCGGTCCAGAAATCAATTCCGATTTGCCGGCCTTTGCTGTAGAACCCCTCGCGCGGCCCTGGAAGGCGGGCCGCCGGCAGGGCCGATGAACCTTCCGCCGGGCATGGCGAGACCGGCCGCCAGTTTTGAGGATAGTGCACAGATGAGCAAGAAAATCGTTCCCGTCATCCTGGCCGGCGGCAAGGGCACCCGGCTCTGGCCGCTGTCGCGCGCCACCGCGCCCAAACAGTTCATCCAGTTCGTCGGCGACCAGACCCTGTTCCAGGAAACGCTGATGCGCGTGTCCGACACCGCCGTCTACGAAGCGCCGATCGTGCTGACCAACGAGGAATTCCGCTTCCTCGTCGCCGAACAGGCGCGCGAGGTGGGCGTGGCGCTCTCCACCGTGCTTCTGGAGCCGATGGCGCGCAACACCGCGCCGGCCGTCGCCGCCGCTGCTGCCGTCGTTGCCGAGCGTTTCGATGCCGATACCGTCATCCATGTGTTGGGTTCGGATTACGAAATCGACGCCAACGCCACCTATTTCGATTGCGTGCGCACCGCCCGCGATGGCGCCGCCTCCGGCAAGCTGGTGACCTTCGGCATCACGCCGACCGAGCCGGCCACCGGTTATGGCTATATCGAGGGCGGCACGGAGGTCGGAAACGGCATTCAGGCCGTCAAGCGCTTCATCGAGAAGCCGGTTCTGGAAAAGGCCGAGGACATGCTGGCCGCCGGCGGTTTCTACTGGAATTCCGGCATGTTCATGTTCAAGGTCTCGACGCTGCTGGCCGAAATGAACGAATATGCGCCGGACGTTGTGCGCGCCGCCAGCGAGGCCGTGCGCGCCGCCGTCAACGATCTCGATTTCACCCGCCTCGACGCCGAAGCGTTTTCGAAGAGCCCCGACATTTCCATCGACTATGCGATCATGGAAAAGACCGCCAATGCCACGGTCGTGCCTTCGCCCTTCCGCTGGTCGGATCTGGGAAGCTGGGATTCGGTGTGGAAATCCGGCGACCGCGATGCCGACGGCAATGTCGCCACCGGCAATACGACGGTCGTCAACACCCGCAATTCGCTGGTCATGACCCATGGCGTGCATCTGGCGGTGCAGGGGCTGGAGGACGTCGCCGTCATCGCCAGCGAGGATGCCGTCTATGTCGGCAATCTCAAGGACAGCCAGAATGTCGGCAGCCTCGTCAAGCTTTTGGCGAAATCGCCCAAGACGTCGAAGCTGACCGAGCTGCACCCGACCTCCTACCGCCCCTGGGGCGGCTATACCTCGATCTGCAACGGCGACCGCTTCCAGGTGAAGCGCATCTTCGTGACGCCGGGCAAGAAGCTGTCGCTGCAGAAGCACCATCACCGCTCCGAACACTGGATCGTCGTCAAGGGCACGGCGGAAGTGACCGTCGGCGACAAGGTGCAGATGCTGCGCGAAAACGAATCCGTCTACATCCCGCTCGGCGAAATGCACCGCCTCGCCAATCCCGGCAAGATCATGCTGGAACTGATCGAGGTGCAGACGGGGTCGTATCTGGGCGAAGACGATATCGTGCGTATCGTCGATGAGTTCGGGCGGACCTGAGCCTGTCATCCTTATCCCTCTCCTTGCCATGTCGGGGGGAGGGGACTTGCACGGCGACTAAGCGCCCGTGAACTGTTTGTATTGCGCTTTCAGGCGTTCCTTCATGGCATCGGTAAAATGGCCGGAAATCGTCGGCCTGCCCTTCGCGTTTGAAAAATAACGCGGGGACCAGGGAAGCGTCAGGTGATCGCTCAGATCGAAGACGGTATCGACGCTCAGCCCGCAGGCCCGCTTCTCTTCGGCATCGTCCACATGCAGGCCGCGCGGCGGATTGAACTTGTCGATCTGCTTGGTTCCGTAGATGACAACGACATAGCCGACGGCATGGCGCACGCCCTTGATCAGGGTGTCGCGCCGATAAACCCTGCGCACCAGGCAAGGCCGCGCCACGGGACCGGGCTCAAGCCCCTGCTGTCGATACGGAAAATGGCACCAGATAATATCAAAAGCGACCGGCAAGGCGGTCGCTTCGAGATCGAAAATATCGTCGGGACCGAGGTCCGGCAATTACCAGCCAACCTCTCCGACCGGCACCAGGTCATCGGGCGTCGGCCCGAAGCGGTCTTCAACATCCTTCCGCACGGCGGCTTTCCATTCGTCCGGCGACATGCCGTTATAGTCGGCTTCTTCGGCTGGGGGTTTGGAAAAGGCGCGCGCCTTTCCATCGTCCGCGCGGCTGTGGCGCGGGTGATGATGGGGTATGCTGGATTTCGCGGTGGCCATTCTCAACTCCCGGAATCCCAAACGGCGAGGATTCAACGTCCTTAAACAATAGGCGTTCCCGACGTCGTTTGCAATCCAGCCCTCACTCCTCGTCGAACGCCAGCGTCGGCTGCAGCTTCACATGCTGCGCGACGGTGATCGAGCGGTAGGTCTTGATGATCGGGCAGCGGCGCATGAAGTCGCGGGTGACTTCGCGGAATTCTTCCATGTCGGCGACGTTGAGGCAGGCGAGGATATCGGTGTCGCCGGTGATGACGTCGCAGCAGGAGACATAGGGCGAGGCGCGCAGCACGTCGATCAGCGCGTTGAACATGTCGAGCTGGTGCGAGGACAGCGAGATTTCGATCCACAGCGACAATTTGCGCTCCGAATAGGCGCGGTTGACCACCGAGATATCGCCGAGGATGACGCCGGCGTCGCGCAGGCGGCGGATGCGGCGGTGGCAGGCGGGCTGGGAAATGCCGACCTTGTCGGCCAGTTGCTGGAAGGTCAGCAGGCTCGATTGCTGCACCAGGTTCAGGAGTTTTCGGTCGATGCGATCGAGAACGAGCTTTTGCGACATCGCGGGACTCCATGATAGATGTGCCCGTTTGCTAGAGCCTTTCCCCCGCCGTGGCAAGGCGAGCGCGGCGGAAGATTTATGCGTGACGAGCCGCATCCGGTTATGAATTTCTCGCCCCGGCGGATCACTATGAGAAAACCATAATCCCCGCCAATGCCATACTCGCCTCCGGGCCGGCTTCGGGAGGCGGCCCCGGAATTTCAAGGGACGGGGAATTTTGGTTCGCATGCCGCACTACGTTGCCGACACCACGCTGGCGCAAGGGGCCTGCGATGCCCACGATCCGACCGGCGCGGTGGTGCCGCCGATCCATCTGGCGACGACCTTTTTGCGCCCGCCGGAAGGCTATTCGGCGGATGGCTGGAGCTATAGCCGTTATGGCTATCCGGGGCTGGAGCAGCCGGAAGCGACGCTGAAGGTGCTGGAAGGCGCTGCCGATTGCCGGCTGTTCGCTTCGGGCATGTCGGCGATGACGGCGGTGCTGCTGGCGCTGAAGCCCGGCGATCACTGCGTTTTCCCCATCGACATGTATCACGGGCTTCGCACCTGGCTGAAGCAGTACTCCGCCCATTGGGGCATCGGCATCGACCATGTCGACATGACCGACCTCGATGCGGTGCGCGAAAAACTCGTGCCCGGCGCGACGCGCCTCGTCTGGGCGGAAACGCCCTCCAATCCCCATTGGCATATCTACGATCTCGCCGCCTTGGCCGAGATTGCACACGCGGCCGGCGCGCGCCTCGTGGTCGACAATACCGTGGCGACGCCGATCCTGACGCAGCCGATCTCTTTCGGCGCCGATCTCGTCGTCCATTCCGCCACCAAATATCTGAACGGCCATTCCGATGTGCTGGCGGGTGCGGCGCTCACGGCGAAGGCCGACGATTTCTGGGAAAAGGTGGTGTTCAACCGGGATTATACCGGCGGGCTGCTTGGCCAGTTCCAGGCCGCCCTCCTGATGCGCGGCATGCGCACGCTGCATCTGCGCGTCGAGCGCGCCTGTCGGTCGGCCGAGGCCTTGGCGGCGGCGTTGCAAGACCATCCGCGGATCAAGGCGGTGTTTTATCCGGGCCTGAAAAACCATCCCGGCCATGGGCTGGCGGCGCGGCAGATGCGCGGCGGCTTCGGCGGCATGGTCTCGGCCATCGTCGAAGGCGGCCGCGACGAGGCGGAACGGGTGATGCAGCGCACGCGCATCTGGAAACCGGCGACCTCGCTCGGCGGCGTCGAAAGCCTGATCGAGCGGCGCGAGGCGGTGGAAGGGCCGAATTCGCATGTCGATGCGGCGCTGCTGCGCTTTTCGGTCGGCATCGAAGGCACGCAGGATCTGATCGACGATATTTTCAGCGCCCTCGAAGCGGGCAGATAACAGGCAGCAAAGGGATAGATCGCATGGGAATGAACGACATCAACCTGCTCGGCGAACAGTCGCGGCGGCATTTTCTGAAGACCTCGGCGCTGCTCGGCCTCACGGCCGCCTCCGCCTCGACCATGATCGGCCGCGCCTTTGCGCAGGAAGCCGTGAAGAAGGGCGGCACGCTGAAGATCGGCATGCGCGGCGGCTCGACCACCGATACGCTGAACCCGACCACCTATTCCAACGCCGTGCCGCTGCTCATCGGCTATGCGATCATGAACGGTCTGATCGAGATCGACGAGAAGGGCGTGCCGCGCCCGGAACTGTTCGAAAGCTGGGAGATCGGCGCCGGCGGCACCGAATGGGTGTTCAACGTCCGCAAGGGCGTCTCCTTCCATAACGGCAAGGCGATGACCGCCGACGACATCCTCTATTCGCTGTCGCTGCACACCGGCAAGGACAGCAAGTCGGCCATCGCCGGCTCGCTGAGCCATGTCAAGGAGGTCACCAAGCTCGACACGCACCAGGTCAAGATCACGCTCTCGGCCCCGGATGTCGACCTGCATTATGCGCTGAGCGATTACCACATCCTCGTCGTGCCCGAGGGCTTTTCGGACTGGGCCAATCCGGTCGGCACCGGCGCCTTCAAGCTGGAAAGCTTCGATCCGGGCGTGCGCTGCGTGCTGGTCAATGCCGGCAATTACTGGAAGGACGGGCGCGGCAATGTCGAGCGCATCGAGATCACCGTCGTCAACGATATCGTGCAGCGCATGAATGCGCTGGTCGCCGGCCAGGTGGATGTCATCAACGACGTCGACAAGCGCGCCGTCGACCTGTTCAAGGCGGCCCCCGGCATCGAGCTGGTGCAGGCGCCGGGCGGCTGGCACACGATCATGGCGATGCAGAGCGACGTCGCGCCGTTCAACAATGCCGATTTCCGCCTGGCGCTGAAATATGCCTGCGACCGCGAGCAGATCCTTTCGGCGCTGTTCAACGGCTTCGGCCGCGTCGGCAACGACCAGCCGATCCCGGTTTCCGATCCCTTCTTCAACAGCGAATTGCCGCAGCGCGCCTTCGATCTCGACAAGGCGAAATTCCACCTGCAAAAGTCGGGGCTGGCCGACAGCAAGATCGTGCTTTCGGCCTCGGATGCGGCCTATGTCGGCGCGGTGGATATGAGCGTGCTGTTCCAGGCCTCGGCCGGCAAGGCCGGGATTCAGGTCGACGTCAAGAAGGAGCCGCATGACGGTTTCTGGAGCAATGTCTGGCTGAAGGCGCCGTTCTGCACCTCCTACTGGGCCGGCCGCGCCTCGGCCACCGACATGCTGGCCTCCGCCTATCGCTCCGGCGCCAACTGGAACGAGACGCATTGGAAGAGCGAAAGCTTCGACAAGATGCTGGACGCGGCGCGCGCCGAAGTCGACGAGGGCAAGCGCAAGCAGCTGATCTGGGACATGCAGGCGATGCTTTCGGAAGACGGCGGCGCGCTGATCCCGGTGTTTTCGGATTGGCTTGATGCGCATCGCAGCCACGTCAAGGGCCATACGCCGCATAGCCAGTTCGACCTGGCCAACGGGCGGCTGTGCGAGAAGGTGTGGCTGGACGCGTAAGCGTTTGAAGCAGGAGGGGTGCCGAAGATCCTTCTCCCCTCGGGGGAGAAGGTGGCCGGAAGGGCCGGATGAGGGGGACGGCGGAGCCGAACTGCCACATCCCTATGTGCCTTCGGCATCCCCTCTCATCCCGCTGCCGCGACCTTCTCTCACGAGGGGAGAATGGGTCGGGGCGATGGCTTCTCCAACAAGGGCCGTGGGCGAGCAAAGCTCCTTCTCCCCGTCAGCGGGATGAGAGGAAAGCGCCGCAGGATTGCCGTGAAAAACCCGCCGTCTGTTGGAACTGCAAAAGCCAAAACCGCTTTCGAGTAGGCGATGAAATGACTAAACCGGCGTTGAGCCGCACAAAAACGGCGAAACCGCCGAATTGGGGGACACTTGCTTAAACTCGTGTTGAGGCGGGCGGCGCTGGGGGTGATGACCCTGTGGGCCGCCTCGGTGCTGATCTTCGCCGGCACGCAGATCCTGCCCGGCGATCTCGCGCAGGCGGTGCTAGCCAACAATGCCACGCCCGAAAACGTCGCGGCCATGCGCCATGAGCTGGGCCTCGACCGTCCGGCGGTGGAGCGTTACGTCGAATGGCTCGGTCACGCCGCGCAGGGCGATTTCGGAAAATCGCTGGTCAACCAGCGCGACGTCGCCAAGGAGCTGGCGCCGCGCCTCTACAACACCCTGTTCCTGGCGGTCTATGCGGCGCTGATCGCGGTGCCGCTGGCGCTCGTGCTCGGCGTGCTCGCCGCCGCCTTCCAGGGCCGCGCCTTCGATCATATCGCCAATGCGGCGACGCTGCTGGCCATCTCGCTGCCGGAATATTTCCTCGGCTATCTGTTGATCAAATGGGTGGCGCTTTACCTCGGCTGGTTTCCGGTGCTCGCCAATGTCGCGCCCGAGACCGGCTTTTTCGGCCGGCTCTATCTCTCGTTCCTGCCGATGCTGTCGCTGGTGCTGGTCATCATCGCCCATATGATGCGCATGACCCGCGCCTCGGTGCTGGCGGTGATGGCGAGCCCCTATATCGAGATGGCCTTTTTGAAGGGCCTGCCGAAATGGCGGGTGGTGGTCGAGCATGCTTTGCCGAACGCGCTGGCGCCGATCATCAATGTCGTGGCGCTCAACCTCGCCTATCTCATCGTCGGCGTCGTGGTCATCGAGGTGGTCTTCGTCTATCCCGGCCTCGGTCAGTCCATGGTCGATGCGGTTTCCAAGCGTGACGTGCCCGTCGTGCAGGCCTGCGGCCTGATCTTCGCCGCCGCCTTCATCACGCTCAACATGGTCGCGGATATCCTGGCGCTCGTCAGCAATCCGCGCCTGCGCCATCCGAGGTGATCCCCATGCAGCTTTTCGGACGCAAAATGCCGCTGAGGGCGCAGATCGGCCTCGCCATCGTCATTATCAACCTGCTGGCGGCGATCTTCGTGCCGGTCATCGCGCCCTATCCGGAGGCCGAGGTCGTCGGCCGCGCCTGGGCGGGATCGAGCGCCGAGCACTGGTTCGGCCTCGACAATCTCGGCCGCGACATCCTTTCGCGCCTGCTCTATGGCGCGCGGCTCTCCATCGGCCTGTCGCTGCTGATCACCACCCTGTCCTTCTCCATGGGCGTGTTCGGCGGTTTTGCCGCCGCCGTGCTCGGCAAGGCGGCGGACATGGTGCTGTCGCGCATCGTCGACCTGCTGCTCTCCATGCCGGCGCTGATCTTCGCCATGGTGGTGCTCTCGGTGCTCGGCACCGACCTGATCGTGCTGATCGTCACCATCTCGGTGCTGGATGCCACCCGTATCTTCCGCGTGGCCCGGGCGCTCGCCATGGATATCGAGGCGCTGGATTATGTCGAGGTGGCGCGGCTGCGCGGCGAGGGGTTGTGGTGGATCGTGCGCCGCGAAATCCTGCCCAATGCCGTGCCGCCGCTGGTGGCCGAATTCGGCCTGCGCTTCTGCTTCACCTTCCTGTTCATCTCGGCGCTCAGCTTCCTCGGCCTCGGCATCCAGCCGCCGAATGCCGACTGGGGCAGCATGGTCAAGGACTATTCGGCGCTGATCATGCTCGGCGTGCCCGCCGTCTTTTATCCGGCCGGCGCCATCGCGGCGCTCACCATCGGCATCAACATGCTGGTCGACTGGCTGCTGTCGATCAACACGGTAAGGCGGTGATTTCCATGACCAACGCGCAAACCCTGCTGACCATCGAAAACCTGCGCATCGAGGCGGCCTCGCAAGCCGGCGGCAAGACGGTGCTGGTCGATAATGTCAGCTTCTCGCTGCGGCGTGGCGAGGTGCTCGGCCTGATCGGCGAATCCGGGGCCGGCAAATCCACCATCGGCCTGTCGAGCATGAATTATACGCGCGGCGGCTGCGCCATTACCGGCGGCCGCATCGTCTTCGACGGCGAGAATATCCTCGAACTTTCCGAAGCCGGAAACCGGGCGCTGCGCGGCGTGCGCATCGCCTATATCGCCCAAAGTGCGGCCGCCTCCTTCAATCCGGCCCTGACCATCGGCAGGCAGGTCTGCGAGGTGGCGGTGCGCCATCACCTGGTTGGCAGGGCGGAAGCGGCGGCCAAGGCGGTGGAACTGTTCAAGGCGCTGGAACTTCCGGACCCGGAGCATTTCGGCGAGCGCTATCCGCACCAGGTCTCCGGCGGCCAGTTGCAGCGCGCCATGGCGGCAATGGCGATGATCGCCGAGCCCGACCTGCTGGTCTTCGACGAGCCGACCACGGCGCTCGACGTCACCACCCAGGTGGAAGTGCTCTCGCTGTTTCGCAAGCTGATCCGCGAGCGCGGCACGGCAGCCCTTTACATCACCCACGATCTCGCCGTCGTCGCCCAGATCGCCGACCGCATTTTGGTGCTGCGCCACGGCAAGATGGTGGAGATGGGCGCGGCGCAGGATATCCTGACCGCGCCGAAGGAAGACTATACCCGCCGCCTGGTCGCCGAACGCGAGGCCGCGACCGCCGATGCCTTCGTTTCCGAAGGGGAGGGGGGCCGCGAGGCGGTGCTGACGCTGGACGCGGTCACCGCCAGCTATGCGGCGCTTCCGCGCGTGGTCGATACGGTCAGCCTGTCGATGGCGCGCGGCGATACGCTGGCGATCGTCGGCGAATCCGGCTCGGGAAAAAGCACGCTCGCCCGCGTCATCGTCGGCCTGCTGCCCCGCGAAAGCGGTAGGCTGATGTTCCAGGGCAAGGAGTTGTCGCCGGGCCTGCGCGAACGCTCGCGCGAGGAGCTGCGGCGCATCCAGATGATCTACCAGATGCCGGACATGGCGCTGAACCCCAAGCATACGCTCCTGGAAATCATCGGCCGTCCCGTCGAATTCTATCTCGGCAAGTCGAAGGCGGAGGTGCGGGCCCGCGTGCTCGAACTGCTGCGCCAGATCGAGCTGCCGGAGCATTTCATCGACCGGCGGCCGACGGAGCTTTCCGGCGGCCAGAAGCAGCGCGTCTGCATCGCAAGAGCACTGGCGGCCGAACCGGACCTGATCATCTGCGACGAGGTGACCTCGGCGCTCGATCCGCTGGTGGCGGAGGAAATCTTGGCTCTTTTGCGCCGGCTGCAGGAGCGGCTGGGGCTGGCCTATCTGTTCATCACCCACGACCTCTCCACCGTGCGCCGCGTCGCCAACACGGTGGCGGTGATGCGCAAGGGCAAGGTGGTGGCCTATGGCAAGACGGCCGAGGTGTTTTCGCCGCCCTATCACCCCTATACGGAATTGCTGCTCGATTCCGTGCCGGAAATGCGTCCCGACTGGCTCGACGACGTGCTGGCGGCGCGAAAAGGCCGGGTGGAGGCGACGCGCTGATTTTTTCCGCTCTCGTACGATTGCATCTGCTGGCGCGGCGCCGCGCCGCGAAAATTGTGCCGCAATCCTGCAACACACGCCGCGCGTCGCAGCGTTTTTCGCCGAAAATGGATTGTGCGACGCATTTCGCTTCGCTATGCAGGGCTTGAACCTGGGCAAATCGGCTTGGCCCATTCCGAGACAGGAATGCTGGCGGCGCGCTGATGGCCTGCAAGCGCCTTCCCGTGTCGTGTAGCGCTTCCTTAATCTGTTCGTGCGAGTCTGGTGTTCTGTTCCGCAAGGCCGAGGGGCTTGCGGCTGCGTACCGCAGATTCCGATCGTCATGGCGTCCTCGCATGTCCGGTCCGGCGCGCGCGGGGGCTTTGGCGATTGTCAAGGCAACCATCGAAGGGGCTTTCATGTCTTCCAAATTCGCAAGATCCGGCGCCGCCGGATCGTGGGGGTATCGCCGCGTTCTTGCCGCCGCCGGCGTGCTCGCCGTCTCGGCGCTGCTAACCTCCTGTTCGCTCGACAACATGCTCACCGAGCGCCCGGCCGCGACCGCCATGGCCAGGCCGCAGGTCCACAAGCCGACCCATAAGGTCGCCGCCGCCAAGCAGCCGCGCGTTTCCGCACCGAAGATCGCGGCCGCCAGGCCGGAGCCGAAGGCCCGCACCTTCGAGGTGAAGATGGCCAATGTCACCGAAGTCGCCGCCTATGGCCGCGGCCCGTATATCTGCTCGCCGAGCGGTTTCGGCCAGAAGTCGCACTGCGTCGCCCGCAGCCTGTTCAACTGAAGTCGATAACAGTCTGCCTCAGTCCTGGCGGGCCGATTGCAGCGGCGTTTCCAGAATGCCGGTGGCGAGGAAGGCTTCGATGTCGGCCTCCGACTGCGCGCAGTCGAGGCCGCAATCGGCAAGCCAGCCCTGCGCATAATAGGTGCGCGAATAGCGCTCGCCGGAATCGCAGATCAGCGACACCAGCGAACCCTGCTCGCCCTTGCGGATCATCTCGGCCGCCTTCCAGCACAAAGCGAACATGTTCGAGCCGGTGGAGCCGCCGACGCGGCGTCCCAGATTGTGCGACAGCGCCCGCATGGCGCCAAGCGCCGCCTTGTCCGGCACGCGCACCATTTCGTCGATCACTTCGGGGATGAAGGACGGCTCGACGCGCGGCCTGCCGATGCCTTCGATGCGCGACGGCTTTTCGCAGGTCGCGGCGCGGTCGTTGCCGGCATAACCGTCGAAAAAGGCGGAGAATTCGGGATCGACGCCGAGCAGGCGGGTCGCCAGCCGCTTGTAGCGGATATAGCGGCCGATGGTCGCCGTCGTGCCGCCGGTGCCGGCGCTCATCACGATCCAGCGCGGCACGGGATGCTGTTCGCGGGCGAGCTGGTCGAAGATCGATTCGGCGATATTGTTGTTGCCGCGCCAGTCGGTGGCGCGTTCGGCATGGGTGAACTGGTCGATGTAATGGCCGCCCAGCGACTCGGCCAGCCGCGCCGCCTCCTCGTAGAGCGAGACGCCCGGCGCGACGAAATGGCAGCGGCCGCCATAATGCTCGATGGTCGCGATCTTCTCGGCCGAGGTGCTTTTCGGCATCACCGCATAGAAGGGCACGCCGATCATCCGCGCGAAATAGGCTTCCGAAACGGCCGTCGAGCCCGACGACGCCTCGACCACCGCGACGCCCTCGCGGATTTTCCGGTTGACCAGCGCATAGAGGAACAGCGAGCGCGCCAGCCGATGCTTGAGGCTGCCGGTCGGATGGGTCGATTCGTCCTTGAGATAGAGATCGACGCCGCGAAACCCGGTTTCGAGCTTGAGCAGATGCGTATCCGCCGACCGCCGCTGGTCCGCCTCGATCAGCGCCACCGCCTGATCCGCCCATCCCCGCCCGGAAATCTGGTCTTGCGTCATTGTTTCTGTCTTTCCTGAATGGCTATCTACCGGTTGGTTTGGCGAAGCAGATGCGACCTTACTTCGTCGGCGAGGCGTTTGCGAAGCGCGTCGAAGAACTCCTTGGGGATCATGCCGTAGTCAACCCTGCCGGGATCGTTCGGCAAGGGACGCAGGTGATCTCCCGGCCATTGAAACCGGTTGACCTCCAGCTTGACGTAGTTCACACCGTCGTCAAGGCCGATCTGCCGGGCGATCTCGGCGGGGATTGCCATGGAAAGCGCCTCTTCGCCCGGCTCGGGATAGGAATGGGTGATCGGGACGACGGTGACCAGCCCGGTTTGCCGGGAGGCGATGACGATGGCGCAGGGCCTGTCCTTGCCGCCTTCGGAAAAACCCTTCAGCCTGTCGTCATACCAGAGGTAATTGTAGCGGATCACCAGACCCGGAACCGGATCGGGAAGCGTCACTTGGCGACGACGCCATATTCAGCGCCTTCGAGTTCAGCCAGCATCTCCGCGTCGAAATCGACGGCGCGGAAAACCTCGCGCTCCCTCTGCTTGAGGCGCTGGTAATGCTCCAACTCCTTGGCGCCGAGATACCCGCCGATCACCCGGCCGTGGGAGGTGACCTCGATGACATCGGTGGAAAAAGCCTCTTCGCGATAGCGCGCGAAGCCACGGGCAAACTCGGTTGCCGACACTTTTAGAACCTGCACCATGCCGATCTCCTTTATTCTGTGTAAAATACACAAAATGCGTATTTTGGCAAGGTCGGCGGCGTGCCGGGCAGGTGACGTCACTCCCGCCAACTGGCAAGGCTGTTGCTTCTGGAACAAGGGCGTCGCCCCAAGGTCCCTTTTCACCGAGGGGAGAAAGGGTCCTCGGCACGTCGTGCCTGGAATGCGATTGCGCCGCCGCTTACCGCGCCCCGCCGCCGAGGCGCAGCGGCATGTGGCGGTTGACGTCCTTGTAGAGCAGGTAGCGGAAGGGTTCCGGGCCGCCGGCATAGCAGGCCTGCGGGCAGAAGGCGCGCAGCCACATGAAATCGCCGGCCTCGACTTCCACCCAATCCTGGTTGAGGCGATAGACCGCCTTGCCCTGCAGCACGTAGAGACCGTGCTCCATCACATGCGTTTCGGCAAAGGGAATGACGGCGCCGGGCAGGAGGGTGACGATGGTCACATGCATGTCGTGGCGCAGGTCGCCCGGATCGACGAAACGGGTCGTCGCCCAGCGGCCCTCGGTGCCGGGCATGGCGGCGGGCTCGATATCCTTCTCGTTCAGCACCAGCGGCTCGGGATGGTCGAGGCCGTCGACGGCCTGGTAGGCCTTGCGGATCCAGTGGAAGCGGACATCGGCCTGCGACGTGTTGCGCACCGACCAGCTGGCGCCCGGCGGAATGAAGGCATAGCCGCCCGGTGTCAGGGTGTGTGTCTTGCCGGCGAGCGTCAGTTGCAGCTCGCCGTCGACGATGAACAGCACGCCTTCGGCGCCCGCATCCGGCTCCGGCCTGTCGCTGCCGCCGCCGGGGGCGACTTCCATGATATATTGCGAAAAGGTCTCGGCGAAACCGGAGAGCGGCCGGGCGATCACCCAACAGCGCGTCTTGTCCCAGAAGGGCAGGAAGCTGGTGACGATATCCTTCATCACGCCCTGCGGAATGAAGGCATAGGCCTCGGTGAAGACGGCGCGTCCCGTCAACAGGTCGGACTGGGGCGGATGGCCCCCGACGGCGGAGAAATAGCTCTTCTTGGACATGATCAACCCTCTCAGTCTCGCCGCGCCCGCAAAACGTCCGCGCGGGTGGGGACGGAAAAGGCCGGCTGCCCTGTCCATAGCCTGTTTGGCGGCGTCTGTCGCCGGGCCGGCTGCGCTTTTCGCATGGCTGGCCGGTCATTGCCGACGGCGCGCGGGGCATCGGACGCCGTTTCGCGCCAGACCGCCCCGCTGGCGTTACGGTCGCCGTTGGGTTTGATAAAGCCTTGTTATACCTCGGTTATCTTCACGCGGGCCGGATTTCGCGTTCACCCCAGAACGGTAAGCCGGTGAAAGGGAGGCGGCGATTGTCGTTTTGGGCTGGAGGATTTTCAGGAAAAGTGTGAAACAGTTTCCCGTCCGAACCCATGTAAAGGCGAGGGAGCGGCTATGCTTCCGGCGCGAACGGCATCACGACGGGAGAAAAGCCATTGGCCAGCGCCGCAACCGGCATCCACCACGTCACCCTCATCACCGCCCACGTGCAGGCGAACGTGGATTTCTATCTCGGCTTTCTCGGCCTCGATCTGGTCAAGCGCACCGGTGGCTATGAGGATGGCGAGCAGCTTCACCTGTTCTATGGCAATGCCGAGGGCGCGCCCGGCACGCTGATCACCTTCCTCGTCTGGGAAGACGGCGCGGCCGGGCGGGTGGGCAACGGCCAGGTTTCGGAAATCGCCCTTGCCGTGCCGCGTGGCTCGATCGGCGGCTGGCTGACGCGGGCGCTGTCGCGGGGGCTCGCCGTCGAGGGGCCGTTGCGCGAATTCGACGAGCCGGTGCTGCGGCTGAAGGATCCCGATGGCGTCATCGTCAAGCTGGTCGGCGTCGAGACGCCGGGCGAGGAGCCGGCGATTTTGCGCCTGCGTGGTGTGACGATCCTGACCGAGATGCCGGAGGAGACGGCGGCCTTCGTCGCCCGCTTCGGCTATCGGCCGGGGCCGGTCTCCGGCTCGGTGCGGCGGCTGGTTTCGCAGACCGATGCCGTCGATGTGCGCGATGCGACCGGTTATGTGCCGGGCATTCCGGGCACCGGCACGGCCGATCACGTCGCCTTCCGCGCCGCCGATGTCGCGGCGGTTCGTGAGGCCGAGCGCGGTTTCGCACGGTTGAACTCCTCGCCCACCAATGTCCACGACCGCAAGTATTTCACCTCGCTTTATGTGCGCGAACTCGGCGGCACGCTGATCGAATATGCCACCGACGGCCCCGGCTTCGCCATCGACGAGGCCCCCGGCCAGCTCGGCAAGATCCTGTTCGTGCCCGATCACGATGCCGCCCGCGCCGAGGATCTGAAGCTGCTGATGCCGCAATTCTCCCTGCCCGGGGAGCCGCGCATGCCGCGCCGCGACCTGCCCTTCGTGCATCGTTTCCATGTGCCGGAAATCCCCGGAGACGAGACGCTGGTGCTGCTGCATGGCACCGGCGGCAACGAGGCCGACCTGATGCCGCTCGCCCACCGCATCGCGCCATCGGCGACGCTGCTGGGCCTGCGCGGCCGCTCGCATGAGGAGGGCATCGCCCGCTGGTTCCGCCGCTTTGCGCCGACGCATTTCGACGAGGCCGATATCCGCAGCGAGGCGGACGCCTTCGAAGCCTTCGTCGAGGGCGCCCGGGCCGGTTACGGGCTCGATCCGGCGCACACCACCTATCTCGGCCTCTCGAACGGCGCGAACTTTTTGGGGGCCGCGATGGCGCTGCATCCAGGCCTCATCCGCCGCACCATCCTGCTGCGCGCCATGCCGGTGCTTTCGGAACTGCCGGAGGTCGATCTCTCCGGCACGGCGGTCTTGTCCATCGCCGGCATGCAGGATGCCTTCGTGGCGGAGGCGGAGCGGCTGGAAGCCTGGCTCTCCGCCTGCGGCGCAGAGGTCACCGCGAAACGCATCGAGGCCGGGCGTGGGCTGGTCGCCGAAGACGCGGTGCTGGCGCGGGACTGGCTGGCGGGGCTGGCGTAGAGTCTTTTCCGTAGCGGAAACTCAGGCAATCCTTTGGGTCAAAGGGCGAAAACTCCCGTGATCGCGGGGATCGTCGCGTCTTCACCGAGAGACCACGACTGACAGTCCGTCGCTTACCCCGCCGCCGCGCCGGGACGAAACCCGCGCAGCGACGAAACGGCGACGGCGCGGTTGCGGCCGGCGGTTTTCGCGGCGAGCAGGGCGGTGTCGGCACGGGCGAGCAGCGTCGCGACCGGGCCTTCCTGGGGGGCTGCGGCGACGCCGACGGAGACGGTGACCGTGCCGAGGAAACGCCCGTGATCGGACAAGGGGGCGGCGGCGATCTGGGCGCAGAGGGTTTCGCCGAGGCGCAGGGCTTCGGCCTCGCCAACACCGTCCAGCAGGATGGTGAATTCCTCGCCGCCGAAGCGGAAGACTTCGCCGGCCTCCGGCAGCGCCGAATGCAGGATATCGGCGACATGGCGGATGACGGCATCGCCGGCGTCATGGCCGAATTCGTCGTTGAAGCGCTTGAAATGGTCGATGTCAAGCATCAGGCAGGCATGCGGGGCCGGTGCCTTGGCGATGCGGTTGATCGCCTCGTCCAATGAGCGGCGGTTGAGAAGGCCGCTCAAGGGGTCGCGGATTGCCATGCCGGTCAGCCGCTCGCGCAATTGCAGGTTGGCGATGGCGAGGCCGAGATTTTCGGCGATCAGCTCCAGATAGAGCCGCGCCTCTTCCAGCCGGTCGAGCTCGGCCGCTTCCAGATGCAGCAGGCCGACGGTCTCGCCGAGCGCCGTCAGCGGCACGCACAGCGCCGGGCGCTGCGTCTCTTCCAGATGCGGGCAGGCGACGTCGTGGTCGTTGCTGTCGCTGAGATGCGGCCGGCCGCGGCGCAAGGCCCAGCATTGTTCGGCCGGGAAGGCCGCGGGTGTGGTTTCCGGTCCGTTCCAGCTGCTGCGCGGCACCAGAGACCGGTGCCCCTCGTCATGGGTATAGAGGCTGCCGGCCATGCCCGGAAAGGTCTGGGGCATGAACAGGGTGACGACATCGGCGATCTCGTCCTGCGTCTGGCAGGCCTGCAGGCGATGCATCATCTGCAGGATGAAATCCTTGATGCGCTGGTCGCGGCGCAGCTCCGCCGCCAGCCTTTCGCGCTCCAGGCCGTTGGCGCGGAAGACGGCGATGGCCGCCGTCATCTCGCCGATCTCGTCGCGACGCGCCACCTGCGGCACCTCGACGTCGAAATCCTGCTTCGCCAGCCGGTTGATGATTCCGGTCATGGCGACGATCGGGGTGGCGATGCGCCGCTTCAGCACGAAATAGAGTACGCCGAGGAAGACCAGCGCCGTCAGCGCCAGCATGGATTTGGCGATGATGTCGAAGAGATCGCTGCGCGCCTTTGCGCGCGACAGCGCCTCACCGCTGCGCGCCGTTATCATCTGCTGCACCTCGTCGACGCTGCCGAGCAGGTCTTTATGGGCCGCCTCATGCGCGGGGCCGAACACGGCCTGGCGCGCCGCCTCCTGTCGTCCGTCGCGATAATCGGCGATCGCCGCGCGCTCGATCGTATCCAGCGCCTCGGCCTCGGTGACGATGCGGTTGAGGACGGCGATCTCGTCCTCGGTGGCGCCGAGCGTCCTGGCGCGCTGTGCCGCCGCCTCGAAGCCGCGCTCGTCCTTCTCGTCGACGTAGAACGCCGCCAGCTCATCCTCTGCGCCGCGCATGAAATAGAGGCGGATGTCGTCGGTGCGCTTTTCCGCGCCGATATCGAGTTCGTCGACCAGTTCGCCGAGCGCCAGATGCTGCTCGACGGCGCGGCGCTCCAGAAGCGCCGAATGCGCCGAGAGAATGAAGGACAGGCCGGCCAGCATGGTCAGTAGCACGGTGGCGACATAGGCCAGATTGGTGATCGTCCCGATCCGCATTCTGCAAAATTCTCCCCGGAAAGGCATGGGCGTTCCGATGGAACCGAACCGGCTTATAGCACGGATTGATTAATGGGAGACGACCGGAATTCGCGGGGATCGGGAGCGGCCGCTTGTGCGTGCACAAGCCGTGCTGTACCACCTTCGTGCCGAAATGCGGCGCTGGAGGACTGGTCGCTTATGGCCGTTTTGTTGACGAAACATCTGAGGCTCAGCCCGTGCTGCCCGGCCGACCGCGCCGATTTCATCGCGCTGGAGCAGGATCCGGACGTCATGCGCTTCCTCAATGGCGGCCACCCGGTCGACCGCGCCAAGGCCGGCCCCGACGCCAGCTTTCTCATGCCCGAGGGAAACGAACCGCATGTCTGGACGGCGCGGCGGACGGACAACGGCGCCTTCGTCGGATGGTTCTGCCTGTGGCCGGAAAGCGAAACGCTTGCCGAACTCGGCTATCGCCTGGCGCGCGGGGAATGGGGGCGGGGGCTGGCCTCGGAAGGCGCGGCGGCGCTGGTCGGCTGGGGCTTCGAATGCGCCGGCTATGACAGGATCGTGGCGACCACCATGGCGGTGAACCTCGGCTCGCGCCGGGTGATGGAAAAGATCGGCATGACATACGCCCGCACCGAGCATGGCGAATGGGCCGATCCGATTCCGGGCTGCGAGCAGGGCGAGGTCTGGTATGAGGTGACGCGCCCGACTTGATCCTAGCCTGCGGGCTTGCCGTTTCCGCCGTCGTGATCGTCCCCGCCTTTCATCGTCTTTTCCAGCGCGGTCACCGCAGCGAGGAAGACGGGAAAGGTTTTGCGGAGAAGCGCAAGATTTTCGACGACTTTCTCCGGCTTGAGGTCGAAACCGTAGCGGTGCCGCACGAGGTGGCGGAACCCCTTGATTTCCGTCAGAGCCTCGTAGAGGTCGAGATCGAGCAGGGCCGGCCGCGTTCCGGCAATCTCCGCCGCCATCTGGTCCAGCACGTCCTGATGGGCGGAGGGGCCGGTCGGCACGGCGTCGTCGATATCCCGCGCGAGGCTGAGAAGCATGTCCTCGATGCCGTTGTAGACGCTATGGATGCCGGCGGAGACAGTCGCCATCCGCCAGCGCATTCGCCTGTTTCTCGTAAAACTGCTGCATCTGCGCCAGCTCGCGCTCGGCGCGGAGGATCTTTGGCGTCAGCCGTGAGAAGGTCGGCAGGCTAAACGATGTCATTCAGGAGCTCCCGAAGGCGGTCTTCGGTCAGGTCGGCCTCGAAGATGAGATCGTAGGGAATATCCGAGCCGCGCATGCCGTCGGCCACAAGCCTCTCGACGAGAAGGCGGCGCTTCGGATCCAGCGGGCCACGGACGAGAAGGTCGACATCCGAATGCGCGCGAAAATCGCCGCGCGCCAGCGAGCCGACGAGGCTTATGTCGATTCCCTTGGCGGCGGCATCACGCAGAATGTGAAACACGGCTGCGGACGCATTTTCGCGCCGCATGTCGCGTCTCCTCGCCGTCAATGCCGCCATCCTGCTCATGCGCAACTCCCGTTTCGAGAGGCAGTATCGCATGGGGCGCGGCCGGCGAAAAGCCGGCGGCATGGCCGTCGCGCGCCAATCGGCGCGCAACGCATTACCCTGCAATCAAACCCGTTCCAGCGCCAGCGCAATCCCCTGACCCACACCGATGCACATGGTCGAGAGCGAGCGGCGGCCGGCGGTTTCGGCCAGTTGCAGGGCGGCGGTGCCGGCGATGCGGGCGCCGGACATGCCGAGCGGATGGCCGAGCGCGATGGCGCCGCCGTTGATGTTGACGCGGGGGTCGTCGTCGGCGATGCCGAGCAGGCGCAGCGTCGCCAACCCTTGCGAGGCGAAGGCTTCGTTGAGCTCGATGACGTCGAAATCGGCCGGGGTCAGGTTCAGGCGGGCCATGAGTTTTTGCGAGGCGGGGGCCGGGCCGATGCCCATGATGCGCGGGGCAACGCCCGCCGTGGCGCCGCCGAGGATGCGGGCGATGGGGGTGAGGCCGTGCTTCTTCGCCGCCGCTTCCGAGGCGATGATCAGGCCGGCGGCGCCGTCATTGACGCCGGAGGCGTTGCCGGCGGTCACCGTGCCCCCCTTGCGGAAGGGCGTGCCGAGCTTGGCCAAGGCCTCCACGGTGGTGGCGCGCGGATGCTCGTCGCGCTCGACGACAATGGCGTCGCCCTTGCGCTGCGGGATGGTCACCGGGGTGATTTCCTTCGCCAGCCGGCCGTTGGCTTGCGCGGCTGCCGCCTTCGCCTGCGAGCGCACGGCGAACAGATCCTGGTCCTCGCGGCTGACATGATAGTCCTCGGCAACGTTTTCGCCGGTTTCCGGCATGGAATCGATGCCGTATTGCGCCTTCATCAGCGGATTGACAAAACGCCAGCCGATGGTGGTGTCGTGGATCTCGGCGGCGCGGGAAAAGGCGGTCTCGGCCTTGGGCATGACGAAGGGGGCGCGGCTCATGCTCTCGACGCCGCCAGCGATCATCAGCTCGGCCTCGCCCGCCTTGATGGCGCGGGCGGCGGCGATCACGGCATCCATGCCTGAGCCGCAGAGACGATTGATCGTCGTGCCGGAGACGGCGATCGGCAGGCCGGCGAGCAGCACGGCCATGCGCGCCACGTTGCGATTGTCCTCGCCCGCCTGGTTGGCGCAGCCGAGGATGGCGTCGTCGACCGCTTCCCAGTCGACATTCGGGTTGCGCGCCATCAGCGCCTTGAGCGGCACCGCCGCGAGATCGTCCGCGCGCACCGAAGACAGCGCGCCGCCGAAGCGGCCGATCGGCGTGCGGATATAGTCGCAGATAAAGGCTTCCGTCATCATCGTCTCCTCACAGGCGCCCAGCGCGGCCGGGTGATGCTTTATGTTTAAAGCATTTCGGCAGAAGCGCGAAGCGGTTTGCGCGCCCTCATGCGGAAAATATCCATGCCGCTTGCGAGACAGGAGATAATTTGCAGCGATGCCGGTCGCAATCGATTTGTGCGATATCGCTACTTTGTTCGATTATCGCACGATAGAGATGGGCAGTTCGGCCGGCGAATCGTGAAAGAGTTTCGCTCAAATCCACGGCAATCGTGCTCTGGCGCGCGAGGACGGGAATGCGCAGTATGACGAAACTGTGATTGCGTCGCGGCCTTCGGGTCCGGCGCCGGCAGGGGCGGAAACATCCGCGAACGGACCGATCGCTGGAGGAGCGGCGGGCCGGTCATTCGTGCGGGCGGCTCATGAAAACGGCCGACCAGGGGAGGAATTATGTTTGAACGGCTTTTCAGGCTGAGTGAGCACGGCACGTCCGTGCGTACCGAAGTGGTGGCGGGTCTGACGACCTTTCTCACCATGTCCTATATCATCTTCGTCAATCCGGACATCCTGTCGACGACAGGCATGGACCGGGATGCGGTCTTCGTCGCCACCTGTCTGGCGGCGGCGCTGGGCTCGCTGATCATGGGCCTTGTGGCCAATTGGCCGATCGGCATGGCGCCGGGCATGGGGCTGAACGCCTTCTTCGCCTTCACCGTCGTCGCGGCGCTCGGCTTCACCTGGCAGCAGGCGCTGGGCGCGGTGTTCATCTCCGGCATGATCTTCGTTTTGCTGACGGTGACGGGCGTCAGAAGCTGGCTGATCGCCGGCATTCCGCATTCGCTGCGCAGCGCGATTGCCGCCGGCATCGGCCTGTTCCTCGGCATCATCGCGCTGAAGAATGCCGGCATCGTCGTCGACAATCCGGCGACGCTGGTCGGCCTCGGCGACCTCAAGGCCACCGGCACGCTGCTCGCCATCCTCGGTTTCCTGGTCATCGCGGTGATGGATTCGCTGCGCATCCGCGGGGCGATCCTGATCGGCATCCTCGTCGTCACCGTTCTCTCGTGGATCTTCGGCGTCAGCGAGTTTCGCGGCGTCGTCTCGGCCCCGCCGTCGATCATGCCGACCTTCCTGCAACTCGATATCGTCGGCGCGCTGCATGGCGGCCTGCTGCATGTCATCCTCGTCTTCGTGCTCGTCGAGGTCTTCGACGCCACGGGCACGCTGATCGGCGTCGCCAAGCGCGCCAACCTGATCCGCGAGGGCGAAAAGAGCCGCCTGGGCCGGGCCTTGCTCGCCGATAGCGCGGCGATCGTCGCCGGCTCGCTGATGGGCACCAGCAGCACCACCGCCTATGTCGAAAGCGCATCCGGCGTGCAGGCGGGAGGGCGCACCGGGCTCACCGCGTTCACCGTCGCCATCCTGTTCCTGGCCGCCCTGTTCATCTCGCCGCTGGCCGGCTCCGTGCCGACCTATGCGACCGCGCCGGCGCTGCTCTACGTCGCCGGCCTGATGATGCGCGAACTGACGGAAATCGACTGGGACGACCTGACGGATGCGGCGCCGGCCGCGCTCACCGCGCTCGCCATGCCCTTCACCTATTCGATCGCCAACGGCCTCGCCTTCGGCTTCGTCAGCTATGTCGTGCTCAAGCTGTTCACCGGCAAATGGCGACAGATTCACCCGGCGACCCTGATCGTCGCCATCCTGTTCGTCATCCGCTTCGCGTTTTTCGCGGAGTAAGGGTTTCGGATCGAGAATGGGAAAGGGCCGCGTGACGAGCGCGGCCCTCAGGCTGCTGACAAAAAGCCGAAAACCTCTCTTTCGTCATGCTCGGCCTTGTGCCGAGCATCTAAGCACGTCGGATATGTCCTTTATCGTCAATGGCTTGGTAGGCGCAGGCAGATCCTCGGGACGAGCCCGAGGATGACGTCGTGGAGAGGGTGGCAGTTTGTCAACAAGCTGAGGGCCGCGTGATGAGCGCGGCCCTTTTGGTGTTTATGAGTTCTCTCTTCCGTCATGCCTAGGCCTGTCCCGATAATCTGTAACCTATTGATTTTGCGAGATATTGGTAGATCCTCGGCACGAGGCCGAGGATGACGTCGGGGTTGTGGAGAGGGCTTGCCAAAAGCATAAGGGCCGCGTCGATGACGCGGCTCTTGTTCGGTCTCTTTCTTCCTGAAACCTCAGCGGATCAAAAACGATTCCGCGTAAAAATGCTCCTCCAGGTTCACGCCCTCGCCGCCGCGGTCGATGACGGCGAAGTCGGAGGTGGTGTCGAGGGGGGTGAGGATTCCATGCCAGACGTTGCGGGCGATGTTGACGCCCTGGCCGGGGGCGGTGCGAAAGGCGATGGGGTCGGCGGGGCCGTTTTCGGTCTCCTCGGCGACGACGACGAGGAAGGCGCTGTCGCCGAGCGGAATGAAGGCCTGGCTGCCGAGCGGATGGCGCTCGACCATCTTCAGCTCCAGCGGCAGGGGATAGGGCTCGCCGCGCAGCAGGCTGATCATCGGCCTGGCCTTGTCGCCCGTCGTCTCGATACGGGCGAGGTCGTGGTAGCGGGTGCATTTGCCGGCATTGATCGGAAAATTCTGCGCGCCGTCCTGCTCGATCACCTGACCGAAAGGCGCGAATGCCGCGCGGGTCAGCGGCCTGATCTCGATGGTCTTCATGTCTTCCTCCCTTGAAAAAAATGCCGGACGATCCGGCTTTTGACGGATGCTCGATGCGTTGGCCGATGCGATGGGGAGGGGAGGCCCCCAGGCACCGGCCGGATCTATGGTCTCAGTTCGGCAGCAGCGCTTTCAACCGCAGCAATGCGATGCGCTCGACCTGCTTGCAGGCGGTGGCGAATTCGGTGTCGCGATCGTTGGCGATGCGGGTCTCGAAGGCGGCGAGGATGCTGGCCTTGGTATTGTCGCGCACGGCGATGATGAACGGGAAGCCGAATTTCTTCACATAGCTTTCGTTGAGTTCCGTAAATCGGGCGCGCTCGTCGTCGGTCAGCGCATCGAGGCCGGCGGAGGCCTGTTCCTCGGTGGAGCTTGCCGTCAGGCGTTTCGCCGCCGCCAGCTTGCCGGCGAGATCCGGATGGGCGACGAGCACGCCGAGGCGCTGTTCGTCGCTGGCGGCGCGGAACTGGAAGGTCAGCGCCGCCGCAAGGCCGATGGCGGTATCGTTGGCGGGTGAAAGCTCGCCGGCAAAGGCGCGCCGCGCGATCCAGTCGGAATGCTCGAAGATGCCGCCGAAACGCTCGACGAAGGTCTCTTCCGACATTTGCGACGGGCGCTCGGCCAAGGGGTGCGGCGGATGGGTCTTCGCCCAATGCTCGGCGATATCGACGCGGCGGGGGATCCACACCTTGTCGTGGCTCTGGATGTAATCGATGAAGCGGGCCAGCGCCATGACGCGGCCGGGGCGGCCGATCAACCGGCAATGCAGGCCGATCGACATCATCTTCGGGCTGCCGGCCGCGCCTTCGGCATAAAGCGCGTCGAAGGAATCCTTGAGGTAGCTGAAGAACTGGTCGCCGCTGTTGAAGCCTTGCGGCGTGGCGAAACGCATGTCGTTGACGTCGAGCGTATAGGGAATGATCAGCTGCTGCCTGCCCTTGTGCTCAACCCAGTAGGGCAGGTCGTCGGAATAGGTGTCGGAGATATAGTCGAAGCCGCCGGCCTCGGTCACGAGATCGACTGTGTTGACCGAACAGCGGCCGGTATACCAGCCGCGCGGGCGTTCGCCGGTCACCAGCGTGTGCAGGCGGATCGCCTCGGCGATGGCGGCGCGTTCCTCTTCGGCCGGCATGTCCTTGTGCTCGACCCATTTCAGGCCATGCGAGGCGATTTCCCAGCCGGCCTCGATCATCGCCGCCACTTGCGCCGGCGAACGCTGCAGGGCGGTGGCGACGCCGTAGACGGTGACCGGCACGTCCTTTTCCGTCAGCAGCCGGTGCAGGCGCCAGAAGCCGGCGCGGGCGCCGTATTCGTAGATGGATTCCATGTTCCAGTGGCGCTGGCCCGGCCATTGCGCGGCGCCGACGATTTCGGAGAGGAAGGCTTCCGATGCCGCATCGCCATGCAGCACGCAGTTTTCGCCGCCCTCCTCGTAGTTCAGCACGAATTGCACGGCGACGCGCGCCTCGCCGGGCCAGGCGGCCTTGGGCGGCGTTTGTCCATAGCCGTGCATGTCGCGGCAATATCGCATGGGAATGCTCCTCCAGACCTGATCGATGGCAAATTTCTAACCCATAAATCGCGCGCGCCATTCCCCTTGGAAAATTTGAAAGTCTCCCACGATACCTGCGGCTTTTCAGTGGTAAGGGGGTGGCGGATAGTGGATGCAGGAGCGCTACGTTCGGGAGGAAAACGCATGCATTCTCAATCGCAAACGGGCGGTCGGCTGACGACTCATGTGCTCGATACCACGCTCGGCAAGCCGGCCGGGGGGCTGCGCGTCGATCTCTACCGGGTCGAGGGCGATGCCCTGCTGCTGGTCAAGTCGGTCGAGACCAATGACGACGGCCGCTGCGACGCGCCGCTGCTGTCCGGCGAGACGATGAAATCCGGCATCTATGAGCTGCGTTTCCATGCCGGCGATTATCTCGGCCGCACCGGCGAGGGGCCGATGTTCCTCGATGTCATCCCGATCCGTTTCGGCCTTGCCGACGAGGGCGCGCATTACCATGTGCCGCTGCTCGTCTCGCCCTACAGCTATTCCACCTATCGCGGGAGCTAAGCCATGGCAGACGCCGCCGTCCGCTCGCATCTTCGTTTCATCCTCAACGGCCGCGACGTCACGCTGACCGATGTCGCGCCCGACCAGACGCTGCTCGACTGGCTGCGCCTTTCGCGCGCGCTGAAGGGCACCAAGGAAGGCTGCGCCGAGGGCGATTGCGGCGCCTGCTCCGTGCTTGTCGGACGCCTGACGCCCGATGGCGGCCTCGTCTATGAGGGCGTCAATGCCTGTATCCGCTTCCTCGGCTCGCTGGATGGCTGTCATGTGGTGACGGTCGAGCATCTCGCGGCGAAAGACGGGCATCTGCATCCCGTGCAGCAGGCGATGGTGGATTTCCACGGTTCGCAATGCGGCTTCTGCACGCCGGGCTTCGTCATGTCGCTCTATGGCCTGTGGATGCAGACGCCGAACCCGGACGACCGGCAGATCGAGACGGCGCTGCAGGGCAATCTCTGTCGTTGCACCGGCTATGAGCCGATCCTGCGCGCAGCGCGGGCCATTTCCAGCTATGGCGGCACGGACAAGGATCCGCTGCTTTCCGAGCGCGAAACGATGATCGCCCGTCTCAAGGCATTGAAGGATGGCGCCCGTGTCGAGATCGGCGCAGGCAAACACCGCCTCGTGGTGCCGGCCGGGCTCGACGATTTCGCCGATCTGCTGGAGGCTTCGCCGACTGCCACCATCGTCGCCGGTTCCACCGATGTCGGCCTGTGGGTCACCAAGCATATGCGCGATATCTCGCCCGTCATCTTCATCGCCGGGCTGGACGAGTTGAAATCCATTTCGGTGAAAGACGGCGCTGTTACCATCGGCGCCGGCGTCACCTATTCCGAGGCCATCGACACGCTGGGGCAGCATATCCCGGCGCTCGGCCCGCTGATCGCCCGCATCGGCGGCCAGCAGGTGCGCAACATGGGCACCATCGGCGGCAACATCGCCAATGGCTCGCCGATCGGCGACACGCCGCCGGCGCTGATTGCCCTTGGCGCGACGCTGACCTTGCGCAAGGGTAAGGCGCGGCGCACCATTCCCCTGCAGGATTTCTTCATCGCCTATGGCAAGCAGGACCGCCAGCCCGGCGAATTCGTCGAGGCCGTCCATATCCCGATCCCGGCGCAAGACGAACATTTTGCCGTCTACAAGGTGACCAAGCGCCGCGACGAGGACATTACCGCGACGCTCGGCGCGTTGCGCATGACGCTGGCGGACGATGGCACGGTGGCTTCCATCTGCATCGCCTATGGCGGCATGGCGGCGACGCCGAAGCGGGCCTTGGCGGTAGAGGCCGCTCTTCTCGGCCAGCCCTGGACGGAAGCGACGGTGGAAGCGGCGATGGAAAAATATCCGCAAGATTTTTCGCCGCTGACCGACATGCGCGCCACCGCCGATTACCGGGCGCTGGTCGCCAAAAACCTTCTCCTGCGTTTCTATCTGGAAACGACGTCGAACGCGGCACCTGCGCAGGTGTCCAGATACGAGGCTGCGTGAGCCATGAACAAGCATATGACCGATCTCACGGCGGAAACCATCACCGGCGGCGTCCATTCCAGCCCGCGCCATGACTCGGCGCACAAGCATGTGGCCGGCACCGCCGTCTATATCGACGACATCACCGAGCCCGCCGGCACGCTGCATGCCGGCCTCGGCCTTTCCACCGTCGCCCACGGCATTTTGAAATCCGTCGATCTCGACGCCGTGCGCGCCGCCCCCGGCGTCGTCGATGTGCTGACCTGCGCGGATATTCCCGGCGTCAACGACATCTCGCCGTCCGGCATGAACGACGACCCGGTGCTGGCCGAAGGCAAGGTGCAATTCCACGGCCAGCCGATTTTTTGCGTGATTGCCGAAACCCGCGAACAGGCCCGCCGCGCCGCGCGTCTCGCCAGGATCGAATATGAGGAGCTGCCGGCCGATATCGACATCTGGGATCTCGACGTCAAAACGCATCGGCAGGTCTTCACGCCGCTGACGCTGAAGCGCGGCGATACGGCCGGCGCGCTCGAAACCGCGCCGCGCCGGGTGAAAGGCCGCATGCGGCTCGGCGGCCAGGACCATTTTTATCTCGAAGGACAGGTGTCGCTTGCCGTGCCCGGCGAGGATGACGAGGTGCTCGTCCATTGCTCGACGCAGGGGCCGAGCGAAACGCAGCATATGATCGCCCATGCGCTCGGCGTGCCAAGCCATGCCGTGACCGTGGAAGTGCGCCGCATGGGCGGCGGCTTCGGCGGCAAGGAAACGCAGGCGAACCAATGCGCGGCCCTTGCCGCCATCGCCGCCAAGAAGCTGAACCGCGCCGTGAAAGTCCGGCTCGACCGCGACGAGGACATGGTGGCGACCGGCAAACGGCATGATTTCGCCATCGATTACGATGTCGGCTTCGACGACGAGGGCCGCATTCTGGCGGTGGATTACACGTTTGCCCTTCGTGCCGGCTTTTCCGCCGATCTCTCCGGCCCGGTCGGCGACCGCGCCCTGTTCCATTGCGACAACGCCTATTTCTTCCCGCATGTGCATGCGAAATCGGCGCCGCTTTATACCAACACGGTTTCCAACACCGCCTTTCGCGGTTTCGGGGGGCCGCAGGGCATGGTCGGCGCCGAGCGGGTCATCGATGAGGTGGCGTTTGCGGTCGGCAAGGATCCGCTCGATATCCGCAAGCTGAATTTCTATGACGCCATGGGCGTCGAGGGCGAGCGTAACGTCACGCCCTATCACCAGAAGGTCGAGGATTGCATCATCCAGCGCATCGTCGCCGAGCTTGAGACCAGCGCCGATTATGCCGGCCGCCGCAAGGCGATTGCCGAATTCAACGCGAAAAGCCGCGTCGTCAAGCGCGGGCTGGCGCTGACGCCGGTGAAATTCGGCATTTCCTTCACCAAGACCGAATCCAACCAGGCCGGCGCGCTGGTGCATGTCTATACCGACGGTTCCGTCCACATGAACCATGGCGGCACGGAAATGGGCCAGGGCCTGCACCTGAAGGTGGCGCAGGTGGTGGCGGAGGAATTCCAGATCGATCTGGAGCGGGTGAAAATCACCGCGACGACCACGGCCAAGGTGCCGAACACCTCGCCGACCGCCGCCTCCTCCGGCGCCGATCTCAACGGCATGGCGGCGCAGGATGCCGCCCGCCAGATCAAGCAGCGGCTGATCGCCTTCGCCGCCGAAACCTGGCAGGTGCCGCGCGAAGCCGTGATCTTCCTGCCGAACCGGGTGCGCATCGGCGAGACGGAGATCCCGTTCAACGATCTGGTGAAGAAGGCCTATATCGCCCGCGTCCAGCTTTCGGCCGCCGGTTTCTACAAGACGCCGAAGATCCATTGGGATCGCTCGAAGGGGCGCGGCCATGCCTTCTATTATTATGCCTATGGCGCGGCCTGCTCGGAAGTCTCGGTCGATACGCTGACCGGCGAATATGTGGTCGAGCGCACCGACATCCTCCACGATACCGGCCGTTCCTTGAACAAGATCATCGATATCGGCCAGATCGAGGGCGGCTTCATCCAGGGCATGGGCTGGCTGACGACCGAGGAACTGTGGTGGGACGGCAAGGGGCGGCTGCGCACCCATGCGCCCTCGACCTATAAGATCCCGCTTGCCTCGGACCGCCCGAAAATCTTCAATGTGGCGCTGACCGATTGGTCGGAGGCCTACGAGCCGACGATCCACCGGTCCAAGGCGGTGGGCGAGCCGCCGCTGCCGCTCGGCCTTGCCGTGCTGCATGCGCTGTCGGATGCGGTGGCGAGTGTCGCCGATCACACGGTCTGCCCGCGCCTCGATGCGCCGGCGACGCCGGAACGGGTGCTGATGGCCATCGAACGGCTGAAGAAGGACAGGAAAGGATAGGCTGCGATGAGCGCGGTTCGTGAAGACATCCGGGATTTCCTGCGCCGCGAGCCGGCGGCGATCCTGGTCGAGGTGACGGGCGCGGCGGGATCGACGCCGCGCGATACCGATGCCTGGATGCTGGTGTCGGAACGGGCGATTTTTTCCACCATCGGCGGCGGGCAGCTCGAATATATGGCGATCGACCAGGCGCGGCGCGCCATTCGTTCCGGCCTGTCGGCCGAGCCGATGACCGTGCCGCTCGGGCCGGAAATCGGCCAGTGCTGCGGCGGGCGCGTGGGCCTGTCCTTCACCGCCATGCATCCGGCGCTGGCCGACGATCTCATCGCCCGCAGCGACAGGGACATGGCCGAGCGGCCGCATGTCTATGTCTTTGGCGCCGGCCATGTCGGCGATGCCCTGGTCATGGCGCTGTCGCTGGCGCCGCTCAGGGTCGTGCTGGTCGATACGCGCGAGGAGGAACTGACCGCCTGCACCGTGCCGCGCATCGAAACCTGCCTGACCGCCATGCCGGAGGCGGTGGTGCGCGCTGCCCCCGAAGGCAGCAGCTTCGTCATCCTCACCCATGACCACGCGCTGGATTTCCTGATCGCGGCGGAAGCGCTCAAACGCGCCGATGCGGCCTATGTCGGCATGATCGGCTCGAAGACCAAGCGCGCCACCTTCCGCAACTGGCTGACCCGCGAAATCGGCCGCGCCGACCTCTTCGACCGCCTCGTCTGCCCCATCGGCGCCACGGCGCTGAAGGACAAGCGCCCCCCGGTGATCGCGACGCTCGCCGCCGCCGAAATCATGACCGCGGCGCTGATGTGGCGCGCCCAGACGCAGGAGGCGGTGCGGGGCAGGGGGTGAGGTGTCGGTCCGTGCGCGTTTGACGTCGATCCGCCGATGAACTACCTTTGTTGTATTACAAACGGAGGCAAAAACGATGTCAGACCGGGAATTGTCAGATCCGATCACCATGCGCCTGCCGCTGGACGTTCTCTCCGAAATCGAAGAGATCGCCAAGATTTGCAATCGCAGCAGAAGCTGGGTTTTCGTACGCGCGCTCAAATCATATCTGGCGGCGGAGGGCCGTGAGGTCATCGAACTCGCCCAGGCGAAGCGAGACATCGAAAACGGGCTGGGGCAGGATCTCGACGATGTGATCGACGAGGTCGATGCCATCGTCAAGGGAGCGGCTGCGTGAAAGTCACGCTCTCGCCTAAGGCAGCAGAGTACGTAAAGCGCGAAGCACATTATCTGAAATCGGGAAGCCCAGGAGCGGCTCGACAGTTCAGTGATGACCTCAAGCGCTTGCGGCAGGGGCTCAGGCGTTTCCCGGAGATGGGAAAGTTCAATGAAGAACTCCCCATCCCCGGCATTTTACGCTTCGTGATGGGGACCTATCTCGTCGACTATGAAATTCTAGAGGACGAGATTCTGATTTTTGCGATTCGCCACGGTCGTGAACGTCCGCCGAGGGTCGAGCTGGACGACGATTTCGACTTCGAAGACCCAAGCAAGGCCCGTCCGGAGTGACATCTCCATTCAAGTCGCCTGCGCTTCCGCCTCCGCATCTTCCGCCGTCGTATTCGCCAGCAGCTTGCCGATCAGCCGCTGACAGCGCTCGGACATGAAGTCGATCATCAGCCGCACCTTCGGATCCTGGAAACGCTTGTGCGGATAGATGGCGGCGAGCTGGACGGGGGCGGGCGGGGTGTCCTTGAGGATTTCCACCAGCCGGCCCTCGTCGAGATGGGCTTTGACCTCGAACAGCGGCTTGTTGATGATGCCCCGGCCTTCCAGCGCCCATTGGGTGAGCACGTCGCCGTCGTCGCTGTCATAGGGGCCGCCGATCTCGAATTTGCGCGGGCCTTCCGCCGTCATCAGCGTCCAGTAATATTCCTTGGAGCCGGGGTAGCGCAGCAGCAGACAGTCGTATTTCTCCGAAATCAGCGCATCGGGATTGGCCGGGATGCCGCGCCGCGCCAGATAGGCCGGGGCGGCGCAGAGGACGCGTTCGCAATTCAGGATTCCGCGCATGCGCAGATTGGAATCTTCGAGCACGCCGAGCTTGAAGGCGACGTCGACGCCCTCGGCGAGGATGTCGACATTGTGGTCGGAGAGGCGCACGCGCACCTCGATATCCGGATATTTGTCGTGGAATTCCGGGATGCCAGAGGCGATCAGCCGCCGGCCGATGCCGAGCGGCGCGGTGATCCTCAACGACCCCTTGGGGTTGCGCGACAGGTCGGCGATGGCGGCCTCGGCCTCGTTCACCGCCTCGATGATCTTGACCGCGCCCTCGTAGAATACCCTGCCGTGCTCGGTCGGCGAAAGCTTTCGCGTCGTGCGGTTGAAAAGCCGCACGCCCAAATGGCGCTCCAGTTCCTTGATGCGGTTGCTGGCGACCGCCGGCGTGACGCGCTGATCGCGGCCCGCCGCCGAAAGCGTACCGAGTTCGACCACGCGAACGAAGACGCGGACATTATCGAGATAGGACATGGCCCCTTCTACCACATCGGTATGCGGATCACAGGGGGCGCGATCTTAAAGATTTTTTTGAAAGTGTTGGTGATAGCGAGGGATTTCTAAGAAAATCGCGCGATGGCAAGACGGATCTTCGAAGACTGGGAGGTCCCCTATGTATGAATACGCCATTGCCTGGGACTGGCTGACATTCGCCGTCCGCTGGTTGCACGTCATCACGGCGATCGCCTGGATCGGCTCGTCGTTCTATTTCGTCGCGCTCGATCTCGGCCTGAAGAAACATCCCGGCCTGCCGCCCGGCGCCCATGGCGAGGAATGGCAGGTGCATGGCGGCGGTTTCTACCATATCCAGAAATACCTGGTGGCGCCGGCCAACATGCCGGAGCATCTCGTCTGGTTCAAATGGGAAAGCTACGTCACCTGGCTCTCCGGCTTCGGCATGCTGTGCCTCGTCTATTATGCCGGCGCCGACCTGTTCCTGATCGATCCGAACGTGCTCGACGTCACCAAGCCGGTGGCCATCGCCATTTCGCTGGGTTCGCTCGCCTTCGGGTGGATCGTCTACAACCTGATCTGCAAGTCGTCTTTCGGCAATGACAATACCCGGCTGATGGTGGCCCTGTATTTCATCCTCGTCGCCGTCGCATGGGGCTATACGCAGCTGTTCACCGGCCGCGCCGCCTTCCTGCATCTCGGCGCGTTCACCGCCACGATCATGTCGGCCAACGTGTTCTTCATCATCATGCCGAACCAGCGCATCGTCGTCGCCGACCTGATCGCCGGCCGCACGCCCGATCCGAAATACGGCAAGATCGCCAAGCAGCGCTCGACACACAACAACTACCTGACGCTGCCCGTGCTGTTCCTGATGCTGTCGAACCACTATCCGCTGGCCTTCGGCACGCAGTACAACTGGATCATCGCCTCGCTGGTCTTCCTGATGGGCGTCACCATCCGCCATTACTTCAACACCCGCCATGCCGATGCCGGCAACCCCACCTGGACGTGGCTGGCGACCGTGCTGCTGTTCATCGTCATCATGTGGCTCTCGACCGTGCCGAAGATTCTGAGCGGCGAAACGGCGGAGGCGAAAATCTCGGCGGCGCAGCAGCCCTTCGTGACGGCGCAGGCCTTTCCCCAGGTGCGCGACACCATTCTCGGGCGCTGTTCCATGTGCCATGCCAGGGAGCCCGGCTGGGAAGGGATCGTCGTTCCGCCCAAGGGCGTGACGCTGGAAACGGACGGCGACATCGCCGCCCATGCCCGCGAAATCTACCTGCAGGCCGGCCGCAGCCACGCCATGCCGCCCGCCAACGTCACCCAGATCTCCGGCGACGAGCGCCGCCTGCTGGTCGCCTGGTATGAAAGCGCCGTCAGCGGAGGCAAGACCGAATGAACACGCTCCTGATCCGCGGCCGTGTGCTGACCTTCCTTGCCGAGCCGCAGGGGATCGATGACGCCGCGTCCTATCGCTATATCGAGGACGGCGCGGTGCTGGTCCGCGACGGCAAGGTGGTGGCGACCGGCGACTATGCCGATCTCCAGACGAAGGCCGGCGCCGATGCCGAGACCGCCGACCATCGCCCGCATCTGATCCTGCCGGGCTTCATCGACACGCATCTGCATTTTCCGCAGACGCAGGCCATCGCCTCCTATGGCGCCCAGCTTCTCGAATGGCTGAACACCTATATCTTCGTCGAGGAGCAGAAATTCGCCCGCGCCGCCCATGCGGCCGCTGTGGCCGAACGCTTCATGGACGAGCTGATTTCCAACGGCACCACCACCGCCGTCGCCTATTGCTCGGTGCATCCGACAAGCGTCGACGCCTATTTTGCGGCGGCCGAAACGCGCGGCATGCGCATGATCGGCGGCAAGGTGATGATGGACCGCAATGCGCCCGACGCGCTCACCGACACGCCGCAGCAGGGCTATGACGAGACCAGGGCGCTGATCGAAAAATGGCATGGCCGCGGCCGCGCCCATTATGCGATCAGCCCGCGCTTCGCCATCACCTCGACGCCGGAGCAGATGGCGATGGCCGGGGCGCTGGTGTCGGAGCATCCCGATTGCTACGTGCAGACGCATCTTTCCGAAAACCGCGACGAGATCGCCTTCGCCACCTCGCTTTACCCGGAAGCGAAGGATTACACCGACATCTATGCCCGTTACGGCCTGCTGAACGAGCGCATGCTGCTCGGCCATTGCATCCATCTCAGCGACCGCGAAATCTCGGTGCTGGCCGAAACCGGTTCCGTCGGCGTCTTCTGCCCGACCTCGAACCTGTTCCTCGGCTCCGGCCTGTTCGACCGCGACCGTTTCGATGCGGCCGGCGCGCGCTGGTCGGTGGCGACCGATGTCGGGGCCGGCACCAGTTTTTCGATGCTGGAGACCATGGACGAGGCCTACAAGGTGCTGCACCTGCGCGGCCAGAAGCTGACGCCGTTCAACTCCTTCTACCGCATGACCCTCGGCAACGCCCGGGCGCTCAAGCTGGAAGACCGGATCGGCTCGCTGCATGACGGCGCCGATGCCGATATCGTCGTGCTGGACTCCAGCGGCAAATCGGCGATGGAATACCGCATGCGCACCGCGACGACGCTGGCCGAGGAACTCTTCATCCTCCAGACCATGGGCGACGATCGCTGCATCGCCGAAGTCTACGTCGCCGGCAAGCCGATGAAGACCAAGGCCACCAAGCGCCAGGCGGCGGCCAGCCGGTTGCTCGAAACCGTCTGATTACTTGACGGTGCCGTTCGCGCCGCCGTGTCCGGTATAGGAGACGGCGGCGGAGCCGTCGGGATTGATGCTCAGCGAAATCGTCACCTTGCTGTTCCTGGCCTCGTAATAATTGTCGTTGACGACACGCAGCTTGGCTTCCTTGCCATTGATATAGATTGGCCCGCCTTCATCGGCATGCACCTCGATCTTGCCGGGGCAGGTGGCGTTGAGCAGCGGGAGCTTTGCGAAAGCCGGGCTTGCGGCGAGAAAGGCGAAGCCTGCGGCGGCGATGGCAAGGCGGATCATCGGCAGTTCCTTTTTCTGAGGTCTGCCGTAGGAACTGCCCCCCGAACGCACAAAGTCAAGCGCCGGCCACACGCCCGCCCATCGCCTTGGTCAGCCCCGCCGCTGCCTTCACCACGATGGGTCCGAGCGCGTCCACCTTCTCGTCCGGCAGGCGCACGGCCGGGCCGGAGACGGAGATGCCGGCGACCGCCTCGCCATATTCGTCGAAGATGGGGGCGGCGACGCAGCGCATGCCGAGCGTGTGCTCCTCGTCGTCGATCGACCAGCCGCGGGCGCGGATGCCGGCGATGTCGTCGAGCAGCAGGGGCAGGCTGTCGCGGGTCTTGTCGGTGAAATGCTGCAGGCTGCGGCCGGCCAGTAGCGCCGCGATGCGGGCATCCGTCCAGGTCGAGAGGATCGCCTTGCCGATGCCCGACGCATGGATCGGCCCGCGCCTTCCGGGGCGGAAGAAGGCGCGCATCGGCGCATGGCTTTCCACCTGCGAGATGAACACCACGTCGCCGTCGTCCTCGATGGCGATATTGGCGGTCTCGCCGCAACCCTCCATCAATTGCTTGAGAAATGGCCGGCTGATCGTGCCGAGCTTGCGGAAACGCAGGTAAGCGGTGCCGATCTCGAAGGCCTTGACGCCGATGGTCCAGGCGCCGGTCTCGGCGTCATGGGTCACCATGCCGTGGCCGGCCAGCGACGTCAGCAGCCGGTGGACGGTCGACGGCGCCATGCCGGACTGGTCGGCGAGGTCGGTCAGCCCCGCGCCATCGGCGCCGGCCACCAGCTCCAGCAGCTTCAGGCTGCGGTCCAGCACCTGAACGGAAGAGGGCGCGGCGTTCTCGCCGGCCTTGCGCCCCGGTTTGCCCCTCGTCGTTTCCTGCCGCCCGGCCATGCCTGCCTCTTCCTTTTTCGTGAGTCTCTCATAGCCGCCCTGCATCGATTGTTCCAGTTTTGTTGAAAATGTTTATTTCCATATGATGAGATTGATTTCCATTTTTAGATTGCGCGCCCCCGCCGATGCGCTACCCTGCCTGTGAAGAGACGGAGGAAACCCCAATGGCGAAAATGCGTGCTGTCGATGCGGCCGTGCTGGTTCTGGAGAAGGAAGGCATTGCCTGCGCCTTCGGCGTTCCCGGCGCTGCGATCAATCCCCTCTATTCGGCGATGAAGGCGCGCGGTTCGATCCGCCATGTGCTGGCCCGCCATGTCGAAGGCGCCAGCCATATGGCCGAGGGTTACACCCGGGCGAAGGCCGGCAATATCGGCCTGTGCATCGGCACATCCGGCCCTGCCGGCACCGACATGATCACCGGCCTCTATTCGGCCTCGGCGGATTCTATTCCCATCCTGTGCATCACCGGCCAGGCGCCGCGCGCCCGCCTCGACAAGGAAGATTTCCAGGCCGTCGATATTGCGAAAATTGCGGCCCCGGTCACCAAATGTGCGGTCACGGTCATGGAGCCGGCGCTGGTGCCTTTCGTTTTCCAGAAGGCGTTCCACACCATGCGCTCCGGCCGTCCGGGCCCGGTGCTGATCGACCTGCCGATCGACGTCCAGCTCGCCGAAATCGAATTCGATATCGATACCTATGCCTCGCTCGGCGTCTACAAGCCGGCCGCCACCCGCGCCCAGGCCGAGAAGGCGCTGGCCATGCTCAACGAGGCGGAACGGCCGCTGATCGTCGCCGGCGGCGGCATCATCAATGCCGATGCCTCCGACCTGCTGGTCGAATTCGCCGAGATCACCGGCGTTCCGGTCGTGCCGACGCTGATGGGCTGGGGCACGATCCCCGACGACCACCCGCTGATGGCCGGCATGTGCGGCTTGCAGACCTCGCACCGCTACGGCAATGCGACGATGCTGGCTTCGGATTTCGTCCTCGGCATCGGCAATCGCTGGGCCAATCGCCACACCGGCAATGTCGCGACCTATACGCAGGGGCGCAAGTTCGTGCATGTCGATATCGAGCCGACCCAGATCGGCCGCGTCTTCGCCCCCGATTTCGGCGTGGTTTCCGATGCGGGCGCCGCATTGAAGCTGTTCCTCGACGTCGCCACCGAATGGAAGGTTGAAGGCCGGCTGCGCGACTGGTCGTCCTGGCGCGAGGAATGCCGCGCCCGCAAGCGCACCATGCTGCGCAAGACCCATTTCGACCAGACGCCGCTGAAGCCGCAACGCGTCTATGAGGAGATGAACAAAGCGTTTTCGCGCGATACCTGCTACGTCTCGACCATCGGGCTCAGCCAGATCGCCGGCGCGCAGTTCCTGCATGTCTACAAGCCCCGCAACTGGATCAATTGCGGCCAGGCCGGCCCGCTCGGCTGGACGCTGCCGGCAGCCCTTGGGGTGCGCGCCGCCGATCCGGACCGGCCGATCGTCGCGCTTTCGGGCGACTACGACTTCCAGTTCCTGATCGAGGAACTGGCGGTCGGCGCCCAGCACAAGCTGCCCTACCTGCATGTGGTCGTGAACAATTCCTATCTCGGCCTCATCCGCCAGGCGCAGCGCGGCTTCAACATGGATTTCGAGGTCTCGCTCGGCTTCGACAACATCAATGCCACCGCCGATTCCGAAGCCGGCTACGGCGTCGACCATGTCGCGGTCGCCGAAGGCCTCGGCTGCAAGGCGATCAGGGTGCGCAGCCCCAACGAGTTCCAGGAAGCCTTCGCCACGGCGCAGAATCTGATGCGGGAGCACCAGGTTCCCGTGGTCATCGAATTCATCCTCGAACGGGTCACCAACATCGCCATGGGCGCCGATATCGATGCCGTCGTCGAATTCGAGGAACTGGCCGAACGCGGCGAGGACGCCCCGACCGCGACGCTGGCCGCCCTGCTGGACTGAGGAAAAGCATTTCCAAGAAAAGTGTGAAGCGGTTTTCCGTCCGGAAATGCGTCAATATCAGGAGAACAAAAATGCCGAAATTTGCGGCCAATCTCACCATGCTGTTTACCGAAGCGCCGTTCATGGAGCGTTTCGCCCTGGCCGCCAAGGCCGGTTTCGAAGGGGTGGAATATCTCTTCCCCTATGATTTCGACCGCGACGCCATCCGCGCCGAGCTCGACAGGCACGGGCTGACCCAGGTGCTGCACAACCTGCCGGCCGGCAACTGGGCCGGCGGCGAGCGCGGCATCGCCATCTTGCCCGACCGCATCGATGAGTTCCGCCGTGGCGTCGCCTCCGCCATCCAGTATGCGACGACGCTCGGCTGCACGCAGATCAATTGCCTCGCCGGCATCATTCCGGCGGGCGTTGCCGACGACGTGCTGCGCACCACCTTCGTCGCCAACCTCAAATACGCCGCCGCCGAACTCGGCAAGCACGGCATCAAGCTTTTGATCGAGCCGATCAACCGCTTCGATATTCCCGGCTTCTACCTGCATACCCCGGCGCAGGCGGCCTCGATCATCGCCGAGGTGGGCCACGACAACCTGTTCATCCAGTACGACCTCTACCACCAGCAGCGCACCGAGGGCGAGCTGATCGGCACCTTCAGGACGCATCAGGCGAAAGTCGCCCATGTGCAGCTGGCCGACAATCCCGGCCGCAACGAGCCGGGCACCGGCGAGATCGCCTGGCCCTTCGTGTTCCGGACGCTGGACGAGCTTGGTTACGACGGCTGGATCGGCTGCGAATACAAGCCGCGCACGACGACGGAAGAAGGCCTCGGCTGGCTGGCCGAAGCCGGCCGCTGAACCGGACGCATCGTTACAAGATCGGGAGACAGAACATGGCAAACATCGGATTCATCGGCCTCGGCATCATGGGCGCCCCCATGGCCCGCCATCTGCAACAGGCCGGCCACACCGTCATCACCTCGAAACACTCGACCGCGCCGCGCCGGGAGCTGGTGGAGGGCGGCCTCCAGGTCATCGATACGCCGAAGGCGGTGGCCGAGGCCGCCGAGACCATCATCCTGATGCTGCCGGATACGCCGCAGGTGCAGGATGTGCTGTTTTCTGAAAACGGCGTCGCCAAGGGCCTTTCCGCCGGCAAGCTGGTCATCGACATGAGCTCGATCTCGCCGATCGAGACCAAGGAATTCGCCAAGAAGGTGCGGGCGACCGGCGCCGAATATGTCGACGCCCCGGTATCGGGCGGCGAAGTCGGGGCGAAGAACGCCTCGCTGTCGATCATGGCCGGCGGTTCGCAGGAAAGCTTCGACCGGGCGCTGCCGCTGTTCCAGCTGATGGGCAAGAACATCACGCTGGTCGGCGATTGCGGCGACGGGCAGGTGACCAAGGTCGCCAACCAGATCATCGTGGCGCTGACCATCGAGGCGGTGTCCGAAGCCCTCGTCTTCGCGTCGAAAGCCGGAGCCGATCCGGCCCGCGTCCGGGCGGCGCTGATGGGCGGCTTCGCCTCGTCGCGCATCCTCGAAGTGCATGGCGAGCGCATGGTCAAGCGCACCTTCGATCCCGGCTTCCGCATCTCGCTGCACCAGAAGGATCTGAACCTCGCGCTGCAGGGCGCCAAGGCCATCGGCGTCGCGCTGCCCAACACGGCCTCGACCCAGGAACTGTTCAACCAGTGCGCCGCCCATGGCGAAGCCGGTCTCGACCACTCAGGTCTCGTCAAGGCGCTGGAGCGCATGGCGAACCACGCCGTCGCTTGACGACGGCCTGGCCGGGCGGGGAGGGGAGCCCCGCCCGGCCGTTTTTCGATGCGCGGACATTGCCACTCTGAAAAACCGGACCGCCAGGGCCTTTTCCGGCCTTGAGAGGCGCGCCATTTTCTGCGATGGCGCCTATCGATGCGATGATGTGATTGCGGGCGACCTGCCGAAGCGCCCGATACCCGGAGGAAACCCATGTCGATTGCCGATCCGCGCGCCTTTCTGGAAAGCCTCTTTCATGCCGCCGTGGCTGCTGCCGATCCCGAAAAGGTGCTGGCTGCCAACCTGCCGGAAAAACCGAAGGGGCGCACGGTGGTGATCGGCGCCGGCAAGGGCGCGGCGCAGATGGCGCGCGCCTTCGAGCGCCTCTGGGACGGCCCGCTGGAGGGCGTCGTCGTCACCCGCTATGGCTATGGCGCCCCGTGCGAGCGTATCGAGGTTCTCGAAGCCGCCCATCCGGTGCCGGATGAAAACGGGCTTGCCGCCTCGGCTCGGCTGAGCGCGGCCGTCAGCGGGTTGACGCAAGACGATCTGGTGGTGGCGCTGGTGTGCGGCGGCGGCTCGGCGCTATTGCCGTCGCCGGCGGGCGACCTGACGCTCGCCGACGAGATCGCCGTCAACCGGGCGCTGCTCGCCTCGGGCGCGCCGATCAGCGCCATGAACGCCGTGCGCAAGCAGGTGTCGCGCATCAAGGGCGGACGGCTTGCCGCCCTTGCCCATCCGGCCCGCGTCGTCTCGCTGGTGGTTTCCGATATTCCCGGCGACAATCCCGCCCTCGTCGCCTCCGGCCCGACGATATCGGACGCCACCACCCGCGCCGATGCTTTGCGTCTCATCGAGCGCTACCGTCTCGACCTGCCGGAAAACGTCATGCGCCATATCCGCGACGGCAAGGACGAGCCGCCGCTGCCGGGCGATCCCCGTTTCGCCCGCAACGAAATAAAACTCGTCGCCTCCGCCGCCGTGTCGCTGGAAGCCGCCGCCGAAGCGGCGCACAAGGCCGGCATCGAGGCCGTCATCCTCTCCGATGCCATCGAGGGCGAGGCCTGCGAAGTCGGCCGAGTCCATGCGGCAATCGCGGCGGAAGTCGTGCGCCGCGACCGGCCGTTCCAAAAGCCGGTCGTCATCCTCTCCGGCGGCGAGACCACCGTGACCATCAAGGGCAAGGGCAAGGGCGGCCGCAACGGCGAGTTCCTGCTGTCCTTCGCCTGCGCCATCGACGGCTTGCCGGGCATTTGCGCGCTCGCCGCCGATACCGACGGCATCGACGGCTCCGAGGACAATGCCGGCGCCTTTGCCGACGGCGACAGCGTGTCGCGCCTCGCCGACCAGGGCAGGGACGCCGCCGAATTCCTGGCCCGCAACGATAGCTGGAGCGCCTTCGATGCGCTTGGCGACCTCTTCGTTCCCGGCCCGACCGGCACCAATGTCAACGATTTTCGCGCGATCCTGGTCCAGCAGGCTGAGTTGCCGTGATTTTCCGGTGAATTCGCGCGGCTGAGCACGACGGGGGTTGAGCAAATCAGCCAGGACGTGCATTGTCACAGGCTTGTCACACGATAAGCCTGAGGCAGAAGGATTGATGGCGGGGTTTGAGTCGGGCATCGCGGAACGCCTGTGTGCGATCGTGGAGAAGCAGGGCCCGGGCGAACGTGTCTGGCGCATCGAGCTCGATGGCGTCACCTACTGGGTGAAGCGGCCGGAAGCGCATTCCCTCTGGTGGCGGCTGCGCAAGGGGGATCCCGCGCGGGCGCTGGAGCGCGAGCGCAAGGGCCTGCATGCCATGCGCCGCCTTGGCCTGCCGGTCGCCGATCTCGTCCATGAAGGCCCCGATTATCTCGTCACCCGCGATGCCGGCATTCCCATGTCGGAGGTGGTGCGCAGCACGACCATCCCCGACGAGGAGCGCTGCCGCGCGCTGCTTTGCGCCGCCACCGCCCTGCATCGCATCCATGAGGCAGGGCTCGCCCACGGGCGGCCGAACCTCAAGGACATCCTCTGGGACGGCGCCGACGTCACCTTCATCGATCTGGAAATGTTCGGCGTGGTGCGCAACCTGCGCCGCGCGCAGATCCTCGACCTGCTGATGTTCGGCCTGAGCTGCTTTGCGGTCGGCGGCCGCGCCGCGCCCGATATCGACCGGGCGTTGCTGCATTACCGCAAGCTCGATCTCGGCAATATCTGGAGCGGGGCGATCCGCTGGCTGCGCCGGGTGCGTCCGATCGAGCGCGCCACGCGCCCGATCCAGCGCTCCGCCAAGCCGATGCGCGACCTGCGCGCCTTCTCGGCTCTGGTCGAGCACATGCTGGACGACGAAAAACGCGCGGCGGAGGGGCGCTGACGCGCGTCGCGCATTTCCCAGCCGTTGAGATCGCTGCGGGCGTCGGGACGCTTTAGCCGAGCCGGTAGAACCGCAGCGCGTTGGTTTCGAATATCCCCTGCATCGCGTCCGCCCCGAACATCCCGCCGAGCAGATCGCGGGCGAGGTCAACGACGTGGGCGTGGCTGGCCGCCAGCGTGCAGACCGGCCAGTCGGAGCCGAACACCAGCCGCTGCGGGCCGAAGGCGCGGGCGACATGGGTGACGAAGGGGCGGATGCGTTCGGCCGACCAGTCGGGACCGGCCTCGGTCACCAGCCCGGAGATCTTGCAATGCAGGCCGGGAATGGCGGCCAGCGCCGTGATGCCCTCGGCCCAGCCGGCCTCCATCGGCCGGGTCATGTCCGGCTTGGAGATATGGTCGAGAATGGCGTGGACGCCGGGCGTCGCCCGCAAGGCCTCGATCATCGCCGGCAGATGGCGGGGGAAGGTGAGGATGTCGAAGGGAATGCCGCGCCGGGCGACGTCGGAAAGCGAGGCGCGGAAGCGCGGATCGGCGATCAGCGCGGGATCGTGTCCCTGCAGCATCGGGCGCAGGCCGATCCATTTTTCCTGCGCCGCATAGTGATCGAGCCGCGCGGCAAAATTTTCCTGGAGCATGTCGATCCAGCCGACGACGCCGGCGACGAAATCGGTCTTGCGGGCGATATCGAGCAGGTAGTCGGTCTCCGCCTCGGTCTCGGCGGCCTGCACCAGCACGGTGCGGGTGATGCCGGCCGCCTGCATCAGCGGCCGGAGATCCTCGGGTCCGAAATCGCGCAGCAGCGGTTTCAGGTCCGGCGTCATCCAGCCGTAATCGCCGCGGGCGACGGCCCAGAAATGGTGATGCGCGTCGAGCATGTCTTGTTCCCTAACCCATTACGTGCGCAGCACGCCCTTCTTCAGGATGATATTGGCATAAAGCCGGCGCTCGCCGGAGGCAATCACGGCATAGGCTTCCTTGGAGCGATCGTAGAAGGCGAAGCGGTCGATGGCCTCCAGCGACAGTGCCTTGCCCTCGGCCTTTTCGAGCAGTGCCTCGAATTCCGGGTAGATGGCCGGGCGCTCGCCGGGCGCATCCATGGCGGCGGCGGGCTGGTCGACGAAATCGTCGAGCGGCAGCACCGACAGAACCGCCTCCAGCACATCCGTCGCGCTGATGCCCGGCAGGCGCACCAGGCGCTGCGCCACCGCATCGGCCGGGAAATTGGCGTCGGTGATGACGATCTCGTCGCCATGGCCCATGTCGGACAGGATGGCCAGGAGTTCGCCTGATAGCAACGGATTGATGGATTTCAGCATGGTGTCCTCTTCATTCCAGACGGATTTCAGCCGGCCTTGGCCAGCGCGGTATCGAGATCGGCCCAGATCGCCTCGGGCAGATCGGTGTCGAACCATTCGACATTCTGTTTCAGCTGCGCCGCCGTCTTGGCGCCGATGACGACGCAGGTGGCGGCCGGATGGCGCATGGGAAAGCGGATGGCGGCGGCGGCGAGCGGCACGCCGTAATCGTCGCAGACGCCGCGCAACGCCTCGACGCGGGCGACGACCTTCGGGTCGGCATCCGCATAGTTGAACTTCTTGCGCCCGCCCTTGGGCGCGGCCAGAATGCCGGAATTGTAGACGCCGGCCAGCACCAGCGCCATGCCGCGCTTTTCGGCCAGCGGCAGGAAGCTTTCGCCGGCATCGCGGTCGAGCAGCGAATAGCGACCGGCGAGCATGGAAACGTCGAGATCGGTCTCCTCCAGCGCGTCGCGGATGGCTTCCCATTCGTTGACGCCGAGGCCGAAGCCCTTGATATCGCCGGCCGCCTTCAATTCCTGCAGCGCGCGAAAACCGCCGCCCCTGGTCAGCGCGCCCCAGTGATGGTCGTGCAGATCGGCATGGGTGACGCGGCCGATATCGTGGACATAGAGAATGTCGAGCCTGTCCATCCCAAGCCGCTGCTGGCTGTCGTCGAAGCTGCGCATGACGCCGTCATAGCTGTAGTCGAAGACCTCGCGGAAGGGCAGGCCGTTCCACCAGCCGGGATCGAGCGGGTTCTTCGGCGGCGCCGGCGGCAGCTTGCGCCCGGCGCGCTCGGTGGTCATCAGCCGTCCCACCTTGGTGGAGAGCACATGGCTGCCGTCGTGTTCACGCAGCACCTGGCCGGTGAGGTGTTCGGAGCGGGTCAGGCCATACATCGGCGCGGTGTCGAAATAGCGGATGCCGAGATCCCAGGCGGCATTCAGCATCTCCAGCGCCTGCGCGGTCGGCACGTCGGCATAGAGGCCGCCGAGCGGGGCCGAGCCGATGCCGAGTGCTGTGACGTCGAGGCCGGTCTTGGCGACCGTGCGGCGGGTGGTGGCGGTCAGGGTCATCTTGGCTCCTTCAGGTATGGGCGCGGCCACGATTGCGGCTTCTGGCGAAAACCACAAGCCCGACGCCGATCAGAAGCAGGCTGCCGCGCACGATCTGGCGCTCGCTGTCCGTCCAGCCGAGAAGGGCTGCGCCATTCAGCAGGCCGATGAGGAAGATCACCGCCGCCAGCGTGCCGAGCACATTGGGTTTGCCGAGCTTCAGCGCCATGCCGCCGAGCAGCACCGAGGTCAGGCCGTCGAGGAAATAGGAAGTGCCGAGATAGGGCTGGCCGGAGGAAAGATTGGCCGCCAGAAGCACGCCCGCCAGCGACGAGACGAGGCCGGACAGCACGTAGAGCATGAACAGCATGCGGTTGACCGGGACGCCGGCTTCGACGACGGCGGCGCGGTTCTGCTCCAGCGCATAGATGTAATGACCGAAGGTCAGCTTTTCCTGCACGAACCAGGAGATGGCATAGAGCAGGCCGACGATGACGCCGATCAGCGGCACGACGCCGAGGCGCAGGTTGAGGATCGAACCGACGAAACCGGTATTGGACAGCGAAATCGAGGTGCCCAAGCCGATGGCCGCTGCGACAGAGGCGGCGAGCGCGCCGGTGGCGATGGTGATGACCAGCGCCGGAAGGCGAAGCCCGGCGACGAGACCGGCATTCAGCAGGCCGAAGACGAGGCCGGCGGCAAGGCCGCCCAGCGTCGCCAAGGCCCAGCCGCTGCCTGACTGCACGAGGCCGGCGACGATCATGTTCGACAGCGCCGCCACCGACATGAAGCTGACGTCGATCTCGCCGGCGGCGACGATCCATGTCAGGCCGAGGAACATCAGCGCCGCGATCGATGCCGACATCAGCATGCCATGGATATTGCCGGGCGCGATGAAGGTCGGGCGCAGCCAGGCGAAGGCGATGAAGACGGCGATGACCAGCAGGAAGAAGCCGTAGCGGGTGAAGACGCCGCCATGGCGGTGGGGTTTTGCCGGCTGGCGGGCGGGCGAGAGCGAGGCGGTGATGTCCGTCATGCCGTCTTGTCCTTCTTGGCGACCAGGGTGCGGAACAGGCCGGAGACGCGCGGATCGAACAGCGCGATAGCCGCGATCAGCACGGTGCTGACGATGGCGTCCGAATAATAATAGGGGATGGCGAGCAGGGTGAAGCCGTTGAGCATGGTCGACATCATCAGCGTGCCGGCAAGCGTGGCGCCGACCGACGGCCGGCCGAAGAGGGCGGCGCCCAGGTAGACGGCGGCGAAGGCCGGCATCAGGAGCTGGTTGCCGGCGGTGACGTTGGCGGCGCCGGAGGAAGCGACCAGCAGCGTGATCGACAGACAGGCCATCATGCCGCAGATGGCGAAGGCGGCGACGATCAGCGTGCGCGTCGGAATGCCGGAAAAGCGCGCCGATGTGCGGTTTTCACCCGTCGCATAAAAGCCGCGGCCGAAGCGCGAGGCATGCAGCACCACGAAGCCGACGATGGCGGCCGCCATCAGGATGGCGAAGGGCATGTCGAGGCCGAGGATCTTGCGGTCGTTCAGGTCGAGAATGCCCGACATGAAGAAGTTCTGCGAGATCGAGGTGCCGTTGGAATAGAAATAGGAAAAGCCGATGGCGAGGCCGCCGGTGGCGATGGTGGTGACGATATCGGGCAGGCCGAGGCGGGCAACGGCGACGCCGTTGACGAGGCCGAAGGCGATGCCGACGGCGAGCCCGCCGCAGACCGCGACCGACAGCGGCATGCCTGACGCGATCAGCCAGCCGAGCGTCATGGCGCCGAGCGAGGCGACGCCGGGAAAGGACAGGTCGAACTGGCGCACGACGATGACGAAGGTCAGGCCGAGCGCGGCCAGCCCCTGCACCGACATATGCCGCATCAGCGCGCGAATATTGCCCTCGGAGAGGAAGGCGGCGTTCTGCGTCCAGAACAGGCCGGCGATGACCGCGACGAGCGCGATGAAGGCCAGCAGACGAATGATCAGGCGGCCGGAAATCATGCCGTCATCTCCCCCATGATGCCTGCGGAAAGAAGCTGGTCGCGGGTGGTCGCCCGGTCGGGCGCGCCGATGGGCGCTCCCTTGTAGAGCGCCACCGTGCGGTCGGCCACGCCATGCACCTCGTCGCAATCCGAGGAGATGACGATCACGGCCGCATCGCGCGAGATTTCCCGCATCAGGCTGTAAATCTTGGAACGGGCGCCGATATCGACGCCCACGGTCGGTTCGACGAAGATATAGACCTCCGCCTGGCGATAGAGGCCCTTGGCGATGACCACCTTCTGCTGGTTGCCGCCGGAAAAGCCGCGAAGGGCGCGGTCGAGCTTCGGTGGCTGCAGATCGACCTTGGCGGCGAGCGCCGCCGCCTGCTTGCGGTTGTCGCCGAAACGCAGGATGCCGCCGAGCGAGGCGCGGCCGAGATTGGCGAGCGTGGTGTTGAACACCACATCCTCGTCCATGGTCAGGCCTTCGCTGCGCCGGTCGCCGGGCACGAGGAAGATGCCGGCCTGCAGGGCCTGCGCCGCCGAGCGGAAGCGCACGGCGCGGCCCTTGAGATGGATTTCGCCGCTGTTCGGCGCGACGACGCCGAACAGCGCCTTGGAGAGTTCGTCGACGCCGGAGCCGACCAGGCCGAAAATGCCGAGGATCTCGCCCTTGCGGGCGGCGAAGGAGACGTTGCGGAACAGGCCTTCGGCCGAGAGGTTCTTCGCCTCCAGCACGATGTCGCCATCGGTTTTTTGCGAGCGCGGCGGGAATGTCAGGCCCTTGTCGGAATCGAGCATCAGGTTGGGGATCGAGATCTTCTTCTCGCGCGCTTCTTTGACCGTATGCGTCGCGACATTGCGGCCGCCGCGAAAGACGGTGAAGGCATCGGCGATCTCGAACACCTCTTCGAGGCGGTGGGTGATGTAGATGATGGCGATGCCGGCGGCCTTCAGCGTCTTCATCATCGAAAACAGCGAGGCCTTTTCGCGCTCGGTCAGCGTCGAGGTCGGCTCGTCGAGGATGAGGATACGGGCGTTTTCGAGCCTCAGCGCATGCAGGATGGCGACGATTTCGCGGTCCACCGCCGGCATGTCGGCGACGCGGCGGCCGAGATCGATATCGATGGGGAAACGCGACAGCATGGCTTGCGCGCGCGCCGCGATGCCGGAGCGGTCGATGCGCGAGAACAGGCCGGGCTTTGCGCTTTCATGGCCGAGAAAGATGTTTTCGGCGCCGGTGAGGTCGCCGACGAGTTCGGGATGCTGCTGCACCACGGCCACGCCCGCCTCGATCGCCGCGCGCGGCGAGCCGAGATCGTAAGCCTTTCCGGCGATCTCGATCGTCCCGCCATCCTTGGAATAGACGCCGGAGAGGATCTTGATCAGCGTCGACTTGCCGGCGCCGTTGACGCCGAGCAGGGCATGGACCTCGCCCTCCCCAAGACAGAAGTCGACATCGTCAAGCGCGTTGACATCGCCGAAGCGTTTCTGGATCCCGCGCATCGCGAGGATCGTGCCCGTTTGACCAGCCACAGCCGGGTTCCTCCTGAAGTCTATCCGCCTCCCGGAACGGGCGGCGACGCCTGCCGCCACCCGCTGGGGGAGGAATTTTTTCCGTTTTCCCGTCTCCTCGGGGGGAGAAGGTCGAAGAGGCGGACTCTGCCTCCTGTCGAAGGGCGAGGGAATGATCGAGAGGCTTAAAAGCCCTTAGAGAACCCGCGCCCAGCCGAGCTTTGCCGCTTCGCCCGGCATGTCGTAGGTGTCGGGAATGTTCGGCAGCGGGTCGAGCGAGGCCTTGGTCACCGCGTAGGACGGGGTGATGACGAAGCGCGGGGCCTGGCGGCCGGCGGCGACTTCCTGGGCGTAGAAGGCGTTCATATAGGCCATTTCGTAGAAGCTCTGCGCCATGGTCAGCTTGAACGGCGAATCCGCCTTGATGTATTCGAACGACTGCTGGCCGCCGTCGATGCCGGTGATCATCACCGGGCGACCCGAAGCGCGGATCGCGAGCGTGCCTTCGGAGGCCGCGCCATCCCAGGCGCACCAGATGGCGTCCAGTTCCGGATTGGCGGTGAGGATCTGGTCGACGACCTGACGCGGCGTGGTCGAGCCGCCGAGCGCGAAGGCGATTTCCGAGACGATCTTGATGTCGGGATAGCGAACGAAGACCGACTTGGCGCCGAGCGTGCGCTGGTCCCAGCTCTCGTTCGACGGCAGCGACACGAGCGCCACCTTGCCTTTGCCGCCCAGCTGGTCGGCGATATATTGCGCCGGATGGGCGCCGAGGCCGAAATTGTTCGACATTGCCGTCGAGGTCACGGTGACGTTGGGCACGTAGGAGTCACCGACGAAGATCGGAATGCCGGAGGCAACCGCCTGCTGAACGGCCGGCGAGATCGCGGCGGCATCGGCGGGCGTGATGAAGATCGCGGCCGGCTTTGCCTCGACGAAGGCAAGGATCTGGTCGGCCTGCTTCTTGACGTCGTAATTGGCGTCGGCGATCGTCAGCTTGCCGCCCAGACGCTCGACGGCGTCCTTGTAGCCGTTGACGATGTGGCGGCCGGATTCCCAGACGGTCCAGCCGAGCGAGGCACAGAAGGTCTTTTCGGCATTCTGCGCCCAGGAGAATTCCGGGCGGGCCAGTGCGGCGGCGACGGTGGTCGCGGCGGCTGCCGAAAGCAGGCCGCGCCGCGTCAGGCGGAAGCCGCCGGCATTGTCGACGAATTCCGGCTGCTTGTTGTCTTCAGTCATTTCCATCCTCCCAAGATCGGGCGCTCCAGGCCCGGTTCGATATGCCTTTGCCGGACGGAACCCCCGTCCGGCCGTTCCGGACGCCAATCGCCTCAGGCGGCGTGGCGCAGAATGTCGAGATAGTCCGCCTGGCTGGCGATCCGCGGATTGGTCGCGTGGCAATGGTCCTTCAGCGCGGCATGCGAGACTTGCTCCATCATCGCTTCCGTCACGCCCATCTCCTTCAGCCCCGAGGGCATGCCGAGACGGATATTGAGCGCGGCGACGACCGCGTCGGGCTGGCCGCCCATGCGGCTCGCCAGCACGTCCCATTTGCCGCCGATCACCTCGCGGTTGAAGCGCAGCACCGCCGGCATCAGCACGGCGTTCAGCGTGCCGTGATGCAGGTTGAGTTCGCGGATGGCGCCGAGCGGATGGGTCAGCGCATGCACGGCCCCCAGTCCCTTCTGGAAAGCCATGGCGCCTTCCAGCGCGCAGACCATCATGTCGCGGCGCGCCTTGCGGTCGGTGCCGTCGGCCATGGCGCGCTCGATGGCGCCGAGACCGCAATCCAGGCCATGCAGCGCAATCGCCTCGGCCGGCGGATTGAAGGCCGGCGCCATGTAGGTTTCCAGGCAATGCGAGATGGCGTCCATGCCGGTGGCGGCCGTCAGGCGCGGCGGCAGGCCATAGGTCAGCTCGGGATCGCACAGCGCAATCGAAGGCAGCATGAAGCCGGAGAGAATGCCGAGCTTGCGCCCGTCCGCCGTGATGATGACGGCGGCGCGGCCGACTTCGGAACCCGTGCCGGAGGTGGTGGGCACGGCGATCATCGGACAGATATTGCCATGGATGCGGGCGACGCCGCCGGACACGGCAGTATATTGCTCCAGCGGTCCCGCATGCCCGGTCAGCAGGCGAACGGCCTTGGCGAGATCGAGCGACGAGCCGCCGCCAAGCCCGACGATGCCGTCGCAACCGCTCTTCACATAAAGCGCATGGGCGGCCACCACCGCCTCTTCCGTCGGGTTGGCCGGGGTCTCGTCGAAGACGACGGCGCTGTCGCCGAGAAGGGCGGCCACGCGGCCCGCAAGTCCCGAAGCGGAAAGGCCTTTATCGGTTGCGATCAGCGGCCGCTTGACGTTCAGCGCGGCGAGAAATTCCGGCAGGCGGGCGATCTCGCCTTCGCCGAATTCGATGCGCGTCAAATAGGTGATCGTGCTCACAGGCGCACCTGCGAGACCGTGGCGCCGATGCGCTTTGTCATGGTCTTCTCCCTGATGGAGCCGCGGGATCGCTTGGGTCCCTGCGGTAGCTCATATATGAGTTATACAGGCTACAGATATATGAGTTTGTCAACCGACTCCGAAAAAATAATTGCAACATCCCATAAAATATGTGTATTTACAGGCAGGAGAGGTAAAACGCATGCTCAAACAACCCACACAGAAAGCCGATCAGGTATATGAGTTGCTGCGGCACTCGATCATCATGCTGGAGATCCAGCCGGGCGCGCCGATTGTCGAAAAGGACATCTGCGCCGAGCTTTCCGTGTCGCGCACGCCTGTTCGGGAGGCGGTTCAGAAGCTGGCGGAAGAGGGGCTGGTCAATGTCATTCCCCATTCCGGCACCTATGTCAGCCACATCTCGTTTCAGGTTGCGGAGGAAGGTTTCGTCATCCGCCGGGCGCTGGAGATCGAAAGCGTGCGCCGCGCGGCCCAGCGTTTCGACGAGGCGGGCGGCCGGGAACTCGACGCGCTGGTCGGGCGCATGCGCGGCCTGATCGAAACCGGGCAGCTGGAGCGCTATCTCGACGAGGACGACGCGCTGCATGCCAAGATCGCGCAGATGAGCGGCATGCCGCGCATCTGGAAATTCATCACGCTGGCCAAGGTGCATCTCGACCGCATGCGACAGCTTTCGGCCCCGGTTCCGGGCCATCTCGCCATGGTGACGGAACAGCATGCGGCCATCGTCGCCGCCATCCGCGCCGGCAAGCCGGATCAGGCGGAACTCGCCATGCGCATCCACCTGGAATCGTCCTTCGACGTCATGGCCAGGCTCTATCAGGAAAGAACCAGCATGTTTTCACAGGAAGCGCCCTGATGGCGGACGCAAGCAACTACATCTCGCCGCTGATCCGGCTCAATCCCGGCGACAATGTCGCCGTTGCCCGCGAGCAGATCGATCCGGCCGCCATGCCCGATATCGACGGCCTGCGGCCGCTCGCCAAAATTCCGCGCGGCCACAAGATCGCGCTGTCGCCGATTGCCCGCGGCGCGGCGGTGACCAAATACGGCCAGACCATCGGTTTCGCCAGCGAGGACATCGAGGCCGGCCAGCATGTGCACAGCCACAACCTCGCCGTCGGCGAGTTCACCCGCGACTACGCCATGTGCGCCGATGCCGTGGCGCCTGAGATGGTGCCGGAGCCGGAGCGCGCCACCTTCATGGGCTATGCGCGGGCGGACGGCCGCGTCGGCACGCGCAATTACATCGCCGTCATCTCCTCGGTGAACTGTTCCGCCACCGTCTCCAAGGCGGTCGCGGCGCATTTTTCGGCGCCTGGCGTCATGGAGCGTTATCCCGGCGTCGACGGAGTGATCGCGCTGACCCATGGCGGCGGCTGCGCCTTCAACACGAAAGCGGAGGGTTACGATTACCTGACCCGCACCATCGCCGGTTACGCCACCCATCCCAATGTCGGCGGCGTGCTGATGATCGGGCTTGGCTGCGAGACCAACCAGATCCCGGCGCTGCTCAAGCGCGAGGGTCTTGGCGAAAACGACCGGCTGCGCACCATGACCATCCAGCAGGTGGGCGGCACGCGCCGCACCATCGAGGCCGGCATTCGCGCCGTCGAGGACATGATGCCGCTCACCGGCGCCATCGAACGCACGCCGCAGCCGGTCAGCGGCCTGTCGCTGGCGCTGGAATGCGGCGGTTCGGACGGTTATTCCGGCATTTCCGCCAATCCCGGCCTCGGCTTCGCCGCCGATCTCCTGGTGCGGCATGGCGGCACGGTCATCCTCGCCGAAACCCCCGAGATCTATGGGGCCGAACATCTGCTGACCCGGCGCGCCGTCAGCCCCGCCGTCGCCGAAAAGCTGTTGCAGCGCATCGAATGGTGGCGCGACTATACCAGCCGCAACAATGCCGAGATGGACAACAACCCCTCGCATGGCAACAAGCAGGGCGGCCTGACCACCATTCTCGAAAAATCCCTGGGCGCGGTCGCCAAGGGCGGCATGTCGAGGCTGAACGCCGTCTATGAATATGCCGAAAAGGTCACCGAGCCCGGCCTGGTCTTCATGGATACGCCTGGCTACGATCCCGTCGCCGTCACCGGACAGGTGGCGGGCGGGGCGAACCTGATCGCGTTCACCACCGGGCGCGGCTCCGTCTCCGGCTTCAAGCCGGCGCCGACGCTGAAGCTCGCCACCAATTCCGACATGTATCGCCACATGGTCGAGGACATGGATATCGATTGCGGCACGGTGGTGACCGGCGTCGAGACCATCGAGGCGCTCGGCCGGCGCATCTTCGAGCTGATGATCGATACGGCGTCCGGCAAGGAGACCTGCAGCGAGGCCTTCGGCTACGGCGACAATGAATTCGTGCCCTGGCAGGTCGGCGCCGTCATGTGACGGCCGATCACGGGGTAGTTTGAGCCCATGAACAAGACGTTTTTCCCTGCCTGGACCTCCAGGCGGGCAGGAGGAGATTTGCGATGAACACGATCGACACCCACTATGACGTGGTGATCGTCGGCGCCGGCGTCGGCGGTGGCGCCATGGCCAACCGGCTGTCTGCGACCGGCGCGCGCGTGCTGATGATCGAGCGCGGCAACTACCTGCCGCGCGAGGCCGACAACTGGTCGGTGAAGGCGGTTTTCCACGACCGCAAATATACCGCCAACGAGACCTGGCGCGACAAGGACGGAAAACCCTTCCACCCCTCGACCTTCTATTATGTCGGCGGCAATTCGAAATTCTTCGGCGCCGCCACCGTGCGTTTCCGCGTCGAGGATTTCGAGGACCTGCAGCATGAGGGCGGCGTCGCGCCCGCCTGGCCGGTGCGTTACGCCGATTTCGCCCCCTATTACGACGAGGCCGAGCGGCTGATGGGCACGCATGGCACGGCCGGCGCCGATCCGATCGAGCCGCCGCGCTCCGGCCCGATGCCCTACCCGACCATCGGCCACGAGCCGGAAATCGAGGCGATTGCCGAAAAGCTGCGCGCCAAGGGGCTGCGGCCCTTCCCGCTGCCGATCGCCATCGACCGCCACAAGGGCGGGGCCTGCATTCGCTGTTCCACCTGCGATGGTTTCGCCTGCAAGCTCGGCGCCAAGAACGATGCCGAAGTGCGCCTCGTTGCGCCCGCGCTTGCCAGTGGCCGCGTCGATCTGGTGCTCGACACCAAGGTGCGCCGCATGCTGACCGATGCATCGGGAAAACGCGTCACCGGCATCGAGGTGGAGCAGGACGGGCAGGTCAAGGTGATCTCCGGCGACCTGTTCATCTCCTCGGCCGGCGCGATCAATTCGACGGCGCTGTTGCTGCGCTCGGCCAATGACAAGCATCGGCGCGGGCTCGGCAACAACACGTCCGACCAGCTCGGGCGCAACTATATGGCCCATAACAACACCGCGATGATGGCGATCCACCCCTTCCGCAAGAACCGGGTGACCTTCCAGAAATCCATGGCGATCAACGATTTCTATCTCGCCAATGCCCACAGGCCCTGGCCGATGGGCAATGTGCAGGGCTTGGGCAAACTGCAGGGCGGCATGCTGACCGCCAATGTCAAATGGTTGCCGGAATGGCTGATGGACCGCTTCGCCGAGCGCTCGGTCGACTGGTGGATCATGTCGGAAGACCTGCCCGATCCGAACAATCGCGTGACGCTCGACAGCGACGGCACCATCCGCGTCGCCTATACGCCCAACAACCTGACCTCGCATAACGAGCTGGTGCGCCACTGGACCCGCATCATGCGCTCCATCGGCTATCCGATCATCATCACCCAGCGCATGGATATCACCGTGTCGATGCATCAATGCGGCACCGCCCGTTTCGGCAACGATCCGGCGACGTCGGTGCTCGATCCCACCTGCAAGGTCTGGGACGTCGACAATCTCTATGTCGTCGACGCGTCTTTCCTGCCCTCGTCCACCGGCTTCAACCCGTCGCTGACCATCGTCGCCCAGGCGGTGCGCACGGCCGAGCACATCACATCCAACGTTTTCAAGGCAAGCACGGCGGCCTGAACCGCCGCACCGTTTCGGGAGGACCATCATGAATGCTGTCAACGGAGGTCTGTTCGACCTCACAGGCAAAATCGCCATCGTCACCGGCGCGTCGCGCGGCATCGGCGAGGCGCTGGCCAAGGGGCTGGCGGCGCAGGGCGCAAGCGTCGTCGTCAACTACCAGTCGGCGGCCGGGCGGGCCGATGCCGTCGTCGCGGCCATCGAGGCGGCCGGCGGCAAGGCGAAGGCCATCCAGGCCGATATATCGGTGGAGGCCGATGCCGACCGGCTGATCGCCGAGACCGTCGCCGCCTTCGGGCGCGTCGATATCCTCGTCAACAATGCCGGCATCGTCTTGCCGGCGGCGGCTGAGGATTGCTCGCTGGACACCTGGCGGCGGACCATGTCGGTCAATCTCGACGGCGTCTTCCTCGTCTCGCGCGCCGCAGGCCGGCAGATGATCGCCCAGAAATCCGGCTCGATCATCTCCATCGGCTCGATGTCGGGCCGCATCGTCAACTGGCCGTTCCGCCATGCCGCCTACAATGTCTCCAAGGCCGGCGTGCATATGCTGACCAAGGCGCTGGCGACCGAATGGGCCGAGCACAATATCCGCGTCAATGCCATTGCGCCGGGCTATATCCGCACCGAACTGACCGACGAGGTCATCAAGGAACATCCCGACGTGGTGCGCGATCATTGGGAAAAGGGCGCGGTGCAGAACCGCATCGGCCGCGTCGAGGAACTGGTCGGCGCCGCTGTCTACCTCGCCTCCGATGCCGCCAGCTTCACCACCGGCGAAATCATCACCATCGATGGCGGCCTGACGCTGCGTTAACGCATAATCCGACCGGAGTGAAACGAGGATCGAGAAGATTATGCTTAAAACAAGAGAGCTTAGAGTGCCGATCTGATTCCATCAGATCGAAAGGCGCTCTAACGGCCAAGCAATTCCAGGAAAGATGCGAAGCGGTTTTCCGTCCGGAATTGCGTTGAAAGGATAAGGAATAGATTATGCTGACTCGCGGATATGGCGGCCCGTTGCGTTACGTACAGGGGCCGGGGGTTCTGGCCGATCTCGGAACCTATGCGGCAGGCCTTGGAAAGAAGGTGCTGCTGCTGTCGGACGCTTTCGTCGACAAGACCTATGGCGAGGCGCTGCGCGCCTCACTCCTCAAGGCCGGCGTCGAGACCGTCTCGACCGTCTTCGGCGGTGAATCCACCGATGCCGAAGTGAAGCGCTGCGCCGAACTAGGGCGCGGCGTCGATGTCGTCATCGGTGTGGGCGGCGGCAAGACGCTGGATACCGGCAAGATCGCCGCCCGCGAAGTCGGCGCGCGCATCATCACCGTGCCGACCATTGCCTCCACCGACAGCCCGACCAGCTCCATCGGCGTGATCTACACGGCCGAAGGCGTCTATGACCGGGTCGAGCGCTGCTATCGCAACCCGGATGTCGTGCTGGTGGATTCGCAGGTCATCCTGCGCGCGCCGGTGCGCTTCCTCGCCGCCGGCATGGGCGATGCGCTGTCCACCTGGTTCGAGGCGCGCTCGAATTTCGAAAGCCGCTCCAACAACTACATTGCCGATGGCTACGCCCCGACGATTGCCGGGGCGCAAGTGGCCCGCGCCTGCCACGAAACCCTGATGCGCGACGGCCGCGCCGCCCATCTGGCGGCCAAGGCCGGCTGCCTGACGGAGGCGGTGGAAAACATCATCGAAGCCAATACGCTGCTCTCCGGCCTCGGCTTCGAGAACTGCGGCGTCTCGGCCGCCCATGGCATCCATGACGCGCTGACCGTGCTGGAGCCGACCCACCATTTCTTCCACGGCGAAAAGGTGGCTTTCGGCATCATCGGCCTGCTGGTTCTGGAAAACCGCGATCCGCAGGAGATTGCCGAGGCGATCCGCTTCTGCGCCGATATCGGCCTGCCCGTGCGGCTTGCCGATCTCGGTCTCGGCGATGTCTCGAATGCCGACCTGCTGCGTGTCGGCGAAACCGCGATGAACCCGGCGAGCGTCATCCATTCGGTGCCGCGCACGCTGAGCGCCCGACTGGTCGCCGATGCCATCCGCACCGCCGATGCGCTGGCGACCGACCTGCTGGCACGCCCGCGCTGACGGACCGGAGACAAGGCAACGCCCCTCTTCGCCGAAGAGGGGCGTTTCGTTTGTCCGGTGGCTTAGATCGTCTTTGGCGGGGTGCGCGGCTTGTGGGGGTGGCGCGTGCCGGGTTCGAGCGTCGGGAGCTCTTCCTCGTCCGACGGCTCGAAGCCTTCGGGGTATTGCGGCTCCAGCGGCGGGGCGACTTCGGGGCCGCGCAATTGCCGGCGCACCTCCGGAAACGACATGCCGGTGCGGCCGGCAATGATGCAGGCATCGTAATTCTGCTTGGTCGACAGGCCCCGGCATTGCGCCGATTCCGCATCGATGAAGCCATGCGGCGGCACATAATAGCTGGTTCGGGTGCAGCCGGACGCCAGCATCGCCACTCCGGCCAGGGCCGCAATCGCACAATTCCGTCTCATCTCGTCTCCATTGGCCCCGGTGTCGCCGGCCGGCGTTTCGCCGGCGACGATTCGGCGGACTATCGCACCGCAAGACTGCGCGAGGCATGCGTGCGGGAGCGATCGGATATCTGCACAGAAATGGCTATTCGCAATTGCGATGGGTGTTGCGACAATGCCGCCAAGTGATTCAAACAGAGTTTTGGCCCGTTGCAAGGAACTGTCGATGACTGAGCTGGCGATGCGATATTTTCGGGGTTGCACAGACACGCGGATACGCAGAAAGAATTTCTTCGATTTCGCATGCAAGACCTATAACGGCTCGAATGCAGTCGCGTTTCTGCTGATCGAGGCATATCGGAAATCGGGAAAGAAGCGCCACGCCAATTTCATCAATGACAATTACATCAAATTCCAGAAAGTCTCGGAATATGCGAAAGACTTTCCGAAATACTCTCTTTTTATGGGTGACATCAACGTCAAGGATTCGAAGAGAACAAGCATCGGCGATGAGACGAGCCGTCAGATCGGCAGTGTCGGATTGACCTGGAAGGACAAGATAAAAAAGCAGAATAATGCGCTGGATATTTTTCGGTCCGTTACAAAGATGTCGGGAACGACACAAATTCACCCGGACATCTTCGAGCCTGCGCAGGTGGATATTTCATCCGATCTCTGGTCGGTCATGGCTCCCGAGCTTCAGGAAAACAATTACGGCATTTTCAATCCCGACTCTTCCTATCAACCCAATTCCGACATTTCGGCAAACTTGCCAAAATTCCGGAAAATCCTGAAAGAAAACGGCTTCGATGGCGACGAAATCGGAATTTATTGATATCGAAGCCTGAGGGCCATGGAACCATGGCGCAGAATAGGCGCTTTAAGAATGTTCCCTCAACCGATCCGATCGGTATTCGCCCCGCTCGAACTTTGAGGCGGGGCTTTTCTTTTCAATGGGCCTCGTCCCAATTGCCGGCGGCGCGCGCATCCACCTTCAGCGGCACGCGCATGTCGACGGCGGGCAGCGTGGCGTTTTCCATCACCGAGATCACCAGCGGGATGGTCTTTTCGACTTCCGCTTCCTCGACCTCGAAGATCAGTTCGTCATGCACCTGCAGCAGCATGCGGGCTGCGAGCTTGCTTTCGGCCAGCGCCGGTTCCATGCGGATCATCGCCCGGCGGATGACGTCGGCGGCCGAGCCCTGGATCGGCGCGTTGATTGCCGCGCGCTCGTTGAAGGCGCGCACCGAAGGGTTTGAGGAACGGATATCCGGGTAGTGGATGCGCCGGCCGAAAATGGTCTCGACGTACCCCTTGTCGCGCGCTTCCGCCTTCGTCCGGTCCATATAGTCGCGGATGCCGGGGAAACGCTCGAAATAACGCTTGATGTAATCGCCGGCCTCGGAACGCTCGATGGAAAGCTGGTTGGCGAGGCCGAAGGCGGAAATGCCGTAGATGATGCCGAAATTGATCGCCTTGGCGCGGCGCCGCACCTCGCCCGGCATGCCTTCCACCGGCACGCCGAACATTTCCGAAGCGGTCATCGCATGGATGTCGATGCCGTCCGCAAAGGCCTGGCGCAATTGCGGAATCTCGGCGACATGGGCGAGTACGCGCAGCTCGATCTGGCTGTAGTCGGCCGAGACCAGCCGGTGACCGGGGGTCGAGATGAAGGCGGTGCGGATTTTTCGCCCTTCGGCATTGCGCACCGGAATGTTCTGCAGGTTCGGCTCGGAGGAGGAAAGCCGCCCGGTCGTGGTCGAGGCCAGCGAATAGGAGGTGTGGACGCGCTTGGTCTCGGGATGGACATAGCCGGGCAGGGCGTCCGTATAGGTGGATTTCAGCTTGGTGAGCTGGCGCCAGTCGACGATGCGACGCGGCAGGTCGTGGCCGGCGGCGGCCAGATCTTCCAGCACCTGCGCCGACGTCGACCATTGCCCGGTCTTGGTCTTCGCCCCGCCCGGCAGCCCCATCTTGCCGAACAGGATGTCGCCGAGCTGTTTCGGCGAGCCGATGGTGAATTTTTCCCCCGCCAGCTGGTAGATATCGTCCTCCAGCGCCGCGGCCCCTTGCGCCAGCTCGCCTGAGAGCCGCGAGAGGATCTGCCGGTCGATGGTGATGCCGCGCTCTTCCATGCGCGCCAGCACGGGCAGCAATGGCCGCTCCAGCCGCTCGTAGACGGTGGCGAGTTTCTGCGCCGCCAGACGCGGCTTGAGCACGAACCACAGCCGCAATGTCACGTCGGCATCCTCCGCGGCGTAGGCCGTGGCGCGGTCGATCGGCACCATGTCGAAGGTGACGCCGCTCTTGCCGGAGCCGGCGACATCCTTGAAGGCGATCGGCTTGTGGTTCAGCCAGCGCTCGGACAGGCTGTCCATGCCATGGGCGCCGTTGCCGCTATCCAGCACGTAGGACATCAGCATCGTGTCGTCGAGGCTCTGGATATCGATGCCGTAGCGCCGCATCAGCAGGTAGTCGTATTTGAGGTTCTGGCCGACCTTGAGGATCGAGGGGTCTTCGAGCAGGGTCTTGATGCGGGCGAGCGCCGCATCGAGCGGGATCTGGTTTTCCACCAGCCCGCCGCCGAGCAGGTCGCCGGTGCCGCTCTTGTGGGCGAGCGGCACATAGGCCGCGCGGATGCGCCCGCCGGTCGGATCGTCGCTGTTGTCGGCGATCGCCAGCGAGAAGCCGACGATATCGGCCTGCATCGCATCCAGCGAGGTGGTTTCGGTGTCGAAGGAAACGAGGCCGGTGTCGCGCGCCGCCGCGATCCACAGATCCAGCGCGGCGAGATCGCGGATGGTCTCGTAGCCGGCATGATCGACCGGAGTCCTGGCGAAGAATTCGGCGCGGGCGGCGGCGAGATCGGCGGGCGTCGTGCCGGCAATGCCGGGGCGGTCGGCGGGCAGGGCATCCGGGGCGGCTTCGGTCGCACCGGTCACGGCATCGCCAAGCACCGTGATGCCTTCGGGCGTGACGGCCTCGCCGACATCCAGATCCGGCCCATGGGCGCTCTCGCCCCATTCGACCTTGACCGAGGCCGGCTCGATAGCCCCGGCATCGCAATCGCAGGCCTCGGCGACGCGCCGCGTCAGCGTGCCGAATTCCATGGCCTTGAGGAAGGCGATCAGCTTCGGGCCATCCTGCGGCTCCAGCACCAGCGCATCGAGCGGCAGATCCAGCGGCGTGTCGGTGCGCAGCGTCACCAGCGTGCGCGACAGGCGCGCCAGCTCGGCATTGGCGACGATGCTTTCGCGGCGCTTCTGCTGCTTGATTTCGGCGGCGCGGGCCAGCAGCGTGTCGAGATCGCCGTATTCGGCCAGCAATTGCGCCGCCGTCTTCGGGCCGATGCCGGGAATGCCGGGAATATTGTCGGTGGAATCGCCGGTCAGCGCCTGCAGGTCGATCATCTGCTGCGGCGGCACGCCCCATTTCTCGATGACGTCGGCAATGCCGATCTGCTTGTCCTTCATGCTGTCATACATGTGGACATTGTCGGTGACGAGCTGCATCAGGTCTTTATCGGAAGAGACGATGGTGACGTCGCCGCCGGCCGCTTCCGCCTGGCGGGCATAGGTGGCGATGATGTCGTCGGCCTCGAAACCCTCGACTTCGATGCAGGGCAGGTTGAAGGCGCGGGTGGCGGCGCGGATCAGGCCGAATTGCGGCACCAGATCCTCCGGCGGGGCCGAGCGGTTCGCCTTGTAGGCCTCGTAGAGCGTCTTGCGGAAGGTCTGCGACGAATAGTCGAAGATGACGGCGAGATGGGTGGGCGTGACGCCGACCGAGGTGTCGCGGGCGTTGGTCAACAGCTTCCACAGCATGTTGCAGAAGCCGGAGACCGCGCCGACCGGCAGGCCGTCGGATTTGCGCGTCAGCGCCGGAAGCGCGTGGAAGGCGCGGAAGATGAAGCCCGAGCCGTCGATGAGGAAAAGGTGATCGCCGTTTTTCATGGGCTTATGGATAGCGCGGGCTGCGTGCAAGATCCATCGTCGGCGCCCCAGTTTTCTGTGCGGAAGGCGGCTCACCGAAACGTTACCGATTTGTAACGTTCGCGTCGGGCCGTTTCCCTTGAAAAACCACAATCTGACCCCCAAATCCAGATCACCGGCGATTGATCACGCCGAGGCCTGATAGCCGGCTCGTCCCCCGCCGCGTCAGGTCTGGACAAAGGCCTCATCCCCTCTCCGGGCCTTTGTCCCCCCATTCGAGCCGCCATGGCGCACCTCCAGGCCATGGCGGCTTTTCTCTGCCGGAAATTTGAATATCGCGCGATGCATCGTCTTCGATTTATCGATTGTCTCCGGCTGCAAACGGGCTATCAATGTCCCCATGGGATATGAGCGCATGGATTCGGCAGCCTATCTTGCCAGCCAGCTGGCCAAGGGCTTTTCCCGCTCGCTGCACAAGCGCGCGGCGGCACTCGGCTTTTCGCCGGGACAGTTTCCGGTGCTGATCGAATTATGGGGCGAGGACGGCCTGACCCAGACCCAGCTCCTGCAGCGCGTCGACATCGAGCAGGCGACCATGGCCAATACACTCTCGCGCATGACCCGCGACGGCCTCGTCGAACGGCGCCAGCACCCCTCGGACAAGCGCGCCCAACTCATCTTCCTCACTGAAAAGGGCAAGAGCCTTCAAACCGAAGCCATCATCGCCGCAAAAGAAGCCGACGACGCCCTGTTCCAGGGTTTTCGGCGTTTCGAGCGCGAGCTGATGCTGGAATACATCCGCTGGGCCATCGAGAACGCCCGGAAATTGTGAGGGTCTTGCGCCCTCGAAACTTGGTCTTCTTTGCTCTATCGTCCGCCCACGACTCGCCCAGTGCTTTGTCTTTTCGCATTTCCGAACGGAAAACCGGTCCTCCCTTTTCCTGGAAATGCAATTATTGAGAAAGGAAGACGATATGACCGATGTGAACCCGGTGCTCGACCGCGCCGATGCCAATCTCGATGCCAGCCTGACGCGGCTGTTCGACCTGATCCGCATCAAGTCGATCTCCACCGATCCGGCCTACAAAGCCGAATGCCGCAAGGCGGCGGAGTGGCTGGTCGGGGAACTCTCCGCCATCGGTTTTACCGCCTCGGTGCGCGATACGCCCGGCCATCCGATGGTCGTCGCCCATCATGCAGGCGCGAGCGCGGATGCGCCGCATGTGCTGTTCTACGGCCATTACGACGTGCAGCCGGTCGATCCGATCGAGCTTTGGGAAAGCGATCCCTTCGAGCCGTCGCTGAAGGACGAAGAGGGCCGCAAGGTCATCACCGGCCGCGGCACCTCTGACGACAAGGGCCAGCTCCTGACCTTCGTCGAGGCCTGCCGCGCCTATAAGGACGTGCATGGGGCACTGCCCTGCCGCGTCACCATCCTGTTCGAGGGCGAGGAGGAATCCGGTTCGCCGTCGCTGAAACCCTTCCTCGAAGCCAATGCCGAGGAACTGAAGGCCGATTACGCGCTGGTCTGCGACACCGGTATGTGGGACCGCGAGACGCCGGCGATTTCCGCCAGCCTGCGCGGCCTCGTCGGCGAGGAAGTCGTGGTTCTCGCGGCCAAGCGCGACCTGCATTCGGGCATGTATGGCGGCGTCGCCGCCAACCCGATCCGCATCCTCGCCAATATCCTCGCCGGCGTGCATGACGAAACCGGCCGCGTGACGCTGCCCGGCTTCTATGATGGCGTCGCGGAGACCCCCGACGACGTTAAGGCGACCTGGCAGAAGCTTGCCGGCAATGACACCGATTTCCTCGGTGATGTCGGCCTGTCGCTGCCGTCCGGCGAGCGCGGCCGCTCGATCCTCGAACTGATCTGGGCGCGCCCGACCGCCGAGTTCAACGGCATCACCGGCGGCTATACCGGCGAAGGTTTTAAGACCGTCATCGCCGCCAAGGCCTCGGCCAAGGTATCCTTCCGCCTCGTCGGCCAGCAGGATCCGGAGGCGATCCGCGAGGCGTTCCGCGCCTATGTGCGCTCGAAAATCCCCGCCGATTGCAGCGTCGAGTTCCATCCCCATGGCGGCTCGCCGGCCATCCATCTGCCCTACGATTCCGCCGTGCTGGCAAAGGCCAAGACGGCGCTGTCGAAGGAATGGCCGAAGCCGGCGGTCATCATCGGCATGGGTGGCTCGATCCCCATCGTCGGCGATTTCCAGACCATGCTCGGCATGGATTCGCTGCTGGTCGGCTTCGCCCAGAACGACGACCGCATCCACTCGCCCAATGAGAAATACGACCTGACGTCCTACCACAAGGGCATCCGCTCCTGGGTGCGGATTCTGGACGGGCTGAAGTAAGCATCGTCGCAAGGATTGCCGGCATGGCTTTCGGGCCTGCCGGCAATCCTGCTCCTTTCGGAAAAGTCCTTTAAAAACAAAAAGGCCGGGCAAGCCCGACCTTTCGCTCTCGTTTCGACGCCGCGCCAGTACATCCGTGGTCGCAGGCGGAAACGATGATGTCTTCCACGCCTATCTTCACTCCGGGGCCCTTGCAGGCCCGCCTCCGATCGGCTGTGTAAGAGGATGGTGGTCCCGAAAGGTTAATTTCCGGTTAACCATCCTTCCCTGTATCCATAAGATGGCGTATTTCGCCGCAATTGCAAGGACTTTCGCATTTTTTGTGGAAAAGCCCGGAAAGCGGCAGAAATCGCTTGGATCGAAGCTGCTCTCAACTCTCCATCGAGTAGCCGGCGCCGCGCACCGTGCGAATCACATCCTGCATGTTGGAGAAATTCAGCGCCTTGCGCAGGCGACCGACATGCACGTCGACAGTGCGCTCGTCGACATAGATGTCATGGCCCCAGACGCCGTCGAGCAATTGCGAGCGCGAAAAGACGCGGCCGGGGGACTGCATCAGGAATTCCAGCAGGCGGAATTCGGTCGGACCAAGGCGCACTTCGCGGCTCTTGCGGTGGACGCGGTGCGTTTCGCGGTCGAGTTCGATATCGCCGCAGCGCAGCACCGAGGAGAGAACTTCCGGCCGGGCGCGGCGCAGCATGGCTTTTACACGGGCGATCAGCTCGGGCGTGGAGAAGGGCTTGACGACGTAATCGTCGGCGCCGGTGGAAAGGCCGCGCACGCGTTCGCTTTCCTCGCCGCGCGCGGTCAGCATGATGATCGGCAGGCGCTCGGTCTCGGGGCGCATGCGCAGGCGGCGGCACAATTCGATGCCGGAAACGCCGGGCAGCATCCAGTCGAGGATGAGGAGATCGGGCGTGCGCTCCTGCAGGCGGATTTCGGCCTCGTCGCCGCGCAGGATGGTGTCGACCTCGAAGCCCTCGGCTTCGAGATTGTAGCGCAGCAGGATGCTGAGGGCTTCTTCGTCTTCGACGACGGCAATCTTGGGTAACATCGTTCGTCCGGCTTCTTTGCTGGATCAGGGGCAGGAACCGGCCGGGGCCGGCTCCTGCGTCCAGGACAAAAGGGGAGGCGCTTATTCGGTGACAGCGCCGACCGTGTTGGCGGTGTCGTCCTTCGGGCGCTCGCCCTCGGGCTGGGCGCCGGTCGTCATGTAATAGATGGTTTCGGCGATGTTGGTGGCGTGGTCGCCGATGCGCTCGATGTTCTTGGCGCAGAACAAGAGATGCGTGCAGCTGGTGATGTTGCGCGGGTCTTCCATCATGTAGGTCAGGAGCTCGCGGAACAGCGAGGTATACATCGCGTCGATTTCCTCGTCGCGCTCGCGGATCGACTGGGCCTTCTCGGCCGAGCGGTTGACATAGACGTCGAGCACTTCCTTGAGCTGCATCAGCGCCAGCTCGGAAAAATGTTCGAGGCCGCGCGCCAGCTTGCGGGTGACGCCCGAGCCCTGCACGGCGATGACCCGCTTGGCGGTATTCTTGCCGAGATCGCCGACGCGCTCAAGGTCGGCGGCGATGCGGATGGAACCCATGATTTCACGCAGGTCGCCGGCCATCGGCTGGCGGCGGGCGATCATGACGATGGCCTTGTCGCCGATCTCACGCTCGGCGGCGTCGAGGATGGCGTCCTCGGAGATGACCCGCTGGGCCAGCGCCGAGTCGGAATGCACCAGCGCGCGCACCGCGTCGCTGACCATCTGCTCGGCAAGGCCGCCCATTTCGGAGATGCGCCGCGCCAAAAACTTCAGTTCGGAGTCGTAGGCGGAATGGATATGGTTCGATGCCATGGAAATATCCTTTGAAAACCTTTGCGCGGCGATCAGCCGAAGCGGCCCATGATGTAATCCTGGGTGCGCTGGTCGTCAGGATTGGTGAACATCTTGTCGGTGTCGTTCTCCTCGACCAGATGGCCGAGATGGAACATCGCGGTGCGCTGCGAGACGCGGGCGGCCTGCTGCATCGAGTGGGTGACGATGACGATGGTGTAGTTGGCGCGCAGCTCGTGGATCAGCTCCTCGACCTTTGCCGTGGCGATCGGGTCGAGGGCCGAGCAGGGCTCGTCCATCAGGATGACCTCGGGGCTGACGGCGATGGCGCGGGCGATGCAGAGACGCTGCTGCTGGCCGCCGGAAAGGCCGGTGCCGCCTTCATGCAGGCGGTCCTTGACCTCGTTCCACAGGCCCGCGCGCTGCAGGCTGGCCTCGACGATCTGGTCGAAATCCGCCTTGGAGCGGGCGAGACCGTGGATCTTCGGGCCGTAGGCGATGTTTTCGTAGATCGACTTCGGGAAGGGGTTCGGCTTCTGGAACACCATGCCGACGCGGGCGCGAAGCTCGACGACGTCGATGGAGGCGTCGTAGATATCGTCGCCGTCAAGGGCAATGCGGCCGGTGACCTTGCAGCCCTCGATCGTGTCGTTCATGCGGTTGAGCGAACGCAGGAAGGTGGACTTGCCGCAGCCCGAAGGGCCGATCAGCGCCGTCACCGTGTTTTCGCGCACGTCGAGATTGACGTCGTAAAGGGCGCGCTTGTCGCCGTAGTAGACGGAGACGTCCTTGCCGACCATTTTCAGGGGAATGATGTTCATCGGCTTTTCCAATACCTTCTCGACTGCGACTTCAGACAACATATTCATGGCGGTGGCTCCTTACCAGCGGCGCTCGAAGCGGCGGCGCAAGAGAATGGCGCCGAGATTCATGACGATGAGGAACAAGAGAAGCACGATGATCGCTCCCGAGGTACGTTCCACGAAGGCGCGCTCGGCCTCGTTCGCCCACATGTAGATCTGCACGGGCAGCGCCGTCGACGGCTCCATCGGCGAGCCGGGAATATCGGCGACGAAGGCGACCATGCCGATGAGCAGCAGCGGCGCGGTTTCGCCGAGCGCATGCGCCAGGCCGATGATCGTGCCCGTGAGGATACCGGGCATGGCGAGCGGCAGCACATGGTGGAACACCATCTGCATCTTCGAGGCGCCGAGGCCGAGGGCTGCGGCGCGGATCGACGGCGGCACGGCGCGAAGAGCGGCGCGTGTGGCGATGATGATCGTCGGCAGCGTCATCAGCGTCAGCACCAGGCCGCCGACCAGCGGCGCCGAACGCGGCAGGCCGGCGAAGTTGATGAAGACGGCAAGGCCGAGCAGGCCGTAGACGATGGAGGGAACGGCCGCGAGATTGTTGATGTTGACCTCGATCAGGTCCGTCAACCGGTTCTTCGGCGCGAATTCCTCCAGATAGATAGAAGCGGCGACGCCGATGGGCAGGGCCAGCACCAGCACGATCAGCATCAGGTAGAGCGAGCCGACGAGGGCGACGCCGAGGCCTGCGGCTTCGGGGCGCGAGGAATTGCCCGACGTGAACAGGCCGGTGTTGAACTGCTTGGCCATGGCGCCGGAGGCGGAGAGCTGCTGCATCCAGCCGATCTGGCGGTCGGAGACCTTGCGGTTGGATTCCGGCACGGTCAGGTCGACCTGGCCCTTGTTGGCGGAGTCGATCTGGGCGTCGGCGAGGAAGCTGACGGTGACCGTCTTGCCGATCAGGCTGGGGTCGGCGACGACCATGTCGCGCAGCTGGATCGGCGCGCTCTTGGAGAGCATGGCGTTGGCCGCGCGCACATCCGCCTTGTTCTGGGCATCGACGCCGAGCGCCTTGACGATGGCGTCACGGGCGACCGCCGTATAATTGGCGGCGATCAGCACCGACGGGTCGGTGGCGCGTTTGTTGTCCGGATCGATCAGCTTCTCGGTGAACTCGACCGGCAGGGCGATCGCGGTCTGCTGGAAGGCGGTGTAGCCGTTGCGCACCACGGTGGAGAGCAGCAGGAACAGGAAGATGATGCCGAAGGCGAGCGCCGCGATGCCATAGGCGCGGAAGCGGCGTTCGGCGGCGTAGCGGCGCTTGATGCCGATGTCGCGGCGGGCGGGCGCCCGCGAGATGACGGCGGCGTCTGCGGGAGAGAGGGCGTTGGTCATTCGTACTGCTCCCGGTATTTGCGGACGATGTAGAGCGCGTAGATGTTGAGGCAGAGCGTGATCGCGAACAGCGTGATGCCGAGCGCGAAGGCCACCAGCGTCTGCGGCGAGGTGAATTCCAGGTCGCCGGTCAGCTGGGCGACGATCTTGACCGTCACCGTGGTCATCGGCTCGAAGGGATTGATCTGCATGCGGGCGGCCACACCGGCGGCGAGCACGACGATCATGGTTTCGCCGATGGCGCGGGACGCGGTCATCAGCAGGGCGCCGACGATGCCGGGGAGGGCTGCCGGCAGCACCACCTTCTTGATGGTTTCGGAGCGCGTGGCGCCAAGGCCGAGCGAACCGTCACGCAGCGCCTTCGGCACGGCGGTGATGATGTCGTCCGACAAGGAGGAGACGTAGGGGATCAGCATGATGCCCATGACGATGCCGGCGGTGAGCACGCTCTGCGCCTGGATGAAGTTGACATAATTGCCGGTCAGCAGGCCGTTCACCTGCATCGACAGGTCGCGCAGGAACGGGCCGACGGTGATCAGCGCGAAGAAGCCGTAGACGATGGTGGGGATGCCGGCGAGCACCTCCAGCAGCGGCTTGGCCAGCGAGCGCACCTTGGGGCTGGCATATTCGGCCATGTAGATGGCGGCGAACAGGCCGACGGGAACGGCGACCAGCATGGCGACGAAGCCGATATACAGCGTGCCGGCCAGCAGCGGGATCAGGCCGAACTGGCCGGCCGATGTCGAGCCGGCGCCGGCGAAGCGCGGATCCCAGACCGTGCCGAAGAAGAATTCCAGCGGCGGGATTTCCCTGAAGAAATGCGCGGCCTCCGTCAGCATCGACAGCACGATGCCGACGGTGGTGAGGATGGCGATGGAGGACGCCGCCACCAGCGCCCAGAGGATGACGCGCTCGACACGGTTGCGGGCGCGGAAACGCGGAGCGACCGAGCGCAGGGCGATGGCCGCCCCGCCCAGCGCCAGCAGCGCTACGACGGCGGTCATCGCCAGACGGCTGGTGCCGGTCTCGGCGTTCAGCGTCCTGGCGGCCTCGAGCATGTAGGGCTGGACGTCGCCAGCGAGCGGAACGCCCTTTTCGGCGAGCTTGGCGCGCACGTCGACGGAGCCCGACGACAGGGCCGCGGTATCTTCCGCCGACAGCATCGGCAGGCCGCGGGCGATGGCGTTGATCATGCCGTAGGCGAGGTTCTGCTCGGCCACCGGCATGCTCTTCACGTCATCGGGAAAGCCGCCGCGCACGGTGCGCTCGACGATCATCGGGCTGGCGACCAGCCAGACGGCTAGGACGAGGGCCGCCGGCAGGATGGCCCAGATGGCGGCATAGGCGCCGTAATAGCCCGGGCGCGAATGCAAGGCGGACAGCTTGCCGCCGGACATCCGGACGGCGCGCGACGCGGCCAGGCCATAGGCCCCGGCGCCGACGATCAGCAGAATTATCAGGATCAGAGACGTGCTCATGCGCTTCCCCTGGCGGCATCCGCGCCCCGAACCGGAGGGCAAACGGCGCCGCGACACAATGAATTCACTGCAGAATTCCTTAGATCACCCCGGTCTGAGGAATTGTGCAGCCGGCGGCAAGACCGGCGCGGGTTTTCGCCCGCGCCGGTTCCTGGGAGGATCAGATGGTCTTGCCGTCTTCGATCGACTTGCGGATTTCCTCGCGCTCGGCGTCGGGAGCGGCGACGAGGCCGTATTCGACGAGCGGGCTGTCGGGGCCGATCATCTGGTCGGAAACGAAGAAGTTGACGTATTCCTTCAGGCCGGCGATGACGCCGAGATGGGCCTTCTTCACGTAGAAGAACAGCGGACGCGAGACCGGATAGGTGCCGTCGGCAATGGTTGCGGCCGAGGGAACGATGCCGCTGACGGTGGCGACCTTCAGCTTGTCGGCGTTGTTTTCATAGAAGGACAGGCCGAAGACGCCGATGCCGTTCTTGTTGGCGCCGATGCGGGCCAGCGTTTCCGAATAGTCGCCATCGATGTCGACGGCGAGACCGTCCTTGCGGACGCCCACGCAAGCCTTGGTCTGGTCGGCCTTTTCCTTGACGGCGGCCTTGATGACGTCGAGAGCGCCGGTTTCCTTGCAGCCGGCTTCCAGAACCTTCTGTTCGAAGACTTCGCGGGTGCCGTGCTTTTCGCCGGGGATGTAGGCGGCGATTTCGACGGACGGCAGCGACGGGTTGACGTCCGACCACTTCTTGTTCGGATTGTCGACCAGCTTGCCGTCGACGACGACCTTGGCGGCCAGCGCCTTGTAGATGTCGGACGGGACCAGCTTCAGTTCGCCGAGCGAATTGTCGTTGGCGAAGACGATGCCGTCATAGCCGATCTTGACTTCCTGGATTTCGGTCACGCCGGCTGCCTTGCAGGCTTCCAGTTCCTTTTCGTTGATCTTGCGCGAGGCATTGGCGACGTCGATGGTTTCCGGGCCGACGCCCTTGCAGAATTCCTTGAGGCCGGCGCCCGTGCCGCCCGACTCGACGACCGGGGTCTTGAACTGGCTGAAGGTTTCGCCGAAGCTTTCGGCGACGATCTTGGCATAGGGCAGAACCGTCGAGGAACCGGCGACCTGAACCTGGTCGCGGGCGCTGGCGGCGCCGGCAAAAGCCACGGAGGCAACCAGGGCCGCGGCGGAAAGCTTGAGAACGTTCATAAAAATTCTCCCGTCATGGGCGTGAGTTTGGGGCGTGGGTGTCTGGCGAATGGAGGAACTCGCTGTCACGAGGCCGGCGGTTGCCCGCCTTCGCTGGCCTTTCTTTAGACCCCGTATGCCCGCTGTTTTATGTCAGTTCGGTGAAACATTTATGACAGGACAACTACGTGAAATATCAACGTAATTTGGCGATTGTCCTTCCGCCGCGCGTCCTTTCATGTCAAAAGCGGACAGTAAACGCCGTGCCCTTGCCGAGCTGGGAGCGCACGACGAGGCGGGCGCGGTGGCGCGTCAGGATATGCTTGACGATGGCCAGGCCGAGGCCGGTGCCCTTCTTCGAGCGGCTGGCCTCGACATTGACGCGGTAGAAACGCTCCGTCAGGCGCGGCACATGCTCGGCGGCGATGCCGGGGCCATGGTCGCTGACCGTCACCTCGACGGGCACGCCGTCTCCACCGGTCAGCGTCACGTCGACCGCCTTGCCTTCCTGGCCGTATTTGCAGGCATTCTCGATCAGGTTTTCGAAGACCTGCACCAGCTCGTCGCGATCGCCCTCGACTTCCGCCTTGCCGTCCGGCAGGTGCAGGGTGATGGTGACGTCGAGTTCCTCGGCCAGCGGCAGCAGCGCGTCGCGCACATGGCCGATGAGCGGCACGAGATCGACCTTCTGCGCCGGCGGCTGATGCGCCTTCAGTTCCAGCCGCGACAAGGACAAGAGGTCGTCCACCAGCCGGCTCATGCGGGTGGCCTGCTCCAGCATGATGGCGAGGAAACGCTCGCGCGCCTTCTCGTCGTTGCGGGCCGGCCCCTGCATGGTCTCGATGAAGCCGCGCAGCGAGGCGAGCGGCGTGCGCAGCTCGTGGCTGGCATTGGCGACGAAATCGGTGCGCATCCGGTCGATGCGACGCGATTCCGAGAGGTCGCGGAAGGAGAGGATATAGACCGTCTCGCGGCCGCCATCGCCATAGGGCATCTCCACAGGGGCGACCAGCACGCCATAGACCCGCTCCGAGGGCAGGCGCTCCGACAGCTCGAAACGGTTTTCGTGGCCGGAGGCGATGGTGTCGCCGACCTTTTCCAGGAGCGCGGGGGCGCGCAGCCTCGCGCTGATATGGGCGCCTTCCGGCACGCAGCCGAAGGCCTGTTGCGCCGCGCCGTTCTGGAACAGGATCTGTTCCTCGCGATTGAGCACGAAGACCGGCGCATCCAGCCCGCCAAGGGCCGCCGACACCGCTCTGAGCGAGGCTTGCGGCGAGGGCTGCACCGACAAGGGCATGGAGACCTGCCGCTCGATGACGATGCGTGCCGGCCGGCGCAGCAGCGTCACCAGCGCCAGGAAGACCCACAGGCCGATCACCGCCAGCCGGTCGATACCAGCCGAAAGCGCCAGCATGGCGATGACGGCGGACGCCGCCAGCACCGGCCATTGCTGCCCCAGTCGCGCCAGGAGACGCCGGACGGGATGTGCCTGTAACGCCGAATGGTCCATTGCCGTCATGATCTGCCTGCCCGCGGTGGAAATCGTTGCTTACCCGGATTCGATGACAGAAAGATGCAACATGCGACATGGCACGGGGTGCTTGAATTCATCGTCCGGATATGGCCTCTTCCACCAGTAGCGACAGGATTGCAAACAGTTCAGGAGATGTCCATGGCGGACGAAAAGCAGGATCGCACGGTCGAGTTGAATTTCGGGGGAGAGACGCGGGCGTTCAACGTCGATGATCCCGTGCTGCCCGGGTGGATCGACGATGCGGCCCTGCAATCCGGCGGCTATCCCTACAAGAAGAAGCTCGATCAGGCCGAATACGATTCGGACCTGAAGAAGCTGCAGATCGAGCTGGTCAAGGTGCAGCTCTGGCAGCAGGCGACCGGCAAGCGGATCATGGCCGTGTTCGAGGGCCGCGACGCCGCAGGCAAGGGTGGGGCGATCTTGGCCGCCAGTGCCTATATGAATCCGCGCTCCGCCCGTGTCGTGGCGCTGACCAAGCCGACCGAGACCGAGCGCGGCCAATGGTATTTCCAGCGCTACGTCTCGCATTTTCCCACCGCGGGCGAATTCGTGCTCTTCGACCGCTCCTGGTACAACCGCGCCGGCGTCGAGCCGGTCATGGGCTTCTGCACCAAGGACGAATACGAGCTGTTCATGAAGCAGGTGCCGCGCTTCGAGAAGATGATCGTCCAGGACAACATCCATTTCTTCAAGTTCTGGCTCAATATCGGCCGCGAGATGCAGCTCAAGCGTTTCCATGATCGCCGCCACGATCCGCTCAAGGTCTGGAAGCTCTCGCCGATGGATATCGCCGCCCTCAAGAAATGGGACGATTATACCGACAAGCGAGACCGGATGCTGAAGGAAACCCACACCGATGCCGCGCCCTGGACGGTGGTGCTGGCCAACGACAAGCGCCGCGCCCGCATCAACCTGCTGCGCCATATCCTCAGGACGCTCGACTATGACGGCAAGGACAAGGACGCCATCGGCGAGCTCGACGACAAGATCATCGGTCAGGGGCCGAAGATCCTGAAATAGGAGAGGCTGCGGTTCTGCCGGGCTTCGAGCGTCCGGACATGCGAAAGGGCTATTGCCCCGGCAGGATGCGCACCGCGAACAGGTCGACGCCGCCGCCTTTGGCCGAGAGATCGGGATCGATCAGCAGCCGGCCGGGGGCATCCGGCGTCGCATTGCGGTCGAAGACCACATGCAGCAGGATGTCCATCTTGTCATGGGTGACGTCGAAGCGATGCCGGCCGCAGCCGCCGAGCGTGCCGAAGCCGCATTCGAGCGCGATCTGAACCGGCGTGTTGCCGCTGGCCTGCAGGGTGAGTGCGATGGTCGAGGCCTTGCCTGCCATCTGCTGCAGCGCCGAGACCGGGATTTCGATCGCCGCATCCCCGCCGCCGCCGGCCAGCACGCGGATCGCCGGGCCTTCGCTGGTCGAGACCGCCTCCGCGCGGCCGCCCTTGATGCGGTCGACTTCCGTCGGGGTCAGCACTTCCAGCCAGTCGTCGCCGAAACCGTTGCGCGGATCGAGGGTGCGCAAGCCGCGGAATTGCGAACCGTCGGATGGCGGGGCGGTGGTGCGCGGCGCCGCGGCGGTGCCATCCATCAGCGCCTTCACCTGGTCGATCAGGCCGGACTGGCTGAGCCACCAGCCGCCGCCGACCAGCGCCGCCAGCAGCATTCCATAGATCAGCAGCGAGGCGACGATGCCGGCGCCGCGGCGCTTGCGCTTCTTCTCCGGCTTGATCTTTCCCGGCTTTTCGCGCGGCTGCGGCGGCAGCGAGGCTTCGGCCTCCAGCACCGGCGCGGCCGGAGAAGCATCGACGCGCGGCTCGATGCGGCCGCGATTGGGAGCGGATCTGCGGGCTCCCAAGCGCTCGGCACCGAGGCTGCCCAGATCGCCGGCGGCGGAAGCGGCGCGCGGCGGA